>NZ_JAKRFN010000032.1 GCF_022348085.1 Mycobacterium sp. PSTR-4-N | reverse complement strand
GCCAGAACCAAACGGGTCTTCTCCTCGGCGCTGACCTTCACCTTCCGCGATCTCGACATCTGACACTCCCTCTGGACGTGTCACCATCATTCTCCGGCGACCCTGCCAGAAAGTTTGAGTCAGTGGAACGACATAGGTTCGATAGTATGTTCGATCATTTCGTCAGCAGCGCCACCACACCGGGTGAGCGGCTGCGGGCGTACGCGCGGCTCGAGAACGCCGCCTGCGCAGCGCGATTGTCGGCGATGGCCGATCTGCTGGAGCGGGCCTACGCCGCGTCGGGGTCGGCCGAACGAGAGCAATGGCGTTGCGACAACTGGTCCGCTGTGTGTGCGCAGATCGGTGCGGCGCAGACACTGACCAGTGGGATGGTCAACGCGCTACTGACCAACGCGGTCATCCTGCGTGATCGGCTCCCCGAGGTCGCCGCGGTCTTCGCCGAGGGGCTGATCACCTACCTGCTGGTGCGCACCATCTGCCACCGGACCGCGCTGGTGCAGGACGCCGCTGCGCTGCGGGCGATCGACGCCGAGTTGGCCGAGCAGCTGCGGCACTGGGGTGCGAAGTCGCTGAGCCAGACCGAGGCCGACATCGACACGCTCGTGCTGCGCCACGACCCGTATGCGGTGCGCCGGTCGGAGGATGCGGCGCGCGCGACGGGAGTCACCGTGCACACCGATGACGCCTCTGGAGTCGCTCATGTGGATGCGACCGTCACCGCCACCGACGGCGCAGCATTCGACCGGCGCGCCGACCTATTGGCCCGCACTGTGTGCGATCGTGATCCGCGCACGCTCGATCAGCGCCGGGCGGCCGCGCTGGGCGCGATGGGGTTCGGCTGGGACCGGTTGCCGTGCCTGTGCGAGCAGCCAGACTGTGACGCCGCTGCCAAACCTGCGGTCGGCGGGGTCGTCATCCATGTCATCGCCCGTGAGGACGCCGTCGATGATGTAGGCGACCGTGCTACCGCCGCTGCGCCCGAGGCCGAGACGGATCCGCCACCGGGGAAGCCACGGACAGGCGACCTCACCGCGCAGCGACGCGCTCTGACGGGTCAATCGCCGCCACTACTGTCACAGCCGTTGCGCGACAACACCTTCATGCAACTCGTCGCCGATCTGAACGCAGACCCCGGCGAGTTCAGTCCGGCTTCGCCGGGGATCGTCATCGGGGGTCCGGTACTGCCCGCGGCCGTCGTCGCGCACCTCGCGATGAACGCCACGATCGCGACGTTGACACATCCGGGCAAGGCTCCACCGGAGCCCCGGTACCGACCCTCGAAAGCACTGGCCGACTTCGTGCGTGCTCGAGATCTGACGTGCCGCCACCCGGGTTGCATCCGACCGATCGATGACCTCGACCACCCTATCCCGTACCCCTGGGGTCCGACGTGCGCGTCGAACCTGGCCGGTTACTGCCGTCACCACCACCTGCTGAAGACCTTCTGGCCGGGCTGGGCGACCGTGCAGTATCCCGACGGGACGATCGTGGTCACCGACCCTGACGGCCAGAGCACGACGAGCTACCCGGGGAGCCGAATGCTGTTTCCCGAGCTGTCAGAGTCCACCGCACCGGTGAGCGGGCGCGGCACCCCACCGCCGAAATGCAGCACAGGGCTCACCATGCCGAAGCGGCGGATCACCCGTGCGGCGGCGCGTCGACAACGCGTCGACGCCGAGCGACAACGCAATGCGCCGTGGGCGGAACAGCATCTGCGCGAGTCGATTCCACCGTTCTGAGTCAGTCCTCGGCGGGTTTGACAGCCAGCACCGGCTTGGGGCATTCCAGAATCAACTTCTGCGCGACGCTGCCGAGCAACAGCTTGCCGACCGGACTGCGGTGGCGGATGCCCACGACCAGCAGCTGCGCGTCGTCGCGATCCATCGCCGACAAGAGCTCATCCGCGGCGTCGACACCCACCGGCTGCGTCAGTTCGAAGGCCACTCCGCACTCCTTCAACCGCGCTTCGACGTCATGCACTTGCGCTTCCCCGGCGAACCGCGAATCCACATAGGCTTCACCGGATGTCGCGTTGATGACGAACAGGTCGGTGTCGCGCAGCTTCGCCTCGGAGATGCCGTGCTCGAGCGCGGCCTGGCCGAACCGGTCCGCGGTGTACCCCACGACGATCACAGCTGACCCGCCTTTTCCTTCTGATCCTTGTCGTCCTCGACCACGAGCAGGGTCTCCTCGCTGCGGTGCATCAACCGCAGAACCAGCGGCGCCAGCAGCAACAACGCCATCAGGACATAGGTGACGATCGCGACCGGCTCGGTGAACAGGTTGCCCCAGTCACCGCCACCGAGCTGAAGGCTCTGCCGCAGTTGACGTTCGATGCGTGGCCCGAGAATGACGCCGATGATCAACGGGAGCACGGGAAGTCCGAAGCGCCGCATCATCAGACCCATCAACCCGAACACCAACAGCAGAATCAGGTCCAGCGGTTGCAGATTCACCGAGAACGCCCCGAGCGTGGCGAAGAACAGGATGCCGGCGTACAGGTACGGCCGCGGTGTGCGCAGCAGCTTGGCCCACAGCGGCGCCAGCGGCAGGTTCAGCACCAGAAGCAGGAAATTGCCGATGAACAGGCTTGCGATCAACGTCCAGATCAGCAGCGGCTCCTTCTCGAACAGCGTCGGCCCCGGCTGGATGCCGTAGGACACGAACGCGGTCAGGATCACCGCGGCGGTGGCATTGGTCGGCAGGCCGAGTGAGAGCATCGGCACCAATGTCCCTGCCGCCGAGGCGTTGTTGGCCGCTTCGGGTCCGGCGACGCCTTCGATGGCTCCCTTGCCGAACTCCTCGGGATGTTTGGAGAGCTTCTTCTCGGTGATGTAGCTCAGGAAGGTCGGCAGCTCGGCGCCACCGGCGGGCAACGCACCGAACGGGAACCCGAACGCGGCGCCGCGCAGCCACGGCTTCCACGAGCGTCCCCAGTCCTGCTTGCTCATCCAGGGCCGCCCGACCGGGATCACATCCGCCGGACGGCGGCGCAGATGCGCGGCCACCCACAATGCCTCCCCGATCGCGAACACGGCCACCGCGATCACGACGATGTCGATGCCGTCAGCGAGCAGCGGGATGCCGAACGTGGCGCGCGGCTGTCCGGTCAGCGAGTCGATGCCGACGATGCCGATCGCCAGGCCCAGCAGAAGCGAGATCAACCCGCGCATCTTCGACGAGCCGAGCACCGCGGTGACCGCGACCAGCGCGAACAGCATGATCGCCAGGTACGACGGCGCGCCGAGCGTGACGGCGAAGCGGGAGATGGTGGGCGCGAACGCGGCCAGCAGCGCGGTACCGATCGACCCCGCGACGAACGATCCGATCGCTGCCGTGGCGAGGGCTTGCGCCGCCCGCCCCGCTTTCGCCATCTTGTTGCCCTCGATCGCCGTGATCACCGACGACGACTCGCCCGGGGTGTTCAACAGGATCGAGGTGGTGGACCCGCCGTACATGCCGCCGTAGAAGATGCCGGCGAACATGATGAACGCCGCGCTGGGGCTGACGTTGTAGGTGATCGGCAGGAGCAGCGCCACGGTCATGGCGGGCCCGATGCCCGGAAGCACGCCGACGGCGGTGCCCAGCAGCACGCCGATCACGGCGTACAGCAGGTTCATCGGAGTGGCGGCCTCGGCGAAGCCCTGGAGCAGCCAGTCGAAGTTTCCCATTTACAGAATCCCATCCAGAACGCCTGCGGGCAGCGGGATCCCGAGCCCGGAGTAAAACCCGTAGAACGTGCCGACGGCCAGCACGGCACCGATCACGACGTTGCGCACGTAATGCTTGCTGCCGAGCACGGTGGCGCACCCGGCGAAGAACAGCGCACCGGCGATCGCCCAGCCCAGCGGCTCCACCAGCACGATCAGCAGGATGAAGAGCCCGACCAGCAGGCCGACGGTGCGCCAGTCACTGGGCATGTCGGGATCGATGTCCTCACCTGCGTCGGCCTCGCCGCGGGAGCCGCGGGGAATCGCGACGGCCAGCACCACCGCCATCACCAGCAACCCGATGCCGATGGCGATCGGGAACAGCCGGGGCCCCACGGGATCCACCTCGGCGTAACCGCCGGGCATCGTCACCCCGTCGAAGACCAGGAAGGCTCCGACGATCACCATCACCGCGCAGACGACGTACTGCGCGTAGTCCGGACGAGCCGGCGCCGAGGTGTCCTGTTTCTCGCTCATACCAGCCCCAGATCCGTCAGCGTGGTCTCCACCCGGCGATCCTGCTCTTCGAGAAAGTCCTCGAACGGCGCTCCGGTCATGAAGGCATCCGTCCACCCGTTCTTCACCAGCGCTTCCTTCCAGGCATCGGTCGCGTGCATTTCCTCCAGCACCTTGATCAGTGCGTCGCGGTCCTCATCCGAAATCCCCGGCGGCGCAAGCACTCCGCGCCAGTTGGTGAACGTCAGGTCGATTCCCGCCTCCTGCAGGGTGGGTGCGTCGACACCGTCGACCCGCTCATCGCCCGAGACCGCGAGCACCCGCACCTGACCGGATTCGATCTGGTCGACGTACTCACCGAGGCCCGAGGTGCCCGCGGCGATCTTGTTGCCGAGCAATGCCGTCAGCAGGTCGCCACCGCCGTCGTAGGACACGTAGTTGACCTTGGTCGGGTCCACACCCGCCGCCTTGGCGGTCTCCATCGGGAACAGGTGATCGGGACCGCCCGGATTCGAGCCACCGCCGACGGTGATCTTGGCCGGGTCCGCCTTCCACGCCGCGATGAAGTCGGCCAGCGTCTTGAACGGCGACGAGGCCGGCACCAGGATGCCCTCCTGCTCCTCCACCATCTTCGCCAGCGCGGTGGCGCTGGAGGCACGGGCCTTCGAACCGTTGGTGAACGTCGCCCCCACCACGCCCAGACCCATCATCATCATCAGGTCGCCGTTGCCTTTTTCGTTGATCAGACGAGCCATCGCGACGGTGCCGCCGGCGCCGATCACGTTGAAGACCTCGACGCGGCCGGTGATCTTCTCGTCTTCCATGATCTTGACCGCTGTGCGGGCGGTCAGGTCGTAACCGCCACCCGGGCTGTTCGGCACCATCATGCGTAACCGGTGCAGCCCGGTGTCCTCGCCACGAGTCACACCGCACGCCGTGAACAGCAGCGCGGCGATCACAGCGAGGACGATGCCGGCGACCGGCGTACGCCGGCCCGATGCGAACATGTCGTCCTCCGTCAGTCGATTGTGATGCTCAGCAATACTGGACCCCGGCAGTGATTCAGGTCACGCATAAGAACGCAAAGGAAATTCTGGTCATTAAGAACATCCCGCTCGCCCGCAGCCTCGCCGCGCAGTTCCTGGCGTTTCAGCTGATGGTGGTCGCGGTCGTGCTGATCGCGGTGGGGGCGGTCTCGGTGGCGCAGTCGACCAGCGAGTTCCGGGAGGCACGGGGGACGCGGATGATCGCGGTGGCCGAGAACATGGCCTCCACCCCGATCGTGCGGGAACGCATCGAACGCGCACCCGCCGATCCCTTCGCCGGCCGCATCCTGGCCCCGGAGGTCGACCGGGCGGTCGCGCTGTCGGGCGCGACCCTCGCCGAGATCCTCGGCCCGGACGGAACGGTGTGGGTGTCCTCGGATCCGTCGCGCGTCGGCGCCCGGGTGGACCTCGGGCCCAGCCGCGCCGACGAGGGGCGGGCCTGGTATGGCGATGCGGACGTCGACGGCACGCACAGCCTCATCGGCCAGGTGCCGATCCTGTCCGCCGACGGGGACGTGCTCGCCATCGCATCGGTCAGCGAGGGCTATCCGTCGGTGTGGGACCTGCTCTCGGGCGCAGGCGAGCGGCTGCTGATCTACCTGGGCCTCGGGGCTGCGCTCGGCCTCATCGCCTCCTACCTGCTGTCCCGCCGGATCAAGAGGCACACCCGAGGTCTGGAGGTGGCGGAGATCGCCAGCCTCGCCGATCACCGAGAAGCGTTGCTGCACAGCATTCGAGAAGGCGTGATCGCGGTCAACACCGACGGGGAGATCACCGTGCTCAACGACAGCGCACAGGAGTTGCTCGGAGTCGGGGCCGACGCGGTCGGCAAGCGAGTCGATCGGGTGGGGATCGACGCCGCGGTGGTGGCGCTGCTGATCCCGGGCGAGTCGGCCGAGGACACGGTGATCGCAACCAGGACACGGTTGCTCGCACTGAGCCGTCGTGCCGCCACCAGCGGCGGCGAACGCATCGGTACGGTGACCACGATGCGCGACAGCACCGAACTCGCTGCGCTGCAGGGCCAGTTGTCGTCGCACAAGAGCGTCACCGACACCCTGCGGGCGCAGACACACGAATTCGCCAACCAGCTGCACACCATCTCGGGCCTGGTGCAGCTCGGCGAGTACGACGCCGTGCGCGACCTGGTCGGCACGTTGACGCGGCGCCGCGCAGAAATCAGTGACGCCGTGACACAACGCATCTCGGACCCGGCGGTGGCCGCACTGTTGATCGCCAAGACCTCGCTGGCTGCGGAGAGCGGCGTCGCGCTCGAGCTGACACCCGAGTCGCACCTGGCGCCGTTGGAGCCCGCGCTGGCCACCGACGTGATCACCCTGCTGGGCAACCTGATCGACAACGCCGTCGACGTATCGGGCGGAGCGCCGCGACCCGTGGTGACGGTGGAGATCGACGACAGCGACGGACTGGAGATCATCGTGGCGGACACCGGACCCGGAGTGCCCGAACACCTTCGGGAGGCGATCTTCGCGCGCGGAGTGACGTCGAAACCGGACGTACCGGGCGGGCGTGGTATCGGGCTGGCTCTGGTGCGACTGGTCACCGCCGCGCACGGGGGCACCGTCGGTGTCCGCAACGTCGCCGACGGCGGCGCCGAGTTCACCGTGCGGCTGCAGGCGGTGCGCACCGATGCGTGACGTGCTCGTCGTCGACGACGACTTCATGGTCGCCGAGATCCATCGCCGATTCGTGGACCGGGTGGACGGATTCCGCGTCGTCGGGGTGGCGCGAACGGGCGGCGAGGCACTGCGCGCAGCGCGCGAGCTCCGCCCCGACCTGATCCTGCTCGACGTCTACCTGCCGGACATGACCGGGCTCGACGTCCTACAGCGGTTGCGCGCCGACGGCGACAGGGTCGGGGTCATCATGATCACCGCGGCGCGTGAACTCGACACTGTCAGCGGCGCGCTGGACGGTGGCGCGGCCGACTACATGATCAAGCCCTTCGAATTCGACCAGTTGCAGACCAAGCTGGTGGCCTTCGCGGCACGGGCCGACGCGCTGGAGTCCGCAAGCGGTGTGGACCAGTCGCTGATCGACTCGCTGTTCGGCGGCCCGACGGTGACACCCGCCGCCAAGGTGCTGCCGAAGGGACTCGGCGCCGAGACCGGGGAGCTGGTGTTGGCCGCGGTGCGCGATGCCGGCGAGGTGTCGGCCGCCGAATGCGCTGAGCTGGTGGGCATCTCACGCGTCAGCGCACGACGCTACCTCGAGCACTACCTGAGTACCGGCACGGTCGAACTGCGTCTGCAGTACGGCGTGGGGCGCCCGGAGCGACGGTACCGGCTGGTGCGGTAGAGCTCACAGCACCGCGCGGTCGGTCACGACGCCGACCCCGACGCCATCGCCGATCGAGGCACCGGTCGGGCTCGACAACATCACCACGAAGTTCTCCGTGCCTTCGAGGAGGGTATCGCCGAACACCACGACGGTCACCGTCTTGGTGGTCTCCCCCGGCTGAAAGGTCACCAGGCCTGTGGCGGCGCCGTAGTCGTCGCCGGCCCGGGCCGTTCCATCCGCGGTGGCGTAGCGCACCGTCACCGGCTGCGTCGACGGCGCGGTGAGCGACACCGTGAAACGGGCGAGCACCCCGGCGCTGCCCTCGTCGAAGTCGAACTGAATGGCCGACAGATAGGCCATTTTGGCGTCGTTGACCGTCTTCCAGTCGTCGGCCAGCACGCCGCCGGTGTCGGTGGAATTCGGGTTCCAGGACCAGAAGGTCCACGACATGTCCTGCGTTCCTGCCGGGATGTCGATCGTGCCGTCGTTGTCGAAATCGCCCGACAGATAGGACGTGATCGCCTCGTACCAGATGACGTCCTTCGGATCGGTGAGCCGAGTGCCGAACTCGCCGAGGTACACCGGGGCGATGTTCTGCTCGTAGAGATAGCCCCACATCTGGTCGAACTTGTCCGGCAGTGCCGCACCGAAGTTCGGCGCCGCGAACCACGGCTGGTTGTACACCGAGTTGGGGTAGTCGTGCGGCGAGTACACCACCCGGTCGGCCACGTTCAGCACGATCGGACGGTCCTTGGCGCCCATCAGGTTGCCACCCCACCAATAGGATTGGCCCTGATAGGTGGCCACGCCCTCGACGAAGATCAGCCAGCCGGGGTTCAGGGCCACGATCGCGTTGCCCGCTCGCTCGGCAGCGGCGGCCCAGTCGGTGGCGCCGCCGCCTCCCCACGTGCCGTTGTACGGCTCATTGTGCAGATCGGCGCCGATCACCGTCGGGTCGCCCGCGTAGCGCTGGGCCAGCATCTGCCAGTCGGCGATCCAGGACGCCTCGGAGTACCGGCTGTTGTACCAGAGCCCGTTCTCACTGGTGCCCGCGCCGGCGGTGCTGCGATGGTGGTCGAGGATCACCCGCATCCCGATGTCCCCGGCATAGGCGATGATCTTGTCCATCACCTGCAGCGATGTCAGTCCCGCGAGATCGGGGTTCTTGGCGAGGTCGATACCCGTCGGGGCCGCGCTGCTGTGCAGCATCGCGCTGGAGTACGGCAACCGGATGGTGTTGAAGCCCAGATCTGCCATCTGGTCCATCATGTCCTTGTAGTTGCGCGTCCACAGGCCGTGCGGCGCCCGGATGTCGCTCTCGAATCCGAACCAATTGACCCCGGCGATCTGCACCGGTGTGCCCGCCGCATCGACGATCTGGTTGCCGGAGGTCGAGAAGTATCCGGCGCCCACGCCACTTCCGGGGGCGCCCTCGGTGACCGCGGCGTCGGAGATGCTCAGCGACACCGACGGCGGCGCGGCGACATCGTCGTTGGTGATGGTCCCGACCGCGGTGCCGTCGGCCATCGTGGCACCACCCGGGTTGGACAGGGTGAGCGTGAAGGTCTCGTTCGGTTCGACGGCCGTGTCGCCGAGGATGGACACCTGGATCTGTTGGGTGAGCACGCCGGGGGCGAAGGTCACCGTTCCCGATGACGCCGTGTAATCAGTGCCTGCGGTCGCGGTACCGTTCGACGTGGAATAGCCGACGGTGACCGGACCGGACGATGCCTTCGACAGGGTCACCACGAACGTCATCGACGTTGTGCCGCTGTTCGTTTCGGTCACGGCCGCGTCGGCCACCGAGAGGGCCGGTGTCTGCGCGGCGGCCTGCCCGTTGACGACGAGGTTGGTCACGGTCGCCGCGGCCCCGCCCGGGGAGGCTTGGAAGCCGAAGCTGACCGTCTTGCCCGCTGCGACGGTCGGATTCCACGTCGCGTTGCGAACCACGTAGTGATCGCCCGAGTGGCTGACGATCTCGGCGTTCCAGATGTTGCTGATCTGCGCCGGGGTGTCGAACTCGACCGTCCAGCCCGCCAGGCCGGACGGGCCCGCGGTCACCGTGACGGCCCCGGTGAACCCCGACCCCCAGTCGTCGGTGACGGCGAAGGACGCCGAGGAGTTGCCCGAACCCGGTGTGGCGACATCGTCATTGGTGATGGTGCCGATCGCCGAGCCGTCGGCGATCGTGGCTCCGGTGGGGCTCGACAAGGTGAGCGTGAACGTCTCGTTCTGTTCGACCGTGGTGTCGCCGATGACGGGGACGCTGACCTGCTGACTGGTCACCCCCGCGGCGAAGGTCAGGGTTCCGGAGCGCGCAGTGAAATCCGTTCCTGCGGTGGCGGTTCCACCGGACGTCGTGTAGGCGACGGTGACCGGTGTGGTCGAGGGCTTGTCGAGGGTGACCGTGAAGACGAGATTGTTGGTGCCGCTGTTGGACTCGACGACAGCCGCGTCGGCGACCGACAGCTTGGGCGGCACCGCGGTCGGATTCTGACCGATGGGGGTGCCGTTGACGACGAAGTTCGTCGCGGTGGCCGAGCCGCTGCCCGGCGAGGCCTGGAAACCGAATTCCACGGTCTGGCCCGCCGTGACCTTGGCGTTGTAGGCGGCGTTGCGCACCACATAGTGGTTGCCCACCCGGCTGACGATCTCCGCGTTCCAGATGTTGCCGATCCGCGCCGGTGAGTCGAATTCGACTGTCCAACCTGCGAATCCGGCGGAGCCGGCGGTCACCGACACCGTGGCGGTGAAACCGGAGCCCCAATCGTCGTTGACCGTGTACGTCACCGAGGTGTTGCCGCTGGGCGTTCCGGTGGTGGGGTCATCATCGGTGATCGTGCCGATCGCGGTACCGTCGGCGATCGTGGCCCCGGCCGGGTCAGACAATGTCACCGTGAAGGTCTCGGCCGATTCGGCGACGGCGTCGCCGACGATGTCCACGTGCATGGTGCGGGACGTCACGCCTGGCGCGAACTCGACCACGCCCGTCGTGCCGATGTAGTCGGCACCGGCGATCGCGGTGCCGTTCGAGGTCGCGTACCGCACCGTCACCGGCTGGGTGGACGGCTTGTCCAGCGTGACCACGAACAGGAAGTGCGAGTGGTCGCCGTTGCCTTCGGTCACTGTCATGTCGGCGATCGAGATCGCCGGCGGTGGACCGGAGATCGAGTTGACCGTCCCGAAGTCGTCGAACACTGCGCTGAAGCCACCGGCCGGCGTGTTCGTGCCCGAGGCGTTCGTCGTCGCTTGTCCGAGACTGCCGGGGTAGTCACGGTTGAGCGACCACATGGACAGCATGCCGAGGCCATTGACACGGGCGAAGTTCTCCAACGTCTGCGCGTCGGCGACGGTGAACACCTCGGTCAGCACATCGTTGACACCGATCATCGGCGTGACACCCAGCTGGTTCCAGCCGAAGCTCTGCCCGTAGGTCGAGAACAACGCGGTCAACTGCGCGTGGGTGGACTGCGCGGCCGCAACGGCCCACGCCCCCATCGTCTTTGCGTTCGGCCCGCTGGTGGGCGCGGCCGACTCACCGTAGTCCATTGCCATGATGTTCACGCCGTCGAGCTTGACCCCCGCGGCGAGAGCGGTCCGCACGACGTTCACGCCGTCGGCGGTCAGTCCGGCGGGCAAGACCGGAAGGGTGTACCAGATCTCGAGATCCGGCATGCGTTGCTGCAGCAGCTTCAGCGCCTGGGCGTTGAGCAGGATCGACGCGGGATCGGCCACTGCCGCGCCCTCGATGTCGAAGTCGATGCGGTTGAGGCGATAGGTGGTGACGATGCCGGCGTACGCGTCGGCCAGCGCCGCAGCGCTCAGTCCGCGGGCGGCGTACCACTGCGCCAGGCTCGTACCGGACGCCCCGCCGAGCGAGATCATCACGTCGCCGCCGACAGCCTGCAGCGCCGCGATCGACTGGTTGATCGCGGTGGCCTGCTCGAGCGTCGAATCGGGGGTCAGCGCCGACAGGCCGGCCCAGCCCGGCTTGCCGTCCGGCGTCGCCTGCAGGAAGCCCAATGTGAACAGTGAGACGCCGCGCTGCTGGGCCAGCGCCACCAGGTTGGGTACCGGCCAGGCGCCCATGTCGACGTAGGCCGCGAAAAACGCCTCGCCCCACAGGGCGTCGCCGGGGTTGCCGGAATTGAGGCCGCCGGTTCCGGGCGTGACGCCCGCGTCGTCGTCGGTGATCGTGCCGACCGCCGTGCCGTCACCGATCGTCGCGCCGACGGGGTTCGACAACGTCACGGTGAACGTCTCGGTGGACTCGTGGACGCTGTCGCCCACGATGTCGACGTGCACCATCTGCGTGGTCACGCCCGGTGCGAATGTCGCAGTCCCCGCTGCCGCGGTGAAATCGCTTCCGGCAGTGGCGGTGCCGTTCACGGTGGTGTAGTGCACCGTCACCGTGTCGGTCGAGGCCTTGTCCAGGGTCACCACGAACATGAAGTGGCTGTGCTCGCCGTTGCCTTCGGCGACGGTCAGGTCCGCGATCGAGACCGCGGGCGGCGTCGCAGGCGCCTGGTCGAGGTCGTCGTTCACGATGGTGCCGATTCCGGTGCCGTCGGCGATCGTGGCGTTGACCGGGGCCGAGAGGATCACCGTGAACTGCTCGTCGAGTTCGACGAGCGTGTCGCCGTTGACGCTGACCAGCACCGTCTTCGACGTTTCACCCGGCGCGAAGACGAGGGTGCCGACCGCGGGGACGTAGTCGTTGCCCGCGGCGGTCGCGGTGCCGTTACTCGTGGTGTAGCCGACCGACACCGTATCGGTCGAGGCTTTCGAGAGTGAGACGGTGAACGCCAGGGCGCTGGCGCCTGCCTGCCCTTCAGCGGCGGCGGCGTCGCTGACCGACAGTGCCGGCCGCGGGGCCGTGGGTGCCGCTTGATAGATCAGGTTCTGCCACTTGGCCAGAGCGCCGCTGTCGAGGGCGATGATGTTGCTCGGCGTAAGGTCGCCGAGGGCGACACCGGCCAGCGTGTAGCTCTGGTTGTTGGCGGTGATCGCGATCCGCGTGGCTCCGTTGACCTGTGACACGTCGAACTCGGGAGCCTTGAACCAGCCGAAGTCCAGCCGGTCCACGGCGGGGTCGAACTCGAGCACGGTGTGTGCACCGTAGTTCCACGCGATCTTCGTGGTGGCCCCGGTCTGCCCGGCTGGCGGCTGGCCGTTGCCGGCGGCCGTGGGCCACACCGTGGTTCCCGCCACGGGGACGCCCTGCGGCCGGATCTGGGCATCCGGAACCGCACCGATGCCGAGCTGCAGGTGCAGGCGGTCCTCGCGGACCTGGGCGCTGTGGAAGACGAAGTTGCGCGCCGTGAGCTGACTCGTGCTGACGCCTTGCAAAATCAGCGCCTGTCCAGTGCCGGCATTCGAGATGACCACCCCGTCAGGGGTGTCGCGCATGTACACCTGCTCACGCGTGCCGTAGTAGCGGAAATCGACGACGTCGGTGGCGGGATCGAACGTGACGCGGTCGATCTGACCGACCTCGTGGGAGCGCGCGTACACGGTGTGCGGCTGCGCCACCACGCCGTGCTCCCACGCCAACGCACCCGAGAGATCCTGTCGCAGATGGTCGTTGACGATCGGGGCGAAGCTGTCGACGGTGAGCTGGCCTAGCGAGACGCCCCGGATGACGGCGGTCTCCCCGGACCACGGGTTGCGGAAGCCGACTCCGTCGGGGGTGTCGACGACGATGAAGTTGTGCACGGAGACGTCGCCGAGGTCGAGTTTGTCCCTGGCGGGGTCGAATCCGACGATGTCCGGCCCTGCCGTCGTGACGGGATGCACCGAACCGGTGGCGCTCGCCGTCGCGGCCACGGTGGCCGCCCCTGCGTCGGCACCGTTGAGCCTCACCGTCACCGGCACCCGGGTACCGCGTGCGGAAAGCCCGGCGTCGGCGCGCCGGACCCTGACCACGAACGAGTCACGCCCGCCGATGCCGCTCAGGCGCGACCCGGCGATGTAAGTGAAGTGTCCGGTGTCGTCGACCGCCACCTCACCGCGGCGCGGTTGGCGAATCACTCTGTACGACAGTCTTTCTGCATCAGGATCGACGGCATTCAACGCGCCGGTGACGATGCCCGGTTCGAGCGGCTCGGACATGGTGGGGACCGCGGTGGGCCGGTGACCGACGGACCTCTTACCGGTCTCACGCCGCAGCGTCCCGAGAACCGCGGTGACGCCCTCGAACGACGGCAGCGGCGCCGGGTCGTCATCTGGCGCGGAGGGCCCGATGACGCGGACCGACATCGATTGATCCTCACGGTCGAGTCGACTCCGCCGAGTCGGGCGGCTGTGCTTGGAAGTCCGCGGCTTCTCGTCGGCCCCGAACCGCTTCTGCCTTGTGACCTGTGACCGCACGGACGGGCCGGCGTCCGCCGTGGCGCCCGCAGCGGGGCCCTCGTCGGCGGGATCGGCTGCCGCGATGGCGGGCACCGCCATCCCGATGCCCAGCGCTACAGCTAACCCACCGACTCGGCCAACATATCGTGCGTAACCCATCAGCAACTCACCTCGACGTCGTAGAGAGAATTTCGCACGAGCGCTGGCACGAAATCCACCGAACCGCAAAACAAAATTAACGAGTGTGAAAAGCACTACAACACGCACATCGACGCCGCGTCAAGATCGTTCGGTGAACTCGCCGATGTCGGATGTATCGAAATCCTAAGCAAATCTGACAATAGCGGCCTGTGTGCTGAATACACAGTTCACGGCCCGGGGGTCGACGACGTCGCAAACTCCGATGCCAATCGGACAGACAGCATGGCAGCGCGGGGCTCCGTCGTCGCTCTGCCACCCAGGCATCCCGCGGACCGACGAGCAGAAGCTGGACAGCGCAATGTCAAAACTGTGTACACCGCTGGCTGTGACATTACAACCAGCAAATTACATTTCCTTGACTCGCTGTAGAGCAGCTAACTTTTGGACTCAGACGAGCCCCGTGGATGCTCGACCTGCGCCGCGGTCGGAGATAATGGCCGGCGTGGCACCCACGGTTCTGTTCCTGCGTAACGAGCACATGGCCACCGAGGCACTGCTCGGTGAGGCGTTCGCCGAGGCGGGATTCGATGTCGAGCACTTCCAGGTGGTCCCACCCGAGCAGGTGGACTCCCCCGCCGTCGACGTCACGTTCCCCGACCCGACCCACTACGACGTGATCGTGCCGCTCGGCGCGCGGTGGCCGGTCTACGATCCGGCACTGCGCGACACCTGGGTCGGCGCGGAGATGGCGCTGCTGCGGAATGCCGCCGACGCCGGTGTCGCGCTGTTGGGCGTGTGCTTCGGCGGTCAATTGCTGGCCCAGACATTCGGCGGCACGGTGGCGCGTTCGCCGCGCCCGGAGATCGGTTGGTACGACGTCCTCAGCGACCGCTCCGACATCGTGCCCGGCGGGCAATGGTTCCAGTGGCATTTCGACCGATGGACGCTGCCCCCCGGCGCGACCGAACTCGCCAGGACCCCTAACGCTTCGCAGGCGTTCCTCCTCGACCGCGCCCTCGGTCTACAGTTCCATCCCGAGATCGACACCGAGCTGCTGCGGGCGTGGCTGGCCGACGACCGCGACGGCGACGTCGCGGCGGCAGGCCTCGATCACGAACAATTGCTCACTCGCACAGCCGATCTCGCCGCTGACGTCGCACCACGAATCCGGGCGTTGGTGTCCGGCTTCGTCACTCACGTGGTGGGAAGCTCGCGCCCCAGCTGATGGACCAACACCTCGGCGACGCGGCTGTGCCGGAACGGATGCCCGGCAGCCAGGAGTTTCGCCGGCAACACGCGCTGGCTCGCCTCGGCGAGTTCACGGGCGCCCTGCGCGCCCAGCAGCACCCGGGGACCCAGGCTCGGAACCGGCAGTAACGCCGGCCGATGCAGCACGCGCGCAAGCTCTTTGGTGTACTCCGTGTTGCGCACCGGCTCGGGTGCCACCGCGTTGACCGGGCCGTGCAGCTCCGTATCGTAGAGCGCACGGTGGTAGACGTCGACGAGATCGTCCAAGCCGATCCAGGACAGCCACTGCGTGCCGTCGCCGACCCGCCCGCCCAGGCCCGCCGCGAACAGCGGACGCAGAAGCTTCAGCGTGCCACCCGCCGCGGCCTGTACGATCCCGGTGCGTACGAGGACAACCCGCAACCCCGCGTCCGCGGCGGGCACAGTCGCGGCCTCCCAGTCGGTGACCACCTCGGCCAGGAAACCGTCGCCGCGAGAACCATCCTCGGTCAACGTGACATCGCCCCGGTCGTAGCCGTAGTAGCCGATCGCCGACGCGCAGATGAACGCCGACGGACCGTCCTCCGTCGCGGCGGCCACCGCCGCGAGCCGACGGGTCGGCTCGATTCGGCTGTCGCGGATGGCTTTTCGGTGCGCATCGGTGAAGCGACCGGCGATCGATTCGCCGGCGAGGTGGATGACGGCGTCGACGCCGCGCAGCAGATCCGCGGCGGGGGCGGCCGGGTCCCAGTGGCGCTCGTCGGCGCTCTCGGCAGGTCGCCGCACGAGTCGGATCACCCGGTGCTTGCCGGTGGTCAGGAACGCGCACAGCGCGGCGCCGACCAGTCCGGAAGAACCGGTGACGGCAACGGTGAGGCGCTGGGTGCCCGCCAGTTCGGCGCGCTGATGCGCCGCCAGATCGCCGATGAGCTGCCGGTGCCGGTAGGCGAACATCGGTCGCAGCAACGCTGCCGGCACCGCCGCCTCGACCCGGTCGTGGATGCGGGTGCCGGGATCGGCGTCGTCGAACGTATGGGTGTGCCGCCAGCGCCCGGCCAGACGGGGCGGCCAGGACGTCGGACCGTCCGACGACAACTCGTCGACGAAACGGTGGCCCTCGACGTAGGCGTCGGGCTGGTGGCGCGCAACCCAGCGCAGCCCGCCCGGCAGACCGAGCACCGCCACCCCGTCGGCCAGCGACTGCGCCTCGGACACCACGGTCATCGGTTGCCACGGGGGCACCAGCCGCCGCATGGCGCCCGGTCGCGTATGCCACTCCCACACGTCACGCAGCGGGTGCTCCACCACGCTGTCGTAGTCGATGCCCATGACCCTCCCTGCCTCGTCGTCGATCAGTCATTCGTCACCGTCGCGGGCCCGGATTGCCCGCTCGACTGCGCAACGGGATACCCGAGCGCGATACTGTTCGCACCGAGGTGTGACTTGACTGCTCCCGAGACCCGTTCCGCGCCACCCTTTCGCGACCGTCGCGAGGCCGGCGAGGTGCTCGCGCGGAGTCTCGCCCGTTACCGCGACCGTCCTGACACCACGGTGCTCGGACTCGCCCGGGGCGGGGTACCGGTCGGTCGGGAAGTCGCAGCCGTGCTGCGTGCGCCGCTGGATGTGTGCGTGGTACGCAAGCTCGGCAGCCCGCAGCAACCCGAACTCGCCATGGGTGCAGTGGCAACCGGCGGCCCCGCCGTGCTGAACGAGGACCTGATCGGCAGCCTCGGACTGAGCGACCCCCAGGTGCGCGAGGTCATACACCGCGAGACGGCCGAAGTGCACCGCCGCGAACGCGCGTACCGCGGAGACCGCGCACCGCTCGAGCTCACCGGCCGCACCGTGATCCTCGTCGACGACGGCATTGCGACCGGAGCCAGCATGGTGGCCGCGGTCCGCTGGGTGCGACGCGCCGGCGCGGTGCGTGTGATCGTGGCGGCGCCGGTCGGGCCGCGGTCAACGTGCCGTGCCCTGACCTCCGAGGCCGACGACGTGGTGTGCTCCCTGACGCCCGCCGATTTCCGCGCCGTGGGGCAGGTCTACGCCGACTTCCATCAGATGACCGATGACGAGGTCCGCGAGGCGCTGACCACAGCCCCGACGTGAGTTGTTCGGGGACAACGCGATTCAGCTCTTGGCCGGGTCCTCGTCGGATCGCTCGGCGGCTGGGACGGGCTCATCGGCGGGATAGTCCTCGGCCTCGGATGCGATGGGGGCCTCGTCGGGATAGTCCTCCACCGCAGGCTCACCGCCCGCGTCGTCGACCCGGTCGTCCTCGGTGGCGGCCTCGTCGGCGGCGCTCTTCGAGCGATCACGTAGCGCGTCGACGATCAGCAGGATCACGCCGATCACGCTGGCCGCGATGCAGACCCAGGCGATCAGAGCGTTGCTGGTGACGACCGCGAGCACCAGGGCTGCGAGGCCGATGACGGCGAGTACGAGCGCGACGATGAGCATGGGGTGAGGCTAGTTGTTACCCCGATTGAACTGGTTGAATCCGCCGTCGCTGTTCGCACCGGAATCGACCGGGGCGGCCGAACCACGCTGGCCGAGCTCCTCGAGCTGCGATTCCAGGTAGGTCTTCAGACGGGTGCGGTATTCACGTTCGAAGGTGCGCAGTTGCTCCAACCGGCCCTCGAGCACGGTGCGCTGCTGGTTGATCGTGCCCATGATCTCGGAGTGCTTGCGCTCGGCGTCGGCCTGCAGGGCGTCGGCCTTCTCCTGGGCCTGCCGCAGCTGCGCCTCCGAGCGGCTCTGCGCATCGGCGAGCATCGCGTCGGCGCGCTGACGCGCCTCGGTGACGGTGGTCTCCGCGGTCTGCCGGGCCTCGGCGACCATCGCGTCGGCTTGCGCGCGCGCATCGGAGAGCATCTTCTCGGATTCGGCCTTCGCGCCGTCCGTCAGGCGGTCCGCGGTGTCCTGTGCCAGGCTGAGAATCTTCGCCGCCCGTAGGTGCTGATCCTCGGAGGCAGGAGCAGACTGCTGCGCGGCGGGCGCCTCGTACACGGGTTGCGGAGCCGGCTCCGGCTCCGGCTCGGGCTCCGGCTCGTACACCGGCAGCGTCTGGGTCGGCTGGGCGGCCGAGGCGGCCCCGCCGGAACGCGCGGAGGCGAGTTCGGAGTCGAGCTCCGACACCCGCTGACGCAGGTCGGAGTTCTCTTCGATCAGGCGGGACAGCTCGTTCTCGACGAGATCGAGGAACGCGTCGACCTCGTCCTCGTTGTAGCCGCGCTTGCCGATGGGTGGCTTGCTGAATGCAACGTTGTGCACGTCGGCAGGAGTGAGCGGCATCGTCTGCCCCCTTGAGTCTGGATCGTCAAAACGATCTCACAGTGTAAAGCCTGACTTGAAGGTAACTGGCGTCCATCCTGTCACACCAGACCCTGCGGTTGCAGTCGAGGGCGATAATTACATCGAATCTCCACCTGCATCGCGCCGCACATCTTGCCCGCACCCGGGCCAGACTCCACAAACGCCCTGCTCCGGGCCGGTGTCAGACCGCCGCGTCGAACGCCAGCCGCATGCCGATGAACGCGAGCAGCAACAGCACCATGATGGACAGGTCGAAGCGCACCGCACCTATGGTCAGTTGCGGGATGATGCGCCGCAACAGCCTCACCGGCGGATCGGTCAGCGTCATGATGACCTCGAGCACCACCACGGTCGCCCCGCGGGGATGCCAGTCCCGGCTGAACGAACGGATGAACTCGACCACGACCCGGGCGATCAGCAGCAGCCAGAACACGAACAGCGCGAAACCCAGGATCTCGAAGAAGAGCCCCACCGGAAGGTGACCTCACTCCCAACAGTTGTGACGGGGAAGCCGCCGCGAGAACCGCACCGGCGACGCCAGCCTACCTGTGCAAAAGTGATGCTCGACCGGCCGCACTACTGGTACGCGTAGAACCCCGCCTCGGCGATGCGGCGGCGCTGCTCGGCGGTGACGTCCACGTCGGCCGGCGACAGGAGGAACACCTTGGTGGCCACCTTGTCGAACGAGCCGCGCAGCGCGAACGCCAGCCCGGCGGCGAAGTCGACCAGCCGCTTGGCGTCGGCGTTGTCCATCGAGACCAGATCCATGATCACCGGGGTGCCGTCGCGGAACCGCTCGCCGATCGTGCGGGCTTCGCTGTAGTCCTTGGGCCGCAGCGTGGTGATCTTGGCCAGCGGGCTGCCCGCTTCGAACAACTCCGCCATACCGCGCGGGTCCATCGCCAGCGCACCCCGGGTCGATCCGCGCATCGCACCGAAACGCGGTGGAGTGCGGTCGAATTCGCGCGGTGACCGCATGCGGGGCTCGAACCGGCCGTCATCGAAGCCGGCAGGCATCCCACCCCGGTAGGCGGCGGGCTCGTCGTACTCGCGGCGGCGACCCTCGGGCAGGTCGTCGTACCCGCGCGAGTAGCCCTCGTCGTCGAAGCGATCCTCCCGGGGACGGCGGTAGCTGCGGGCGGGGCCGCGCTCGTCGTCCTCGTAGTAGTCGTCCTCGTAGTCGTCCATGGGGGCCATACCGAAGTAGGCCTTGACCTTGTGCAGTGTGCTCATTGTGAGGACCCCTCGTGCGGTGATGACCTATGGCCGGGCTTTGTTGTCTGTGATGAAGGTGTGACTCGTGTGACTTCTGGTGGTGACGTTAGCGGGCGGGCGCCCAACAGCGCGGTACCGACACGCACACACGTCGATCCGTGTCGCACGGCCGCTTCGAGGTCGCCGGACATGCCCGCGGACAGCTCGAGCGGCCGTCCGCACCACTGCTGCACCCGCTCGCGTTCCCGTGCCAGTCGCGCGAACGCCGCGTCGGCGTCGGCGTCCAGCGGCGGAATGGCCATGAGACCGGCGAGCGTCAGCGCGGACGCCTCCGCGACGGCTCTGCACAGCGCGTCGAGCCGCTCCGGTGCGTCGACATCGACACCGCCCCGGCTCTCGTCGCGGTCGAGGCTGACCTGCACGAACACCCGCAGCGGTGCGCTGCGCACCGCAGTCTGCAGCGCCTCTTCCGCAGAGCGAGCAAGCGCAGCAACAACTTTCGGACTGTCGACGGAGTGCGCCGCATAGGCCCAGGTGCCGATCGAGCGGGCCTTGTTGCGCTGGATGCGCCCGATCATGTGCCAGCGGACGTCCCCCGCGAGCTCCGAGAGCTCGGCGACCTTGCGGGTGGCTTCCTGATCGCGCGATTCGCCGAACGACCGGCAGCCCAGGCGATACAGCGCAGCGATGTCGGACGCCGGGAAGAACTTGGTCACCGGCAGCAGCTCGATCTCGTCGGCGGCGCGGCCCGCCGCCTCGGCCGCCTGCGCGAGCCGCTCGCGCAGCCGCGCGAGGTTGTCGCCCAATTCCTGCTCACGTTCGGCGGTCACGATGCCGGCTCCAGCCAGATCAGTGACGCCAGCCGACCTGTCGGCGCGCCCCGGCGGTGGCTGAACAGGTTCGGATCGGCGTAGGTGCAGCGGGGGTCGACATCGATGGCCGTGATCCCGAGCGAACGAAGCTGCGCGGCGATCCCGGCACGCAGGTCCAGCCCCGGCGTACCGCGTGGGGTGCGGCTGCGGCTCCCTGGCAGCAGACGTTCCACCTCGTCGGCCATCTCGGCGGGCACCTCGTAGTTCGGTCCGCTGACGGCCGGGCCCAGCAGCACCGAGATGTCGGCCACCTGCGCCCCGGCGTCGACCATGGCTTCCACCGTCCGCGGCACGATGCCACCGGCGGCGCCCACGCGGCCGGCATGCACGGCCGCGATCACTCCGCGCCGCGCATCGGCCATCAACACCGGCACACAGTCGGCGGTCACCACCGCGAGCGCCAGCGACGGCGTCGTCGTCACCAGGCCGTCGGTGTCGTCGATTGTCTGACCGCCGTGATCCACCACCGCCACGCGGGTGCTGTGCGTCTGGTTCATCCACACCACACCGTCGGCGCCCAGGCCGGTGGCCGCGGCGAGCCGGCGTCGGTTCGCCGCCACCGCAGCGGGATCGTCGCCGACGTGGTCACCCAGGTTGAACGTCGCGAAGGGAGGTTTGGACACCCCACCGCCACGGGTGGTGGTGACACGGCGCACACGGAACATCACGTGCGACGAGTATGCCGCGTCAGTGACGCATGAACGGGGGCACGTCGACGTCGTCGTCGGAGATGCCGTCATCACCGCCGCCGATGCGCACCGTGGCTCCGTTGGTGTGCGCGGCGGACACGCTCGCCGGATCGGCCGACTCGAACAGCGACGAGCCCACCCGGCCCGCCTTGCCCGGGGCGATCGACTGCGCCGAAGCCGCGGCGGGAGCCTCGCCCGTCACGGGCTTGCGGCCCGGTCCGGCGGCGTCGAAGCCCGCGGCGATCACCGTCACGCGCACCTCGTCGCCGAGGGAGTCGTCGATCACGGTGCCGAAGATGATGTTGGCGTCGGGATGGGCGGCGTCCTGCACCAGCGAGGCGGCCTCGTTGATCTCGAACAGGCCCAGATCGCTACCACCGGCGACCGACAGCAGCACGCCCTGCGCACCTTCCATCGAGGCCTCCAGCAGCGGCGAGTTGATCGCGATCTCGGCGGCCTTGAGCGCACGGCCGTCGCCGCGGGCCGAGCCGATGCCCATCAGCGCGGTGCCCGCAGAGCTCATGACGCCCTTCACGTCGGCGAAGTCGACGTTGATCAGGCCCGGGGTGGTGATCAGGTCGGTGATGCCCTGCACACCGTTGAGGAGCACCTCGTCGGCGCTGCGGAACGCGTCCATGAGCGACACCGCGGCGTCGCCCATCTGCAGCAGCCGGTCGTTGGGGATCACGATCAGCGTGTCGCAGCTCTCGCGCAGCGACTGGATGCCGTTCTCGGCCTGGTTGCTGCGCCGCTTGCCCTCGAAGGAGAACGGGCGCGTCACCACGCCGACGGTCAGCGCGCCGAGCTTGCGGGCGATCGAGGCCACCACCGGGGCGCCGCCGGTGCCGGTGCCGCCACCCTCGCCCGCGGTGACGAACACCATGTCGGCGCCGCGCAGCAGCTCCTCGATGTCGTCCTTGGCGTCCTCGGCGGCCTTACGGCCGACCTCGGGGTCCGCCCCCGCGCCCAGGCCGCGCGTCGAATCGCGCCCGACGTCGAGTTTGACGTCGGCATCGCTCATCAACAGCGCCTGTGCGTCTGTGTTGATCGCAATGAACTCGACGCCTTTGAGACCCTGCTCGATCATCCGGTTGACGGCGTTGACGCCGCCGCCGCCGATGCCGACCACCTTGATCACTGCGAGGTAGTTATGCGGGGGGGTCATCGCATCGCCCTTTCCTGCCCTGGTTGCCTGTCCTGACACGGATAACCGCTGCGACAAACCCTCAATCTCAACTAGAGGCTTAGAGTTATGTCAAGTTGTTCCGTACATGCAGAACGGTAGGGCCGGGTCACGCACATGCCGAGCAGGCGCGCCGCGTGTCGGAACGAATTTTCGCCGGTTACTTGACCGTCGGCAGATCCGGGGACGACACGTCGTACGTCTTCCCGGGCTGGGTGAGCAACGCGCCGAGCTTGAGCGCCTTCTCCTCGGTGCGATCGGTGGTCCCCCACACCACGGTGCGACCGTCGATCAACGTCAGCGTGATCGCCGCGACCGACGGCGCCGACACCCGGCCCACCTGCGACGCCACCTCCGGACGCAGCGACGTCACCACCTCGAGCGCGGCCTTGGTGGCCGGATCGTCGGGCCCGGGATTCTCCACGTCCAGATACGGGATGCTCGGCGGCGGCGGTCCGGTCGCGAAGTCGACGCCGTCCTTGTCGAACAGATGCACCCCGTCGGGATAGTCGCGGACGACGACGGGCACCCGCTCGACCACGGTGATCCGCAGCGTCGACGGATACTCCCGCTGCACGCGCACGCTCGCGACCCGGCGGATGCCGGCGATCCTCTCGGCCACCGCATCGGTGTCGACCTGGAGCAGCGGCTCTCCGGGCGGCACCCCCGCGACCGCCACCACCTCGTCCTGCGTCACCGCGCCCAGCCCGACCACCACGACGGTGCGCGCCGACATGATCGGCGTGAAATACAGCAGCAGGCCGATGCCGACGACCACGACGGCCGTCACCGCGGTCCACAGCAGCACCTTCAGCCCGCGCACCGTGCCCCGACCCAGCGTCGCCGTATCGGCCGAGCGCGCGACGAGCGTGCGCCGTTTCGCCTCGCGGCGGGCCGTCTCGATGGCGGTGGCCCGCGCCTGCGCAGCGCGCCTCTCTTCCCGCTCGCGCCGGGCGCGCCGCCGAGGCCCCTCGACGTCGACGGGTTCGGGCGTGTCCGGCTCGGTATCGGGCTCGCCGTCGGTCGGCTCGGTCATCGCAGCTGGGCCAGGATCTCGTTACCCAACAACGTGACATCGCCCGCACCCATGGTCACCACGACGTCTCCGGGCTGCGCCGCCGCCGCCACGGTTGCCGCGACGGTGGAGAAATCGGGCAGGTATCGCACCGGTACGCGGACGTGTTCGGCGACCGTGGCGCCGCTGACACCGGCCAGCGGTTGCTCCCGTGCGGCATAGACGTCGAGCACGAACACCTCGTCGGCCAAGCTCAACGCTTCGCCGAACTCGCGTGCGAATGTGGCTGTGCGCGAATACAAGTGTGGCTGGAACACCACCACTGAGCGGCCACCGGTCTCGTCCACCAGCGCGCGCACCGCGGTCAGCGCGGCCGTGACCTTGGTCGGATGGTGGGCGTAGTCGTCGAAGACGCGCACCCCGGCCGCGGTACCCACCAACTCGAAACGCCTACGCACGCCTTCGAATTCTGCGAGCGCGTCGAGGACATCGTCGGGTGTGGCGCCCACCTGTGTGGCGGCCAGCAGCGCGGCCAGCGCGTTGAGCGCCATGTGCCGTCCGGGGACGGACAGCCGCATGGTGCGCGGGCTGCTCTCCCCCGCCAGCGCCACCGTGGCCACCGCGCCGGTGCCGCGCTGCCGCCAGTCCAGCAGTGCACCGGCCAGGCCGTCGTGGGTTCCAGACCCGTAGCGCAGCACTCGGATGCCCAGTGCCGCAGTGCGTTCGGCGAAAGCCGCCGCACCGGGATCGTCGGTGCACACCACCACGGCTCCCCCGGGGCGCAACCGCTCGGCGAATGCGTCGAACACCGCGACGTAGGCCTCTTCGGACCCGAAGAAGTCCAGGTGATCGGCCTCGATGTTGGTGACCACCGCGACGTCGGGCCGGTACTGCACCAGCGAGCCGTCGCTCTCATCGGCCTCGGCCACGAAATAGGCGCCGCTGCCGTGGTGGGCGTTGGTGCCGGGCTCGCCGAGGTCACCGCCGACGGCGAACGACGGGTCGAATCCACAGTGCTGCAACGCCACGATGAGCATCGAGGTCGTCGTGGTCTTGCCGGCCGTGCCGGTCACCATCAGCGTCGTGTCCTCGGCCATCAACTCGGCCAGTACGGCCGGCCGCAGGATGACCGGAATCCCGCGCCGGCGTGCCTCGACCAACTCCGGGTTGGTCTTCGGGATCGCGGCGTGCGTGGTGACCACCGCGGTCGGTCCGCCGGGCAGCATGTCCAGCGCCGACGCGTCGTGACCGATGCGGACCTGCGCGCCGCGCGCCCTCAGCGCGTGCACCGCCCGCGACTCCTTGGCGTCCGACCCGGACACCTGGCCGCCGCGGTCGAGCAGAATGCGCGCGATACCCGACATTCCGGCGCCGCCGATGCCGACCATGTGCACCCGCTGTAGCTCGGCGGGCAATGCCGCGGTGCTCATCCTCGGACCCGCCCGCTGTGCGCCAGGGCCACCTCGAGCGCCACCTCGGCCACCCGACGCGCCGCGTCGGGATGTCCGGCCAGCTTCGCCGCGGCCGTCATCGCGGCCAGGCGGGCCCCGTCGGTCAGCAGCCCGGCGACCGTGGTGGCGACGAGGTCGGGGGTGAGGTCGCGATCCTCGACCAGCAGTCCCCCGCCGGCGGTCACGACCGGCAGCGCATTGAGCCGCTGCTCGCCGTTGCCGATCGGCAACGGCACGTACACCGCGGGCAGGCCGACGGCGCTCACTTCCGCCACCGTCATCGCACCGGAGCGGCAGATCGCCAGATCGGCGGCCGCATAGGCCAGATCCATGCGGTCCAGGTACGGCACCGCCAGGTACGGCGGATCGCCGGGCGCCGGGGTCCGCAGATCCAGCGTGTTCTTGGGCCCGTGTGCGTGCAGCACCGCGATGCTCTGCCGCGCAAGGGCTTCCGCGGCCCCCGCCACCGCGCGGTTCAACGACTGCGCACCCTGGGAGCCGCCGAAGACCAGCAGCACCGTGTCGTCGTCGGAGAAGCCGAAGAACGCGCGCGCCTCCGCCCGCAAGGCGGCACGGTCCAGCGCCGTGATCGTGTCGCGGACCGGCACCCCGACGACCTCGACCGGACCCAACCCCGGGTCGGGCACCGCGGCGAGGACACGGGCGGCCGAACGGACCCCCACCCGGTTCGCCCAGCCGGCGCTGGCGTTGGCCTCGTGCACGACGACCGGGACGCGCCGGCCCGGACGTACGCTGCGCGCCGCCAGGTAGGCCGGGACCGCGACGTAGCCGCCGAAGCCGATGACGACGTCGGCCGCGACGTCGTCGAAGATCGCCCGCGTCTGCCGGACCGCCTGGCGCACCCGCAGCGGCAGCCTCGCCAGATCCGCCGATGGTTTACGGGGCAACGGAACGGGGGTGATCAGCTCCAGGCGGTAGCCACGCTCGGGCACCAGCCTGGTCTCCAAGCCGCGGGCCGTGCCCAACGCGGTGATCCGCACGCTCGCATCGAGCGCGGTGAGCGCATCGGCAACGGCCATCGCGGGTTCGACGTGACCGGCGGTGCCGCCGCCGGCGAGAACCACGGAGATACCGCTCACCCGTGACGTTGACCTTCCAGTGTGCGAGCCCGTCGGCCCTGATTGCGCTGGCCAGCACCATAACCGACGGGTGGGGTGGCCGAGCGCACCGGGCGCTTGGCCGATCGCGACCGCGCAGCTTTCGCGGGCGTGGAGCCGGGCTTGGTGGCCTGCCGGGCGTTGCGGCCCGAGCGGGTCTTCAGGCGGTCACGCAGCGCCTCGGTGCGGGTGGGCACGTAGGGGGCGGGCAGCGGCAGACGCAAGAGCCGGTTGACCCGGTCGTCGCGGCCGGCGCGCAACGCGGCGACGGCCTGCGGTTCGTGGCGCGCGGCGTTGGCCATGATGCCGATCATCAACAGCGTCGTGGCCGTGGACGTGCCTCCGGCGGAGATCAGGGGCAGCTGCAGCCCGGTGACCGGAAGCAGGCCGACGACATAGCCCACGTTGATGAAGACCTGCGAGAGCACCCACAGCGTGGCCGTCGCGGTGAGCAGCCGCAGGAACGGGTCCGCGGACCGTCGCGCGATACGCATGCCGGTGTAGGCGAACAGGCCGAACAGACACAGCAGCCCGGCCGCGCCGATGAAGCCGAGTTCCTCGCCGACGATGGCGAAGATGAAGTCGTTGTGGGCGTTGGGCAGGTAGTTCCACTTCGCGGTGCCCT
Organism: Mycobacterium sp. PSTR-4-N; assembly: GCF_022348085.1. Taxonomy (GTDB): domain Bacteria; phylum Actinomycetota; class Actinomycetes; order Mycobacteriales; family Mycobacteriaceae; genus Mycobacterium. The sequence goes on along the minus strand of NZ_JAKRFN010000032.1, from coordinate 30,370 downwards.
GGCCCAGACCGTCGCCGAACACGCCGCCGTTGGCCAGCGCGAAGCGGGCCTGGCGGGACTGGTAGCCCATACCCTGGGCATCGGCGCCCGGGTTGAGCCAGGCCTGCACGCGCGCCGACCGGTAGCCGGCCGTCATGGCCAGCACCGCACCCGACACGACGACCGCGCCCAGCGAGGTGAGGAACACCCGCAGCGGGAGGCCGGCGTACCAGAGCAGACCGAGCAGGATCACACCCATCGACATCGTCTGCCCGAGATCCGGCTGGGAAACCACCAGGGCCAGCGCGATCACCGCGACCGGCACCAGCGGCACCAGCATCTCTTTGAGCGAGGCCTGCTCCATGCGGCGCGCCGCCAGCAGGTGCGCACCCCACACCGCCAACGCGATCTTGGCCAGCTCCGACGGCTGCATGGAGAATCCGGCGACGACGAACCAGCCGCGCGACCCGTTGGCCTCTTTGCCGATGCCGGGGATGAGCACCAGGACGAGCAGCACGATCGTGAACAGGAAGCTGCTGAACGCGAAGCGGCGCATCACCGCCACCGGCGTGCGCATCGCGATGTAGAACGCGAGCAGGCCGATCGCCGTCCACAGCACCTGCTTGCCGAAGACCGCCCACGGCGAGCCGTCCATGTCGTAGGAGTAGACACCCGAGGCCGACAGCACCATCGTCAAGCCCATCGTGATGAGCAGCGCGGTCACGGCGATGATCAGGTGGAACGACGTCATCGGCCGGTCCAGCCAGGCTCCGACGCGGGTGCGCGGTGCGGTCGCGGCGCCGCCGGAGTCGTGCGAGGACGACGTGGACGACTTCCCCGCGGTCAGCGCAGGCAGGGCGGTCCCCGTATCGTCGGCCGCGGGGTTGGCGCGCCGGTGGCGCAGCCGGGCGAGGATCGCGCTCATCGGTGACCCGCTATCGGAGCGCTGCGCGTACGGCCGCGGCGAACGTGTCGCCCCGGTGCCCGTAGCTGCGGAACTGGTCGAAGGAGGCGCCTGCCGGTGCGAGCAGCACCGTGTCGCCGGGTCCGGCGAGACCGCGCGCAGCGTCCACGACGGCCGCCATGACGGCGTCGGCCACCGGACCGTCACCCGCCCGAGCGTGAGTCACACCTGTCACAGCTTTCTCAACCACCCCAGAATCCTCCCCCGTCAGCACCTCGACAACGGGGACATCCGGCGCGTGTCGTGCCAGCGCCTGCGCCACGACCGCCCGGTCGCGGCCCAGCAGAACGACTCCGACCAGGCGGTTCGCCACCGCGACCAGCAGCTCGTCGACCGAGGCGCCTTTGAGTAGACCGCCGGCGACCCAGACGACCCGGGGGAAGGCGCTGATCGACGCGCGGGCGGCGTGCGGATTGGTGGCCTTGGAATCGTCGACGTAGGTCACCCCGTCGGCCACGGCCACCACCTCGGCGCGGTGCCGGCCCACCGCGAACGTCTCGAGCGCCTGCGCCACCGCGGCGGCGGGCACCTCGACCGCCCGCGCGAGCGCCGCGGCCGCCAACGCGTTCAGCACACCCACCGGGCCGGCCACCGGGACCCGCGCGGCCTCGGCCAGCACCAGACCCTCGGCGAACGCGTTGTCGATAAGATGACCGTCGGCCACACCCAGCTCACCGGGGCCCGGTTCACCGAGCCGGAAGCCGACCCGGGTCGGCGCGGCGCAGTCGGCCAGCAGCGCCGCCGCGATCGGATCGTCCACACCACCCACGGCGATCGGCCCGGTCAGCGCCCGCGCCTTGTCCTGGGCGTAGGCCTCGAGCGAGCCGTGCCAGTCCAGGTGGTCTTCCGCCACGTTGAGCACTGCGCCCGCATCCGGGTGCACCGACGGCGCCCAGTGAAGCTGGAAGCTGGACAGCTCGACGGCCAGCACGTCGACGGGCTGGTCCAACACTGCCAGTACCGGCTCGCCGATGTTGCCGCACAGCGCCGAGCGCCGGCCCGCGGCGCACAGCGTCGCGTGCAGCATCGACGTCGTCGTGGTCTTGCCGTTGGTGCCGGTCACGACCAGCCACGTCTTGGGCGGCCCGTAGTGCCCGGCCCGGTCCAGCCGCCAGGCGAGCTCGACGTCACCCCACACCGGGACGCCGGCCGCCGCGGCCGCGGCGGGCACCGCGCCCTCCGGCCGGATGCCGGGGCTGACGACGACGAGATCGAACTCCGCGATGGTCGCGGCGGCGCCGGCCGGGTCGACGACCGCGCCACCCTGCTGCGCGTAGGCCGTCAGGGCCGACGGGCTGTCGTCGGTGAGGGTGGCGCGCGCGCCCAGCGGCGTCAGCGCCGCCAGCACCGCGCGGCCGGTGATGCCGGCGCCCACGACCAGCACCGCGGCGCCGGGTGCGATGACGTCGCTCACCTCACGCCCCGACGGTCGTCAGCCACTCGCTGTAGAACAGCGCCACCCCGAGCCCGCACGCGATCGCGGTCAGCAGCCAGAACCGGATGATCACCGTGGTCTCCGCCCAGCCCACCAACTCGAAGTGATGATGGAACGGCGCCATCCGGAACACCCGGCGGCCCGTGGTGCGGAACGCCATGATCTGCACCACCACCGAGGTGACCTCGGCGACGAACAGCGCGCCCAGCACCACCGCGAGCATCTCGGTGCGGCTGGTCACCGACAGGCCGGCGATGATGCCGCCCAGAGCCAGCGACCCGGTGTCGCCCATGAAGATCTTGGCCGGGGCGGCGTTCCACCACAGGAAGCCGATGCACGCCCCGGCGGTGGCCGCAGCGATGATCGCCAGATCCAGCGGGTCCCGCACGTTGTAGCAGCCCAGGCCCGGGCTGGTGGCGCACGCGTTGCGGAACTGCCAGAACGTGATCAGCACGTAGGCGGCACACACCATCGCCATCGCGCCGGCGGCCAACCCGTCCAGGCCATCGGTGAAGTTCACCGCGTTCGACCAGGCGCTCACGACCACCACGCAGAACAGCACGAAGATCGCCGGGGCCAGCGTGACCGTGGCGATCTCCCGCACGTAGGACAGTTCCGCGCTGCCGGGGGTCAGGCCGTCGGCGTTGCGGAACTGCAGCGCGAGCACACCGAACAGCACGGCGGCGACCAGGATGCCGACGGTCTTGGCCGTCTTGTTCAGCCCGAGGTTGCGGGCGCGGCGCAACTTGATCAGATCGTCGACGAACCCGACGACGCCCAACGCGGTGGCCAGGCCGAGTACGAGCAGCCCTGACGCCGACGGCCCCTTGCCGTCGATCACCACGCCGACCAGATGCGTGCCGAAGTAGCTGGCCCAGATGCCGGCGACGATCGCGACACCGCCCATCGACGGCGTGCCCCGCTTCTTGGCGTGGCTGGGCGGACCGTCCTCGCGGATCTCGTGACCGAAACCCTGCCGGGTGAACAGCCGGATCAGCACCGGGGTGAGCAGGATCGACACGAAGAGCGCGATCCCGACCGCGATCAGGATCTGCCTCATCGGCCGTCCTCGGCGATCAGCGCATCGGCCACAGCGTCCAGCCCGGCGGCTCGGGACGCCTTGACCAGCACCACGTCGCCGGGCTGCAACTCCGCGCGCAGCACATCGAGCGCGGCCTCGGCATCGGCGACCGGCGTGGCCTCCGAGCCCCAGGAGCCCTCCATCACCGCGCCGTTGAACATGGCGCTCATAGGCCTCCCGGTTCCGACGACGATGAGTCGAGAGACATCTAAGCGCACGGCCAACCGCCCGATGCGGTCGTGCTCGGTAATCGAGTCCTCGCCGAGCTCGCCCATCTCACCGAGCACCGCCCACGTGCGGCCTTCGCGACCCATCCACGCCAGCGCCTTGAGGCCGGCGCTCATCGAGTCGGGGTTGGCGTTGTAGGCGTCGTTGATGATCGTCACGCCGTCGCTGCGGGTGGTGACCGCCATCCGCTGCGCCGACACGGGTCCGGCGCCTGCCAGCGCGTCCGCGATCTGGGTCAACGACGCCCCGCACTCCAGCGCCACCGCGGCCGCGCACAGCGCATTCGAGACCTGGTGGTCACCGTGCACCGCCAGCGAGACGCCGACCTGCCCGTCGGCGGTGTGCAGCGTGAACTCCGGGCGCGCGAGCGCGTCGAGGCTGACATCGTCGGCCCATACATCGACGGTGGTGTCGGAGGAGTCGGCGCGCCCGACCCGCACGACGCGCGCCTGCGTCACCTCGGCCATCTTCGCCACGATCGAGTCGTCGGCATTGAGGATCACCACACCGGACGACGGAACAGATTGCGGCAGCTCAGATTTCGTCGCCGCGATCGCCTCCCGCGAACCGAACTCACCGAGGTGGGCGGTGCCCACGTTGAGCACCACCGCGATCGACGGGCGCGCGATCCGCGCGAGCGCGGCGATGTTGCCGCGGTGGCGCGCCGACATCTCGAGAACGAGGAAGTCGGTGTCGGCGGTCGCCCGCAACACCGTCCAGGGATGACCCAGCTCGTTGTTGAACGATCCCGGCGGAGCGATCACCTGACCCAGCGGGGCGAGGACGGCGGCGATCAGATCCTTGGTCGACGTCTTACCCGACGATCCGGTGATCCCGATGATCGTCAGGCCGTCGGCGGCCAGCTCGGCGGCCACCGCGGCCGCCAACCTGCCGAGCGCGGCCAGCACCGCCGCGCCCGACCCGTCGGCATCGTGTTCGAGCACGCTGGCCGCACCGTCCTCGGCGGTGACCGGGTCGACGACGACCGCGGGCACCCCGACCGGGCGCGCGGCGAGCACGCCGACCGCACCGGCGTCGAGCGCCGCCGCGGCGAAGTCGTGGCCGTCGGAGCGCGCCCCCGGCAGCGCGAGGAACAGACTGCCCGGACCGACGGCGCGGGAGTCGAATTCGACGGTCCCGGTGACGCGCAGCGTGGCCGCCTCCTCGGCGCCGACATCGGCGAGCCGGCCGCCCACGATGTCGGCGATCTGGGCCAGCGACAGCTCGATCATCGGCTCTGTCTCCCCGCGGTGAGCGCATCGAGCGCGGCGGCGAGCTCCGCGCGGTCGTCGAACGGGCGGGTGACACCCCGGCTGGTCTGGCCCGTCTCGTGGCCCTTGCCCGCGATCAGCACCACATCACCCTCCCGCGCCCACGCCACCGCGTGATCGATCGCCGCCCGGCGCTCGCCGATCTCGACCACCTCGGCACGCCCACCCGCGGTGCCGGCCACGATCGCGGCCCTGATGTCCGAGGGCTCCTCATCGCGAGGGTTGTCGTCGGTGACCACCACGAGGTCGGCCAGCCCCGCGGCGACCTCTCCCATCGGGAAACGCTTGCCCGCATCTCGGTTACCGCCCGCTCCGAACACGACGGCGAGCCGGCCGGCGCAGTGGCTGCGCAGCGTCTCGAGCACCGCCTCCAGCGCCCCCGGCTTGTGGGCGTAGTCGACGACCGCCAAGAACGGCTGCCCGCGGTCCACCCTCTCCAGCCGTCCCGGCACCGTCGCCGCCCGCAGGCCGGGCACCGCCTGCTCGGGCGACACCCCCACCGCGTCGAGCAGCGCCAGCGCCAGCGCGGCGTTGGCGATGTTGTAGCGACCCGGCAGGCCGATCTCGACACCGTGGTGCACCCCGGCCGGGTCGACGACGACGAAGTCCTGGACGCCACCGGGTCCATCGACGGACTCGGTCCGGATCTGCTCGACAGACCAGTCGGCGGTGCCGGCCGGCGTCGCCTGCAGCGCGACCGTGACCGCGGTGTCGGCGCGGCGTGCCATCGCACGACCCCACTCGTCGTCGACGCAGATCACCGCCTCGGCGGCATGCGTCGGCGACGCGGGATCGAACAGTTTGGCCTTGGCCTCGAAGTACTCCTCCATCGTGGAGTGGAAGTCGAGGTGGTCGCGGGACAGGTTGGTGAAGCCGCCGACGGCGAACGACGTGCCGTCCACCCGGCCGAGAGTCAGCGCATGGCTGGACACCTCCATCACCACGGTGTCGACTCCGCGCTCGAGCATGACCGCGAACAGCGCCTGCAGATCGGGTGCTTCGGGGGTGGTCAATCCGCCGGCCTCGTCGCGGCCGTCGATGCGGACCCCGACGGTGCCGATCAGCCCGGCCACCCGCCCGGCCGCCCGCAGACCGGCCTCGATCAGGTAGGTGGTGGTGGTCTTGCCCGACGTACCGGTGACCCCGATGACGCGCAATCGCGTCGACGGATTCCCGTAGACGGCGGCCGCCGCCGCACCCAGCACCGTGCGCGGGTGCGCGTGCAGCAGCACCGGCACACCGATGTCGCCGGCGGCCGAGAGCTCGGCCAGCCCGTCGTGGTCAGTCAGCACCGCAACGGCGCCGCGCGACACCGCGTCGGCCGCGTAGCGGGCTCCGTGGGAGCGTGCGCCCGGCAGTGCGGCGAACAGATCACCCGGGCGGGCGTCCTGGCCCCGCAGCGTCACTCCCGTCAGGTGCAGCTGCGGCAGCGGGTCGACCTCGGCGTGCACCGCGGAGATGAGACGAGCCATTTCCCCGAGCGGTAGGCCTGCGGGATGGTTGGGGCGCAGATTCATGGCCATGTCACAGTACCCAGCCCCGCACCCGGCCCGTGGCCGCCTGCGAGCGTCACCCCGCCTGGAGGGTGAGCGGCGCCCCGGGGTCCTTGGACAGCGGCACGTTCTCCCGCTGCAGCAGCCACGACGCGATGTTGTGGAACAGCGGCGCCGCCGAGGAACCGGGCGACCCGTCAGCGGCCCGGTGCGGCGCATCCATCATCACGCCCACCACGTAGCGCGGATCGTCGGCCGGCGCCATGCCCGCGAACGTGATCCAGTAGACGTCGTCGTAGTAGCAGCCGCAGGCGGGATTGATCTGCTGCGCGGTGCCCGTCTTGCCGGCGATCTGATATCCCTCGACCGCCGCGGCGGGTCCGGTGCCCTGCTGAATCCCCATCGGGTCGCGCTGCACGATCGCACGGAACATGTTGCGCACCGTGCGCGCGGTCTCCGGGGAGACCACCCGGACACCCTCGGGCCGCGGTTCGTCGGTGCGGGTGCCGTCGGGGGCGATCGTCGCTTTCAGGATGCGCGGCGGAATCCGCACACCGTCGTTGGCGATCGCCTGGTAGATGCCCGACATCTGCAGCAGGGTCATCGAAAGGCCCTGTCCGATCGGGAGATTGGAGAAGGTGCTGCCCGACCATTGGTCGATGGGCGGAACCAGCCCCGCGCTCTCACCGGGCAGTCCGACACCGGTGCGCTGACCGAGGCCGAACTTGCGCAACATCTCGGCGTACTTCTGCGGCCCGACGCGCTGGGCCAGCATGAGCGTCCCGACGTTCGACGACTTCCCGAACACGCCGGTGGTGGTGTACGGCATGGTGCCGTGGTTCCATGCGTCGCGGACGGTGACGCCGCCCATGTCGATCGAACCGGGAACCTGCAGGACCTCGTCCGGGGTGGACAGATGGTTCTCGATCACCGATGCCGCGGTGATGATCTTGTTGACCGACCCCGGTTCGAACGGCGACGACACCGACAGATTGCCCAGCTCCCGGGTGGATTGCTTGCTGATGTCCTGGCCGGGGTTGAAGGTGTTGTCGTTCGACATCGCCAGCACCTCACCGGTTTTGGCGTCGAGCACCACCGCGGAGACGTTCTTCGCGCCAGAGGCGTCCTTGGCCATCTGGACCTGCTGCTGGACGTAGAACTGGATGTCGTCGTCGAGGGTCAGCATGACCGTCGACCCGTTCACCGCGTCGTGCCGATTGCGGAGGCTGCCCGGAATCATGACGCCGTCGGAGCCACGGTCGTAGGTGACCGAGCCGTCGGTTCCGGCGAGCACCGAGTCCAGGGAATCCTCCAGGCCCAGCAGGCCGTGGCCGTCCCAGTCGATGCCGCCGACGACGTTGGCCGCCAGCGACCCACCCGGGTATTGGCGCAGATCCTGACGTTCGGCGCCGACCTCGGGGAAGTCGGTGGTGATCGCGTCGGCGATCGCGGGATCGACCGCACGGGCCAGATACACGAACGTCTCGTTGCTGCGCAGCTTCTTGAGCACCGTGGCGCTGTCGGGTTTGTTGCCCAGCCGGGACGCGACCCCGTCGGCGATCTGCCGCAGGCGCGCATCCGGCGTCGGGACGGTCACGGCCGAGCCGCCACCGTCCTCGCTCTCGGCCGCCTTGCTCTTGTCGTAAGCCTCTTGCAACTGCTTGCGCACCCGCTGCGGCTGGAACGTCAGCGCGCGGGCCTCGATGGTGAACGCCAGCTTGTCGCTGTTGCGGTCCACGATCGAGCCGCGCACCGCGGCGTCGACGTCGGTGACCTTGAGCTGGCCCGCGGCCTCAGCGCGCAGCCCGTCGGCCCGCGGCACCTGCAGCGTGAACAGCTGGGCGGCGGCGAGCACGAGCAGCAGGAAGATCACCGCGTTGCCGGTGCGGTGCCGGAAGACGAAGGACGCACTGCGCAGCCCGCTGGTCGTGACTGGCCGGCGCACCCGGCGCGACCGCGCCGAGCGTTCGGCACTCCCCGCGCGCGCGGTTCGGCGCGCGGGCTGCGCCTTGCGACTCATGCCGGCGGGCCCGGCACCGGTGCGGCGGGCTCGACGGGCACGGGGGCGGGCAGTGCCGCGGGCGCCGGACCGGGCAAGGGACCGGGCATGGCACCGGGCATCGGACCGGGCAAGGCACCGGCGACCGTGTGCGGCACCTCGACACCGGGCGCCTGAGCAGGCAGCGGCGCCTGGCCGGGCAGCAGCGGCGCGCCGGGCAGCGGCGCAGTGAGGGGCATGGTCTGCGACGGTAGCCGGACCGGGACCTCAGACGGCGTTACGACGCGCGGAGCGGGCGGCGCAGGCGGAGCAGGCTCGGGCAGCGGCGCGTTCAGTGGGGGCGGCGGCACGCCCTCGGCGGGCTTCGGGGTGCCGACCACGACCCAGTTGCCTGAGGCGTCCTGCACCAGATGGGCGGTGTCGCGGGACGGGATCATCCCGAGATTGCGGGCCGCCTCGGCCAGCGCAGGCGCCGCCTGCGCCTGCAGCACATCGCGTTCCAGGGCCTCCTTCTGTTGCAGCAGCGCCTGGTTGACCTGGCGCGCGTGCCCCAGCTGATACGACCGCTCGGCCGCGTCGGTCGACAGCCACAGCGTGACCCCCAAGCCCAGCCCGAGGCAGCCGATGACCAGCACCACGAACGGTACCCGCGCGACGAGGCGACGCGGATTGAGATCGATCGACGCGAGGCGGACCAACAGACGCTGCCGCAGTGGCGGCCGCACGACCTTGGGCGCCTTGGCCTTACGCGCCTTCGCCCGAGCCTTCGCCTGGCTCGCGGTCTTCGGCCGGGCCGGGGTGTCGGTGAGCCGCTGGATCGGCGTCGTGCGGGGCGCAGGCCGGCTCCGGTCGCCGGCACGGGCCCGCGGCGACGCGTCGACGGGCGCACGCCCGGCGTCGCGGACCGGACGGCGGCCCGCCTTCTTCGCCGTGCCCGCTGCAGCGCGGGACGAGGCGCGAGCCTTGGTGTTCTTGCCTGCCTTCGGGCCCGCCTTGGGCGTTCTCTGGGTCTTCATCGGTGCTGCCCCCCAACTTTCTCCAACGCGCGCAACCGAACCGGAGCGCTTCTGGGATTTCGGTCGATCTCCTGCGCACTCGCGCGTTCGGCGCCTCGGGTCAGTGCGATGAATTCGGGTCCGTGGCCGGGTAATTCGACCGGCAGACCGGCGGGAGTCCGCGACGCCGTCGCTGCGGCGAACTCCTGCTTCACGATGCGGTCTTCCAGCGACTGGTAGGCCATCACCGCGATGCGTCCGCCGGACCGCAACGCGCGCAAGGCCTTCGGGATCGCCAGCCGCAGTGCGTCGAGCTCTGCGTTGACCGCGATGCGCAGCGCCTGGAAGGTGCGCTTGCCGGGGTGTCCGCCGGTGCGCCGGGCCGGCGCCGGGATCGCCTGGTAGAGCAGCTCGACCAGTTCACCGGTCGAGGTGAAGGGAGTGACCGCGCGGCGGCGCACGATGTGGGCGGCGATGCGTCCGGCGAATTTCTCCTCGCCGTACTCGCGCAGAATGCGCGCGATCTGTTTCTCCTCGTAAGTGTTGAGAATGTCCGCTGCCGTCAGCGGGGCGTCGGAGTCCATCCGCATGTCCAGCGGGGCGTCGGTGGCGTAGGAGAACCCGCGCTCTGGTTGGTCGAGCTGCATGGAGGACACGCCGAGGTCGAACAGGAACGCATCGATGTCGGTCAGCTCGAATCCGTCGTAGCGGGTGTGGATCGCGGTGAACCGGTCGCCGAACGGCGCCAGTCGGTCGCCGGCGATCCGCAGAGCCTGGGGGTCGCGGTCCAGCCCGACGACGCGCAGTGCCGGGAAATCGGTCAGGAAGCGTTCGGTATGCCCTCCGGCACCCAGGGTGGCGTCGACCAGGGTCGCGCCGGCGCCGTCGTCGCCGTGCCGGGTCAGCGCGGGCGCGAGGAGCTCGACGCAGCGGTTGAGCAGAACCGGAACGTGCGGCTGGTCGGTCATCGCAGCACCCTCAGCGATCGGGGCGGCCCCTGCGGCGAGGTCCCTGTCCGAGAGCACGGACCTGACGTCGGGGAAGTACGTCAGGGCCGGTTCGGGCAGAGGCCGCGCCGCACGGGCCTGCGGGGCCAGGTCAAATGATGTCGCCGAGTGCTTCATCGCTGGCCGCGGAGAAGTTCTCTTCGTGAAGCTCCTGGTAGTCCTGCCATGCCTGGGCGTCCCAGATCTCGAGGAATTCGATCGAGCCGATGACCACGCACTCCTTGCTGAGGTTCGCGTAGCGGCGGTGCTCGGCGGACAGCGTGATCCGGCCCTGGGTGTCCGGATACTGCTCGTCGGTGCTGGCGGCCAGGTTGCGCAGGTAAGCGCGTGCCTGCGGGTTGCCCCGCTTCGCCCGGCCGGAGATCTCGGTGACCATTTCCTCGAACTCCGCCCGCGGATAGACAGCCAGGCTGTGATCTTGACTCTTGGTGACCATCAACCCTCCTGCCAGTGCGTCGCGGAACTTGGCGGGCAACGTGAGTCGCCCCTTGTCATCGAGCTTGGGCGTGTAGGTGCCGAAGAACATCTCGCCACCTCGCTCAGACCTCGCCCTGGCGGAACCCCGGTCGCTCCGTTGTCCGCCACTTTACCCCACAATCCCCCACTTTGCGCCTAAGCACGGGTGGCATTTCGTGTCCGTCCCCACTCGGCGCAGGTCAGAGTCCGCGAAGAGAAGCCCGACGGGCTCCGCACTCACCCCCGCCGACGAAGGAAATCGCAGCTCAAAGCCACCACGCACGCTCGACGGGGCATGGTGGGGGGTGGTGGGGCAAAAAAGAGGGGCAGCCCTGGCGGGCTGCCCCTGAGTGCGCGAAACGCTATTCGTCGAAGCGGCGGCGGAACCGGTCTTCCATGCGACTGGTGAACGAGCCACCACCACCCTTGGCACGCTTGCCTCGATTGGCCGGGCCACCGGAGCCACCGCCGGACGCCGGCCGCTCACCGGGCGCACCCATTCGGGGACCGGTGATCGCGAAGACGACACCGCCGAACATCACGATGAAGCCGATCACCGACAGGATCGGGAAGCTGCCGATCATGGTCGCCTTGAACGCCACACCCGAGACCAGCATCGCTAGGCCCACCACGAACAGTGCGGCGCCCTGCAACCGGCGCCGCGTCGAGGGCGCCCTCAGAGTCCCGCCGCGAACGCTGGACGCGAACTTGGGATCCTCGGCATAGAGCGCGCTCTCGATCTGATCGAGCATGCGCTGCTCATGATCGGAGAGTGGCATTCGTCCCTCCCTCTTGCCGTGGGGGCGTCTCAGTCGTTCAAACATCAGGGTGTGCCCGTATGGACGGGCACGCAACGTCAATGATACGAGCAGAATCTGAGCCGTACCACCTACTTCGGTCCCCGATTCTATGACGAGGCGCTGTCGTCGGATGCCGCGCGTCACTTTGGCTCCGATCCGTCCGATAATGGTGGCGGCCATCGGGTCACCACAGGGAAGGGCACATACTTGGCGACGCATCTGATCGAGCTGTCGCCCACCGACATGCAGCGCCGCCTTCGTGACGCACTGTCCATCTACGTCGACGCGATGCACTACCCCCGCGGCACCGAAGAACACCGTGCCTCGATGTGGGTCGAGCACACCCGCAGGCGCGGATGGAAGGCGGTGGCCGCGGTCCAGACGAGCGACGATCCCGGCGAGGCGGAACTGACCGACGCGCCGATGCTCGGCATCGCCTACGGCTACTGCGGTGCGCCCGACCAGTGGTGGCAACAGCAGGTGGTCGCGGGACTGCGCCGCAGCGGCGCCGACGCCGCGCGCATCTCAGCACTGATGACCAGCTATTTCGAGCTCACCGAACTGCACATCCTGCCGCCGGCGCAGGGCCGCGGACTGGGCGAGGCCCTCATCCGTGCCCTACTGCAGGGCCGCGACGAGAACCACGTGCTGCTCTCGACGCCCGAGATCAACGGCGAGGCCAACCGCGCCTGGCGCCTCTACCGCCGGCTCGGCTTCGCCGACGTCATCCGCGGCTACCACTTCTCCGGAGATCCGCGGGCGTTCGCGATCCTCGGACGCGCGCTGCCGCTGTAGTCGCTCGCGCGGGTACGCGGTCTGGCACGATGACCCGGTGCGCAACCGCCACCGGACCTCCAGGCGTGTCCTCGGAATCATGCTCGTGCTCCTGGTGCTGGCACCGTCGCTGATCGGCTGCGTCCGGGTGCGCGCTTCGCTGACGGTCTCCCCCGACGACCGGGTCTCCGGCCAGATCGTGGCCGCGGCCAAACCGCGCGACGACAGCGACAGGGGCCCGCAGCTGCTCAACAACCTGCCCTTCGCGCAGAAGGTCGCGGTCTCCGACTACAGCCGCGACGACTACGTCGGCTCCCAGGCCGTGTTCTCGGACCTGACCTTCGCCGAGCTGCCCCAGCTGGCCGGCATGAACCGCGACGCCGCCGGCGTCGACATCTCGCTGCGCCGGGCCGGCGACCTCGTCATCCTCGAAGGCCGCGCGGACCTGACGTCGCTCAGCGATCCGGAAGCCGACGTGTCGCTGTCGGTGTCGTTTCCCGGCGAGGTCACCTCCACCAACGGCGACCGGGTGTCCTCGGAGGTGGTCGAGTGGAAATTGCGGCCCGGGGTCGTCAGCACGATGAACGCCCAGGCCCGCTACACCGATCCCAGTGCGCGTTCGTTCACCGGCGCAGCGATCTGGCTCGGCGTCGCGTCCGTGATCGTCGCCGGCATCATCGGCGCGCTCGCCTACAACAACCGGGACCGCTCGCCGAAACCCGGGCAGCTCGAAGAACCTCTACGCTGAGCACGCAGACGAACGGAAGAAAGGGGCGCCCGCTGAGCGTGGATGCCAACCCCACCCGAAACGCCACTGCGGCCCCGTCGGCCGTCGAGCTGGCCGCGGCCGTCACCGAACAGCTTCGCGGCTACCTGCAGCAGCGCCGCCGCGATGCGGCCTACATCGGCACCGACTACGCGGTCTTGACCGAAGCCCTCGAGGAATTCGTCCTGCGCGGCGGTAAGCGACTTCGCCCCGCGTTCGCGTACTGGGGGTGGCGCGCCGTCGCAGGTACCGAGCCCGACGCCGCGGTCCTACGCCTGTTCGCGGCACTGGAACTGCTGCATGCGTGCGCCCTGGTGCACGACGACGTGATCGACGCCTCGGCGACGCGGCGCGGTCTGCCCACCGTGCACCGCATCTTCTCCGACCGGCACCGCGAGCAGCGCTGGCACGGCTCCCCCGACCAGTTCGGGCTGTCGGCGGCCATCCTGCTCGGCGATCTGTCCCTGGTGTGGGCCGACGACATCGTCACCACGGCACCCATCGGAGCCGACGCGCAAGCCCGGGTGCAGCGGGTGTGGGCCGCGATCAGGACCGAGGTGCTCGGCGGCCAGTACCTCGACATCGTCAACGAGGCCAGCGGCGCCGACACGGTGGCCGCCGCATTGACCGTCAACACCTACAAGACGGCCTCCTACACCATCTCGCGTCCGCTGCAGTTCGGCGCCGCAGCCGCCGGGGACCGCCCCGAGATCCAGGACGCCTTCCACGAGGTGGGCACCGGCCTCGGGATCGCGTTCCAGCTGCGCGACGACGTGCTCGGCGTGTTCGGCGACCCGGCCGTCACCGGAAAGCCGTCCGGGGACGACCTGCGTTCCGGCAAGCGCACCGTGCTGCTCGCCGAGGCGATCGCGCTGGCCGAACAGCGGGACCCGGTCGCGGCGAAACTGCTCCGCACCTCCATCGGCACCGATCTGTCCGACGACGCGGTCACCGAGCTGCGCGCGCTCATCGAATCCGTCGGGGCGCTGGCAGCAGTCGAGAATCGCATCGAGACCCTGACCGCGACCGCGATCGCCACCCTCGACTCGGCGCCCATCGACGCGCAGGCGCGGGCCGGCTTGACCGAGCTCGCCAGATTGGCCGCGAACCGCACCGCGTAGGCATGACGACACCCGCGCTCTCCTCCGCACCGCCACTGTCGCGGTTCCGCGCCTTCGCGGGGTCTGCGGCGGCCAAACCGGCCTGGGTCGGGGCACTGGGGGCTGTGCTGGTCACCGCCGGCGGCCTCGGCGCCGGCAGCACCCGCCTGCACGACCCGGTCCTCGAGTCCATGCATCTGTCCTGGCTGAGATTCGGCCACGGCCTGGTGCTCTCGTCACTGCTGCTGTGGAGCGGTGTGGTGCTGATGCTGGTGGCCTGGCTGTGGCTCGGCCGGCACGTGATCGCCCGCACCGCAACGCACTACACCATGGTGGTCACCACCGGCTTCTGGCTCGCCCCGCTTCTGCTGAGCGTGCCGCTGTTCAGCCGCGACACCTACTCCTACCTCGCGCAGGGCGCCCTGCTGCGCGACGGATTCGACCCCTACCTGGTCGGCCCGATCGAGAACCCGAACTCGCTGCTGGACAACGTGAGTCCCATCTGGACCACCACGACGGCGCCATACGGGCCGGCGTTCATCCTGATCGCCAAGTTCGTCACCATGGCCGTCGGGAACGACGTCATCGCCGGCACCATGCTGTTGCGGCTGTGCATGTTGCCGGGGCTGGCCCTGCTGATCTGGGCGGTCCCGCGGGTGGCGCGGCACGTCGGAGCGAACACCACTGCCGCCCTGTGGATCTGCGTGCTCAACCCGCTGGTGATCATCCAGCTGATGGGCGGGGTCCACAACGAGATGCTCATGGTGGGCCTGATGATGGCCGGCATCGCGCTGTGCTTCGGTGACCGGTGCGTGGCCGGCGTGACGCTGATCGGGGTCGCCGTCGCGGTCAAAGCCACGGCGGGCCTGGCTCTTCCGTTCATGGTGTGGGTGTGGGCGCGTTCGTTGCAGCAGCGTCGCGGCTACTCCCGGGGCAAGGCGTTCCTGATCGCCGCCGCGTCCGCCGTGGTGGTGTTCGCGGCCGTGTTCGCCGTGCTCTCGCTGGCCGCGGGCGTGGGTCTGGGATGGCTGACCGCGCTGGCGGGTTCGGTGAAGATCATCAACTGGCTGACCGTGCCCACCGCGATCGCGAACGTCACCAATGCGGTGATCGGCCTCGTGATCCCCGTCAACTTCTATGCGGTGCTGGACATCCTGCGCATCATCGGGATCGGGATCATCGCCGTCTCGGCACCGGTGCTGTGGTGGCGGTACCGGCGCACCGACCGCGACGCCCTGATGGGCATCGCCACGCTGATGGTGATCGTGGTCCTGTTCGTGCCCGCCGCGCTGCCGTGGTACTACACGTGGCCGCTCGCGGTGATGGCCGCGCTCGCCCAGTCGCCGCGGGCCATCGCGCTCATCGCGGCCTTCTCGACGTGGATCACGGTGATCTGGCGGCCCGACGGAGCCCACGGCATGTACTCGTGGTTCCACGTGGCGCTCGCGACCTCCTGCGCGGCGGCCGCGTGGTACTGGTTACACCGGGCCCCTGCCACGGAGCTCAGTACGCCATCGCCTGCGCGCGGCGAACCACCTCTCGAGCCTGATGCGAATGCAACGCGTCCACCGGGCGCGCATTAGCCAACCCCTCGGTCGAGCCGTCGCGCCGGATCGTCAATGACGGATCCGGGGTGAACAGCCACCGCACGATCTCGGTTTCGTGGTAGCCGCCGTCGTGCAGCACGACCAGCAGCCCCGGCAGCGGCTTGACCACGTGACCCTTGTCGTCGAAGAAGACCTTGGGGATCACCACGTCGCGGCCGCGGCGCACGGCCACCAGGTGGCCCTCCCGGAGATGCTGATGGACCTTGCTCACCGGAACCTTCAACAGCCGCGCGACCGTGGGCAGGTCGTAGACGTCCTCGTCGGGAGCCAACACGTCCTCGGCAGTCGGAATGCTGCTCATCGCACAGAGTCTAGGCCCATCGCGGCGCAGGGCGATGCCGCTTGGCGGGCCGGCGGTGTCCCGCCTCGTACCATGAGTCCGATGGAGACCTTCCAGCCGACCGGCGGGCTGACCGGCGCAGTGCTGGACGGCCGCTACCGAGTCGGTCCGCTGATCGCCACCGGCGGAATGTCCGCGGTGTACCGCGGCGTCGATGTGCGGCTGGACCGCCCGGTCGCGCTGAAGGTCATGGACAGCCGCTACGCCGGCGACGAACAGTTCCTCACCCGGTTCCAGCGTGAAGCGCGGGCCGTCGCGCGGCTCAAGGACCCCGGGTTGGTCGCTGTCTACGACCAAGGCGGCGGCGCCCGCAGCGGCGAACCCCCGTACCTGGCGATGGAACTCGTCGACGGCGGCACCCTGCGCGAATTACTCCGCGAGCGCGGTCCGATGCCGCCGCACGCAGTGGCCGCGGTGCTACGCCCCGTGCTCTCGGGCCTCGCCGCAGCCCACCGCGCCGGGCTCGTGCACCGCGACGTCAAACCGGAGAACGTGCTCATCAGTGACGACGGAGAGGTCAAGATCGCCGACTTCGGCCTGGTGCGGGCACTGGCCGAGGCCAAGATCACCGCGACGAGTGTGATTCTCGGCACCGCCGCATATCTGGCGCCCGAGCAGGTGGCGTCAGGGGACACCGACGCGCGTGGCGACGTGTACGCCGTCGGCGTGCTCGTGTTCGAACTGCTCACCGGCGCCACGCCGTTCACGGGAGACACTCCGCTCGCGGTGGCCTATCAGCGGCTGGACCACGATGTGCCACCGCCCAGCAGCCGGATCGCCGGTGTGCCACGGCAATTCGACGAACTCGTGGCGTGCGCGACGGCACGTGACCCGGCGGGCCGGTTCGCCGATGCAGCCGAGATGGGCGAAGAGCTCGACACGATCGCCACCCGACTGGGGCTACCCCGCTTCACCGTGCCGGCACCGCGCAACTCTGCGATGCACCAGTCGGCGTCCGTCGTCGACACCCCCACCACGAACCTCGCCGGTCCGCGGCACACCCGCGTGATGGAACGCGTCGACGCACCCGAACCCGAACCCACCGAGCTGGACCCCGACGACGATGACGAATACCGGCCGCCGACAGGGCGATTCGCCGGGATCGACCTCGAGGAGTTCTATTGGGCCCGCCAGCGCGCGCGACGCGTGCTGGCATTCTGGGTCATCGCCGTGCTGACACTGGCCGGGCTGGCCGCTGCGGGCGCGTGGACGCTCGGCACCAACCTGCCCAACCTGCTCTAGTCGCGCAGCATCTCCGCGACCAAGAACGCCAACTCGAGCGACTGCTGCGTGTTCAGCCGAGGATCGCAGGCCGTCTCGTAGCGACCCGCCAGGTCGGTGTCCGAGATGTCCTGCGCCCCACCGAGACACTCGGTGACGTTCTCGCCGGTGATCTCGACGTGGATGCCACCGGGGTGGGTGCCCAGCGCGTGGTGCACCTCGAAGAAGCCCTGCACCTCGTCGACGATGCGATCGAAGTGGCGCGTCTTGTAGCCCGTGGACGACTCATGGGTGTTGCCGTGCATCGGGTCGCACTGCCAGATCACCTGGTGCCCCGACGCCTGCACCTTCTCGATGATCGCCGGCAGCACGTCGCGGACCTTGTGGTTGCCCATGCGGCTGACCAGCGTCAGCCGGCCCGCCTCGTTGTGGGGGTCCAGCCGCTCGACGTACTCCACGGCCAGTTCCGGCGACGTCGTCGGCCCGATCTTGATCCCGATCGGATTGGCGATCACCTCGGCGAATGCGACGTGCGCGCCGTCGAGCTGGCGGGTCCGCTCCCCGATCCACAGGTAGTGCGCGGACAGGTCGTACAGCTTGGGGCCCGTCGGCGATTCCGTGTCCATCCGCAGCATCGCGCGCTCGTAATCCAACACCAGCGCCTCGTGGCTGGCGTAGATCTCTGCGGTGTCGAGGTTGCGGTCGTCGACCCGGCAGGCACTCATGAACCGCAATCCGCGGTCGATCTCCCCGGCCAGCGCCTCGTAGCGCGCCCCGGCGGGCGAGGTCCGGACGAACTCGCGGTTCCACTCGTGCACGTGGTGCAGGGAGGCCATTCCCGACGACGTCAGCGCCCGCACCAGGTTCATCGCGGCACTGGCGTTGGCGTAGGCACGCACCAGACGCGACGGATCATGCTGGCGGACCAGGGCATCGGGGGCGAAGCCGTTGACCATGTCGCCGCGGTAGGACTTCAGACCCAGCGCGTCGGTGTCCGACGAACGCGGTTTGGCGTACTGCCCGGCGATGCGGGCGACCTTCACCACCGGCATGCTCGCGCCGTAGGTCAGCACGACCGCCATCTGCAGCAACGTGCGGATGTTGGCGCGAATGTGCGGTTCGGTGTTGTCGACGAACGTCTCGGCGCAGTCGCCGCCCTGCAGCAGGAACGCCTTGCCGCGTGCCACGTCGGCCAGCTGGGCCTTGAGCTTCTCGACCTCCGTCGGCACGGTGACCGGCGGCACGCTCTCCAGCACGGTGCGCATCGCGGCGGCCTGCCCGGCGTCCCAGCTCGGCTGCTGCAACGCCTCGCGGGCCAGCGCCGCGTCCAGGCGCGCACGGAGATCCTCGGGCAGCGGAGGCAGCGCAGGCAGCTGGTCGATGGGTACGTCGACGGTCCAGTTCACCCGTCCATGGTAACGGCGGGTCAAAACCGCTTTTCGTCGGTGATCAGCCGGTACCGGACCAGGTTGTGCTTGGCGTCGACCAGCGCGTCGTGGGCGTCGCGGGGCCGGGGCGGCATGCGGGGGCAGCCGTGATCCTCCCAGTACTGGCGCAGCTCACGGGTGAACCGCGGCATCGCCGGCGGCAGATCCGTCATCGGTCCCCACAGCTGGCACAGCACCACATGGTCGTAGGCGCCCACCCAGGCCCACAGCTCGATCGGTTCGTCGCCGTCGACGCCGAAGAAGTCCTCCAACTCCGAGCGGATCTGCCGTCGCGACCGCCACAGCTTCGACGCAGGCGACGGCAGCTTCGGCAGCACGTTCTTGCGCACCCAGCGGCCCGCGCGCTCGGGGTCGAACTCGGTGGAGATGGCGTAGTACTCGCGACCGTCCTCCGCTGCCACACCGATGGAGATCAGCTCGATCGTGCGCCCGTTGTCGATGAACTCGGTGTCGTAGAAGTAGCGCACTAGGCGACGTCCCTGCTGGGCGCCGGCGCCGCGTGGATCTCGCGGTCGAGCTCCTGATCGACGAGCTTGTCGTCGGGGAACTTCGGCATGCCCGAGATCGCATCCTGGAGCCAGAGCTTGGCCTGGATGACCGGCCGGCGCAGCCAGCGTTCCCGCTCGAGGGCGCGGTGCATCTTGCGGGGACGGTTGGTGTACCGCCACCGCGCCCACGGTGCGTGCGGACGGGAGAGCCGAATCGCGCCGATGACCAGCAGCGGGGTGATGAACATGCCGATCAACCCGGTCCACACCTTCCCTTTCAGCAGCACAATCACCGCCAGCGCCAACGTGAGCACCGCCGTGCCGATCACCAGCACGCGTGCCGCCACGGAGTCGTCGTCGCGCCAGATGGTGACGTCGAAGAACGACAGCGGATTGAAGCCGAGGATCAGCAGGCCCGCCACCGCGACCGCGACGAACACCGCGTCCACCGACGCCCGGCCGTCTTCGGACCAGTACACATCGGACAGGTGAAGGATGAGCGCGAACTCGTCGAGCACCAGCGCCGCACCGATCCCGAAGACGATCGAGGCGGCGGTGAATTCGGGCACCCCGCCGTCGACGGCGAGCGTGACCATCGCGACACCGGAGACCATCACCAGGATCACCCCGATCACCACGTGGTGGATGTGCAGCCCGCCGCCGCCGGAGATGTTGCGCGGCTGCCACCATTTGCGGGGCGCGTCGCTGTCGGCGTGGCTGCGGATGTACCGCACGATCGTGCGGGTCACGAAGAACGTCAGGATGAACGCGACCAGGCAGCACACCAGCGGCAACCGGGAGTACGGGATGCCGTCGGGTAGCCCGAAGTCGATGTCCAGGGACGGGTGCACGAGGAGAACGTACGCCAAAAGTCCTGCCGACCTGCGCGTGTCGCGGCCCGGGCTGGCGCGGATGCCGCGACGGGCACCGATACTCTGGTCCGCGTTATGAGGACGTTGCGGGCGGGGTGGGTGCCGACGCTGGCCTGGCGGCTGTTCTGCCTGCTGGCGGCGATGGCGCTGATCGGCGTGGCGTGGCAGCTGCTGGGCCATGTCCCCTACCGGATCGACATCGACGTCTACCGCATGGGTGGACGGGCCTGGCTGGACGGCCGGCCGCTCTACGCCGACGGCGCGATGTTCCACACCCGCGGCGGCATCGACCTGCCGTTCACCTATCCGCCGCTGGCCGCCGTGGTGTTCTCACCGTTTGCGCTGCTGAGCCTCGAGGCAGCCAGCATCGCGATCACGGTCACCACGCTGATCCTGCTGCTGGTGTCCACGGTGATCCTGCTGACTCGTCTGCAGGTGTGGCCGCGGACGCAGATCACCGGCGAGCCGGCGTGGCTGCGCCGCTGCTGGCTGGCCGCGGCGATCGTGGCGCCCGCGGTGGTCTACCTGGAGCCGATCCGCGCGAACTTCGACTTCGGCCAGATCAACGTCGTGCTCATGACGCTGGTGATCGCCGACTGCGTGCCGCGGCGCACGCCGTGGCCGCGGGGTCTGCTGCTGGGCCTGGCTATTGCGTTGAAGCTCACCCCGGCGGTGTTCCTGCTGTACTTCCTGCTGCGCCGCGACACGCGCGCACTTCTCGTGACCGTGGCGTCGGCGGCCGGGGCGACGCTGCTGGGCTTCGCGTTCGCGTGGCGGGATTCGTGGGAGTACTGGACCGAGACGGTACGCAACACCGACCGGATCGGGACCGCCACGCTGAACACCAACCAGAACATCGCCGGCGCGCTGGCCCGGCTGGGCCTCGGCGACGACGTGCGCTTCGTGCTGTGGACGGTGCTGTGCTTCGCGGTGCTGGCGTTGACGGTGTGGGCGGTGCGCCGGGCGCTGCGCGCCGAGCAGCCGGTCCTGGCGCTGATGTGCGTGGCGATGTTCGGCCTGGCCGTGTCGCCGGTGTCGTGGTCACACCACTGGGTGTGGACGCTTCCGGTGATGGTGACGACGGCGGTGCTCGCGGTGCGGCTGCGGCACGCCGGTCTGGCGGCGGTGTTCCTGGTCGGGCTGCCGCTCATGGTGTGGACGCCGATCACTCTGCTCCCCGAGCACCGTGAGACCACCGCATCGCTGTGGCGGCAGGTGGCCGGCGCGTCCTATCTGTGGTGGGCGCTGGCCACGATCGTCGTCGCAGGCACGGTCACCGCGCAGGCTGCACGCAACCGGAACACTGCCGGGGTGCCCGCCGTCGACGCGGTCCAGGCGTAGATCCCCCTCCCTAAGCGGCGTCCCTGAAGCGCCCAAACCGACGATTGGGCGCGAAAGCGCGAGTGGCCCACGCCATTGCGTCGATCTCGGCGCCGCCGCGGCGCAGATAGGCCTCGTACACGCGCACGCTCACCTCGCGCGGCGGATCCTCGTTGACGACCGTGACCACCTCCCAGTCGAGCCCGGCGAGCATCGGACGTCGCCGCCTGTCCTTGAGGTACTGGGAGCGCTCCGTCTGATGTTGGGCGCCGTCGTATTCGACGGCAAGCCCCAGGTTGCGCCAGCCCATGTCCAGCACCGCGGTGAAGCCGTCGGCGGTGCACACCTCGATCTGCGTCTCCGGCCGGGGGAAGCCGTTGTCGACGAGCAGGAGCCGCAGCCTGCTCTCCCGAAGCGACTCCGCGCCCGCGTCGACCAGTGGCAGCAATTCCCGCAGCTGGCGGACCCCGCGCACCGGCCCGTAGTGGTCGATGAGGCGCTGCACGTCAGCTGCCGTGAACGGCGCGGCGCGCATCAACGCGTCGATTCTGCCGAGGGCCAGTGCGCGCGGTTGATGTCGGCCGAGGTCGAAAGCCGTGCGTGCCGCGGTCGTGACAGGCAGACCCGCCACAACAGTGAGCTCGTCAGGACGGTAGCGGTCCATGCGGATCACCAGCCCGGGCTGCCGCCGACGTTCCGACACCAGCAGCTCGATCGGCTCCCGCGCATCGACCCACCGCGCACCGTGCAGTGCTGACGCGGCGGCGCCCGCGATGACGCCGAGTCGATCCGACGTCAACCAGGCGCCGAGGATGCGGTCGTCGAGTGTGGGAACCGCGTTCTTGGGCATGTAGACGCCCCGAAACATCTGCGTGTACCAGCGCCGCAGCTCGTGGCGGGGGGCGCCGTCACCGAGTGCTTCGCGGCCGAGAAAGACCTCTGTCATGACGGCATCGTGGCCCTGTCCTCCGACAAGGCCTGCCCACCGCCGTCGAACACGACGAAATGGCGTCGATCACTCGCACTTTCCCGCCCGAACGTCGGTTTGGGCGAAATGTGCGCTCAGCCGGCGGCGGCCTCCGGGAGCCGGGTCGGCGGCTTGGCGGCCGCCTCACCTTTTCCCTCTTTGATGTCGGCGGCGTAGAGGTCGACATACTCCTGACCGGACAGCTGCATCAGCTCGTACATGACCTCGTCGATCACCGCACGCTCGATGAAGCGGTTCCCGGCCAGACCCTCGAAGCGGGAGAAGTCCATCGGGGCGCCGAATCGGACCGTCACCCGGCCGAAGCGCCACATCTTGCTGCCCGGCGGGTTGACGACGTCGGTGCCGATCATCGCGACCGGGATCACCGGCACCTGCGTCTCGAGAGCGAGCCGGGCCAGACCCGTCTTGCCCTTGTACAGCCGGCCGTCCGGCGAGCGCGTGCCCTCCGGATACATGCCGAGCAGTTTGCCCTGGCTCACGATGCGCTCGGCGGTGGTCAGCGCACTCTGCGCACTGTCGGCGTCCGTGCGGTCGATCGGCACCTGCCCGGCAACGGTGTAGAACCACCGGGTGAACCACCCTTTGAGCCCCGTACCGGTGAAGTACTCGGCCTTGGCGAGGAACGTGATGCGCCGGTTCACCACCAAGGGCAGATAGAAACTGTCCGCCACTGCCAGATGGTTACTGGCGAGGATCACCGCGCCGTTGGCCGGAACATGCTCCAAGCCTTCGACTTTGGGTCGGCCGAGCAGGGTCAGCAACGGTCCCATGAAGACGAACTTGAACAGCCAGTACCACATGGACCCTCCAGTTCACCCGACCGAGATGCTCTGCGCCAACCTTACCCACGCCATGTGCCGCCGACCACAGGTGACGCCTACTCCTCGACCGTGACGGGGATGTGCTGATACCGGCCCGAGGGCGGCGGCTCGTCCGGCGGAGGCACGGGATCGGGGGCGGGGCTCCCCTGACCGGCTGTATCGGCCTGATCGTTGACGATCGCGCGTACCACCGTGAGCAGCGCGACGCTGTGCTCGGCGACCACCGACAGCAGCGGATGCTGTTCCCCGGAGACCAGCGCCGCGAGCGCGCAGACCGGGCACCACACCTGCTGGCACCGACCGGGACTGTCCGACGCGCTGGCCGCCCGCGCGGCCGCCAGCTTGATCGCGGGCTCCAACCGGTCGAGGATCGACTGCGCGAGAGCCCGCAGTTCCGGGCCCGGGTCAGGGTGAGTGCCGCTCATGCTGGCCACACCTCCGGATTGGGTCGGAAACGCACCGTCAGCTCAGTGCCGCGGAGCTGGGCGTCGACGACGATGCATCTTCTCAGCACCGAGGCCAGACGCACCCGGCGCCGCATTCCACCGACGCCGATGATCAGGTCGTCGTCGACCCTACCCAACGACAGCGCCGACGAGTCGACCTGAGGCAGATCCACCCGCAACCGGTACACCGCGTCGACGCCAGTGCCGGACTCCCGGTCGACGATCGGCCGCAGCGGGCCCGGTGGGGGCGACCCATCACGCCGGCGGGCGTTGTCGAGCAGCTCGCCGAGCGCCTTGGGCCCGATCGGCTCCCCGGCCAGGTGGGGCACCAGGACCAGCGCGACGTCGCCGATCACCCGGTCCAGCTCGTCGAGCACCGCCCGCTGCTCGCCGATGCGTTCGGCGTACCAGTCGAACGCGGGGTGATCGGGAAGATTGTGATATTCGAACGAATCATCCTGCACCAGAACCTGATTGACGATCAGCTCGGCGACCTGGACCCCCATCAGAGCCAGCGAGCCCAGCGTGCGGGCCGCCTCAGCGGCCACCACCCGCTCCGGCGTCATCACCAGATGCGCACTGACCCGCGCCGAATCGGTGAGCATCGTGCCCAGGCTCTCGGCGCTCGCCCCGATACGCTCGGCCAGCCCCACCACAGCGACCGACCGGGGATCGTCGAACGTGGACAACCGGCGGTGCCGGGGCCAGGCCCGCTCGAGGTAGAGGCCGAAGGTGGCGGGCAGGGTGAGCATGCGCATTGCATCGGCGGTCGAGGCGCAATCGACGACGACGAGATCCCAGCGCCCCGATTCGGCCAACTCGGCCACTTCGTGCAGACCGAGCACCTCCTGCACGCCCGGTAGGGCCGAAAGCTCTTCGGGCGCAAGATCGCTGACATCCGACTCGGGGAAACGCCCGGCGAGCAGACCCGCCGTCTCGCGCCAGTGCGCCGCCAGCAGCGCCAGTGTGTCCAACGCGAGCGCATCGAGCAGGCCGCCGCCGCCGTCGGCGGTGTCGAGATCGGCCAGCACGCGGGTCGGCGCCCGCTCCCCCGTCGGTGTGATCGCCACGCCGAGCACATCGCCGGTGGAGTGCGCCTGATCGGTCGACACGATCAGCACGCGCAGCCCGGACCGCGCTGCGCGCACTGCTGTCGCGGTCGCCAGCGTCGACTTCCCGACACCACCCTTGCCGACGAACAGACTGATCCGGGTGACCCCGGAGGCCTGGGTGGCGTCCGTGCGCTCAATCAGCCTCGACTCGTTTCTTCAGGTCTTTCAACGCGGTATCGGTCAGTCGGCGCTCGGCCTTGCGCTTGAGCAGCCCGATCATCGGGATCATCAGATCCACGGAGAGCTCATAGGTGACGTCGGTCCCGGATCCCTTCGGCGCCAACCGGTATGCCCCCTCCAACGATTTGAGCAACGTGCTCGACACCAGCGTCCACGTGACCGACGCATGATCGGCCGGCCACCGATAGGCGAGCACCATGGCGTCCTTGAGCACCGCGGCGTCGAGCACCAATCGCGCCACCAGCGGATAACCCTCGTCGTCGGCCTCGAGGACCTCCGCCTCCTTGTACTCGGCCACCCAGTCGGGATAGGAGTTGATGTCGGCGATGACGTCCATCACCGTCGAGGGGTCGGCGTCGATGTAGATCGTCTGAGCCGTCTTGTCCGCCACTGAAGTCTTCTCCAGTCCTTCCGGTGCTGAGCCGGGCAGCACATCCCCCGCTGTTGGCGGCGAATCTACCCTCCCGGGGCCTGGTATAGCCGCTATCTCTCAGGCCAACCGCGACACGCCGACAGGGCGGCCCGACTCCAGTGCCTGTTTCACTTCGAACGCCATCGCCTTGCCGGCCACGCGGCGGCGATGGTTCATCTTCGCCAGGTTCATCTTCGCCAGCTCCCAGGCCGCAGCACCCGACGGCTCGGCGTGCATGAAGTAGTGCAGCACCACGCCGTCGAGCACCTTTTCCAGCCAGATCTCCATGGTGCCCGTCAGCGCGCCCGTCACCGTCCAGCGCTGACCCAGCTCGCCGCGGTCCTCGACCACGGTGAGGCGGAGATCGGGCCACCAGCGGCCCCAGCTCGCCGGGTCCGCGACCGCAGCACCCACTGCCGC
This sequence comes from Mycobacterium sp. PSTR-4-N, assembly GCF_022348085.1. Classification (GTDB taxonomy): domain Bacteria; phylum Actinomycetota; class Actinomycetes; order Mycobacteriales; family Mycobacteriaceae; genus Mycobacterium. The sequence continues at coordinate 4,347 of NZ_JAKRFN010000032.1, read as the reverse complement.
GGGATCCGCCGCGACGAAGGTCTCGTCCGCGATCTGGATGCTGTTCATGACTGCCTACCTTCACACATGCTCGGGTCCCGGCCCAGGCCGGCCGACTACTCTGTACACGGCATAGCGACGTGTCAAGCGAGAGGCATCCATCGTGCGCGAGTACAGCGAACCGGCAACGTTCACCATCGGCGAACACGACAACGTGGCCGCACCCGTCTACACGCACGAGGCCGCCGACCCCGACCACGTGATCTTCCAGCGCCTGGTCGACGGCCGGTGGACGGATGTGACGTGTCGGCAGGCGGCCGAGCAGATCCGTTCGGCCGCAAGGGGTTTGATCGCCGAAGGGGTGCAGCCCGGGGACCGCGTGGCGGTGCTGTCGGCCACCCGCTACGAATGGGTGATCCTCGACTACGCGATCCTCTCGGTCGGCGCGGTGACCGTACCCATCTACGAGACGTCGTCGGCCGACCAGGTGCGCTGGGTGCTCGAGGACTCCGCAGCGGTGCTGGCGTTCGTGGAGACGGACGCGCACACGCAGATGGTCAAGGAGCTCCACGACAGCCTGCCCGACCTGCGCAAGGTCTTCACGATCGACGCCACCCCGGCCGCGCTCGACGAACTGTCCACCGTCGGCGCGGACACCGATGCCGCCGAGGTCGACCGCCGGCGCGAGGCCATCTCCTCGAGCGATCCCGCCACGCTGATCTACACCTCGGGCACCACCGGCCGGCCCAAAGGCTGTCAGCTCACCCATGCCAACCTGCTGTCGGAGACGCGGGGCGCCACGCACTGCTTCCCCAGCCTGCTGCGCAAGGGTGGACGGCTGCTGGTGTTCCTGCCGCTGGCCCATGTGCTGGCCCGGGCGCTGTCGATGACGGCCTTCGCCAACGGCGTCACGATCGGCTACACCAGCGACATCAAGAACCTGGTGCCGATGTTCGGCCAGTTCAAGCCGACCGTGATCGTGTCGGTCCCCCGGGTGTTCGAAAAGGTCTACAACACCGCCGAATTGAACGCCAGCGACAGCGGCAAGGGCGCGATCTTCACCCGTGCCGCCGAGACCGCGATCGAATGGAGCAAGGCGCAGGACACCGGCGGCGCCGCCCTGCTGCTGCGCGCCAAGCACGCACTGTTCGACCGACTGGTCTACGGCAAGCTGCGGGCGGCCATGGGCGGGGACTGCACGGCCTCGATCTCCGGTGGCGCACCCCTGGGCGCCCGGCTGGGCCACTTCTACCGCGGCATCGGCCTGACCATCTACGAGGGCTACGGCCTGACCGAGACCAGCGCGGCCATCACCGCCAACCGGATCGGCCAGCTGAAGGTCGGTACCGTCGGAAAGTTGTTGCCCGGCAACAGCATGACGATCGCCGAGGACGGCGAGCTGCTGGTGCGCGGCGGGGTCGTGTTCGACGGCTACTGGCGCAACGAGACCGCGACCGCCGAGGCGATCGTCGACGGCTGGTTCCACACCGGCGATCTCGGCAGCGTCGACGCCGACGGTTTCCTGTCGATCGTGGGACGCAAGAAGGAGATCATCGTGACCGCGGGTGGCAAGAACGTCGCGCCCGCGGTGCTCGAGGATCAGCTCCGTGCGCATCCGCTGATCAGTCAGGCGATGGCCGTCGGCGACGCGAAGCCGTTCATCGCGGCACTGATCGCGATCGACCCCGAGGCATTCGAGGGGTGGAAGCAGCATCACGGTAAGCCGGCAGCGGCGTCGGTGGGCGAGCTGGCCGACGACCCGGACCTGACCGCCGAGATCGACGCCGCGGTGAAGAACGCCAACAAAGCGGTGTCGAAGGCCGAGGCGATCCGCAAGTTCCGAATCCTGCCGGTGGACTTCACCGTCGAAACCGGTGAGCTCACCCCGACGCTGAAGGTGAAGCGCAAGGTCGTCGCCGACAAGTTCGCGGCGGAGATCGAAGGGCTCTACACCAAGGATTAGAGCAGCCGCGCCAACCGCGCAGCCTGCATCTGCCACTGCCAGTTCTCGACCGCCCAGGTGCGTCCGGCCGCGCCCATCGCCGCGGCCCGGGTGCGGTCGGCGAGGAGGTCACCGACTGCCGCGGCGATCGCGCCGACGTCCCAACCGTCGACGATCAGCCCGGTCTCGCCGTCGACGACCGTCTCCGGCGCCCCGCCCGAGCGGCCGGCCACCACCGGCACACCGGTGGCCGAGGCCTCCAGGTACACGATGCCCAACCCCTCCACGTCCAGCCCGCCGCCGCGCGTGCGGCACGGCATCGCGAACACGTCGGCCATCGCGTGGTGGTCGGGCAGTTCCTCCCCCGGCACCCCGCTCGTGAACACCACGTGCTCGGCCACCCCGAAGCTGTGCGCCAGCCGCTGCAGCGAGGTCCGGTAGGGCCCGCCGCCGACGATCACCAGCGCAGCCCCGGGCACCCGATCCCGGATGGTCGGCAGCGCCCGGATCAGCATGTCCTGGCCCTTGCGCGGCACCAGACGCGACACGCACACCACCACGGGCCGATCGCCGAGGTGATATCGCGCGCGCAATTCTGCGCGGGCCACCTCGTTGGGGGCGAAGCGGTCGATGTCGACCCCGGGCGGCACATGTTCGAGTGCGGCGTTGCGGCCGAACGCCGAGGCGAATCTGCGCCGGGTGTAGGCGCTGATGTAGGTCACCACGTCGGTGTCGTTTCCGATGCGGCGCAACGCCGTTCGGGCCACCGGCAGCATCGACCAGCCGACCTCGTGACCATGCGTGCTGGCGATGACCCGACGAGCGCCTGCCGCGCGTGCCAGCGGCGCCAGCAGCGCCAGCGGCGCCGCCGCACCGAACCAGACGGTGTCGATGTCATGCTCGGCGATCAACCGCCGCATCCGCCACGCGACGCTGGGCTCGGGCAACATCAGCGTCGTCGGATGGCGCACGACCCGGTAGCCCGACGCCGCCGCCACCGCGTCATAGTCCTCGGCGCCCTTCCACGTCGGGGCGTAGACCGTCAGCGCGTCGACGGAAGTCCCGCGTGATCCGACCAGATGGTCGACCAACGCCTCGAGGTAGGACTGGATGCCGCCGCGGCGCGGCGGGTAGTCGTTGGTGACGAGCAGGACCCCGCTCATGCGGGCAGGTCGATCCCGAGCACAGTGCGCACCGCCGTGGCGGCGTCCGGATGGCCGGGAGCGCATGCCGCGACGTAGAGCTCCCGCAGCCGGTGCGGGCCGTAGGTCTGCCCGACGAAGGTGGCGAAGGACCAGGCGCGGTCGTAGGCCTGCGACCGGGCGGGGCCGGGCGTGCTCAACTCCGCGTCGGTGGGCAGCCGCGCAGGCATCTCGACGCGGCCAGGCGGGGCGGGGCGGCCCACGTAGTCGGCGACCCCCTCGGTCAGCCACACCGGCGCATCAGCAGCCGTGGCGGCGCGCGCAGCGTAGTGAAAAAGCTCGTGGCGCAGCACGATCCGCAGATCGGCGGCATCCATCGTGCCGGCCGCCGGAGAGAACGTGATGCGTTCGGCAGTCGTGGTCGCGGCGGTGTCGGCCCCTGCACCGGCCAGCGCGGAGAACTGCTCGGGCGATCCGGCCACCACGATCGGAATGTCTTCGGGCCATTGCGGACCCCAGAACGCCGTGACGGCCTGCTCGGCCCCCGGCAGTTCGGCAGCGATCCGGTCGAGTAGCGGAGCGGCGTTGCCGCCGAGGTCGATCAGCTGGGCTCTGCGACCGCCCGGCGTGATGACGGTGCGCAGCGCCGCAGTGCTTGCCGGGGGCGGCGTGAGGACCGCTGTCGGAGATGCTGCGAGCGCGGGTGCTCCGGACGGCGCGGGGTAGGCACCGCCGATCACCAGGACGGCGCACAGAGCTTCGGCGCCCAGCAGCGCCGCGAGGCGGTGCCGGGAGCGGGCCCGATCAGTAGCGGCGGACGTTGTAGATCGGGGCATTGTCCACCGGGGCGACTCGCACCGGCGTGCCGTAGGTGGACGCGTGCACCATCATTCCGTCGCCGATGTAGATGCCGACGTGAGATGCATCGGAGTAGTAGGTGACCAGGTCGCCGGGCTGCATCTGATCGCGGGACACCGGCTGCCCGCCCGCGGCCAGCGCCTGGCTGGAGTGCGGCAGAGAGATGCCGGCCTGCTGGAAGGACCACATCACCAGCCCCGAGCAGTCGAAGGCACTCGGCCCGGCCGCGCCCCAGGAGTAGGGCGATCCGATCCGGCTCAGCGCCGCCTGGATCACGGTGGTCGCGACGGGGGATCCGGGCGGGGCGATGTCGCCGGGCGGGATCGCTCCTGGCAACGGGGGCGCAGGCGGCGCGGCGAGCACGGCCGGGTCCTGGCCGGGGGCCGGCGGCAGAGGGGCCGCCGGAGCCGGCGGGACGGGCGGGGC
>NZ_JAKRFN010000031.1 GCF_022348085.1 Mycobacterium sp. PSTR-4-N | reverse complement strand
TGTGGCCGCTCTGGGATCGCCGGCGGCGCACGTTCGCAGACATGCTGGCCCGCACCGAGGTCCTCGTCGTCGAGCGGCCCGCGCGGAACATGCGGCGGGGGGGCGCGCTGGTGCTGGTCGCGGTGGCCGGGCCGGAACTGCTGGTCGGAGTCGATGCCGGTGCGGGAGCACTGCGCCCCGCGCCGCTGCCCGGCCGAGCCGCCGGGCCGCGTGATCCCGCACCACCCGACGGTGCCGGTGGGTGTGGCCGCCGACCCGGACCGCCCTGCGGTCCGCGGCTTCCCGCATCGCTGCTCTGTTGGGAACTGGGCCAGCGAGTGTCGTCGCGGCTCATCCGGCGTAGATCACGGGAAGTGGCCCGCATCGCCGCCGCCTGCCCGACCGGCCCCATCCCGAGCTGCATGGTGCGTTTGGCGATCGTCATCGGTCCGGGAAGCCCCTGATCGCCGAATCCCCGCAGCAGTGCCCGAAATCCGAACACCGCGGCGGCGGTGATCAGCAGCATCACGATCATCTTCATAATCGGATGCTCGATGTTCATGCCCGGCAACGAGTTTCCGGTGACATGAGACATGACCACCAGGACGACCCCGAAAGCCGCCGTGGCGAACAACATCTCCACGCCGTGGACCAGTAGTTTGACCGCGGTGCGTTTGGCGTACTGCCGCTGCGGGCCCGGCGCCACCGCCACCGCCGACGCCGGGATCAGCACCAAGATGTGCCAGAAGGTCAAAAACCCGATGCGGATGACCTCACAACCCATGTAGCACAACAGCAGCAACAACACCAGCACGATGCAGTTCATGAAGAACATCAGCCCGACCGTTTCGCCGCTGAGCTGGCGGGCGTGCACCACAGCCTCCATGCGACCGCACTGCTCCATCGCCTGCACCGGCCCGCTGGCCGATCCTGCAACCGCCGCCGCCGGCCCAGTGACCCCGCTGCCGCGATTCAGTGCCGCGTTCCACGCCTCGGCACATCCGCTGTAGTTGTCGATGACCTCACCGAAGTTGGCGATCTGAATGGGATGGCGCACCAACACGGTGGCCATCCACTGCGACAACACCGTGGTCTGGGAATCAACGTTGCCGCCGCCCAGCGACCCGTTGTTGCCGACGCCGAGTGAAATCTGGAACCCCAACGACCGTGCGACTGCCAGCAGCCCGTGCTCGCCCACCAGCTCATCAATCGGGTCGCGCAGAAACACCCAGATCAACAGCAGCACCAGATAGGCGCTGACCATCACCGCAGCGCCGGTGGCGAAACCCCTCCAGTAGCAAAGGATTCCGCCGACAGCAAGGCAGAGCACAACGGCCAGCGGGAAGATGTTGTAGGTCTGCACGAAATGTGCCAAGGAGGCGGCGATTGGCGCGGCGAGTGCCCCCAACCAACCCAGCCACACCGACCCCAACGCGAACTTGATGAACCAGATACCCAGTGCACACACCACGACCAGAAAGCCGCAGCACAAACCGAGCAACGTCGCTAGTTGGCTGTAGGTCAGTGCGATCTGCACACGGTCAGCCAGCCCCGGCACCCACGACGACGGGTCCAGCATGCTCATGTCGCTGCCCTGCTCCTTGACCGCATCGAGCATGGAGACGGTGCCGATGAAGTAGGAGCCGATGGGCTGGCCGGTGGTGTCGGTGATCCCGGTCCATCCCACGGCGTTGGCGAACCCGGCCGCACTGGCCTGCGGGGCGGTCACCAGGGCAGTCAGCGCCCCGGTCCACAGCATCTGCACCATCAGCCACGCCCGGCGCAGACCGGGACGGGTGTAGCGCCAGGCGCAGTACGCGCTCAGCATGGCAGGTTGTCTCCGGCAGGGGCATACAGACCTCTGGTGTCGAACGCGGCCACCCGCTCCTGCTGCACCGGGGGCAGCATGTCCACCAGCCCGGCCCGGCCGAACTCATCGATCATGTACGCATACCCGTGGCCCTCGACCGTGCGCAGATCGAGCACCTCGGGATATTCCTCGGGGTCGATGCCGATGGCCTTGAACTCCGCGCGGGCCTGGTCGCGTTCGATGGGTTTGAACGGGGTGATGATCCGCGTCGGCAGGTCTTTGGTGGGGATGCCCGCGAAGTGCTCCACATGCTGTGAAATCGCGATCAGCCCGTAGCGTTCTTTGCGGCCTTGAGTGATCAGCCGCACCGCGTCCTCCTGCCCGACCGGGGAGGAGAAGTAGGTGCGGGCCTCCTCGGCAACGAACCAGCCGAACCCTCCCGGGCGCCGGTTCGGCCCGGTGTAGGCCTCTCGGGTGATTGCGGCGATCATTCCGTAGATCGCGAAACCAGCTCTGGCACGCGCACTTTGGCGCCGGTACTGATGCAGGTCCTCGGTCTGGGCGGTGGTCGGCAGCTCCAGCTCGGAGGTCAGCCACACCACGGCATCCTTTTCGGCGATCGGCGGCACGGGAAGGGACTCATCGAACATCGCCCGCAGGTAGTCGATGTTGGCCCACATGTCGAGCTTGGCGGTCAGCTCGGTGTACTCCCGAGCCTCTGCGCCCCGCAGACTGTTGAGGTAGCGCACGAGGGCGCCCATGCTTTCGGCCACCCGCTGGTCGGGGCGCAGCAGAAACCTGAACTGGCGGGCGATCTCGGCGTCAGGTTCAACACCCATCATCGGCAGCAGGTGATCCAGCGTCCGCTCGACGGCGATCTCGCGACGGAAGATTCGCAGACCGTCCATCGACACATCACCGCGGGTCGGGTTGATGTAGACCACCCGATCCCCCAGATGCGCCAGAGCGGGCTCCCACTCCCGATTGGTGCCGGGGTCAACGATCGAGCACTGGCTGTTGCGGGCGATCAACTCGGTGACGACCCGCTTGGCGCCCTGCGACTTTCCACCACCGGGCGGGCCGAAAAACAGCACCCCCGGCGCACCGCGGCGCTGCGCCGCTCCCTCCGGGTCCAGCAGGACCGGACTCGGCCGACGGGTGGCCATATTGCGGGCGAACAGGATTCCGGTCTCGTTGCCCAACTCGTTGGACACCAGCGGAGAGAACCGCGCCCACTCCGTGGTGGTGGTGGGCTGGTCGAACTGACTGCGGGGGCTGCGTTCCTCACTGCCGGGTAGCCCGGTCTGCCACAGCCCGATCTGGGCACCGCCGCCCCAGCGGCTCAAGGTGGTGTCGAGTTCCTCGGCGAAGTGCGTCTGCATCTGTTGGGCGGCATGATCAAGAGCGGCCCGATTGTTGGCGCCCACGGCGACGACCGTGGAGGCGCAGACCTCACGCTCCAGCTTGCTGGCTCGCAGTTTCGCGTTGTACTCCTCGCCGGCGGCGTACCGCTCGGCCAGGTCGGTGTTACTGGCCCGCACCGACCCTCGCTGGAAGGCCTGGTCATCGAGATTGCGCTGGGCGCGGTCGATCCGGTTGAGCGCCCGTTCAGCCGAGCGGGTGGTGATGTGCTGAAACCAGTCGACCTCGACGTCGCTGTCGACATCGACGTCGTAGAGCGACAGCAGATACTCCGCACGGGGATACACCAGGCCCGCGCGAGGAAGCTGGGCCACTGCGAGCATGCTCTGATAGCTCACGGGTTGCTGCTGGCGCCGAATGACCACCACCGCGGCCAGTGACGGCACGATGCGCCGCCACCAGGACCGATGCTGGCGCCGGGCGAGCTGGTCGCCGCAGTCGAACTCGGCGGGCATCAACTTCTCAAAGTCCGCGCGCGTCAACCGATCCGGACCGCCCGGTTCATGCGGGAAAGGCTCAGACACCGCGCCCAACGACCAGCGACGTCGATACCACCAGTGAATCTGGCGTGGCGTGGCAGGTCGGGCGTTGAACTGACGCGGGATTTTCGTCAGCAGCTTGTCGACCATGTCTCGGTAGCCGGCCAGTGACTGCGGATCGTCTGGGTCACGCCCGGCGACCACCGTCGCCACCTTGGCCAGACCACCGACCCCGCTGCGGCCCTCCATCCCGGCATCGACCGGGATACGCAGTCCGAATACCTGCTCGTAGAACGGTTCGATCTGGACGAACTGCTCCCAGTCGCGGACTTCCTGAATCCAGGCACGATGACTGTCGTAGCCAGAGAGCATGCGGCGCAACAATTGTCGCGGATTGATGCGCACATTGGCGCCCCACAGCAGCATGCCCGACGGCAGTTGCCGCACCAGGGGTCGATGCCCTCGCGCAACGGCGTCCTTGCGGTCGTAGGACATCATGCCGCCCGGCTGGCCATCCACCAGGAACTCGGCATACACCCCACCAGGGGTGAAGATCAGGTTGTCGATCACCTCATCCGGTGGGGACAGCCACGCATCGCGGCGACCGTCGACATCAGCGGTGCGCCGGGTGTGCACCAGTCCCTCCAACATCCACAGGATGCGGTAGAGCGGGCTGGGCCGCGACACCGGCATCTGCCGGGCCAGGAAGGTGGCCCCGGCGGTGAGGGCCGCGCCGAACAGGAAGATCGTGACCGCGTGCCCGGAGTCCAGCCAGTGGCGGGTGGCCCACACCGTGGCTGCGGCGCCGAGCAGAAACGTCGCCCCATCCCAGATGCGCCACGGCGCGAACCACAGCCGGGTGTTGTCGTCGATATGCGACAGATAGATGGGAAAGTCGCGGACATCGGCATAGACCCGCGCTCGGCGTGGCCGGTCTGCGTCGTCGGACACCTGGGGACTCCTCGAGGATTTCCTGCGTCAGAGGGCGTTTTCGTCAGCCGAACTGGCCGGAAGTGATTCCGCCGCCGTGCTTGTCGACGGTGCCTTTCAAGCTCACCGCCAGGCCGACACCGCCGAGGATGATGGCCGCGATGGCGATTCCGCCGAGCACCTTGCCGGCCGCCGCGCCGAATCCACGGACCAGGGAGAACGCTCCCGCCACACCCCCGACACAGATGGCGATGATCGCCAACGGAATCTGCAGGGATTGCCACAGCGAGGGGATGGCGGTGATCAGGTCACCTGCTGCCAGTGCCGTCTCGGTCATGATGTGTTCCTTCCAGTTGTGTGGATGTCTCAGTTCGGGGTCTGGGCGCTGCGCCAGTCGGTGTCCACCGTGGCCGGAACCAGCGCATCGTCGGTGGACACCGCCGGAGCGAAGTCGATCGCCGCCACCAGCCAGCGGCCACCCACCCCAGTCAGCGTCAGCGGATAGCTCAATTCCGTTGGGGCGTACTGAGAGTTGATTGCTGTGACGGTGGCCAGCACGCGCACGGTCTGCCCGTCGGCCGGTGTCGTGGGAGGCGGTGAGACGGCGGTGATCCCCGACACCGTGATGCTCTGATAGGCCCCCGGAACGCCGATGAGCTTCGACTCAGCGGTCACGTAGCGCTCCACCTGCCCGTCGCCGGTCAGATAGGCGGTGAGGAACCCCGAGGCCACCGAGTACGCCGGATCGGATTCGCTCAATGTGGTCGGATAGCTCAGCGGCAGGTCCGCGCCGGCGCCGGGCCCGCTGATCCGGGCAGGCAGCGACGCGGCCCGCGGGCCATACCGGGACCACAGCACCGGCACCCGGTACAGCGCCCGCTGCGGGCTGGCCGACTCGTAGGGCCGTTGCGTGACGCCGACGACCACGGAGAACACCTCGGCGTCCGCGTCCTTGCCCGCCAAGCCCGCGTAGGTGACCGCCACGACCGTAGGGGTGTTGATGACCACCGCCGGGGTGGAGGGAAGCTGCAGGCTGGCGTTGTCGACTGTGACGAATTGGTTCAGGCTGGCCACATCGGACTGGCTGGCCGTCAGCCACACCGACACGTAGTCCTGCGCGAAGGCGCTGACCACCGCCGACTTGTTCACCACTTCCCGTGACGGAGTCACGAGATCCGGTGGCGCCCCAAACAGAAACTGCCACACCATATTCAGGCCCGCCAGCGCCGCCAAGCCCAGCACCAGCGGCTTGCCCGCAGCAGTCGCCGCCCGCTTGCCGCGCTGCAGTCGGCGCTGCCACGTCCTGCTCATCTGCATTCCGGGTCGTCCCTTCGATTCACAGCGGCTCGTGGCCGATGATCTTCAAGCTCTTGATCGCGAAAGCGGCATCGACCGGATCGGACTCCTGGTGACCGCCCAACGGGGAACCCGGAAGCGGCGCCAGCGTCAGCGGGGGCGCCGGGAGATTGAAACCACCCGGCGTCGGCGTGGGAGTCGCACCGGGCTCGGGCTGGGCCGGTGGCCGCGAGGTCTGCCGGATCAAAATCTTGATCTTGGAGGCCAGCACCCGCTTGATGGGCTGCACCGCCTCACCGTGGACGTTCTTGGTCTCCTGGGTCACCAGCGTCCTGTCGGTGTCGTTGAACAGGTACTGCACAGTGGTCACCACCCGGTACTGCCCCCACTGCGACACCCCGCTGGCGTCTTTACCGACCCAGCCGGGGGTGAGGGAGATCGCGGTGATCATGTAGGTCTTCGACAGGTCGATCTCAATCACCTGACCATCGGCTCCCCCGCGCACGCACACGAAAGCGCTGTGCGGATCGGCCCCGGCCATCGTCTGCGCCGACGTCGACCCCGCCGCACACGATCCCGCCGCATCGGCGGTGTAGGGCAGCGGGCGATCAGCCGACTCCGCGGCCACCGGCTTCGGTGCCGCGGTACGCGGCGGCGGCGCAGCACCCGGTTCGGTGACCGAGGCGGCCGTGGGCCGGGCCGGTTCATCCGAGCTGTAGACGGCCACCGCGCCGACGATCGCGACCAGGACCGCCACCAGACCGGCAGCGGCGAAACCCATCGCGATCTTGCCGTCGAACCGGCGGGGACGCTGCGGTTCGCCGGGCTCCTCGCTGTCAAGCGGAACCTCTACCAGGTCGCGGGGTGCACCCGGATGATCTCCGTCCTCCTCGGGATCGGCGTAATCATCGAAAGGCTCACCGTCACCGCCGTATTCGTCGTACTGACCGTCGTCCTCGTCGCCGTACTCATCGTCGTACTGGTCCTCGTCGGCGACCTCGTAGTCGGTCTGAGCGCCCTCGGGCAGGTCGAACACGGGTGCATCCGGGTAGAGACTGGCGGGGTCTTCGCAGGCCTGCAACTGCTCAGTCCACTGTTCATTGGTCAACGTCATGACTGGCCTCCGTGAGGGTTGACGCGGTGATGCAGAGTCGCCGCACCGCGGGAGCTGATCCGGCGGCGCTGCCCGCGACCCGCCAGCCAGACCCGTGGGCGAACCGAGGTGCCGCCGGGGACCGTCGCCGGCCCCACCAGCGTCGGCGGCCACAGCGTCGAACCCCCGACCGAGGTGAACCCGGCCGGTGTCGAAGTGTTCACGAGTGACTGACTTGTGCGGGCACCCCCGCAGCCCAGGACCGAGACGCCCACGCGGCCATGACGGCGCCGACGGCGCCGAATCCTGCCCATCAAGGCGCGAATTGCGCTGTTTACGAACAGAAAAGCGCCAACAGCCAGCACTGCACCCGTCAAGGGGAGACATTTGCCAGCCCCAGAGCTACGCTGTCCAACATGCTTTTCATGGTGACAGACAAGACATAGAAAGACAACACGTAAACAAATGTTGTTCAAGCCGAGTGTGGACCGATACGACGAGTTGCGCCGCGAGTGGATCGCCGAGCACTCCGGAATCTTCACGATGCAGATACGCCGGGCCGAACTGCTCAACCGGCGCATCCGTCGGCGTCACCGCGAGACCGCCGGCGCCCGCCCCAACCCCTACGACGACCACGGCACTCACCCGTTGCTGAGCCGGGGCGCTAAGACCGTGGAGACCAAGGTTGAGCTGGCCATCGTCATCCTGGCCGCGCTGGCGGCACCGCTGGGCTGGCCTGCGGGTCGGGTCATCTACCAGCGCATCGAGACGTTGATCCCAGACCGGCTGCGCTCCTACCCCATCCCAGCGCTGTTGTTCGTCGCAGCGGTGCTCGGCGCGGTGACGACCCTGCTCTATGACCCCGGCCAGGGGCTCAAGAGCGCGATCCTGGCGCCCTGGCTGATGGCGCAGCTTCCAGCCGCCGCCCTGACCGCGGCTATCTACGGCATCCTCAACGGCTGGCTGGCCATCGACGGCTCCACCGAGTGGTGGCCGCTGACCCCACCAGCGCCGTCGGTGGAACTGCCCGCCACACTGCTACCCGACGACCTGACCGCACCGTCAGTGTTTGACACCGCTCCGGTGGCCGACCCCATCGACCGCACTCCGCCCGGCGCCGGATCAGTCCGTTCGCTGCCGCGATCCTCGCGGCTGCTCACCGTTGCTCTGGCTGTCAATGTGCTGGGTATCATCTGGACCCTGGCAGCCGTGGGTGTCGGTGTGAAAAACGTTGTCGTGGAATCGCTGACGCCATCGAGTACCATCGGCGCGACCCACGCCGGCTGAAGCGCCCCGCTGGGCAGGGGTTGGTGTTGGACCCCTGATGGTGCTGAACGACGATCACAGCTCTGCGTCGTTGCGGGTGTCCGACCACAACCGGCGAAGCAGTCCCGCAGCACGCGAATACTGCTTGGCGCCAGCTCTTTCCCGGCTGCCAGTGCGTGACAGGATTTCCCTGATCGCCGTGTCGTAGCGATGCAGGAACTCCGACCAATCCGGGATCTCCACGCAGGTTCCCACGCCACCGCGCACCAGCAGGCGGGCATGCTCACGATCCGGGGGCAGCAACTCCTGCCAGCGCAGCGTCGCGCCCAGGTCGCTGCTGAGATTCTTGTGGGCATCGGCCTGCCCGAACCCCTGGCTGCGCCGATTGGTCAGACCCGACCAGTTCTCGGCGGCAGTCAACAACTCCTCCTCGCGGGCGCCGAACATGATCACCGCGGCCCCGAAGATGTCGCGCAACTCGTTGGCATAGGTCGGCCCGTACACGGTGTCCAGCGACGACGACGCCTGCACCGCAGCCATGAAGTTGATCCCCAGGCCGCGGCCCTCCCCGACGATCCTGCGCAGCGAAGGAATCGGTGCGGTGTTCGGCAGCTCGTCGACGATCATCAGCAGCCGGTGCATCGGCTCGCGCGCCGAGGTCTTCTCCCGCCACCGCCGCACCAGCGAATCCAGCAGCGTCACCGCCGAGCCGGCTACCGTGCCGTCGGCCGGGGCCAGCACATACAGCGTCGCCTGGGGATCATCGAGGAAATCGGGGGTGAACGGCTGCGCGCCCGGGCGCTGCACCAGCGAGGTCCGCAGCCACGGCGTAATTGCCTTGCGCATGGTGATGGCTACCGAATCCCGTTGCCGGGGATCCATTTCCATGATCCGCATCATGCCCATCGACAGTGTGGGGTATTGATGGCAGATCGCGGCCGCCTGCGCCCAGCCCGGTTCACTGGTGTTCTTCGGGTCAATGTTGTCCACCCCGGTCAGAACCCAGTCCATGCCCTTGCTGTTGCCCTGCGGGCTGGCAGCGAACAGGAACGCCGCCAGCGGACCGGCAGCCTGGGATTCCCACACCCCACCGTCGGAAACCTGATCGGCCCCGGTCCCCAGGCCAACGGTGGCCATCTGCATGATCGTCTCGGCCACCGTCAACGCCTCGTAGGGGCTGTCGATGGTCACCGTCGGGTCATAGACATTGGCCACGATGCCCTCGGGATACACGGGAGAACTGAGCGGCCGCAGATCGAGCAGTGCCCGCGGCCCCCACCGCCGCTGCATCACGTTCTGCATCAGATCGTCCTTGGACGACACCACCACCGCCGGCCCGCCCCACAGCACCGCCGCCGGCGCCAGGATGCGCCGCGACTTACCGGTGTCCGAGGGCGCAGACACCAACACCATTGGGGCACTGCGTGGCACGTACAACTGCTCACGCTTGCCGACCATCCGGCGGTCGAAGCCGCAGTAGGTGGTAGGCGTGGGGGTGAACGTCGGAGCCTCAGACACCGCAGGACTAGCCACAGCGCTGCTCCCCCTGCAGTTCGTCGGGGCTGATCGCCGCGCGAATCGCCGCGACGACCGAATCCCGCTGCCGGGCGTCGAAGGTCAGCGCGCGCACCACCGAGCGGCCCAGCACCGGTGCTGACACCGCACACCGCAGTGCGGCCTGCGCCCAGCCCGGACTTCGTACGTCCTCGGGGTCGACGTTATCCAGTGCCGCCCGCACCCATTCAATTCCCTGCCCATTGCCGAGCGGCGACGCCGCGAACAGCAGCGCGGCCAGAGGACGGACCGCCTGCACGTCCCAGTAATCAGCGGGCCGGTCACGGCCCAGACCGGGCCGGCCCACCCTGAGCAGCGTTTCCGCCGCAGCGATCGCCGCGTGTGCGCTGTTCACATCAAAGGACGGATCGGCTGCATGCATGCCCGAATCCTGGCAGACAGATACAACGTCAGTCAATACGTGAACATTGTCCGAACGCCGTTACTGGGTTTGAGTCCGGCGCCGTTCCTCCGACTCGCGCAGCCAGTCCGACGCCCGCGCGCCGTTGGTTCGCATCTCCGGGGGCAGCGCCTGCTGATGCCCGTAGTGCACGTCCTCAGCGGTCAGCAGGGTCAGCATGTCCGCATCGAGGTCGGTGCCAAAATCGGGGTCGGACAGGTCGGCACCGCTCAAGCCCAGCGAACTCACGATGCGGCTGTTGCGGTTCAACTGCGCCTTCTCCACCACGGTGCGCACGAAACGCCCGTTACCCAGGCCGTCGATCACGCGGATGACATCACCTTCGCTGCTGGTGATCTGGGCGTTGTAGTACTGCGCGAAACTCTCCCGTAGCGACAGCAGCGCATCCGGTGCGAAGGTGTCACCGTCCTTGGCCGCGATCCCCTCCATGATCGCAATCAACTGATCCGGGTTATATGAGGTGTACTCGATGAGCGTGGCGAAACGCCCCCGCAGACCATCATTGGCGGCCAACACACGCTGGCTGGCCATCGGATACCCTGCGGCGATGACCACCATGTCGTCGCGGTGGTTCTCCATGAACGGGACCAGGGTGCTGATGATGGCTTGACCGTACGGGTCACCCGAACCGTAGCCGGTGTGGATGAGATCACCGAACTCGTCGATGAACACCGTGGCGCCCAAACCCGTTTCGAGCTGCTCAAGAGTGTTGTTCTCGGTGTCGCCGACGTGGCGGCCGATCAGCTTGTCACGGCGGGTTTCATAGACGTCGGGACGGCGAAGCAGCCCCAGTCCGCAGAAGATGTGGGCGATCACCCGCGCCGACACCGTCTTGCCGACTCCGGGGGGACCCATCATCAACAGGTGACGCGACACCGGGGAGGTCGGTAATCCCTTGCGCTGCCGCAGCACTCGCGCGATGGAGTCGTGGCGCAGCTCGGCGATCCGCGCCTTGACCTCACCGAGGCCGACCATCGCCTCCAGCTCCGCTTCGGCCTCAGCCAGCAGGGTCTTCGCCGAGCGGGCCGACTCCTGAGCGGCCCGCTCTTCGGGGCTGGTCTCAGTGGAGGGGTCCCAGCGATCGGTGCGTGTCTCGATCGTCTGCGGGTCGGTGATCTGCAATCCGAAACTCGGGTCCGACAGCGCGGTCTGGGCACGCTCGAAGTCGGGCCACTGAACGCGGATGTTGGTCAGCACCGTGCGCGCTTCCTCGGCCTGGCCCTGATGGCGCAGCACCAGCGCCCGACAGAACAGCGCGTCCCTGGTCAGGTCGTCGCTGGCCTGCTGGGCACTGGGCTTCCACCCAGTCGCCGTATCGTCGGCGGGAGGATTGACCACCCGCTCGACGGCTTCCAAGGCCCGATCGGTCAGCCCCAAAGAGGCTGCCGCCCAAGCCTCCTGCAGGCTGGCGGCCCTACGCAGATGCGGGTCGCCATGCCACTGCCGGCAGTTGCTCACCGCGACCAGAACATCAGGCCAGCGCTTGGTGGCGGTGGCCAGCACCGACCGCACATAGCCCACCGCCGGTGTCGCCGGAAGCGTGCGCACCATGTCGTCGGCGCCTTGCCAGTTCTGCTCCCGAATCAGTGCCGCGGCGTAGGCCAACCGTGCGGTAGTCGCGTCCACAATCGGCATCCGCACATAGTCGATGTCGAAGTGCGCTCGCAGATCGGCGGGCCGATGCTGAATCCGCACCAGCCCGTCGCCGAGCCGGTCGGCGTGGGTAGCCAGTCGCTCCAGCACCTGCATCGAGCGCTCCCCGGTCGCATACCGGCCCAACCAGGCGTCGGCCAGCTCTGGGTTGTCCCCGGTCGCTAGGACGAACACCTGCCCAGCCCGATCCGGAGAACTGCTCAGCACCTTCATCGCGGCCCGCAGCGCCTGCAGTGAACGGTCATCGATCACGGCTGCAGTGCTCCTGTCCGCAGATGGGTCAGGAACTGCGCTTCATTGCGGGGCCGCATCACCGACAATCGCACCCCACGCACCGCCGGAGTTCCGATCACCAGTTCGTCCGGGGACTCCTGCACGATCGTCACATCAGCGTCGGAGTCCACTGACCCCACGGTCACCAGACTGTGTCCCCGCTCACCGGCCGTCAGCGCCAACCCCTCGCCGTCAGCCACGATCACCGTCGGCTGCCGCACTGGGTCACGGTCACCGGCCAAACTGATCCGATAGTCGTTGTCGCACAACGGTCGCCACACAGCGGGACGATCACTGTGGATCAGGATCACCGCCCCGGCGGCGCTGGTCCGCAGCAGCAGCGGGATCACGACCGAAAGGTCGGCGTTGATCGAAACCCGAGTCGCCCGCAGCGGATCGGTCAGCGGCATCAGGAATGGGACTCCGGTGACGGTCATGCCGAACATCGGCCCCGACGGACCCACCGGAATCTTCAGGTCGGCGCCGTCGCCGAGCAGGCGTGGCGACATCTCCAGATGCAAAGCCCTGTCCCCCAACGGCAACGACGCCAGTAGGGAGTCGAAGGCCTGACCGGAGACCGGCTGCAGCGCCAGCAGCGGAGGGTGGGTCAACGGGGCGTCGGTGTGGAAGCGCACCAGGCCGGCGACGCGGGAGCTGCCAGCGCGGTCACCGAACACCCTCACGGTGGTGACGGTGCGGTGTGCCCGCACCGTCCACAGGTCGTTGAGCATTTTGGTCGTCAGGTCACGCCCGGAGATGCGATAGGTGGTCACGTAGTCGGCGTCGGCGTCCAGGTTCGACCAATTCTCCTGCACGCGATCCAGATCGGTTTCGTTGAGCAGGGCGGTGATCGCTGCGCTCATCTGCGGCGCGGTGCAGGTCACCGCCCGGCAGCCCGCCCGCAACACCGCCTGCCGTACCCTCTCGGTGGCCGCTGCAGCGGCCGCGGCGGCATCGCCGCGATACAGCATCGCCGCCAGGCACGCCTGCGGGCACAGCCGCAACACCAGCCAGGAGCGGCGGTCGCCGACAGCGGCGCGGTCACCGACGATCTCGGCGTACTTCGGGGTGTAGCTCCCGTCGGCGGCCACCCGGCTGCCCACCTGCACCACGTCCACCGAGTGCAGCTCCAGACCAGCGAACTGGCGCAACCGGGATTGAATCGCCTCCAACGGGATCGTGTCGATGGTCTCTGCTCCCGTGGGCACCAGCACCGTGGGAGAAAACGGGCGACCGTGCAGGGTGATCATGGTGACCGCGTACTGGCCGTCCCAGATCATCCCCACCGGCCCCGCACCGGGCATGTCTACGGTGAACGGCTCGGGGATACGGGCGCGGGCCCGCCGGGCACTCTCGCGGCGCCGGAAGTACACGAACCGCATCCATCGGGCCAGCCAGCCGGGCGCCGTCGCACCGTTGTAGCTGACAGTCACCACCAGCAGCACCAGAACCAGCACCAGTGGAATCAGCCACCACGGCACCGGCGAGGCCGCAACCAGGATCGCCGCGGCGATCAGTTCGGCAATCACCACCAGCTTCAACCGCAAATCCAGCCGCCAGCGTCGAATCTGCTCACCGAATCCTGCATGCGGGCCGGGAATTTGCTCATCGAGCACGGTCACGGTCGCCCCCTACTGTCCTCGTCGCGATTTCGACATCGACGTCACCAGCAGCACCACACCGAGCACCAGCAGCAGTGCGGTCGATCCGGCCACCGCCAGGATCATCGGCCGATGATCGGTCGGGGGCGGGGGCGCCGGAGGTCCCAGCGGTCGTGTCAGGTTCTCCCGGGGTGCCGGGATTTCGGGTACATCGAAGTTCAGAGCAGCCAGCGGGTCGATCACCCCGTGGCCGACCCTGTTGTCCACCACCGCCGCCGGTGAGTGGGCGGTCTGCTTAATCCGGTTGATCACCTGTGCGGCAGGCAGATCGGGGTACTTGGCGCGGATCAGCGCCGCCAGCCCCGACACATATGCCGCAGAAAAGCTTGTGCCGCTCATCGGCTTCAGTTCCGAGGTCTGCGGATCGACGGTGGCGTTGATGATGCCTCCGGCGGGGTTGACCCCCTCCACGAACAGGCCCGGAGCAGCCACACCGACCCACGGCCCGGCCAGGCTGATGTCGGCGCCCTCCTGGGTCTGCGCGGGCTGACCCCGGTCATCGGTCGCACTCACCGACAGCACATAGTCGGAGAACCACGACGGCGTGCTGATCGTCACGACTCCACCCCAGTTGCGGGGATCATCGACATTGGTGGCGTCGATGTTGGGGTTCTGGGAACACCCTGTGCCCATCGGCATTCCGGCACTGGCGGCATTGGCGTTGCCGGCCGCGGCCACCAGGACGACATCCTTTTCCACCGCCGCATACCGCACCGCGGCTCCCAGCGTGGTCTGGTCCACCGGTTTGGTCACCGGGACACAGGACACGATGGACATGTTGATCACCCGGGCGCCGAGGTTGGCGGCGTGCACGATCGCGCGAGCCAACGTGCTCACCGTGCCCGCTCGTGCGTCATCCTCGTTGCCGCCGCGTTCGCGCACGAACATGCCCGAGGACTGCCGGATCGAGATGATCTCGGCCTCCGGGGCGACCCCCACCAGGCCGTCGCCCTCGGCCGGGCTGGCCGCGATGATGCTGGCGACCACGCTGCCGTGGGTGTCGCAGTCCGACAGCCCGTCACCGGCCATGACGTAGTCGCCGCCGCCGCGCAGGCGCGGCAGACGCGGAGAGGGCCACACACCCGTGTCGATTACCGCGACCGTCACGCCGGCCCCCCGCCCGGCCGACTTCCACAGCTCCGGCACATTCATGAACGTCTGCGCTGCGGGCGGCACGGCCACATCGGTGCCCGGCATCAGCGCGTTGCCAGGGCATGCGTAACGCTGCTTCATCGGCTCATCAGGGCCGGGTACACCATCGGCGGGTACAGCGGCCGGATCGATCGCCGGAGGTGTGATCGCCGTGGCGGTGCCCGACGGCCACACCAGCGCCAGCATCGCGGCCATTGCCGCGACCCCCAGACGACGGCCGATCCCCACAGAGCCAGCCATCACATGTTCCTCGCCAGGGCCAGCAGGTTCAGCAGCCATACCGCGATCGGCGGGACCGCCACGATCAACAGGTACTCAACCCATTCCACGACCTTGCGGAACACCGGGGAGAACACCTTCGCCGGAACGACGGCCGCGGCCCCCATTCCCGCGACGCCCAGCGCCAGGATCACCGCCGCCGCCGCGTAGGCCGCCACCGGGTTCGGCCATGCCAGCGCGTACTTCACGGTCGTGACCATCACCATCAGCACGGCAGCGGCCACCACGGTGATCGCCTGCCCGCGAGCGGCGAACGCCCTGCCGCGCAACACAAGCACCGTCGCCAGCAGTCCGATGAACACCGTGGCCAGCCACCAGCGGCCCCGCCCCGGTTCCACGACGAACACCGATGCGCCCACGAAGAAGATCGCCACCGCGATCAGCAACGCACTCAAGTACACGTTGGCCGCCTCTGCCCCGCGGCGCAGGTCCTCCACACTCGGTGTGCCCTGATGCTCGGCGGCCACCAGCGCCTCCTTGGCGATGGCGTCGGCGTTATCGAAGGTGTCCTTGCCGGTGACCGTGGGGAATGGCGGCACCGGGATACCGGCCATGCGGGCAGCGATCTTCGGCGCCCCGGTCAACACGAACAGCGCCAGCACCATCACCGCCACCGACAGGTTCTGCAATGTCGCTCCGGTCAGCGCATGGATGACGGCCAGGACCGCCAGGCCGGTGCCGACGATGACGATGGTGGCCATCAGTGCACGTGGGGCTGGACTCAGCCGCCACAACAGCGCCGCCAGGACCACCGCCACCATCACGGCGAAGGTGAGGTGCCAGGGCCCTACGCTTCCCGGAGCGGCCATCAGCGCAGCCGCCGGGCACGCGATCAACGCCCCAGGTAGCCACAACGCATTGGCGGTCACCGAATCCCGCTGCTGTCTCCACACCAGTGCCCCACCGACGATCAGCAGCAGTCCCAGCCCCGCCGCGCCGGCGGTCGGGATCAGGTTCCAGTCCTGGCCTGCGCCGCGGTTGCGCGACCACGCCAGCATCAGCAGCGCGGTCGTCACGGTCACCGCCACCGCCACGATGATTCCGGCCACCAGCCGGGCCGTGGCAGCAGTCACCACGGGGGTGCGGGCCTTGTTCAGCACCGCCACCGCCGACGACGGGGACTCGATCACCGGGGTGAACTCGACCTCGGCGTCGATCACCTCCAGCACCAGCAGGTCGCCGTCGACCACCCCCTGCTGGCCCAATGTCTGCGTCCGGTTCAGCGGCCGTCCGTCGATATGGGTCAGGTTCACCAGGCCGGGGCTGACCATGCCGTTTTCGTCGGGGCTGCGCAGCCCCTCCTCACCGCTGTCGTCGTCGGTCTGCAACCGGCGTACCAGCGCGTCGACCACCGCCGCCACCGGGGAGCTGGCTGGAAGCGTCACGTCGTGTTGGCGGCCGTCGAACAGCACCGCCACGTTGACCTGCTCGGCCAGACGGACCTGACGCGCCGGGACCGCTCCCTGCGTGCCCCTCTCCGTCGCTGTTGTCATCGCCATCCCTCGCCTTGCTCGGGCCACTGCGGCCGATACCCCGGGTCCTTGTCAGCGGCCTTGACGAACCCGTCGGCCACCGACGCCGCGGCCTCGATGAACGCTCGCCGCGTCGCTGGTGCCAGACGGTTGAAATCGACTGCGGTGGCATCGCTGAGGTGCGGGTCGTAGGGGATGTCGTGCACGGCACGCACCACCCGCTCAAACCCCTCATGCAGATTGCGGACCGCCTTGGTCGGCGTGATCTTGTTGACGTTGCTGATCACCATCACCGCCTCCCGCACCAGGCCCGGATAGCCATGGGAGATCAGCCAATTCAGTGTCTGCTGCGCAGCCTCAGCGCCGTCGTAGCGGGTCGTCGAGACCACCACCACCGCATCGGCCATCGACAGCACCGCCGCGGTGATGTCGTCGCGCATCTGGTTACCGCAGTCCAGCAGTGCCACCGGATACACCCGGGCCAGCCGCTGCCAGGCCATCACCAACTCACGCCCGGTCAGCACCGCATCACCGGGATCACCGGCGAGCACCTCCAGACCCGACGAGGAATCCATGCCCAGGTGGTGCCGAAAATCGCTGTAGGAGTGCAGATTCGGATCAGCCAACAGCGTGCGCCACGTGCCCGTGCTCGGTTCGTTGATCCGCTTGGACAGGTTGCCCGAGGCTGGGTTGGCGTCGATGGCCACCACCTTGTCACTGCGGTAATGGGCTAGCGCCGCGCCGATGCCCAAAGTGGCCGTGGTTTTGGAGACCCCACCCTTTTGCTGCAGCACCGCAATGACGTAGGTGCCGCGAAGGTTGACCTTCAGCCGGCGACGCAGATCATTCCACTCCCGCTCGCTGGCACCGGGGCCCAGATTGATCTTCGTGGTCTTGTACAGTTTCTTGCGCCAACCTGATTCCGGCGTCGGCTTGTACGGCCGCACCAGGTCGGCTTGCCGCACCTGAGCCTGCATCGGTCCCACCGACTCCCCACCGCGGGCAGGCCATGCCGGGGGTTCGGGCGGGCGCGGCGCCCACCCTGGCGGGGGCTGCGGTGCCCCCGCTGGGGGCGGTGGCTGATGTCGACCAGGATGTTGATACCCGGCAGGCGGACCTGCAGGCGGTGCAGGAACGACGCCTGATTCGCCCGGTGCACCGCCGAGCGCGTGCCGACCGCGACCGGGCGGTGCGGCCGCAGGGTCCGGTGGAGCAGCAGGGGGATAGCCCACGGTCGGCCACGCTGGCGCTGCGGGTGGGGGTGCCACTGCGTGCGGATCGACCACCGGCATCCGGGGATCGGTGTGCGCGTCACTGGGTTCAACACCGTTGTGGGGACGATCCTCCGCGCCGGTCGGCTCCGCCGGCGCCGCGGGAGTGTCCGGTGCGGCGGGCTCCAACGGCTCCTCGGGCTTGAGGTACTGGCTGTAGAAGTCTTGTTCGCTCACAGTGACTCGATCCTGTTGCGCCTCACGGGCCTGCCTCCTAGCACTGCCTTATTATTACACACTTCAGACATATTCAGGCAGTGCGTGAACACAATTTTTGTCTGATTTTGGTGGTTGGGTGGATGGGGCGGTCTTCCATACTCTGCGATGGGCACTGGCGGTGCGCGACGTCCCCTATCGGCGATGAGGCGTCCGGTCGCTCCACTCGCGGATGCCGACCATCCCCAGCACCGCCGACACCGACGACTTAATCGCCGCCGTGGTGCCCGGCGTGATCAGCGTCCACCACGAGCCGTTCTCACTGCGGATCGGCCCCGTCAGCACCCGACCCAGCGCCGTGTCGGTCACGGTGGCCGCGGTCCTGCTCACCTCGATTCGACCGGCCTCGTCGGGGGTCATCGCGGTCATCGACAGCTCCATGATCGGGTTGTCGGCGGCCATGGTGACTACCCGGTACTGGTCGGCGTCCATCCCCATGCTGCCGAACACCGTCGCCGCGCTGTGCTCGCCTCGCGCCACCTGCCCCAGCGCTTCGAGCAGGTTGGCAGTCGGTACCGACACCGCGTCGAACTGTGCGGGCTCCACCTGCGGCCCGCACACCGGCACCAGACGGTCGACCAGACTCGACACCGTCGCCGAATGACCCAGGTACTCCACCGTCAGGTCATCCTCATGTTGGATCGCCGACACAGTGATCTCACCACGGCGGGCGATGGCCACCCGAAGATGATGCCCGCCGCGACGAATCATGGCTGCCAACACCACATCTGGTGCGCCCAGGGTCTCCAGCCACAACCGCACCTGCGGGTGCACCTCGTCGCCGAACACCAGACCCTTCTCGCGCAGGACCGCCACACCGGGATGCCCCCACGGACGTTCCGCGGGATCGCCGGTGTCGGTGAAGGGTCGAGTCACCAGCACCGCCGGCATCCGCTCCACCCCGCACAGCGCCTGCAGCAGCCATAGTGCTTCTCGGGTCACCTCCATGGAGGTGGCCGGTTGCGGTCCGGTCGTTGTCGGCGCCGGCCGATTCACGAATGTCGGTCGCACCGCCACCGCTGGACTCCTCTGTCGTTCAATTCCCCACCTGTTCGGTCACGACGACGGCCCGGCCTGCCAGTTGTGCAGGGCCGGGCCGTGTCATGCTCGGAGCTTTCCTGGCGCACGCGCCAACGCAAGCTTTAACCGCCGGCGTACTGCGCCTTGATCGTTGCGTCCTTCTGGATCACGCCGTCCACGCCCATCCCCAGCGCCACCTTGGCGGCGTTGAGCTTCTCGCGCAGCCCATCGACGTAGGTCAGCACGCGGGTGTAGTCCTCCTGGAAGCCCTCACCGCCGCCGCCTCTGAAGTGGTGCTCGGTGTTGGCCTTCATCGACATGGCGTCGCTGTGCACTTCCGCCGTCAGAACCTCGCAGGCGCCGATCATCTGCTTGCATTCCTCGAGGATCGGCACGTTGTACTGAATCGCCATCTTCTGCTCGCTTTCTCAGTTCTCAGTTGGTCTTGGTGACTCGGTTCAAATTGGTCCGGCCGCTCACACCGTCATGGTGTCGATGGCGCTGAGGTAGCCGGCCGCGTCCTCGTCGCCCTCGGTCAGGTGCGACGCGGAGATGTTCATCTTCTCGGAGTGTTCGGCCTGCATGGTGGCCTGCTGGGTGCCGTAGGTCTGCAGGTCCTCGCCGGCACGCTGCAGCGCGACCCGGCCCTTGCCCTGCATGCCTGACGAGGCGTGCTCCAGCATCGAGCCGAGCTGCTGGACCATCGACCGCAGCCGGTCCTCCTTCTCCGACATCGCCGAAGAGTCGCCATGCATGGCCTCGACATCGCCGTAAATATCCATTTGAGACTTCCTTCCTGAATTGCCTTGCCCCCGAACCGGATCGCCGGTGTGGGATTACTGCCCTTACGCGTTGGCGGTTGCCCGCTCAGCTGTCAGACCGGCGCCTCCTTGTCTCCAGGTTCAAAGGCTCGCGTCAGGCCCCCTCCCCCGGTGATCACCGGCATGGCGTCGGATGATCGGAACAGATCGGCCGCCGAGACCAGCACCTGCCCGGGTTCCGTCTGTGTCTTCTTCTCGTCGTTGTTGTTCTGCGCCCCCCCAGCAGCACCGTGGGCCAACGGCGCCATCGCCCCGCCCATACCGCCACCGGCTGAGGCCGGAACAGTGCTGGACTGAGCCCGCACCTCGTTGAACCGTGACGTGCTCTCGCCGGTCGCTGGGGCCGCCGCGCTCACTGCCGACGCCCAGGAGCCGGGACTGCGCAGCGCCGAGGCTGCCGAAATGGTCCCGGCCCCGCCGAGACCGCCGCCCCCGCCGCCACCGGCCAACGAAGCGTTCACCGCACCGCCGGCCAGCGGTGTGGACGTCACCCAGTCCGACGCCGCGAAGCCATCCAGCCCCGCCTCGGGACTCAGGTTCGCCGCCGAGGCCAGCGATCCCATCTGAGAGAGAAGCTGCGACGGCACTTCGGTCAGGGTCTTGAGCGGGCCACCGCTGCCCAGCGACTGGACTGCCGACATCGGCATCTGCCCGATGGCGGGCAACATGCCGGTCATCTGCTGGAAGAAGCTGTCCAGCGGAGCGCCCGCCTCGCCAGCCGCCTGATCCAGGCCCGGTGTTCCCGACCCGGCACCGCCGGTCGTCGACGGCGGCGGCGGTGGCAGCGGCGGCACCGTCTGCAGCGGCACTGACCCCGCCTCATAGGCGTACTTGTTGGTCACGCCCTGCATCCACATGCGCCCGTAGTCGACGCGGTTGGCGATGATCAGCGGTGTCAGGAACCCCAAGAAGTTGGCGTTGTTCAGTGCCACATGCTCGGACTGATTTGCCGCCACTTCGCCGGGGTGGGGGGTGGCGAACTTCGATGTCTCAAACGATGCGGCAGTGGCGTCGATCGCCATCCCGGCCTCAGCGACCATCGCGCCCGCCGTGCCCAGCCACGCCAGATGGGGTGTGTGCGCCAGGCGGGCGATCTCCCCGCTCAGGGACGGCCAACTGGCCGCCATGGCCGCCTCGGTCGACATGTGCCCGCCGAGCATGCCGATGATCGCCGCCGCCAACGCCTTGAGGTTGGCCGCCGAGGCGAAGAATGACCCCGCCCCAGGGCCGAGCCAGAACTGCGCCGAGGTCGCCTCGGGCGGTTCGGCCTGGTAAGCCCCGGGTGGCATGACTTGCCGCTCTCTAGATCACCGCGTTGATCACCGCACCGGCCGCCTCGTCAGCGACGGTGGTGAGCACGCTTGCAGTGCCGTTGGCCAGACCGTAGAGCGCCTGCTGGCCCGCCGCCGCGGCCAGAATCGCGGCGATGTCAGCGGAGATGGAGGCGATCTTGGCGACATTGGCCGCCGAGATCTCGTCGAGCCCAGGCGGCACGACCGCGGAAGCGGCGGCGGCCTGAGCGGTGTGACCCGCGGCCTCGGCCGACAGTGCGGCGGTCGCGGCCGACGCGGCGGTGACCCCGGCGGGTTCCATGAAGACTGACAGTGCCGACATGATCGTGCTCCTTACTGCTCCCCGTAGATGCAACCTAACACATTGTTAGTCACTTCGTACACACTTAATGCACAGGCAATCCATTCCGGCACAAACCGGCATGAATTTGCTCTGCTACTCCACCACGACGTGCTGACGTTGTCACTACAGTTCACCACGAATCAGCCGACTGCTCATGCAGAGATTTCCCGGCCGGCGGCAACGCCACCTGCATGAGCTGGCGCCCCAGCTTGCGATACACCAGTTCGCCTCGCCCAGGTGCCCGTGGAGCAGCCCGCACCCCGTCGACAATGACACCGTCGGCGCGGGTGCCATCGAGGATGAGCACCCCTGCCCCGGCGCGATCCATCGCGGTCACCACTTTGTTGTGGGCGCTCGATGCCGCCCATCCGGTGCCGTTGAGGCTGGCCATGACGTGAACCCCCATTTGCCGGCCTCGTTCGATCACCGGCTCCAACGCCGGCATCAACCGCGACGCCATCGTGGAGCCTGGTGCGTTGAACAGGTGCAGATCATCGATCACGATGAAGTACCGAGGACCGCTGAAGCGCCACTGCGCCCGCTCATGGGCCGTGGCGTTCTCCGGCGGCCGACGTTCGCTGGTGAACCTCTTGGCCAGATGAGCCGCGATAGCGCCGACGTCCACCGACGGGTTGTCGATATGTACCGCCAGGTACTGCGGTTCGATGTAGGCAGCCAGCTTCAGGTCGGGATCAAACGCGACGATTTGGGCCTGCGTCGGGGTGAACGCGTCCTGGATCGCGGTCACCAGCGTGCGCATCACCGTCGTGCGGCCCGACCCGCTGCTGCCCACCACATAGAAGTTCGTTGCGGCGGTCAGGTCGACACCGACGGTGTCAAGAGCGACCTCCCCGACACCGAGCTTGAGGGTGCCCGCAGGTACCGGCCCCAGCTCGTGCCAGTGCAGCTCGATGGGCAGTTCGGGCAGCGGGGGCGCCCCGGCAACGCCCCGCCGCTGCCAGGACTGCGCAATCAACCGGCACGTCGCCTCCACCGAGGACTGGTCATAGGTCACGGTGCCGTGAGCGCCCGTCAGCGTCGGCGTGGCGACCGGAGCGCTCATCAGGAAGTGCATGCCGCCGCGCTTGAGACCCCGCCCCGGCTGGTCGGGAACGGTTTTGGCGCGTTCCCGATCACCCATCTCCGATTCGCGGTAATCGGCCATCCGCAGTTCGATGCGGGTGCCGAACTTGCTGGTGAGGCTGTACGGCAGGCTCGTCCACTGGTCGTTGCTGACCACGAGGTGGATGCCGTAGTTCAGTGCCGACGACGACCCCAGCTCACTGATCCGGGTGTACAGCTCCTGGTCCTTGATCTTCAACGCCGCCATATTGTCCACGAACAGGAACACATCGCCGTAGCCGTCCTCGGGCACCTCACCGGGCTTGCCGGCGAACTTGCGGGCCCGGAACTCCGTCAGGTCGATCCCGGCCAACTCCCAGTTGCGGACCCGGCTGGCCAGCAGGCGCTCGACCTCGCTGAGGATTCGGGTGAGCCGCTCCTCGTTGCCCTGCCCGGCGACACCGCTGACATGCGGCAGCCCAGACATGTTCTGCAGCTTGCCGCCACCGAGGTCGATGCAGTAGAACTGCACCCGCTGCGGGCTGTGGGAAACCGCGAGATTCGCCATGATCGACTGCAGCGCAGTGGATTTCCCGCTCTGCGTGGCGCCGATGATGGCCGCGTTGCCCATGCTTCCCGACAGGTCGACGCTCAGCAGCTTCTGACTGTGGTCAAACGGGTCATCTTCACGGGCATAGGGAATCGTCAGACCGGAGTCGGCGGTGACATCAAGCCAGTCGCGTCCCCAGAACTCCTGTGCCACTTCATCGACGGCCACCACCGGCGTCTCATCCAGCGGAGGCAGGTACAACTTGTGCATGGGACGGCCGCTGCGGCCTGCCTGCGCCAGCCGCTGCACCAACACCGACACCACGGTGTCGGCGTCCACGCTCATCTGCTCGATCGAGATCTCGTCGGCGAGGTCGTCGTTGGGTTCTTCCTCCCCGACCTCGATGTCCAGCGGCAACGGCTCAACCGCGGCGCCGAATCGGCGTGGATCGATGTACTGGCCCTCCTGGCGGCGCCGCTGCTGTCGGCCCGCGACCGGCGCGATGAACGGTGCGGAGACGTAGTACGACCGAAATAGGGTGTGATCGTCGTCGAAGACCAGGAACCCTGTGCCCTGCGGGGCGCCCTTGAGGTCCTCGTAGGCCCGTGTCGAGCCGATCGCGGCCCGAGATTGGCTGGCGTCCTTGAGCTTCAAACCGATCGAGTAGGTCTGCTGGGCGATCATGCCCGCCATTCGACCGGTCTCCACCCGCTGCGAGGCATTGAGAATGTGCATCCACAGACCGCGTCCTTTTCGGGCCACCACGTCGAAGGTCTCGGCCAGCCGAGGCCGAATCCGCAGCAGCTCACTGAACTCGTCTAGCACGATCAGCAGTGTCCCCAGCGGTTCCAGATCGGGGCGGGTCGTGGCCCGGGCCCGCTCGTAGTCGCGGACGTCCTTGTAACCCGAGGCTTTCAGGATCGCCTCGCGCCGCGCGGTCTCGCCGTTGATCATGTCCTCGAAACGATCCAGCCGGGCGGCGGACTCGGCCAGATTCGACACGACACCCTGGCAGTGTGGGATATCGGCCAGCTTCATCATCGCCGTCTCGCCCTTGAAGTCGCCCAGGATCATCTGCAGCGCTTCCGGCGGGTGCAGCATGGCGATAGCCAGGCAGAACGACACCAGGGTTTCGGACTTACCCGAGCCAATCTGACCGGTCAGCATGCCGTGCGGCCCCATGCCGCCCTCGGCGCCCTCCTTGAGGTCCAACCACACCGTTTTCCCGGTGCTCGGATTCTTGCCCAACGGGGCACGCAGCCGCGTGGTCGTGGTCAGTTGCGACCACAGTGTGGTCGGATCCCACACCCGGGCATCCTCGATCTGGAACAAGTCGAGGAAATCCTGGCCTGCTCGCGCGTCGGCAGCCCGCTCTGCCACAAAGCGGGTGGCGGCGTCCTGCGGCTCCCATGCCGCCACCGCGCGGGCCAACACCTCGGCCTCCACCAGCGGCATCACATCCGGTGTGGCCGCGAAGGAAAGCCCCTCCTCGGCCAACGGTGAAATCCGAACCATTTAGACAACCTCCCTGGCCCGCAACAGATTTCCTACCGCATCGAACTTCATCGCCGTCGCCGACGTCGCCAGCGGCGAGTAGTAGTCGTTAGTCGCCTCCAACACCGCCACCCCGGCGTACCCGGTGCTGCCCAACAACGGGGCACAGTTGGCGCCCGGCATGTCCACCACAATCACCCAGTGGTCCTCGGCGCGGGGCTGTCCTTCCATCGGCGGTGACCACGGTGGCCGACTTCGCCACTGCTCCCCGAAGCGCTCCATAAACTCCCCCACATCGCTGTAGACCATCCGCACCGGCCCACAGGCGTCGACCAGCTCAGGGTCAGCGACATGGGGCCACCACTTGGCCCACTCCCACGACGCGGGATCGTCGCTGATGATCGCCAATCGCACCACGTCGGGACCATGGAACACGCACAACTGGCACACCAGCGCCCGCAGTGTTCCCTGCACCAGCTGGCGCTGCTCCTCCTCGGCGAAGAACGCCCAGCCCATCTGGTCGAACAGGTGCAGTGGCCGCGCCACATCGTGAACCACATTCTGCGCCAACAGGAAATCGCGCGCGGCGATGGCTGTGGAGGTCTCCCGGTACTCCGGGGGCGGCACCTTCTGCGGTGGGTTGATGATGGTGCGCAACCGGGTCACCCCCAGCCCGAGACGCACATGCCCGAAATTGCGGTCGGTGGGTCGGCGCTCCCACATTCGGCCAGTGCCGACCATGGTCAGCAGCGAACCGTTGCAGGGATTGGGATGGTGATAGGCGATCTCGGCGGCTTGCTCCTGAGCGCCTTCGGTCACGTCGTCGCGTAGTTCATCCAGGCTGCGCAGATAGTCCACCCTGGTCTGGTTGAGCGCTGCTGGTTTCGTCTTCTCGTTGGTGCCGCCGCCCCGATTGCGCAGCATCATCAGCATCGACACCAACATGATCGGCATGATGAACATGCCGCCCAGGCCGATGGAGCGCGCGCCGGTTCGAATCATGATGACCAGCAGCACGATCACGGCGACGACGAAGATCAGCACCCACACCCACACCGGGGGTCGCTGCTGCGGCGGCCGCGTGATCTCGCCGATCTCGGGCATCGTGGCGGTGCGTTCCGGCAGGATCGGCGCCGCCGGTTTTTCCTTGTCGAAACCCTTCTTCGTCGTCATCGCGTCCCCTTCTCGCTCATCGGCGCGGCCGCCGGGTTGGCCCCCAAAGTGTCGTGCTCGACCATCGCGGACTGCCGCGACAACGCCGGGCCGGCCGGAAGCCAACGCACCACTGCCCACGGCGCCGGGGTCGGCGTCACACCTGACAATCCCAATGCCCGCAGCGGATCGTGTTCCCTGTCTGAGGTTTCGATGCCGAAACGCACACCGGTGTGGCCGATCCACCACACCGACTCACTGCGCCCGGAATCAGGTTCGACGCCGGTCACCTGAACGAAGTTCGCGCTCTGCGGCCCCAGGTACACCTCGTCGGCGGACTGCTGGCCTGCCTGCGCCGACACCATCTTGATGACCTGCGACTCCTCGCCCTGCGCGATCGGGAGGCGCCGACCCGACACGGTGGTCACCGTGGCCTGCGGTGCACCGGAATCCTTGCGCCACATCACGCAGGTGACCGGTTCGGCGGCCTTATCCAGCAGCTTCACCGGCCCGTTGGGATACATCGACACATCGAAGCCCACAGCCTGCGGAGCCGACGCGACCATCGGAGCCTCCACGTCGAGCACCCGCCCCTGCCGGGACACATTGGCGTTGTGCAGCATCAGCGCCACCGTCTCCGGAATCATCTGCAGCCCCGCTGGCAGCGCCACAAAGAACTGATCGTCCCCGGTCGCGCCCCGCGACTTGACCACCGACCCCGACACCACCGGCAGCCCCGGCGCGGCATACCCGACCGGGCCACCTGGCGCGGGGACGTCGGGCACCCGCAGCGGTGCGGTGGGAATCAACGCCTCATACAGTGCCCGCGACATCGGAGTGGGCCGAAGATTGCCCGCCTGCAGCCCCAGCGCCAGCATCACTGGCTTGTCGGCCAGGTCGAGCTGGGACCTGTGCCCGTCGGTGACCAGGAAGACGCTGCCGCCGTAGGTCATCAGCACCGCCTCCGGGGAAGCCATCTCGTGTGCCCAATCCCCCAGCTCGGCCTGTCCGGTCAGTGCGGTCACCCGCGGCGTCGCCAAAGTGCCCGCAGTGCCGGCCTTATCGCACAACCCCCACCCGGTGTCGGCGGGAGTGCGTGGCGTCAGATCATTGGGCGCCCCGACGATGCCGACCGTGGGCCCGATCGGTCGTTCCTCGATCTGGGCCATCGGCACCAGCGTCGGGGAGGCGTCCTGGCCGAGGATCAGCCGCGCCGACGCCAGGTTCAACGCCGGGTGCATCGTTCCGTTGACGTCAACGAACAGTGCTCCACTGCCCCGGTCGGCCACCAGCTTGGAGTTGCCGATCTGCCCCACCGGCCGCAGCCAGGACAACACGAAGCACACCCCGAGTGCCAGTGCTGCGATCACCACCCCGACGGTGGCCGCCGCGCCGTAGTTCTTCGACGGGTCATGCACCAGCCGCACTGAATGGCGAGCGACCGCCACCGCCATGCGGTGCCACAGAAACCGCCACGCCGCAACCTGTTCCAGTGAGGCGTAAGTCAATCCGGTGCCGCCGCGGCGCCGCTCGCTCCGATGGGTGTGCTTCGGTTCCTGCACGGCTCAATACCCCCCGCCCAATGACGCCACATGAACGTGGTCGAAGTGATTCTGTGTGGCGCTGCCTCGATCATCCATCTTCGAGGAACTACCGTCCGGTTGGATCATCTGCTGCCGCCAGATGATGTGGTCCAGGCCCAGCGGTTTCTGGTTGCGGATCAAGAAGTTGACCACCCGATCACCGAGGGCACGCCCCTCGGCGGTGTCCCAGTTCGGGATCATCACATCCAAGGCCAGCCCGTTCGGATGCCACTTGAGGCTGTCGGAGCGGACCCCGCCGATCTCCTCGATCTCAGGGAACGCATTCGAGATCGCCCGGTTCATCAACTTGGTGTACTTCTGCAGACCCCGCTCATCGGCCTTCCCCGACCCGCTGGTGTCCAGCCCAGGAATCACCGCCGAGGCGAGTTTGGCGGGGCTGCTGCTGCCGGCGAGTCGGCTGGCTTGGGTGAAGGGGGCGCTCAGTCCGCTCAACGCGGACATAGGTGCACCGAAGCCGGGCATCCCACCGCCACCCATCGGCATCCCGCCACCCATCGGCATACCACCGCCCATTGGCATGGCGCCCAACGGATTTGCCGACATCCCCGCAGGGCGGGTCAGGCCCGCCACGTCACCGTATCCGGCGGCGTTGGCATTGGCCGAGGCCGCGTGCGTGCCCGCCTCAGCGGCACCGGTCTCCACCGTGCCGCGAGTCTCCTCCAACCGTGTCTTGATCGCGGTGATCAAAGCCCGCTTGCCTTCCGGGGTGTTGGTGCTCAAACCCAGCGCCTGCACGTCGGCCACCGCCTGGGCGATGATCGACTCCATATTCACCCGGCCACCCGAGGCCGAGGCCGTCGCCGCATCCAACTCGGCGCGACTGGTGTCATCGAGCGAGCTGAGCGCGGCCGTCGAGTTGTGGTGCTGTGACGCGGAATCCTGTTGGCCATCGGCGGCCTGACCCTGCCCCGGAGTGATCGCCGGCGGCGGTGCCGGAGCCAACGGCGGCAGCGGCAACAGCACCCCAACCCCGGTGCCGAAACCATCCCGCGCCTGACCCATCACCCCACCGGCAGCACGCACAAACCCCTCCACCGACATCAGTAACCACCGCCTGCAGAACTCGGGTTGAACTGCGCAACCTTCGACAGATTGGACCCGCTGGGATCAACCCCGTAGCGGCTCATCACGTAGTTCATCGACGCACACAGATTGGCCACCGGCTCATAGATGTTGGTCGACGTACCAGGCTGGTGGAAGCTGGCGAACGTCTCCGGAATCGTCTGCACCCCACCGCGTGACGAACCCGCTGGGAACCCGTCCGGACCGGAGCCGGCCAGCCGCGTGGCGTTCATATCGGAGGTGTTGACCGCCAGCGGATTGAAGCTGGACTCCCGCGCGGCAGCGGTCATCAAACCAGTCATCCATCGTGCCCGCGCCTGCGGATCGTCAACACCCATTACGTCGAGCGCTTCACTGATGTATCCCCGATAGGCCTCCTTGCCCACCGGGAACTTCTGCCGGTCGTACCGCACAGCACCGAGCGGGATTTTCGCTGCCTGCGACACCGCCGACTTCGACCCGCTACTGCCCTCGGACGCGCTCCCAGTGCTGCTGCCGGCGAGTCGGCTGGCTTGGGTGAAGGGGGCGCTCAGTCCGCTCAACGCGGACATAGGTGCACCGAAGCCGGGCATCCCACCGCCACCCATCGGCATCCCGCCACCCATCGGCATACCACCGCCCATTGGCATGGCGCCCAACGGATTTGCCGACATCCCCGCAGGGCGGGTCAGGCCCGCCACGTCACCGTATCCGGCGGCGTTGGCATTGGCCGAGGCCGCGTGCGTGCCCGCCTCAGCGGCACCGGTCTCCACCGTGCCGCGAGTCTCCTCCAACCGTGTCTTGATCGCGGTGATCAAAGCCCGCTTGCCTTCCGGGGTGTTGGTGCTCAAACCCAGCGCCTGCACGTCGGCCACCGCCTGGGCGATGATCGACTCCATATTCACCCGGCCACCCGAGGCCGAGGCCGTCGCCGCATCCAACTCGGCGCGACTGGTGTCATCGAGCGAGCTGAGCGCGGCCGTCGAGTTGTGGTGCTGTGACGCGGAATCCTGTTGGCCATCGGCGGCCTGACCCTGCCCCGGAGTGATCGCCGGCGGCGGTGCCGGAGCCAACGGCGGCAGCGGCAACAGCACCCCAACCCCGGTGCCGAAACCATCCCGCGCCTGACCCATCACCCCACCGGCAGCACGCACAAACCCCTCCACCGACATCTCAGTGTGCCTCCGGCGGGGTCATCATCGAGTCTCACGTCTCTCTCGTCAGTCAGTCAGCAGTCGGTGTCGGGGCCGGTGCGCCCGCCTTCGCCGTCGCCGTGGGATCGAACCAGCCCAGGAAGTCCGGCCCCGAACTGACGCTCTCCAACGGCTGCACCTGCCCGGACACCAGCACCTTGCCGTCACCCAACGCCATCACCAGGTGGTCCTTCCACATGCCCACATCCCCCGCCTTGAGCTGTGTCGGAGGCACCGGATCGGTCACCGGGGTGCCCGCCGGCGGCAGTGTCACGCCCGCAGCCTGTTGCCACGCCTCGGCCACCGGAGTGCCGTTGAGCGCCGACCTCACCGCCTCCGCAGCTTGCGCGGTCCGCGCCTCCGTCACCGAGTTGTCGGGCAACTGCACATCAGTCGACTTCGCTGGTGGCTCCACCGTCTCGGCCTGCGGGCCGGCCTGCTCGGCAGCGGCCGCCTGAGTCTGCGCCGACTCCTCTTCGCCCTCCTCGGAGCCACTCTCGCCCTCGGAGGTTGGCTCAGTCTCACCCTCGTCTTCCTGGAAGTCGGGTGCGGCGTCATCGGTATGGGCGCCGGCCTCGTCGTCTTTGAAGTCCGGTGCAGCCTCATCGGCAGGCTGCTGATCGTTGAACCCCGCCAGCGTCGAGGCCAGCGGGTCCATGAATCCGGTGGGCAGGCCGCCGCCGCCGAAGCCCGGCAGTCCGCCCCCGCCACCGCCGAACCCGGGGAGACCACCCATCGGCATGCCACCGCCCATCGGCATCCCACCGCCCAGGGGCATGCCCATACCCAGCCCTGGTTGACCCATGCCAGCCGGGTTGGTCTGCGCCTCCTTGGCCGAATCCGCCTCGGCAGGAGCATCCGTGGCGCTTCCGCTGTCGGCGGGCCCGCCAGCACCGTCGGGTGCTGTTCCCACCCCGCTGTATCTCGTGGCGTTGTCCTGCGACACCGTCGCCTTGTCCTCGGAGTCGGCCGCCGCCTTCTCGATGATCGTCCGGGCCTCCTCGAGGCGGGTCTTGACGAAATCCATCAACGTCTTCTGACCCTCGGCGGTGTACAGCGACCCGTCAGCCTTCATCTGCTCGATCTTGGCCGTCACATCGGCGCGGATGTCCTCCAGCTCCTGGCGGCCGACCTCGCCCGCAGCGGCCACCTCCTCAGCGCTGATCCCCGCGCTGTCGAGTTCCACGAGCTGCTCCAGCATCTCGCCTACACGCCGCGCCTCCTCTTTGGCGGCCTCCGCGGCTGGCCCCTCAGCGCCCTCCGGGGGCATCGGAGGTGCCGGCGGAGGGGGCGGCGCCCCCGGACCTGACGGAGGTTCGCCAGGACCAGGCGGCGGTGTCACGGGCCCTGGCGTAGGGGCGCCCGGACCTGGAGGCGGCGGCGAAGGATGACCCGGT
This sequence comes from Mycobacterium sp. PSTR-4-N, assembly GCF_022348085.1. Lineage (GTDB taxonomy): Bacteria > Actinomycetota > Actinomycetes > Mycobacteriales > Mycobacteriaceae > Mycobacterium. The sequence goes on along the minus strand of NZ_JAKRFN010000031.1, from coordinate 27,276 downwards.
CCACCCGGCGCCGGCGAGGCAGGCGCACCCGCCCCCCCGTCAAGTTCAACGTCTGGGGCAGGCGACGTCGGCAGCAGCGGCGCCAGCCGGCCGATCCCGAGGATGGCGTTGGTGATGACCGTCTCGACGGCTTTGCTGACGATGTCCCACGACATGCAACTCTCCCTATGACTAGAAGTTCAATGCACGCTCGTCGGCTGCCACCGCGTCAAGCGTCGGATACGTCCCATCAATGCCCAGATTGGCCAGATACCGGTCGTGAGCGACGGCGGCGACCTTGCGGACACGGTTGTTCAGCGTCACCGAATCCCAGTTCCGAGCTTCGGGCTTCAACACCACACCACAGACGAAACCGAGGGCATTGACCTGCACGAACACTGTGCGCTTCACAGAGATCGCCGTCGCCACAACCTGCTCGGCAAGATCACTGGCCGCCTCAGCAGCCCCCTGCTCCGTCACGGTTCCCCTTCCGGCCACACACCCAACGTCACCTGACCCGCATGTTGATGGACATATTACACATACTCATGCAATGAGTGAACATGTCAGGCACAATTGCTGGAGAAGGTTTGTTCGCCGCCGGTCAGCTCGGCGTCCCCTGGTTTTGCGGCCGCGGCGCCAACACCGCATCGACAACATGGCCGAACCCGGCGATCTTGGCGCAGTAGACCAGATCGGGCAGCGACGGCGGCTGATCACGCCAACACCTCAGCAGTTCGACCATCAGGCCCGCCCGGTAGAAATGCACGTACACCTGCTGCGAAGCCCGCGACACCTCAGAATCATCAGCATCGAGCACCGCCCCTGCCATGCTCGGATGCAGAACCGCAGAATTATGCCGCTCAATCACGTTGCGGTAGTGGGCATCCCAGTCCACTGCGGTACGGCTGCGCAACGGCTCCAACACATGATCCACGTCGTACTGCTCGATCAGCCGCGCCTCCTGACCGCCCACCCCGGCCAACGGACTCGGCGTCTGCGCAGCAGCAGCCAGCACCGCCTCGGTGATCGCTCCAGCTGCCTGCAGACCCAAACCCTGCTGCAGGATGGACTGCACCTTCGCCCACGCCGGCCGATCCACCGTCATCAACCGGTGGACATATCCACCGCCACCACTCGGAGCCTCGCCAGGGGTATGCAGGATGTCGACTGCGCGGACCGACTCGAAATCAGGCCACCCCACCGGCCGAGAAACCCCCAACTCGGTCGTCACCAACGCAGACCGGCGCGCCCCAGGCACATGCCGCGACAATTCCTCGGCATGAGCTGCCAGCAAGATTGTCGGCTGCTCAACCCCCATGAACCGGGTGGCCCAATTCAACGGAAGCAGCTCATCGAACACCGCAAGGTGCGCCGAGTTCGGAATGAAGACCCCAGGCGGCAGGTAGGCGCCGCCGCCCACGCTCGACGCAATCGACACCGACGGACCGGACGGCAAATGCAACACCGACACCGCCCACTGCACGAACCCGCCGTTGAGTAAGTCCTCCCGAACTTCGGTACCGCGCACCAGCCCATCCAGAACCCGCCGCGCCAACAGCAGATCGGCACTCGGCTCCGAATCCGTCAATGCCGCACCAGCACCCGCACCCCCGCTGCCAGCGACCAGCGGAGCCCCCGCACCACCGCCGCCCTGCTGCGGTGTGGGGCCGACCGGAGGCGCAGGCTGAGCCGACGCCGGCAACGTCCCCGCACCAGCTGGCGGCATGGGACCACCGCCGCCACCGGGCGGCACATACGGTGCCAAACCGCCACCGCCTGCACCACCCGGTGGGACCATCGGCGCCATACCTCCACCGCCGCCAACAGGAGATGAAGCAGGACCTGGTGCAGCCGCGGTCGGGCCCTGAGCGGGAACCACCGGCCCCTGCGAACCCGGCGACGCCACCGGAGTCACCGAAGGATGCTGCGCCGCAAACTTTTCCAGCGGCGGCGCCGGTGCCGGAGACACCGCACCCGAAGCGCCCATACCCGACGCCAAACCCGACTGGAAACTGCTCGCAGCACTCGACAACGGATTACTTGTCAACGGGTTGCTACTGAACGCCTCCGACATCGACGACGCCGGAGCCGTCGCTGCATCCTTCAATGGACTCCCGCTCAACGCATTCAAACCCGACGGCATCTGCGGCGGCCGTATCCCACCCATGCCACTACTTACGCCGCTACCCACATTGCCCACCTGGGGGCTGCTCATCGTCGGCATAGTCGGCTGCGTGATAGGACTGGTCACGGGCGTGATACCGGGCTGTTCAACAGCCTCGACCGGGCGCTGCCCGTTCAGTGCATCGCCATCGGTAGAGCCGAGTTCACCTGGTCCGTTGACAACTTCCTCAGGAGTGCCCTGTTCGTTCACTCGATCAGGACTTGTAGTGCCCTCCTCGGCGTTACCCACAGCGTCGGACGTGGCGTCACGCGGAACTTCTTCCGAGGAGCCTTCGCGCTGCGCGTCTTGCTCCGTCTCATTACTGGCTGGCTCCGCTGGGGCGCCGTTGCCAGGCGCATCTTCCTTTCCAGGCATAGGAAGTGGAGGGGGAGCAGCCGCGATGTCTCCGAGCGCTGTGCTGTACGCGGTGGCGGCCTCTGCTTTGAACGTGCCAGCGGAAAAGGGTGTCTTGGTTTTTTGTGCTGTCTCCCAAGCCGTTTGAGCGGCATCCCCGATCCGGGTGAGGTCCATTTTCAGCCCGACGACGGTGCTCTTGTAGGACTCCGCGGTGACGGCTTTCGACCCCACATGATCGGCTACGTCGTAGGCATGGTTGCGCATCATGGTGAGCCGCTCGACCCGCGCGATGCCGGCCTGCCCTTGAAGGAGGTCCGGGCTCGTTGTGATCTTGCGTTTGAGGGTGTCGCCGTAGGTGGAAAACCTGGTTTCAGCGGACCGTTGTTCGTCGGCAACACTCTGGATGTCGCTTTCGCTGATACTCGGCCAGAACTCACCGATGGCCATCTGGGCACCGATGCCCGGTGGCCGCTGAATATCTCCCGAACCCCCTAACGATCCAGCAGCAGGCATAGCTGCGCTCTCCCCTCATTCACACGTTGGAATACGAACTCAGCCTTGGTCGAGACCGCAGATCTGCCACACCCGGTCACTCGCAGCTTTCTCGGCCTCCACATTGTGAGTGGGTGGTTCAGCCAGCCCGCGCTGGCGGATTGGTCCGTATGCCGCCATACGTGCGTAGTACGCGGACACCATGTCGCCCACTGCTTCTCGAATCTCGGGACTCGCGCCAGGGAACTCCTGCAGGGCCGTCTGCAGCGCTGTTACGCCGGGAAGGAGGTCACTCGCTTTCGTGTCCCGAGTTGGCATAGCCCCGTTGATGATGGCGTAGCGAGTGCACAGTCCCACATCCTGTGCGTGGGTGTCTCCGGTGGCCGGTGCACCTGCAACATTCGTTGGCTCAACTGTTTGAGTGGCACCGTCGCTCGATGAGGCTGAATTGGTGACGGCCGTTCCGACTGCAGCGCCCAGCCCGGCAGAGATCAGGGCAGTGGCAGCGATCGCAGCGATGAGACCCACTCGACGCGGGCGCTTGGTGGCCACAGTGGGTGACCCAAAATGTCCGGGCGCGGGGGCGGGCTGGTAGACGGTCCCCTCGGGTGGCGGTGGGGATGGCTGGTAGCCCCACCCCTCGGGGGCGGGCTGATACCCCGACCATTCGGGTGCTGGTTGGTAGCCAGCTCCGTGTGCGCGTCCAGTGCCAGGCCCGGTTGTGATGGGGTGGCTCATGTCGTCTCCCTGCGTATCGGGTGGATGGTTAGAGCCTACCGCTCAGCACCAACACCTTTGCCGGTAAAAACTCGTCAGACCGTGTAGACCCCTGGTCCAGCCACGGCAGCGCTGATGGTGGCAGCGGTCTGACCGTCCTCGGCTTCCAATGTGGCAGAGCAGGTGCTGTCGGTCGCGGCCGTTTGGCTTGCCAGAGCGGCGGCCTGAGCTTCGCATGCGGCCAGTTCAGCGGCCCACGGGCTCATGGCGGCGGTGATCGCTGCACTTACCGCATCTGGCCCTGCCCCAGCCGCGGTAGCCGCGGCGGCCCCAACCGCCCCGCCCGCTCCGAGGGCGGCAACGCTGGCTGCCTCGGTCGCGGTGTCGGCTCCATCGGCGATGAGCGCCATCGGTTCGACTTCGATGTTGTCTGCTGACTGTCCCTGTGCCGATGGTGTGACTGCGGGCATTTCTACTGCCTCCGTTGATTGTTCGGGCTGTGCAATGCTTGGGCGAGTTGGTTGGCCACAGGATGTTGGAGCAGCTCGGGTGAGGCGATCTTGGCGCACTCGTCAAACAGCTTCTGTGAGATGGCGTCGAGCCCATCGGCGGCCTGGCGGGCGTTCTGCGCCAACGCATCGCTGATGCGGTCGTTGAGTTCGCCGATGGTCAACTCCTGCTGGAGCCCCTCCCGGACATCGAGGTCAAGCAGACGTCCCCGAGAGTCGTGCACGACGATGATGTCGTCGTCGTCGCTGGTGCTCGACAGGAATGCGTCGGTCTCCTCGTCCCAGGCGTAGATCGCGTCCAGCATCCTGTTCAGCGGTGCCAGCGCCGCCTCGGCGGCAGGGTTAATCGGTGGTGTCGCCATCGGTCTCCTCCTGAGTCTTGGACGACGTACGCCGGCCAGGACGCTTCCTCACTTGTTCCAACTCCCCGAACACCGGCTCAGTGTTCGCGTGGCCGCGATGCACGACCCGCTTGTCGGGGAAAAGGTCTTTATCCCGCTCGGGTTCGTTGTTGCCGCCCATACCGCCCATCATCGGCGGATACATGCCTCCCATCATCGGACCGCCGACTCGGCCAGGGGCCGGCGCGGGCGCCGCAGGCGGTGCGCTGGCCGGTGGGCTGATCGCCGCACCGGGGGCGGCTGCGGACACCGAACTCGATGGGCCGCCAGCAGGCAATCCGCCGCCACCACCGCCGCCGCCGCTGCTTGCCGGGCTGGTACCCAGATCACTCGGGCCGAGGTCGTCAAGGCCCATGTCCTCCGGAGGCGGCAAGCCCTCACCGCCGGTGCTGGGCATGCCCCCCAGGCCGGGCAGACTCGGGATCCCCGACAGCGCCGACAGCGGAGAAGCGCCCCCGCCGGGCATCATCCCCGAAGCGCCGCCCGCAGATTGGCTCACCGCGCCCAGAATCGAACCCAGGACAGTGCCCGCGGTGTTGGCGGTCGCATCGGTGGCCGGAGTCAGCGGAGGTTGCGCCGCAGTTGGCTCACTGGGAAGGTCCCCCTGCTCTGCGGCCGCGATGTCGCCGGTCGGCTGTGCAGTTGGGTCGCTGTTGGTCGCCGGATCACCCTCGGTGCCAGGATCGCCAGACCCGGGTCCGTCCTTGATCTCCTCGGTGGTGGGCTCGGGCTTGTCCCTTTTCTCGTCAGCCTCGGTGGTGGACTCTTTGTGCTCAGCATTCTCGGTGCCAGGGGTGTTGCCCACGATCGGCGGGGGTGCCGGCGGTGGCGGCGGCACGGTCACGGTGTCGGTGTTGGCGGCCAGCGCATAGCTGGTCTGTGCAGCTACGGCCTCAGCCTGCGCGGTAGAAAGGTTGGTCTTGGCCACCACCAGCGGCTCACTGATCACACCTGCGCTGGAGTTGAACTTCTGCAGCGCGGTGCGGTACTCCTGGCGCAACGCCTTGAACGTCTCCGGCGTCGGCGTCGCGGTGCGGGTATTGTCGACGGTGTTGGCCGCCGACTCCGCTGAGGACGCCAGAGTCCTGGCGTAGTTCGCCGAATCGGCCAACCACGAGGCGTGCTCGGAGATGTTGCGGCCTGCGGGTTGGTTCCCCTCGTTCCAGTTCGCGTCGACCCCTTGGGCAGCGCGCTTGGTGTCGCCGGCCTGCTTGTCCAATTCCGTTGCCAGCGTTCGGAACTGGGTGGCCAACGTGCGCAGCGGCTCTGACCCCGGCCCGCCGTGGATGAGCGAGGACCAGGTTTCAGCGGGCACGGGTGTGGGAGCGGCAGGAACTGCCGGGGCGGCCGGTAACGACGGCACCTGGCCGGGCCCGGTGGGCAGGACGGGTGCGGCCGAGGAAGGCCGGGCCTGCCCATAGGAAGAGATCACCGTGGCGGCATCGGCGTCACTTTGGTCCAGTGCCACCCCGGTGGTGGCCACGGCCATTCCTCCGGCGGCCCGCTGGGCGATCGAGTGCCCGAGGAGCAGTTCCAGACCCGTGGCCCATGCGGTGAACGACGCGGCCACCGCGGTCGACACCTCGTCGGGGGCCGCGGGCTGGCACAGCGAGCAGGAGGGTGAATGCCCGGCCGCGTCGTCCTGCAACTCGCGGCCGTGGGCGACCAGGGCGGGCGGTTCGAACGAAATGTCAACCACGCCATCCCCCTTTCCGGCTCAACCCAACCCCACCCGGACGATCCTCGCTGAGATCAGTTCGACACCGCGGCGTCGATGGCGCGGGCGGTGTCGTCGTCAGCGGCCTCGAAGCCAGTCCGATGATTACGCAGTTTCTGCGCGTGCGACCGAGCCCAGGCGATGACGCGCTCGTAGCTCAGACCCCGTTCGGTCGTCTCCAGCGCTTTGGCCTGAATGAACGCCGAGTAGATCGGCCCCAACTGGTTACTCAACTGCTCCATGTCGGGCTGTGTCGACGCCAGGTATCGACCCAGCTCATCGGCGTACTGGTCCCAACGGTCGGCAAGGGCTGCCGCGGCCTCCGGGTCCAAACTGATCTGATCAGCGCTCATAACGATTCAGCCTCTCTCGTGCCCGCCCGATGTGCCTAACATGTTCACGAACTGCTCCATTGTGTACTGTACGTCTCATCGCGCGCAAGGGAGTGTGCAAGACACGCGGGAATCACTTACAGGGTAGAGCGGTTCCGAGATGAAAGAGTCACCTGTTATGGAGATGCACCGTCGCCATCGCAGCACCTACAAGGGTGATAGGGCCCAGATCATGGCCCTCCCAGACCCGACCGTATGCGCCCTGGTCCGCGAACGCGCAGCACTGTTGAACGTTCCGGTCGTGCAGTACGCCGGAGACGTGCTGTCTGAGCACGTCGGCCTGGATCATCTTGTCCGTGAACTGCACGGCCTGGATCTAGGCATCCTGCCCCCCGCGGTGCCGGATATGGAACGCGCCTCCTACGTCGAAGCGCTGGAGGCACCCAGTTTCGTCAAGGCCCTCGCTCCGCGTGAGGTCTACAACGTGGTCAGGACCCGCGCTGCGATGCTCGGCATCTCCATGGGCCGCTACCTCGGTGATGTGCTGTGCGAGCACGTCGGCATGCCCGAGCTGATGACCGACCTATACCGGTTCGACCTCACCGAGTTGAACCTGACAGACCTGACCACCGATGCGCCCGGGCGCGGTGAGGAGCTGCCGTTGGCGATCTGAACACCCCAGCCCCCCTTTCGTCTTGTTGTCGTGGATGACCACTCTGGGGGCAGATGTGACAAATACATAGCTGGTGTGCGGATTTCCACCCGGACATGAACAAAGGCCCCACTAGGGGGCCTCGTTCCGGTTTCGATTCGAAGTTGGCCCTTCGAATCTGGGTCCGCACCCGCATCCCCGAAGGGACGTTGTTCTTTGCAGGACTCGTCTCACGGTAGCGCACACCCACGATTCTTTCCAGAACCGGCGCGGAGTCTGTGCAGAAACCGTGATCTTTCGCGCACCCCGAAACCTGGGGTGCCATACACACCGACCCGCAGGTGGGCGGTGTAGCGGTGGCACACCATGTGCCTGCCTCCCCCACTCCCGATCAGGTGTGGGCGGCGCTGGCGCCGCTGCTGAGCGCCCCAGGGCGCACCACTATGCGCCTGTACAACCCGACGACGGGCAAGTTCAGCACCAGCCGCCAACTCACCCGCAAACTGCCGGGCCGACCCGCAGCGGTCTACCTCTACACCGAACACGCCGCGACCACACGCATCCTGGCGTTGGACTTCGACTCCACCCGCGGCGGACAGACCGCGGTGCAGCGTGACGTCGAGATCGCCCGCCGCTGGCTCACAGCCGCCGGCGGCCGCCTGATCATCGACCGCTCCACCAACGGCGGGATGCACATCATCTGCCCGCTGGCGCCGGCCACCAGCGCCACCCACGCCGAGATCACGCAACTGACGACGGTCCTGGCCGCACATCTGCCGACCCTGGACACCTCACCTAACGGCAACGTCGCGACGGGCTGCCTGAGCCTGCCCGGCACCCTCGACAAGCAAGGTGGACACCGCCAGTTACTCGGCAGCCTCAGCAACGCACTCGACGCCATCGCCGACGGCTCCACCCCAGACTTCCTGCCCACCCTCTACGCCCACCTCGGCATTCTCAAACGACCCTCCACCGCGGCCCCGACGCCCGCGAACGCCACCGCCCCCGCCGAAAACTGCCCAGCCCTGGCGCAGTTCACCACCGGCACCGGCGACGACCTACGCCTGGCGCCCCAGCACACCAACCCCACACCCATCCCGGCCGCAGTGCTGCACTACGCCACCCACGGTGACGCCAACGGGTCGGCAGGCCGCGCCTGGCCCAGCCACTCCGAAGCCCGGATGTCGGTGATCTACCACGCCGTCATGCGCGGCTACACCCTCAACGACCTGCGCGAACTCATCGCCCCCGCCGGTCCCTGGCACCACGGCTTGGGGACAGCGTTCAACCGCTACGGCAACCGCGCCGACATCGCCCTGACCAGGGACTTCAGCAAGGCGATGAACCACTACTACGAAATGGTGTTAATTCACCGGCACCGTCAGCACAAGCTACAGAAAGACTCACCGGGGGGGTCAACACTCAAGGCACCCAACTCAGCGACGCGCGGACCCAGCGGGCCCGTGGAACTGCGCCGTTGGCTGGCCTACGCCTTCCGCTGGGCTGACACCGAGTATCACGGCCGACGACAACGCTGGACGGTCAAGGTGGTGCTGCAGGCCCTGGCCTACCTGGCTCTGAAATCAGGAGAACAGGTCAACGGCGCCTGGGTTGTCGCGGTGGGGGGACGCAGCCTGTCGCTGGCGGCTGGTCTGATGACCGCTGACGCGGTGTGGAAGGTGCTACGCGACGTGCGTGAACGCGTCGGCGCCCCGTTGATCCTGACCCGCCGCGCCGTTGGTCGCGACGCCGACGCCTACGCCCTGACCAGCCAAGGAGCCGTCACAGTCGACATCGGCGCAGCCGAGCGCATCCGCATCGAACCTGTGCACGATGCCTGGCACGTTCTGGGTTGGCGCCTGCAACGCATCCACGACCTGGTGATCCAGCACGGTCTGACCGAGCGAGCCGACATCTACGCCGCGGCCGCGGTCAGCCGCAGCACCGGCGACGCCATGATCAGCGACCTACAGATCGCCGGCCTGATCGCCGTCACCGGCCGCGGCCGCGTCGGGCCCGGCCCGAGCACCCTCGACGCCATCGCCGCCCAGCACAGACTCCACGAGACCCGTCAGGAACGCATCGAGCGCTATCGCAGGGAACGCAGCGCCTGGCAGCAGTGGCTAGACCGAGGACGTGACGTGCAAGATGACCTGCTGCTCGCTCAGACCGCCGACGAGGCCTACCTGCGCGGCCCCAGCCGTGATCGGGCACTGGCCTTGCAGGCCGCCTACCTGCAGTCGGTGCTGGCCACCGGCCCTCCCCCGGTGCCCGGGTACGACGGATTGCCCGACACCGAGGACGAGGAATCAACCCTCATCGAGCGTCGGGCACTGACCCTGCTGTGGGAAGTGCTCGGCGCCGTCGTGGTGGCGGCCGAGCCCGCACTGAGGTGAACGCGGTCGTTCAGCGCTTCGAGGACGCCAGATACTCCGCCGCCAACGCGGCCGCCACGATCTCCGAACGCGACGCCTCCCGACGCCCTGGATGCCCATCGGTGATGATCGCGTTGACCCAATCGACAATGCGGTTGAGCGCCTGGTCCTCGCCGCCGTTCGGGCGGATGTAGAGCGGCACCTGCGGGTCGGTCCTGTTCCTGCTCGGAGCCGCCGGCCGCCGATAAAACGACGAAAAGTCGGTGTGCTCCTCTGGCCGCCGCGCCAACACCAGCTCGGGCAACCGCGCCAAGTGAGTGCTGACCGCCGCCATGATCAGCGACGTCTGCGGAGGCTGGCCCGGCTGCTCGGCTGCAGCCTTGAACGCATCGAACACCGAACTGGCCACACTGAGGCGAGTCGCGCGCACCACATGCATCACCGGATCGGACCAGTCGATGATCAGATCGGGCAGCGGTCGCCGCACGACGGTCTGCGCCGGCGACGCTGCAGCCGGCGCAGGCGTAGGCGTCGGCTGCGGGGCGGAAGTTGTGCCGCCCGCCGGCGCGACTTCCGTCGGTGCAGAAGTGGGCGGGGCCGGTGGTGTTGCGGCCGCCGCAGGGCTCGCGCTCTCCTGCCCCGCCCGCTGCTGGCCTGCAGGTTCAACGGTGGGAGCGGGGCTGTTGGCCGTAGCAGGGGCGGTGGTCTCGGCGTTCGCCGGGTTCTGTGGGTCGGTGGTATGCGGCGCGGCGGGGTGCTTGGGCGGCGGGACCTGTCCGGCCCTGCGCTGCCGTCCCGCCCGAAGCTTGCTCAATCCACCGCTGACAGCAGTATCGCTCACGACAACGCCTCCTCCTGGTGTTGGGCGATCGCGTTCCGCACCGCATGGGTCAAAACGGCGCGAGCCACGTCTTTGACCTCCGCGACGAACCTCGCGTTGGAGGCGGGAATCTGGCCGGACTTGCCCGGTGCGCACACCGCGCCTGACAACTTGCGGCGCTTGAGGAATGCATGGCTGTGCACGGGCGGGCCGACCTCGATTCCGTAGGTGGTGCTGATCTTCTCCAGGCGGCTCACCTCGGATTCGGGAGCCGCCTCGACCCGGTTGGGCACGAACAGCAGCGGATACCCGCCCTGCAGTTCGTTGGCCATCTGCTCGGTCGCTGCCAAAGCGCGTGTTTCGAGGTTGACCGGCACCACCACCACGTGAGCAGCGCTGGCAGCACCCACCGTGGAGGGGACACCTCCGGGATGGGTGTCGATGACCAGCGGGCGTTTCAGCTCGGCCGACCATTTCTCCAGCGCGGCCGCCATGTCCTGGCTGGCGGGCTGGTTGACCGAGAAATCAGGGTGCGAGGGGATCAGGTCGGCACGCACACCCTTACCGGACAAGGGGCGAGGACACCTGCCCCGCTCCAGGGCGTCCAGCAGCGGCGCATTCGTGCGGGTTTCGTGGCGGTACCCCCACGCACGCGTGGCGCCGCCGGCATCCCAGTCCAGGTCCACCAGCACCCCGTCGAGTAGCCATGCCAGCTCCTTGGCCAGCTCGGTCTTCCCGACGCCGCCCTTCCACGCGGCGATGGTGATGATGAGTCGGTCGAACAGGTCGAGCACGTAATCCGGGCTGGCGCCCACGTCCTCGCAGAACGTGTCCAGGGCAGGCCCCGTCAGGCCGATGCGTCCCAGCGCTGTCCCCCGCTCCCCTGCTGTCACCTGCATTGGAGTTTCCCTTCCATCCGCTTGTGCCGCCACTCGCCCCGCTGCCGTACTCGCGTCGCCGCGCAGTGCCGCCATGCAACATCTGCTTACCGCCGTGGTCCAGCGTGTCGCCACGTCCTGTCACCCACCGCGCGGTAACACTTACCGTCACGCGATAGCACCACCCAATGCCGCAAACGATAACACAGACAGCACCGCCGTACAGCCCCGGCGTAGCGACACGCCGCACGACTTCGCCGCACCTATACGGCGCAGGGCAATGGCGGACGACTTCGCTGGTGAATATGGGCGCACATTAACGGCGCGCCCATTCGCCGCGCCACGTCGGTGCACGTCGGTGCTGCGCCTTCGCGGCGCACCTCGTAGGCCGGTCCCCTCACAGACCGCATAGCCGCACCACCTATGCGCACCTACCAGCCGCACCAGTCAGCTATGCCGTGTTGCACGGCATGTTGTTACGCCTGTTGTATGCCATGTTGCATACCGCTGAGGTGACTGATGTTGCGGGTGCTACCACCGAACCGCGGGGTTATAACCCAAAACGAGGCGCTCTTCGGGGCTCCTCGCACTTCCAGAACCGGGCGCGGGCACTTCCCATAGCGCGGTCCCGCGTTCGGGGCGCCACGGGCGTCTAGGCTCGTTTTCCCAGGTTGGGAGCCTGCTCGGATACGAGGTGACCCATGGCCGGGACGGAGGCCATGTTGCAGCCGCTGTTGCACCGCATGTGAGAGGGGCTGTTGTGGCGCAGAGTGGTCTGGGGGCGACCCGCGCGTGATTCGGCGTAGACCAACTCGTTGCAGAAGGCGATTGACGATTGCGCGATGTTGACCTATCTGTATGCGTGTCAGGCATGTAAGATCGGGGACCAATCAGGGCTTTTGCGGTCCTGTTGAGCAGCGGACCCAAGGAGGCGATCATCGCGGCCGTTGAGCCCGACGCGGAATCCGACGGGCAACCCGATGTCCAACGGCTGTCGCAGCAGATGCAGATACGTCTGCGGGAGCTGGGGTTCAGCCTGCTTGGCGCCTCCAAGCTTGGAATCCTATCGCGCTCAACCCTGACCAGCCTGCGCGACGCGGATCGTGTCCCGAATTTGCAGACACTCACCAAACTCGATGACCTGCTGGTTTGGGAACCCGGGTCAGCTAAAGCCGTCCTGCACGGCGGCGACCCGGTGCCGCGCGAACAGGGCGTGTACAGCCACCTGCCGAAGTCGAGCCTGCCCGAGGAGGAGGCGCAGTCCGGGGTCACCCTCGACAACCTGTTCAACCCGAACGAAGACCCCGCCCAGTGGGACTACAACGCGTTGGTCACCGCAATCGAGCGGCGGCTGCGCGAACTGAACATGACGAAGTCGAAGTTCGCCGCGATCGGCGGCCCCGGCCGCTCGACCCTAGCGACACTGGGCCGGCGCGGGTACGTCCCAACCGCCGAGACACTGGACCGCATCGACCGGTTCCTGATGTGGGAACGTGGATCGGCGCTGACCGTGCTGCGTGGGGGAGCCCCGGTGCGTATCGGCGCCGCGGTCGCCCATCCCGCGCTGGTGCCGCTCAACGCGGTCCGCGACACCCTGAAGGCAGTCAAGATCAGACTCAACCGCCAAGCCCAGAGCGTGGCGCAGCTTCAGTCCGACGTCGATGAGACTTTGGCCCGTGTCAACGTCGCCATAGCAGAAGTGGGGGACCCGGCACGGCGAGCCGTGCTGGATCCAGATTCGGGCAGCTCCGATGAGAGCGATGCCGCAGGTAAGGGAGAAATCCATGACTAGCGGTATGGCCGTAGGGAGGCTGCTATGGGCGACCAGCAGCAACCGGATCTGTTCAGCATCAATGCATCGGAGAATGAAGCCCGTGAGCAGCCAATGGATGCGCGAGGCGGTCGAGGCCGCCTACCGTCAGCTCGGCCTGCCGACGGGCTGGTCCAGCGAGCAGACCGAGACGTTCCTCAACCTGGTGACCGAGCGGCTGGACAACAGGGCCGCCCAGTTGTCGATCGACCTGGGGGAGGACGCCATCAGTCGGTGGCGGATGGCCCATCCCGGCCAAGACCCCGATCATCAGACCACGGTCGCCCTGCACGAGACAGCGCTGGAGAACGCCCGGGAGGCGGTCGTGCGGCAGGAGCTGTACGCGCTGATTCCGACGCCGGCCGAGGATCAACCGGAGCCGGCCAGCAGGACCCGGCCCGAGGTGAGCTGGGAGGACCGGTGGCGCGACGTCCGCTACCGGACCGAACCCAGCGAGGCCGTGGAGGATCTGGTCGACACGGTGTGGCCACAACGCTCGGCGATGTTTCGGGTCAAGGCCGCTTACCTGCTCGCGACCCGCGCGGAGGAAGGCCGCCCCGTGCCCACCAGCCCGCGCCACCACCTGGTGCCCCGACTCACCCCGCAGGTGGAGGAGGAGCTGAGGGCCGACGGGTACCCGGTCGAGTAACCCGCAAGACGAAGGCACGCCAACGCGACGAGCACGACGACCCACAGTTGGCGCTGTTCGCCGAGGACAGCTTCGACCTGCCCACCGATCCCCGGGTCATCGACCCCGGTGGCGCCCCGCTGCCCCCGTTGCACCGTCCGCACCGCGACGTCACCGACGAACAAGACCAGGAGACGGCGTCGCCGGCGGTCGACTCGCTGACCCTCAACTCCGCGCAGCGACCGGCACTCACCCTGGTGCCGCCGGCGCCGGCCGATACCCCCGCCGCGGCCGAGCCAGCCCAACGCCGACCGCACCTGAGCGCAGTACCCGATACCACCGCCCCCGCCGTCGACGGTGATACTGCCGCCGCTGCTGTCGGCACCGACGTTGCCGAGCACTCGGCCCCGGCCAAGGCCACGGCGCCGCAGTCGGAGGAGGTGGTGCACCCACCAGCGGTGGACTTCCAGCCCGGCACTGATATCCGCGTGCCGTCGGGCACCAAGGCCCGGCTGCTGGCCAACATCGCTGTCATCGACACCCTGACGCGGCTGCAGCGCGACGCACGGCCCGCCACCGCCGCCGAGCAGCAGACCCTGGCGTGCTGGTCGGGCTGGGGTGCGATCGCCGACGTCTTCGACAGCCGCAAGGACACCTACGAGTCCCAGCGCGAGTACCTCAAAGAGGTGCTGGGGCAGCGGCAGTACCGGGCGGCCTCAGCCAGCACCCTCAACGCCCACTACACCGACCCGGCGATCGCCGAGCACATGTGGAAAGCCGTGCAGCACGCCGGATTCAGCGGTGGCCGTGTGCTGGAGCCCGGCTGCGGATCGGGCACCTTCATCGGGCTGGCACCCGACAACGCCCAGATGGTCGGGGTGGAGAAGGACCCGATCAGCGCCGCGGTGGCCGCCCACCTGTATCCGTCGGCCCAAATCCGTTCCGAGGGCTTCGAAACCACCAACGTGCCCAACGGCAGCTTCGCCGCCGTCATCGGCAACGTGCCGTTCGGGGACTTCGCGCTGCGCGATCCCTCGTACAACCCGAAACGGCTGTCCATCCACAACCACTTCATCGTCAAATCGCTGGAGTTGACCGCTCCTGGCGGCTACGTCGTGGTGCTCACCAGCCGGTACACCATGGACAACGTCGACGAGAAGGCTCGGCGTGAAATCCTCGCCCGCGCCGATCTTCTCGGCGCCGTGCGGTTGCCCACCGCCGCGTTCCGCCGAGTCGCCGGCACGGAGGTGGTCACCGACATCCTCGTGCTGCGCCGCCGTGAGGCCGACCGCAAGATCGGGGTGGGGGAGGACGGGTGGCTGGCCGTAGCCGACATGGACCTCGTGACAGACGATGGGCGCGAGTCGTCGCTGCCCGTCAACACCTACTTCCATGAGCATCCCGAATACATGCTCGGCACCCCGATGATCGGGCACGGCATCCACGGCAGCACCACCCTGCACGTCCGCACGACCGACCCCTCGGCCGTCCCAGAGCAGGTGGCCCGCTGCCTGCGCCGCATCGTCGATGCCGCGGTGGACCAGGATCGCGGGCTGACCGCCAGCCCGGCCAGCCTCACCGACGTTAGCGAGGTCAACTTCGATCCCGGCCTGTTGACCAAAGCCACCGCCGGCCAACTGCCTGCCTACGGCACGCTGCGCTACAACGCCGAGGCCGACCGGTTCGAATCCTGGGACCGCGACAAGTGGGTGGAAACCAAGGTCTACCAGAGCCGCAAGGACGAGACGATCAAACTGCTGGCGCTGCGGGATGCCGCCAACGCCGTGGTGGCATCACAGCGCAACGGGCTACCACCGCAGGAACGCGAACAGCTCCGCGCCCAGCTCAACCGCCTCTACGACGCCTACGTCAAACGGCACGGCCCGATCCAGCGGTTCAAGTGGAGCACCCCCGCCGAGATCACCCAGGACAAACACGACAAGAGGCTCGGCAAGAAGATCGATTCGTGGCGCAAGAAGAACCCCGACGCCGACCGTCTCCCCGAGGAACTCATCGAGCAGTGGGACCAGGAGGCCTGGGAGGCCCCCAACCCCTACAAGCTGCGCCCGCACATCGTCACCGCCCTGCGCAACGACCCGTCCTGGACCACGGTGCTGGCGCTGGAGTCCTACGACGAGCAGACCAAAGAGGTCCGCAAGGCACCGATCTTCAGCGTCGACCTGTTGGGGCCGCCCACCGTCCGCGACCGCGCCGAAACCGCCGAGGAAGCACTGGCCATCAGCCTCGACCAGCACGGCGGCGTCGACCTCGACCACATCGCCACCCTGCTGGGCACCGACACAGACGCCGCGCGAGAACACCTGCGCGGCCTGGTATTTCCCTCGCTGCGCGACCCCGACGTGCTGATCCCTGCCACCGCCGCCCTG
This sequence comes from Mycobacterium sp. PSTR-4-N, assembly GCF_022348085.1. Lineage (GTDB taxonomy): Bacteria > Actinomycetota > Actinomycetes > Mycobacteriales > Mycobacteriaceae > Mycobacterium. The sequence goes on along the minus strand of NZ_JAKRFN010000031.1, from coordinate 11,055 downwards.
TCGGGCAACGTGCGCCGCCAGTTGCGGGAGGCCAAAAAGGCCGCCGAAACCGATCCCCGCTACCACGAATACATCGACGCGCTGCAAAAGGTGCAGCCCATCGACCGCCAAGCCAGCCAGATCAGCGCCCGCCCCGGATCACCCTGGATCGACGCCCGCTACATCGCCCAGTTCGCCCGCGAGACCTTCGCGCCCTCCGAACACAAGATTCCCCGCGTCAACGTCGACCACATCCAGGGTGTGTGGACCATCGAATGCCCCAACCACGACCGGGCGCATGCCAGCTTCTTCGAAACCTGGGGAACCCGCTACGACAACCGCGACGCCATCGATCTGCTCGAAATGGTGTGCAACAACAAAGAAATCGTCGTCAAATACACTGCGGAGGAGACCGAGCGCACCGGCCGAACCGGCGTCAACCGCGACGCGACGGTCGCCGCGCAGGCCAAAGCTGCCAAGATCAGCGAGGCGTTCCAGAAGTGGATCTTCGCCGACGAGACCCGCCGCGACGAACTGGTCACCGTCTACAACGAACGGTTCAACTGCCTGCGGGCACCCCGCTACTCCGGCGCCGCGCTGACCCTGCCCGGACTCTCGAAGCGCTTCGAACCGCACCCCTACCAACGAGATGCGGTGGCGCGCATCATCGCCGAACCCAACGTGCTGCTCGATCACGTCGTCGGCGCAGGAAAATCCGGCACCATGTTCATGGCCGCCATGGAGCTGCGCCGACTCGGGCTGGCACGCCAACCCTGGATCGTGGTGCCCAACCACATCATCGAGCAGGTCGGCAAGGAGGCCAAGTGGTGGTATCCCAGCGCTGAAATCCTGCTCGGCGCACCGGGAACCGACCCCGAAGGGCGCCGTCGCTTCGTCGCCCAGTCGGCGACCTCGGACTGGGACATGGTGATCGTGCCGCAGTCGCTGTTCGAGGCGATCCCGGTCGGGCCCGAGGTACAACGCGACTACATCGAACGCGAGCTGGAAATCCTGCGCGAGGCACTCAGCGCCACCACCGAAGACACCACCCCCACCAGCGTCAAGCGTCTCGAAAAAGCGCTGCAGCGCTACGAAACCAAACTCAACGACCTCACCGATCAGGCCAGCAAGGACACCGGGTTGCGTTTCGAGCAGACCGGCGCGGACTACCTTTTCGTCGACGAAGCCCACATGTTCAAAAACAGGACGAGGCTGTCGGCAGTCAAGGAATTGGCCTGCCCCAACGGGTCTGAGCGTGCCGACGACCTGGCGATGAAAATGGACATGCTGCGCCAGCGCCGCCGCGAGGAGGCCCTGGCCGTCGGCCGCCAGCCCACCGCGGCCGACGAGCGGGTCGCCACCTTCGCCACCGGCACCCCGGTCGCCAACAGTCTCGGCGAAATGTATGTGATGCAGCGCTACCTGCGTCCCGACCTGCTCGACGACGCCGGCGTGTTCCACCTCAACGACTGGGGCGCAGCGTTCACCTCCACCGTCAACACCGTCGAAGTCAACGCCACCGGCACCCAGCTCAGGCCGGTCACCCGCGTCGGCAAGTTCTGCAACCTGCAGGAGCTGTTGAAGCTGTCGTCGGTGTTCACCGACGTCATCACCCGCGACCAGGTGCTCGACCAGGCCAACATCGAGCTACCGGAGCTGGTCGGCGGCAAACGCACCATCATCAACATCCCGGCCGATCAGGAACTCAAGGACTTCATCACCGACCTGGGCTATCGAGCCACCGCCATCGACCCGAAGAACATGGCCCGAGACAACATCCTCAAGATCAGCAACGACGGTCGTGAGGCCAGCCTGGACCCGCGGATGGTGCACCTACCCGCCCCGGCGTACTCACGCACCGCGGCCGTGGCCGACCAGATCATGGCGGTGCACAACGCCACCGCCGACCGCATCTACAAAGACCCCCAGCACGGCCACGACATGCCCAATCCCGGTGCCCTGCAGATCGTGTTCTGCGACCGGGGGACACCCACCAAGAAGGCCGGCAAACCCAAAGACAGCTTCGGGATGTACACCGCCATCCGCGATGAGTTGATCGCCCGTGGCATGGCGGCCGAGAAAATCCGGTTCATCCACGACGCCGAAAAACCCGAGGACAAGCTTCGACTGTTCGATGAATGCAACCGCGGGATGGTGTCGGTGCTCCTCGGATCCACGGAGAAGATGGGCACCGGGACGAACGTGCAGGCCCGCGCAGTCGCCCTGCATCACGTCGATGTGCCCTGGCGCCCAGCCGATCTGGAGCAGCGCGAGGGCCGCATCATCCGACAGGGCAACCAGAACCGCGAGGTCCACATCTTCAACTATGTGGTCGAGGGCAGCTACGACACGGTGATGTGGCAGAAGATCGAGGCCAAATCCCTGTTCATCGAACAGGTGAAACGCGCCGACATCGCCGTCGATGAAGTCGAGGACGTCGGTGGGGGAGACCTCAGCGCCAGCGCCGCCGAAACCAAGGCCATCGCCACCGGCGACCCGCGCTACGTGCGGCAGGTGCAACTGCAGGACGAGATCGACCACCTCGCCGCACTGGAACGCTCCCACCACGAGACGCTGGCCAGCCGCGACCGCGAAATCGCCGCCAACCAACGCCAACTCGCCATCGTCGCCGCCGACCTGCAGGCCCTAGCGCCCGTGGCCGAAGACGTCACCACCCGCGACCCCGAGGCCCGCCCGACCATCCTGGTCGAAGGTCGCCGACACAAGGAGCGCAAGGAAGCCGCCGAAGCTTTGGCCACCGTCTGCCGCAATACCTACCACGCCATGAAGAACGCCCCCGGTTACGAGAACCGCCCCCTGAACGTCTCGATCAACGGTGTCGGGCTCCTCGCCCGCCGCGACCACATGAACTCGAAACTATGGATCAAAGCCGACGTGCCGTCAGCCGAAGTCGACGTCACGGTGATGGACCTGCACGCAACCCTGGGCAGTCTCGATGACAACGGCAACGCCAAAGCCCGAGGCCTGCTCACCCGCATCGAGAACCTCTACAAGGACCTGCCCAACCATCACCAGCGGCTGCAGCGCCACCATGACCAGCTCGCCGGCGCCATCGAAGACCTCCAAGCCACCGAGGTCGAGGCGTTCGACCGCGGCGACGAACTGGCCGCGCTCCGGGAAGAACACGCCACCTTGACCACGATGCTGCGCCTGGAAGCCGAATCCGAGGCAGCCAAAGCCAAAGCCGCCGAGGCGGCGCACCGCATGCGGGCCGCCGGCCGAGAACCCGGATGGTCCCTGCACCTCAACCCGACCCCGTTCCTCCTCGAGGAATCCGGTTTCGACACCGCCGAGCAGTACCGCTTCGCCCAAAAAATGGCCGAGCGCGCCCGCGCCGCCGAATACCTTGCCTCCCAACAGGAACCGGATCAGGAGGCTCACCGCGACACCGACGAAGGGCTGGCACTGTGAACGGCCAGGAACGCACCGACGACCCATGGTGGAGCTACACCCAAGGCTGCGCGGTCGCGCTGAGCAGGGGAGTGGAACCACCCGTGGTGGCCACGCACGGCCCACTGCTGCAACCCAACGAGGTGACTAGGCTCAGCGCCCCCGCCCACTACAGCCGCCTGGTGGGCGGCGACGGGGGCTTCGACCGCGCCGGCGCCCCATTCTTCGTCAACCCGCTGCTCATGGCCGGAGCGATGGCCACCCAAGGAGCGGTCAACCGCGGCCGACGACGCCGCGCCGAACAGGATGCCCAGCCCAGTTGGCGCAACCACCGCCCAGCCGCGGTCCTCACCACCAACCTGCGGCTGATGTGCAGCCGCCCCGACGGCGGCTACGTGTCGTTCTGGTACCAAGACCTCGCCGAGTTCTACCCCCAACCGCACGCCCGCACCCTGGTGATGTCGTTCGACGAAGACCACACCCCGCCCCTGCAGCTCACCGGGCCCGCCGTACCCGCGATCAGCCTCTGGGCCGGCCACGCCATCTACGGCGATGCCTGGCGCGAGCACCCCCACCTGGCCGCCCTCATCCCCGCCCAACAGGACCGGCAGCGCGACAACCCCGACCACACCCAGCACCAGCAGCTCATCGATGGGCTCACCGAGCAGCAGCGCCAATGGTGGACCGACCAACAACAGCGCAGACCACACCGCAGCACCCGCAGCGCCGACGAAGGACTGAGCAGATGACCGCCCCCATCACACTGCACCGCCTCAACCCCGACGACCTCAGCAGCTACACCCGATCCCGGCTGCGGCACCTCACCAACGGATCAGCCCTCTACATCCCCGGATCACCCGCCGCTGAGTTCCAGCCCCACCATCCACCACGGCTGTACCGACACCCCTACACCAGCACCCAAATGCCGCTGCTGGAGGGCACATTCAACACGCTCACCAGCGGTACCGCCGAAACCTGGCTGATCAGCCTGGCGCACCTCGCTCACGCCGACTGCCCCGCCTGTCAAGCCACCTGGACCGAAACCGCCGACCGCCTCGACACCCTCCCCGCCAACATCGCCCTGTTCCACACACAGCAATTAGGAGCGCATTATCTGCTGCTCCACCGCGAAGACCAGCCGTAGTGGCCACTTCGATGGGCGAAGTCCCGCAGCGGCAATTGTGCAGCGAGGAACGGTGTTGTTGGAGCCGGGAAGTGTCGGGCAAGCTGATTAGGATCGAGAGATGCCGCAAGGGATCTTTATCCACGACGCGAACCACTATCTGCATCCGTCGTCGCTTGACGTGATGGACGTCTCCGACCGTGACGAGCTGGCCATGTACCTGCGCGCACCTTACCCGCCGGACAGGTTTGTCGAGACCTTCGCAACAGCAGGCCCGTTCGGGCGTCTTGACTTCTGGTTCAGCCGCTGGCCGGGGCCAGAGCCGCGCGCTGTCAATCGGCCCGCAACTGAGCTGTTCATGTATGCGGCGAAACTGCGGCCAAGCACCGTTCCGCTCCTGCGTGGCCGAGTCATGATCGTCTCCCATGACGCAGACGGCGGCCTCGCCGGGCTAACGAACGAGCAAATCCACGCTATCGCGTTGCACGCGAACGGTTGGCGCGGACCAATACGGCTTGAGTGGCGCTACGCCGCCGACGCTCATGCCCAGCGGCGCCGGCGCAAGACATCTCAGCGTGACCGCCGACCACTGATGATCTGAAACGACTCCCGCTGCAAGCCGACGTTGCCGTAATGCTCGCCGAACTCGACGACCGCACCGGCGGCCGGCCGCTGGATCCAGGCCCGCAACCACCACAACCGAAACCGCGGCCGCGAGCGAGACACCGCCCCCGACCTCAGCCTCTGGACAGCTACGGGATTGCGGTCCAGGACGGCAACTACTTGAACTGCCGCCCAGCCGGGGCCGCCGACTTCGAATCCTGACCGGTTCAGGCCCACAGGGCTAATCGTGAGACTGTGTCACGAAAGAGACGTCGTAACCGTCTTTTACAGCTGAGGTGACGATGCGCCGGCATTCGTCGAAGTCATACGCCACGATCCCAGCTCGCCACAAAGCGAGTAATCGGTAAATCGGCTCTGAGAGCTGCGCTCCTTCGACGGTGTCGGTCGGTGCACCGCGTCTGATCCGCACATCGTCGGGCAAGCCGTTGGCCCGCCAGCTCAGCACGTCGCTTTCGAACGGAAACCACGTCAGAAAATGCGACTGCAGGGTTGCTTGCAGGATCACCAGCGCCTTTGGGTGTTGTTCAGACGACCCGTAGAGCGAGGTCCTCAGGTCGAACTCTTCCCAAAACACCAACAGGTCGGTGCCAACTACGCCGGCGGCGATCCGCCCCAGCTCGGCGATAGCGACCGCCGCGTCCTGGCCACGCCGGTACGGCCGACAGGTCACCTGCCCAACCAGCCTGTCGCCACCCAACCGATCGAAGACGAATACCTGTGGCGACGGCGATAACCCTTGCGGCAGCAGGGTTGTCGTGGCCGCATTAAAGACCGCCGAGGCCGTCGCCTCCATGGCCGCGGTCAACTCGGGAGGCATCGTCTGACCGTACGCCGAGGCACTGACACCTACGACTCTGGTCTCGGTCCGAAACCCCGTCCGAGGGCCTGGCCGTCACGCCACTGCGCCGCGTTCTTCACGGCGGCATCGGGACCTTCAGTAAGAGACAGCGGACGTCTCACCAATGATGTTGTGAGAGGTCAGATTCTGGCACTTGAATCCTCGGTGAGGTTCCACCGCTCAGCGACGACGTGCGGGATCGGCAGTCCGGAAATGGCCGCGTCCAAGAGGGTGTGGACCGGCAAGCTGGTTGGCAGACGGTGTTTCCAGCGGCCGGTCGGCCCGGTAGATGATCCCGATGTGAGGCAGTCCAGGTATGCAGTGGCCAGCGACACCCGGCAATCGTGGAGCCACCCTCCGTGACCCCGCTGCTCTTCGAGGAAGGTCAGAGCGATTTCGTAGTCGAGATCGCGCCGGGCCGGATCGGGAGGATCGGGTGGGACCTGGGCGAGCTTTTCGACGAGTGCACGGACTGTGCGGCCGTGGGGTCCGTACTCGAAGCCCGGGGTCATGCGCTGCACCACTTCGATGCGGCGAGCCCGAAGCTGGCGGGTGGTGAAACCCGGAACCGATGTCGGTTCGTAGCACAACGGTCGGGTGGGCATGACATGCCACACCTCCCACGGCATGCAGCGGTGGGCATAAGGGCCTCCGGCGTACGCCAGGTACGCCGGGTCGTCGAAGAGCCGAAACCCGTTCCAGTGGCGAGACATCAAGCGCCGTCCCGGTCGCAAGGTGCTGAACTCCTGAACGTTGACGACGTCGCGATCGCGGTAGGCCACGACGTACCAAGGGCGGCTGTCGATGTCAGCGCGTGCCTGTGCATCCAGGGTGGAGGTCATGGTGGGCATTCTGCTCCTTCGGTATGACAGCTGCGCGGCGGTGATTCGTCACCGTGACGTATTAGTGCGTGGGCAGGGGCGTGGTCGAAGAGGAAGGCCGACCTCGGCCTAGGGGGATTTGAAGACATCGTGGTTGTCCGTTCTCATTGATTCTGGGGCATTCTCATTGAATCTGGGGTAAGTGCGTGTCTTTCTCATTGAATCTGGGGCACGAGGCTTAGCGTTTATGTGTGCTGACGTCGGCTGTTTCGGCTGGGCCAGGTGTAGCGAGTGCAGTGGACTTGGAGTTCAACACCCGCGAGGGATGCACGCGGCAATCGCTGGACCGATGTGCTGCAACCCGGTTTGAGTTGGACTGTTCACCAGTGCGGAATTTCCCCTCGTTTCGAGGTCAGCGTAACTTTCCCGGGCTGTGGTGGTTCGCCACAACCGGCGCACATGTAGGTCACGAGTCCTGGGTAGAACGTGACCAGTTGATGGCGTTGGATGCCGATCCGGATGTTGTTGGTGTTCTGTCGCAACCATTTTGGATTCATTGGCGTGACGGCACGCGGCATGCTCCTGACTACTTCGTGCGGCGCCGCGATGGATCTGTCGTCGTAGTCGACGTTCGTGAGGACGACCGGATCTCTGACGCTGATCGGGACGTGTTCGATCGGTCTGCCGCCACGTGCGCGATGGTCGGTTGGGATTACCTGCGTGTCGGTTCCCTCGATCCAGTGCTGCGGGCGAATCTACGTTGGTTGTCGGGTTATCGGCATCCGCGAGTATTGAAGATCGGTTTGGCTGATCAACTGGCGGAGGTCTTCGCTCGGGTCCGTCCGTTGATGGCTGGTGTGCACGCGGTCGGGACTCCTTTGGTGGTGCTGCCCGTACTGTTTCATCTGCTCTGGCACGGCCGTTTAGTTGCCGATCTGCAAGGAGCGGCACTTGGCGACGACACGGCGATTGGCCTCGGGACCGGGTGGTGACCTGACGTGCGAACGGGTGTCGTCCGAGAGGGAGACGAAATCCGTTTATCAGCAGGTGTTTTCACCGTCGTTACCCTGTCGGGCGGATCAGCTCGACTGGTTGACGCTGTCGGCGAGCAGATTGTGGTGCCGCTCTCGCAGCTGATGGTTGATCCGGCATTGGAATTGGTGTCGGGGTCGCGACCGCCACTGTGTTCTGAGGAAATGCTGGCTGGCATTCCCGAGGCAGCCGTCGAGCAAGCACGGTGGTGGGAGCGCCACATCGTGGAGATCCTCAGCGGCCGCCCGCCTGGGACGGCCGCGGGCATTCGTCCCCGCCCAGAGTTCGACACGGCGAAACGATCTCTGCGGCAGCGTGAGCTGGCCAAGTTGGACGAGCTGCGTGCCGCCGGCCACGACGTGAGTCGGAATGCGTTGCAGCGTCGCCGATTTGCCTACGAACGGGACGGGCTCCTGGGAGTGGTTGACGGGCGCCATAATCGGCGGCGCGCGGTATTCGGCCGTGTGGACGACCGTGTCGTCGCCGCGGTGCGGGATGCGATCGAGGGCGAGACCGACCTGTCAACGGGAACGGTGCAGCGTCTGCAACGGCGGGTCGCCAAGACGCTGGTGGCCACCTATGGTGCCGACGACGCGCCCGCGATGCCGTCGCAGCCCACCTTCTACCGGCTGGTCAAGCGCCTCGCGGAAGGACGGCACACGTTCGGGTCAGCACGGACGCGGCGATCGCTGTCCAAGCAGCCCGATGGCCCATTCGGGTCGATCACCGTGGTGCGCCCCGGCGAGATGGTGGAAATCGATTCAACCCTTCTGGATGTACGGGTAGTGCTCGATGACGGCATGGTAGACCGAGTCGAGCTGACTGCGATGGTCGACAACGCTACGCGGTCCATCCCGGCCGCGGTGCTGCGACCGACGACCAAAGCAGTGGACGCGTCACTGCTCTTGGCGCGGGCATTGACGCCCGAACCGATGCGCCCGGGATGGGCCGATGCGCTGCGGATGTCCCGGTCGGTACTTCCGCACCACAGCCTGACCAGTGTCGATCAGCGCCTGGCCGATGCTGCGGCCAGGCCGGTGATCGCTCCCGAGACGATCGTCTGCGATCACGGGAAAGCGTATCTGTCCCAAACATTTCGGCAAGCGTGCTGCACATTGGGGATCAATCTGCAGCCGGCTCATCCCGACTGCCCGACCGATAAGCCGAAGATCGAGCGGACATTGCAGTCGGTGGGCACCCTGTTCGCACAGTACGTGGCCGGTTACGTCGGTTCATCGGTGGAGCGGCGTGGGAAAAACGCCGAGGACGACGCGGTGTGGTCGATGATTGAGCTGCAGGCGCTGCTGGACGAGTGGATCATCGCGGTGTGGCAGAACCGCCCCCACGATGGCCTGCGGGATCCGGTGACGCCGGGGAAAGCGTTGTCTCCCAACGAGAAATACACTGCCCTCGTTGAGGTGGCTGGCTATGTACCGGTCCCACTGGACGCCGACGACTATATCGAATTGCTTCCCGTGCAGTGGCGCACAATCAACAGTTACGGGGTCCGGATCAACCATCGCACCTATGACGCCAAGGCGCTCAACCCATACCGGCGCCAGCATTCCGGGGTCGATGCCCGTAACGGACAGTGGGAAGTGCACTACGACCCGTATGACGTGTCGAGGATTTGGGTGCGCAATCACCACGAAGACGGATGGCTGGCCGCGACGTGGACGCACCTTCGGTCCTCGCCGGTGCCGTTCGGCGAGACACTGTGGCGCCACGCCCGCTCCGTAGCCGACCGCAGAGGGGCCCAGAAGACCCAGGAAGCGGAGATTGCGGCCATCGCGGAGGACTTGCTGGACCGCGCCGCCGCTGGGCCGCAGCAGCAGACGAAAGCCGAGCGCCGAGTGACTGGACGGACCAGCGCCGCGAGCGCCGGCCGGGACTGGCCGGACCCGACGGAATCATCCGAACATCATGGCCCGTCACCGTCGGAACGGGCCGCCGACAACGAGACTTTCGACGATGACGGCGAGATGGCGGAGGTCATACCCCTGCCGGTGTTTGATGCACGCAAGGAGGCCCAAACGTGGCGACTGTGACCGAGATTGCGGCGGTGGGTCAGTTAGAGGATCGCCGCCAGCCGACCACGACGCTGGAGGGCTGGCGGCGTTTTGTTGATGCCGATCCGCCGGAGTTCACGTTGCTCGCCGACGACGAGTGGGCCAGCCTCGGTGAGGACGAGCGGACGGCCTACAACGAGGCCCGGGTTGCGCATCATTCGGAGCTGGTGGTGGTCACCACGTCGGCGATCGAAGCGATCACCCATCAGGGCCGGCTGTTGACATTGCTCAACCAGCGCGAGATCGGGGCCCGGCGCGGGCTGATCATCTCCGGCGGGGCAGCGACGGGGAAAACTACGGCGATCAAGCAACTGGGTCGGTTTCACGAATTGCGCACCCGTGCACGGTTTCCCGGCGATGAGAGCCGGATTCCGGTGGTGTATGTGACGGCCCCGCCGAAAGGGTCGCCCCGCAAGTTGGCGATGGAGTTCGCACGGTTTCTGGGGCTTCCCACGCTCAATCAGCGGATGAACGTGACCGATATTTCCGATGCCGTGTGCCAGGTGCTCATCGATGCCCGTACCGACATCGTGGTGGTCGATGAAATCCACAACCTCAACCTCGACACCCGCGCCGGCGAAGAACTGTCCGACCACCTCAAATACTTCACCGAGCATCTGCCTGCGACATTCGTTTACGCCGGGATCGAAGTGGAACGCTCGGGGCTGTTCACCGGCACGCGGGGACGGCAGTTGGCCGGCCGTTGCGGGGTGATCCACACCAGCGCATTCCCCGACGCCAAGGAGTGGCGACAACTCGTCGCCGCCATGGAAGGTACCTTGCGTCTGCATCGACACGAACCGGGAAGCCTTGTCGCCCAGGCCCGTTACCTGCACCGCCGCACCGGCGGGATGATCGGCAGCCTGGCCCACTTGATCCGGGCTTCAGCAATCCAAGCGATGCTCGACGGCACCGAGCACATCACCCGCGAGGCCATGGACGATATTTTGATCGACTACGCCGCCCACACGGCCGCGGCCCGCACGGCCAGCTGACGTGGCAACTGTCAGGCCGTGGCCGCGCGGACCACGCCAGCGGCTCCCGCGAACGATCGCACCGTTCCGTTGGGAAGCCGTATCGTCCTACATCGACAGGCTGGCCCGCGCCAACCATATCGGCGTCTCCACACTGCGCGGCCATGTCGCCGAATCATGCGCA
>NZ_JAKRFN010000030.1 GCF_022348085.1 Mycobacterium sp. PSTR-4-N | reverse complement strand
ATAGAGTTACGGCGGCCATAGCGGCAGGGAAACGCCCGGACCCATCCCGAACCCGGAAGCTAAGCCTACCAGCGCCGATGATACTACCCACACGGGTGGAAAAGTAGGACACCGCCGAACACACATTGGAATCGCCCCCCACTTTCGTGGGGGGCGATTTCCTATTTCTCCGCATTATTCGGTGCGCATAATTCGTCTACATATTTGCGCAATTGTGGTGTCCCCGATTGTGCCCGTATCCTTTTGTGGTGCCCGAAGACAATAAGGCCGGCCGCGGTGACCGCCGGCCCCAGCGCGGCGGTCCTGCCGGCAACAGGCAGGCCCCGCGCCGCGATCAGCGCTCGGCGCCGCGCAGCTCGGGTCCGCATCGCGCACGTCCTGCACAACCCAGATCGCAGGACGAGACGAAATTCACCGGACCGCCCATTCCTGCAGAGATCGAGGCCAAACAGCTCTCTCCCGAAATCCGCGGCGAATTGACCACCCTCGACAGGGCCACCGCTGATGCCGTCGCCCGCCACCTGGTGGCGGCCGGCGAACTGCTCGACGAGGATCCCGAGGCGGCACTGGCCCACGCCAGAGCGGCGCGGGCACGCTCGGGCCGCATCGCGGCCGTGCGGGAAGCCGTCGGCATCGCTGCCTACGCCTGCGGCGATTGGGCGCAGGCGCTCTCCGAGCTCAGGGCCGCCCGCCGAATGGGCAGTCGCTCACCACTTCTCGCGATGATCGCCGACTGCGAGCGGGGCGTCGGACGCCCCGAACGCGCCATCGAACTCGCCCGCAGCCCCGAGGCCGGCCAGCTCACCGGCGACGACGCGGACGAACTGCGCATCGTCGTCGCAGGCGCCCGCTCGGACCTCGGCCAACACGAACAGGCGCTCGCCGTACTGTCCACGCCTCCACTGGATTCGGGGCGCACCGGTGAGACGGCCGCCCGGCTGTTCTACGTCTACGCCGACACGCTGCTGGCCCTCGATCGTCGTGACGAGGCATTGCAGTGGTTCCTCAAGTCCGCGGCTGCCGACGTCGACGGTGTCACCGACGCCGAAGAGCGGATCACGGAACTGTCCTGACGTGAAAACGCTTGCGCACCTCCACGACTGCTTTCTGCTCGACCTGGACGGAACGGTCTTCCGCGGACACGAGCCGACGCCCGGCGCGGTCGACACCCTGGTCGCGATCGATGCCCGGCTGCTGTTCGTGACCAACAATGCCTCGCGCAGCGCCGCCCAGGTCGCCGACCATCTGCGTGAACTCGGCTTCACCGCGACCCCCGACGATGTCGTGACCAGCGCCCAGTCGGCCGCGCGGATGCTGGCCGAGCAGCTACCTGATCAGTCGAAAGTGCTGATCGTCGGCACCGACTCACTCGCCGACGAGATCCGGACGGTCGGTCTGCAGCCGGTGCGTCAGTTCTCCGACGAGCCCGTCGCCGTCGTGCAAGGGCACTCACAGCAGACCGCGTGGTCAGATCTGGCCGAGGCGGCACTGGCCGTGCGGGCCGGTGCGCTGTGGGTGGCCGCCAACGTCGACAAGACGCTGCCCTCGGAGCGGGGTCTGCTGCCCGGCAACGGCTCGATGGTCGCCGCGCTGCGCACGGCCACCGATCAGCAGCCCCAGGTGGCCGGCAAGCCCGCGCCCGCGCTGATGGCAGACGCGTTGGCGCGCGGTGACTTCGAGGCGCCGCTGGTGGTCGGCGACCGGCTCGACACCGACATCGAGGGCGCCCGCGCCGCGGGCCTGCCCAGTCTGATGGTGTTGTGCGGGGTCAACGACGCCGCCGATGCGATTTTCGCGGTGGCCGATCAGCGGCCGGACATGATCGCCGAGGATCTGCGTGCCCTCAACGACGACGCCGACCTCCTACGGGTCGGCCCGCATCCCGCATGGCGCGTCGACTACGGCGAGCGCATCACCGTGGCGTCCACCGGCGAGGAGCCCGGCGATGACCTGTCCATCGTCCGCGCGATCGCGGCGGCGGTGTGGCAGGCAGCCGACGAGCCCGGCCGGACCGCGATCGTCGCGGCCGACGACGCGGCCCGCGAGGCGGCGCAGCGGTGGTCGCTGCTCGGCCCCGCCATCGACTAGCGTGGCAGCCGAGATGAGTACCGAACCCGACCAGATCCGTACCCAGGTCGCCGAACTCCTCGGAGAACCGACCGAGCCCACCGACGCTGATCTGGATTCCGTCGCCGCCCGCCTGGAGGAGGCGCACGACCTGCTGGTGCGCGCGCTGGAATCGGTCGAGAAGGGCTGATCCGCGTGACGCGGCGCGCTCGTGTGGACGCCGAGCTGGTTCGACGCGGGTTGGCCCGCTCGCGCCAGCAGGCGGCCGAGCTGATCGGCGCGGGCCGCGTCAGCGTGGACGGTATGCGAGCAGCCAAACCTGCGACGGCCATCGCGACGACTGCCCACCTGACCGTCGATCACGCCGACGAGCCCAGCTGGGTGTCTCGCGGTGCGCACAAGCTCATCGGCGCGCTCGACGCGTTCGGAGTGGCGGTCCAGGGGCGGCGCTGCCTGGACGCAGGCGCCTCCACCGGAGGGTTCACCGAGGTCCTGCTGTCCCGCGGAGCACAGCAGATCCTGGCGGTCGACGTCGGTTACGGGCAGCTCGCGTGGTCATTGCGCACCGATGACCGGGTCACGGTGATGGAGCGGACCAACGTGAGGGAGCTGACCGCGGAGGCCATCGGCGGTCCGGTCGACCTGATCGTCGCCGACCTGTCGTTCATCTCGCTGGCGACCGTGCTGCCGGCGCTGACTGCGTGCGCGTCGTCGGCCGCAGATATCGTTCCCATGGTGAAGCCGCAGTTCGAGGTCGGCAAGGACCGGGTGGGTGCCGGGGGCGTGGTCTCCGACCCGCTGCTGCGCATCGACGCGGTGCGCTCGGTCGCGGCGACCGCGCACACGCTGGGTTGGTGCAGTGTCGCCGTCACGGCGAGCCCGCTACCGGGCCCGGCCGGCAACGTCGAGTACTTCCTGCACCTACGTGCCGACACGACGAATGCCCTCAGCGGCGACGCGCTCGAGACCGCGATCCGCCGCGCAGTCGAGGAAGGTCCGCAATGACAGCCCAACGCACCGTCCTGCTGGTGGTGCACACCGGACGGGACGACGCCCTCGACGTTGCGCGACGGGTGGCAAAGGTGTTCGGCGACAACGGAATCGCCCTTCGCGTGCTCTCTGCCGAAGCGGTGGACTCGCCGCAGCGCCGATCGACGGACATGAGTGCCCTCGGTGTCGACGTCGACGTCGTCGATGCCGATCAGCGTGCCGCCCAGGGGTGCGAACTGGTTCTGGTGCTCGGCGGCGACGGCACGTTCCTGCGCGCGGCCGAGCTGGCCCGCAATGTCGAGATACCGGTACTCGGGGTGAACCTCGGCAAGATCGGCTTCCTCGCCGAGGCCGAAGCGGATTCGATCGACACGGTGCTCGACCACATCGTGCGCCGCGACTACCGCGTCGAGGAACGGATGACACTCGACGTCACCGTGTGGTCGGGCGGAGAGCTGCTCGACCGCGGCTGGGCGCTCAACGAGGCCAGCCTGGAGAAGGGCCCACGGCTGGGCGTGCTCGGCGTGGTCCTCGAAGTCGACGGTCGCCCGGTGTCGGCGTTCGGGTGCGACGGCGTGCTCGTGTCGAGTCCGACCGGATCCACCGCGTACGCGTTCTCCGCCGGCGGCCCCGTGCTGTGGCCCGACCTGGAGGCGATCATCGTGGTGCCCAACAACGCGCACGCGTTGTTCGCCCGGCCGATGGTCACCAGCCCCAATGCCTTGATCGCCATCGAGATCGAGGCAGGCGGACACGACGCGCTGGTGTTCTGCGACGGGCGTCGGGAAATGGTGCTGCCCGCCGGCAGCCGCCTCGAGGTGACCCGCTGCGGCACGCCGCTGAAGTGGGTACGCCTGGACAGCGCACCGTTCACCGACCGGCTGGTGCGCAAGTTCCGGTTGCCAGTCACAGGGTGGCGCGGACAGTAGTGCTAGCCGAGATTCGGATCGAGTCGCTGGGCGCGATCAGCGCCGCGACCGCGGAATTCGACGGTGGATTGACCGTGCTCACCGGGGAGACCGGCGCAGGCAAGACCATGGTCGTGACGGGCCTGCACCTGCTCGGGGGCGCCCGCGCGGACCCGGCCCGCGTGCGCTCGGGGTCGGCCAAGGCGGTCGTCGAGGGCCGGTTCGTGACTGACGAGATCGGCGCGGACGCGGTCGCCCGCGTCGATGACATCCTCGATTCCTCAGGTGCCGAGCGCGACGACGACGGCAGTGTGATCGCGGCCCGCTCCGTGAGTCGTGAGGGGCCGTCGCGGGCCTATCTGGGCGGCCGCAGCGTGCCCGCCAAGTCGCTGAGCGAGTTCACCGGCGAGCTGTTGACGCTGCACGGCCAGAACGACCAGCTGCGCCTGATGCGTCCGGATCAGCAGCGCGCCGCCCTCGACCGCCATGCCGGCGTCACCTCGCAGCTACAGCACTACCGGACCGTGCGCGACGAGTGGCTGGCCGCGCGCAGCGACCTCGAGGAGCGGCGCCGCAGCGCCCGGGAACTGGCCCAGGAGGCGGACCGGCTGCAGTTCGGTATCGACGAGATCGAGGCGGTCGCACCGCAGCCGGGCGAGGACGAGTCGTTGGTGTCCGACATCCGGCGCCTGTCCGAGCTCGACGCGCTGCGCGAGGCGGTGCAGACGGCGCGCGCAGCGCTCGCCGGTGACAGCGAGCCCGGCGCCGACGGAGTGGCCGCCGTCGACACGATCGGGCAGGCGCGCTCGGCGCTCGAGCACACCGATGACGCCGCGCTCAAGGCGCTGGCCGCACAACTCGACGGAGCATTGACGGTCGTCGTCGACGTCGCCGCCGAGCTGGGCCACTTCCTGTCCGAACTACCCAGCGACGCAAGCGCTCTGGAGACCAAGCTGGCCCGGCAGGCCGAACTGCGTTCGCTGACCCGCAAGTACGCCCCCGACGTGGACGGCGTGCTGGAGTGGGCGCGCACCTCCCGCGAGCGGCTCGCGCAGCTCGACGTCTCCGAGGAAGCGATGGCCGGGCTCGCGCGTCGCGTGGACGAGCTGGCCGGGTCGGTCGCCTCGGCCGCGGCGACAGTGACCAAGGCCCGCGTGAAGGCCGCCAAGGGATTGGCGAAGGCGGTCACCGCCGAACTCGGCGGGCTCGCGATGGCCGGCGCGCAGTTCACCATCGCGGTCAGCCCGCTGCCGACCCGCCCCGACGACAGTGCGCCGTTGACGCTGAGCTCCGGTGACGTCGTGCACGCCGGCCGCGACGGTGTCGACGCGGTGGAATTCGGGTTTGCCGCGCACTCCGGGTCGGACATCCTGCCGCTGCACAAGAGCGCGTCCGGCGGTGAGCTGTCGCGCGTGATGCTCGCCCTCGAGGTGGTTCTGGCCGCGTCGACAGAAGGCACCACGATGGTCTTCGACGAAGTCGACGCCGGGGTCGGCGGGCGTGCGGCAGTGCAGATCGGGCGCCGGCTGGCCCGCCTGGCCCGCACCCACCAGGTGATCGTCGTGACCCACCTACCGCAGGTCGCCGCCTATGCCGACGTGCACCTGGTCATCGAGGGTCAGACGGAGGCGACCTCGACGCGCGCCAAGACCAGCGGTGTGCGGCGCCTCGGCGAAGACGACCGGGTCGCAGAACTGGCGAGAATGTTGGCCGGTCTGGGGGAGTCCGACAGCGGCCGTGCGCACGCGCGGGAGCTGCTCGACGCGGCGCGGCAGGAGCGTGACGCGCCGGACTGACGTGTGACTGGTGTGAAAAGAAGAGACTTCTGAGGCTGATGTTACGGCGCGCCTCCGACGGATCCACGGGGTTGCTGGCCAGAATCCCCCCATGAAGATGTCAGCGCTGCTCTCCCGAAACGCCAGTTCACGGCCGGGCATCACCGGCACCGCCCGCGTGGACCGCGACATCGACCGGCTGCTGCGCCGGGTGACTCCCGGCGACATCGTCGTCATCGACGCCCAAGACCTCGACCGCGTCACCGCCGATGCTCTCGTGGAGGCCAACATCGCGGCCGTGGTGAACGCCTCGTCGTCGATCTCGGGGCGCTATCCCAACCTCGGACCCGAGGTGCTCGTCGCCAACGGCATCACCCTCGTCGACGACACCGGCCCGGAGGTGTTCAAGAAGGTCAAGGACGGTGCACGGATCCGGCTCAACGAGGGCGGCGTCTACTCCGGTGATCGCCGGCTCATCCTGGGCACCGAGCGCACCGACGCCGACATCCACGAGCTGATGCAGGAAGCCAAGGGCGGGCTGGTCGCGCACCTGGAGGCCTTCGCCGGCAACTCGATCGAGTTCATCCGCAGCGAGAGCCCGCTGCTCATCGACGGCATCGGCATCCCCGACATCGACGTCGACCTCAACCGTCGCCACGTCGTGGTCGTCGCCGAGGAGGACCACGCCGCCGCCGACCTCAAGGCGCTCAAACCGTTCATCAAGGAGTACCAGCCGGTGCTCGTCGGCGTCGGCACCGGCGCCGACGTCCTGCGCAAGGCCGGCTACCGGCCGGCGTTGATCGTCGGCGACCCGGACAAGATCAGCACCGAGGCGCTGCGCAGCGGCGCGCAGGTGGTGCTTCCCGCCGACGCCGATGGGCACGCCGCCGGTCTGGAGCGCATCCAGGACCTCGGCGTCGGGGCGATGACGTTCCCGGCCGCGGGATCGGCTGCCGATCTCGCGCTGCTGCTGTGCGATCACCACGGGGCGTCGCTGATCGTCACCGTCGGCCACACCGCAAGCATCGAGGAGTTCTTCGACCGCACCCGGCAGCGCAGCAATCCGTCGACCTTCCTGACCCGGCTGAAGGTGGGCGAGAAGCTGGTCGACGCCAAAGCCGTTGCGACGCTGTACCGCAGCCGTGTCTCCGGCGGTGCGATCGCGCTACTCGTCCTCGCGATGCTGATCGCGGTGATCGCCGCGCTGTGGGTGTCGCGCGCCGATGCCGCCGTGCTCGAATGGATCACCCACACGTGGAATCAGTTCCTGCTGTGGGTGCAGGGTCTGGTCTCCTAGGGCTCGCGACATGATCTCGCTGCGTTCGCACGCCATCTCGCTGGCCGCCGTGTTCCTGGCGCTCGCCATCGGCATCGCCCTGGGTTCCGGGCTGCTGTCCAACACCGTGCTGTCGGGTCTGCGCGACGACAAGGCGCAGATGCAGACCGAGATCGACATCCTCACCAACGACCGCAATGCTCTCAACGAAAAGCTCAGTGCCGCAGGCGACTTCGATGCGCAGATGGCCCCTCGCATCCTGCGTGGCAGCCTGGCCGACAAGTCGGTGGTGCTGTTCCGCACCCCGGATGCCGCCGACGACGACGTCGACGCCGTGTCTCGCCTCGTCAGTGCGGCGGGCGGTTCGGTCAGCGGCACCATCGCGCTGACCCAGGAGTTCGTCGACGCCAACGCCGCCGAGAAGCTGCTGTCGGTCGTGAACTCGCCGATCGTGCCCGCCGGCACCCAGCTGAGCACCACGACCGTCGACCAGGGCTCCCAAGCCGGCGACCTGCTCGGCATCACACTGCTGGCCGCCAAGGACCCCAAGGCTCCGCCCGTCAACGACGATCAGCGCGACACCGTGCTCTCCGCGCTCCGCGACACCGGTTTCATCACCTACGGGACCGAGCGCATCGGTGTGGCCGACACCGCGGTCGTCATCACCGGTGGCGGTCTCGGCGACGATGCCGGCAATCAGGGCGCGACGGTGGCCCGCTTCGCCGCCGGACTCGCCCCGCACGGCGCGGGCGTCGTGCTCGCCGGCCGGGACGGCGCCGCCTCGGGGACCTCGGCGGTCGCCGTCGTACGCTCCGACAACGCCCTCGCGAGCACGGTCAGCACCGTCGACGACGTCGACCGGGAATCCGGCCGGATCACCACTGTGCTCGCGCTGGGCGCGCTGGTCGGAGGCGGCAAACCCGGTCAGTACGGCACCGGACAGGGCGCTAGCGCGGTCACCGTTCCCCAGTAGCGCCGCCGCGTGCCCGCGTGTCAGTGACGCGGCAACGCAGTCGCTGTTAGGGTGGAGTTCCGTGCCAGGCCAAATGAAGCCGTTGCGCAAGCATCCGCAGACCGCCACCAAACACCTCTTCGTGACCGGTGGGGTGGTGTCCTCTCTCGGCAAGGGGTTGACGGCATCCAGCCTCGGTCAACTCCTCACCGCGCGTGGTCTGCAGGTCACGATGCAGAAGCTGGATCCGTACCTCAACGTCGATCCGGGCACCATGAACCCGTTCCAGCACGGTGAGGTGTTCGTCACCGAGGACGGCGCCGAAACCGACCTGGACGTCGGCCACTACGAGCGCTTCCTGGATCGCAACCTGACCGGGTACGCCAATGTGACGACAGGCCAGGTGTATTCGTCGGTGATCGCCAAGGAGCGCCGGGGCGAGTACCTCGGCGACACCGTGCAGGTCATCCCGCACATCACCGACGAGATCAAGAACCGGGTACTGGCCATGGCCGAGCCCGACGCCGACGGGAACCGCCCCGATGTGGTGATCACCGAAGTGGGCGGC
This sequence comes from Mycobacterium sp. PSTR-4-N, assembly GCF_022348085.1. Classification (GTDB taxonomy): domain Bacteria; phylum Actinomycetota; class Actinomycetes; order Mycobacteriales; family Mycobacteriaceae; genus Mycobacterium. Next base: position 52,489 of record NZ_JAKRFN010000030.1, on the reverse strand, counting down.
ACGGTCGGCGACATCGAGTCGCTGCCGTTCCTGGAAGCCGCGCGGCAGGTGCGCCACGAGGTCGGCCGGGAAAACTGCTTCTTCCTGCACTGCTCGCTGATCCCCTACATGGCGCCCTCCGGAGAACTGAAGACCAAGCCGACGCAGCACTCGGTGGCGGCACTGCGCAGCATCGGCATCCAGCCCGACGCGCTGATCCTGCGCTGCGACCGGGACGTGCCGGAAGGGCTGAAGAACAAGATCGCCCTGATGTGTGACGTCGACATCGACGGCTGCATCTCCACCCCCGATGCGCCGTCGATCTACGACATCCCCAAGGTGTTGCACCGCGAGGAACTGGACGCCTATGTGGTGCGCCGGCTGAACTTGCCGTTCCGCGACGTCGACTGGACGCAGTGGAACGATCTGCTGCGCCGCGTGCACGAGCCGCGTGAGACCGTGCGGATCGCGCTGGTGGGCAAGTACATCGATCTCTCCGACGCCTACCTGTCGGTCGCCGAGGCGCTGCGCGCGGGCGGATTCGCCCACCACGCCCGGGTGGAGATGCGCTGGGTGGCCTCCGACGACTGCGAGACCGACACCGGGGCGGCCAGCGCGCTGGCCGACGTCGACGGCGTGCTGATCCCCGGCGGGTTCGGCATCCGCGGGATCGAGGGCAAGATCGGCGCCATCCGCTACGCCCGCCGCCGCGGCCTGCCGGTGCTCGGCCTGTGCCTGGGACTGCAGTGCATCGTGATCGAGGCGGCGCGGTCGGTCGGGCTGACCGAGGCCAGCTCGGCCGAGTTCGATCCCGACACACCGGACCCGGTGATCTCGACGATGGCCGACCAGAAGGAGATCGTCGCCGGCGAAGCGGACCTCGGCGGCACCATGCGGCTGGGCGCCTATCCGGCCGTTCTGACCCCGAATTCGATTGTCGCGCAGGCGTATCAGTCGACCGAGGTGTCCGAGCGGCACCGCCACCGCTACGAGGTCAACAACGCCTACCGCGCGCAGATCGCCGAGGGCGGGCTGCGGTTCTCGGGCACCTCGCCCGATGGACACCTGGTGGAGTTCGTCGAATACGACCCCGAGGTGCACCCGTTCCTGGTCGGCACCCAGGCCCACCCGGAGCTCAAGAGCCGGCCGACCCGGCCGCACCCGCTGTTCGTCGCGTTCGTCGGTGCGTCCCTCGATTACAAGAACGCCGAACGACTCCCCGTCGACATTCCCGAGATTCCGGAGGCTCCCGAGCGGGAAACCAACGGCGCCAAGCATTCTCTGGAAGACGCGCCCGCCCGTGGCTGACGGGACCGGCAACCACGACTTCTCGGTGGCCTCGTCGGAGACCCTCTACGTCGGCAACATCTTCGCGCTGCGTGCCGACGAGGTGCGGATGCCGGGCGGAGCGACGGCGCGCCGCGAGATCGTCGAGCACTACGGCGCGGTCGCCGTGGTCGCCCTCGACGAGGACAGGCGCGTCACGCTCGTCTACCAGTACCGGCACCCGTTCGGCCGCCGGCTGTGGGAGCTGCCCGCGGGCCTGCTCGACATGAGCGGTGAACCGCCGCACGTGTCCGCGGCGCGGGAACTCGAAGAAGAGGCCGGACTGGCCGCCGAGACCTGGCACACGCTGGTCGACCTCGACACCGCGGCCGGGTTCAGCGACGAGAGCGTGCGGGTGTTCCTGGCAACTGGGCTGCGTGAGGTGGGCCGCCCGGAGGCTGAACACGAAGAAGCCGACCTCGTCGTCGAGCGTGTCGCGCTCGAAGACGCCGTCGCCAAGGTGTACTCGGGGGAGATCGTCAACTCGATCTCCGTCGCCGGCATCCTGGCCGCGCACGCGATGCCCGGCATCGATGCGCTCCGCGCCGTCGACGCGCCCTGGACCGACAGGCCCCGGGCGTTCGCACGGCGGAAGGGACACGCGTGACCCAGACGTTCTCGTCTGTCGGCTCCACCCTCGAGGTCCAGATCCAGGGCTATCTCGACCACCTGGCGATTGAACGCGGCGCGGCCGCGAACACGCTGAGCTCCTACCGGCGGGACCTGCGCCGCTACGTCGAGCACCTGTCCTCGCGCGGCGTCACCGACCTGGCCGAGGCCACCGAACCCGACGTCAGTGACTTCCTCGTCGCGCTGCGCCAGGGCGACCCCGACAACGGCGTGCCCGCGCTGTCGGCGGTCTCGGCGGCGCGCGCGCTGATCGCGGTACGCGGCCTGCACCGCTTCGCCGCCGCCGAGGGGATCGCGACGCTCGACGTGGCCCGCGAGGTCAAACCGCCCACCCCGAGCCGGCGCCTGCCCAAGAGCCTGTCGCTGGACGAGGTGCTGGCGCTGTTGGAAGCCGCCGGCGGTGACAGCGACGCCGACGGGCCGCTGACGCTGCGTAACCGAGCACTGCTGGAACTGCTGTACTCGACCGGGGCGCGGATCTCCGAAGCCGTCGGCCTCGACATCGACGACATCGATCTGCAGGCGCGCTCGGTGCTGCTGCACGGCAAGGGCGGCAAGCAGCGGCTGATTCCGATCGGCCGGCCCGCCGTCGCCGCGCTGGACGCCTACCTCGTGCGGGCCCGCCCCGACCTGGCCCGTCGCGGCAGGGGAGTCCCGGCGATCTTCCTCAATGCCCGGGGCGGCCGGCTGTCCCGGCAGAGTGCGTGGCAGGTGCTCCAGGACGCGGCCGATCGTGCGGGTATCACCGCCGCGGTGTCCCCGCACGTGCTGCGGCACTCGTTCGCCACCCACCTCCTCGACGGCGGCGCCGACGTGCGCGTCGTGCAGGAGCTTCTCGGCCACGCCTCGGTGACCACCACGCAGATCTACACGATGGTCACCGTCAACGCGCTGCGCGAGGTGTGGGCCGGCGCGCACCCGAGGGCGCGCTAGCGTGCGGGTCTGCCTCGCCGGCGCGCCATCTCCCGTTAAACTCGTCGCGATGTCCGCCACGCCTGAAGGTTGCCTGACCAGCGACGGTCCGGCATGACCGACGACACGGGCACATCCATCCCTGAAGCGGGACCCGAACCCGACCCGGCACCTGAGCCTGAACCCACTCCCGGACTGACCGGCCGGCTGCCCCGTCACATCCCCGAACCGCCGCCGCGCACCTCACACGGCCCGGCCACCGTGATCGCGATGTGCAATCAGAAGGGCGGCGTCGGCAAGACCACGTCGACCATCAACCTGGGCGCCGCCCTCGCCGAGTACGGCCGCCGGGTGCTGCTCGTCGACCTCGACCCGCAGGGTGCGCTGTCCGCCGGGCTCGGCGTCCCGCACTACGAGCTGGACAACACCGTCTACAACCTGCTCGTCGAGCCGCGGGTGTCGATCGATCAGGTGCTGATCACGACCCGGGTACCGGGCCTCGACCTGGTGCCCAGCAACATCGACCTGTCCGCCGCCGAGATCCAGCTCGTCAACGAGGTGGGGCGGGAGCAATCGCTGGCGCGGGCGCTCTACCCGGTGCTGGACCGCTACGACTACGTGTTGATCGACTGCCAACCCTCGCTGGGCCTGCTCACCGTCAACGGCCTCGCGTGCAGCGACGGCGTCGTCATCCCGACCGAATGCGAGTACTTCTCGCTGCGGGGTCTGGCACTGCTCACCGACACCGTCGAGAAAGTGCACGACCGGCTCAATCCCAAGCTCGACATCAGCGGGATCCTCATCACCCGCTACGACCCGCGCACCGTCAACTCCCGCGAGGTGATGGCCCGGGTGGTCGAACGCTTCGGCGACCTGGTGTTCGACACCGTGATCACCCGCACCGTGCGCTTTCCCGAGACCAGCGTGGCCGGCGAGCCGATCACCACGTGGGCGCCGAAATCGGCTGGGGCCGAGGCGTACCGGGCGCTGGCGCGCGAGGTCATCCACCGGTTCGGCGCGTGAGCGAGCCCACCGGGTTCCAGGTTCGGCTGAGCAATTTCGAGGGCCCGTTCGACCTGCTGCTGCAGCTGATCTTCGCCCACCGGCTCGACGTCACCGAGGTGGCGCTGCACCAGGTCACCGACGAGTTCATCGCCTACACCAAACAGATCGGCAGCACCTTGGGCCTCGACGAGACGACGTCGTTCCTGGTGGTCGCCGCGACCCTGCTCGATCTGAAAGCGGCCCGGCTGCTGCCGGCCGGTGATGTGCACGACGAGGACGACCTGGCGCTGCTGGAGGTGCGCGACCTTCTCTTCGCCCGGCTGCTGCAGTACCGCGCGTTCAAGCACGTCGCGGAGATGTTCGCCGAACTGGAGTCCGCGGCGCTGCGGAGCTACCCCCGGGCTGTGGCGTTGGAGGATCGTTTCGCCGACCTGCTGCCCGAGGTGATGCTCGGGGTGGATGCGGCCCGATTCGCCGAGATCGCTGCCGCCGCGTTCACCCCCCGCCCGGTGCCGACCGTCGGGCTCGATCACCTCCACCAGGTCCCGGTGTCGGTGCCCGAGCAGGCCGCCAATCTGATGTCGCTGCTGGAGGACCGCGGAATCGGCGAATGGGCGTCCTTCTCCGATCTGGTCGCCGGCTGCCAGGTGCCGATGGAGATCGTCGCGCGCTTCCTGGCACTGCTCGAGCTGTTCCGCGCCCGGGCGGTAGCATTCGACCAGTCAGAACCGCTGGGCGTGCTCCAGATTTCCTGGACCGGGGAGCGGCCCAACAGCGAGCAGTTGGCGACCGCGGACGCCGAATAGCGCGGGACTAGAGAACATGCCAGAAGACTTTTCGCCGGACGCCGAGCCGGACAACGAGCCCGATGCCGAGCACGTCGAGGCCGACCTCGAGGATGCCGAGCTCGATGCGGTGCTCGAGGCGCTGCTGCTCGTGGTCGACACCCCGGTCCCTGTCGACGCGCTCGCGACGGCCACGGACGCCCCCGCGGCCAGGGTCGCCGAGCGGTTGCAGCTGCTCGCGGACGGGTTCGCCGCCCGGGGCAGCGGTATCGATCTGCGCGAAGCCGGCGGTGGGTGGCGGATGTACACCCGCGCCCGCTACGCGCCGTACGTGGAGAAGCTGCTGCTCGACGGCGCTCGGACGCGGCTGACACGCGCCGCACTGGAGACCCTGGCGGTGGTCGCCTATCGGCAGCCGGTCACGCGGGCCCGGGTGAGTGCGGTGCGCGGCGTCAACGTCGACGCGGTGATCCGGACACTGGTGGCGCGCGGGCTCATCACCGAGGCCGGTACCGATCCCGATTCCGGTGCGGTCACCTTCGCCACCACCGAGCTGTTCCTCGAACGCCTCGGCTTGTCGTCGCTGACCGATCTGCCCGACATCGCACCGTTGCTGCCGAACGTCGACGTGATCGACGACATCAGCGAAAACCTGGACGAGGAGCCACGTTTCATGAAACTCAACGGGACATCGGCTGGGTCCCAGCCGGACCCGGCGATCGACGTCGACGCGGAACGGGAGTGACGATGAGCGACGACGAGGGCGTGCGGCTGCAAAAGGTGTTGTCGCAGGCCGGGATCGCCTCCCGGCGGGTGGCCGAGAAGATGATTCGCGACGGCCGGGTCGAGGTCGACGGCATCATCGTCACCGAACTCGGTACCCGCGTGGATCCGCAGAACTCGACGATCCGGGTCGACGGTGCGCGGATCGCCGTCGATGACGACCGGGTCTACCTGGCGATCAACAAACCGCGCGGTATGCATTCGACGATGTCCGACGATCGCGGCCGCCCCTGTGTCGGAGACCTCGTCGAGCACCGGGTGCGCGGTAACAAGAGCCTTTTCCACGTCGGCCGGCTCGACGCCGACACCGAGGGTCTGCTGCTGCTCACCAACGACGGTGAGCTCGCCCACCGGCTCATGCACCCGTCGTTCGAGGTGCCCAAGACCTACCTGGCCACGGTGATGGGCAGCGTCCCCCGCGGGTTGGGCAAGAAGCTGCGCGGCGGCATCGAGCTGGACGACGGTCCGGTGCGGGTGGACGACTTCGCCGTCGTCGACACCGTGCCGGGCCGATCCTTGGTGAAGGTCACGCTGCACGAGGGCCGCAAGCACATCGTGCGCCGGCTGCTCGCCGAGGTCGGCTTCCCGGTTCAGGAATTGGTCCGCACCGACATCGGCGCGGTCACGCTCGGCGAGCAGCGGCCGGGCAGCATCCGGGTGTTGACGCAGAAGGAGATCGGCGACCTCTACAAGGCGGTGGGACTGTGACCCGGTCGGTGGTGATCGCGATCGACGGTCCGGCAGGTACCGGAAAGTCAACCGTAGCAAGGGGATTGGCGACCGCCCTGAAAGCCCGCTACCTGGACACCGGGGCGATGTACCGCATCGTCACGCTGGCCGCGCTACGGCAGGGAGTCGACCTCGACGACCCGGCGGCGATCACGGCGGCGGTGCGCGACACCGCGATGGCCGTCGGCCACGACCCCGCCGAGGACCGGTCCTTCCTGGCCGGCGAGGACGTCTCGGCCGAGATCCGCGGCGACGCGGTGACCAAGGCGGTGTCGGCGGTCTCGGCGGTCCCTGAGGTGCGCGCCCGGCTGGTGACGCTGCAGCGCGAGCTCGCCGACGGTGACGAGCCCGTGGTCGTCGAGGGCCGAGACATCGGCACCGTCGTGCTGCCCGACGCCGACGTGAAGATCTTCCTGACCGCCTCCGCCGAAGAACGGGCCCGCCGCCGCAACGACCAGAACGTCGCATCCGGGCTGCCCGACGACTACGACGCGGTGCTCGCCGATGTCCGCCGTCGCGACCATCTCGACTCCACCCGGGCGGTGTCGCCGTTGCGCGCTGCCGACGACGCGCTGGTGGTCGACACCAGCGACATGACCCAAGACCAGGTGATCGGCCATCTGACCGCACTGGTCGAACAGAAAGCCGGTGCGATCAGATGAGTGAAGGAGACGGCGTCTGGTTCGACGAGGGCGACTGGGAAGTCGGCGCCGACGAGATCAGCGAAGCGGTCGAGGAAGCGTCGGCGCCGCCACCGGTGCTGGCCGTCGTCGGCCGGCCCAACGTCGGCAAATCGACACTGGTGAACCGCATCCTGGGCCGCCGCGAGGCCGTCGTTCAGGACATCCCCGGCGTCACCCGCGACCGCGTCTCCTACGACGCGTCCTGGTCGGGCCGCCGGTTCGTCGTGCAGGACACCGGCGGATGGGAGCCCGACGCGAAAGGCCTGCAGCAGCTGGTCGCCGAGCAGGCCTCGGTGGCGATGCGCACCGCCGACGCGATCGTGTTCGTGGTCGACGCCGTCGTCGGCGCGACGAGCGCGGACGAGGCCGCCGCCAAGATCCTGCAGCGCTCCGGCAAGCCGGTGTTCCTCGCCGCCAACAAGGTGGACAACGACCGCGGCGAGGCTGACGCCGCCGCGCTGTGGTCGCTGGGATTGGGGGAGCCGCACCCGATCAGCGCGATGCACGGCCGCGGCGTCGCTGATCTGCTCGACGCGGTCCTCGAGGAACTGCCCGCCCTCTCCGAGGTCGGCGGCAGTGGTGGCGGACCACGCCGGGTCGCGCTGGTCGGCAAACCGAACGTCGGCAAGTCCTCACTGCTCAACCGGCTCGCCGGTGACGAACGGTCCGTCGTGCACGACGTCGCCGGCACCACCGTCGATCCCGTCGACTCGCTCATCGAGATGGACGGCAAGCTCTGGCGCTTCGTCGACACCGCCGGGCTGCGCCGCAAGGTGGGGCAGGCCAGCGGGCACGAGTTCTACGCCTCGGTCCGTACCCACGGCGCGATCGACGCCGCCGAGGTCGCGATCGTGCTCATCGATGCCTCACAACCGCTGACCGAGCAGGACCAGCGGGTGCTGTCGATGGTGGTCGAAGCAGGCCGCGCGCTGGTGCTGGCGTTCAACAAATGGGACCTCGTCGACGAGGACCGCCGCTACCTGCTCGACCGCGAGATCGACCTGCAGCTGGCGCAGATCCAGTGGGCGCCCCGGGTCAACATCTCCGCCAAGACCGGCCGGGCGGTGCAGAAACTGGTGCCGGCACTGGAAACCGCGCTGACCTCGTGGGACAAGCGGATCACGACCGGCCAGCTGAACACGTTCCTCAAAGAGGTCGTCGCCGCGACGCCGCCGCCGGTGCGCGGCGGCAAGCAGCCGCGCATCCTGTTCGCCACCCAGGCCACCACCCGACCGCCGACGTTCGTGCTGTTCACCAGCGGGTTCTTGGAGGCCGGGTACCGGCGGTTCCTGGAGCGGCGGCTGCGTGAGACGTTCGGCTTCGACGGCAGCCCGGTGCGGATCAACGTCCGGGTGCGTGAAAAGAGGGGTCCCAAGCGCCGATAGGGTGAGCCGAGTGCCCGTCGTCGACATGATCCTCATCGCCCTGGCGGGCGTCGGAGCGGGCGCGATCAATGCGCTCGTCGGCTCCGGCACCCTCATCACGTTCCCGACGCTCGTCGCACTGGGGTATCCGCCGGTGACCTCGACGATGTCCAACGCGGTGGGCCTGGTGGCCGGCGGCGTATCCGGCACCTGGGGCTACCGGCGGGAACTGCGCGGACAGTGGCACCGGCTGCGGTGGCAGATCCCGGCGTCGCTGCTCGGCGCGGGTGGCGGAGCCTGGCTGCTGCTGCACCTGCCGGAGAAGGTGTTCCTCCGCATCGTGCCGGTGCTGCTGGTGCTCGCACTCGTGCTGGTGGTCATCGGGCCGCGCATCCAGGCCTGGGCGCGCCGCCGTGCCGAGGCGGCCGGCCAGTCCGCCGACCACGTCTCCGCGGCGCGGATGACCGCGCTCGTCGCGTTGACGTTCGCGGTCGGCGTCTACGGCGGCTACTTCACCGCCGCGCAGGGCATTTTGCTGGTCGCAGTCATGGGTGCGCTGCTGCCCGAGGACATGCAACGCATGAACGCCGCCAAGAACCTGCTGTCGCTGCTGGTCAACATCGTCGCGGCCGTCGCCTACACGGTGGTGGCGTTCGACCGGATCAGCTGGGCGGCTGCCGGGCTGATAGCGATCGGGTCGCTCATCGGCGGATTCCTCGGTGCCCACTACGGGCGCCGACTTTCGCCGAACGTGCTCCGCGCGGTGATCGTCGTGGTGGGATTGATCGGGCTGTACCGGTTGTTGACCGTGTAAGCTGACCGGGATCTGATCAGGGGATGGGGTAATCGATGGTCGACAGCGTGCTGGTGGCGGCTGCGCCGTCCGAAGCGTCTGCACTCGAGCCCTTCTGGCCGTCGCGCCGCCTGATGGCTTTCGACGAGTGGTGTTGTCGGCGTCCCTGACGCCGAGTCCCCACGTCCGGCCGGTCGCTTTGCGTGACCGCATCCCCCGAAAGCACCCATGCGTTCGCTTCTGATCTTCACCCTCGTCGGTGTCGGCGCCCAACTCGTCGACGGTGCCCTGGGCATGGCCTTCGGGGTCACGGCCACCACGTTGCTGGTGCTCTCCAGCGTCGGCGCGGCCCAAGCCAGCGCCGCGGTGCACCTCGCCGAGGTCGGCACCACGCTGGCGTCCGGACTGTCGCACTGGCGGTTCAAGAACATCGACTGGCCGCTGGTCGCCAAGCTGGGTGTGCCCGGAGCGATCGGCGCCTTCGTCGGTGCGACCGTGCTGTCCTCGCTGTCGACGGAGCACGCAGCTCCGCTGATGGCTGCCATCCTGATGGTGATCGGCATGTATGTGCTGCTGCGTTTCTCGCTGCGCACCCCGCTGGTGATCGGCGGTGAGGGCACTCGGCACGGGGTGAAGTTCCTCGCGCCACTGGGTTTGTTCGGCGGCTTCATCGACGCCTCCGGTGGCGGCGGCTGGGGTCCCGTCACGACCAGCACACTGCTCTCGCAGGGCAAGACGGCGCCGCGCACCGTCATCGGTTCGGTCAGCGCCTCGGAGTTCCTGGTGTCGGTGTCGGCGTCGATCGGTTTCCTGATCGGGCTGCGTCACGAGTTCCTGGAGAACTGGCCGGTGGTGGTCGGGCTGATGGTCGGCGGTGTCATCGCCGCGCCGATCGCAGCGTGGCTGGTGAGCCGCATCAGCCCCGCGCTGCTGGGCACCGCGGTCGGCGGGGTCATCGTCTTGACCAACAGTCAGAAGTTGGTGCATTTCTTCGACATCCACTGGCCGTGGTCGACGGCCATCTACACGCTGATCGTCGTGGTGTGGGTGTCGCTGGTCATCTACGCGTGGCGGGTGTCGCGGGCACCCAAGTCGCTGCCGGTCACCGATTCCAGCTCAGAAGTGCTCCCGCGCTGACTCCTGCTCGAGGACGGCGTCGAGATCGCCGAGACGTTCCATCGAGGACACCGCACGGCGGGTGCGCATGTTCTTGGCGAGCAGATCCTTGTGGCGGTGCGTGAAGGCCCAGTACCCCGCGGTGAACGGACACGCATCGTCGCCGAGGCGCTTCTTCGGGTCGAACGCGCAGTCGCCGCAATAGTCGCTCATCTTGTTGATGTAGGCGCCGCCGGAGGTGTACGGCTTGGTGGCCAGCAGTCCGCCGTCGGCGTGTTGACTCATGCCGACGACGTTGGTGGGCATCACCCAGCGGAACCCGTCGACGTAGGCGGTGGCAAACCACTCGGCCAGCTCGTCAGGCCGGTAGCCGCGCTGCAGGGCATGGCTGCCCAGGATCATCAGCCGCTGGATGTGGTGAGACCAGCCGCGGTCGCGCACGCCTTTGAGGGCGTGGTGCAGACAGGCCGCGGTGACCTCGTCGGCGTCCAGGTCGGCCCACCACTGCGGCAGCTTGGTGTGCGCTCTCAGCTCGTTCTTCTTCGTGTACTGCGGGCCGAAGTGCCAGTAGAGATGCCACATGTACTCGCGCCAGCCGAGGATCTGGCGGATGAAGCCCTCGGTGGCGGCCAGGGGAGCGTTGCCATCGCGGTAGGCCTGCTCGGCGGCTTCGACGGCATCGAGGGGGTGCAGGACGCCGAGGTTCAGCGGGACCGACAGCAGCGAGTGCGACATCGCCCAGTCGCCGCCCATCATCGCGTCCTCGTAGCGGCCGAACAGCTCCAGCCGGTGGTCGATGAAGCGCTTCAGCGCCCGCTTGGCCTCGGTGGGGGTGACGGCGAACAGGCGCGGACCGTCGGCGCCGACGGTGTCGAGGTCCATCGCGTCGAGGTCGTGGCGGACCTGCTCATCGATGTCGTCCTCGCGCGGCTTGTAGGGGGCGGGCACGTCGAGTGTGGCCTGCTTCTTGGGCGGGGACTCGCGGTTGTCCTCGTCGTAGTTCCAACGCTTGCCGACGGGATCCGCGCCCTCCATCAGCACGTCGAAGCGGCGGCGTTGGTCGCGGTAGAAATCCTCCATGCGAAAACGGGTCCGGTTGCCGGCCCAATCTTCGAAGTCCTTGCGCGGCAAGGCAAATGTCGGGGTGGGGAGGACTTCCTCGACGAGGCCCTGCTTCTGGAGCCGGTTGACGAAACGTTCGGCCGCGTGCGAGGTGGGTTGGTGGACCAGCACTGGACGGTCGAATTGCTCGAGCGCGTCGGTGTAGGTGTCCGCCTTGAGCAGGGTCGCGCGGTCGCCGAGATCGCGCTCGGCATGGCGCAGCGCCGAGAGGACCAGGTGCAGTTTCTGGCGGTGATACCGGCGTTTGGCCAGAGCCGAGGTGGCCTCGACGAGCAGGACCTCGCGGTGGGCGTGCTCGCCGCCGTAGACGGCCGGGCCGAGCTGATCGGCGAACAGCCACAGGGGAGTGTCGCTCATTGGTCAGTTGTACCCGCGCGGGGCACGGCGACGCGGTTGGGAACCGGGGGTAACCCTGCTGTAAGCTTTCGACCGCTGACCGGCGATCCCGGGAGGCACGCGGGCTGTGGCGCAGCTTGGTAGCGCACTTGACTGGGGGTCAAGTGGTCGCAGGTTCAAATCCTGTCAGCCCGACTTTCAAAACCCGCTCTGACCAGTGTCGGAGCGGGTTTTTGTGTCTCGGCGGTCCTGCGCGATTGCCAAGCGGCGCCTCACTTCTTGCGGTTCTCGCCCAGTTCCTCGGCGATCGGGTTCGGCGGCACGTCTCTGTCCCTCTCGGTGACACCCGGTTTGGTGGGCACCCGGTGCGCGGCACCCTTCTCGCCGTTGCTCATCACGTCGTCGGTCAGCGGCACCGACGCCAGCACTTCGGAGAATGCGGCATATGTCTCGGGTGGGATCGAACGCAGGGCCCGGATGGTGTCGTCATCGCAAGAATGGCGTTCGGCCGCTGCGAGAAGAGTCGCCTTGTCAGCTGGGAAATCGACATCGTCGAGGCATTCGCGGAGTTGGCGGCGAGTGGTGGCTGCGGACATGGTGCTCCTCCTCATCTGCGGGTCTGTCGGTGCCCAATGCCCAGCACGACGGGCCGCAAACCAGGCCGCTCATGACTCCTGGGACGAGATCGCTACCCCTGCGGGTCCGCGCCGCCCGGGTGCCGATCGTCTGTCGCGCGAGGCCCGAAGCGTCGCAGACACTGGCTCTGCTCAGACGCCCTCCGCGCTGCCTCGATGGTCTTCTGCGCGCGCTCACGGTCGCGATGCGACTGTTCGATCACGGCAGCGCCCGGTGTCTTCAGATGGTCCGCCCTGAGCTGGGCTTTGTGCAGCGACGTGAATATCTCGAAGCGCTCGAGTAGATCAGCAGCGGCGAGCGCATCGGCGACGGGTCCAGTCGGCGACACAACCAGGCAGAAGGAGGTGTCGGCCTCTCCGGCGATTGCGGATGCGTCGACGAGGGTTGTGACGAATGAGCCACCGACCGACGTGGCGCGTGACAGCTCGAGGACCAGCTGTGCCGGTTGTCGTGCCAGTTCAGCGGCGACCAAGCGGCCCATGGTCGCCCCTTCGGCATCGTCGATGTGCCCAGAAACGAACAGGATGCTCGTCATGTCGGGAAGTCGCCTCAGCGTGAACGGATGTCCGTTCTGCCGGCCGCTGTCTCCGATTTCGCCCACTCCGTCACCTCCTTCATAAGTCCACCGGCGACCTGATCAGGCGGTGGGGGGGGCAGCTATCCGCTGGAAGTCCCTGCATTGGCCGATTCGCGCCAGGTACGTGGCTGGCATGCTTGAAGGAGGGCCGCAATGACGCGGGGCAGTAGGATTTCGGGGGGCCGGCGAGGAGCCCCCCGCGCATGACAAGCTGGGAGCACCACATGACCGACGCGCCGTTCGAGCAGGCAGCGGAGGTGCGCACAACTGACGTCGACGAGGCGGCCGATGCCGTAGGCCGCTTCTATGTGGCCGCAGAACTGGCTCCCATCGAAACCGCCGCGGTGAAGATGCAGATGAAGGCGTTGGTACTTCCCATGGTCACCGTCGGCGACGTCGGCTTCGGGGTGGACATCGAGATACGAGCCGACGACGTCAGTGCCTACTACATCGACGCACCGGTAACAGGCACGGCGATGAACAGGTGGCGCGACGGTGAGGATGTCGCTACGACCGCAGGGGCCGTCGCCATCTTCACACCGGGAACGCCGTGCCGGCTCGCCTGGTCCGCCGACTGCGATCAGGTGTGCGTCAAGGTGCCCGAATCACAGATGCGGCGCCAGCTCGAAGCCATGCTCGACCGTCCCGTCCGAGAAAGAATCACGTTCGATCGGCGGCTCAGTCTCAGCTCCACTGCCGCGAAGGACTGGTATTCCTTGGTGCGGCTCCTCGGCCGGCAAGCCTGGCAGCCCGGAGGCCTCCTGAACCACCCGCTCGCGGTGGGCAACCTCCAACTCCTCTTGATACAGGGTCTGTTGCAGATGCAGCCCCACAACTTCACCGATGCGCTGACCGCACGCGAACACCCGGCCAGCGCAGCAGTGACGAAGCGGGCAATCGATTTGATGCATGCGCAGCCGCAAAAGCTCTGGAGCACCGCAGAATTGGCGCGAGCAACGGGAGTCAGTGCACGTTCCCTACAGCGGGCGTTCGAACGGTCCGACCATCCCGCGCCGATGGCCTACCTCCGACGGCTTCGACTGAACCACGTGCACGCAGAGTTGGCGTCGAGCTCTCCTGACTCGGTCAGCGTGACGACGGTCGCCGTCCGCTGGGGATTCCTGCACTTGGGCCGATTCGCCAGTCAGTATCGAGAGCATTTCGGAGAGACCCCCTCGGAGACACTTCGCTCGGGCGCCCGGCCGGATCGTCCCTAGCTCCTCGCGAAACGACCCCGTCGTGGCAGCAGCGCCGACGTCACCCGGCGCCTTCGATAGCTGATCACACTCTCGTCAGAGGGAACCCGGGGCCGAGACCGCGCGCCGACGCCGAACATCAGCAGCCGCTTGTGAACACACGCAGCGATGTACTCGGTCCGGCTAATACACCGGAAGTGCTCACGTTCTTGGCCTGGAAGAAGTGGTCGAGCTGACCGACCACGACGAGCCGCCGCATCCGCGGTCACACGACAGCCAGCGCCGAGAAGCTGTACACGAGGGTGTCTCGCGTGGCCGTCCCGAGCTTGACGTACGCCGTTCCGTTCGGCTCGAACTCCGACAGGAAACTCTGCGAGGTATTGGATCTGCCCGCTGCCTCCAGCACCTTCTGTGCGCCCGACGGCGTCAGTGCGTACACGCTTGCGGTGGGGCCGAGGTCGTTGTTGATCACGTACGCGGTGCCGTCCGGGGCGAAGGTCAGCAATCTCTGCTTGTAGAACTCCGTGAAGACGTACGTCAGGCTGGTGAACTCGCTCAGCGGGATCACGGTGTTCCCTGTCGAATCGAAGCCCAGGATGTTCCATGCGCCGCCACTTCCCGACACGCGCAGATATCCGGTGCCGTCCGGGCCGAACTCGATGTATCCCGCCAATCCAGGCACTTCGGTCGTGACCGTGTCGGTCGAGAGCGCGAGTACCTGATAGGCCGAGATGAAGCCGTCAGGCCCCGTGTAGCGCAGCAGCTGGTACGGCGCACCGTCGGGGCCGAACACCACTGCGTTTCCCGCCGCACCCGACGGAAGATCGACAATGCGCACGATGGTGCCATCGGTGTTCAGCACGGCCACGTGTTCGGATCCCTCGGCGGTGTAGTTGACGTAGCCGACGTTCTCCGTCGCGGGGGACACGACGCCTCCCTGCCCTGGCGCCACCGACGACTGCGTCGGTGTGCCCGGCACCGCGACGACGGCGACGGTGCCGTCGGGGGCGACGATCGCCACCGGGGTGGTCGTCGACGACGCCGGAACCGCCAGCGGCGCAAAGACAGTGCCATCCGCCGCGACCTGCATCAGGAAACTGACGATGCGGCCCTCGATCACGTCGGAGGTGTCCAGCGTGGTCGGCGTGATCTTCGAGATGAGGGTTGTTCCGGTGCCATCGTCGGTCGAACCGGGATGGGTGTACGTCTCCAGGTAGACGCCGTCGGGCGTCACCACGGTCCACCCGGGCAGGCCGTCGACGGTGCGCACCGTGCTCGACGTCCCGGCGAGGGCGTAAATGCGGGTTGTCTTGCTGCCGAACCATCCCTTCACGCCGGCGGTGACGTAGACCGTGCCGTCGTCACCGACGATCGGGTCGCTGGGTTCTGAGCCGTACGGCAGCGCGACGGTTCGTGTCGCGCCGGTTGCCGTGAAGACCCGCACCGACGAGAACCCGCCCTGGGTCGACACCAGGTACGCGCTCCCGTCGGGTCTGAGCTCGACCGCGGTGTCGTGCGGCAGAACCTGGGCGGTGCTGTTCGGTGAGATCCGCACCAACCGGTAGGGGCGGGTCGCTCCCATGACACCGAAGGTGGGGACCTCAGTGCTGATGTACAGCGCGCCGTCCGCACCGACGCGAACCTGCCGATCCGGCGTGCCGGTGATCTTGGCGATCCTGGTGACTGTTCCGGCGCTGTCGACGGTCGAGACAGTCGAGCGCCTGCCGCCCGGGCCGAGGGTGACGACGACGACCGTCCCGTCGGGTCGTGCCGCGGGAAAGTAGGCATACCCGTCGATGTCTGCGCTCGCGATGACCTGAGCGTTGTCATCGAGGACGGAGACGTGGGTGATGGACTCGCGCCGGCTGAACACCTCACGGGTCACTTGGTACGCGGTGCCGTCGGGGGTGACGACCGGGGCCTCGAACGCCTCCCCGGGAAGTTCGGAGGTTCCGACAGCAGCCTCGACATCGCGGGCTTCGCGCCGCGCGGAGCCCACCATCGTCCACAGCAGCGACGAGGCGGCCGGCGCGTCAGGTGTGCTCGCCGGCTTCGGCTTCGGGGAGAACAGCGGCCGCAGTGCCGTGGACCGCTTCGTCCGCGGCAGCGCGGACCGCTCGGCGAGATCGGAATCCTGTTCGCTGGCAGCGACTTTGACATCAGCGCTGCCGGTACCTCGCTTGCTCGTGCGTGTGCTGCCGCGCCAGGGTTTGTCGGAAATCTTCCTGGTGTGGTTCCTGGGAGCGTCGGCGCTCTGCGATGTGCCCGCCGACGTACTCGTTGCGTCGGGTTCGGCCTGCGCCTCCCCAGCCAATCCGACGATCGCCGAACCGATTCCCAATGCAACGGCCAGTGCGCCCACTCGGCCGATGTTGTTTGCTTGCCCCACTGCGCAACCTCCCCTGGACCCCTTTCAGCAAACCACGCTGGGAAGCGGCTGTGAAGGGAAATCAGCAGTCGCAGCTCGAGCAGGCCGGCTCACCTGTGCTGACGACGGGTGACGGGCAGCAGGTATCGCCCTTCCAGGCGTTGACGCCTTCGCGGACGGCTATCGCGGCGATGACCACACCCGCGATGGGATCGGCCCAGGTCCACTCGAAGAGGCTGTTGAGCACCAGGCCGACGAGGAGCACCGCCGACAGGTACGTGCACAGCAGCGTCTGCTTGGAATCTGCTACGGCAGAAAGCGATCCGAGTTCGCGGCCGGCGCGCCGCTGCGCGTAGGACAGCACCGGCATGATGACCAGGCTCAGCGCCGCCAGCACGATGCCGATGGTCGAGTGTTCGGCCACGCCTCCACCGAGCATGGCGCGGAGTGCGTCCACCATCACGTAGACGGCGAGCCCGAAGAACGACAACGCGATGATGCGCAGGGCGACCTTTTCGCGCGCCTCGGGGTCCCGGCCGGAGAACTGCCACGCGACGGCCGCCGCCGACGACACCTCGATCACCGAGTCGAGCCCGAACCCGATCAACGCCGTGGACGACACCCGGGCACCTTCGGTGACGGCGACGACGGCCTCGATGATGTTGTAGGAGATCGTGAGCGCGACGAACAACCGGATGCGACGGGCCAACAGCCGGCGCCGGGTGTCGGTGAGTGCCACGGGCGCCATCAGGTGCACCCGCAGACCGCGCCGTCGGATGCGACGCAGCGACAGTCGGGATCCACGGCCAGCACCAGCCCCATCAGATCGTCCAGAGCGTGAGCAATGCGCTCGTCGGCCAACTCATATCGCGTGCGACGGCCCTCCGGCACAGCGACCACGAGGCCACACCCGCGCAGACATCCCAGGTGATTGGACAGCATCTGGCGGGACACCCCGAGTCGCTCGGCCAGGTCGGCCGGATAGGCCGGACCGGCGGCGAGGCTCAGCAGGATGCGCGTGCGCGTCACATCGGACAGCGCGTGCCCGAAGCGGGCCAGCGCATCGGTGTGGACGACGGTCGGCATCGCTCGATAGTACATAGAATTGTGTATTCACAAAAAGCTGTACTCAGGGAGGAATCGTTGCCGTCGCCCACCAGTAACCTCGTGTCATGCCCCGCGCACTCACCGATGACGAGATCAAGGCCCTTGTCGACAGCCGGCCGGGCTGGGCGACCCTCACGACCATCGACGACGACGGGTTTCCCCACAGCGTGCCGCTGGGCTACTTCCGGATCGGCGACGACATCGTCATGGGCGTGCGCGACCGCACGCACAAGATCGCGAACATCGAAGCGAATCCGAAGGTGAGCGTGATGCTCGAGGACGGCTCCACCATGTCCGACATCCGCGGCGTCATGTTCCAGGGCAACGCCCGCGTCGTCCGCGACAGCGAGGAAGCCGTCGAGCTCGCCCGCCACGGCGCGCGCAGGCGCGGCGTGCCGGAGGATGAGCTGCCCACCGAGCCGAGGCCGGGCTCCGCCTACATCTACGTCACCCCGGTGCGCACCCGGTCCTGGCACTACGGCGACTGATCAGCCCGCCGGTACGACGTCGCTTCCCGCCCCCTTGATCGACGCCTTCGCTCGGCTCTCGGCGCGCACGGCTCTCGTTCCGCGGACATAACCGGTCGCCGAGATCGACGCGGCCAGCAGTGCGTCCTCGCCCTTGGTGAACGGGTGGAAGCCGACACCGGCGCCGCCCCGCCCCTTGACGGGGATGTCGGCGACTTCGGTGACTTTCCAACTCTTTTCGGCCAGCGACAGGATCGCCTCACCGTTGGCGCACGACACCGGCAGCGCGGCGACCACCTCGTCGCCGTCACCGGACAGCTTCACCCCGGCCACGCCGTTGCCTGCCGCACCCTGCGGGTTGACCGCCGCCGGGTCGATGCGCAGGATCTTGCCCCGCCGCGTCACCAGAGCCAGGTGATGCCCCTCCGGGAGCACTCCCGAGCGCACCAACCCGGTGATGTCGGGCGCCACGGGGATGTCTCGGATCTTGAACGGCAAACCGTTGCCGTTGGTGAACTTCACGCGCCCATCGGTCCAGACCGCCCAGCCGAGACCGGACGTCAACAGCTCGCCGTGGCTGTCGGAGAACACCCCGCGATCGTCGAGGCGCCACGCGGTGTTGACCTTGCGTTCGCGCGGTCCGTCCTCGTCACCGCTCGCCGTCACAGGGGTGGCCTCGGTGTCCAGCACCGTGCGGCGGTCGAACTCCGGCCCCTTGAACAGCTTCGCCGTCTCGACGAGTTCCTGATCGATCACCCTGCGGCGTGCATCCGGGTCGGTCACCAACTCGGTCAGTGCCGCGAATTCAGCGTCCAGCTTCTCCGCCTCGGCCCGCAACTCGATGACGTCGAGCTTGGTGAGCCGGCGAAGCTGCAGTGCCAGAACATAATCGGCCTGCACGGCGTCGATTCCGAACCGCTCCTGCAACCCCTGCCGGGCCTCGTCGACGGTGTCGGAACCCCGGATGACCGCGACCGCCGCATCGATGTCCAGGTGGATGGTCATCAGACCTGCCACCAGGTGCCGGCGCGCGGTGACCTTCTCCAGTCGGTACTCGCTGCGGTGCAACACGACCGAGTCCCGCAGGCTCAGGAACGCCGCGATCAGTTGACGGACCGACCACCAGCGGGGCACGCGGTTCTCGTCGAGGGCCACCAGGCTGGCGGCGAACGTCGATTCCAGCGGGGTCAGCGCCAGCAGCTGCGTGCGGATGTCCTCGGCGCTGTGGCCGCGTTTGGCGGTGACGACGATGCGCAGACCGTTGCGACGGTCGGTGAGATCCGACATGTCGGCCACACCGGACATCTCCCCGGACTCCACCAGCGCGCGAATCCGTTCTTGCACAGTGTTGCTCGCGACACCCGGGGGTAGCTCGGTGATGACGCAGTTCTTGCCGTCGATGTGGATCGTGCCGCGCACGGTGAACGCACCCCGGCCGGTGGTGATGTACTCCCGCAACCCGGCCGTGCCGACGACGGTGGCGCCGCATCCCCAGTCCGGCCCGGGAATGAGCTTGCACAACCTGTCATCGGTCATGTTCGGGGTCTTGAGCAGCGCGCGACAGGCGGCCATCACCTCGCGGGGATTGTGCGCGGGCACCTTCGTGGCCCACCCCTCGGCGATACCGACGGCGCCGTTGCACAGCAGCACCGGCCACTGCGCCGGCAGCATCGTGGGCTCGGTCCATTCGCCGTCGAACGTGGGCACCATCGGCACGGCGTGGTCGTCGAGTTCGGCGGTCAGCGCTGCACCCGGCGCCGACAGCCGCATCTCGGTGTAGCGGTCGGCGGCGGGGATGTCGCCTTGGATGCGGGGGAACGCACCCTGCCCGTCGATGACCTTCACGCGCTGGAACTCCGCGGCCATCAGTGCCGCCGCCCCGTACATCGACGCGCCCCCGTGCGGGTGCAGATTGCCGGTGACCGCCGAGCACACCTTCGACGACTTCTGCGGCTTGTTGCCGGGCAGCAGCCGCGAGTCGTGCATCTGGTACAGCAGACGCCGCTGGCCGGGTTTGAGGCCGTCGAACGCCGACGGGATGGCACGGTCGCTGACGCTGTAGAGCGCGAAGGTCAGCTGATAGTGGTTCCAGTAGTCGTCGGCGCTCTGGTCGAGCACCAGGTCCGGGTTCTGTTCCGGGATGTCCAGGGTGGCAGACACGTCAAACTCCTAGTCGAGGTCGAGCGCAGAGGTGTCGACGCGGGCGGCGATCTCGGCCATCCATGTGCGACGCCCCTCGGGCGGCCCGCCGAACAACGTGTGGTGCAGCTTCGCCTCGTCGTGGTCGGGATGGACGCGAATGACCGTGCGGCGCTGCGGATCCAGCACGGTGTTCCAGAAGTCGTCGGCATCCATCTCGCCGAGACCCTTGTTACGTTGCACTTCCACCCGCTTCTTGGACGTGGCCTTCAGTTGCGCCACCGCGGCGTCTCGTTCGGACTCGTCCTGACAGTAGATCCGCTCGTCACCGTTCTTCACCACGAACAGCGGCGGCAACGTCACATAGACCATGCCGGCTTCGACGAGTGGGCGGTAGAAGTCGAGGAACATCGAGATCAGGCTCGAGTTGATGTTGCCGCCGTCGGGATCAGCGTCGGAGGCGAACAGGATCCGGTCGTAGCGGCACTGCTCGGGATCACAGTTGTCGCGCACGCCGCAGCCGAGAATCCGTTCGATCGAATCGAATTCGTCTTTGGCGCGGGCCTTGCTCAGCGCGAAGCCGTAGACATTGGGTGGCTTGCCCTTCAGTGGGAAGGCCGCCTGGAAGGTCGCGTCGCGCGCGGCTTTGATGGTGCCCAGTGCCGAATCGCCCTCGCAGAGGAACAGCTCGGCTCCCGAGCCGCGCCCGGTCTCCCTGCTGGGGAGCAGCTTCGGCGGCAGCGACAGATTGGTGCCCAGCCCTTTGGCTTTCGACGCTGCGCGCGAACGGGCCTTGGCGCCCTCGGCGCTGCGTCGCGCCCGGGCGAATTCGAGGGCCAGCTTCGTCCACAGCGAAACGGTCTCACCGTTGGCCGGGTTGGCCGCCCAGATGGTGACGCTGCGCGCGACATCCGGTGCCATCGCCAGATTCAACGACCGCGACGACACCGCCGTCTTGGCCTGCGAGTCCCACGACACGTCGGGAGCGCGGGTATCCACGGCAAGGGCGGTGACGGCCGCGAAATCCTGCGCCTCCGGTCCTTCTTCGCCCTTGGCCAGGCCCAGGTCGCGGATCCGGGACGCCCGGTCGGCCAGCGCCTCGGACAGCCCCTTCATCGCCGCGGTCAGATGCGACCCGCCGCCGGGCGTGCGCACGGTGTTGCAGAACGCCGCCACCGTCGCCGGTTCCGCGGGCCCCGCCGTCAACGACCAGCGAAACGGTGTGGGGCCGCGGCCGGTGGTGTACTCCCCGCGGCCTTCGACGACGGCCCGCACCGCCGGCGCGGGGGAGCCGGCCGCCGTGCACATGAGATCGAGGAGCGTGTCGGTGCCCCAGGGACCAGTGAAGGGTTCGAGCAGCACCGGCGGCACCTCGTCACCCGGCCAACCCTCGTCGACGACGCTCAGGTGCACACCGGGGGACATGCGCGCGGCCGCGTGCGCCCGCAGAAGAACCTCGCCGATGTCGAGCGTGGAATCCGGCACGACGGCCGGGTCGAACAGGATGCGCACCGTGGTGCCCTGAGCCTTGGGCTTGCGGTTGCTCACGCCGCGCAGCGGCTGCGCGTCGGCACGGGTGAACGGGGCGGCGGGGTCGAAATCCTCGCCGTCGAACGCGCCGGGATAGCCGCCGCCGAAGCTCTGCAGGTAGGTCTTGCCGCCCCGGCGGACCGTGACGTCCGTACGGGCGGAAATGAACACCGCAGCGGCAGCACCGATCCCGTTGAGGCCGGCGCCGGTGCTGGTGGCGTCGGCATGCGCGGAGAACTTCCCGCCTGCGCGGGCGGTGCCCAGCGTCTTGACGATGCCGTTCTTGCCGGTTGCCGGGTCGGTGTCGACCGGCAGTCCCCGGCCGTCATCGGCGACACTGACCGACCCGTCGCCATGCAGGGTGATCGTGACGGTCGACCCGCCGTGGCTGGGATCGGCGACCTCTTCCACTGCGTTGTCGATCAGCTCACGCAGCGCGGTGTTCAGGATGTCCAGACCGAGGTTGACCGCCGGCCGCAGGCGGGTGTGCTGGACATCGTCGAGCTCGGTGATGTCAGCGGCGGTGTAACTCACGTCTCGTCCTCTCCGTGGGGTGGGGCGCCGGTGGAATGGTAGACGGAGGATCCGACTTCCTCGTGCATCTACAGCTCCGCAACCCAGGTTGTGGCGGTGATGACACCATGGCGTGGTGCGCGCCTTCCTGTCCCGGCAGCGACGGCGGCTGACATGGATGCTGCGCCCGCAGCGGACCATCGACACGGCGGCCTTCGACATCGACAGGAATCGGTGGGTCGCGGTCACGGATGCGGTTCCCGTCGAGCGCGACGAGCTGAGTGTCGCGACGTTCAACATCTGGTTCAGCGACTACCACGCGACAGCGCGGTACCAGGCCATCGTCGACCTGCTCGAGACCTACACCCCGGACGTCATCGCGCTGCAGGAGGTCACTGCCGCGGCACTCGATGTGTTCCTCGGCCGGCCCTGGATTCGGAAAAATTACCAATCGGTGGCGGCCACCGGCCGTGATTTCGGCAACTACGGGTTGCTGATCCTCTCGCGGCTCCCGGTATCGCACGCTGTGTACACCCATCTGCCGCACAGTGTCGGTCGCGGCCTGCTGAGAGCGAACCTCACGGTCAACGGGCAGGAGCTGGCGGTCTGCTCACTGCATCTGCAAAGCGGCAAGAACGCGTCGACGATCCGTGCGCACCAGCTGGACGCGGTGTTCCGTATCGCTGGAACCACCGAAAACGTCGTACTGTGCGGCGATTTCAATCTGCGCGACACCGAGAACGTCGACCTTCCCGCAGACTGTGCCGACGCATGGGCGACGCTGCATCCGAACGAAGAAGGGTTCACCGAGAACACGTCGGTGAACCTCATGCTGTACGACAACAAGCGCAAGCACCGGGGCGTGCGGTTCGACCGCGTGCTGATCACGGGGGACCAGTGGGCCCCGGCGTGCATCGACCTTCTCGGTACCGAGCCGATCTCCCGCGCGTTGCCGCGAGTGTTCCCGTCCGATCACTTCGGTCTGCTGTGTCGGATCGTTCACACCGGCGGCGGCGACGGATCAGCTGTCGTTGCCGACCCGTGAACTCTGCGAAAACTTCTTCATCAGCGGCCGCCTTGCCGCGCCCCGGCCTCTACGCTGGCGTAAATGCCGTCCCCTTCGCCGACACCCGACGAGTTGCGCGTCAACTTCCAAATTCTGCTGAACAGCGCTCTCACCCACGGACGTGCAGCGGCGCGCGACTGCGGTCTGGGTCCCGCGACCATCGCAGCGATCAACGCCATCGCCTACGACCACCCCGATGCCGAAGCCGATACCGTCGCAGCTGCCTACGACGCGTTCAGTTCTGAGCATGGAGCACAAGCGACCAGTATGCCCGCGTGATCTGAGCTACCCGCAGCAGTTCGGATCCAGCACCGTGCACAGGGCGCCCAGTGCATCGGGCGCGACGCGATGAAAAACGTTCATGCCCCGACGATCCGAGGCCACGAACCCGGCGCGGCGCAGCTGCGCGAGGTGATGACTGACGGTGGACTCGGTCAACCCGATTGCCGCCGCCAACGCGCCGCTGTTCTCTTCACCGGATGCTGAACTGAAGAGCATCGACATGATCTTCACCCTGGCGGGATCTGCCAGAGCCTTCAGGCGCAGCGCCACCTGTAGCGCATCGGCATCGCTCATCGGACCCGAGGCCACCGGCGCACAGCACACTGGCCCGGACATGTCGATGGTCGGCAAGCTCTTGGGCACTCACCCATAGTGCCACCATCTTGACATTCATCACAAAGGTGGCATCGTGGCGGTCGTCAATACTTCGACATACGTCGTACAGGTAGGGAGGCAGTGATGTCAGAG
Source organism: Mycobacterium sp. PSTR-4-N (assembly GCF_022348085.1). Taxonomy (GTDB): domain Bacteria; phylum Actinomycetota; class Actinomycetes; order Mycobacteriales; family Mycobacteriaceae; genus Mycobacterium. The sequence continues at coordinate 28,577 of NZ_JAKRFN010000030.1, read as the reverse complement.
ATGCCGGTGACATCCCGCATCCAACTCGCACTCAACGTCGACGACCTCGACGAGGCCATCGCGTTCTACTCCGCGCTCTTCAACACCACCCCGGCCAAGGTGAAACCCGGTTACGCGAACTTCGCGGTCGCCGACCCTCCGGTCAAGCTGGTGCTGCTCGAGAACCCCGGCCACGGCGGCACCATCAATCACCTTGGTGTCGAGGTGGATTCGAGCGAAACCGTGCACCGCGAGATCGCCCGCCTCGCCGGCGCAGGCTTAATCACCGAGGAGGAGATCAACACCACGTGCTGCTTCGCGACGCAGGACAAGGTCTGGGTGAGCGGTCCCGCCGGAGAGCGCTGGGAGGTCTACACCGTGCTCGCCGACTCGGACACCTTCGGTGCCCGATGCTGATGGCCCGCTCATGACAGCCGACGCCGGCGTCGTCGACAAGCTCACGTTCCTCGACAGGTTCCTGCCGCTGTGGATCGGTATCGCCATGGCCGCCGGACTCCTGCTCGGCCGCACGGTGCCCGGTCTGGACCGTGTCATCAACGGCATTGCGGTCGACGGCATCTCGCTCCCGATCGCCCTGGGTCTTCTCATCATGATGTATCCGGTACTCGCCAAGGTGCGCTACGACCGACTCGACACCGTGACCGGCGACCGCAGAATGCTCGTCAGTTCCCTTGCCCTGAACTGGATTCTGGGACCCGCACTGATGTTCGCGCTGGCCTGGCTTCTGTTGCCCGACCTGCCGGAGTACCGCACCGGTCTCATCATCGTCGGTCTCGCCCGGTGCATCGCGATGGTCATCATCTGGAACGACCTGGCTTGCGGCGACCGTGAAGCCGCCGCCGTCCTGGTCGCCGTGAATTCCGTCTTCCAGGTCCTGATGTTCGCGGCACTGGGGTGGTTCTACCTGTCGATCCTGCCGGGCTGGCTCGGACTGCCGCAGACGAGCATCGACGCCTCCCCCTGGCAGATCGCGAAGTCCGTCGTCATCTTCCTCGGAATCCCACTGCTGGCCGGGTATCTCTCGCGTCGACTGGGGGAGCGGGCGAGAGGGCGAGACTGGTACGAACGGACCTTCCTGCCGAGGATCGGACCCTGGGCGCTGTACGGACTCCTGTTCACCATCGTCGTCCTGTTCGCGTTGCAGGGCGACCAGATCACCAGCCGGCCCCTCGACGTCGCCCGTATCGCCGTCCCGCTTCTGGCCTACTTCGCGATCATGTGGGGCGGCGGCTATCTGCTCGGAGCCGTGCTGGGCCTGGGTTACGAGCGCACGACGACGCTCGCTTTCACCGCGGCAGGCAACAACTTCGAGCTCGCGATCGCCGTTGCCATCGCGACGTTCGGCGCGACCTCGGGGCAGGCGCTGGCCGGTGTCGTCGGCCCCCTCATCGAGGTTCCCGTACTCGTCGGTCTGGTCTACGTGTCACTCGCCCTGCGCCACCGGTTCGCCGGGGCCCGATCGGAGGAGGCGCCGGCATGACGGATGCCCGGACACCGTCGGTGTTGTTCGTGTGCGTGAAGAACGCCGGTAAGTCGCAGATGGCGGCCGCACTCATGCGTCAACTCGTCGGCGACTGCGTCGTCGTCCACTCCGCCGGCACGCGACCGGGCGAGCGTGTCAACGCGCTGTCCGCGCAAGCCCTCGCGGAGGTGGGCGTCGACATCAGCGGTGAAGCGCCGAAGCCGCTCGACGCCGGCATGATCGGTGACGTCGACATGGTCGTGACCCTGGGCCGCGAAGCCCACGTGGAACCGGTTGCGGGTCCTCGATTCCACACCTGGGACACCGTCGAACCCTCCGAGCACGGTATCGACGGGATCGAGCGCATGCGGCTCATCCGCGACGACATCGCGCGGCGCGTGCAGACTCTCGCCGACGACCTGGTGCAGCGCGGACCCGGGATCACCGGGCCTGCTCGAGAATTCCGATGACCTGCTGCAGCGGATCGGACACCGTGGACACCGCCCCCACATAGGGATGCGAGAGCTCCACCACGAGGAACAACTGCGCCCCGACGAGCGTGCCGATGATGGCCACCATCGCGTAGTGGTTGGCCGGCTTCTCGACCCCGTAGATGATCGCGCACCCCAGGAGCAGGCCGCTGGTGACGAAGATGACCGCCCACAGCGACCAGGGGGGACCGGTATCGGTCCGCGCCTGCAGCACTCGCTCCGTCCTGGCCTTGCTCATGTCGTTCAGGTTGCCGAAAGACGTTGACAGCAACGTCTTTTGCGCGTCGGTGCGGGGCGTCGCGCTCTCATATACCGAGTAGAGGCGGTTCAGCGCCTCGTCGGCCGCGGGATAGAGCCGGCCCGCGTTCGACTCGTCCCACTCCGCCAACGCAGCCCGCTCGTAGGCCATCAGGCTCTGGCGAATGCGATCGCGGTCCGGCTCGTCGAACACTCCGGAATCACGGGCGAGCTGCGCCCCGGCCGCCCCTTCGGTCCGCACCACCGAATCGGCGTGGCTGATCTGCCCCCACATGGCCGATACGACGAATCCGATGAAGAACGCGAACACGAAACCGACGACACCGAACGCGAACTTGGTGACGTCGTTGTGCTCTTCGTCGCGGGTGCCGGGAAAGCGGCGCCGTACCAACGTCTGGATCACGACGGCGAGTCCTGCCGTCGCGGCCACGATCAGGATCAACAACAACCACGACGGCACATGGGTCACCAACCATTGACTCACGTCGCCCCCTCGTCAGCTCGATCGCCGCTGACTCTAAACCGGCCGGGTTGAATACAACGGGCGATAGTGGGAACAATGTCAGTGGCTCAACAAGGAAGCCCACGCCATTCCGGCTGTCTGGGGACCTGCGATGACCGTCCTGCTCGACACCGCGGACCTGGGCGAAGCCGAACATCTGGTGAGTGCCAATTACACCAAGGTGTGCTTCACCCCGTCCGACGACGCCGTTCCGCGTGTCCACGTGGAACGCACCGAGCTGGGCAGCATGGTGCTCGACGACTTCCAGTACGGCATGAACTTCACGTTCGACGGCAGACCACTCGACGACATCGTGCTGTGCCTCGTCCGTTCCGGCATGATCCTGCACACGACGTCAGCGCCCGAACCCCACCTGTCCCGGGCGGGCGACATCATCGCGCTCGGCGCGCACGAAGGCCAACACCTCAGCGGGGAGGCCCGCGGCGTGCACTTCGACGCCATTTCCCTCGACAGACGGGTGCTGGACACGGTGGCGGCGGGAGTGACCGGCAGCGAACCAGTCCGCCTGACGGCACCGACGCCGGTGTCACCGATCGCCGGAGCCCACGTGATCACGGCCCTGCGGCACATCAAGCACTCCGTGGCAACCAATCCCTGCGCCGCCCAGAGCCCACTGGTGGTCGCGAACGCCCGGCAGTACCTGGCGGCCTGCGTTCTGGCCGCATTTCCCACCACCGCCCATCTCGAGCCGACCGCGGCTGACCGGCACGACAGCACACCGACATTGCTGCGCCGAGCGATCGCGTACATCGACAGCAACGCCCAGCGCGACATCTCGATGGTCGACATCGCCAATGCCGTGTACGTGACACCGCGGGCGCTGCAGTACATGTTCCGCAAGCACTGCCACTGCACGCCCACGGAATACCTTCGCCGGGTTCGGCTCTCCCATGCGCACGCCGAGCTGGCAGCCGGCGACCGGTCCACGACGCGGGTCGCGGAGATCGCGCTCCGGTGGGGTTTCTCGCATTCGGGGCGCTTCGCCGTGTACTACCGCGAACAGTACGGCGAGAGCCCGCACGCCACGCTTCGCCGTTGACTTTCTGCCCTTGGGCGAGCGCGGCCGGAAGAGTTATCGTCGACGGGTACGGTTCCGCGATGACGGGTTCGCGGCCGTCTGCGGGAGGCCGACATGCGGCTCACATACGTCACGATCCTGCCGGCGTTGATCGGCCCCGGGCTGATCGCCTTGCCGCCGGCCGCGGCCGACTGCACCAGCGCCGCCGGCACCACCGTCTGCTCGCAGGGCGACGTCCGCGGCGCCAACACCGGGCAGGGTCCCGGCGCGGTCCCCACCTACAACCCCTACCAGTGCTGGTACTGCAACGACGGCGGCTGGGGCCTGACCTTCATCATCGAGCGGCCGCACCGGCCTCACGGTGACGGCGGGGCCGGCAGAAGAGGTTGAGGCGCAGCGGCTTTGGCGCGCAGATCCGCCCGGCGCGCCACAGCCAGCACCGTCGCGCCCTGGGTCGCCAGTTTCTCCGCTGCGACCTCACCGATTCCCGACGATGCGCCGGTCAGCAGAATGCGCTTGCCCTGCAATGGAATCGACGTGCCCAGCGACGGAAGAGGGAGCGGCCGCATGCCGGCCAGCCGGAACGCTCGGCGCAGCGGGCTCGTCACCGATCCGACTCTAGGCCGACACGACGACGATCTCAGCGAATTGCCGACGCGAACCGCTGACGGGAGCGTAATTTTGCCGTGACACACGCCACGGGGGTCGGCGAAGGGATACTTCATGGGTCAGGCAAAGGTTCAGGCAGCCACCATCGGACGCGTCGGAGCGCTGGCCGTGACGCTGGGCGTCGGCTGGGCGGTGGCCACGGCTGCTCCCGGCGTGGCATACGCCGACGACACCGGCGGTGACACGTCCGCGTCTGCGTCCGTGTCATCGTCGGAGTCGTCGCAGAGCGCGACCGGGGCATCCCGGGCAGCCGAGCGCCGGGCCGCTGCCGCGCAGCGCCGTCAGGAGGCCCGCGAGGCGGCAGCGACGCGGCGCGCCGAGCGTCAGGAGGCTCGCCGTGCCCGGGCCGCCGATCGCAGAGCAGACGACACGGACGGCGCCGTGACGTCGGTGAGGATCACCCCAGGCGCAAAAGCCGCCTCACGCGCCGACGCCCCCGAGGGCCCGCCTCCCGCGGCGCCGCTCGCCCTCACCACGTTGCTGACGGCAGCCGCCGCGAAACGCGACGAGCGGACGACGACGCAGCGGAGCACCGTCGCGTCGCAGGTCAGCGCCCTGGCGGCCGACGACACCCCGAACGTGCTGGTGATCGGCATCGACGGCACCAACCTCAGCAAGGTCCTGGCCAACCAGCAGAACACCAACCTGTTCAGCCTCATGCAGGGCGGCACGACGGCGGCCTCGACGATCGTCGGGCACACCACGATCTCCAACCCGTCGTGGTCGTCGATCCTGACCGGGGCGTGGGGCGAGAAGACCGGCGTGATCAACAACGTCTTCACCCCGTGGACCTACTCGACGTGGCCCACGCTGTTCACCCAGCTCGAACAGTTCAACAGCAGCATCGAAACCACCGCGATCTCCGACTGGGACGTGATCGCCGGCATCGCCGGAACCGGTGGTGCGGCCACAGTCGACAACAACATCTATTTCACCCAGGTCGCCGGCGACACCGACTGGTCGAAGACCGACGACCGGGTCGGCGACGCCACCGAGGCCGCGATCCTGGGCGCCGACCCCAACGTCGGCAACTTCGTCTTCAGCTACTTCGTCGGGGTCGACGAGAACGGGCACATGCACGGCGGCGACTCACCGGAGTACGCCGAGGCCATCACCAACGTCGACCGCAACATCGGGGAGATCCTCGCCGCCATCGAGGCCAGCGGCCAGGAATGGACGATCATCGTGGTCACCGACCACGGCCACCAACCCCAGAAGGGCATCGGCCACGGCTTCCAATCCCCGCCCGAGACATCGACTTTCGTCATCGCGAACGGGGCCGGCTTCGACTCCGGCGCGATCAACCTGACCTACTCGATCGTCGACGTCACCCCCACGGTGCTCACCCTGTTCGGGGGTACGCCGTCGGGGGACTCGGACGGGACGTCCCTGACCGACCAGGACGACAGCAACGTCGACCCGGTGAACGACGACGGCGCCCTGCGGGCCGACCTCCTCGAGATCATCGCCAAGTACGGCTATCCCGACGACGCGACCGAGGCCAGGCTCGCGCTGCGCACCATCGTGACCTCGGTGCCGTACTTCGTGTTCGGTGCGACCAACCAGCTCACCTCAGGCCTGCAGGATCTCGTCGATCTCGGCATCCCGCTGGTCAGCCTGGTGGCCAAGGTCGCGATCATCCCGGTGCAGCTGGGCGGCGACCTGGTCTACGTCGCGACCAATCTGGCGGCGCAGATCGTCGCCAAGCTCACCGGCGTCGAGGGCGCCAGCATCTTCCCGCTGTGGCCCCCGGCACCACCGGCGATCGAACCTCAGCCCGACGAGACCACCACGCTGGTGGACCTGTTCGCGGTGTGCGGTGACGACCCCGCGTCCGCCGGCTTCCTGCGGTGCGGGGCACCGGGTATCGCGGTCTAGCGCTGCATCGAGTTGATGAAGTAGGACTCTTTGCCGGTGGGGTAGCCGCCACCGTCGGTGGCGATGTGCACGTGGTCGAAGTGGTTGGCCGTCTCGTTGCCGTAGTCGGCCGTCCAGCTCGGCGCTCCGATGCCGGGGTAGAGGCCCTGGCGCCAGATCACGTGCAGCACGCCCCAGCGCTTGGCGTTGGCCAAGGCGTAGCCGGCGATCTGATTGCCCAGGGCGATGCCCTCGTCGGAGTGGTAGTTCGGGATCATCACGTCGATCGCCAGCCCGTTGGGATGCCACTTCAGCGGGTCTTGGCGATAACCACCGATCGTGGTGATCTCGGGGAACATCGCGCTGATCGCGCGGGCCGCCCAGATCGTCTTGACCTGCAGGCCGCCCTCCGGCGCGACGCCGCGCGGCAGCGACAGGTCGAACACCCGCGCGTCGATGGGCGCGCTGGCGGCCAGCAGTTCGGCTTTGTCGGGTGGAGGAGCGGCGGGCGACGCGGACGGCCCACCCGGAGCGGCGGCGGGCGGCACGGCGGCCGGGGCCACCGACTTCTCCGTGTCCTGGGCATAGAACATGCCGGCCGACACCACCAGCGACACCGCGATCGCCAGCCACCGGCCACGGCCGTTGGCTAACAAATTCGCGCGCACGAGGTGCACCATAACGCCGCGCACCGCCGGCGCGGGCAATGTTGGCCTACGGCGCGTTTGAAAAAGTTCCGCGCTGGGGACACTGTCATCCTGTTTGGTGCGGGGGGCACGCGTGGCCCGGACGGAAGGCATCCTCGATGAGCGAAGTCAGTACGGAGTCTACGCAGACCGGCACCCAGCGAAAGCTCGGTACCAGTCTGAAATCTCGGCACATCACGATGATCTCCATCGCCGGGATCATCGGTGCGGGTCTGTTCGTCGGGTCGAAGAACGCCATCGCGGAGGCGGGCCCGGCCGTCATCCTCTCCTACATCATGGCCGGCACCCTGGTGGTGCTGGTCATGCGCATGCTGGGGGAGATGGCCACGGCCAACCCCGACACGGGATCGTTCTCGGTCTATGCCGACCGCGCCCTGGGTGGCTGGGCCGGCTTCTCCATCGGCTGGCTGTACTGGTGGTTCTGGGTGCTGGTGATCCCGGTGGAGGCCACCGCCGCGGCGAACATCCTGAGTGATCTGATCGGTGGCGCACAGTGGATCTGGGCGCTGGCGGTCACGCTCCTCCTGACCATCACCAACCTCGCGAGCGTCGGCAACTACGGCGAGTTCGAGTTCTGGTTCGCCTTGATCAAGGTCGTCGCCATCATCGCGTTCATCGGCGTCGGTGTGGCCGCGATCTTCGGCCTCATCCCCGACTCGCAGGTCAGCGGCATCGAGAATCTCTGGCAACCGGACGGATTCCTGCCCAACGGTTTCGGCGCCGTCATCGCCGGCATGCTGATCACGATGTTCTCGTTCATGGGTACCGAGATCGTCACCATCGCGGCCGCCGAATCACCTGACCCTCAGCACGGCATCTCCAAGGCCGTCCGCACCGTCATCTGGCGCATCTCGCTGTTCTACATCGGGTCGATCTTCATCATCGTCTCGTTGATGCCGTACAACGATCTGCCCGACGGGTCCTACCAGTCGACGCTGGAGGCGATCGGCATTCCCGGCTCCAAGCTCATCATGGACATCGTCATCCTGACCGCGGTGGCGTCGTGCCTGAACTCCGCGCTCTACACGGCCTCGCGAATGTTGTTCTCGCTCAGCGAGCGTCGGGACGCTCCGCAAGCGGTCCGCAAGATCGCGGGCAACGGGGCGCCCTGGGTGGCGGTACTGGCCTCGACCGCGGTGGGCTTCCTCGCCGTCATCGGCAACTACCTGCTGCCGGAGAAGATCTTCGGCTACCTGCTGGCCACCAGCGGCGCGGTGGCGCTGTTCGTCTATCTCGTCATCGCGATCAGCCAGTTCGTCCTCGGCCGCAAGATGCGGGCCGCGGGCGAACGCCCGCCGGTGAGGATGTGGCTGTTCCCGTACCTGACCGTGGTGGTGATCGGGCTGATCGTCGCGGTGCTGGTGTTGATGGCGTTCGATCCCAAACAGCAGCAGGCGATCGCACTCTCGGTGATCTCGGCCGTCGTCATCGTCGGGCTCGGGGTGTTGGTGCACCGGCGCCACGGCGCGGCCGCCGGGCAACCGGCCGACAGCCGCTGAGCGTCAGGGTCGCTTGGCCACCGTCAGCAGGATCGCCGCATCCTCGAGCGCGCGCAGGGAATGGTGTGCATCGGGGATCAGCAACAGATCCCCGGTGCGGCCGTCCCAGTGATCGTCGCCGGCGAGCAGCCGCACGGATCCCCTGAGCACGAAGATGGTGGCCTCGCCGGGATTGGCGTGTTCGCTCATCTCCGAACCTGCCGTCATCCCGACCACGGTCTGGCGCAGGATCCGCTCGTGACCGCCCACCACCGTGTCGGCGGCGTTGCGGCCGGTCGATGCCGCCCGCTCGAGTTGTTGGCGGGCCAGCGCGTCGATCGACACCTTTTGCATGGCTGCCATTCCATGCCCGCTGCGGCTGGATCGTCAACCGAGGATGTGACCGGACCGGGGAGCACCCCGGTTCGGTAGGGTTGAACCGCCCCGAAAATGACACATCTCTGACCGCACTTCAACGCCGGGAGGCCACTACATGAGCGCCGAGCAGCCCACCATTTTCTACACCCTGACCGACGAGGCGCCGCTGCTCGCGACCTACGCCTTCCTGCCTGTGGTGCGCGCGTTCGCAAGCGCCGCCGACATCGACGTCAAGTCCAGCGACATCTCGGTGGCCGCCCGCATCCTGGCCGAGTTCTCCGACCGGCTCAGCGAGGACCAGCGAGTACCCGACTATCTCACCGAACTCGGTGAACTGACCCAGTTCCCCGAGACCAACATCATCAAGCTGCCGAACATCAGCGCCTCGGTGCCCCAGCTGCTCGCCGCCATCAAGGAACTGAAGAGCAAGGGTTACGACCTGCCCGACTATCCGGGCGATCCGAAGACCGACGATGAGCGCCAGATCAAGGAACGCTACGCCAAGGTTCTCGGCAGTGCGGTCAATCCCGTTCTGCGCGAAGGGAATTCAGACCGCCGGGCGCCGAAGGCGGTCAAGGAGTACGCCCGCAAGCACCCGCACAGCATGGGGGAGTGGTCACAGGCCTCCCGCACGCACGTCGCGACGATGAAGGGCGGCGACTTCTACCACGGCGAGAAGTCGATGACACTCGACAAGGCGCGCAACGTACGCATGGAGCTCAAGACCACGCGGGGCGAGACCATCGTGCTCAAGCCCGAGGTCAAGCTCGACGAGGGCGACGTCATCGACAGCATGTTCATGAGCAAGAAGGCGCTCATCGAGTTCTACGAGGCGCAGATCGAGGACGCCTACAAGACCGGCGTGATGTTCTCGCTGCACGTCAAGGCCACGATGATGAAGGTCAGCCACCCCATCGTGTTCGGCCATGCCGTCAAGGTGTTCTACAAGGACGCGTTCGCCAAGCATCAGGAACTGTTCGACCAGCTGGGCGTCAACGTCAACAACGGCCTGTCGGATCTCTACGACAAGATCGAGGCGCTGCCCGCATCCCAGCGCGAGGAGATCATCGAAGATCTGCACAAGTGCCACGAGCACCGGCCCGAGCTCGCGATGGTCGATTCGGCGAAGGGCATCTCCAACTTCCACTCGCCCAGCGACGTCATCGTCGACGCCTCGATGCCGGCGATGATCCGGCTCGGCGGAAAGATGTACGGCGCCGACGGCCGCACCAAGGACACCAAGGCCGTCAACCCCGAGTCGACGTTCTCCCGGATGTACCAGGAGGTCATCAACTTCTGTAAGACCCACGGCCAGTTCGACCCGACGACCATGGGCACGGTGCCCAACGTCGGCCTGATGGCGCAGAAGGCCGAGGAGTACGGCAGCCACGACAAGACCTTCGAGATCACCGAAGACGGCGTCGCCGACATCGTCGACAACGAGACCGGCGAGGTGCTGCTGACCCAGAACGTCGAGGAGGGCGACATCTGGCGCATGCCGATCGTCAAGGACGCCCCGATCCAGGACTGGGTCAAACTCGCCGTGACGCGCGCCCGCGCCTCGGGCATGCCGGTGGTGTTCTGGCTCGACGACGAACGGCCGCACGAGAACGAGCTGCGCGCCAAGGTGAAGAAGTATCTCGGCGACCACGACACCGAGGGCCTGGAGATCACGATCCTGCCGCAGGTGTGGGCGATGCGGTACACGCTGGAACGGCTGATCCGCGGGCAGGACACCATCTCGGCGACCGGCAACATCCTGCGCGACTACCTCACCGACCTCTTCCCGATCCTCGAGCTGGGCACCAGCGCCAAGATGCTGTCCATCGTGCCGCTGATGGCCGGTGGCGGACTGTACGAGACCGGCGCCGGCGGCTCGGCGCCCAAGCACGTCAACCAGCTGGTGGAGGAGAACCACCTGCGCTGGGATTCCCTGGGTGAGTTCCTGGCGCTCGGCGCGAGCTTCGAGGACATGGGGGCCAAGGCCGGGAACAAGAAGGCCTCGATCCTGGGCAAGGCGCTCGACGCCGCCATCGGCAAGCTGCTCGACAACAACAAGAGCCCGTCGCGCAAGACCGGTGAACTCGACAACCGCGGCAGCCAGTTCTACCTGACGATGTACTGGGCGCAGGAGCTCGCGAACCAGAACGAGGACTCCGAGCTCGCCGAGCACTTCAGTGCGTTCGCCAAGACCCTGGCCGAGCAGGAGGACACCATCGTCTCCGAGCTCAACGCCGTGCAAGGCGAGGCCGTGGACATCGGAGGCTACTACTACCCCGATCGGGAGAAGACCACCGCGGTGATGCGGCCCAGTGAGACGTTCAATTCCGCTCTGGAGTCGCTGCAGAGCTGAGCCACCGTCCAGCTAAACGCTGGAATTCGCCGCTGCGGTCAATTGCGGTTTCGCCACGTTCGGCGACAACTCGGTGTGGTGTGCGTAACATCCGACATGGATACGCCGATAAAGGGCCATCACCGGCCGTCGTCAGGGGTAGCTATGCGCGTGGTTATGGGTCTTTCGCTGACCGCCAAGAGTGCGGTGTGGGCATTGGTCGATGTCAAGGACGGCACCATCCTGGCCGACGAGGTGGTGCCGATCGATTCGGCGAACGAGATTGCCCGCGCCACGGCGCGCAGCGTTCAGGCGTTCGCCCTGCAAAGTCAGCGCGATATCGACGGGGTGCGCCTGACGTGGAGTGACGACGCACGGACCCATGGCATCCGGCTGCGCACCAAGCTGCGCCTGTTCGGATTCGACACGGTGGAGACGGTGACGCAGGAGGCGGCCCGCGAAGGACGCAACCGCACCGCCCGCCACATCGCCCCTCACCTGGTGCTCGCCTACGGCGCGGCGCGCGCCGATCTGCACGGCGGCGATCGCGGCGACTATCGCAGCGTGCTGTCGCGGCTGGTGTCGCGGGTGCCGCTGCCCGTCGCGGGTGCCGCCGCCGGCGTGGTGGCCGTCGCCGGCGTCGGAATCTACGCCCTGACCGGCGGATTCACCACCGATACCCCGGTCGTGGAAGCCTCCGCTGCCACGCCGGCACCCGCCGCGGTACCGCCTGCTGCGCCGGCACCCGTTCCCGCGGCCGTACCGGCCCCGCCGCCGACCGTCGCGCCGGCCCCCGAAGCCGCCCCGGAGACGTTCACGCCGGTCGAGTCGGCCCAGTCGTTCGCGGCTCCCACAGTGCAGGATCCAGAGCAGGAGCCGGTGCAGGAGGAGCCCGCGGTGGGCGCGTCGACTCCGGCGGCGACGACGGGGACCCCTCTTGCGGCCACGGCCGACACACCCGTCGGACCCGCGGAGAGCGGGGCGGTCCCGCAGACTGCGGCGCTCCCGCAGGGCTCGGCCGGTACGCAGGGCTCGGCCGGTACGCAGATCGCCACCGCGCAGGAGTTCCAGCAGCCCAGCTCCGCCAGCGTCGCGGCGGTCGGCATCACGCCCAGCGATCCGCAGACGAACGACACCATGATCGGCCAACCGCATCTCACCGGGTCTCAGCTGGCCGCCGGACCGGTGCAGGCGGTGGTTGCGCCGGCGCCGGCGCAAGCCGCTGCAGCGGTTCCGGTGAGCACCGCGACATCGGGGCCGACATCGGGCACCGCGTCCAACGGTCCGCTGAGCGCCTTCCTCGAAGCGCTGCCCTGACAGATCAACGCCCGCACACTCGGGTAGTAGTACTCATCCACTCGACACCACCCGGCGGCATGCTGGGGTCATGACCGTTACCGCCCCCACCCGTGACCGCGCCGTGGACGTCGCCCGTCTCGCGGCGCTGTCGGTGGTGATGTTCGGCCACTGCGCGCTGCTCCTCGCGTCGATCGACGGGCGCGGCCTGCACGTGGGGAACCTGATCGGCGCACTTCCCGCGATCGCGCCCGTCACGTGGATCGTTCAGGTGATGCCGCTGTTCTTCCTGGCCGGCGGGGCTGCCGGTACCTATGGTCACCGCGACGGAACGCCTTGGGGCACGTGGCTTTTCACGCGAGCGCAGCGACTGTGCCGCCCGGTGTTCTTCTACCTCGCGGTGTGGTCTGCGGGCCTGCTCGTCGTGCGCTTCACGCTCGGCGCGGAATCGGCCGCGCGACTGGGCCGCGAGAGCGTCGCGCTGCTGTGGTTCCTCGGGGTCTACCTGGTGACACTCGCCGCTGTCCCCGCTCTGGTCCGGATGACCGCACAGCGCACCGTCACCGTGGTCCTCATCGGTCTCCTCGCTGCGACAGCGCTCGGCGACGCCGCCCGGTTCGCCCTCGACACTCCCACCGCGGGCGTCACCAATTTCGTCGTCGTCTGGCTCATCCCGGTCGCGATCGGCGTCGGTTACGCCCGGCGGTTGATCAGCGCGCGATGGGCGGCCTGGGTCGGCGTCGGCGCGTTCGTCGCACAACTGGCCATCGCCGCCGTGGGGCCCTACGACGTGTCGCTGGTGGTCACCGGGGCCGAGCAGGTGTCGAACGTGGCTCCGCCCACGCTGTTGCTCGCCGTGCACTGCACGTGGATGTCGTGCGCGTTCGTGCTCGCCGCCGGCGCACTGCAGCGATGGGCGCTCCGCCCGCGGGTGTGGCGGGTGGTCAGCACGGGCAACGGCGGCGCGATGACGCTCTACCTCTGGCACATCCCGGCGATCGCGGTGGCCGCCTTCGCACTTCACGCCGTCGGCCTCGACGCCTACGACGTGCACGCACCGGGGTTCTGGGGGCTGTTGGCGGTGCGGGCGGTGTTGTTCGCCGGCGTGATGGCCGCATTCTTCGTCGCACTGTCTCCGCTGGAACACCGTCCGCTGCCGTGGTGGGACCGGCCGGTCAGCGCACGCGGTGCCCGCGCGACCGCCACCGGAGTGCTGGTGTGCGCCGCCGGGGTGGCGCTCGTGTTCACCGCCAAACTGGGGCTCACCGGATGGGGGTGGGCGGCGCTCGCGGTGTTCGCCGCGGCATTGGCGGCGGCGCGGATCGGCGCAGGCGTCGCCGCGGCTGTCGGACCGGACGTCAGCGCCCGAACGGCGCCGACACCAAGCGGTTCCCGGCGGCCTTGATCGGGTCCGGCAGGACGCGCAGCATCGAGCCCATCATCTTGGAGCTCCACGATGCGGCGACCACCTGCCGGTCACCGCGCATCAGCGCCTCGTAACCCTGGCGGGCGACCTCGGCCGGGTCGTCTTTGCCCATCCTCCCGATCGGGGTGTGCAGCATCTTCGCGCGGCCGAAGAACGCAGTATCGGTGGGCCCCGGCAGCAGCGCGGTCACCGTGATCGACGTGTCCCGCAGCTCGTCCTGTAAAGCCTTGACGAACGATTGCACGAACGACTTCGACGCGTTGTAGACCGGCTGGAACGAGCCCGGCATCATCGACGCGACCGAGGACGTGAACAGCACTCTGCCGGCGTCGCGGTTGGCCATGTCGCGCAGGACGAGTTTGGCCAGGTGCACCGTCGAGCGCACGTTCAGATCGATGATGCTCATATCGTCGGCCAGTTCACTGGCGAGGAACATGTCTCCTCGTCCGACCCCGGCGTTCAAGGCTGCCGCGGCGACCGGCGTTCCTTTCTGCACTGTGCTCGCGAAGAGGTGTTCGACGCCCTCGGGCGTGCGCAGGTCCACCTGGACGGGGTGCACTGCGCCACCGTAGGTCGCGAGTTGGTCGGGCACGGCGACGATGCCGTCGTCCTCGGCGGCGACCACCAGGTCGTAGCCGTCACGGGCGAAACGGCGCGCGAGTTCGAGGCCGATGCCGCTGGATGCGCCGGTCACGAGGGCAAGAGGTGCTGTCATGTCCAGCCCGTACCCGTGGCTGTGGCGCGCAAAAGCCGTGTTCGCTTTCTGGCCGCCCAGCGACGTGGCGGAAAATTCCCTGCAAAAAGTTCCGTCGAATTCTTGATCTAATCCAGAAAACGGGCCAAGATCGAAGAGATGACCGACGACCCCGACTACGCAGACGCGCTCAAGTCAGCGGGCCTTCGGGTGACCCGGCCCCGGATGGCGGTGATGCATGCGGTCGAGCACCATCCGCACGCTGACACCGAGGACATCATCGCCGCCGCCCGCGACCGGGCGCCCGACATCTCCCGCCAGACGGTCTACGACGCGCTCAACGCGCTCACCGCCACCGGTCTCGTCCGCCGGATCCAGCCCGCCGGTCATCTCGCCCGCTACGAAGCCCGAGTGGGCGACAACCACCACCACATCGTGTGCCGGTCGTGCGGTGTGGTGGCCGACGTGGACTGCGCCGTGGGTGAGGCGCCGTGCCTGACCGCGTCGGACGACCTCGGCTTCGACGTCGACGAAGCCGAGGTCATCTTCTGGGGCCTGTGCCCCGAGTGCACCCCGCAGCCCCGATCACATCCGTGATCAGCTCGTCATCCACCACCGAAAGGGAATGTTGTGTCCTCTGATACGTCCGATGCCCGCCCGCCGCACTCAGACACCAAGACCCACAGCCACAGCGAATCCGAGAACCCGGTCATCGACGCGCCGCAGCCCAAAGTCCATGCGCCGCTGACCAACAAGGACTGGTGGCCCGAGCAGGTCGACGTCTCGCTGCTGCACAAGCAGAACGAGAAGGGCAACCCGCTCGGTGAGGACTTCGACTACGCGACCGAGTTCGCCAAGCTCGACGTCGAGGCGTTCAAGCGGGACGTCGCCGAGGTGGTCACCACGTCCGTGGACTGGTGGCCCGCCGACTACGGCAGCTACGCCGGCCTGTTCATCCGGATGAGCTGGCACGCCGCAGGCACCTACCGCATCTTCGACGGGCGGGGTGGCGCCGGTCAGGGCGCGCAGCGGTTCGCCCCGTTGAACAGCTGGCCCGACAACGCCAACCTCGACAAGGCGCGCCGACTGCTGTGGCCGATCAAGCGCAAGTACGGCAACAAGATCTCCTGGGCCGACCTGATCGCCTACGCGGGCAATGCCGCGCTGGAGTCCGCGGGCTTCAAGACCTTCGGTTTCGCGTTCGGGCGCGAGGACATCTGGGAGCCCGAGGAGATGCTGTGGGGCCAGGAGGACACCTGGCTGGGTACCGACAAGCGGTACGGCGGTACCAACGACAGCGACCGTCAGCTCGCCGAGCCCTTCGGCGCCACCACGATGGGCCTGATCTACGTCAATCCCGAAGGGCCCGAAGGCAAGCCGGATCCGCTGGCCGCCGCGCACGACATCCGTGAGACGTTCGGCCGGATGGCGATGAACGACGAGGAGACCGCCGCGCTGATCGTCGGCGGCCACACGCTGGGCAAGACCCACGGCGCCGGCCCTGACGAGGGGATGGGCCCCGAGCCCGAGGGTGCGCCGATCGAGCAGCAGGGCCTGGGCTGGAAGTGCCCGTTCGGTTCCGGCAAGGGCGCCGACACCATCACCTCCGGGCTCGAGGTCGTCTGGACCGGAACCCCGACGCAGTGGAGCAACGGGTATCTGGAGATCCTCTACGGCAACGAGTGGGAGCTGACCAAGAGCCCCGCCGGTGCCTGGCAGTTCGAGGCCAAGGACGCCGAGGCCACCATCCCGGATCCGTTCGGCGGACCGCCGCGCAAGCCCACCATGCTCGTCACCGACGTCTCGATGCGGGTCGACCCCATCTACGGTCAGATCACCCGGCGCTGGCTCGACCATCCCGAGGAGATGAACGACGCCTTCGCCAGGGCGTGGTACAAGCTGATGCACCGTGACATGGGCCCGATCAGCCGCTACCTCGGACCGTGGGTGCCCGAGCCGCAGCTGTGGCAGGACCCGGTGCCCGCCGTCGACCACGAATTGGTCGACGAGTCGGACATCGCGTCGCTGAAGAACACGATCCTGTCGTCGGGCATCTCGGTGCCGCAGCTGGTCAAGACGGCGTGGGCATCGGCGGCGAGCTTCCGCGGGACCGACAAGCGCGGTGGCGCCAACGGTGCCCGCCT
The DNA here is from genome assembly GCF_022348085.1 of Mycobacterium sp. PSTR-4-N. GTDB lineage: Bacteria > Actinomycetota > Actinomycetes > Mycobacteriales > Mycobacteriaceae > Mycobacterium. Next base: position 11,844 of record NZ_JAKRFN010000030.1, on the reverse strand, counting down.
GCGCCTGGAGCCGCAGCGCAGCTGGGAGGTCAACGAGCCCTCGGAGCTGGACAAGGTGCTGCCCGTGCTGGAGAAGATCCAGCAGGATTTCAACGCCTCGGCCTCCGGTGGCAAGAAGATCTCGCTGGCCGACGTGATCGTGCTCGCGGGCTCCGCGGCGATCGAGAAGGCAGCCAAGGACGGCGGATTCGAGATCGACGTCCACTTCGCCCCCGGTCGCACCGATGCGTCCCAGGAACAGACCGACGTCGAGTCGTTCGCGGTACTCCAGACCAAAGCCGACGGGTTCCGCAACTACGCGCAGCCCGGCGAGAAGACCCCGGTGGAGAAGCTGCTCATCGACAAGGCGTACTTCCTCGACCTGACCGCACCGGAGATGGCTGCGCTCATCGGCGGTCTGCGCGTGATCGGCGCCAACCACGGCGGCAGCAAGCACGGGGTGTTCACCGACACCCCGGGCGTGCTGACCAACGACTTCTTCACCAACCTGCTCGACATGAGCACGGAGTGGAAGCCGTCGACCGACACCGAGAACGTCTACGAGGGCCGCGACCGCGCGACCGGTGCCATCAAGTGGACGGCGACCGCCAACGATCTGGTGTTCGGGTCGAACTCCATCCTGCGGGGCATCGCCGAGGTCTACGCCCAGGACGACAGCCGGGGCAAGTTCGTCGAGGACTTCGTCGCCGCGTGGGTCAAGGTGATGAACAACGACCGGTTCGACCTGCGGTAGGTAGTTCTCACAGCCGGTTCTCCGGCCCGATGAGCGCCCACACCGTCTTCCCGCCCGCCGTGGGGATGCTGCCCCAGGCCCTGCTCAGGGCAGCCACCACGGCGAGGCCCGAGACGGTGTGGGCGCCGTTGTCCACATTCTCGTGACGGACGGCGGCACGCGGATCGTCGTCGCTGACCGCGACCGTCACGCGGTCTTCCACCCTTTCGACGGTCACCACCGGGTGGCTTCGCGTGTGGGTCAGCACATTCTCGACCAGTACGGTGACCACGGCCGACGCCGTCAAGGTGGCGTCATGACACGACCATGCCGTCAGACACTGCCGGACGAAGCGACGGGCGGCGGTGACGGTGGTGGCCGAGACGTCCAGCGTCGTGCGGGCCCGGTGGCGGAAGTGGGCGCGGTGTCCGATGGCGGACGCGGCGGCGACCTCGTCGGAGACCACGGGAACGTAGCGGGTGATGCCACTGCGCTCGATCCTCGACCGCTCGGCGTCGTCGTCGCACACCAGGACCAGTGGAACGTCGGGCCAGACGCTGACGTGCCAGCGCGCGCTGGTGAAGGCAGCCCAGGCGGTGATGGCGGGTGCAGTGAGTCCGCTGACGTCGACGACGACCGCGTCGTGCTGGTCGAGCGCTGCCTTGATCACAGCGTCTCGGACATCCCGATAGGTCCAGCTGTCGAGTGTCCCGGCCACCGTGATCAGCGCGTACCCCGGTGTACGGGTCACGCGGATTGCGACCGTGCTCTCGATCATCGTCCTGGCGGCATCCCCTCCGGTGCCGAGGACAGTCTGTCGCGCAGCACGGCCAGTGCTTTGTCGGTCGCGGCGGCCAGCTCACAGTAGCGCTGCTTGACCGCGGGGGAGGTGGCTTTGTCGGCCAGTTGGCGGGCGAGCCGGCTCTTCTCCACCAGCGATTGGATCGCCATCCACAGAGCTCTCTCTATCTCCCGATCCTGAGCGCCCAGCAGCGCCTCGGCCGTCCACGCGTGGCCCACATGGCAGCGGAAGTGATCGGCACTCGCGATCTGCAGGGAACCGTGGCAGTCCGGACACATCAAACCGGCCGGCTCGTCGAACGACTCGTGTGCCGTGCCGACCCCGAAACGGCCCGACATCGCGATGCGGTTCTCCGATGCCAGATCTGGATGCAGTGGGGCAGCAGCAGCGGAGGCGGGTAGCTCCAGGTCGGTGAGCATCGCGCCGATGTCCGCCGCGCGCACCGTGCGATCGACGACGCCGGCGTTCAGCGCGTTGCGCGGCAGTGCCGGGAACGTGGCGTCCTGCGGGTCCTGACACATCGTGATGCCGCCCCGAGACCGGATGGCTGCCAGACCCAGCACGCCGTCGTCGAGCACTCCCGAGACGAGAATGCCGACCGCCTTTGGTCCGAATGCTACTGCCACAGAACGGAACAACGCGTTGAGTGCCGGTCGGTACCCGTTCTCGGTCGGCCCTTCGGACAGCACGATTCGGTGGTCGAGTGTCAGCAGGTGCCGGCCCGGAACCGCCACGTAGATCCTGCCGGGTTCGACCGGCATGCCCTCCTCGGCCGCCACCGTCTCCAGCGGCGTGCGCCGGCCGATGATGTCGGCCAGCACGCTGGGTGCGTCCGGTGGTAAATGCAACGCCATCAGCACCGCGAACGGAAGATCGGCGGGTAGAGCCGCCGCCGCGTGGGACAGCGCCTCCACGCCGCCCGCCGATCCACCGATCGCCACCACGCCGCGCAGCGAGCGCACGTGCTCGATCGTCATGGGTGTGGGGCTACCCGCGACGGCCGGAGGTAACCCGGTCGGACTCGGACGATCCACCTGACGAAGAGGGGGATCCACCAAACGAACCGCCCGGCCGCGAGGAGTTTGGCAGTGATCACTTGTGGCCTTCCCACAACTATGAGAGTGGCGATCATCGCGAACACGGGGCGCGCGGCAGGGTGCTACGACGCCGAGAGTCTCGCGGCCGCGCTGTCACGGCGCGACCACGAGGTGCGGTTCATCACCGCGTCACCGGTGAGTGGGAACACCGGCGACTACCGCATCGTGCGGATCCCCGACACCGACCCGAGTCCCCGGTCCGAGGGCGAGTTGATGTCGGGGATCGCTCAGATGGGCCGGTTCCTGGTCGACGAATACACCGACGAGCCGCCGGACGTCGTGCACTGCCATGGGCTCGCGTACGGCATGGCGGCCGCGCTGGCCGCCAACCGCCGGCCCGTCGCGACCGTGCAGACGTTCTCGCGGGTGTCCGGCGAGCGATCCGAAGTGCGGGGTTCGGAGACGACCAAAAAGCTCGAGACGCTGCTGGCCCGCAACGCCACGATGGTGACCGCCCCATGCAGCGACGACATGCAGAGGATCATCCGCCTCGGCGCGTCCCGAAGGCGCGTCAGCGTGCTCCCGTGCGGGATCGACGTCGACGCCTTCCACGTACCACCGGCGAATCCTGATGCGCGACGGCACCGTATCGTCGCACTCGTCGACGATCTGGGCGCTCCCCGCGGTGTCGCCGCGCTGGTCGCCGCTCTTCCCGGTGTGCCCTCCGCCGATCTCGTGGTGCTCGGCGCCGGCGCGTCCGGCGGCGCGGGGATGCAGGAGCTGCTCACCCATGCGCAGCGACTGGGCGTCGGCGATCGCATCCGGGTCGCGCAGGCGGCCGGCGATCGGGACGTCGCGGCGTGGCTCGCATCCGCAGATGTCGCTGTGTGCCCGTCGCCCGAGGACCCCGACCCCCGCCTGGCGCTCATGGCGATGGCGTGCGGCGTGGCCGTCGTGGCCGCCGAGGCCGGTGGCGCACGCGATGCCGTCATCGACGAGGTGACCGGGTTACTGGTGCCGCACGGGCATCCACAGGAACTCAGCCGTGCGCTGCGCGCAGTCCTCGCCCAGAACGTCCTGCGGCAGGGGATGGGGCTGGCAGGCCGCGCCCGTGCGCGGTCGCGCTACTGCTGGGACCGGGTGGCCACCGACGCTGAAGCGGTGTACGAGTCGGCGGCGCGACGAGCCATGATATCCGTCTGACGAAGTGCTCGCCGGCGGCGACCCCGGACGTGGGCCGCCGCTGGGCCATGCGCGAATTCTGCTCTGTGGTCGGCGTTTTCGCTGGTAACAGCGGAATCCAACTTTTCGGAGAAGTTCGGTTTGGTGAATTCTCTCAAGGGTATTTCGCGCCCCATGCCTTCGCTTCAGGGACCGCGCACCGTGCTGATCTGGCACGTGCACGGTTCGTGGACGGAGTCCTTCGTGACGGGTCGGCACCGCTATCTGATCCCCGTCACCGCCGATCGTGACGAGGACGGCCGGGGCCTCGCCGGCCGCACCTGGCGCCGGGCCCAGGCCGTGCCCGTCGACCGTCTGCGTGACATCGACGTCGATCTCGTCGTGCTGCAGCGGCCGCGAGACGTCGAGCTCGCGGCGCGCCATCTCGGCCGCCGCCCGGGCGTCGAGGTCCCGGCGGTGTACGTCGAGCACAACGCGCCCCGGCCGTCCCCCGTCGACAGCCGGCACCCGCTGGCCGATCGCAGTGATGTCACGCTGGTGCACGTCACCGCGTTCAACGAGTTGATGTGGGACAACGGCAGTGCGCCGACCCGGGTCATCGACCATGGGGTGGCTGACCGGGGGCATCTCTACACCGGGGAGATCGCCGCGGCGGCGGCGATGATCAACGAACCGGTGCGGCGGTGGCGCACGGTCGGCGCCGACCTTCTCGCGCCGCTGAGCCGGTACGCCCCGGTCGACGTCTGGGGAATGAAAACCGAAGAGCTGAACACGGATTCACGCTCTGGCGGCGCGGTGAGGGGACACGGCGACATTTCCGGGGCCGCCGTCCTCGACGACGTCGCCCGCCGACGTGTGTACCTGCACACCGCCCGCTGGACGTCGCTGGGACTGTCCCTGCTGGAGGCGATGTGCGCGGGCATGCCCGTGGTGGCCGTCGCCGCGACGATGGCGCCCCTGGCCGTCCCCGCAGACGCGGGGGTGGTCAGCGCCGACCGCTCGGTGCTGGGAGAAGCCCTCGCGCACTTCGTCGCCGACCCCGACGCCGCCGCGCTCGCCGGCAAGGCCGCCCGCGAGCATGCCCTGACCCACTACGGACTCGATCGCTTCCTCGCCGATTGGGACCGCCTGATCGAGGAGGTGTGCCCATGAGCGCCCCCACGCTGCGGATCGCGATGGTCTCCGAACACGCCAGCCCGCTGGCCCTGCTGGGCGGTGTCGACGCGGGCGGCCAGAACGTGGCCGTCGCCGAACTGTCCGCGGCGCTCGCGGCTCAGGGGCACGAGGTGGTGGTCTACACCCGTCGCGACGACGAGGATCTGCTGGACCGGGTCGACACCGAGTTCGGCTACACCGTCGTGCACGTTCCGGCCGGACCCGCCCGCCGCATACCCAAAGATGATCTGGCGCAATACATGCCGGACTTCGGGGATGTGCTCGCCGACGACTGGGCTCGCTGGCGGCCCGACGTCGCCCACGCGCACTTCTGGATGTCGGGCCTTGCGACACTGCGCGCTGCGCGGCGGCACCGCATTCCGGTCGTGCAGACCTTCCACGCGCTCGGAGTGGTCAAGCGGCGCCACCAGGGCCGTGACGACACCAGCCCCAACGACCGGATTCGGCTGGAGAGCCACGTGGCGCGCAGCGTGGACTGGGTCGCCGCGACATGCACCGACGAGGTCGCCGAACTGCAGCGCTTGGGCCGCGACGCGGACGCGATGTCCGTGGTGCCCTGCGGGGTGAACCCAGACGAATTCCGCCACATCGGGCCGAGGGCCACCCGCGGCAGCGCGCAGCGCATCGTGTCGGTGGGACGCCTGGTGCCGCGCAAGGGATTCGAGACGCTGATCCGCGCCATGCCGCAGATCCCCGCCGCGGAGCTGGTGATCGTCGGCGGTCCCGACAAGTCCGAACTCGACCGCGACGCCGAGGCGCAGCGACTCAATGCCGTTGCCGCCCAGTTCGGTGTCGCCGATCGCGTGCACTTCTACGGCGCGATCGCCCGCGACGAGATGCCGATGCTGCTGCGCTCCGCGGACGTGGTGGCCGCGACGCCGTGGTACGAGCCGTTCGGCATCGTTCCGCTGGAAGCGATGTCGTGCGGTGTGCCCGTGGTGGCCAGTGCCGTGGGCGGCATGCTCGACACCGTCGTCGACGACGTGACGGGGCGGCTCGTCCCCCCGCGCGACGCGCAACGCTGCGCGGACGCGATCAACCCCATCCTCGCCGACGCGGGCTTGCGGGCCGCGCTGGGCCGCGCAGGACGCGCCCGCGTCGAGGAGCGCTACTCCTGGCGGCGCGTCGCCGAGGACACCGCGGCCGTGTACGGGCGTCTGATCGGGGCGGCGTCATGATCGGTCAGGACTCGAGCACCCGCAGCGCGCGTTCGGTCTCGTCCGGCAACCGCCGGCGCGCGGCCAGCACCGCAGGCACCTTTCGCACTGCCTCGCCGAGCGCGCCGGCGTGGGCGCGGTCGGTGGCCGCAGCCCGCACGAAGCCCGCCGTTGCTCTCAGGCAATGCCGCAGCGGCCGGCGCAACCATGTCGTCAGCACCGCGTTGCGCATCGACCGGGCGTCCTGCGCCGCGCTGGTGCCGCGGTGGGTCGAGGGCTGGTGGAAGGCCGTGAGCCGGTCGCAGAAGCACAGGTCCCAGCCGTGGGCGGCGAGGTCCCAGGCCAGCAGCGTCTCTTCCCCGCGGAAGTGGATGATCGGCGAGAACCCGCCGACCGCCTCGAACGCCGAGGCCCGCACGATCGCCGAGCACGCCAGGAAGCCCAGGATCGACGGGCCCGGCAGCGCCGGATCGTGGCCCAGTGGACTTGAGGCGAGCTCGGCCACGATCGGGTCCTCGCGACCGCTCGGCATGACCAGCGTGCGCGCCGCGAGAACCGCGAGCGTGGGATACGCGTCGAAGAGCTCCTCCGCGAGGCCGATCGACGCCGCATCCCACCAGGAGTCGTCGTCGCAGAACGCCACGTACGGGGTCGATGCCTCGACCGCGCGGGTCACACCGACGTTGCGGCCGACGGCGCCGAGGTTCTCGGCGAGCTCCACGACGGTCAGCCGTCCGTCGGCCTCGTCGGCGAGGCGGCGCGCCTTCTGCACCGAGTCGTCCTCAGAGCCGTTGTCCACCAGAATGATCGGAGAATTTGTCGTGTCGAGCAGTCGCCGCAGCACCGAGGCGAGTTCGTCGGATCGGTTGCGGCTGGCGATGACGAACGAGGTGCGGGCACCAGGTGAGCGCGAAACCATGAGCGGTGGTGCTACCCCGGGAACCGAGCCCCAAACCGTGGCAGCACAGGTGCTGGTCACCGGCGGCGAAGGATTCCTCGGTCGGCATCTGTGTGCCCGCCTGGTCGCAGACGGCGCCGACGTGGTGGCCGTCGACAATCTCTCGACCAGTGCTGCGCGCAACACGGACCGGCCCGCCGGGGTGCACTTCGTCGCGCACGACATCACCGATCCGCTGCCGGAAGCGTTGGCGTATCGGCATTTCGACATGATCTTCCATCTGGCGTGCCCCGCGTCGCCGCCGGACTACCTGCGGTTACCGCTGCAGACCCTGCGGGCCGGCGCGCTGGGCACCGCGACGGTGCTCGACCTGGCCCGCCGCTGCGGCGCCCGGGTGGTCCTCGCGTCGACCAGCGAGGTGTACGGCGACCCACTCGAGCATCCGCAGCACGAAAGTTACTGGGGCAACGTCAATCCGATCGGTCCGCGCAGCGTGTACGACGAGGCCAAGCGCTACGCCGAAGCGCTCGCGTTCGCGCACCACCGCGAGCTCGGCACCGACATCGGGGTGGCGCGGATCTTCAACACCTACGGACCGGGCATGCGCCCGGACGACGGGCGCGCGGTGCCCACGTTCTGCCATCAGGCGCTGCAGGGTCGCCCGCTCACCGTGGCGGGGGACGGCACCCAGACACGATCGCTGTGCTACGTCGACGACACCGTCGCCGGTCTGATCGCCCTGGCCCGGCACCCGGTCGCCGGACCCGTGAACATCGGCAACCCGGTGGAGCTCGAGGTCCTGCGGATCGCCGAGATCGTCCGCGATCTCGCCGGTGCCGACGTGCCGATCGATCACGGACCGGCCGCCGCCGACGATCCCCGGCGCCGCTGCCCGGACATCACCACCGCCCGCGAGCTGCTCGGCTGGTCTCCGACCGTGAGCTACGAAGACGGCCTGGCGCGGACCCTCGACTGGTTCCGCACCGCGCTGGCCTCCCACAGCAGCGACGCCGCGCTGCCCGCTGCCCAGGCCAGGTGAAGGAGCCACCTCATGCGAATCCTCGGTATCAACGCGGTGTTCCACGATCCCGCCGCCGCCCTGGTGATCGACGGCCGGATCGTCGCCGCCGCGGAGGAGGAACGGTTCTCCCGCCGCAAACACGGCAAGCAGGCCGTACCGTTCTCCACCTGGGAGCTGCCCGTTGCCGCCGCGCGGTGGTGCCTGGCCGAGGCCGGCATCGACGCGGCCGACATCGACGCGGTCGGCTACTCCTACGATCCGGCGCTGATGGCCGACGAATCGGGCCAGACCGATGGCCTCGACCGCGACTGGGAGTACCTGCGAACGCTGTATGCACAGCGCGCCGCCCGCTTCCTCGCCACCGCGCTGCCGGGCCTCGACCCCGCCGTGGTGCGCCATGTCCGCCACCACGTCGCCCACGCCGCATCCACCGCGCTGGCCTCGCCGCACCCCGACAGCGCGGTGCTCGTCGTCGACGGCCGCGGGGAGCGCACCTCGATGCTCGCCGGTGTCTACCGCGACCACAAGCTCGACGTGCTGGCCACCCAGGAGCTTCCGCACTCGCTGGGCCTGCTCTACGAAAGCCTCACCGAACACTTGGGTTTCGCGCGCTCCAGCGACGAGTACAAGGTCATGGCGATGGGCTCCTACGGCAGCCCCCGGTTCATCGACGCGATGCGGGAGCGGGTCTACGCCTGCCCCGACGGCGGCTTCCGCACCGAGCCGATCACCTGGACCGACTTCGCGCCCGTCCGCACGACCGGTGGACAGGTCGGTGCGCTGGACCGGCCGGACCCCGTGCACGCCGACCTCGCCTGCAGCGTGCAGCAGGTGGTCGAAGAGGTGCTGCTCGACCTGGTGTCCTGGCTGCGCGAGCGGGTCGACACCGACGCGCTGTGCCTGGCCGGCGGCGTCGCCCTCAACTGCGTGGCCAACACCCGCATCCACGCCGAGAGCGGCTTCGACCGCATCTGGGTGCAGCCCGCCGCCGGCGACTCCGGCACCGCACTGGGCGCCGCGCTGGCCCTCGCCGCCGACGAGGCGGAACCGATCGCACCCATGGGGTCGGCGCAGCTGGGTCGCGGATGGACCGACGACGAGATCCGCGCCGTCCTCGATCGCGCGGCGCTGCGCTACGAACGACCCGACGACCTCGCACGAACCGTCGGCGAAGCGCTGGCCGACAACCAGCTCGTCGGCTGGTTCCAGGGGCGTGCGGAATTCGGGCCCCGCGCGCTGGGCGGCCGCTCCCTGCTGGCCGACCCGCGCCGGCTCGACAACCTCGAGCGGCTCAACGACGTCAAAGGCCGCGAACAGTTCCGGCCCGTCGCCCCGATGGTGCTGGCCGACCGGGCCGGTGAGATCTTCCGCCGCGGGCCGCTTCCCAGCCCGTACATGCTGTTCGTCCACGATGTCGCCGACGAGTGGCGCGACCGCATCCCGGCCGTCACCCACGTCGACGGCACGGCGCGGGTGCAGACCGTCGACGAGAGCCTGCCGTTGCTGCACGCCACCATCGGTCACTTCGCGCGGTGCACCGGTGTGCCGGTGCTGGTGAACACCAGCTTCAACACCGCGGGCCGACCGATGGTCGACAGTCCGGTCGACGCGCTCGAGTGTTTCGGCAGCGCCCCCATCGACGTTCTCGTGCTGGGCCCCTTCCTCCTGCGGCGACCCCGATGAACCACGACGTGACGATCGTCATCCCGACCATCGGTCGGGAGTCTCTGCAGCGCTTGATCACCGGCCTCGATCGCAGCGACGGGCCCCGCCCGGCGCGCGTGATCGTCGTCGACGACCGGCCCGGCGGGCACACCCTCACGCTGCAGTCCGACCTGCCGGTCAAGGTGCTCGAGAGTGGCGGGCGGGGACCGGCCGCAGCGCGCAACGTCGGCTGGCGCGCATCCGACACGCCCTGGGTGTGCTTCCTCGACGACGACGTCCTGCCCACGGCCCCATGGCTTTCCGCGCTGGATCAGGATCTCGCGGCGGCGGACGCGGTGGGTGCTGCAGGCTCGCAGGGCCGGCTCGACGTGCCGCGCGAGACCACCGGGCGCCCCACCGACGACGAACAACGCACGCTGCGTCTGGCCACGGCGCAATGGATCACCGCCGACATGGCCTTCCGGCGCGACGTGCTGGTGCAGGTCGGCGGCTTCGACCAGCGCTTCCCGCGCGCCTACCGGGAGGACTCCGACATCGCGCTGCGCATGACCGCCGCGGGCCATCACATCCTGCGCGGCAGCCGCCGCTGCCTGCACCCGGTGGCGCGCGCGACCTGGCGGACGTCGCTGCGTGTCCAGATCGGCAACCGCGACAACGCGCTGATGCGCCGCAAATTCGGGGCCACCTGGCGTGACCGCATCGGCGAGGGCCGCGGCCGACTGCCCGCGCACGCCGCCTCCACCGTGGTGCTCGCGGCAGCGGCGCTGGCCGCGGTGACGGGTCGCCGCCGCGTCGCCGCCGGTGCCGGTGTGGCGTGGACGGGCCTGACCGCCGACTTCGCCGCCCGTCGCCATCTGGCCGGGTCCCGCACCGTGGGCGAACTCGGGCCGATCGTCGCGACGAGCGCTCTGATCCCGCCGCTGGCGGTGTGGCACCGGGTGGTCGGTGCCTGGCAGCACCGCCATGCGCGAACCGATCCGCCGCTGGCGGTGCTGTTCGACCGCGACGACACACTGATCGCGGACGGCCCGTACCTCAACGACCCGCGGGGCGTGCACCCCGTGCCCGGCGCCCGCCGCGCCCTCGACCGGCTGCGCCGCCGCGGCCTGCTACTGGCTGTCGTGACCAACCAGTCCGGCGTCGCGCGCGGGCTGATCACCACCGAACAGCTCGGAGAGGTGAACGCCGAAGTCGTCGGTCAACTGGGAGCGTTCGACGAGTGGCAGGTGTGCCTGCACGGCGAGGACGACGGCTGTGCGTGCCGCAAACCGGCCCCGGGCATGGTGATCGCGGCTGCCGCGGCGCTCGGTGTGCCGCCGGCGCGCTGCGTGATGATCGGTGACACCGGCAGCGACGTCGGCGCGGCGCTGGCTGCGGGTGCCCGGGCGATCCTGGTGCCCACGGACCGGACACTGACGCCCGAGATCGAGGCGGCGCAGGCGGACCCGCGTGCGGCGGTGGCGGCGACGCTGACCGCCGCGGTGGACATGGTGCTGCAGGAGGCGCGATGAGCACCGCGCTGGTGGCCCGCCTCGACAGTGCGGGCGACGTGCTGATCACCGGTCCGGCGATCCGCGCGGTCGCGCAGCGCCACGATCGGGTGGTGATGCTGGCAGGGCCGCGGGGGCGCGCTGCCGCGGAACTGCTGCCCGGGGTGGACGAGATCATCGAATGGCAGGCGCCCTGGGTGGATTTCGACTCGCCCGAACTCACCGCCGCACACGCCGACGACCTGCTCAAGCAGCTGCGCGACGTGGCCCCCGATCGCTGCTACATCTTCACCTCGTTCCACCAGTCACCGCTGCCGCTGGCGCTGTTGTGCCGGATGGCCGACATCGGCTGGGTCGGGGCGATCAGCGTGGACTATCCGGGCAGCCTGCTCGACCTGCGCCACCACGTCGCCGACGACATCCCGGAGCCGCTGCGCGCCCTCTCGCTCACCGAGGCCGCCGGATGTGCTCTGCCGCAGGGCGATACCGATGCACTGCGGGTCACCGGCATCGCTGCACTGCCGCAGTGGCTGCGGGACCGTGTCGGCGCGGGCGAGTACGTGGTGTTCCATCCGGGCGCCGCAGTACCCGCGCGGAGGCCCGGCGCCGACCGCAGCCGGGCGATGGTCGCCGCGCTCGTCGCCGCCGGGCACCGCGTGGTGGTCACCGGCGGCCCGGACGAGCGCGAGCTGACCGCGCACGTC
>NZ_JAKRFN010000002.1 GCF_022348085.1 Mycobacterium sp. PSTR-4-N | reverse complement strand
ACCCCCGGACCAGGTGGTGCCGCCGTACGGCCGGACACCACCGGCGCCTGCAGCTCCTGCCCCGGCCGCTCCTGCGCCGGCACCGCCGCCCGCTCCCGGGGTGCCCGCCGCTCCGTCGGGTCCGCTGCTGCCCGCCGAGGCGGTGCCGCAGCCGGGTGGGCCGATGCCACAGGCGGCGGGACCCGCGATGGCGACCTATGACCAGAACGGCACGTTCGTCGACCCTGCCGGCGGAACTGGCACCTTCGCCGGTGGAACTGACAAACTGGCGCCTGCAGAGAACTGGGTCGATCTGATGTTGGCCCCGAAGCAGCTATAGGCAGGACGAGTTGGTAGAAGCCAGTCCGCGTGAGGTGAGCCGGCCCCCACGGCGTCGCGCCTCCCGCGCCGCCGGGCCCGCCACCGGTGCCGAACCGGAGGCCCCCCTCGCGGTGTTCCTCGACACCCCGGGCACCACGACGGTCCGCCGTCCGGTCTCGGTGTCGGCGGCTCCGCCGCCCCGTCGCCGGGCCAACCGCGGCCTCGTCGCGCTGGTGGCTCTTCTGGCACTGGTCGTCCTGGCCGGTGCGCTGGGCGGTGGGGTGGCGTGGATGCTGCACGAGCAACGCGCCCAGGAGGCGGTGCTGGCACGTGACCAACGGTTCGTCGACACGGCGTCACAGCTGGTGGTCAACATGTTCAGCTATACGCAGGACAACATCGACGACAGCGTGAACCGATTCGTCAACGGCACCAGCGGACCGCTGCGCGACATGCTCAGCCAGGGCAACAACGTCGACAACCTCAAGGCGATCTTCCGCGACACCAACGCCAGCTCCGAGGCCGTCATCAACGGCGCCGCGCTGGAAAAGGTCGACCCGATCAGTGGTAACGCCTCGGTGCTGGTATCGGCCCGGGTGACGGTGACCGACATCGACGGCACCAACAAGCCGTCGCAGCCCTACCGCATGCGGGTGATCGTGCACGAGGACGACAACGGGCACATGACGGGCTATGACCTCAAGTACCCCGACGGCGGCAACTGATGGGGAACGGGATCTCGCGGCTGATCGCCGCCATCGCCGTGCTGTTGTCCCTCGGTGTGGCAGCACTCGGCGGCGTGGGCGGTTGGCTCTTCTGGGACAGGGTGCAGCTGCAGGGCGAACAGGCTGCTCGCCAAGAGCTGGCTCCGCTTGCCCAGCAACAGATTCCACAGGTGTTCGGGTACGACTACCAGACGGTCGAGGGCAGCCTCGGCAAGGTGTACCCGCTGCTGACACCGAGCTATCGCCGGGAGTTCGAGGACCGCGCCGTCAAAGACATCATCCCGCAGGCGCGCGATCGCCAACTGGTCAGCCAGGCCAACGTCGTGGGCGTCGGAGTTCTCGAGGCGCAACGCGATTCGGCGTCGGTGATGGTGTACATGAACCGCACCGTGACGGACAAGTCCCGTCAGCCCATCTACGACGGCAGCCGGCTGCGTGTCGATTACCAGAAGATCGACGGCAAGTGGCTGATCAACTACATCACTCCGATCTAGAGTCGGCCAAGGCGTCGAGGAAGGACCGCGCCCAGCGGTCCACATCGTGGGCGAGCACCTGGCGGCGCAGTGCCCGCATCCGGCGCCTGCCCTCCTCCGGAGTCTGTGTCAGCGCCGCCTCGATGGCGTCCTTGACGCCTTCGAGGTGGTGGGGGTTCGTCAGATAGGCCTGCCGCAATTCGGCTGCCGCCCCGGTGAACTCACTCAACACCAGAGCGCCGCCGAGATCGCTGCGGCACGCCACGTACTCCTTGGCCACCAGGTTCATCCCGTCGCGCAGCGGGGTGACGAGCATGACGTCGGCGGCGACGTAGAAGGCGATCAGGTCCTCCCGGGGCACAGGGCGATGCAGGTAGTGCAACACCGGGTGCCCGACCTGTCCGTACTCGCCGTTGACGTGCCCCACCTGACGTTCGATGTCCTCCCGCATCGCGATGTAGCTCTCGACCCGTTCACGGCTCGGCGTGGCCAGCTGCACCAGCACGGTGTCCTCGGGGTCGATACGGTCTTCACCGAGCAGCTCGGAGAACGCCCGCAGACGGACGTCGATGCCCTTGGTGTAGTCCAGTCGGTCGACACCCAGCAACACCTTGCGCGGGTTCCCGAGCTCGGCGCGAATCTCTCTGGCGCGCTGGCGGATCCGACGGGTGCGGCCCTGCTGATCGAGGTCACCGGAGTCGATGGAGATCGGGAACGCGCCGACCTTGACCGTGCGGAATCCGACGAAGACCTCCCCGAATCGGGAGCGGACACCGACGTTGCCGCGGGAGGTGTTCGCGCCCACCAGCCGGCGGGACAGGATCAGGAAATTCTGGGCGCCGCCGGGCAGGTGGAAGCCCACCAGGTCCGCACCGAGTAGACCTTCGATGATCTCGGTGCGCCACGGCATCTGCATGAACAGTTCGACGGGTGGAAAGGGGATGTGCAGGAAGAAGCCGATGGTCAGGTCGGGCCGTAGCATCCGCAACATCTTCGGCACCAGCTGTAGCTGATAGTCCTGCACCCAGACCGTGGCGCCCTCCGCCGCGGTCCGGGCGGTCGCCTCGGCGAATCGGCGGTTGACCTCGACGTAGCGGTCCCACCATTGCCGGTGGTAGATCGGTTTGACGATGACGTCGTGGTACAGCGGCCACAGGGTCGCGTTGGAGAACCCCTCGTAGTATTCGGCGACGTCGTCGGCGGACAGCCGCACCGGCACCAACGTCATGCCGTCCTGCTCGATGGGTTCCTCGAAGCTATTCGGGTCGTCGGCCTCCTCCGGAACCCCGGGCCACCCGATCCACGCGCCGCTACGCCTCCGCAGGAGCGGCTCGAGCGCGGTGACCAGCCCTCCGGGGCTTTGCTTGTATTCGGTGGAACCGTCGGGCCGGCGGACGATGTCTATGGGAAGACGGTTGGCGACGACGACGAAGTCGGCCGACGCAGCCGAGCCCGAGCGGTCGTCTGGGCCGCTCGGATCCGGCATTATGCGTCGAGCTTCGCCGGTCCGATGCCGAGCATCGACAGGAAGACCCGGCATTCGTCGGCGTCGGTGGCGTAGGCGGCGACCACGCGTCGCGCCTGGCGCTCGGTGCTGTCGGCGATGGGCTCGACGTCGCCGATCTCGGCGGGGTCAGGTTTGGCAGGCATGGGGACAACTGTAGCCAATGCCGGGGCCGGAAGCCGAAGCCTGTTCGCGGCCTCCTCCGGTGCCGTATAACTGGAACACGTTCTCGTTTTGGTGTCGTGGAAGGTGTACGGATGCAACTCTCCGATGCAATGTTGTCCGGGCGAACGGTGCTGGTCACCGGCGGGGGCAGCGGAATCGGCAAGGGGGTGGCGGCGGCCGTCGTCGCCGCCGGCGGCAACGCGATGCTGATGGGCCGGAACGCGGACAAGCTGGCCGCCGCCGCGGAGGAGATCGGCGGCACGGTGCGTTATGAGCCGGGTGACGTCACCGACGAGGACGAGGTGGCCCGCACCGTCGACGCCGCGGCGGCGTGGACGGGGCGGCTGGACGGTGTGGTGCACTGTGCCGGCGGCAGCGACACCATCGGCCCGATCACCCAGCTGGACTCCGAAGCGTGGCGGCGACTGGTCGACCTCAACATCAACGGCACCTTCTACGTCCTCAAACATTCGGCGCGGATGATGGTGCGCGGCGGTGGGGGATCGTTCGTCGGCATCTCCTCGATCGCGGCGAGCAACACCCACCGCTGGTTCGGTGCGTACGGGGTGTCCAAGGCCGGGGTGGACCATCTGATGCAACTGGCCGCCGACGAGCTCGGCCCCTCGCTGGTGCGGGTGAACTGCCTCCGGCCGGGCCTGATCCGCACCGATCTGGTGGCGGCGATCTTCATGTCACCGGAGGTGAGCGGCGACTACGCGGCGGCCACCCCGCTCCCTCGCCCCGGCGAGGCCGAGGATGTGGCCAACGCGGCGGTGTTCTTGCTCAGTGATGCTTCGAGCTACATCACCGGACAGCTGATCAACGTCGACGGCGGCATGATGCTGCGCCGGGGACCGGACTTCTCGGCGATGCTGGAACCGGTCTTCGGCGCAGACGGACTGCGCGGCGTCGTCTCCGAGTAGCAGCCTCTACCGCTCGTGGTGGATGCGACCGTCCGTCTCGGTGAGCGGCCGCCCCCCACCGCCCCAGCGGGAGGCGATGATCTCGGCGGCGATGGACACCGCGGTCTCTTCGGGGGTCCGCGCGCCCAGGTCGAGCCCGATCGGGCTGGACAGCCGGCTCACGTCGTCGTCGGTCAATCCCGCGTCCCGTAGGCGGCGCATCCGGTCCTCGTGGGTACGGCGCGATCCCATCACGCCGACGTAGCCGACCTCGGGGAGCCGCAAGGCGACCTCGAGCACCGGAACGTCGAACTTCGGATCGTGGGTGAGTACACAGATCGCGGTGCGGGCGTCGAGGGCGCCACGCTCGGCCTCCCCGGCCAGGTACCGGTGGGGCCAGTCCACCATTACGTCCTCCGCAGCGGGAAACCTTGCCGCGGTGGCGAATACCGGACGGGCATCGCAGACAGTGACACGGTATCCGAGCAGCGCCGCCTGGGCGGCGAGCGCGGCCGCGAAATCGATCGCACCGAAGATGATCATTCGTGGCCGCGGCGCATGGCTGGCGACGAAGACTTCCATCCCGACGTCCTGGCGCTGCCCGTCCGGCCCGTAACTCAGAACGCCGGAGCGGCCCGCGGCCAGCAGACCCCTGGCGTCGTCGACGATCGCGGCATCGGCTCGTCCGGACCCGACCGAGCCGTCGGCGAAGTCCGGCCCGACGACGATCCGCCGCCCCCACCACTCGGAGTCGGGGTGGTCGATGACGGTCGCCACCGCCACCGCCCGGTGCTCCGAGATGTCGTCGGCGACCGCCTGCAACTGGGGAAAGGTCAGCCGCGACACCGGTTCGGTGAAGACGTCGATGGTGCCCCCGCAGGTCAATCCGACGGCGAAGGCGTCGTCGTCGCTGACGCCGTAGCGTTGCAACTGCGGGCGACCGCTCGCCACGACCTCGCCCGCTGCCTCGTAGACCGCCGACTCGACGCAGCCGCCCGACACCGAGCCCGCTACAGCTCCGTCGGGGGCCACCACCATGGCCGCACCGGGTGGGCGCGGGGCGGAGCGCATCGTGCGGACGACCGTCGACAGTCCCGCGGTGCCGCCGGTCCGCCAGACGGCCAGCAACTCATCGAGCACGTCGCGCACGTGCGCAGTCTAAGGCTGTGGCCGACCGGTCACACCTTGGTCAGGTCGGTGTGCATCAGCATCACGTTGTAGCTCGACCACAGCGAGAGGTTGAAGTACAGGTCCGACCCGGTGCCCTCCGTGGACGGCGACCAGGGGTGCAGCATCGGTGCGTAGATGCCGCCGGGCTGCTGGGTCATCAGGACCGTCGCGTCCGACCAGACGCCCTCGGGGGTGTCCGCGGTCCGCATCACGATGCTGTTGTTCTGATCGCCGTAGAGCACGATGTACTTGCCGAGATAGTCGTTGTACTGCACCGACATTTCGCTGACCGTGTACCCGGGTTTGGTGAAACCCAGGAAACCGCCGGACTTTCCGATGATCGCCGTGGCCGCCGATGGGTTCCCCTTCACCCAGCCGGCCGGCGAGCTGCCCAGCCAGCTCTTCTTCGCGGCTTTGTAGTACTCGTATTTCGACGGGTCGAGGATGTCTTCGGGTGCGACGCGGGACAGGTACGCCGCGCCCTGGCGGCCGTTCGGTGTGCCGTACACGTAGATGTAACCGTCGTCGCCCTTGACGAACGCCGACTGTTGAAAGTTCTTGTTGCCACTGAGGAACGAGTTGTAACGAATGCTGTTGGGATCGATGGTGAAGTTCTCGCCGTTGTCCACCGAGTACCCGATGGCCGAGTAGTTGGTGGTCCACCTACCCGCCGACCCCCACTTGCTGACCGACATGTAGCTGACGTACTGGATGGTGCCGAAGGGGGTGTCCTCGGTGACCGGCACGTTGACCGAGACGCCCGCGGTCGGGATCATCGTCACCGAATTCGGCAACCACCTCTGGGGGTTGATGATCGGTCGCGCATTCACCGGGCCGTCCAGCGGCGCACCACCGAAGTAGTTGCCGGTGAACCACTCTCCGTTGGGGATCGTGATGCCGTCGCTCAGATCGCGGTCCGAGCTGCGGAACAGCGTGTTGAAGATGTGCCGGCCGGTCATGTT
The DNA here is from genome assembly GCF_022348085.1 of Mycobacterium sp. PSTR-4-N. Classification (GTDB taxonomy): domain Bacteria; phylum Actinomycetota; class Actinomycetes; order Mycobacteriales; family Mycobacteriaceae; genus Mycobacterium. Next base: position 360,431 of record NZ_JAKRFN010000002.1, on the reverse strand, counting down.
GGCTCCGCTGAACGTGTCGCCGACAGCGATCAGCACCTGGTGCTCGTTGAAGGGGGTGGACGGGTCGTCGACCATGCCGTTGTCCCACATGGTGCCGACGTCGGTGCCCCAGACGCTGAACCGGTCCACCGTGTTGGCCTTCAACGGATCACCGTAGGAGTAACCGCCGGTCACCCAGCTGACGAAGTTGGTCGACGGGCTGACCTGAGGATTCAGCCACGGCGAATACGGCGTGATCGCCGCGGCGGCCAGCGGGGTGGCCAGCGAGGTGTCGGCGGTCAGGCTCGCGGTGGCGACGCGGGTCGTGCGAGCAGCCGACAGCGTCTCGAGCTCGCGCCGGGCGGCCGACATCAGAGCCCACAGGAATGGCGGCGCAGCCGTCTGGCCCTGGCCGGCGTCGGCCTTCTGGTGTGCCCAGTCGACCATGCTGCGAGCCACCTCGACGACGGCCTTGACGACGGGTCGATCGATGGGGCGTTGCGTCTGAGGCGCTTGCGGGGCGGGCTGCGATGCTGACCGCAGCAGCGTCAACCGTGAGGAGGTGCGCGGCGGTTCGGCAGGGTCGGGGGAGACGACCTCGGCGGGACGGGCCGACCGGGACGGCGTTGCATCCGCAGTATCGGGGGTCTCGGGTTCCGACACCGACGTCTCGGTCGCGTGGTCCCGCGCACTCTCGGACTTCTTCCAGGTCGGCCGGGATGTCCGCTTCGTGGCCGGTGTCGTGGTCGTCACCGCATCGGTGTCGGAGTCGGCCTTCTCGGAGGTGTCCGACGTGTCCGTCTTCGTGGGCTTGTCGGCCTTGCCGAAGCGACGTGGCCTCTCCGCTCGGTCGGCTCCGGTCGAGGTGGTGCGGGCCTTCGGCCCCGCGGCGGCCGAGGATTGTCCTCCCGACGAGACAGACGAGGCCGACGATCCAGAGGACGCCGACGATCCCGCCGATCCCGACGAGGAGGTGTCATCGGCCCAGGCCTGACCCGCGAACACCGCCGATCCGATACCCAGGGCGACGGCCAGGGCGCCGACGCGGCCGATGTGCGCTGCGGAACTCAACAGAAAAGCCCTCCGAAACCGGTCTCTCGTCCCCCGACGTACGCGTCATTCAAGCGCATCGCGCAGGAGTCGGCCAGCAAAAGGGTGTAACGGTCCCGTTTTCGTTTCGCGACTGTGATCGTTGGCTTTTCCAGATCGGCCGGGGACGACTGCAAATCCGGACGCCGCAAGCGTGGAGCCCCCTGTCAGGATTGAACTGACGACCTACGCTTTACAAGAGCGTTGCTCTACCGCTGAGCTAAGGAGGCGTGGAAAGCCAGCTTAACGGCTGTGCGGTCACTCCTCGACATCGATCACCCTCTGCGGCGTCGCCGGTCGCGCCATGAACCGGGCCCGCGGGCGCCGGCCCGGCAGCGGGATGCGATCGGCGATGTTGCTCAACGGGTTCACCACCTGGCTCAACACGATCACCGCCTCGCGCAGCGCCTCGATCGTCGGCTCGAGCGCCTCCAAGCCCGGGGACAGCCGGTTCAACGTGTCCGCAACCGTCGCCAGCTGCTCCAGCGGGCCGTTGCGCGCGGTCAGGGTGTCCACGACGCCGCCTTCGGCGAACAGGCGGTCGGCCACGCCGTCCTCGGCCAGCAGCCGGTCCACGAGACCGTCCTCGGCGAGCAGCTGATCGACGAGCCCGCCGGGCGCGATCGCGCGCATCAGCCCGCTGTCCTCTTCGGTCAGCCGCTCCAGCGCTCCGCCGGGGGCCGTCAACCGGTCCACCACACCACCCGGCCGCAGCAGGCGGTCCAGAGCACCGTCGGGGGCCAGCGCCCGGCCCAGCGGCTGGTCCTCGTCCATCAGGCGTGCGAGCCGGTTGGCCCGCTCCACGGCATCCTGCACGCCGATCATCGCGGCGAACGAGGTCGGCGGCTGACGGACGCCGCTTCCCGGTTCGCCGAGCGCTTTGCGGGCGATGCCCAGTCCTCCGCCGGCCATCCCGAGACCGGCGTCGGCCACGGCCAGACCCACCCTCACCGGCGTCAACGCGAGATCGCTGAGGGATTTGCCGAGGTTCATGCGATCCAGTCTAGGAACAGCGCAAGAATGAACTCACAGGAACCACACAGCGAGCGCGCAGCAGTTTTCCAATTCATGGGATGAAACTGAGGACCATGGCCATGCCAGTGCAGGACAACATCCCGGAAGCTCGCATCCTCGTCGTCGACGACGAGACCAACATCGTCGAGCTGCTGTCGGTGAGCTTGAAGTTCCAAGGCTTCGAGGTCCACACCGCGTCCAACGGTCCGGCCGCCCTCGACCTGGCCCGCGAGATGCGCCCCGACGCGATCATCCTCGACGTGATGATGCCCGGCATGGACGGCTTCGGATTGCTGCGCCGGCTGCGCGCCGACGGGATCGAGGCGCCGGCGCTGTTCCTGACTGCTCGTGATTCTCTGCAGGACAAGATCGCCGGGCTGACCCTCGGCGGCGACGACTACGTGACCAAACCGTTCAGCCTCGAAGAGGTGGTGGCGCGGCTGCGGGTGATCCTGCGCCGCGCAGGCGGCGGGGTGCAGGAGCCGCGCACCTCGCGGCTGAAGTTCGCCGACATCGAGCTCGACGAGGACACCCACGAGGTGTGGAAAGCCGGCGAGCCGGTGTCGCTGTCGCCCACGGAGTTCACTCTGCTCCGGTACTTCATCATCAACGCCGGCACCGTGCTGTCGAAGCCGAAGATCCTCGATCACGTCTGGCGGTACGACTTCGGCGGCGACGTCAACGTCGTCGAGTCCTACGTGTCGTATCTGCGCCGCAAGATCGACACCGGGGACAAGCGTCTGCTGCACACCCTGAGGGGTGTGGGGTATGTACTTCGCGAACCCCGGTGACAATGGGGGTGTGCCCCAGATCAGACGCGGGATCCCGCTTCGGGTAGGACTGGTCGCAGCGATGTTGCTGCTGGTCGGTTGTGGTCTGCTGGCGTCCGGCGTCGCGGTGACCACGATCATGCATCACACGCTCATCAACCGTGTCGATGACACGTTGCGGGACGCCTCCCGCGGCTGGGCGCAGGTGCCCAGGCAGTCGCCCGCCGATCCCGAGGACCAAGGCCCCAATCCGGGCCGGCCCCCGTCGGACTACTACGTGCGGGTCATCGAACCGGGCGGCACCGCGTGGGTCGCGGTCAACGACCGCGACGCCGAGCCCGCCCTGCCCGCCGACAACGACGTCGGTCCAGAACCGGTGACGGTCGGCAGCGTCGGTGACCCTGCGGCGGAATGGCGCGCGATGACCGTGCCGGGCACCGGAGGCGAGCTCACCACCGTCGCGATCGACCTCTCCGACGTGAAGTCCACGACCCGCGCCTTGGTCGCCGCGCAGGTGGGTATCGGTGTCGCGGTGCTGCTCGTGCTCGGCATCGTCGGGTACGCGGTGGTGCATCGCAGCCTGCGCCCGCTCGCCGAGGTCGAGCAGACCGCCGCCGCGATCGCCGCGGGGCAGCTGGACCGCCGCGTTCCCGAACGGGATCCCCGCACCGAGGTCGGCCGGCTCTCCCTGGCCCTGAACGGCATGCTGGCGCAGATCCAGCGCGCGATGGCGTCGTCGGAGTCCTCGGCGGACCAGGCGCGCGAGTCCGAGGACCGGATGCGCCGATTCATCACCGACGCCAGCCATGAACTGCGCACACCGCTGACCACGATCCGCGGCTTCGCCGAACTGTATCGCCAGGGTGCGGCTCGGGACGTGGAGATGCTGATGGGCCGCATCGAAAGTGAATCCCGGCGGATGGGCCTGCTGGTGGAGGACCTGCTGCTGCTGGCCCGTCTCGACGCGCAGCGGCCGTTGGAGCAGCGCCGCGTGGATCTGCTCGCCCTCGCCAGCGACGCCGTGCACGACGCCCAGTCCATCGCGCCGCGCCGGCCGATCCGCATGGAGGTGTTCGACGGCCCGGGCACGCCGGAGGTACTCGGCGACGAGGCGCGGCTGCGTCAGGTGCTCTCCAATCTGGTCGCCAACGCGCTCCAGCACACGCCCGAGACGGCCGCGGTCACGATCCGGGTCGGCACCGACGGGGACTCCGCCGTCCTCGAGGTGCGCGACGAAGGGCCGGGGATGAGTGTCGAGGACGCCCAGCGGGTGTTCGAACGCTTCTACCGTGCAGACTCCTCGCGGGCGCGCGCCAGCGGCGGGACCGGCCTGGGGCTGTCGATCGTCGACTCGCTGGTCTACGCCCACGGTGGCACGGTGGGTGTGACCACCGCGCCGGGACGGGGCTGCACGTTCCGGGTCAGCCTGCCCCGCATCGCGGAGGCCGCCGAAGCCACCGAGGGCCGGATGCCCGCCTCGGTCGACGCCCCGGTCAGCTGAGCTCGGCCAGCGCCGCCTTGATGCGGCGTTGCGCGTCGTCGAGCGATTCCGGCGACGGATCGTTGTCGACGTTCGCGAACCCGAAGTCGGCCAGGTCGCGTGCCGGGAAGACGTGCACGTGCAGATGCGGCACCTCGAGACCGGCGATGATGACACCGGAACGTTCGGTGTCGAAGGCCTTACACACCGCCCTGCCGATCAGCTGACAGACTTCCATCACGCGGGCGAACTCAGCGGCGTCGATGTCCTGCCAGTTGTCGATCTCGGCGCGCGGCACCACCAGCGTGTGGCCTGGGGTCATCGGCTGGATGGTCAGGAACGCCACCACGTCGTCGTCTTCGTAGACGAATCGGCCCGGCAGCTCGCCGTTGATGATCTTGGTGAAGACGGTCGCCATGGCACCGAGCATTCCATAGCCTGGCCGCATGCTGGGTTTGATGCAGGACCGACCATTGTTGATTTCGTCGCTGATCGACTACGCCGCGGCGTTCCACGGGGACGCGGAGATCGTCTCGCATGTGCCTGAAGGTCCCAAGGGCACTGTGCGGCGTTCGTCGTGGCGTGAGGTCGGCGAAGTGTCCAAGCAGGTCGCCAACGCGCTGAGCGAGTGGGGCGTGGAAGCCGGCGACCGCGTCGCCACGCTCGCCTGGAACAGCGACCGCCACCTTGCGCTGTACTTCGGGGTATCGGGGTCGGGCGCGGTGATGCACACGGTCAACCCGCGGTTGTTCCGTGAGCAGATCGCGTACATCATCAACCATGCCGAAGATCGAATCCTGTTCTTCGACATCACGTTTGCGTCGCTGGTTGCCGAGCTGGCACCCGAGCTGACCACCGTGGTCACCTATGTCGCCATGACCGACCGCGACCACATGCCCGAGGTGCCCGGGTTGCCCGAAGGCGCCCTGCTGTGCTGGGACGACGTCATCGGACGCCAGTCCACCCACTACGACTGGCCGGAGTTCGACGAGCGCAGCGCGTCGTCGCTGTGCTACACCTCGGGCACCACCGGTAATCCCAAAGGTGTTCTGTACTCACATCGTTCGACGATGCTGCACACCCTGATGGCCGCGGCGCGCGATGCCAACGACGTGCACAGCGGATCGGTGATCCTGCTCGTGGTGCCGATGTTCCACGCCAACGCTTGGGGCACCCCCTACACCGCCGCGATGGTGGGCGCCAAGCTGGTGCTGCCCGGTCCTCACCTCGACGGCGAGTCGGTGTATGAGTTGATGAAAGCCGAAGGGGTGAACCAATCCCAGGGTGTCCCGACGGTGTGGATGATGCTGTTCTCCTACCTCGACGCCCATCCGGAGATCGACCCCCACGAACTCGGGCTGCGCATCGCCGGCACCGGCGGAGCGGCGCTGCCGCTGTCTATGATCGAGCGCTTCGAGAAGGACTTCGGCGCGCAGGCCATGCAGGGGTGGGGGATGACCGAGACCTCCCCGCTGTGCGTGATCGGCCGGCTGCTGCCCAAGCACGAGGGACTCTCCCCGGCCGAGAAGAACCAGATCCTGCTCAAGCAGGGGCGGGGCATCTGCGGGGTCGAGTTGAAGATCGTCGACGACGAGGGCAACCGGTTGCCCTGGGACGGTAAGGCTTTCGGTGAGGTGTGGCTGCGCGGGCCGTGGATCGCCAGCGGCTACTACCGTGGCGAGGGCGGGGAGAAGCTCGACGCGGAAGGGTTCTTCCCGACCGGCGATGTGGCGACCATCGACCCCGACGGCTACCTGCAACTGGTCGACCGCGCCAAGGACGTGATCAAGTCCGGGGGCGAGTGGGTGAGCTCGATCGACCTGGAGAACGCCGCGCTGGGCCACCCGGCGGTGGCCGAAGCCGCGGTGATCGGGGTGCCGCACCCGAAATGGCAGGAGCGGCCGCTGCTGGTGGCCGTGTTGCGCAAGGGCCACAACGCGACCCGGCAGGACATCCTCGATTATCTGGCCGGTGAGGTCGTCAAGTGGTGGCTGCCCGACGACGTCGTCTTCGTCGACGAGCTGCCCCACACCGCGACCGGCAAGATCCTCAAGCTCGAGCTGCGAAAGCAGTACCGCGACCACGAGCTGCCCGGCGTCAGCTCCTGACGTGCTCTGAGACTTTCTGGGAGATCTCGGCCACGGTCCACGGCGGTGAGTCGTGGTGGTCGCGGTACGCCACGATCTGCGGGGTGGGCCGGTCGAAGCGACCGACGAATCCGCCTGCGGCGATGAAGATCTGGCCGGTGATGTCGGCGGCGCGGTCACCGACCAGATAGGCATACGTGGATGCTGCGTACTCCGGCGGCGCGGCGTCCAGGGCGCCGGCCAGGCTGACGTCGTCGAGCAGACCACGCCGGTTCAACTCGGTGATGTGCGCCTCGTAGTCCGGCCCGCTGGACAGGCGCGTCCTGGCTCCCGGGCAGACCACGTTCGCGCGCACCCCGTGTTCGGCCAGTTCGGCGGCGATGGCCAGGGTCAGGCTGTTCACGGCGCCTTTGCCGGCCGGGTATCCGGTACCGCCGTAGTCGCCGAGGAACGCGAACGATCCGGTGTTGACGATGGCCCCCGAACCTTGTCGCGCCATCAGCGGCGCCGCGGCCCGGCACGTTTGGAAGACCGTGCCCAGGTGGGCGTCGAGCAGCTCCTGGAACTGCGCGCCGGTGACGGTGAGGATCGACGATCCCGCCGGTTCCGCCGTGCCGGCACAATTGACCAGGATGTCGATGCGGCCGAATTCCTGCACACACCGTGCGATCAACGCGTCCGCGATCGCGGGGTCCGCCGGCGAGCCGGCACACCCGAGGGCCCCGCTGATACCGCCCGCTGCCTCGTCGACGGCGTCAGGATCCCGGCCGTTGACGACGACGCCGGCGCCGAGGTCGGCCAACAGGGCCGCCACCGCCCGCCCGATCCCGCGTGTGCCGCCGACGACGACGGCAGCGCGGCCGGACAGCTCAGCGCTGATGCGTGGTTCCCGCTTCGGTGAACGTCATCGCGTCCATGTTCCAGTACCCGCGCAGGTTGGTGATCAGACCCGCGTCGTCCACCCGATAGGTGAACGCACCACGGACCGTCGCGACGAATCCGTTCGGAAACGTCGTCTCCAACACCAGGATGTAGGCGATCTCCGTCGGACTGCTCGACGGGAACGTCTCCTCGCAGGTGATGCGGAGCCGGTTCGGCCCGATGTTCGTGTCGAAGAAGGCCGACACGGCCTCCTTGCCGCGCACACCGGTGCCGTCGGGATTGGTGACGGCCTCGCCGATCGGATCCTCGATCACGATGTCGTCGCTCATCAGCGCCAACCAACCCTCGCGGTCGCCGCTCTGCACGCAGCGCCACGACGCCTGCGATGCGGCGACCACCGGTGCCAACGCTGCCTCGGTCACCACGGTCTACCGATCGGCGTCGGTGTAGCGGATCACGCCGCGGATGTTCCTGCCCTCGAGCATGTCCCGGTACCCGTCGTTGATCTGCTCGAGCTTGTACTGGCGGGTCACCATGTCGTCGAGATTCAGCCGGCCCGCCTTGTACATCGACAGCAGCTGCGGGATGTCGAAGTGCGGGTTGCCGCCGCCGAAGATGGTGCCCTGCAGGTTCTTCTGCAGCAGGGTCAGCATCGACAGGTTCAGCGTGACGTCGGAGCTCGCCATGTTGGCGACCGCGGTGACGACGCAGGTGCCGCCCTTGGCGGTGATGTTGAGGTAGTTGTCGATCTCCTCACCCTTGAGCTCGCCGGTGGTGATGATCGTCTTCGATGCCATCCGCCCCTGGGTGGTCTCGGCGACGCCCATCATCGCGGCGCCGATGTCGGGGTAGGCGTGCGTGGCGCCGAACTTGAGCGCCTGGTCGCGCTTCCACTCGACCGGGTCGATCGCGAAGATGTTGCGTGCGCCCGCGTTCAGCGCGCCCTGCAGCGCGCCCATGCCGACGCCACCGATACCGGCGATCACCACGTCGTCGCCCGGGCGAACGTTGGCGCTGCGCACCGCCGAGCCGTACCCGGTGGTGACGCCGCAGCCGACGAGGCAGGCCACCTCGAACGGGATCGACGGGTCGATCTTCACCACCGAGCTCTTGTGGACGACCATGTACGGGCTGAAGGTGCCCAGCAGCGTCATCGGAATGACCGGTGTGCCGTCCTTGACCGCGTGGATGCGGTGGGTGTTGTCCGAGACCGCGGTGCCCTGCAGCAGCATCGCGCCCAGGTCGCAGAGGTTGCGCATCCCGGCCTGACATGACGGGCAGGAGCCGCAGGAGGGGATGAACGACAGCACGACGTGGTCACCAGGCTCGAGGCCCTCGACGCCGGGCCCGACCTCGGTGACGATGCCGGCGCCCTCGTGTCCGCCGAGCACCGGGAAGCCCGCCATCGGGATGTCACCGGTGACCAGGTGATGGTCCGAGTGGCACATGCCCGAGGCTTCCATCTGGATCTTGACCTCGTCCTTGACGGGGTCGCCGATCTCGATCTCCTCGATCGACCAGGGCTGGTTGAACTCCCAGATCAGGGCGCCTTTGGTCTTCATATCTCCTGCTTTCGACGAGTGCTCGCACAATCCAGACTAGAGGCTCTAGTTAGCCACATCACACCACCCCCAAGCAACTGCTTGGTGGTGCGCTCACCAGATCGGGACGGGAGCTTCACCGATCGGGTAGTAGCCGGGCAGTTTCTCGCCGGCCAGCGAGCGTTCGATGCGCTTCTGCATGGTCGGGGTCAGGTCGCCGGATTCGATGAGGTTCATGAAGGCCTTCTGCACGTGGCCGAAGTCGAAGAAGTCCCGCTGCCACTCGATCAGCAACTGGTCGTTCAGCCGGAACCAGCTGCCGCCGATGCCGTAGATCTCGTCGCTGCTGCCGTCGCTCTTGTGGGCGATCTGCTTCCAGAAGCCGACGATCTCGTTCTGTTTGTCGTCGATGAGCACCTTCTGGTACTCGTACACCCAGTTCTCCAGGCCTTCCATCTCCAGACCCAGTGCCACATCGCGGATCTCGCTCTTGTTGACGCACATGACGTCTTCTTTGGGCCCGATGTTCCAGCCGTAGGTCGCGTCCTCGGTGTAGAACTCGGCCAGCGGCTTCCAGTCGCCCGCGGCTTCGGCGGCACGGTTGGCGTCCAGCCAGCGTTGCACCCAGTCTTCCAGTTGTTCGCGGGACGCCATCGTCACTCCTTCGTGTCGGTGAGGGAAAGGGCTCGGGTAGGGCACATCTCGACGGCGAGCTCGACCGCCTCGCGCAGCTCGTCGGGGGGTTCTGCATCGAGGATCTCGACCGCGCCGCGCTTGGGCACCCGAAACACGTCGGGCGCCTCCAGTTCGCACATGGCGTGCCCCTGGCAGAGGTCCTCGTCGAGTTCGACGCGATAGGACCCCATCAGGGCCTCACCCGCCTGCGGTAGCGCACCTTCGCCGGCTGGGCCAGCTGCACCACCATCTTCGAGTGGTCGTTGCGGTAGGTCTCCGGCGGCTGCGCCATCTCGAACTCGTACTCGCGCAGCAAGACCGAGAAGATCGCCTTGATCTGCATCTGTGCGAACGCGGCCCCCACGCAACGATGTTTGCCCGCGCCGAAGGGAATCCACGTCCACCGGTTGACGAGATCTTCCTGGCGGGGCTTCTGGTAGCGGTCGGGGTCGAAGGTGTCGGGATTCGGGAAGTCCTCGGGGATTCGGTTCGAGATGGCCGGCGAGGCGGCCACCATCTGCCCGGTGTGGATCGGGCGCCCCGCCACCTCGAACTCGTCCTGCGCGACGCGCATCAGGATGATCAGCGGCGGATGCAGGCGCAGCGTCTCCTTGAGGGAGTTGTCCAGCTTCGGGATCTGGCGCAGCGCATGGAAACTCACTTCTTGGCCGTCGGCGTAGAGCTCGTCGAGCTCGGTCTGCACCTGGGCGTACACCTGCGGGTTGCGTAGCAGTTCGATCAGGGTCCACGATGACGTGCCCGAGCTGGTGTGATGCCCGGCGAACATCAGCGAGATGAACATGCCGGTGACCTCGTTGGCGGTGAACCGCGGATTGCCCTGGTCGTCTTTGATCGAGACCAGCACGTCGAGCAGGTCTCGGTCCTCTTTGCCCTTCGGCGGGTCGGCGATCCGCCCGTTCATGATCTCCTGTACCAGCGCAACGAGTTTCACGCGCGACTCGTCGCGGATACGGAAGCTGTCGATGTCGAGGTACGGGTCGACGTAGCAGAGAGGATCGGTTCCGCGCTCGAGCTGGTGGTAGTACTCGGCGAAGCGCGAGTCCAGCTGGTTGCGGAACTTCAGACCGATCAGGCACGCCGTCGACGTGTAGATGGTCAACTCCGAGAAGAAGTCGAGCAGCTCGATCTCCCCTTCGTCGCCCCAGTTCTCGATCATCCGGCGGACTTCGTTCTCGATCGTCGCGGCGTGGCCCTTCATCTGCTCGCCACGCAGCGCGGTGTTGTGCAGCATCTCCGCACGCCGTTCCGGATCGGCGTCGAACACGACGCCCTCCCCGAAGATCGGCGTCATGAACGGGTAGGCCTCGGCCTGGTTGAGCTCGCTGTCGCTGGACCGGAAGAAGAATTCGTTGGCCTCGGCGCCCGAGAGCATGACGACCTGCTTGCCCGCGAGCTGGAACCATCCGACGTCACCGCACTCGTCGCGCAGGCGCTGCATCAAACCGATCGGGTCGGTGCGGAACTCCTCGAGGTGGCCGTGTTCTTCCTCGCCTCCCGACACGCGGGGAACCGCCGTCGTCGTGGTCATGTGAGGTTCTCCTCGTTCAGCGTCAGCCGCTGGCGACTCGTGGTCTGGGTCAGCGGCGCTTCGGGCTGCAGCTCCATGTTCGCGATGAAGCCGCCGCGTGGTGTCTCGGCGACGAACGTGATGGCGCGTGCGAGATCGGCTGCGCGCAGGAAGTAATCGTGGCGGGCCTGGCCCCACTTGGCCCAGTCCTCCAGAGCCGGCCCGATCAGCTCGGCGGGCAGGCTCCAGCCCATGCCCGTCTTCGTGGGTCCGGGGTGCACGATCGACGCGCGCACGCCGGTGCCCTCGAGTTCCATCTGGTAATTGGTGACCATCGCGACCAGCGCCGCCTTTGCCGCACCGTACGCGCCCATGTGAGGTCGTTGCCGCAGTGCCACATCGGATCCCACGAAGATGAGATCGCCGCGTTGCCGGTCCAGCATGCCCGGCAGCACGGCGGTGGCCACCCGGTTGGCGCCGATCAGGTGGATCTGGATCTGCGATTCGAACTGCTCGGTGCTGATCGAGTCGAGCTTGCCGAAGTAGGTGTCGCCGGCACCGGCCACCAGTACCTCGATGTCGCCGAGCTCGGCGGTGGTCTGCTCGACGCAGGCCTTCACCGAATCGGGATCGGTCACGTCGAGGTGTACCGCGATCGCCTCACCGCCGTCGGCGCGGATCTGTCCGACGATCTCCTCGAGCTTTTCGACTCGGCGGGCGCCGAGCGCCACGGGGAAACCGCGCGATGCCAGCTGGACGGCCGTGGCGGCGCCGATACCGGAGGACGCACCGGCGACGAGCGCCGGTCTGCGGTCGGGCAGTGGTTCGAAACGGGGCATCAGCGCACTTTCACGTCGATGGGCAGGTGAGCGAACCCGCGCACGTTGCTCGAGTGGACACGGACGGCGTTGTCCTCGTCGACCTCGAACCCGCGGATTCTGGTGAACAGTTCGGTCAGCGCGACGCGCGCCTCCATGCGTGCCAGGTGGGCACCGAGGCAGAAGTGTGCGCCGCTACCGAAACTCATGAGTTTGGAGCCGATCTCGCGACCGATGACGAAGTCGTCGGGCCGGTCGAACACGCGCTCGTCACGGTGCGCCGAGCCGGGGAGCAGCAGCACGATGTCGCCGTCGGGAATCACGGTGTCGTAGAGCGTGAGCTCCCCGGCGACGGTGCGGGCAAGGATCTGGCTGGACGTGTCGTAGCGCAGTGTCTCCTCGACCCACGGGGCCACCCTGCTCAGATCGTCGTAGACGGGGGCGAGCTGATCGGGATTGCGATGGCCCCAGAAGGCCGCGTTGGCAAGGAGTTTGGTGGTGGTCTCGTTGCCGGCGATCACCATCAGGAACATGAACCCGAGGATCTCGTCGTCGGTCAGGCGATCCCCGTCGATCTCGGCCTCCAGGAGCGCGGAGGTGAGGTCGTCGGTGAGCTGCGACCGTCGTCGGGCGACCATGTCCTGGTAGTAGACGATGAGGTTCAGCGATGCCTCGACCGCCGCGGGCGGCACGTCCGTCACGCCCTCGTCGCGGTGCATCACACCGTCGGCCCATGCCCGCACTTGCGCGCGGTCGGCCTCGGGTACGCCCATCAGCTCGGAGATCACGTCCATCGGCAGCTTGCCGGCGAACTCGTCGACGTAGTCGACCGTCTCCCCGCCGGCGGACTTCTCCAGCATCGTGTCCAGGTGCCGGACCGCGATCTCGGTGACGCGGGGTTCGAGTTCGCGAATCCGGCGCGGTGTGAAGCCTTTCGAGACCAGGGTGCGCAGCCGCAGATGAGCGGGATCGTCCATGGCGAGGAACGACATGGTCTTCGACGCGTGCGGACCGCGCGACGCCGGGTCCAGCGAGACGCCGAACTTGTTGGACAGTGACGAGCTGTTACGGAAACCGGTCAGCACATCCTGGTGGCGTGACAGCGCCCAGAATCCCAGGTCCTCGTTGCGGTACAGCGGTGCCTCGTCGCGCAGGCGCTGGTAGTACGGGTACGGATCTTCGTGGAAGGCGTAGTCGTAGGGGTCGAGCAGGATCTCACTGACAGTCATTGGTCGTCTCCGACGATGAGGCCCACCACGTAGCTGAGGCGGTCGGCGATCTGGTGGTAGGTGAAGGCGCCGCTGCCCGCATTGACCAGCGCGCCGAAGAACGTCATCTCCAGCGCGGCCAATGTGCGTGGATCGGCGTCCGGGCCGACGGCGGAGCGGATGCGACGGTGGATCTCGGCGCCGATCCGGTCCCGCACGGTCAGCACCGCCGGGTCGCCGCCCGACAGCAGCGCCGTGGTGCACGCCGCCGCCACCTCGGGCTCGTCGGCGACCGTCAACGCCAGGGCGCGCAACGTCTTCTCGACCCGGTCGGCGGTGCTGTCGTTGACATCGGTGAAGTACTCGACCTGACGGACCAGATCGAGGTAGATCTCCGCGATCAGGTGGTTCTTCGACGAGAAGTAGGTGTAGGCGGTGGCCGGAGCCACCTTCGCGCGCGCGGCGACCGCGCGCACGGTCAACTCCGCATACGACGACTCCCGCAACATCACCAGGCCGGCGTCGAGCACCTTGCGAAAGGTCTCCTCCTGTCGCCGGTTGCGCCGGGAGGCCCGGTCCGCGCCGGAGATCGCGGTGACGGCATCGCTGGACACATGTCCAACGTATCGGAATCCTGCCCCAGCAGGCAAGCCTTCGGTGAAAAGACCTGACAGAGAGCACGTTCGGTCGATGCGTCGGCACGTTCTTGCCTGCCGACGGCCGCGACGCTATGGTGCCTCGAAGGGCGATGTCAGACAGTTGTCCAGGAATCAGACAGGGAGTGCGGATGGGAATCTCGGCCGATCGCGAGAGCGCATTGCTGATCGACGGCAAGCTCGTCGCCGGCAGCGGTGGCGTGTTCCCGACGATCAACCCCGCCACCGAAGAGGTCCTCGGGGTGGCGGCCGACGCGGGCGCCGATGACATGAGCGCCGCGATCGGTGCGGCTCGGCGCGCGCTCGACGAGACCGGCTGGTCTACGGACGTCGAGCTGCGGGTGCGGTGTCTGCGGCAACTGCAGCAGGCCATGCGCGACAACATCGACGAGCTGCGCGAACTGACGATCGCCGAGGTCGGTGCGCCGCGGATGCTGACGGCGGCCGCCCAGCTCGAGGGACCCGTCGAGGACCTCAGCTTCTGCGCCGACACCGCCGAGTCCTACTCCTGGACAACCGATCTGGGAATCGCCGCACCGATGGGAATCAAGACCCGGCGCACCATCGCCCGCGAGGCCGTCGGCGTCGTCGGCGCGATCACACCGTGGAACTTCCCCCACCAGATCAACCTGGCCAAGGTGGGCCCGGCGCTGGCCGCGGGAAACACGTTGGTGCTCAAGCCCGCTCCCGACACTCCTTGGGCCGCAGCGGTCCTCGGCGAACTGATCACCGAGCACACTGACTTCCCGGCGGGGGTGGTCAACATCGTCACTTCCAGCGACCACGGCGTCGGCGCGCTGCTGTCCCGTGACCCCAGGGTGGACATGGTGTCGTTCACCGGTTCCACCGCGACCGGGCGCGCTGTGATGTCCGACAGCGCCGCCACCCTGAAGAAGGTGTTCCTCGAACTCGGCGGCAAGTCGGCGTTTCTCGTCCTCGATGATGCCGACCTGGCCGGGGCGTGCTCGATGGCGGCGTTCACCGCGTCGATGCATGCCGGCCAGGGATGCGCGATCACCACTCGGTTGGTCGTTCCCCGCGACCGGTACGACGAGGCGGTCGAGGCGGCAGCCGCCACCATGGGTGGTCTCAAACCCGGCGACCCGACCAAGAAGAGCACGATCTGCGGCCCGGTGATCTCCGAGCGTCAACGCGACCGAGTGCAGGGTTATCTCGACAAAGCGGTCGCCGAGGGTGGCCGATTCGCCTGTGGCGGCGGCCGACCCGCGGACCGCGACACCGGATTCTTCATCGAACCGACGGTGATCGCCGGGCTGGACAACACCTCCACGGTGGCGCGTGAGGAGATCTTCGGCCCGGTGCTGACGGTCATCGCCCACGACGGCGACGACGACGCCGTGCGCATCGCGAACGACTCGCCGTACGGGTTGTCGGGCACGGTGTTCTCCGCCGACGAGGACCGCGCGGCCGCGGTCGCCGCCCGGATGCGCGTAGGCACGGTCAACGTCAACGGCGGGGTCTGGTATTCGGCCGACATGCCGTTCGGCGGGTACAAGCAATCCGGAATCGGCCGGGAGATGGGGCTCGCCGGTTTCGAGGAGTACCTCGAGATCAAAGCCATTGCGACAGCGGCGAACTAAGGAGACGTGCATGGGACTCTACGGAGATCAGTTCCAGGACAAGGTGGCCATCGTCACCGGTGCCGGCGGCGGCATCGGGCAGGCCTATGCCGAGGCGCTCGCCCGCGAGGGCGCGGCCGTCGTGGTCGCCGACATCAACAGCGAGGGCGCTCAGAAGGTCGCCGACGGGATCACCGGCGAGGGAGGCACCGCACTGGCCGTGCGCGTCGACGTCTCCGACCCCGAGTCCGCCAAAGAGATGGCAGCACAGACGCTCTCGGAGTTCGGTGGGATCGATTACCTGGTCAACAACGCGGCGATCTTCGGCGGCATGAAGCTGGACTTCCTCGTCACCGTCGACCCCGAGTACTACCGCAAGTTCATGAGCGTGAACCTCGACGGCGCGCTGTGGTGCACCCGCGCGGTGTACCGCAAGATGGCCAAGCGCGGTGGCGGGGCGATCGTCAACCAGTCGTCGACCGCCGCATGGCTGTACGCGAACTTCTACGGACTGGCCAAAGTGGGCATCAACGGGCTGACCCAGCAGCTCTCGCGTGAGCTGGGTGGCCAGAACATCCGCATCAACGCGATCGCACCCGGGCCCATCGACACCGAGGCCAACCGCACCACCACCCCGCAGGAGATGGTCGCCGACATCGTCAAGAACATCCCGCTGTCCCGGATGGGTCAGCCCGACGACCTCGTCGGAATGTGCCTGTTCCTGTTGTCGGATCAGGCGAAGTGGATCACGGGGCAGATCTTCAACGTCGACGGCGGACAGATCATCCGCTCATGACCGAGCCGCGGCTGGGCTACATCGGGCTGGGTAACCAGGGTGCCCCGATGGCGAAGCGACTGGTCGGCTGGCCGGGTGGGCTGATCGTGTTCGACGTGCGGACCGACGCCATGACGCCGTTGGCCGAAGCCGGTGCTTCCCTGGCCGATCGCGTGGCGGACGTCGCTGCCGCCGACGTCATCAGCGTCACCGTCCTGACCGACGCGCAGGTGCGCGACGTCGTCGCCGAACTCGCCGACCACGCCCGCCCCGGCACGGTGATCGCGATCCACTCGACCATCGAGCCCGACACCGCGCCCGAGCTCGCAGAGAAGGTGAAAGACAGGGGCATTCACATCGTCGACGCCCCGGTCAGCGGCGGGGCGGGCGCCGCCGACAAAGGCGAGCTGGCCGTCATGGTCGGTGCCGACGACGACGCCTACGACATCGTCAAACCGGTGTTCAATCAGTGGGCCTCGATGGTGGTCCGCGCCGGTGAACCCGGTGCGGGCACGCGGATGAAAGTCGCCCGCAACATGCTGACCTTCGTCGGCTTCGCGGCTGCGTTCGAAGCGCAGAGGCTGGCCGAAGCAGCAGGCATTGATCTGCAGAAGCTGGGCCGGGTCGTCCGCCACAGCGACGCACAGAGCGGCGGCCCCGGCGCGATCATGGTGCGCGACGACCTCGGGCCGCTGGCCCCCGACCATTGGCTCCACCAGATGTTCAGTCACACCCGGGGGCTGGCCGACAAGGATCTGCGG
This sequence comes from Mycobacterium sp. PSTR-4-N, assembly GCF_022348085.1. Taxonomy (GTDB): domain Bacteria; phylum Actinomycetota; class Actinomycetes; order Mycobacteriales; family Mycobacteriaceae; genus Mycobacterium. Next base: position 343,588 of record NZ_JAKRFN010000002.1, on the reverse strand, counting down.
CTGGCGCTGAAGATGGGTGAGGCGGTCGGCGTGGAGCTGCCGCTGGCGCAGATCGCCCTGCGCGACATGGCTGCGGGACTCGGCTTGTCCCGTCTGAACCCGACTGAACAGGAGTGAGCGACATGGACGAGCTGCGCCGCAGGGGCCTGGAGAAGATGAACGAGGTCTACGGCTGGGAGATGCCCGACATGCCGGGCGACTACTTCGCTCTGACCGCGGATCACCTGTTCGGCACGATCTGGTCGCGGCCGGGTCTGTCGATGCGCGACAAGCGCATCATGACGCTGACCGTGGTGACCGCGCTGGGGATCACCGATTTGGCCGAGATCCAGACGAATGCGGCGCTGGCCAACGACGAGCTCAGCGAAGACGAGCTCAAGGAGATGGCGATCTTCCTGACGCACTATCTCGGCTTTCCGCTGGGCTCCAAGTTCGACGGCGTGGTGACCAAGGTGGCCAAGCAGCGTCGCAAGGCCGCGCAGGCCGGCGGCGGCGAGGACAAGAAGGCCAACATGGATGCGGCATTGCAGATGCACTCCGGGAGTACCTCGCATGAGCAGTAGGTACGCCCATCTCACCCGCGAGCAGCTCGCCGTCCTCGTGCCCGAGCTGCTGCTCATCGGGCAGATGATCGACCGCTCCGGAATGGCCTGGTGCATCAGCAATTTCGGGCGCGAAGCCATGCTCGAGATCGCCATCGAGGAGTGGATGGGCGCGAGCCCCATCTACACCCGCCGGATGCAGAAGGCGCTGCGTTACGAGGGCACCGACGTCATCACGATCTTCAAAGGTCTGCAGCTCGACATCGGCGCTCCACCGCAGTTCATGGACTTCCGGTACACCGTGCACGATCGCTGGCACGGCGAGTTCCACCTCGACCACTGCGGAGCGCTGCTCGACGTCGAGCCGATGGGGGAGGACTACGTGCGCGGCATGTGCCACGACATCGAAGACCCCACCTTCGACGCGACCGCGGTTGCGACCAACCGCAGGGCGCAGATCCGCCCCATCCACCGGCCGCCACGGACGCCCGCCGACCGTCACCCGCACTGCGCGTGGACCGTGACCATCGACGACTCCCACCCCGAGGTCGCCGACCATCCGGTGCTCGAGGTGATCGCGGGCACGCACGCGGCGCGCACCGAACTCGACCCGATCGACCCCGCCGACGCGGGGAGCAGTGATTACTCTGGAAACCTGTTGTCGGACTTCGACTTCGGCGCGTTCTCTCATTCGGCGCTGGTGCGGATCGCTGACGAGGTCTGTCTGCAGATGCACCTGCTGAACCTCTCGTTCGTGATCGCGGTGGGTGCGCGCGCAGGCGCCGATCAGGCACTGGCCACCGAGATCTGCACCAAACAGCTCACCGGGGTCGCCGGACTGGCCGCCGAGCGCATCCACCGCGCGCTGGAGCTGCCTGCCGGCATCGATGGCACCGTGGAGATGCTGCGTCTGCACCCGATGCTCAACCCGACCGCGTACGTGCAGGCCGACTTCGGACCGGATTCGGTAGAAGTTCGGCGCTCGCCGGCGCATGAGGACGGCGCATGGGTGTCGCTCGTCCATCCCGACGAGCGTCGCCCGCTGCAGGCCGCGGTCGCCGCGGTCGATCCTCACCTCGACGTGGAGGTGGCCGGTGCCCGCTCCGACTGGACCGCACGGGTGGTGCGTCGCGACACGCCGGCCCGCGAGCTCGGCGAGGTGGCGGTGGTCAAGATCAGTGGGGGAGCTTCTTTCGAGTTCCAGCCGAGGCGGTCGCTGCCGCTGACGGTGGTGTAGCGCTCAGCGCGCCGCCCACCCACCGGCGCAGATAGCTGCGCAGCGCCGCGCCGCGTCGCGGGGGGCGGCCCGGGTCGATCACGAACGACTGGATGACCCGCAGCAGGTGCTCGGCGAGTTCGTCGAGATCGTCGTCGCGGTAGCCGTGGGCGGCCCAGTCGACGTCGAGCCTGCCGATCATGTCGCGACCGAACTGCAGTGCGACGTCCGAGGTCACCGATTCGGCGTGGGTCGTGCCGCCCGGAACGAGCAGCAACCCGATGTACTTCTCCCGCGGCAACCACTCCAGCGCGGTGGCGACCGCTTCGGTGACTGCCTCGGCCGGGCCGGAGATGCCGGCGACGTGCACGGCCAGCCGCTGGAGGAATCCGTCGACGGCGCGGACCGCGGCCGCCACCAGCAGCGCCTCGGTGCTGGGGAAGTACCGGTACACCGTCTGCCGGGTCACCCCGACGGAGCGGGCGACGTCGGAGATGGAGAACTCGGCCCCGTGGTCCTCGATGGCCTTGCCCGCCGCGGCCAGGATGCGCCCGATGGCCTCCTCGTCGGAGGCCGGTTTGGCTCCTGACCAACCGTGGGTGCGCACGATGGCACCTTAGTCATGCTGAGGCCGGGTCGAGCGGTCGTCAGCGATACGCGACGCGCAACTCCTTCACGCCGTTGATCCACCCCGACCGCAGGCGTTGCGGTTCGGCCACCTTGGTGATGTCCGGAATCTGTTCGGCGATCTGCTCGAAGATGAGCTTGATCTCCATGCGGGCCAGGTTGGCGCCGATGCAGTAGTGGGCGCCGTTGCCGCCGAACGACAGGTGCGGATTCGGGTCGCGGAGGATGTCGAACTCGAAGGGCCGATCGAAGACCTCCTCGTCGAAGTTCGCCGAGCTGTAGAACAACCCCACCCGCTGGCCCTCGCGGATCAGCGTGCCGCCGACCTCCACGTCCTCGGTCGCGGTGCGTTGGAAGCAGTGCACCGGCGTGGCCCAGCGGATAATCTCGTCGACCGCTGTCTGTGGGCGGTCGCGAGTGAACAGCTCCCACTGGTCGGGGTGTTCGAGGAACGCGTTCATGCCGTGGGTCATCGCGTTGCGGGTGGTCTCGTTGCCTGCCACCGCCAGCAGGATGACGAAGAACGCGAACTCGACGTCGGACATGCTGTCGCCGTCCTCACCCAGCGCGTCGGCCTGGACGAGCCGGGTGACGATGTCGTCTGCGGGGCTGGGGGCACCTCCCGCTTGCGGGGGACGCCGCCGCTCCTCGGCCATCGTGTACGCATAGCCCATCAGCTCGGCGTTGGCCGCGACGTGATCGGTCTGGAAATCCGGGTCGTCGGTGTTCATGATCGCGTTGGTCCACTCGAACAACTTCTCCCGGTCCGCTTCGGGCACGCCGATGAGGTCGGCGATCGCCTGCAGCGGCAACGACATGGCGATGTCGTGGACGAAGTCGCCGCCGCCCTTGGCGGCGGCGGTGGCGACGATCTCGCGGGCGGCCGCGGCGAGCTTGTCCTCCAGTGTGGCGATGGCCCGCGGCGTGAACAGGCGCGAGACGATCTTGCGCAGCCGGGTGTGCTCCGGCGCGTCGTGGTTGATCAGCAGCGCCTTGGTCAGCTCCAGCTGATCGGCGGTCACACCCTCGGGTAGCCGCATCACAGCGCCTTTGCGGTTGGTCGACCACAGCGTCCCGTCGCGGGAGATCGCCTTGATGTCGGCGTGGCGGGTGATCACCCAGTACCCGCCGTCGCCGAACACCGACTCGGCCTGCTCGTTCCACCACACCGGCGCGGTCTTGCGCAGTTCGGTGAACTCACGCACCGGCATGCCGTTGACCAGGACATCCGGGTCGGTGAAGTCGTAGCCGGTCGGCAGGAAAGGGCAGCTGGTCATGGTGGCCTCCGAGGTGTGACGTGCGGCACTCCCGTGCGACCATACACCTGATCGGGTAACTGTATGCTCAGTGGTGCGTCGGCGGCGTCGCGGTGCGATTAGGGTGGTCACCTGTGCACGTCCTGGTGATCGGTTCCGGAGCCCGTGAACACGCGCTGCTGCTCGCGCTGCGCCGAGACCCCGAGGTGGACGGACTCTCCGTCGCGCCCGGGAACGCCGGCACCGCCGCGGTCGCCGACCAGTACGACGTCGACGTGACGTCGGCCGACGAGGTCGTCGCGCTGGCCCGGCGGGTGGGGGCGGACCTGGTGGTCGTCGGCCCCGAGGTGCCGCTGGTCCTCGGAGTGGCCGACGCGGTGCGCGCGGCCGGTATCGCCTGCTTCGGTCCCACGCGCGACGCCGCCCGCATCGAAGGCTCCAAAGCATTCGCCAAGGACGTCATGAGCGTTGCCGGGGTGAAGACGGCGACCAGCGAGATCGTCGACAACCCCGGACATCTCGACGCCGCACTCGACCGTTTCGGTCCGCCCGCCGGTGAACAAGCCTGGGTGGTCAAGGACGACGGGCTCGCCGCCGGCAAGGGTGTGGTCGTCACCGCCGATCGTGAGGTGGCCCGCGCGCACGCGGCGAGCCTGCTCGAGGCAGGCCACCCCGTGCTACTCGAATCGTTCCTCGACGGCCCGGAGGTGTCGCTGTTCTGCCTCGTCGACGGCGAGACCGTGGTGCCGCTGCTGCCTGCGCAGGACTCCAAGCGAGTCGGTGACGGGGACACCGGCCCCAACACCGGCGGGATGGGTGCCTACACCCCGCTGCCGTGGCTGCCCGCCGACATGACCACGCGCATCGTCGACGAGATCGTCAGACCCGTTGCCGTGGAACTGGTTCGGCGCGGTAGTGCGTTCTCCGGGCTGCTCTACGCCGGCTTGGCGATCACGTCGAAGGGTCCCGCCGTCGTCGAGTTCAACTGCCGCTTCGGCGATCCCGAGACCCAGGCGGTGCTCGCCCTGCTCGACTCGCCGCTCGCGGCGTTGCTGATGGCCGCCGCCACCGGCGAACTGGCTGCCGCGCCGGCGCCGCGGTGGCGCGACGGCGCCGCCGTGACCGTCGTCGTCGCCGCCGAGAACTACCCGGGCCGGCCTCGGGTCGGTGACGTCATCACCGGTGCCGACGCCGACGGGGTCCTGCACGCAGGCACCGCGCGCCGCGACGACGGCGCACTGGTGTCATCCGGCGGACGGGTGCTCTCGGTGGTGGGCACCGGTGCCGACCTCGCGGCCGCACGCGCCTCGGCCTACGCGACCATCGACGCTATTCGCTTGCCGGGTAGCCACTTTCGCACCGACATCGGGCTGGCCGCCGCGCAGGGCGACATCAGTCTCTAAGCCGTCAGCAGCGGGGCCATCCAGGTCAGCTCCGAACTGAGCTGCGACGACCAGAACGCGGCGTTGTGCCCGCCCGGGGAGAACCCGCCGGCCGGCGGGGTGGGCAACTGGCCGATGAACTGCCGGGTCGCCGCGGCGAACGGGTCGTCGTCGCCGATGTCGATGCGCAACGGGATGCCGGTGAGCCCCGGCAGGCCCCAGACGCTGTTGGCCTCGTAGTCCGCCGCACCGTCGAACGCGCCCGGGGCCGCGGCCCCCGGTGCGGTCCACAGAGCCGGGCTGACCGCACAGATCGCCGCCGTGCGCGCCGCGCCCAGCCGGGCGCCCAGCAGCATGGCGCCGTAGCCGCCCATCGACCACCCGAGGAATCCGACTCGTGAGGTGTCGAGTCCCTGCTCTGCGAGAAGCGGCAGGAACTCGTCGAGCACCATCGCGCCCGGATCATCACCGGAGGCGCGCCGGTGCCAGTACCCGTTGCCACCGTCGACGGCGGCGAGAGCGAACGGGGGCACACCGGCAGCGACCGCATCAGCGAGGAACTGCTCGGCGCCCATCGACATGACCGTGGCAGCGCTGCTGTCCTTGCCGTGCAGCAGGATCACCGGACGCAGCGGTGCCGTCTGGCCGGGCGGCCGGGCGATGATCCAGTTGGTCGGCGCGCCACCGCGCGCCGCAGACGTGAACGTGCCTGCGGCGTACGTCGGCGCCGCGGCGGGCGGCGCGGCGACCGCCGCCGCCCGGGTCAACGCGGACACGGCGGTCACCCCTGCTGCGGTCACGAGTCCGGCCCGGTACCCGAGCCCGAGCATCGCGCGGCGGCTGATCCTCGACATGCGCGTCATCATGCCATCGGCGCCGCAGCGAATTGCCGAAAGCCCGATGCCGTACCCCCGTGGCTGGCACGATGCTAGACGTGACGGCAGCAGTCACTCCGAAGGGAGAACGTCGGCGGTATGCGCTGGTCAGCGCCGCTGCCGACCTGCTGTGCGAAGGCGGGTTCGACGCGGTGCGGCATCGCGCAGTGGCGCGGCGGGCCGGGCTGCCACTGGCCTCGACGACGTACTACTTTTCTTCGCTGGATGACCTGATCGCCCACGCGGTCGAATACGTCGGCGTGCTCGAGACCCAGGAGCTCCAGAACCGCGTGGCGGATCTGTCGCGGCGGCGGCGAGGTCCGGAAGCGACCGCCGACATCCTGGTCGATCTGCTCGTCGGGGACAGCCGCGAACGGGTGACCGAACACCTGATCTCCCGGTACGAGCGGCTGATCGCCTGCGCGCGCCAGCCCAACCTGCGTGACATCCAGCGCAGAATCCTCAAACACCGCACCGACGCGGTGATCGCGGTCGTCGAACGGTGTGGCCGCGCCGTGCACCCCGAGCTGCTGACCGCGCTGGTGTGCGCGGTCGACGGCGCCGTGGTGGCCGCACTCGTCGGCGACGGCGACGGGCCACGCGCCACGGCCCGGGCCACGTTGATCGACGTGATCGACGTGCTGGCTCCCTACACTTTGCCTCTGCGCTCGCGGGCGCGGTGACCGAAGATGGGTGGATCGACCAACAGGTAGGGGGAGGCGCATGGCGGAGTCGGCGACCGGTCAGGAGACCAAGCAGCCCGAGTTGAAGCGGGTGATGGGACCGGGCCTGCTTCTGCTGTTCGTGGTCGGGGACATCCTGGGCACCGGCGTGTACGCGCTCGTCGGCGACGTCGCCGCCGAAGTCGGTGGCGCAGCATGGGTTCCGTTCCTCGTCGCCTTCGGCGTCGCGACGATCACCGCGTTCAGCTATCTGGAGTTGGTGACCAAGTACCCGCAGGCCGCAGGTGCCGCGCTCTATGCGCACAAGGCATTCGGCATCCACTTCGTCACGTTCCTGGTCGCCTTCGTGGTGATGTGTTCCGGAATCACCTCGGCCTCAACGGCTTCCAGAGCTTTCGCGGCGAACTTCTTCACCGGGATCGACGTCGACGCGTCCAAGCTCGCGGTGGCCCTGCTGGCGCTGGGGTTCATGGCGGCGCTGGCCGCCATCAACTATCGGGGGGTGGGCGAGAGCGTCAAGCTCAACGTCGTCCTGACGATCGTCGAGATCACCGGCCTGGTCCTGGTGATCTTCGTCGGAATGTGGGCCTTCACGCGTGGCGGGGACATCGACTTCTCCCGCGTCGTCGCATTCGAGACGGGCGAGGAGAAGAACACCTTTCTGGCGATCACCGCGGCGACCTCACTGGCCTTCTTCGCGATGGTCGGCTTCGAGGACTCGGTCAACATGGCCGAGGAGACCAAGGACCCGGTCAAGACATTCCCCAAGATCCTGCTGTCCGGGCTCTCGATCGCCGGGGTCGTCTACATCCTCGTCTCGATCGTCGCGGTGGCGCTGGTGCCGATCGGCAAGCTGGAGGCCAGTGACACCCCGCTGGTCGAGGTCGTCAAGGCGGGCGCGCCCGCGTTGCCGATCGACTCGATCCTGCCGTTCATCACGATGTTCGCGGTCTCGAACACCGCGCTGATCAACATGCTGATGGCGAGCCGGCTGATCTACGGCATGGCCCGTCAGCATGTGCTGCCGCAGGTGCTCGGGACCGTGCATCCCACGCGCCGCTCACCGTGGGTGGCCATCGTCTTCACCACGCTGATCGCGTTCGGTCTGATCACCTACGTCAGCGCCTTCGCCAGCAGCAACGCGATCTCCGTCCTCGGCGGCACCACCAGCCTCCTGCTGCTCGCGGTGTTCGCGGTGGTCAACGTGGCGGTGCTGGTGCTCCGCCGCGACGTGCGCGAGACGGGCGGGCACTTCACGACCCCGACGATCCTGCCGGTCATCGGCTTCCTCGTCTCGCTGTATCTGGTGACGCCGCTGTCCGGTCGCCCCGCTCAGCAGTACCTCGTGGCCGGCGCGCTGGTCGCGCTCGGGGTGGTGCTGTTCTTCATCACCCAGCTGATCAACCGCCAGCTCGGTATCCGCGACGCCCACATCACCGATCCGACGCACCTGGGCGCCGGGCCGGACGACTGAGTCAGACTCCGGCGAGCGACGTCCGGCGCGCAGCGGCCCGGTCGAGCAGATCCTGATCGTCTCGTGTCAGCGGCGGATGTGCCGACGAATACACGTCGACGACGGCACCGAAGCGTCGCATGACGGCGCCGGGGCTGATGCCGAACCAGCTCCGGCATTCCTGCTCGGGCAGGGGACGATCCGACGGCTGACTCACGACGAACGCCAGAATGCGGCGGTCATACCAGTCCAGAATCACGGCCTCACCTCAGCACTCGATGTAGTTGACCCCGACGTTCACGGCGAGGCCGCCGGTGGACGTCTCCTTGTATTTGGCGAGCATGTCGGCTCCGGTGGTGCGCATCGTCTCGATCACCTGATCGAGCGTCACGTGGTGGGACCCGTCACCGCGCAGCGCCATCCTGGCGGCGTTGATCGCCTTGCCCGCCGAGATCGCATTGCGTTCGATGCACGGGATCTGCACCAGGCCTCCGACGGGATCACAGGTGAGGCCCAGGCTGTGCTCCATCGCGATCTCCGCTGCGTTCTCCACCTGTTCCGGTGTGCCGCCGAGAATCTCGGCCAGTCCGGCCGCCGCCATCGACGCGGCGGAGCCGACCTCGCCCTGGCACCCGACCTCGGCTCCGGAGATCGAGGCGCGCTCCTTGTAGAGGGAGCCGATGGCGCCGGCGGCCAGCAGGAACCGCACCGCGGTGCCGTCGGGGTCGGTGTGGCCCGCCCCGGTGTAGTGCACCGCGTAGTGCAGCACGGCGGGCACGATGCCCGCGGCGCCGTTGGTGGGTGCGGTGACGATCCGTCCGCCGGAGGCGTTCTCCTCGTTGACGGCCAGCGCCACGAGGTTGACCCAGTCCTGGGCGAACTCGGGACGCCGGTCGGGGTCTTCGGCGCGAAGCCGGTCGTACCAGTCTTTGGCCCGACGGCGGACACGCAGCGTGCCGGGTAGATAGCCGGCACGACTGACGCCACGCTTCTCGCACTCGACCATCACGTCGCGGATGTGCAACAACCGACGCCGGATCTCGTCGGAGGGGTGGCGCTCACGCTCGACCGCCAGCATCAGGTCGCTGACGCGGTATCCGTGCCGGTGGCAGAGTTCGAGTAGTTCCTTCGCCGATCCGAACGTCAGGGAGCGCGGGTCGCGAGCGCGAGGTGCGGTGTCGAGCGTCTCGGCCTCGGTGACGACGAACCCGCCTCCGACGGAGAAATAGGTCTGGCGATGCAGTTCACGGCCGTGGTCGTCGAGCGCGGTGAGCGTCATGCCGTTGGGGTGGAACGGCAGGATCGTCAGCGGGCGCAACGTGAGGTCATGCTCGGTCAGTCGGATGGTGCGAGCACCCGCCAGGCGGATCGTGCCCGTCGCGCGCATCTCCTCGACGCGTCGCTCCATCTCGTCGGGGCAGATGTCCTCCGGCCGGTGGCCCTCGAGCCCGAGGAGGACTGCGGTGAACGTGCCGTGTCCGGCGCCGGTGGCCGCCAGCGATCCGTAGAGGTCGGCACGCACGTCGGCGACCGCGGCGACGGCTCCCATGGTCTGCAGGTCGGCGGCGAACCGTGCGGCGGCGCGCATCGGGCCGACCGTGTGCGAACTCGACGGGCCGATGCCGACCGAGAAGAGGTCGAACACGCTGATCGTCACGACCGGCTCCCTTCGTTCTGCTGATCGGCTACTGATATACCAGATGTGATGTCAACGGTAGGTCAGCCTGGTCAACGCGTCAAGGAGGCGAAATCGGCCGACTGTCCACCCTTGACCCTGCGGCCGCAGTGGCATACGGTTCACCCAAGCTGACGTGTTAGACAACACGACTGAAATGTTAGAAAGCTGGTGTGTGGTGGCGCAGCTCATCGATCCCCTCCTGCAGCCCTTCTCGCTGAAGACCATGACGCTGCGCAACCGCGTCGTGAGCACGTCCCACGAGCCCTCGTACACCGAGGACGGCATGCCCAAGCGGCGCTACCGCCTCTACCACGAGGAGAAGGCCAAGGGCGGGATCGGCCTGACCATGATGGGCGGCTCGGCGGTCGTCGCTCCCGACAGTCCGGCCGCCTTCGGCAACCTGCATCTCTACAAGGACGAGATCGTGCCCTGGCTCAGTGAGCTGGCCTATGGCGTGCACGAGAACGGTGCGGCCGTGATGTGCCAGATCACCCACCTCGGCCGCCGCACCAGCAACTACGACGGCGACTGGCTTCCCGTCATCGCGCCATCGGCGATTCGAGAACCAGCACACCGTGCCTTCCCGAAGGTCGCTGAGGAATGGGATCTCGACCGCATCGTCAAGGCGTATGCCGACGCGACGACGCGTTGCCGGGAGGCCGGCCTCGACGGCGTCGAGATCGAGGCCTACACACACCTTCTCGACTCCTTCTGGTCGCCGCTGACCAACCGGCGTGACGACGAGTACGGGATGGGCAGCCTCGAGAACCGGCTGCGCTTCCCGCTCAAAGTGATTCGGGCGGTACGGGAGGCTGCCGGCCCCGACTTCGCCGTCGGCATCCGGATGTCCCTCGACGAGGACATCGACGGCGGCCTGCAGTACAACGAGGGCGTGCAGATCGCCGAACTCCTGGTGGCCGAGGGCATCGACTTCATCAGCGTCATCAAGGGATACATGGCCAGCGACGAGGCGCTCTCCCGGGTGATCCCCCCGATGGGCACCCCGGTGGCTCCTCACCTCGAGTTCGCCGGGCAGGTCAAGGCGGCCCTGCAGATCCCCGTCATGCATGCGGCCCGCATCAACGATGTCGCGACCGCGCGCCATGCGATCCGCGACGGGTTGATCGACCTCGTCGGCATGACCCGGGCGCACATCGCCGACCCGCACATCGTCGCGAAAATCCAAGCGGGAGAGGAAGACCGCATCCGACCATGCGTCGGGGCGAGCTACTGCCTCGACGAGATCTACCAGGCCCGCGACGCCAAATGCGTGCACAACGCGTCGACCGGACGCGAGGACCGGATGCCCCACCATGTTCCGGCGGCCACAGGCGCACCGCGCAAAGCCGTCGTCATCGGTGGCGGACCGGCCGGCCTGGAAGCCGCCCGCGTTCTCGGCGAGCGGGGGCACAAGGTCGTGGTGTTCGAGGCGGCCGACGCGCCGGGCGGACAGATTCGGCTCGCCTCCTCGGCGCCCCGCCGGCGGGACCTGATCAGCATCGTCGATTGGCGGCTCGCGGAGTGCAAGCTGCTCGATGTCGACATCCGGACCAATGCCTACGCCGAGGCCGACGACGTGCTCGCCGAGGAACCCGACATCGTGGTGGTGGCGACCGGAGGTCTGCCCAACACGGGATTCCTCTCCGAGGGATCGTCACTGGTCACCGACGCATGGGACGTGCTGTGCGGGGCGGTGCGCCCGCGCGGCAGCGTGCTGTTCTACGACGACAACGGCGGCCACCCCGGCATGGACGCGGCCGAGATGGTCGCGCGCAGCGGTGTCGAGGTCGAATTCGTCACGCCCGAGCGGACATTGGCGCCCGACGTGGGCGGGGTGAACTACCCCGGTTACTTCAAGGCGTTCGCCGAGCACGACGTGCGGGTGACGCTCAACGAACGTCTGACCGGGGTGCGGCGCAGGGACGGCCGCCTCGAGGTCGATCTGTACAACGAGTACGCGCACGCCACCCGGCACCGCGTGGTGGACCAGGTCGTCGTCGAACACGGCACCCTGCCTCAGGACGAGCTGTACTTCGAGCTGGTTCCCGGTTCCTCCAACCGGGGTGAAGTCGACCAGCAGGCGCTGCTCGGATTGCGCACCCAGCACGTCGTGCGCAATCCGCAGGGGGCTTACCAACTGTTCCGGATCGGAGATGCGGTGGCCAGCCGCAACATCCACGCGGCGGTCTACGATGCCTTCCGGCTGTGCATCGCGCTCTGAAAAGCCCTATCCCTCACCGACAACAACCAGGAGTCTTCCCATGCCACAGCACGTTCGAGGAGTGATCGCCCGCGCCAAGGGCGCGCCGGTCGAGGTCGCCGAGATCACGATTCCAGATCCCGGCCCCGGCGAGGTGATCGTGCGGGTGCAGGCCTGCGGCGTCTGCCACACCGACCTGACCTACCGGGAGGGCGGCATCAACGACGAATTCCCGTTCCTGCTCGGCCATGAGGCCGCCGGTGTCGTGGAGCAGACGGGTGACGGCGTGACCTCCGTGGCCGTCGGCGATTTCGTCGTGCTCAACTGGCGCGCCGTCTGTGGCCAGTGCCGGGCGTGCAAACGTGGCCGCCCGCAGTACTGCTTCGACACCTTCAACGCCGCACAGAAGATGACGCTCGGTGACGGCACCGAGCTGACCCCCGCCCTCGGCATCGGCGCGTTCGCCGAGAAGACGCTGGTGCACGCGGGACAGTGCACCAAGGTCGACCCGGACGCCGATCCCGCCGTCGTCGGGTTGCTCGGATGCGGCGTGATGGCCGGGCTGGGTGCGGCGGTCAACACCGGCAACGTCTCGCGCGGCGACTCGGTGGCCGTCATCGGCTGTGGCGGTGTGGGAGACGCGGCGATCATGGGGGCCAGACTGGCCGGTGCCGGCACGATCATCGCGATCGACCGCGACGCCCGCAAGCTCGAATGGGCGCGCGAACTGGGCGCCACGCACACCGTCGACGCCTCCGCGGGCGATACCGTGGCGGCCGTGCAGGAACTCACCGGGGGCTTCGGTGCCGACGTCGTCATCGACGCGGTCGGCCGCCCCGAGACCTGGCGCCAGGCGTTCTACGCCCGCGACCTCGCGGGCACCGTGGTGCTGGTCGGTGTCCCGACGCCCGACATGACACTGGAGATGCCGCTGATCGACTTCTTCTCCCGCGGTGGGGCATTGAAGTCCTCGTGGTACGGCGACTGCCTGCCCGAACGCGACTTCCCCACGCTGGTGGATCTCTACCAGCAGGGCCGGCTGCCGCTGGACCGCTTCGTCTCCGAACGGATCAAGCTCGACGAGGTCGAGGACGCCTTCGACACCATGCACAAGGGTGAGGTGCTGCGCTCGGTGGTCGTGCTGTGAGCGGCGATCTGCGCATCGACCGCGTCGTCACCTCGGGGACGTTCAGCCTCGACGGGGGGACCTGGGACGTCGACAACAACGTATGGGTGGTCGGTGACGACGACGAGGTCGTCGTCGTCGACGCCGCACACACCGCACCGCAGATCATCGATGCCGTCGGCGGGCGCACCGTCGTCGCGGTGATCGTCACCCACGGGCACGACGATCACGTGACGGTCGCGCCCGAGTTGGGTGCCGAACTCGACGCACCGATCATGCTGCACCCCGGCGACGATGTGCTGTGGAAGATGTCGCACCCCGAAACGACCTACACCGAACTCGCGGCAGATCAGCGAATCCCACTGGCCGGCACAGATATTCGAGTGATCCACACACCCGGACACTCGCCCGGATCGGTGTCGCTGTACCTAGCCGAGGCCGGTGTGCTGTTCTCGGGTGACACGCTCTTCCAGGGTGGACCGGGTGCGACGGGTCGCTCCTACAGCGACTTCGGGACCATCATCGACTCGATCCGCGACTCGCTGCTGACCCTGCCCGAGGACACCCGGGTGCACACCGGCCACGGCGACCACACCACCATCGGCGCGGAGGCCCCCCACCTCGCCGAATGGATCGCGCGCGGGCACTGACGGGATGGGCGCAGGCCTCGGGGACGCCGATGGTGACATCGACGAGCGCGACGTCGTCGTCACTGGCGAAAAGACCTACGCGGCGGGGATTCCCGCCGTACTGGTGTCGCTGCGGCGCGGCGTCGAGCAGATGGGCGCGGCGCGTACCGTACGCACCCTGGCGGCGCTGAACCAACGCAACGGTTTCGACTGCCCCGGATGTGCGTGGCCGGAGACCCCGGGACACCGTAAGCACGCCGAGTTCTGCGAGAACGGTGCGAAAGCCGTCGCCGAAGAGGCCACCAAGCGGCGGGTCGGGCCGGATTTCTTCGCCGCCCACCCGGTCGCCGAGCTGGCCGAGCGCACCGACTACTGGCTCGGTAGGCAGGGTCGCCTCACGCACCCGATGGTGTTGCGGCCCGGCGCCACCCACTACGAGCCGATCGGGTGGGACGCCGCGCTGGATCTGATCGCCGACGCGCTGCATGCCCTGGACTCGCCCGACGAGGCGGCCTTCTACACCTCGGGACGCACCTCGAACGAGGCGGCCTTCGTGTACCAGTTGATGATCCGCAGCTTCGGGACCAACAACATGCCGGACTGCTCGAACCTGTGCCACGAATCGTCGGGGACCGCGCTGCAGGAGAGCATCGGCATCGGCAAGGGTTCGGTGTCCGTCCCGGACCTCGAGAACGCCGAGCTGATCCTGATCGCCGGCCAGAACCCGGGCACCAACCACCCGCGCATGCTCTCGGTGTTGGAGAAGGCAAAAGCCAACGGCGCGAGGGTGATCGCGATCAACCCGCTGCCCGAGGCCGGGCTGCTGCGGTTCAAGGACCCGCAGAAGGTGCACGGCGTCATCGGTGACGGTGTCGTGATCGCCGACGACTTCCTGCAGATCCGCCTCGGCGGTGACCAGGCGCTGTTCCAGGGGCTGGCCAAACTGCTGCTCGAGGCGGAGGATCGGCACCCCGGTTCGGTGCTCGACGCGGACTTCATTGCCGAGCACTGCGCCGGCTTCGAGGCGTGGGCAGAGCACATCCGCGCGGTCGATCTCGACACCGTGGTCATCGCGACCGGCCTGACGCGCCGCCAACTCGACGACACCGCGGCGGCACTGATCGCCTCGAGCAGGACCATCATCTGCTGGGCGATGGGTCTGACGCAGCAGACCCACGGGGTGGCCACCATCTCCGACGCCACCAATCTCCTTCTGATGCAAGGCATGCTGGGCAAGCCGGGCGCAGGGGTGTGTCCCGTGCGTGGCCATTCCAACGTCCAGGGCGACCGGACGATGGGAATCTGGGAGAAGGCCCCCGAGAGCTTCTTGGCTGCACTGGACGCCGAGTTCGGCATCACCAGTCCGCGGCGGCACGGATACGACGCGGTCGACACGATCCGCGCGATGCGCGACGGCCGGGTATCGGTGTTCATGGCGATGGGCGGCAACTTCGTGGCCGCCACCCCCGACACCGCGGTCACCGAGGCCGCGCTGCGCCGCTGCTCGTTGACCGTGCAGGTGTCGACGAAACTGAACCGCTCGCATCTGGTCGGCGGGCGGACCGCGCTGATCCTGCCGTCACTCGGACGGACCGACAGGGATCGCACCGGTGGACGCAAACAAGTTGTCAGCGTCGAGGATTCGATGTCGGTAGTGCACCTGTCGCGCGGTGGACTCCAGCCGGCAAGCGAGCACCTGCGCAGTGAGGTGGCGATCGTGTGCGCGCTGGCGTCCGCGCTCTTCGGTGCCGACCATCACGTGCCGTGGGCGGACTTCGCCGCGGACTACGACCGAATCCGCGACGCCATCGCGCGCGTGGTCCCGGGGTTCGCCGACTTCAACCGCCGGGTCCGCCAGCCCGACGGGTTCGTCCTGCCGCACCCGCCGCGCGACGAACGCCGGTTCGCCACCGCAAGCGGCAAGGCCAACTTCGTGGTCAACGACCTGCACTGGCTGCCGGTGCCGGAGGGCAGGCTGATCCTGCAGACGATGCGCAGCCACGACCAGTACAACACCACGATCTACGGCCTCGACGACCGCTACCGGGGTGTCAAAGGCGGCCGACGGGTGATCTTCTGCCATCCCGACGACATCCGCGACGCCGGATTCGTCGCGGGCGACCATGTGGACCTGGTCTCCGAATGGCCCTTGCCCGACGGAGGTGTGGAAGAGCGGCGCGCCGACGATTTTCGGTTGGTGCCCTACCCGACGCCCCGGGGCAATGCGGCGGCCTACTATCCCGAGACCAACCCGTTGGTACCGCTGGATCACGTGGCGAGACGGTCGAACACCCCGGTCTCCAAAGCGATCACGGTCAGGCTTCTGCAACGGTCCTGACCGTCAGAACATCGTGCGGATGCCCTCTTCGAATTCCCGCACGTGCGCCTCGGCGAGCTTGCGGGCGCGGGTGGCGTTGCGCTCCAAGATCGCGGTGAGCACCTCGGTCTGACCGTGGACATGGTGGTCGAGGTCGGGCAGCCGCTCCTTGGCCAGATTCCACATGCGCAGCGACAGATCGAGGTTCTGGCTGAGGGTGTCCAGAAGATAAGGGTTGTGCGCCATCCGGTGGATCGCGCGGTGGGTGAGCACGTCGAGTTCGAGCAACTTCTCGTGATCGGTGCAGGCGTCGATGTCCTCGAGCAGCGTCTGGAGTTCCTGACGTTCTTCGTAACGGGCCTCGCGGGCGGCGCGTTCGGCGGCCAGGCCCTCCAGGCGTTCCCGAATGTCGCAGATCGCCTCGAGATCGGCGAGATCCAGATCAGCGGCGTAACTGCCGCTGCGCGGATAGATCACGACCAGTTTGCGATGGGCCAGCCGCTTGATCGCCTCGCGCACCGGGGTGCGTCCGACGCCGAGCTCGGCGGCCAGCTGCTCTTCCTCGATCGGTGCGCCGGGAGCGATCTGCAGGGACACGATCTTGTCGCGGATCGCGTCGTAGGCCTGATCGGACAGCAGGGGGCTGGGCACGTGGCCTCCTCGTACATCACGCGCTGCGTCTGAGATGTCAGACTCGCCGAGGGTACCGCACGCTCTGGTGCCGAGATCGACGCACTGGCGCGTTCCACTCGCTCTTTTTCGCCCGAGTGTTGGTTTGGGCGGGCGAGGGGGCTACCGGGCGATGGTCACCAGTCGATGCCGAACTCCTCGGCGGCATCGATCAGCCAGTCGGCGAGGTAGCGCGCGAACGACGCCCGGACGATGACGCGGTAGTCCGTACCGTCGTCGCTCATCGGCACCAGGATGACGCCGGCCTGACCCAGCACCGTCTGCGCGGCACTACCCGTCCTGAGTTCATGCAGGTCCAGTGCGCACCCTTTGGCGAGGACGTCGCGGGCATGCGCACCGCGCAACCGCACCGACGTGCGTTGGGCCGAGACGTCGACCGCCGCACCGCCGTGCGCGGTGATGCTGCTGCGCAGCGCGCTCTCCAGATCCTCTCCGCTGCGCGTGGCGGATACGACGAGCCATTCCTGCGGGCCGAGCCAGATCACGGAGGAGTCCGCGCCGCCGGTCAGCGTCGACGGCGCCGTGGGAAGTGCGTCGACGCCGAGGATCTCGGCGGCGGCGGCAGCGCCCGGGCCGGCCGGATCGACCCACAGGTCGACCATCGCGAAGAACGGTTCGTCGCTCAGCGCGGCCGAGGCCGGCGTCGCCGCGAGCCGTGCTTCGTAGGCGTGCAGCGGACTGCGGCGGGTCAGGGTGTCAGCCATCGCGGCGAGCTCCTTCGGGATCGACGAACACAGAGCCGGTGACCTCCACGGGGACGAGGGCGCCGTCCACCGGCACGTGCAGGGTTTCTCCGATACGGGCGTGGCCGCCCTTGATCAGAGCCAGCGCGAACGGCCGCCCCAGCTCGGCACTGCGATAGCTTGACGTGACGTGCCCGAGCATCGGCACCGGCGGCGGGGGCAACTGGCCGTCCTCGGCGAACTCGATGATCTGCGATCCTTCGGGGAGCACCGTGTCGGCGTCGGTCGGCAGCAACCCGACGAACTGCTTGCGCAACGGGTTCAGGTTCTCCCGCCGGGTGAACGACCGCTTACCGACGAAATCGGGTTTCTTCTTCGACACCGCCCACCCCATGCCCAGATCCTGCGGGGTGATCGTGCCGTCGGTGTCCTGCCCGATGATCGGATACCCCTTCTCGGCGCGCAGTACGTGCATGGTCTCCGTGCCGTAGGCAGTGATGCCGTACCGTTCGCCGGCGGCGATCAACTTCTCCCACAAAGCCGTTGCGTACCAGCCCATCACGTTCACCTCGTAGGCCAGCTCACCGGAGAAGCTGACCCGAGCCACCCGGACGTGCACGCCGTCGATCGTGGTGTCCCGCCAGGCCATGAATCCGAACGCGTCGTTGCTGACGTCGAGATCGCCGAACACCGCGCCGACCACGTCCCGGGATCTCGGACCCACGACGGGGAAGGTGTGCCACTGTTCGGTGACCGAGGTCAACCGGACCCGCAGGTGCGGCCATTCGGTCTGCAGCCACTCCTCCATCCAGTCGAGGATGCGTGCCGCGCCACCGGTGGTGGTGAACGCCATGTACCGGTCCTCGGCCAGGCGCATCACCGCGCCGTCGTCGATCACCATGCCGTCCACACCGCACATCACGCCGTAGCGCACCATGCCGACCTTCAGCGTGCTCATCACGTTGGTGTAGAGGAGATCGAGGAATTCGCCGGCATCGGGGCCCTGGACGTCGATCTTGCCGAGCGTGGACCCGTCGAGGATCCCGACTCCCGTTCGCACGGCGGCACATTCGCGCAGCACCGCGGACTCCATGCTCTCGCCGGCCCGGGGATAGTAGCGGGGTCGCTTCCACATGCCGACGTCCTCGAACACCGCACCGTGCTCGACGTGCCAGTCGTGCACCGCCGTCACCCGCTCTGGGTCGTAGAGGCTGCCGCGGTCCCGCCCGGCCAGCGCGGCGAACGCCACCGGCGTGTACGGCGGCCGGAACGTCGTGACGCCCAGGTCCGCCACCGGGGTTCCGAGCAGTGCCGAGACGATGCCCGACGCCACGACACCGGAGGTCTTGCCTTGGTCGTGTGCGGTCCCGATCGTCGTGTAGCGCTTGATGTGCTCCATGGAACGCATCCCTGCGCCCACCGCGCGGACCAGATCGGCCACCGTGGCGTCGCGTTGGACGTCGACGAACTGGCGCGTCGCCGACGCCGGATCGGGCACGTACCACAGCACGGCACCGGTGGCCTGCGGCGTGACGGTGTCCGACTCTCCCGCAAGGGTTTCGGCCGGCGCGGTCAGGCCGAGCGCGCTGACCGCCGCGGCGGCGGCCTCCCGGCCGCTGCGCAGGCACCCGGGTAGGTCGAACACCCCGTCGGCCGCGCCGGCGACGCTGATCGCCTCGAGGCGCTCGCCGGGCACGAACGCGCCCAGCGTGTCGTCGTAGCGCAGCGTGCCGCGCGCCTGACTGAACAGGTGCACCGCCGGATTCCAGCCGCCGCTGACGAGCAGGACGTCGCACGCAATGACCGTGGACTCGGCATCATCGCCGGGTCGGGCGACGATCGCGTGGCTCACCTGGGATTCGCCGCGCGTGCCGGAAACGACCGCGCCGGTGTGGATCGCGATGTCCTTGGCCGCGCACTCGTCGCGCAGCGCCGCGCTGACGTCGCGGCGCGCATCGACGATCGCGGCGATGGCGACGCCGGCATCGTGCAGATCGAACGCTGCCTGGTAGGCACTGTCGTTGGTGGTGAACACGACCGCCTGCTCGCCGACCAACACGGCGAACCGGTGCAGGAAGGTCCGCGCGGCCGCGGCGAGCATGATGCCGGGCCGGTCGTTGTCGGTGAACACCACGGGCCGCTCGTGCGCGCCGGCGGCGACGACGACGTGGCGTGCACGGATCCGCCACACCCGCTGCCTGCTGACCGCCGCAGGCGCCTCGGCGCCCAGGTGATCGGTGCGCCGTTGCAGCGCGAGGACGAAACCGTCGTCGTAGTGCCCGAACGCGGTGGTGCGTTGCAGGTGAACGACATTGGGGTGGCCGGCGAGTTCGGCGACGGCATCGGTGACCCAGTCCAGCGCAGGCCGGCCCGCGATCACATCGGTCGATCCGAGCAGTGCACCGCCGGCCTCGCTCTGCTCGTCGATCAGCACGACCCGCGCTCCGGCCCGGGCCGCAGTCAGTGCGGCGGCCAACCCTGCCGGCCCCGCGCCGACGACGAGGACATCGGTGTGCACGTGCGTGCTGTCGTACTTGGCGGTGTCGGGGATCTCGGCGAGCCGGCCCTGACCCGGAAGTCCGCGCGCCACAAGGCCGTCGAACAGCTCGACGGTGGTGGCCAGCAACATCGGTTCGGGAAACGGGTGCTCGATCTGGACCAGACCGCCGGTGTCCTCGGCCCACGCGGCGGTGAAGCCACGCGGGCGACCGAGCTTGATGCTGGTGGCCACCTGGTGCACGCCATGAGCGAGCAGTGCCGAGGCGAGGGTGTCACCGGGGTGCCCGGTGAACTCGCGGTCGTTGAACGTGAAGGAAAGCGTGGTGTCCCGGGCTATCCGGCCACCCGTGCTGGTGCGGTGAGTCATCAGATCGTCGGCTTCGGCTCGTCCAGACGGTAGGTCCGCTGGAATCGGTAGGTGGCGGTGTCGCGTACGGCGTTGAACCAGCGGCGGCAGCCGTGGCTGTGGGCCCATCGCTCGGCGAACAGTCCCTTGGGGTTGTCCCGGAAGAACACGAAGTGCGCCCACTGTTCATCGGACAGCGCCTGCGGGTCCTCGGGGTAGGCGATGTGGGCTTGGCCCCCGTAGTGGAACTCCGTCTCCTCGCGGGGCCCGCACCACGGGCATTCGATGAGCTGCATGTGAACGCTCCTTCGTATCAGTGCGCGACGCCCGCGGCGCCGTGCTCGTCGACCAGCGCACCGGTGATGAACCGGTCGAGGCTGAACGGTGCGATGAATTCGTGGGGGCGGCCGGTGGCCAGGGTGTCGGCCAGGCACCACCCGGTCCCGGGGGTGGCCTTGAAACCGCCTGTGCCCCAACCGGCGTTGAGGTACAGGTTCTCGTAGGGGGTGTGGCCGACGATCGGGGAGGCGTCGGGGCAGACGTCCACGATGCCCGCCCAGGTGCGCAACAGGTGGGCGCGGGCGAAGACGGGGAACAACTCGACCGCGGCGGCCATCTGGCGCTCGATGACGTGGAACGCGCCGCGCTGGCCGTAGCCGTTGTAGGAGTCGATGCCCGCACCCATCACGAGTTCGCCCTTGTGCGCCTGTGAGACGTAGACATGGACCGCGTTCGACATCACGATCGTCGGATGCACCGGCTCCAGCAATTCGGAGACCAGCGCCTGCAGGGGATGGCTCTGCAGCGGGGTGCGGATGCCGAGCATGTCGGTCAGCGTCGAGGTGTGACCGGCCGCGCAGAGCGCGACGCGGCCCGCGCCGATGGTGCCCTGGGTGGTGCGCACCGCGGTCACCCGGTCGCCGTCGGTGTCGAAGCCGATGACCTCACAGTTCTGGATGATGTCGATACCGGCCTGATCGGCGCGCCGGGCGAAACCCCACGCGACGTAGTCGTGCTTGGCGATGCCGGCCCGCGGTTGGTAGGTGGCCCCGAGCACCGGATAGCGAATCTCGTTGGAGATGTTGACGATCGGACACAGTTTCTTGACCTCGTCGGGGTCCACCCACTGGGCGTCGATGCCGTTGAGTTTGTTGGCCTCGACGCGCCGCACGCTGTCGCGCACGTCCTGCAGGCTGTGGGCGAGGTTGAGCACCCCGCGCTGGCTGAACAGGATCGGATAGTCCAAATCCTCTTCGAGAGTCTCCCAGAGCTTCAAGGCGTGCTCGTAGATGCGGGCACTTTCATCCCACAGATAGTTCGAGCGGATCAGCGTCGTGTTGCGGGCCATGTTCCCGCCGGCCAGCCAGCCGCGTTCGAGCACGGCGACGTTGGTGATGCCGTGGTTCTTCGCCAGATAATGCGCGGTCGCCAAGCCGTGCCCGCCGCCGCCGACGATCACGACGTCATAGGTCTTCTTGGGTTCCGGCGTACGCCAGAGGAATTCGGGATGATCAGGCAGGTGCGCACCGGGTGGGGTAGGTGTCGCGTGTGATGTCACAGTGCGGCCTCCGTCAGTTCGGGGTACAGCGGGAAGCGTCGCGCCAAGACGTCGACGCGGGCACGCAGCGTATCGAGGTCGGCCTCGTCGGCGTCGGGGCGCAGCGCCGCGGCGATGATGTCGGCGACCTCGGCGAAGCCCTCGAGATCGAAACCGCGGGTGGCCAGCGCCGCGGTACCGATCCGCACGCCGGAGCTGATCATCGGCGGACGGGGATCGAAGGGAACGGCGTTGCGGTTCACGGTGATTCCGACCCGGTGCAGGCGGTCTTCGGCTTGCTTTCCGTCCAGCTCGGAGTCGCGCAGATCGACGAGCACCAGGTGGACGTCGGTGCCCCCGGAGACCACGTTGATGCCCGCGGCGCGCGAATCCTCCTGTAGCAGGCGGTCGGCGAGGATGGCGGCCCCAGCCAGGGTGCGCTCCTGCCGCTCGCGGAACTCCGGCGCGGCGGCCAGCTTGAACGACACGGCCTTCGCGGCGATGACGTGCTCGAGCGGGCCACCCTGCTGACCGGGAAAGACTGCCGAGTTGATCTTCTTGGCCAGCGCCTCGTCGTTGGTCAGGATGACGCCGCCGCGCGGGCCGCCGAGCGTCTTGTGCGTCGTCGACGTCACCACGTGGGCATGGGGCACCGGCGACGGATGCAGGCCGGCGGCCACCAGGCCGGCGAAGTGGGCCATGTCGACCATCAGATACGCGCCGACATCGTCGGCGATACGCCGGAACTCGGCGAAGTCGAGGTGCCGCGGATAGGCCGACCAGCCGGCGAGGATCAGCTTGGGGCGCCGCTCGTGGGCCAGGCGCTCGACCTCGGCCATGTCGACGCGGTGGTCCTGCTCGGACACCTGGTAGGCGGCGACGTCGTAGAGCTTGCCGGAGAAGTTCAACTTCATGCCGTGGGTGAGGTGGCCGCCGTGCGCGAGGGTCAACCCGAGGATGGTGTCGCCCGGCGTCAGCAGAGCGGCCATCACCGCCGCGTTCGCCTGGGCACCCGAGTGAGGTTGGACGTTGGCGAACGACGCCCCGAACAGACTCTTGAGCCGGTCGATCGCGAGTTGCTCGATGACGTCGACGTGCTCACAGCCGCCGTAGTAACGCCTGCCGGGATACCCTTCGGCGTACTTGTTCGTCAGCACGGAGCCCTGCGCGGCCATGACGGCCAGCGGCGCGAAGTTCTCGCTGGCGATCATCTCCAGCGTGCTCTGCTGGCGCACCAACTCGGCCGAAATAGCTTGGTGGACATCGTGATCGAGTTCAGCGAGGCTCTCGCCGAGAATCGGGTTGGCCCCCGCCGTGGCCGGTGCTGCAGTGTCGACAGACATGCTCGCCCTTCTGGATTGCTTGATACGTGACTAATATATCAACTGTCGGATAGATTAGGATCAGTTCGCGATCACGTCAACAGCGGATGTGCGACGAATGAGATGAGGGGCAGATGACACTTGCGGAGCTGTCGTTCGTCGATGCCGGCCCCGGCACCGAGAGCGCGGTCGACCGCGCGTACGAGGCGGTGCGGGAACGTCTGGTGATGCTCGACATCAAGCCCGGCGAACCGCTGGCCGACGACAAGCTCGGCGCGGAACTCGGGCTCGGTCGCACCCCCGTCCGCGAGGCGCTCAAAAGACTCGAGCGCGACCGGTTGGTGATCGCGTACCCCCGGCGCGGAACATTCGCGACCGCGGTCGACATGACCGACTTGGCCGACATCTCGGAGATCCGCCGCCAGTTGGAGCCCACGGCGGCAGCCCGCGCCGCCCGGGTGGCCACAGCGGACTCGCGACGGAGGTTGACCCTGCTCGCCGAGGCGATCGAGCAGATCGCCGACACCGACGATCCGCGAGAGGTGCTGCGACACGACGTGCGCGTGCATCGGGAGATCTATCGCGCGTCGCAGAACCCGCACCTGGAGTCGATCCTGGAGAGCCTGGACGCGCACGCGACCCGCATCTGGTGTCTGTTCCTCGACCGGCTGCCCGACGTCGTCACCCACGTGCGTGAACACGTCGAGCTGCTCGAAGCGATCGTCCGCGGCGACGAAGCGACGGCATCTGCACTGACGTTGTCACATGTCACGGGGTTCGAGAGGGCCATCCGCGCGTTGCTGTAACGCCCCGGAAACACTGATATATCATTGGCGCACCAGTGAAAGGATGTGTCGGTGACGGTTGTCGGTGTGGAGTCGCTGGGCGAGGTCGATCTCGGCGCGATGTCGCTGGCCGATCAGGCCTACCTGATCATCCAGGACAAGCTGATCATGTTGGACATCCGGCCCAACGAGGCCATCGTGGAAAGCGAACTTGCCGCCGGCCTGGGCCTGGGACGCACGCCGGTGCGGGAAGCCCTCAAGCGGCTCGAGGCGGACCGTCTCGTCATCTCCTTCCCGCGCCGCGGCACCTTCGCCACCGGTGTCGACGTCGCAGACCTGCGGCACATCTCGCAGATCCGGGTCAATCTCGAACCGGTGGCCGCGCGCACCGCCGCCGAGAACGCGTCACCGGCTGCTCGGGCCCACCTACTCGAACTCGCCGATCAGACAGACACTTTGGAGATCGCCAACATCGATCGCCACGAACTCATGCGGTGGGACCTGCGGGTGCACCGGGCCATCTACCGCGCGACCGGCAACCCGCACCTCGAAGACGTGCTGATCCGGTACGACAACCTGGCCACGCGCATCTTCTGCCTGTTCCTCGACCGGCTGCCGATGGTCGCCCGCCACGTCGGGGAACACACCGAATTGCTGCGCACGATCGCCGGCGGTGACGGCGATGCCGCTGCCGCCATCGCACTGGCCCACGTCACCGGATTCGAAGAAGCGGTGCGCGCGGTCGTGTAGACCGTCAGCGGAACACCACGGTGCGGTGACCGTGGAGCAGAACCCGGTTCTCGCAGTGCCAGCGCACCGCCCGCGACAGCGCGAGCGCCTCGGCGTCCTGCCCGACGGTCGCGAGCCGAGCGGGGTTGTGCGAGTGGTCGATTCGGATGACTTCCTGCTCGATGATCGGGCCCTCGTCCAAGTCCGGCGTGACGTAGTGAGCCGTCGCGCCGACCATCTTCACACCGCGGTCGTATGCCTGGTGGTAGGGCTTGGCGCCTTTGAAGCCGGGCAGGAACGAGTGGTGGATGTTGATCGCCCGCCCCCTCAACGCGGCGCACGCCTCGTCCGAGAGCACCTGCATGTAGCGGGCCAGCACCACGACCTCGGCGTCGAGGTCCTCGACGAGCTCGAGCAGCCGGGCCTCGGCGTCGGCCTTCGACGCGGGTGTCACCGGGATGTGGACGAACGGCAGCCCGGCGGCCTCCGCCATCGGTCGCAGCGTGTCGTGGTTGGACACGACGGCGACCAGTTCACCGCCGAGCGTTCCTGCCCGCCAACGGAAGATCAGATCGTTGAGACAGTGTCCGAGTTTCGACACCATGACCAGTACCCGGGGTGGCTGCATCCCGTTGATACGGAACGACATCTCGAATCCCGCTGCCACCGAGGAGAACTGCTCGGTCAACATGGTCGCGTCGATCGTGTCGTCGGGACAGCAGAACGTGGTGCGCAGGAAGAAGGACTGACTGACGTCGTCGTCGAACTGCTGGTGCTCGACGATGTCGTAGCGACGGGAGAACAGGAACGAGCTGACCGCGTGGACGATCCCGGGCCGCTGCGGGCAACTCAGCGTCAGCGTGAATGTCTGTGTCATGAGCGGAGTTTCGCCATCTCGGGATCGACCAGCGGCTCGGCCACCACGGTGGCGGCCACCCTGCGGTCGAAGTACTGGATGTCCACCCCGGCGCCGAGACCGACGGTCGCGGGCAACCACGCGTAGGCGATCGGTGCGCCGACCGTGTGCCCGAACGCCGCACTGGTGACATAACCGGCAGGTTCGCCGTCGATCAGCACCGGTTCGGAACCGAGGACGACGGAGCGGCCGTCATCGACGGTCAGGCAGACCAGCCGGCGTTCGACCGTGTCGTCCGAGACGCCTGCAAGAGCCTCGTGGCCGACGTAACCGTCCTTCTGCGGGCGCACGGCGAATCCCAGTCCTGCCTCGTACGGGTTGTGCTCGGTCGTCATGTCGGTGCCCCAGGAGCGGTACCCCTTCTCCATCCGCAGGCTGTTGAAAGCGGCGCGGCCCGCGGCGATCACGCCGTGGCGTTGCCCCTCGGCCCACAACGCATCCCACAGCCGCAGACCGTGTTCGGCAGTGGTGTAGAGCTCCCAGCCGAGCTCACCGACATAGGACAGGCGCATCGCGGTCACCGGCACCCCGCCGATGCGGACCCGCTTGCACCGGAAGTACTTGAAGCCGTCGTTGGAGAAGTCGTCGCGGCTCAGGGCCGACACCAGGTCGCGTGCCCTCGGCCCCCAGACGCCGATGCAACAGGTACCGCCGGTGATGTCGCGGACGGCCACGTTACTGTCGGCACCGTCGGCCTGGCGGCGCAGGTAGTCCAGATCGACGTTGCCGTTCACCCCGACCTGGAAAGTGTCGGCGGAGAGGCGGGCGACCGTGATGTCGCTGCGCACCCCGCCGGCCGCGTCGAGCATCAGCGTGTAGGTGACCGAACCGACCGACTTGTCCATCTTTCCGGTGGTGAGCCGCTCCAGCAGCGACACCGCACCGGGTCCGGAGATCTCCAGGCGCTTGAGCGGCGTCATGTCGTAGAGAGCGACAGCGGTCCGGGTGCGCCATGCCTCGGCAGCAGCGATCGGCGAGTGGAACATCGCCGCCCACGCGTCGCGCTGCGGCGGTTGCCACTGCGTGGGCAGCGCGTCGACCAGGTCGGCGTTGGCCTCGAACCAGTGCGGCCGCTCCCACCCGCCGGCCTCCAGGAACACCGCGCCGAGTTCCTTCTGCCGCGCATGGAACGGGCTGACCCGAAGATCGCGCGGAGATTCCTTGGGCTGCAACGGATGCAGGATGTCGTAGACCTCGACGAAGTTCTGCTGCGAGGTCTCGCTGACGTAGTCGGGATCGAGCTGCACGTCTTCGAAGCGGTGCACATCGCAGCCGTTCAGCGCGACCTCGGATCGGCCGTCGATGAGCACCTGGGCGACGGCGCGCGCGACGCCGGCCGAGTGCGTCACCCAGACCGCCTCGGCGATCCAGAAACCGGCGACCTCGGGCGATTCGCCGACCAGTGGTGCCCCGTCGGGGGTGAACGAGAAGATGCCGTTGAAGCCCGACGCGATGGTCGCCGTCTGCAGGCAGGGCAGCAGGAGCTTGCTCTGCTCCCAGGCCGGCGCGAAGTCCTCTTCGGTGAACGCCAGCATGGACGGCATTGCCTCCGAGCTGATCTCGCCGTCGGGGAGGTCGCGCAGGTCGACGGGCATCGGGCGGTGGGCATACGAGCCGATGCCGAGGCGGTCGACGTGCTCGCGGAAGTACAGATCTTGATCCTGGTGGCGCAGGATCGGGAAGCCGGCCTCGGAGGCCTCGGTGTTGCGCCCGACCAGTTCCGGAATCTGGTGGGTCTTCACGTATTGATGGGCCAGGGGCAGCAGCGGTACGTCCATGCCGACGAGCGCACCGAGCTCCGGTCCCCAGAATCCGCCGCAGGACACCACGATGTCGGCGGGCACCGTGCCCGACGGCGTCGTCACACCGGTGACCTTCCCTCCGCTGTGTTCGATCCCCAGGACCTTGGTGGAACCGCGGAACTCTGCGCCCCGGCTCTGCGCGCGGCGGGTCAGCGCGACGACCACCCGGGCAGCCTTGGCCAGTCCGTCGGTCTCCACGTGCAGACCGCCGAGGATGCGCTGCGGATCGAGAAGCGGGTGCAGCTTCGCGCATTCTTGCGGGTCGATCACGCGCGCGGCGACACCCCACGAGGTCGCCCACCCGTGCCGTCGGTGCAACTCGGCGAGCCGGCCCTCGGTGGTCGCCACCTCGAGACCGCCGACCTGGTTGAAACACCACGCGCCGTCGACGTCGAGCGAGCAGAACTTCTCCACGGTGTAGGACGCGAACGCCGTCATCGCCTTCGAGGAGTTCGTCTGGAACACCAACCCCGGCGCGTGCGAGGACGAGCCGCCGGTCAACGGGAGCGGGCCCTGATCGAGGACCGTCACCCGGTCCCAGCCACGGGCGGTGAGTTCGTCGGCGAGGTTGGTGCCGACGATGCCGGCGCCAATGATCACGACGCGAGGGGATCCCATGTGCGTGGCCGCTCCTGACTAAGATTGATCAACAACTGATATACCAAGGTAAGGTCCCACTGGGCGCCGGTCAACCTCGGCGCCGGTGCCCCTGCGGGTGGTGACCTCTCGCCCCTGCTGTCCCGGTAGTGTCGTCGCGGTGAGCAACGGGAGCTCCGACTCGGGCGGGGGTGTGCAGTCGGTCGACCGGGCGGTGTCCGTCCTCGAGATCCTGGCTCGCCTCGGCGAGGTCGGCGTCACCGAACTCGCCAATGAGATCGGTGTGCACAAATCCACGGTGTCCCGTCTGCTGTCTGCCCTGGAAGACCATGAGCTGGTCGAACAGGCCTACGAGCGCGGCAAGTACCGACTCGGGTTCGGCCTGTTGCGCCTGTCCAACGCCGTGTCGGGACAACTCGACGTCACACAGCAGGGGCGCGAGATCTGCGAGCGGCTGGCTGTCGAGCTGGGGGAGACGGTCAACATCGCGGTCCTGCGATCGCACTACGCCGTCAACGTCGATCAAGCCCGCGGCCCCCGATCGGTCGGCAGCCACAACTGGGTCGGCGAGCTGACTCCGCTGCACGCGACCTCGAGCGGCAAGATCCTGCTGGCCTACATGTCTGCTGAAGCGCGGCGCGATGTGCTCGGCGAAGCGCGCCTCACCCGCTACACCGACCGCACGGTCACGTCGATGGATGATCTCGAGCGTCAGCTCATCGACATCGCCCGCGACGGCTATGTCATCTCCACCGAAGAGATGGAGCACGGTTTGACCGCCGTGGCGGCGCCGATCCGGGACCATGCCGGCATCGTCATCGCTGCGCTGAGTGTTTCGGGACCGGTGTACCGGCTCGACGACGGCCGCGCCCGCGAGGTGATTCCTGCCGTCGTCGCCGCGGCGGCGGCGGTGTCCGAACGCATGGGCTACCAAGGCTGACCCTCCGCCTCTGACGGCTCTGCCAGCACGTTCACAGCGACTAATTTCGCGCTCCCGGTGGTGTATCACTCTCGCGCGTTCTAATATATCAGGGCGAGTGTGGCTCTCGTCACACCTGCTCGTATCAGCCCAGGAGTGAGAATGTGACCGCACAACAAGACCATCCGCTCGATGTCGACGAGCTGAAAACCAAGCTGCACCACACGTTTCCCGGTCCGGGCGCACCGATCGCACCCGGGCACAAAGACGATGTCCCGCTGTGTCAGCGTCCGCCGATCACCGACAAGGTGGTCTTCGGTGTCACCGCGGTCATCGTCGTCGCCATCCTCGGCTGGGGCCTGCTGTCGCCCGAGAACTTCGGCTCCACGATGTCGGCGATGCTCACCTGGGTGGTGAGCAACATGGGGTGGGTCTTCATCGTCTCGGCGACCTGCTTCGTGCTGTTCGCCGCGTGGCTGGCGCTGAGTCGGTACGGCAAGATCCCGCTCGGCCGCGACGGTGAGAAGCCCGAGTTCAACACCGTGAGCTGGGTGGCGATGATGTTCAGCGCCGGCATGGGGATCGGGCTGATCTTCTGGGGCGTCACCGAGCCGTTGACCCACTTCGTCAATCCGCCGCCAGGGCTGGCCGACTCCAAGGCAGGCACGGCGCTCGCCACGGCGCTGTTCCACTGGGGGTTCCATCCCTGGTCGATGTATGCGGTCGTGGGACTGTCCATCGCCTACGGCAGTTACCGCATGGGCCGGCGCCAGTTGATCAGCGCGTCGTTCATCCCGCTGTTCGGCCGCAAGCGCATCGAGGGACCGATCGGCAAGACCATCGACATCCTCGCGATCTTCGCCACGATGTTCGGCACGGCGGCGTCCCTCGGGCTCGGCGCTCTGCAGATCGGCTCGGGCATCGAGGTGCTCGGCTGGGTCGGTAAGGCGGGCACGCTCCTGTTGGTGGCGGTGGTGGCCCTGCTCACCCTGGCCTTCGTGGCCTCCGCCGTCTCCGGGGTGTCGCGCGGAATCCAGTGGTTGTCGAACATCAACATGGTGCTCGCGCTCATCCTGGCGATCTTCGTGTTCATCGTCGGACCGACGGTGCTGATCCTGAACCTCTTGCCGACCGCGTTGGGTGACTACCTGGCCAATCTCGCGGCGATGTCGGCACGCTCGGCCGAGGCCGGCGGCGACACCGAGAAGTGGCTCTCCTCGTGGACGATCTTCTACTGGGCGTGGTGGATCAGCTGGACACCGTTCGTCGGCATGTTCCTGGCGCGGATCAGCCGCGGACGCACCATCCGGCAGTTCGTCATCGGTGTGATCCTGATCCCGACGACTGTCAGCCTGTTGTGGTTCGTCATCTTCGGAGGGGCGGGGATCGGGCTGCAACGCAACGGTCTCGACATCTTCGGCAGCGGCGAACCCGAATCCACCCTGTTCGGGATGCTCAGCCACATGCCGCTGGCCGGCCTGTCCTCGCTTCTGGTGATGGCCCTCGTCGCGATCTTCTTCGTCTCGGGTGCCGACGCCGCGTCGATGGTGATGGGGACGCTGTCCCAGAGCGGCTCGGTGTATCCGTCGCGGTGGGTGGTCGCGTTCTGGGGCCTGAGTACCGGCGCGGTGGCCGTGCTGATGTTGTGGGCCGGTGGGAACGACGCGCTCAACGGTCTACAGACGATGACGATCATCGTCGCGGCACCGTTCGTGCTGGTGATGATCGGCATGTGCGTGTCGTTGTTCCTCGACGTCACCCGCGATCCGATGATGGCCGATCTGCAGAAGACCGCCGTTCCCGGCGAGACGCCGGTGGGAGACCCAGCTCCGTAGCACGAAGCCTTTTCGACACTGGTCGCCGCACTGAGCAAACAGTGCGGCGACCAGTGTTTTTGCTGTCGAAAGAAGTCAGGAAACTCACAGCGGCCGAAGCCGCTGTTCCACTTGACAAGCATTGTGACCGGCCACACACTGTTGCGTATTACGAATCGCGTTCCTTAATACGCGTCATCTGTTCGAAACAGGAAGGCAACACATGCTCGACGTCTGCCCGCTTTCCGACCTGCCGCCCGGCGAGTCGGTCCGCGTCGCCGCGGAACCGCCGATCGCTGTCTTCCACACCGAGGACGGCGAGGTGTTCGCGATCGACGACACGTGCTCGCACCAGGATGCGTCGCTGGCCGACGGCTGGCTCGAGGGATGCGAAGTCGAATGCCCGCTGCACGCGTCGCGGTTCAATCTGCGGACCGGCGCCGTGGACGCGCCGCCCGCGAAGCTGCCGGTGCGCACCCACACCGTCGTCATCGACGACGGCATGATCCGCGTCCAACTCAGCACCGAGAAGCCGAACCTGCCGCCCGACATCCGCGCGCGACTGGCCCAGGGACAGTCGTGAAGCACATCGCCGTCATCGGAGCCTCGCTGGCCGGCCTCTCGGCAGTCAGAGCTCTTCGCGCACAAGGATTCACGGGCCGGATCACCGTCATCGGCGACGAGGCGCGCCGGCCCTACGATCGCCCGCCGCTGTCGAAAGACTTCCTCGCCGGTGACCTCACCGAGGCCGACCTCACCCTCGAGGACTCCGACGACCTGGCCGCCGAGTGGGTGCTCGGCTCGGCCGCCGTCGCTCTCGACCCGTCGTCCAACACCGTCGACCTCGCCGACGGCCGCCGGGTGCACGCCGACGGATTCGTCATCGCCACCGGATCGCGGGCCCGGCGCTGGCCCGGGTGCGAGAAGATGGCCGGAGTCCACGTCATCCGCACCATCGACGACGCCCTCGCGCTGCGCTCCGACCTGCGACCCGGAGCGCAGATGGTGGTGATCGGCGCCGGCTTCATCGGCGCCGAGGTCGCCTCCACCGCACGCAAACTCGGCATGGCGGTCACGGTCGTCGAGGCGGCACCGACGCCCCTGCAGGTGCAGCTCGGTTCCCGGCTCGGCGCGGTCGTCGCGCAAGCGCACGGCGTGCACGGTACGACGTTGATCTGCGGGGTCGGCGTGGCCGGGCTCACCGGACAGAAGCGCGCGCTGCGCGACGCGGACTGCGTCGACCGGGTCACCGGGGTCGACCTCGTCGACGGCCGCCACCTGCCCGCAGACGTCGTGGTGGTCGGCATCGGCGGAATCCCGAACATCGAGTGGCTGCAGGGCAGCGGTCTGACCCTCGGTAACGGCGTGATCTGCGGCGCCAACGGCCAGACGAACATCCCGAATGTCGTGGCGGTGGGCGACTGCGCGGCATGGCACGACCCGTCGACCGGGGTGGCGCGCCGAGTCGAGCACTGGACGGGTGCACTGGAGCGGCCGGCGATCGCGGTCGCCGCGCTGCTGGCGGGTGGAACCGACCAAAGCACCGCCGTCAAGGCGCCGTACTTCTGGTCCGACCAGTACGGCGCGCGCATCCAGTTCGCCGGAACCGCGCTGCCCGACGACGAGATCACCATCGAGGCGGGCGACTGCGAGAGCGGCAGCTTCCTCGCCACGTACCGGCGCGACGGCCGCCTGGTCGCCGTCCTCGGCGTCGACCAACCCAAGTTGTTCACCCGGTGGCGCCGCCAACTCGCCACCACCCCGGTTGCCGTCTGACCTCTTCCCTCAGCCCCACTCTCACTCACAGGAGCCTCATGACCACCTTCGAAGCAGCCCCCACGTTGCCCGAGAGCCTCATCTCCACCCTGGCCGGCCACTACTACACCGACCCGGAGGTGTTCGCGCTCGAGCAGCAGAAGATCTTCGAGGCGATGTGGTTCTGCGTGGTGCGCTCCTCGGATATCGCAAAGCCCGGGGCGTTCAAGACGGTCCAGGTGGGTAGCGAGAGTGTCCTGGTGACCCGGTCGCGCACGGGAAAGGTGAACGCGTTCTTCAACGTCTGCCGGCATCGCGGCGCGCAATTGTGCACCGAGGACAGTGGCGAGGTCCGGCGCGCGTTCCAATGTCCCTACCACGCCTGGACATACGACCTCGACGGCAAGCTCATCGCCGCCCCGAACCTGACCAAGATGCCCGACATCGACCGGGTCGAATACGGGCTGCGCACCATCGCCGTGCGGGAATGGCTCGGATACGTGTGGGTGTGCCTGGCCGAGACGCCGCCCTCGTTCGAGGACACCGTGATGAAGGAGATCGTCGATCGCCTGGGCGACCTCGAGTCGATCGACCACTACGGCATTGCCGACCTGAGCGTGGGCCGCCGGATCGTCTACGACGTCAAGGCGAACTGGAAGCTCATCGTCGAGAACTTCATGGAGTGCTACCACTGCGCCACGATCCACCCCGAACTGACCGAGGTGCTGCCGGAATTCGCCGACGGCTACGCGGCCCAGTACTACGTCGGGCACGGAGCCGAATTCGGAGAGGATGTCAAGGGTTTCACGATCGACGGCTCCGAAGGGCTCGATCACATCCCGGGGGTCACCGAAGATCAGGATCGCCGCTACTACGCGATCACCGTGCGCCCGCAGGTGTTCGTGAACCTGGTTCCCGATCACGTGATCGTGCACCGTATGTTCCCGATGGCCGCCGACCGCACGGTCGTCGAGTGCGACTGGCTGTACCTGCCGGAGGTCGTCGAATCGGGTCGCGACGTCAGCCGGTCGGTCGAATTGTTCCACCGGGTCAACAGCCAGGACTTCGAAGCAGCCGAAAGATGCCAGCCGGCAATGAATTCGCGCGTGTATCGCAACGGCGGTGTGCTGGTTCCCAGCGAACACCACATCGGGGCCTTCCACGACTGGCTGCGCGGCATGCTCGCCGTGTGATGCGTCCGCAGTCGATGACCAAATACGTCTACGACTTCACCGAAGGTGACAAGAGTCGTAAGGAACTGCTCGGTGGCAAGGGCGCGAACCTCGCCGAGATGACCAACCTCGGTCTGCCGGTGCCACCCGGGTTCACGATCACCACTGAAGCGTGCCGCGAATACCTCAGTCGCGGAGCTGCTCCCGGGGAACTGCGGGTGCAGGTCACCATGGCGTTGCGGCAGCTCGAAGACGGCCTCGGACGCCGGCTCGGTGATCGACACGATCCGCTGCTGGTCAGTGTCCGCTCCGGCGCGGCCTTCTCGATGCCCGGGATGATGGAGACGGTGCTCAACATCGGGCTCAACGACGCCAGCGTCAAAGGCCTCGCCGAGCAGTCCGGCGACGAACGCTTCGCCTGGGATTCCTACCGGCGGCTCCTGCAGATGTTCGGCAAGACCGTGCTCGGCATGCCCGGCGACATGTTCGCCGATGCGCTGGAGAAAGCGAAGTCGGCCAAGGGCGTCGTCACCGACGTCGAACTCGACGCCGATGATCTGAAGGATCTGGTGACCGAGTTCAAGGCGCTGGTGCGCGAGCACTCCGGACAGGAGTTCCCGCAGCACCCGCGCGAGCAGCTCGACATGGCGATCGACGCGGTGTTCGACTCGTGGAACACCGAGCGGGCCCGGTTGTACCGGCGGCGGGAACGGATACCCGCCCACCTCGGCACGGCGGTCAACATCTGCACGATGGTGTTCGGCAACCTGGGGGAGAACAGCGGCACCGGCGTGGCGTTCACTCGCGACCCGGCGTCGGGGCGGCCGGGCGCCTACGGCGACTACCTGCCCAACGCGCAGGGCGAAGACGTCGTCGCCGGCATCCGCAACACGCTCTCGCTCGACGATCTGGCCGAGCTGGACCCCGCGTCACACGGTCAACTGATGACGATGATGCGCCGGCTGGAAACGCACTACCGCGACCTGTGCGACATCGAATTCACCATCGAGCGCGGCACCTTGTGGATGTTGCAGACCCGCGTCGGCAAGCGCACGGCAGCCGCCGCATTCCGGGTCGCCGCCCAACTCGTCGACGAGGACCTGATCACGTTGGACGAGGCGCTGCTTCGGGTGTCGGGGGCGCAACTGGCGCTGCTGATGTTCCCGCAATTCGACCGGACGGCGGAGCGGGACCTGGTGGCCCGCGGGATGGCCGCCTCGCCCGGGGCCGCTGTGGGCAGGGTGGTGTTCGACTCCGCGACCGCCCGCGCCTGGCACGAACGCGGCGAGCACGTCGTGTTGGTGCGCAAGGAAACCAACCCCGACGACCTGGAAGGGATGATCGCCGCCAACGGAATCCTCACCGCGCGCGGCGGGAAGACCTCCCATGCGGCGGTGGTGGCCCGCGGGATGGGGAAGACGTGCGTGTGCGGCGCAGAAGCGCTCGACGTCGACGTGGCGGCCAGGACTGCGCGAGTCGGCAGCGTGGTGATCGAGGAGGGCGACGCGCTCAGCATCGACGGCTCGACCGGTGAGGTGTTCCTCGGCGCGGTGCCGGTGGTGCCCTCGCCGGTGGAGACCTACATCGAAGCCGGACTTGCGGCGGCACTCGAAGGCGCCGACGACGAGACCGCGGCTGTCGTCATGGCCGTGGACCGGTTGCTCACCCACGCCGACGAATCGCGCCGCCTGGCCGTGCGGGCCAACGCTGACACCGCCGAGGATGCGGCGCGGGCCCGCTCGCTGGGCGCGCAGGGGATCGGGCTGTGCCGCACCGAGCACATGTTCCTCGGCGAACGCCGGACGCTCATCGAAGCGGTCATCCTGGCGCGCAGGCCCCAGGAGCGTGAGCACGCCCTGGCGGCGCTGTTGCCGTTGCAGCGAGCCGATGTCGCCGCGTTGCTCGAGGCGATGGACGGTTTGCCGGTGACGATCCGGTTGCTGGATCCGCCGCTGCACGAATTCCTGCCCGACCGAACCGATCTCGCCGTCGAGGTCGCACTGGCCGATGCCGCCGGCGATCAGGGCGCACAGGCGGCCGGTCGCCGTGCGCTGCTCGCGGCCGTCGAAGACCTTCACGAGTCCAACCCGATGCTCGGTCTACGCGGTGTCCGACTCGGCTTGGTGACACCGGGACTGTTCGCCCTGCAGGTGCGTGCGATCGCCGAGGCCGCCTGCGACCAGCTGGCCGCCGGACGGGACCCGCAAGTCGAGATCATGGTGCCCCTGGTCGGCTCGGTGATGGAGCTGCACCTGGTCCGGGACGAAGCCGAAGAGATCCTCGCCGAGGTGGCTGCCGAGCGCGGCGTGACGCTCACCGTGCCCGTCGGCACGATGATCGAGCTGCCCAGAGCGGCGTTGACCGCGCATCGCATCGCCGAGGCCGCTGACTTCTTCTCCTTCGGCACCAACGACCTCACCCAGACGACGTGGGGGTTCTCCCGCGACGACGTCGAATCCTCGCTGTTCGCCAGCTACATCG
Source organism: Mycobacterium sp. PSTR-4-N (assembly GCF_022348085.1). Taxonomy (GTDB): domain Bacteria; phylum Actinomycetota; class Actinomycetes; order Mycobacteriales; family Mycobacteriaceae; genus Mycobacterium. Next base: position 307,557 of record NZ_JAKRFN010000002.1, on the reverse strand, counting down.
ACAAGGGGGTGTTCACCACGTCGCCGTTCGAGACGCTCGACGCCGACGGGGTGGGGCGACTGGTGGAGATCGCGGCCAGGGAGGGCCGGGCCACCAAGGCCGGTCTCAAACTCGGTGTCTGCGGGGAACACGGCGGCGACCCCGAGTCGATCCACTTCTTCCACCGCACCGGACTGGACTATGTCTCGTGTTCACCGTTCCGGTTGCCGATCGCGCGGCTGGAGGCGGGCCGGGCAGCCGTCAGTTGACGTCCCTGCTCATCTCGCCGCTGAGCCGTTCGGACCTGTTCTCCAACAGCCGGATTCGGTGTGCATTGCCGGGAAGATCGATGTAGCGGCGGCCGTAGAGCTTCAACAGCGCATCGTCGAGGCGTCGCACTGCCCCCGGCGGGAAGCGGTAGTCCATGGCGGCGTTCACCGCATCGGTGTCGACGCCGGCCAACACCGAGTCCACCTCGTCGATCGAGTCGATGTCGAGATCGAGCAGCAGACCGGCCATCCACCCGTAGTGGTCGGTGCGCGACCACCCTGCGTCGGGGAACCGGTTGGCCAGGTAGGTGGCCAAGACCGGCGTCGGAATACCCGCCTCACCGGCGGCGCGCGGCCGTTCGGCCGGGGTGGTCGAGCGCAACCGCTCCCGGATCGCGGAGAACTCCCGGTCCGCGAGCTCGAGCAGACCCGCGGCGAGGGTGAACCGCCGGTCCAAATCGGGGGCGTCCTCCTCGGGGATCGAACCCTTGTAGCGGACGTCGTGCTCGAACTCCGCCCACGCGTGCTGCAGGATCGTGCGCACCTGCACCGACGCCGGCTGTTGCTCGCCTTCGGCCGCCAGCAGGAGATGCCTGCTGGCGTAGCCCCAGCGGCCCTCGCTCGCGGTTTCCACCCCCATGTCCCGATCGTCGAGCAGCTGCATCTCCTGCCCGAGCAGCCGGGCGACCGCGGCGACGTCGTCGCGCAGATACGTGATCACCCGCAAGCCGATCTGATCGGTGATCTCCGAGAGAGGATCGGCATACAACCGGTGGCCGTCGACGTGCCGGTCGGCCTTGGCGGCAAAAGATGCCACCGACTTCGTCCGGGCGGTCACGCTCAGATAATCGATCCCGGCGTCGTCCAGCAGCGCCGTGACCATCGTCAGGTAGCGCTCGGTGGACGCCATCAGCGCGGGGCGCCGCCGGGTGTAGGTCGCGATCGCCTCGTGCACCACACCAGGTGTCGGCTCCGGCGGGGCGGGCACCAGGTCCGACGGCAACGTCGGCGTCACGATGCACCCGGTCTCGGCGTCGCCGTAACAGGTCACCGCGTCCGGCCGGCGGGCAGCGAACATCGCCACGTAGGCGCAGACCACCGCGTCGACCGGATCTTCCACTCGGCGCAATTCGCTTTTCCGCTCGGCACTTTCGGCCATCGCGCGCAGCCGCACCCAGTCGGGTGAGTCGGCCACCCGCAGCGAGGGCTCCGCGGTCGCAAGCCCTTCGACCAGATCCATCAACCGCAGCAGTTCGGCTTGCAGCTGCGCCACCGAGCGGCCCGGCTTGGCCTTGTACTTCAGCGTGCGACCCAGCCGGAACAACGCCACCGTGGCCGCATGGGGATACACCTCGAGCGCGCGACGCGGCCCGTCGGACTGCGGATCGATGTCCAGGCCGAGGGCGTCGGCCAGCCGCCCGGCCCGGGTGCCGTCGGCGAACTCCGGCTTGCCCGTGTTCGACGGATGCGCGCCGGCCTGGAATTTCGCGAAATCGGCGTTGAGCGCCCGCTCGGCCGGCCGCTGACCCGTCGGGTTGCGCACGACGATCGGTGCGTCGATACCCACCACACAGTCGCCGTCGACGTAGGGCGCCACCATCGAACGGATGCTGGCGTCATCGGTGGCCGCCGACGCCGCCACCAGCCGGCCGCCGTCGTCGACGACGGCGACACCGGTGGGTTTGCGCTGGCCCCATGCCAGGTCCAGACCGACGAAATACATGGCCCCTACTGTGCCCGATAGGCTGTTGGGCCGTGAGCAACCGCGCGTCCATTCCCGATGTCCTGGCCCATCGCTACGCCAGCGAGGAGATGGTGGCGATCTGGTCGCCGGAAGCCAAGATCGTGGCCGAACGCCGGCTGTGGCTGGCTGTGCTGCGGGCGCAGAGCGAACTCGGGGTGGAGGTGCCCGCCGGCGTCGTCGACGATTACGAGCAGGTGCTCGAGAACGTCGACCTCGACTCCATCGCGGCGCGGGAACGCGTGCTGCGCCACGACGTCAAGGCCCGGATCGAGGAGTTCAACGCCCTCGCCGGACACGAGCACGTGCACAAGGGCATGACCAGCCGCGACCTCACCGAGAACGTCGAGCAGATGCAGATCCGGCGCTCGTTGCAACTCGTGCACGCGCGCGGCATCGCCGTCGCCGCTCGGCTGGCCGAGCGGGCCGCACTCTATCGCGACCTCGTGATGGCGGGCCGCAGCCACAACGTCGCCGCCCAGGCCACCACGCTGGGCAAGCGATTCGCCTCGGCGGCCGAGGAGACCCTGGTCGCGCTGCGCCGCATCGAGGAACTCATCGCCCGCTACCCGTTACGTGGCATCAAGGGGCCGATGGGCACCGCCCAGGACATGCTCGACCTGTTCGACGGCGACACCGCGCGGCTGGCCGACCTGGAGACCCGCGTCGCCCAGTTCCTCGGCTTCACCGACATCTTGACCAGTGTCGGCCAGGTGTATCCGCGATCGCTGGATCACGACGTGGTGTCCGCGCTCGTCCAACTCGGCGCGGGACCGTCGTCGTTCGCGCACACCATCCGGTTGATGGCCGGCCACGAACTGGTCACCGAGGGGTTCGCCCCCGGCCAGGTGGGGTCATCGGCGATGCCACACAAGATGAACACGCGCAGCTGCGAGCGGGTCAACGGGTTGCAGGTGGTGTTGCGCGGATACGCCTCCATGGCAGCGGAATTGGCGGGCGCGCAGTGGAACGAGGGCGACGTGTTCTGCTCGGTGGTGCGTCGGGTCGCACTGCCGGATGCGTTCTTCGCCATCGACGGGCAGACCGAGACGTTCCTGACCGTGCTCGACGAGTTCGGTGCCTACCCCGCGGTGATCCAGCGGGAGCTCGACCGCTATCTGCCGTTCCTGGCGACGACGCGCATCCTGATCGCCGCGGTCCGCGCCGGGGTGGGCCGCGAGACCGCGCACGAAGTGATCAAGGAGCACGCGGTCGCGGTGGCGCTGGCGATGCGCGAGCGCGGCGCCGAACCCGATCTGCTGGATCGGCTGGCCGCCGATCCGCGCCTTCCCCTGGACCGTGCGGCGCTCGACGGCGCGCTGGCCGACAAGGCGGCCTTCACCGGTGCAGCCGCGGACCAGGTGGACCGCGTGATCGCGGCCGTCGACGATCTGGTCGCGCGCTACCCGGGCGCGGCCGATTACACCTCGGGCGCGATTCTGTGACGGCGACCGCGGACGCTTCGACTTCTGGGTGGACCGGGATCGACTTCACCGATCTCGACAACTTCGCCGCGGGCTTTCCCCACCACCTGTTCGCGCGCCACCGCGAGCACGCCCCGGTGTACTGGCACGAACCGACCGAGAACACCCCCGACGGGGAGGGCTTCTGGTCGGTGGCGACCCACGCCGAAACCCTTGCCGTGCTTCGTGATCCGGACACCTACTCCTCGGTGACCGGCGGCGGTCGCCCGTTCGGTGGCACGCTGCTGCAGGATCTGCCGATCGCCGGTCAGCTGCTCAACATGATGGACGACCCGCGCCACGCGGCGGTGCGCCGTCTCGTCAGCTCCGGTCTGACGCCCCGGATGATCTCGCGTGTCGAAGACGACCTGCGGATGCGGGCCCGCCGCCTTCTCGATGCCGTGCGGCCGGGCGAGCCGGTGGACGTCGTCACCGAGATCGCCGCCGAGATCCCGATGCAGATGATCTGCATCCTGCTGGGAGTGCCCGAGTCCGAGCGGCATTGGCTGTTCGAAGCCATCGAACCGAGCTTCGATTTCGGCGACGCCCGTCGGGCCACCATCTCCCGGCTCTCCGTCGAGGAGGCCGGCTCCCGGATGTTCGCCTACGGCCAGGAATTGATCGCCGCCAAGAAAGCCGCGCCGAGCGACGACATGCTCTCGGTGGTGGTCAACTCCGACGATCCGGAGCTGTCCGAGCTGGAGAGCTATCTGTTCTTCAGCCTGCTCTTCAGTGCAGGGGCGGAGACCACCCGCAACGCCATCGCCGGCGGACTGCTGGCTCTGATCGACAATCCCGACGCCCACACCGCGCTGCGGGCCGAGCCGTCGCTTCTGCCGACCGCGATCGAGGAGATGGTCCGGTGGACCTCGCCGTCCCCGTCGAAGCGGCGCACCGCCACCCGGCCGACCACCCTGGCCGGCCGGCGCATCGACGCCGGGCAGAAGGTCCTGGTGTGGGAGGGTTCGGCCAACCGCGACGCGGCGGTGTTCGTCGATCCCGACCGGTTCGACGTCGCCCGAAAGCCCAACCCGCATCTGGGTTTCGGGCACGGTGTGCACTACTGCCTGGGCGCCAACCTGGCTCGGCTGGAATTGCGGGTGATCTTCTCCGAACTGCTCAGCCGGTTCTCGGCGATGCGGCTGGCCGCGCCGGTGGAATGGACGAGAAGCAACCGGCACACCGGACTGCGGCACCTGATGGTGGAACTGTCATGAGCGAGTACCCCGACCTCCGGGTATCCGACGCCGACCGCGCCGCGGTACGTGGACTGCTCGAGCGGGCCGTCGGTCACGGCATGCTGAGCCTCGACGAGTACAGCGAGCGCCTCGATGCGGTGTTCGCGGCGCGCACCCGTCGCGACCTCGACGTGGTGATCGCTGATCTGCCGTTCGGCCGCGAGCCCGCGACGCCGCCCGCTCAAGAAGTACGCAGCTGGCTGTCCAGCATCACCCGCAAAGGGCCGTGGACGGTGCCCCCGCGCATGCGACTGGTCACCAGGATGTGTTCGACCACCCTGGATTACACGTCGGCGGTGCTCCCAGGGCCGGTGGTGCACGTCGAGGTCGACGACTACTTCGGTTCCGTCGAACTGGTGCTGCCCGACGGCGCGACCGCGGACTGCAACCGGGTCAGCACCGTCGGCGGCTCCACGTCGGTCCGGGTGGGGACCGGTGCGCCGTCGCAGCGGTTGCACGTCGTCGTGACCGGACGGGTGCGGTTCGGGTCCCTCACCGTGCGGCACCCGTTCGGTGCGACGCTGCGGCGCTTCCTGCGCTAACTCGGCCGGCGCAGATTCGTCGCTCTGATCCCGGTCGCCCGCAACTCGAGAGCGGCCAGCCCGCGAATCGCCATCCGATCCTGGCTGCGCCACGCCCCGACCGGGTCGGGGGTGACCGCGGCGAGCTTGGGCAGCGGACGGTTGGCCAGCGCCCGCAGCGCCAACAGCTCCTCCCCGGCGAGGGTGGATGCCAGCGTCACCGCCGTCCACTTGCGCCGCGCGAACCGCACGCGCAGGAACAGCCACGGCATCATCAGCGCGAGGATCGGGGGCGCGGCCACTGCCAGCGCCAACAACCACGCCAACCAGCTGGCCGTCCCGCCCAGGGACTGACCGGCCCCGGCGATCTCGCGGGCCGCATCGCCGGCTGCGCTGAGCGGCTTGGCCAGCGCGTCCCCGATCAGCGGCACGTTGTCGGCGCTGTTGCCGGCCGAGTCGAGGTTGCCGGCCACACCGTTGGCGCCGCTCTCGACCTGGTAGCCGAAGTCGGCGATCACCGCGACGGCCGCGTGCACCGCCAGACCGATGATGACCCAGACGGCGGTCCAGCCGATGACGACGACGTCGCTGAACAGCTGACGCAGCAGCCGCGCGGGCGTCGTGGCATAGGGAACCCATCGCGATCTCATGCGATCGATCACAGCACACGGGGCGCTCCTGACGGACCGATAGGCTTGCCCGATGCGTCCCGCTCTGTCCGACTACCAGCACCTGGCCAGCGGCAAAGTTCGTGAGCTCTATCGGGTGGACGAGGGACACCTGCTCTTCGTCGCCACCGACCGGATCTCGGCCTACGACTACATCCTCGACAGTGAGATTCCGGACAAGGGCCGCATCCTCACCGCGATGAGCGTGTTCTTCTTCGATCTCCTGCCGGTGCCCAACCACCTCGCCGGCCCACCCGACGATCCCCGCATCCCCGACGAGGTGCTCGGCCGCGCGCTGGTGGTGCACCGACTCGACATGCTGCCCGTCGAAGCCGTGGCCCGCGGATACCTTACTGGCTCGGGCCTGATCGACTACCAGAACAGCGGCAGCGTCTGCGGAATCGAGCTGCCCGAGGGTCTGGTGGAGGCGAGCCGCTTCGCCGAGCCGCTGTTCACCCCGGCGACCAAGGCGGAGCTGGGGGATCACGACGTCAACATCAGTTACGACGACGTCGTCGGCCTCATCGGCTCCGCCCGAGCCGAGGAGTTGCGCGACCTGACGTTGCAGACCTACCGCCACGGCGCCGACCACGCGCTGAGCCGGGGCATCATCGTCGCCGACACCAAGTTCGAATTCGGTGTCGACACCGACGGGCAACTGACGCTGGCCGACGAGGTGTTCACCCCCGACTCGTCGCGGTACTGGAATGCCGACGACCACACCGAGGGCTCCGTGCAGAACAGCTTCGACAAGCAATTCGTCCGCAACTGGTTGACCGGCCCCGACTCGGGCTGGGACCGCCACGGCGATCAACCGCCGCCACCGTTGCCCGCCGACATCGTCGAGGCGACGCGTGCGCGCTACATCGAAGCCTACGAACGTATTTCGGGTCTGAAGTTCGCGGAGTGGATCGGAGGACGGCGGTGAAGCCGCCGGTGGCCAAACGTGTCGAGCATCGGCGTGCTCACCACGGTGACGTGTTCGTCGACCCCTATGAGTGGTTGCGGGAGAAGGACAGCGCCGAGGTGATCGACCACCTCGAGGCCGAGAACGCCTTCACCGAGCACATCACCGCCGACCTCGCTCCGCTGCGGCAGTCGATCTTCGACGAGATCAAGGCCCGTACCAAGGAAACCGATCTGTCGGTGCCGACACGGCGCGGGGACTGGTGGTACTACGGACGCAGCTTCGCCGGAAAGCAGTACGGCGTGCATTGCCGGTGCCCCGTCGCCGACCCCGGCGACTGGACACCGCCGCAGCTGACCGAAGACACCGACATCCCCGGTGAGCAGGTCCTGCTCGACGAGAACGTCGAAGCCGAGAGGCACGACTTCTTCTCGCTCGGCGCTGCCAGCGTCAGCGTGGACGGCACTGTGCTCGCCTACTCCGTCGACGTCGTCGGGGACGAGCGGTACACGTTGCGGTTCAAGGATTTACGGACCGGCGAACGGTATGACGACGAGATCGCCGGGATCGGCGCCGGCGCCACCTGGGCCGCCGACAACAAGACCATCTACTACACCACCGTCGACGACGCCTGGCGACCCGACACCGTGTGGCGGCACCGGCTGGGCGCCGGCCTGCCGGCCCAGAAGGTGTACCACGAGCCCGACGAGAGATTCTGGGTCGCCTGTGGGCGCACGCGGAGTAACAAGTACGTGCTGATCGCGGCCGGCAGCGCGATCACCTCGGAGATGCGTTACGCCGACGCCGCCGATGCGGAAGCGGAATTCACCGTGGTGTGGCCGCGCCGCGACGGAGTGGAGTACTCCGTCGAACACGCCGTCGTCGCCGACGAGGACCGCTTCCTCATCATGCACAACGACGGTGCCGAGAACTTCACGCTCGTCGAAGCGCCGGTGGCCGATCCATCGGCGACCCGCACCCTGATCGAGCACCGCGACGACGTGCGGCTGGATGCTGTCGACGCGTTCGCCGAGCTGCTCGTCGTGAGCTACCGCAGCGAGGCGTTGCCGCGAATTCAGCTGTGGCCCCTGCGTGGAACCGGTTACGGCGAGGCCCGCGATGTCACCTTCGACTCGGAGCTGATGTCGGTCGGGCTGTCCGCCAACCCGAACTGGGCCGCACCGCGGCTGCGCATCGGCGCGACCTCGTTCGTCACACCCGTGCGGGTCTACGACCTCGACCTGGCCACCGGCGAGCGCGTGCTGTTGCGCGAACAGCCGGTGCTCGGCGACTACCGGGCCGAGGACTACGTCGAACGCCGGGACTGGGCGATCGCCGAAGACGGTGCGCGCGTGCCGTTGTCGATCATCCACCGGGTCGGCGTCACCGCGCCTGCACCGCTGTTGCTCTACGGCTACGGCGCCTACGAGTCCTGCGAAGACCCGCGCTTCTCGATCGCGCGGCTCTCCCTGCTCGATCGCGGCATGGTGTACGCGGTGGCGCACGTGCGCGGCGGCGGCGAGCTCGGCCGGCTCTGGTACGAGCACGGCAAGCTGCTCGAGAAGCGCAACACGTTCACCGACTTCATCGCCGCGGGAAGGCATCTCGTCGACACCGGCGTCACGACCGCCGACACGATGGTGGCCTACGGCGGTAGCGCGGGGGGCCTGCTGATGGGTGCGGTCGCCAACATGGCGCCCGAGCTGTTCGCCGGCATCCTGGCCGCCGTGCCCTTCGTCGATCCCCTCACCACGATCCTCGACCCGTCACTGCCGCTGACGGTCACCGAGTGGGACGAGTGGGGCAACCCGCTCGACGACGCCGATGTGTACCACTACATGAAGTCGTATTCGCCGTACGAGAACGTCGAGGCCAAGCGCTATCCCGCGATCCTGGCGATGACCTCGCTCAACGACACCCGCGTCTACTACGTCGAACCCGCCAAATGGGTGGCCGCGCTGCGGCACGCTCAGCACGAACCCGAGCGCGACGGTGCCCGAGTGCTCTTGAAGACCGAGATGAACGCCGGCCACGGCGGCATCAGCGGACGCTACGAACGCTGGAAAGAGACGGCGTTCCAGTACGCCTGGCTGCTCGATGTGGCGGGACTGGCCGGCGCAGACGTAGCGTCTGCCTCATGACGCTCACCGACATGCCCCTGACCACCCTGGACGGACAGGCCACCACACTGGGGGAGTTGGCCGACGGCGCGGCGCTCGTGGTGAATGTGGCGTCCAAATGCGGGCTCACGCCGCAGTACAGCGCCTTGGAGCAGCTGGCGAAGGACTACCGGGATCGCGGGCTGACGGTGATCGGTGTGCCCTGCAACCAGTTCATGGGGCAGGAACCCGGCACCGCCGAGGAGATCCAGACCTTCTGCTCGACGACCTACGGGGTGACGTTTCCGCTGCTGGCCAAGACCGATGTCAACGGGCCCGACCGCCATCCGCTGTACGCGACGCTGACCCAGACCGCGGACGGCAGCGGCGAGGCCGGTGACGTGCAGTGGAACTTCGAGAAGTTCCTGCTCGCGCCCGGCGGTGAGGTGGTCGCCCGGTTCCGGCCGCGCACGGCACCCGATGCGCCCGAGGTGATCGCGGCCATCGAAGACGTGCTGGGGTAGCTTCGCGGGGCAGCGCACACAGTTCAGCCACACGAGTGGCGGCGTTGTCCATCGCGACACCTGGCGTTGCGACACTGCGGAAGTGGCAGGACAACTGATCGTCTCGATCTCCGGAGTCAGCGACCGCACGATCGACGACGTGGCGGCGTTCCACGGGCAGCTGGCGCGGCGCGGCGTGCCGGCATCGTTCCTGGTGGCGCCCCGGCTCAAGGGCGGATACCGGCTCGACCGCGACCCCGGCACCGTCTCGTGGCTCGCGCAGCGGCGCGACGCCGGCGATGCGATCGTGCTGCACGGTTTCGACGAGGCTGCCACCAAGACGCGTCGCGGAGAGTTCGCGACGCTGCCCGCACACGAGGCCAACCTGCGCCTGATGGCCGCCGACCGGATCCTCGAACACCTCGGTCTGCGCACCCGGCTGTTCGCCGCACCCGGCTGGAACGTCTCCGACGGCGCGGTCACGGCACTGCCGCGCAACGGCTTTCGCGTGATGGCCGGACTGGGCGGGATCACCGACCTGGTCCGCGGTACGACGGTGCGGGGGCGCGTCCTCGGCATCGGTGAGGGATTCCTGAGCGAACCGTGGTGGTGCCGAACCGTCGTGCTCGCCGCGGAGCGCACCGCACGCCGCGACGGCATCGTGCGGGTGGCCGTCGCGGCGCGGCACCTGCGCCGGCCCGGCCCGCGACAGGCGATGCTGGACGCCGCCGACCTGGCGCTGATGCACGGGTGTGAGCCCACCGTCTACGCCTGGCGGCACCCGGCTGCGTTGTCCGACGCCGCCTGAGGGGTTCCGCTCGCTACATTGGCCGCATGGCAGATGATGCTGACGTCATCGTGGTCGGTGCCGGCCTGGCCGGCCTGGTGGCCGCATGTGAGCTGGTCGAGCGGGGCCGACGCGTGCTCATCGTCGACCAGGAGAACGCCGCCAACGTCGGCGGGCAGGCCTTCTGGTCTTTCGGCGGGCTGTTCTTCGTCGACAGCCCCGAGCAGCGGCGTCTCGGCATCCGGGACAGTCACGAGCTGGCCCTGCAGGACTGGCTCGGCACCGCCGGGTTCGACCGCCCCGAGGACCACTGGCCCCGGCAGTGGGCGCATGCGTACGTCGACTTCGCGGCCGGCGAGAAGCGCAGCTGGCTCGGTGACCGCGGGCTCAAGGTCTTTCCGCTCGTCGGCTGGGCCGAGCGAGGCGGCTACGGCGCCCGCGGGCACGGCAACTCCGTGCCGCGGTTTCACATCACCTGGGGCACCGGGCCCGGCCTGGTCGAGATCTTCGCGCGCCGACTGACCGGCCCGCTGGTGCGCTTCGCGCACCGCCACCGCGTCGACGAGGTGGTCGTCGAGAACGGCGCCGTCGTCGGGGTGCGCGGGGCGGTGCTGGAGCCGTCTTCCGCGGCACGCGGCGCACCGTCGTCTCGAAACTCCATCGGCGAGTTCGATTTTCGCGCACAAGCGGTCATCGTCGCCAGCGGCGGCATCGGCGGCAACCACGACCTCGTGCGGGCGAACTGGCCGCAGCGGATGGGCCGGGTGCCCGAGCAGCTCCTCAGCGGCGTGCCCGAGCACGTCGACGGGCGGATGCTCGGGATCGCCGCGGCAGCCGGGGCGCACATGATCAACAGCGACCGGATGTGGCACTACACCGAGGGCATCACGAATTACGACTCGATCTGGCCGCGGCACGGCATCCGCATCCTGCCCGGCCCGTCGTCGCTGTGGCTGGACGCCAGCGGGCGGCGGCTGCCCGTTCCGCTCTACCCGGGCTTCGACACGCTCGGCACGCTGGAGTACATCTGCCAGACCGGGCAGGACTACACCTGGTTCGTGCTGAACAAGCGCATCGTCGACAAGGAATTCGGGCTGTCGGGGCAGGAACAGAACCCTGACCTGACGGGCCGCAGTGTGCGCCTGGTCCTCGAACGTGGCCGCAAGGGACCCGCACCGGTGCACGCCTTCGTCGACAAGGGCGTCGACTTCGTCACCGCCGACTCACTGCGTGAGCTCGTCGCGAAGATGAACGCCGTACCCGATGTGCAGCCATTGGACTACGCGACGGTCGAAGCGGAGGTGACCGCGCGCGACCGGGAGGTGGCCAACCGGTTCACCAAGGACAGCCAGATCACCGCGATCCGCGGCGCGCGTGGCTATCTCGCCGACCGCGTGAGCCGCGTCGTCGCACCACACCGGCTCACCGACCCCAAGGCCGGCCCGCTGATCGCCGTGAAGCTACACATTCTGACCCGAAAGTCGTTGGGCGGCTTGCAGACCGACCTCGAATCCCGGGCACTGGGCGCCGACGGCACGCCGGTGGCCGGGCTGTATGCCGCCGGCGAGGCCGCGGGTTTCGGCGGCGGTGGCGTGCACGGGTACCGCTCGTTGGAGGGAACGTTCCTCGGCGGGTGCGTGTTCTCCGGTCGCGCGGCGGGCCGGGCCGCAGCCCGCGACGTGGGCTAGTTCTTCTGCGCGAGAAGTCGCGAACTCGAGTGCTTTCTCCGGCGTGTCACTCGAGTTCGCGACTTCTCGCGGTCAGACCGGTGGCGCGCTGACCTGGTATTGCTGGATCGACCAGCCGTCGTGGGCTCGGGCGAGCACCACGCCGAGGCGCAGCGAGACCACCGTGCCGTCGGGCCGGTGGAAATCAGCGGCGCCGTACCCGACGACCACGTGCTCGGCGGGCCGGCGGACCTCGTCGATGCGGTAGTCGACCGTCATACCGTGGGGCTGGCCGTCGTAGTAGCGGCGCACCCCGTCGCGTCCCACCGTGTAGGGCGCCAGCCCTTGGAAGACGGCGTCGTCGGCGAACACGGCGGCAACCCGCTCGGGGTCATGCGCGTCGATGCCGGCCTTCCACTCGTCGAGCACCGATTTAACGATCTCGCGGCTAGTGTCCGGCACTTTGACCTCCGTCGACGTGCAGGATCTCCCCGGTGACGAAGCCTGCCTTCTCCAAATACAGCACGGCATCGACGACGTCGTCGAGGGTGCCGAGGCGACCCACCGGGTGCAACGCGGCCAAGAACGGGTGCGTGGCCGGGTCGTGCATCGGGGTGTCGATGGTGCCCAGCGCGACGGCGTTGACTCGGATTCCCCTGTCGGCGTACTCGATGGCGAGAGAGCGGGTGGCGGCATCGAGTCCGCCCTTGGTCAGCGAGGCCAACACCGACGGCACCTTCTTGTCGGCCTGACCGACCAGGCTGGTGGAGATGTTCACGATGTGTCCGCCGCGCTCGAGCATCGCCGGGATGGCGGCACGGGTGACCTCGAAGAAGCCGCGGGTGTTCACCCCGGTCACAGCTTCGTAGTCGGCGTCGGTGTACTCGGTGAACGGTTTGGCGATGAAGATGCCGGCGTTGTTGACGACGGTGTCCACGCGGCCGAAGCGTTCGTGTGCGGCGGCGACCAAGGCGGCACCGACGCCCGGTTGGGCGATGTCGCCGGCGACGGTGACGATCATCGGGTCATCACTGGGGGCGATGCTGCGCGAGGTGGCGACGACGCCATAGCCCAGGCGACGGTAGCCCGCGACGAGCGCCGCCCCGATGCCCTGCGATGCCCCGGTGATGATTGCTACTTCAGATGTGCTGTTCATGTCCTGCTCAACGTGAGTGCCTGGCGTCGCATGTCCGCTCGGCGGGACCGGATTCCTCGCTGTTGAGAGGTCCTGCCTATTACGCTGCGGAACGTGGAGCTGCGTCAGTTGCGCTACTTCGTCGCCGTGGCCGACGAGCTGAATTTCGGCCGCGCTGCGGAACGGCTGCGGATCGCAGGACCCTCGCTGTCGCAACAGATCAAGGCGCTCGAACGCGACCTCAAGGTCCAGCTGTTCGACCGTGACCGCCGATCCGTCGCTCTGACCCCGGCCGGTGCCGCACTGGTGTCCGAGGCGAAGGCGCTGATCGACCAGGCGGATGCATTACGGAGGCGCGCAACGGGTTTGGCGGCATCAGAGCCGATTCGGATCGGTTGCGTCAACTGGTGTCCGACCGACTGGGCCGAACGCGCCGCGGGCGTCGCGCAACTGCGCGTCGACACCTGGGTGATGCCCTCGCACACCCAAGCCGAGCGCGTGGCCAGCGGAGCGCTCGACCTGGCGATCTGCTGGGTGCAGGCGCGCGACCTCGACGCACTGGCCCTTCAGGCGCGACTCATCGGCATCGATCGCCTGCACGCGCTGGGGCCGGGCGGCGACGAGTCGGCGGTGACGGCCGCCGACGTCGTCGTCCTGGTCGACACGGACGCCGCGAGCTGGTCGTCGTGGAACCGGTACGCCGAGGAGCTCGCCGCGAGCACCGGCGCGCGCGTCGTCCGCACCGACGACGGCGGAGTCACCGGCCCTGCGTTCGTCGAACACGTGCGACGGCTGGGGCGTCCCGTGCTGATCAACCCCCGGGGTCAGCGCGATCCCGAACCGCGAGATCTGGTGCGGCGAGAGGTGATCGAACCGACGCCGCTGTGGACGTGGTCACTGGTCTGGCGTGCGGACGACGATCGACCGGCGGTGCGTGCCATCGTCGACGAATTCAGCAGCGACACCGGTGATCTGACGGTCGACGACCCGGGAACGTGGGTTCCTGCTGATGATCCACACCGCGGCGGCGGCCAACGCAGCCGCTGAGACTGTGAGAGCGGACATCACGAGCGCCGGCCGGTACCCATCGGTGGTCAGCGGGGCTACCAGCAACGGTCCGGCGATCTGTCCGACGGAGTAGCCGACCGTCAGCAGTGCCACCGCCGAACGGACGCCGAGCAATCGGCCCTCGGCGACCGCCAAGGTACTGACCCCGATGAACGTGCCACCGAACAACAGGGCACCCACGAGGCTGGCGGCGCTGCTGCCCTGACAGGCCAAGGCGATCCCGGCGGCCTGCAGCGCGAGTGCGACGGTGAGCGTCGCCGGCTGGCCGTGTCGGGCCCCCAGCCTCGCCCACAGCGCCGCGGACGGCACCACAGCCACGCCGACGACCAGCCAGACCCCGGCGCCCAAGGCGCCGGGGGAGTGCTCGGTCACCGCGGCGACGAGGAACGTTCCGGCGATGATGTAGCCGACGCCTTCCAAGGTGTACGCGGTGAACAACAGCAGGAAACGCGGCCTGCCGGCCCGATGTGTCTCCGTGTGCGTCGTCGTCGGCGTCCGCCGCGGATGCAACGACCAGCCCGTCGCGCCCAAGACGGTGGCCAGGCCCGCCGCCGCCCACCAGGCGGTGCGCCAGTCGTCGGTGGGCAGCACGAGGACAAGCGCGGCGGACGTCGCGATGCCGGCACCGACCCCGCCGAAACCCCATCCCGCCTTCGCCGGCAGGCGCTCCAGCAGCGTGTTGACGGCGACCACGAAGACCACCGCGCTCGCGAACCCGGCGACGGTGCGGGCGGTCAGCCACACTGCCGCGTGCGTCGTCGTCGGCATCGCGGCCAGGCTGACCACGATGGCGACCAGCGACGTGCGACACGCCAACGCGGAGTGGGCCAACCGGGCCGACAACGTCGTGGCCACCGCGCCGACCAGGTAGCCGACGTAATTGGCCGTGGCCAGGTGTCCGGCGGCCTGCGCGGTCAGACCGGCCTGACCCGTCATCAGCGGCAGGATCGGGGTGTAGACGAACCGGCCCACGCCCATGGCAGCGGCCAGTGCGCCGGCGGTGGGCAGCACCCCGCTGCGCAGGTGTCGTCGCATGACTCGAGCCTGAGCGTTGCGTGGTGTGCCTGCCAGGATCGAATTCCTCTCAGCTGACAGGCTTTAACTCCTACACCTAGAACTCGGTGCCGTTCTCCTGCTCGAGAACCTGGAAGTCGGTGCTCGTCATCTCGTCGAGTCGGCCGTAGTAGATGGGCCGCGCAATCGGATCGACGATCGCCTGATGGATCGGCACCGCGCGCGTCGGGTTCACCGCACGCAGGTAGTCGACGGCCTCGGAGATCTTCATCCACGGCGCGGCTGCCGGGGTGGCGAGCACGTCGACCGGCTCGTCCGGAACGAATAGCGCATCACCGGGATGCATCAGCCGCGCGGCATGGCCGCCATCGCCGATCAGATACGAAATGTTGTCGATCACAGGGATTTCCGGATGGATGACAGCGTGTTGACCGCCTACCCCGCGCACCGTCAGGTGCCCGATCGACAGCGAATCCCCCACGTGTACAGCCCGCCACGGCTCGCCGAGCTGGGCCGCGGTCTGCGGATCGGCGTAGAGCAAAGCCTGCGGGTTCGCGTCGACCAGCGCCGGCAACCGTTCGGGATCGGCGTGATCGGGATGCTGATGGGTGATCAGGATCGCCGACAGACCTGTGATGCCCTCGAAGCCGTGGGAGAAATTGCCCGGATCGAACAGGATCGTGGTCTCACCGCCGGGTCGAGCACTGGCAGAAAAGCTCGCCAACAAGCAGGAATGGCCGAAGTGTGTGAGCTGCATGCCTATAGTCTGGCCCGCACAGGGGAGCGGGGGTAGTGCGGATGCGGTGGATGCTCACACTGGCGTTGGCGTTCTCGGGGGTCTTCCTGGCCTCCGGCGAGGCGAATGCGGTGCCCGGATTCTGTCCGCCCACCTGCGACGCGATCCCCGATGCCGCGTGGGTCGAATCGAGTTCGCTGCCGCTGGCGTCGATCTATCGGTGGCCGTCGCTGGCCGGCCTCGCGGTCACCGCACCCGCACCCCGTTTCGAGTTCGAGTCATGGTGCGTCACCCCCGAGTCGTCAACGGACCCGCGCCGCTACGCGGTCGCCGCGCGCGCCACGGTGCCCAACCCGGACGGCCAGTGGAACCTGCAGGTGCAGGTCATCCATTGGCGCGGGGACGTCGTCACCGGCGGGCAGACCGCGCTCGAGGTCCTGGAGAAGGCGCGCATCGCCCTGGCGTCCTGCGGGGACGGTGTGTCGCCATCACTGACCACCAACGAGGCCGATCGGATCGCGGCCGTGATCAGCGAAGCGGGCAGCCGGGTGATGCGGACCTATCTGCTGGCGGACCCGGCCAGCAGCACCATCGTCGAGGCCGCCCTGTGGACCACGCTGCCCACACGGGTCGAGTGGCGCGCGGTGCCCGACGCGCAGATCTTCGATGCGCTGGCGGCGCCGTTGTGTGCCGCCTACCTGGGCTCGTGCCGGTGAGGCGGGGCTGCCGTCGCCGCAGGTAGAGTGTCCGCGTGGCAAAAGTGGTGGTTCACGTCATGCCGAAGACCGAGATCCTCGACCCGCAGGGGCAGGCGATCGTCGGTGCGCTGGGTCGGCTCGGCTTCGACGGCATCTCAGATGTGCGGCAGGGCAAGCGGTTCGAGCTCGAGGTCGACGATGCGATCGACGACGAGAAGCTCGCCGCGATCGCCGAATCACTGCTCGCCAACACCGTGATCGAGGACTGGACCGTAACCCGGGAGGATGGCTCATGACGCGTGTGGGCGTGATCACATTCCCCGGGACGCTCGACGACATCGACGCTGCGCGGGCGGTGCGCCTGGCCGGCGGCGAAGCCGTCAACCTCTGGCATGCCGACGCCGACCTCAAAGGCGTCGACGCCGTCATCGTGCCCGGTGGGTTCTCCTACGGCGACTACCTGCGGTGCGGCGCGATCGCCCGCTTCGCGCCGGTGATGGGTGAGGTGGTGGCCGCGGCCGAGCGAGGGATGCCGGTGCTGGGCATCTGCAACGGGTTCCAGGTGCTGTGCGAAGCGGGGCTGCTGCCCGGCGCGCTGACCCGCAACGTCGGGCTGCACTTCGTCTGCCGCGACGTGTGGCTCGAGGTCGCGTCCAACACGTCGGCGTGGTCGACCCGCTACGAGCAGGGGGCGGACATCCTGGTCCCGTTGAAGTCCGGTGAAGGGCGCTACGTCGCCAGCGACGAGGTGCTCGACGAACTCGAAGGCGAAGGCCGCGTGGTGTTCCGGTACCGGGATAACATCAACGGCTCGATGCGCGACATCGCCGGCATCAGCTCGGCCAACGGCCGCGTCGTCGGCCTGATGCCGCACCCCGAGCACGCCACCGAGGCGCTGACCGGCCCGTCGGACGACGGCCTCGGAATCTTCTACTCGGCCCTGGACGCGATTTTGGTGTCCTGACCCCTCTGCGAACTGCGTTAGCGTCGACCTGTGTTGGTCGATCCTGACGTGTTGCGGGCCTTCGCGGGGCAGATGGAGGAAGCGTCGAGCGCCATCAAGGGTGCCGATGTCGGGCATACGGCGTCGACGGCTGCTGACGGTCTTCCCGGGTCGACGACGCAGTGGGCCGTCCGATTGGTCGGTGGCCACATGACGACGCTGGCAGACGCGATTGCGGCCAACGTCGCGAAGATGGGTGTCGCTGTACGCGGGGCGGGCGACACGTTCCAGGTCGAGGACACCGCGTTGGCCGGCTCCTTCGACAAACTTTTCTGAGCGATGCTGCCGTCCCGGTCCCGCCTGCAAGGCTGGCGCCCCGATTCGATGAGCGCGGCCGCTGCCGCGCTGTCGAAAGCGGGAGAATCGGTGTACACGGCGATTCGCGATCTCGACGACGGCGTCGACCGCATGCCGGCTGCCGAGGCGTGGAGTGGTGCGTCGCACAAGGCGGCGGCCGCGATGTTCACCCGGGCGACCGACAAGGCTTCGACCTTCAAGAACTATGCGGATGCTGTCTCCAGGGCATTGTCCGACGGCGCAGGAACGATCGGGACGGCCGCACCGCGCTGGTGAATCACGCAGACGAGGTCGACAGGGGAGAGTTGTCGGTCAACGACATGTGGGTCGTGCTGATCAAACCCGCGCGCGTGTCCGCAGAGAAGGCGGCGGCGCTGCAGGCTCAGGCAAAGACGGAACAGGCGGAGATCAACCGTCTGCTGGTGGCCGTCGGTGAGGCCGATGCGGGCACGGCCCGGAAAGTCCAATCAGCCGGTGAGCTTTTCGGTTTCGCCATGCCTGGTCCCGATGACCCGCGTCGCCTCGACCCCACGTCAGGCTTTGTTTCACCCGGCGACGAGGTGCCCAACCCCTTGTCGATGACCGGGCTCATTCAGCAGGGAGTTATGCGTGACAACGACATGGCGCAGACCGTGCGGGATTACAAAGAATGGGAAACTGAAGACGGCCAATACCGGAGAACGCTGACGATGATGGACGGTAGCCGACACGAGATCTACGAGTGGGGAAACATGCTGCCCAGCGTCGAGGACGACTACTACGACAAGGACGGCAATTTCATCTCGAGTACGTATTCCCAGGACAGAAAGAACTACGACGGAACGCAGTACACCTCCATCAGATTCCGGGACGGCACCGAGGTCACGATGACGAGAACCGCTGATGGCAAGACGACGGGAGGCGTGACGACGGGCGATGGTCGCCATGGTGTCCTGCCGGACGAGTTTTTCACCCACCCCGTCGTCACCATCAGCGGAGGCGCGCTGACCGGTCTCGAGAAGCAGGCCGAGCAGGGTATACCCATGCTGACGCAAGAGTCCGTCGAAAACCTCGGCAAAGCAGGCAAATACGGTGGTCCGGCGCTGGGAGTCGCGACCGCCCTCTACGACACCGTCACCGCGAAGACGTTCCAGGACGCGTGCGTGGCTGCTATTTCGGGGACGGCCGGTATCGCCGGGGGTTATGCAACAGGTGGACTGGGAGCAGCGGGCATCTCCGCTCTGGGTTGGCCTGAATTTGCCCCTGCCGCGGCAGGTCTCGGCGACGCGCTGGGTGGTTGGACTTTCGGTTACCTCGGCGGCGTCATTGGCAACGTGGTGTGCCGCTGATGAGATCGTCTGTGGTCATCTGGTCGGCTCTGGTGTTCGGGGCTTTCGCTGTGTTTGCGGCCATGGTTGCCTGCCTTCAATTGGTGAAGTCCGAGTACCTGAGTGCGTTGGTGGCGCTGGGTGGATCGATCTTCTGCCTGGGATTTGTCGTTCCCGCGTTCAAAAGCGTTCCAGGTCGGGTGAAGCCACGCGTGCGTTCCGACAGCGGAGGAACGACTTTCCTGCCTGACCGTGGGATTGAGATTCCCCTGCAGGTGGGATTGTCGGGTGCGCTCACGTCGTCGGTACTTATTGTGATCCTTATGCCACTGGGGCGCCTGGCGATTCCGGTTCCACCCAACATGCGGTATGCCCTGCCCTTCACGGCGTCTTTCCTTGTGGTGGGTATCGCCCCGATGTTGTTAAGAAATCTGCGCCGAGGCAGCATGAGTCATCTACGACTGACGGAGCAAGGGTTCGAATTCCTGCAGGGCTGGCGGCCGCAATCGGCTGATTGGTCATCGGTGGAGAACGTGATATCTGAAGCGCCGCAGCCGAAGAAATCTCCGCCGAGTGCGATTGTGTTCATCCTGGCGGATGACAAAGTGCTGACGTTCACGGCCTCTGCCTACACTCCCGGCGGCGTGGCGTTACGGAGCCTGGTGCGGTTCTACTGGCAGCACCCTGAGGCTCGCGATGAGCTCACTGATGGGCGCGCATCCCAACGACTGCTTGACAAGCTGGGCGCCGCCTGACACTTGCCGCGCCGCGAGCACGCGTGAAATGCCAAATTTCTGCGGCGTGTTGCGTGCAGACGCGCGCGCTCGCCGGACGGGTCAAGGGGTCAGGGCGACCGAGGCTTCCGCCGTGTAGCAGAGGAACGTCAGCGTCTCCTCCAGATACAGCTGCACGGTCTCGGCATCGTGAGCCAGGTAGCCGATCGCGACGTCGGTGCCCAGCTGCAGATCGAAATCTCCTCCGCGCGTAGACAACACAAATGCGCCGTCAATGGCGGGCGCCCAGATGATGTCACCGTCGACCAAGCGGTTGATGTGCTCGAGGATCGGATAGCCGTGCGCCGTCGTCTCGGCGACGCGGGTGTACACCTCGGCCGAGAGCAGCACCGCATACGGTCCGTCGACCCCGGCCAACCGCAGCGCACTCAACGCCTGGGCGATGACGTCGGGAATGGCCCGCGGATCCTCGGGCAGCGCGAGCGCGGCGTTGGAACTGCAGGTGCGGATACCGTCGATGGACGCGGCCGCGTACCCCTCGAAGATCGCCCGGTCCTCGGCGAACGCCAACTTACGGGCCGCCTCCTTGACCGGGTCCCAATCCGAGTCCTGCGAGCCACGCTCGACATCGTCGATGTCGATCCGCTTGACGCTGAACGGAACTCGCAGGCGAACCAGCGGACGCGCCTCGCGCAGGTGCGCGATCACACCGTCGCCGGGCGCCGATACGTCGACCAGGTGCCCCGTGCTGACCGCTGCCGTCACCGCGCCCCCGGGCTCGCTGACATCGACCACCCGGCGTCCCGCGATGTGGCGCTTGAACGTTCGCGTCGCCTCGCTCTCGATCTCGCCCCACGCGGCATCGGTGACCGGAGCCAGCTCCCGGTACAGGTTGTTCATTGCGGTTGTCCCTTCAGACTGCCGATGGCCAGAGAGCCAGTGGCGCGCTCCGGAATGGAAACGGGAAGCGGGGGTGGATCATCGAGAAAATCCTGGACCGGGGTGAAGAACATCGACCCTGTGATCGCCGTCGAGAACTCCAGGATGTGATCGGTGGTGCCGGGCGGCGAACCGATGAACATGTTGGTCAGCATGCGTTCGGTGACCGCGGCCGAACGCGAATACCCGATGAAGTAGGTGCCGAACTCGCCGCGCCCGATCTGCCCGAACGGCATGTTGTGCCGCACGATCTTCAGCTCGGTGCCGTCGTCGTCTTCGATCACGTTGAGCGCCAGGTGAGAGTTGGCCGGCTTGACCGCATCGTCGAGTTCGATGTCGTCGAGTTTGGTGCGCCCGATCACCCGCTCCTGATCCTCGGTGGACAGCGCATTCCAGGCAGCCATGTCGTGCAGGTACTTCTGCACGTGCACATAGCAGCCGCCCGCGAATTCGGGGTCCTCGTCACCGATCCGGGTGGCGCTGTCGGCGAGCGGGCCGTCGGGATTCTCGGTGCCGTCGACGAAGCCGAGGAGGTCGCGGTTGTCGAAGAAGCGGAAGCCGTGGGTCTCGTCGACGACCGTGATCGGTCCCATCGCACCGACGATCTTCATCGCCAGTTCGAAGCAGACGTCCATCGTCTCCGCGCGGATGTGGAAGAGCAGATCACCCGGCGTGGCCGGGGCCCTGTGCCGACCTCCGTCGAGTGCGACGAACGGGTGCAGCTCGACCGGCCTGGGACCGGAGAACAGCCGATCCCACGCTGCAGAACCGATCGACGTCACCACAGACAGGTGCTTGCTCGGGTCGCGAAACCCGATCGCGCGCACCAACCCGGCGATGTCGCCCAGCGCGTCGTGAACCGCCTGCTCTCCACCGTCGTCGATGGTCGCGACGAGAAAGATCGCCGCCGGGGTCAGCGGCGCGAGCACCGGCTGCGGCAGTAACTCGGGCACCGTCTGACCCTAAATCATGATCAATTCCGGCGATCGACGAAGATGATGACCCATGGCGGCTGATGCGCAGGGTCTGTGTGAGTTCATCGATGACTCCCCTTCGCCGTTCCACGCCTGCCGCACCGCCGCGGAGCGGCTGCGCGACGCCGGGTTCACCGAGCTGTCCGAGGGCGACGCATGGACGGGCACCGGCGATCACTTCGTCATCCGCGCCGGCTCCCTGATCGCGTGGCGCTCGACCGGCGAATCTCACCTGCCCTTCCGGATCGTCGGCGCCCACACCGACAGCCCGAATCTGCGGGTCAAGCAGCATCCGGACCGGACCGTCGCGGGCTGGCAGGTGGTGGCGCTGCAGCCCTACGGCGGGGCGTGGCTGAACTCCTGGCTCGACCGCGACCTGGGCCTCAGCGGCCGGCTCTCCGTGCGTGATGGCGCCACCGCGGAGGACGTCCTGGTCCGCATCGACGACCCGATCCTGCGCGTCCCGCAGCTGGCCATCCATCTGTCGGAGGACCGCAAAGGCGTCGAGCTCAACCCGCAGCGACACGTCAATGCCGTGTGGGGAATCGGCGGCCCGCGCTCGTTCCTCGACTACGTCGCCGAGCGCGCCGATGTCGACCCGGACGGGGTACTCGGATTCGACCTGATGACCCACGACCTGACGCCCTCGCGGCTCACCGGTGTCGACGGCGAACTCGTCAGCGCTCCGCGCCTGGACAACCAGGCGACCTGCTACGCCGGGCTGGAGGCGTTACTGGCGGCACCGGCGTCGACGGTGACCCCGGTCCTGGTGCTGTTCGACCACGAAGAGGTGGGCTCGCAATCCGACCACGGCGCCCAGTCCGATCTGCTGTTGACGGTGCTCGAGCGCATCACCCTGGCCTCGGGCGGCGGTCGGGAAGACTTCCTGCGCCGCTGCTCGACGTCGATGGTGGCCTCCGGCGACATGGCGCACGCCACGCACCCCAACTATCCCGAACGGCACGAGCCCGGACACCTGATCGAGGTCAACGCCGGCCCCGTGCTGAAGGTGCAGCCCAACCTGCGCTACGCCACCGACGGCCGGACCGCGGCGGCGTTCGCGCTCGCGTGCGATCAGGCCGGTGTTCCGCTGCAGCGCTACGAGCACCGGGCCGACCTGCCGTGCGGCTCGACGATCGGTCCGATGACCGCCGCACGCACCGGTATTCCGACCGTCGACGTCGGCGCGGCCCAGTTGGCGATGCATTCGGCGCGCGAGGTGATGGGCGCCACGGACGTCGCGGCGTACTCGGCCGCGCTCGCGGCGTTCTTGTCACCGGCCTGACCTAGGGTCAGCGTCATGTCACTCGACGTCGCGATGATCACCTTCGACTGTTCGGATCCCGATGCGCTCGCCGGCTGGTGGGCCGAGGCCGTCGGCGGCCGCGTCAATCCCGAGGCGCCAGGCGAATTCGTCATGGTCGCGCGGGAGAAGGGGCCAGCGCTGGGCTTTCAGCGGGTGCCCGATCCGACCCCGGGCAAGAACAAGGTGCACCTGGATCTGCACACCGCCGACAAGGAGGCCGCGGTGACCCGGCTGGTCGAGCTGGGGGCGCGAGAAACCGGGCGGCACAGCATCGGAGAGAAATTCGACTGGGTCGTGCTCGCCGATCTGGAAGGCAACGCGTTCTGCATCGTCGGCGGGTAGCCGCTGGCAAGATCGCCGTGTGCTGATCTCGCTGATCGCCTTCTCGGCGGTGTTCGCCGCCTGGGCGCTCGGGGCGGGACGGCTCGAACGGGCCCGGCTGACAGCACCGATGGTGCTGATATGCGCCGGCGTGGCCGCCGGCTTCACCACCTCCGACGCCCTGGCCGTCGCGCTCAACGCCGACGTCGCCCAGCACGGCGCCGAGATCATCCTCGCGGTCCTGCTGTTCGTCGACGCCACCGACGTCCGCGGTGGACTGTTCGGCCGGGAGCCCCGCGCGGCGCTGCGCATGCTGTTCCTCGCCATGCCGTTGAGCCTTGGGCTGGCAGTGCTGCTCGGCGCGTGGATGCTGCCCGAGCTGTCCTTCGCGGTGCTCTTGGTCATCGCGTGCGCGGTGGTACCGACCGATTTCGCACCCGCGGCGACCATCCTGCGGGACGCCCGGGTGCCCGAACGGGTGCGCAACGTTCTCAACGTCGAAGCCGGCTACAACGACGGCATCGTCGCCCCCGTGTTCCTGTTCGCGCTGACGCTGGCGGGGAGTGACGTCCGCACCGAGACGCCGCTGCGCGCGCTGGGCGCGGCGGTGCCCGAGGCCCTGACGGCGATCGTCCTCGGCGGCGCGGTGGGCGCGCTGCTCGCGCTCGCGATCAACGGCGCCACCCGGCGCGGCTGGATGACGGGTCAGAGCGTGCGGATGATCTTGGTCACTGCCCCGATGCTGGCCTACGGTCTGAGCCTCGCGTTCGACGGCAACGGATTCGTCTCGGCGTTCGTCTGCGGAATCACGTTCCACTACCTGCGGCACTCCCCGGCCTGGCACGAGGAACTGGAGTTCGTCGACGACATCGGCTTCCTGCTGTCGGCGATCATGTGGTTCGTCGTCGGCGCGGTCGCCGTCCTCGCTGTCGAGCGCGGAGTGTCCTGGCAGACCGTGGTTTTCTGCCTGCTGGCGCTGACCCTCGTCCGCGTGCTCCCGGTCGCGGTGGCGATGCTGAGATCGCCGTTCTCGTGGCGGGAACGCATGATGCTGGCCTGGTTGGGTCCACGCGGAACGTCGACCATCGTGTTCGGGCTGCTGGCCTACAACGTGCTCGACGGGGCCGAGGAACACGACGCGCTGGCGGTCATGGTGGTCGTGGTGCTCGGCAGCGTCGTGATCCACGGGCTGATCGCGCCGTCTGCCGCGGCACGCTGGTCGCGCGCTGCGAACTAGACTGTCCGGCGTGACGTCCGGGCTCACCCACGAAGTCGACACGGTCGACCACGCCGCTTCCACCCCCGATCAGCCGCAGCCGTTCCGCGAGCTCGGCCTCAAGGACGACGAGTACGCGCGCATCCGCGAGATCCTCGGCCGTCGACCGACCGACGCGGAACTCGCGATGTACTCGGTCATGTGGAGTGAGCACTGCTCCTACAAGTCCTCGAAGGTGCATCTGCGGTACTTCGGTGAGACGACCACCGCGAAGATGCGCGAAGCGATGCTCGCGGGCATCGGGGAGAACGCCGGCGTGGTCGACATCGGCGACGGCTGGGCGGCGACGTTCAAGGTCGAGTCTCACAACCACCCCTCCTACATCGAGCCCTACCAGGGCGCAGCCACCGGCGTCGGCGGCATCGTCCGCGACATCATGGCGATGGGGGCCCGCCCGGTCGCGGTGATGGACCAGCTGCGCTTCGGTGCGGCCGACGCCCCCGACACCCGGCGCGTGCTCGACGGCGTGGTGCGCGGTGTCGGCGGCTACGGCAACTCGCTCGGGCTGCCCAACATCGGCGGTGAGACGGTCTTCGACGCCAGCTACGCGGGCAACCCGTTGGTCAACGCATTGTGTGTGGGCGTGCTGCGCACCGAGGATCTCAAGCTCGCCTTCGCCTCCGGCGCGGGGAACAAGATCATCCTGTTCGGTGCGCGCACCGGCCTCGACGGCATCGGCGGCGTGTCGGTGCTGGCGTCGGAGACGTTCGGAGGCGACGAGTCAGGCGCGGGCCGCAAGAAGCTGCCCAGCGTGCAGGTCGGAGACCCGTTCACCGAGAAGGTGCTGATCGAGTGCTGCCTCGAGCTGTACGCGGCGGACCTCGTGGTGGGCATCCAGGATCTCGGCGGTGCCGGATTGTCTTGTGCGACATCGGAATTGGCGTCGGCTGGCGACGGCGGCATGCGCGTCGAGCTGGACCGGGTGCCGTTGCGTGCGGCCAACATGACTCCGGCGGAGATCCTGTCCAGCGAGTCGCAGGAGCGCATGTGCGCCGTCGTCGCCCCCGAGAACGTCGACGCGTTCCTCGCGGTGTGCCGCAAGTGGGACGTGCTCGCCACGGTGATCGGCGAGGTGACCGACGGCGACCGTCTCGAAATCACTTGGCACGGCGAGACAGTCGTCGATGTGCCGCCGCGAACGGTCGCCCACGAGGGGCCCGTCTACGAGCGGCCGGTGGAGCGCCCCGACACCCAGGACGCGCTCAACGCCGACACCTCGGCGGCGCTTCCCCGACCGTCCACCGGCGACGAGCTCCGCGCGACACTGCTCGCGATGGTCGGCAGCCCGCACCTGTGCAGTCGCGCGTTCATCACCGAGCAGTACGACCGCTACGTGCGGGGCAACACCGTACTCGCCGAGAACGCCGACGGCGGAGTGCTCCGCGTCGACGAGGAAACCGGCCGCGGAATCGCGATCTCCACCGATGCGTCCGGCCGCTACACCGCGCTGGACCCGTACACCGGTGCCCAACTCGCGTTGGCCGAGGCCTATCGCAACGTCGCGGTCACCGGCGCCACCCCCGTCGCCGTGACCAACTGCCTCAACTTCGGCTCACCCGAGGACCCGGGCGTGATGTGGCAGTTCTCGCAAGCGGTCCGTGGTCTCGCCGATGGTGCTGCGGCACTGGGCATTCCGGTCACCGGCGGCAACGTCAGCTTCTACAACCAGACCGGCACCACGCCGATCCTGCCGACCCCGGTCGTCGGCATCCTGGGCGTCATCGACGATGTGAAGCGGCGCATCCCCACCGGGTTCGGCGCCGAACCGGGAGAGACGCTGATCCTGCTCGGCGACACCCACGACGAATTCGACGGCTCCATCTGGGCGCAGGTGACCGCCGATCATCTCGGCGGCGTGCCGCCCCGGGTCGACCTCGAGCGGGAACGTCTGCTGGCCGAGGTGCTGACCGCCGCCTCCCGCGACGGTCTCGTCTCCGCGGCGCACGATCTGTCCGAGGGCGGGCTGATCCAGGCTGCCGTCGAAGGTGCCCTGACCGGCGAAACCGGGTGCCGCCTCATCGTTCCCGACGGGTCGGACCCGTTCGTGTTCCTGTTCTCCGAGTCGGCGGGCCGAGTGCTGGTGGCGGTCCCGCGCACCGAGGACAGCCGATTCACCGCGATGTGTGAGGCCCGCGGGTTGCCGGCCACCCGGGTCGGTGTGGTCGACCAGGGCCCCGAGGGTGGCGAGCCCTCTGTCGAGGTACAGGGGCTGTTCACGGTGAGCCTGCAGGAGTTGCGGCAGACGTCGGAAGGTGTGTTGCCCGGGTTGTTCGGGTGACCTCGTCGAAGTCCACCACACATCCCCTCTATGTCTGGGCGTGGGGCCTGCTGCGGCTGGACTTCACCGGTATCGCGTTCGCCGCGCTGTTCTTCTGTCTGTCCCTGACACCGTCACTGCTGCCGAGGGACTGGCTGTTCCAGGGACTGATCGGCGGGATCAACGCCGCCATCGGTTACGGCATCGGCGTGTTCCTCGCGCGCATGGCGCGCCGGTTCGTGCTCGCCGGCCGATCCTGGTGGCCGCCGTCGCTTGCGGTGTCCTCGGCGCTGAAGACCGGAACCGTGGTGCTGTCGCTGCTGGCCTGCGTGCTGATGGTGATTCCGGCCGCCGGCTGGCAGCGCCAGGTGTCGGCGTTGATGGGCCTGACCGGACCGAGCACCGCGAGTTATCTGCGGACCCTCGTGCTCGCCGCGGTCATCGGCGGCGTGTGCGTCGCGGTCACCCGTGCGCTCATCGACCTGATCCGGACGTTGGCTCGCTACCTGATCCGGCGATGGCGCATCTCCGACGAACTCGCGCTCTTCATCGGCACCGCGATCGTGGTCGTGCTGGTGCTGACGCTGGTCAACGGTGTGCTGCTGCGGGGGTTCCTGGCCGGCGCCAACCGGGTCTTCCAGCCCCAGAATGACACCACGATGGCTGGCATCAGCCAACCCCGGGCGCCGCAGAGATCGGGCAGCCCGGAGTCGTTCGCGCCGTGGGACACGCTCGGGTATCAGGGGCGCAGCTTCGTGGCCACCGGGCCGAGTGCGGCCGAGCTTGCCGCGATCAACGGCAGGCCGGCCAAAGAGCCGGTCCGCGTCTACGTCGGGCTGGAGACCGCCGACACCGACGAGGCCAGGATGGCGGTGCTGCTCAGCGAGCTGGAACGCAGCGGTGCCTTCGAGCGCAAGGTTCTGGTGATCGCCCCGACCACCGGCACCGGGTGGATCAATCCGGTCGCCGCGCGCTCGCTGGAGATGATGTACAACGGTGACACCGCGATCGTCGGATCGCAGTACTCCTATCTGCCGAGCTGGATTTCGTTCATCGGCGATCAACGCAAATCGGTGGAGTTCGGCCGCATGATGATCGACGCCATCCACGACCGCTGGGCGAGCTTGCCGCCGCAGCGACGTCCTCGACTGCTCCTCTACGGCGAGAGCCTTGGCTCGATGGCGGGCCAGGGTGCCTTCGACTGGCTGCCCGACATCTCCCGGATGGGATTCTCGTCGGTGCTGTGGGTGGGGCCGCCCAACGCCAGCTCGCTCTGGCACGAGATCACCGTCCGGCGAGACCCCGGAACGCCGGAGGTTCACCCCCGCTACGACAACGGCCGCACCGTTCGGTTCTCGATGGGCAACGACGCGGCCCAGATCGCCCGCGACGCCGCAGAACCGTGGGAGGGCACCAGAGTGCTGTTCCTACAACACCCTTCGGACCCGATCGTCTGGTGGTCGCAAGATCTGTTGTTCAGCAGGCCCGACTGGCTGGCCGAGCCGCCGGGGCGCGATCGGACGGCCTCCATGCGGTGGTACCCCATCATCACGTTCTGGCAGGTTGCCGCCGACATGACCAACGCGTCGTCGGTGCCCGGCGGGCACGGTCACAACTACGGCGACTACATCCTCGACGGGTGGGTCGCGGTGGCGCCGCCGCCGGGGTGGACGCCGGCCGACACCGAACGGATCAGGATGGCTCTGCAGCGCACCGGGCTCGAGGACGGGTAGTGAATCGCGAACGCGGCCAGGCATTGTCGCTTGCCGCACTGCTTCTCGGCTGGAGTGTCGTGGCCCCTCGGATTCCGCGACGCTGGTATCCCGCACCGCATCTGCTGCTGGGCGCCGCCGCCGCGGCGTCGACCGGTGCCCCGCTCGGTCTGCGCCCGCCCGCGCTGACACAGGGTCTTCGGTGGGGGAGTGCCGCCGCCACCACTGTCGTTGCGGCAGTGGCACTGTCGACGACGCTCGGCTCGGTGCGCGCGGGGATTGCGACCCGTACACCCCCTTCGTCGCCCGCGACGTGGCTCCTGCTGCACATCCCGCTCGGCACCGTATGGTCCGAGGAGGCGGCCTTTCGCGGCGCGCTGGGCCACGCGGCCGTGCGCGCATTCGGTGTCGCCCGCGGACGCTGGTTCACCGCCGCGGTGTTCGGCCTTTCCCATGTCCCCGATGCCCGCGCGGCGCAGGACTCGGTGCCGGCGACGGTGCTGATCACCGGGGCGGCCGGCTGGATCTTCTCGTGGCTACGGGACAGGTCCGGAAGCCTGGCGGCGCCGATGCTCGCCCACCTAGCGATCAACGAGGCCGGAGCCGTTGCGGCCGTGGTGTTGTCGCGACGGGTCACGGATTGATCGTGTACTCGCCGACCTGTCTGCCCCATACGTAGTCGGTCAGCAACGGCTGCCCGAGCTCGAGATGGTTGTAGGGCGCGAGATTGAACCCGGTGTCCATCACCAGATAGGGGTTCGGCCACAGGTCCTGGGTGATCTTCTGCCAGCATCCCGGCCTGCCCTCGGGACCTCCCCGCGCATTGACGCGCGGCAGGTTGTCCGGATAGACGAACGGATTCCCGGCGCCGGTGATGGTGCCCGCCGCGCGCAGCGAATAGCCGTTGTCACCGCCGAGCACGCGGGTGATCTCCGGGGCCACCTCGGCGTAGTTGCGAATCGTGCAGAACATCATGCCGCGGTAGTCGTCGAGCAACCGAGAGGTGGGCAGCAGATCGGCCGCACCCCGGATCAGATACGGGCCACCACGATCCAGCACCGACGTCGCGGGATCGGCGAAGCCGACCGCCGCCATCAACGCGGCGTCGATGTCGCTCGAGCGGGCGGACAGCGTGCGCGCGGTGGTGACCGCGGCGGCGAGTCCGTCGAGGAGATCCGGTGCGGCAGCGGCATATATGTGGGCCAGCTCCGCAAGGGAACGCACGTCAGCCCGCCACTGCGGCATCAGGTCGTCGAAGTCGTCCAGAATGCGGTTGCCGTTCTCCAGCGATGCACCGAACCGGTCGCCCAGCCCGGTCAACGCCTCGGCGGTCGCGCTCAGCGTCTGGTTCAGCTTGACCGGATCGACCTGCTCGGCGATCGCGGTGACCGTCTCGAACAGCGTGTTGAATTCCGTCGTCACCGCGTCGGCGCGCAGCACGCTGCCGTCGGAAAGCCGTTGCGCCTCAGGCTGTGCCGGTGACATCAACGAGATGTACTTGTTGCCGAACACCGTCGTCGCCCGGATCTCGGCGCCCGCGTTGGCCGGGATGACACCCATCACGTCGGGATCGATGTCCAATGTCAGGCGGGCGCCCCCATCGGTATCCGACGCGATCTGTGCCACCCGGCCGATCTCGACGCCGTTGAACGTGACCTTGGCACCGCGCTCGACGACGAGCCCGGCCCGGTTCGAGAGCAGCGTCACCGTCGAGTACGCGGTGAAGTCCCCCCGGAACTGCAGGAAGAGGACTGCGCCGAAAACGGCGAGCACCGCGAGCATCAGCGCGCCCAGCCGCCGGTAGGGCGGTGCGTCCGGGGCTGAAGACACTTTGAGAACCTAGATCATGGCCGTTCGCCGTGCGCTCGATCCGGAAAAGACCCGCGCCGCCGTCGCCGCGGTGGCGGACTGGCTGCGCGATGAGCACGCCGAAACCCCGCCGCGCCCCCAGGTGGCCGACGCGGTGCGGGCAACGGCCAGGACGCTGGCGTCGGTCGCCCCCGGTGCCTCCGTCGAGGTCAGGGTGCCGCCGTTCGTCGCCGTCCAGTGCGTCGCCGGCCCGCGTCACACCCGCGGCACCCCGCCCAACATCGTCGAAACCGACCCGCGCACCTGGCTGTTGCTGGCCACCGGCCTGCGCACGCTCGACGATGCGGCCGTCACCGGCGCACTCCAACTGTCCGGCTCACGGGCCCGGGAGATCGCCGCGGCGCTGCCGTTGGTTGCGCTGCCGCAGTGACCGGGGAATCGCCGCGCGGCCGCAGCGGTTGTTCGACTACGGCGCGGCGAGATTCCGCGTTTGACAGCGGTTGACCGTAGACTGGCCACCGTCACCCACCGCCCCTAGGGAGCAGCGACGATCGTGACCGCCGAGCAGCCCGCCCAGCATGAGAACGAGCCTCGAGAAGAGTGCGGAGTCTTCGGAGTCTGGGCACCCGGCGAGGAAGTGGCCAAACTCACGTACTACGGCCTGTATGCCCTGCAACACAGGGGCCAGGAAGCAGCGGGCATCGCTGTGGCCGACGGCTCCCAGGTGTTGGTTTTCAAGGATCTCGGGCTGGTCAGCCAGGTCTTCGACGAGCAGACACTCGCCGCGATGCCCGGTCACGTCGCCGTCGGACACTGCCGGTACTCCACCACCGGTTCCACCACGTGGGAGAACGCCCAGCCGGTGTTCCGTAACACCGCCGCAGGCACCGGCGTGGCCCTGGGACACAACGGCAACCTGGTCAACACCGCCGAGCTCGCCGCCCGCGCACGCGACGAAGGCCTGATGAGCAACCGCGGAGCGGCCGCGGCGACCACCGACTCCGACATCCTGGGCGCCCTGCTGGCACACGGCGCGGCGGATTCCTCGCTCGAGCAGGCCGCACTGGAACTGCTGCCGACGGTGCGCGGCGCCTTCTGCCTGACCTTCATGGACGAGAACACCCTCTACGCCGCCCGCGATCCCTACGGCGTGCGGCCGCTCTCGCTCGGCCGCCTCGACCGCGGCTGGGTTGTCGCCTCGGAAACCGCCGCGCTCGACATCGTCGGCGCCTCGTTCGTGCGCGACATCGAACCCGGTGAGCTGCTGGCCATCGACGCCGATGGCGTGCGGTCCACGCGATTCGCCAATCCGACGCCCAAGGGCTGCGTGTTCGAGTACGTGTACCTGGCCCGGCCCGACAGCACGCTCGTCGGCCGCTCGGTGCACGCCACCCGCGTCGACATCGGCCGCCGGCTCGCCCGCGAGAGCGCCGTGGACGCCGACCTCGTGATCGGTGTGCCCGAGTCCGGGACCCCGGCCGCCGTCGGCTACGCGCAGGAATCCGGCATCCCCTACGGCCAGGGCCTGATGAAGAACGCCTACGTCGGCCGTACCTTCATCCAGCCGTCGCAGACCATCCGCCAGCTCGGTATACGGCTCAAGCTCAACCCGCTCAAAGACGTCATCCGTGGCAAGCGGCTGATCGTCGTCGACGACTCGATCGTGCGGGGCAACACCCAGCGGGCCCTGATCCGGATGCTGCGCGAAGCCGGCGCCGTCGAGGTTCACGTACGCATCGCCTCCCCGCCGGTGAAATGGCCGTGCTTCTACGGCATCGACTTCGCCACGCCGGCGGAGCTGATCGCCAATGCGGCCAACGCCGACGGTGCCGGCGAGGAGATGCTCGACGCGGTCCGCCACGCCATCGGCGCCGACACGCTGGCCTACATCTCGCAGCAGGGCATGATCTCGGCCACCGAGCAACCCGCCTCGCGCCTGTGCTCGGCCTGCTTCGACGGCAACTACCCGATCGAACTGCCGGGTGAGACCGCGCTGGGCAAGAACGTCATCGAGCACATGCTGGCCACCGCCGCACGTACCGGCATTCCGCTGACGCCAGAGAACGACAACGCCTCGGCGCTGCGCCGCCCGTAGGAGCCGACGCCGCGAGAGTTATTGGGGCGCGACCTTGCTGAATCGCAGCAGGTGCCTGCGTCCCGTGTGATCCTCCTTCAGGGCGGCCACCACGGAGTCGCGGTACGAGGTCAGTCCTGCCGCCGGCGGCGGGATCACCGCGTCGATGTCGTGCTCGTGGCAGATCGCGTCGCACTCCAACGACTCCACCAGCGGACGCGCGAGCCCGGCCTTGATCGGCGTCACCAGACCCACCCAGTGGCTGGCGATCGTCGGCGTCAGGAACGGCAGGACCACCATCACGCGGCGGCGCAGCCCCGCGACGTCGGCGTAGGTCTGCATCGCGTCGCCGTACTCCATGACGTCGGGCCCGCCCACATCCCACGTGCGTGACTCAGGAACGTCGGCACTGGCCGCTTCCGCGAGGTAGTACAGCGCGTCGTCGATCGAGATCGGCTGGATCTTGTTGTGCACCCACTTCGGTGTCGTCATCACGGGCAGCCGATCGGTGAGATGACGCACCATCTCGAAGGACGCCGAACCCGACCCGATCACGATGCCTGCCTGCAGCACCACCGTCTCGATCGACGAGGCCAGCAGGATCTCGCCGACCTCCACGCGCGATCCCAGGTGGCGCGACAGCTCGACGCCCTCGGGATGCAGACCGCTCAAGTACACGATGCGGCGTACCCCTGCCTTCTCGGCGGCCGCTACCACATTGCGCGCGGAGCGAGCCTCCTCGGAGACGAAGTCCTTCGACGTGCCCATCGAATGCACCAGGTAGTAGACGACGTCCATACCCTCGAACGCCGCCTCCAGCGAGTCGGGCTTGGTCAGATCACCCGCGGCCACCTCGATCTGGTCGCGCCACGGCGCGGAATCCAGCTTCGCCGGCTTGCGTGCCATCGCCCGCACCGCATGTCCCCGTCCGAGCAGCTCGGGCACCAATTGCCCGCCGATGTACCCGGTCGCACCCGTCACCAGGCACTTGATCTGCTCAGTCGACACCTGCACTCCGTTCGTCGCCGACACTCGAGAGGTCTTCGGTGCCGATACCGGGCTAGATTGCCCGCAAACGGGCGGCTTAAGCAGCCCCGGGCATCCGGCAGCCCGGATCAGCGGCGTCGACCACCAGCGGGAGATCGGGCGGATCGGCAGGATTCGCGTAGAGCACCCACATCACCAGCGGTTCCGTGCCCTCGTTGCGTCCCTCGTGGACGTAGCCGGGCCCACTCGCCTCGGTGATCGTCGACCCCGTCGGATAGACCCCGTCGACCGTGCAGTCCGCGCGGTAGTGCGTCAGCGTGCCGGACCGCACCACACCGAACACGTTGCCGGGATGGAAGTGCCAGCCGGTGGCGCCGCCCGGAGCGATGGTCAGCAGCTTGGCGACGTAGTGGCTGCCGCCGGCCGTCGAGTCCGACAAGGTGACCGCCTCGACTCCGGTGCCCGGCGTGGCCGCCGCCCCGCCCGGCGCGGCGAGCAGTGCCGCCAGCGCCGGAATCGTCGCGCACCAGTGCCGCATCCATCCCATGGGCAAGCAGCATCGCACAGCGTCACAATGACGCCATGGCGTTTCGCGGATGGCCGATCGAGGGGGTCGAGTTCTACGAGGGCCTCGAGGCGGACAACTCCAAGGTCTACTGGCAGGACCACCGGGAGACCTACGAGCGGTACGTGAAGGCGCCGATGGAGGAGTTGCTGGCTGAGCTCGCCGACGAATTCGGGCACGGAAAGATGTTCCGGCCCTACCGCGACGTGCGGTTCAGCACCGACAAATCCCCGTACAAGACCACCTGCGCGGCCCGCATCGGCGCTGGCTACGTGTCGTTCTCGGCCGAGGGGCTGTCTGCGGGCAGCGGGCTGTACATGCCCGACTCGGCGGCCCTGCAGCGCTTCCGGTCGGCCGTGGCCGACGAGGATTCCGGCGCCGACCTGGCCGACATCGTCGCGCACCTGCGCCGCGCCGGCTACCAGATCACGGCGCACGACGTGCTCAAGACGGCACCCCGGGGCTATCCCACAGATCACCCGCGCATCGAGCTGCTGCGGCACAAAGGCATCGCCATGATGAAGAGTTGGCCCGTCGGCGCCTGGCTGGGCACCTCCAAGGCCAAGGACCGCGTGGTCACGACGCTGCGCGCAGCGGTGCCGCTGGAGCAGTGGCTCGACCGCCACGTCGGCTAGCGCCGTACCGGCCGTCGTGGCCGAGCGGTAGCCTTATGGCCGATGACCGATCGCGCCGAACAACACGGCATTTCCTACGCGTCGGCAGGGGTCGACATCGAAGCAGGCGACCGCGCCGTCGAACTGTTCAAACCCCTCGCCAAAAAGGCGACCCGACCTGAGGTCCGAGGCGGCCTCGGTGGGTTCGCGGGCCTGTTCGCCCTCCGCGGCGGCTACCGCGAACCCCTGCTGGCGTCCTCGACCGACGGGGTGGGCACGAAGCTCGCCGTCGCCCAGGCGATGGACAAACACGACACCGTGGGCATCGACCTGGTCGCCATGGTGGTCGACGACCTGGTGGTGTGCGGGGCCGAACCGCTGTTCCTGCAGGACTACATCGCCGTCGGGCGCACTGTGCCCGAACGGGTCGCCGAACTGGTGTCCGGCATCGCCGAGGGCTGCGTCGCGGCCGGGTGCGCACTGCTCGGCGGTGAGACGGCAGAGCATCCCGGCCTGATGGCCCCGGACCACTACGACATCTCCGCGACCGGCATCGGTGTCGTCGAGGCCGACGACGTGCTCGGCCCCGACCGGGTCCGCCCCGGTGACGTCGTGATCGCGATGGCCTCGACAGGGCTGCACTCCAACGGCTACTCGCTGGCCCGGCACGTGCTGCTGGAGATCGACCACATGAACCTCGCCGGTCACGTCGAGGAATTCGGCCGCACCCTCGGTGAGGAACTGCTGGAGCCGACCCGCATCTACGCCAAGGACTGCTTGGCGCTCGCCGCCGAAACGCAGGTGCGCACGTTCTGCCACGTCACCGGCGGGGGACTGGCCGGCAACCTGGAACGGGTCATCCCGCCTGGACTGTGCGCCCATCTGGATCGCGGAACCTGGACCCCGGCACCGGTGTTCGGCATGATCGCGCAGCGGGGCCGCATCGAACGCGTCGAGATGGAGAAGACGTTCAACATGGGCGTCGGGATGGTGGCCGTCGTCGCGCCGGAGGACACCGATCGCGCGTTGGCCGTCCTGACTGCTCGTCACCTGAGCTGCTGGACCCTCGGAACCATCGAGAAGGGCAGCAAGGACGCGTCACGAGCTGTGCTCGTGGGCCAACACCCCCGATTCTGACCGGGGGAGCCGGACGCTCCGGCGGCTAGGGCCGCCAGTCGTCCTCGTCTGCCCAGCGATCATCCGATGGCACGTCGCCGCCGAGGCGGTCATCGTCTCCACCGGCCAGCTCGCGCTGGAGCCGCTCGAAATCGGTCTGCGGTGAGCTGTACTTGAGCTCACGAGCAACCTTGGTCTGCTTTGCCTTTGCCCGGCCGCGGCCCATGGGGGAACCCCCTCGCGCAATAACGGAGCGGCCTAATTACTAGGCGGCTCCGATCTGAGTGTGTCTATTGTCCTGCCGACACTTTACCGTGCCGAACGCCGCGGCGCTGGCAGGCCCCGTTCTGCCGCGGTCACCGCGCCGCGCCCCGCAGCCTGTCCACTGCCAACCGGCCTGCTCCCACCACATCGGCGGCGGGCAGGGAATCGGGATCGATGACCGCCGACACGGCCACCTCGCCGCCGGTCACCAGCTCGGTGTCCGCTGGCAGGCCCCGTTTGAGCAGCGCCAGCGCGATCGGACCCTCGTCCACGTGCTCCACGACAGTGCCCACCCGCCCGACGGCGCGGCCACCGGCCAGCACCGGGTCTCCGGTGGCGGGTCGATCAGTGGCGCCGTCGAGATGGAGCAGCACGAGCATGCGCGGCGGTTTACCCAGGTTGTGCACCCGCGCGACGGTCTCCTGGCCGCGGTAGCAGCCCTTGTCGAGGTGCACCGCCGAGCCGATCCAGCCCACCTCGTGCGGAATCGTGCGCTCGTCGGTGTCCACGCCCAGGCGGGGCCGCAGCGCCGCCACCCGGTGCGCTTCGTATGCCCACACCCCTGCACGCCTCACCCCGGCGGCCTCCAGTCGCTGCAGGTAGGACTCCGCCTGGTCGCGCGGTACGACGAGGTCGAACTCGTCCACGGTGCCCGCCAACACGCGGAGGAACCCGCCCTCCGGCAGGGGGATGGCCGTGCCCGGGACCGGCAGCGCCGGCACACCCATTGCCGCCAGCACTGCCGCTCCGGACACCTCGGGTCCCAGCAACGACAACACCGCCAGGTCCGACGTGTCCACCACGACGTCAGCCCAGAACACCATCCTGCGCAGGAAGGCCAGCAGCGGCTCGCCCCGCCACGGTTCGGTGTCGAGGATCGTGACGCCGTCGAGCTGTGTCTGCACCCAGTGATCCTCGACCCGCCCTTGCCCGTCCAGGTTGAGATTCTCCGTCACCGCGCCGTCGGGCAGATCACTGACGTGCTGGCTGGAGATCGTGTGCAACCAGCTCCTGCGCTCCGCTCCGGTGAGCTGCAGCACGGCGCGGTGCGACCGGTCCACCACGATCGCCGCGCGCGTCGCCGCGCGCTGCTCGCCCAGTGGATCGCCGTAATGCCAGACCGCGCCGGCGTCGGGCCCGTTCTCGGGCGCTGGGACGGCGGAGGTGTGCACAGACATGCCTCAACTCTACGAGCCTGCGGCTTTCCGGCGCCGCTACGCTGATGCCCCATGGCCGGACTCAGTGTGGTGGTCTCCCTTGACGGTGTGGTCTGCGATCCGTCAGCTCCGCTGCTGCACGCCGACGAACTCGCCGCCGTGCGCGGCGACGGGATCTTCGAGACCCTGCTGATCCGCGAGGGCAGGCCTTGCCTACTGGAGGCGCATCTGGCGCGGCTGGCGCATTCGGCGCAGCTGATGGACCTGGCCGCGCCCGACCTTCCGGCGTGGCGATCGGCGATCGAGTTGGCCGTCACCCGATGGCTCGCCGGCGGCGGCGGCGAGGGCGTGCTGCGCCTGCTGTACAGCCGAGGTCGCGAAAGCGACCCCCGCGGTACGTCTTACGCGACCATCGGTCCGCTGGCACCCCGCGTCGCCGAGGCGCGCCGCGCCGGCGTCGCCGCGCTGACGCTCGACCGCGGACTCGCCTCGAACGCCGACGAGAACCTGCCGTGGCTGGTCGCGGGAGCCAAGACGCTGTCCTACGCCGTCAACATGGCCGCGCTGCGGCACGCCGAGCGGCACGGCGCCGGTGACGTCGTGTTCGTCAGTACCGACGGATACGTCCTCGAAGGTCCCCGCTCCACGGTCGTCATCGCGACGACGTCCGACGACGGGCGCCCCTGCTTGCTGACGCCGCCGCCCTGGTATCCGATCCTGCGCGGCACGACGCAGCGGGCGCTGTTCGAGGCGGCGCGAACCGCCGGCTTCGACTGCGACTACCAGGCCCTGCGGCCCGCAGACCTGATGACCGCGCAGGGGGTGTGGCTGGTGTCGAGCATCACGCTGGCGGCGCGCGTGCACACCCTCGACGGCACTGCGCTGGCGCCGGCACCGATGGCCGCCGACATCGCCGCGCTGATCGACGCGGCGATCCTCAGTGATCGCTGAGAGATTAATTCCCTTGTCGCGCAGCCAGAGCGCGAGTACCTTCGCCTGTACACAGGGAAGGAGGTGGTCCGACAAATTGAGTGACTTATGGACATGTGAGGTGGCTGCGAGCTAGCAGCGCCGGGGAGCGCTTGACGCCTACTGCGCGCGCTGGCGAATTCCCCGCAGCCACCCGGCCCCCGAGCCCCTTGGTTGAGTCCGACCGAGGATGACGGCTCGGGGGCTGCTCCGTTTCTGGGGCCGGGCCGTTCTAGGGCTGGGCCGGCGCGCCCGGCCCGGGCGCCAGTGACGAACAGTCCCGCATCGCTGCTTCCCACTTCGCGGGATCGACGCCGGCAGGAGGACCTGTCACCGGCCCCGGCGCCTTCGGCATGCCGTGCTGGCTCAGGCAGTACGCGAGCGACCCGTGCCCGACGCTCGGAGACGCCGTGGTCGACGGCGGGGGTTCCTGCTGGGCGGGAGAGGAGCACGCCGCGGAGCACGCCATGGTCATACTCGCCGCGCACACCACCGCGGCCGTTGCGCGCCGCACTAACCGACGAACCGAGCCAGGCGGGCGGACAGGTGCGGAACCAGACCGCCGTCCGCGTCGACCCGCTCTTCCACGTAGGCGAGATCGCCGCCGTCGACGATCCCGTAGAGACGCTTCGCTCCGCCGACCAGAATTCCCGACTTGCTCCGCGCCAGCGCGTCGGTGACCAATTCCCATGAGGACTGATTGAGTGGCCGACCGTAGAACAACTCCACGTAGCCGGCCGAATGCGCCAACAGCAACTCGATGGCCTGCGACTCACCGGGATCACCGGGGTCGTTGACGAAGCGCCAGAATCCCGTCTCGCGCAACGTCGGTCCGTCGTAGTCGCCCTCGTCGGTCAGCCGCCAGGAGCGCGCCTCCCAATTGAGGTAGTCGGCCCCGTCATGAGAAACCACGATCTGCTGGCCGAAGCGATAATCGCCGTGCGAGCCGCGACCCTCGCCCTCCCCACGCCACACCCCGACCAGTGGCAGCAGCGCCAGCAGCCGATCGTCGAGATCGGCGCCCTCGCGCAAGTTGGCGGTATCGGCGGGCACCGGCAGATCCCCGAAGGCCGGAATGTTGCGCGCGGCGGTCCGCCGGGCGCGCTCGGCAGCAGCGGCGACCGCCTCGTCGCCAGAAGTCACGACTCGTCGGTGATCAGCCGGTACAGCGCGTACAACGCGAACCACGTGATCACCACGACGGCCGCGACGAGCAGGAGTTCGTAGAACAGCACCACGCAGGAGAGTCTAGCTTCTGCCCATCGGGGCGCAGGAGTCAGCTGACCTTGCTCTCCCACTCCGGGCAGAAGGCCCCGGTGGCCGCGCCGACGAAGTAGCCGGCCTGGTAGTCCGACCAGTCGGTGACGCTGGTCAGGTCGGCGACCTCCTGCTCGAAGGTGGCCCCGTTTTCCCAGTCCTGGCAGACCGCACGGCCGGTGTCGAGCACCTGCTGGGTCTTGTCCGAGGGCCAGGTGATGCCACCCTTGCCGATCACCGTGAGGAAATCGCCCTCGGGATCCGCGAGGGCAGCGGGCGCGCTGATGACACCGACCGTGGCGAACGCAGCGGCCGCAGCAAAGGCGATGGTGATCTTCATAGTCGGGTCCTCGAAAGGTGTGGCCCACGCGGGCGCGCGGGCAGTGCACCTATCGTCGCCGACGGCAGCTCAACGCGCAGCGATTTCACAGCAAGATCAAAGCGATCGAGCGAGGAGTCGCGCCGGACGTGATGGCGCGACTCCTCGGCGTCGCCTGCGCTGCGAGCTGTGTCCTACGCGACGTCCTACGCGACCTTGACGTCGACCTCGTGGATGCCCGCTCCCGAAGGCGCCACGGTGGCGTCGCCGTTGCCGGCCTTCGACAGTGCGCGCAGCGTCCACGTGCCCGGCGCAGCGAAGAACCGGAAATCACCGGTGGCCGACGCGACGACCTCGGCGGTGAACTCGTCGGAGCTGTCGAGCAGGCGCACGAACGCCCCGCCGACCGCCTGACCCGAGCCGTCCACGACACGGCCGGTGATGACCGTTTCCTTCTCCAGGTCGACGCTCGCGGGCAACGTCAGTCCTTGCTTCGGTGCAGAGCACATATCAACTTCCCAACTCGATCGGGGCGCCCACCAGGGAGCCGTATTCCGTCCAACTGCCGTCGTAGTTCTTGACGTTCTTGTGTCCCAACAGCTCCTGCAGCACGAACCAGGTGTGCGACGAGCGCTCCCCGATGCGGCAGTAGGCGATGGTTTCCTTCTCACCGTCCAACCCGGCGTCGGCGTAGAGCTTGGCCAGGTCCTCGTCGGACTTGAAGGTGCCGTCCTCGTTGGCGGCCTTGCTCCACGGCACGTTGATGGCCGACGGGATGTGACCGGCGCGCTGGCTCTGCTCCTGCGGCAGATGCGCCGGCGCCAGGATCTTGCCGGAGAACTCGTCGGGCGAGCGCACGTCGACCAGGTTCTTCTCCCCGATCGCCGCGATGACCTCATCCCGGAACGCGCGGATGCTGTTGTCGGGTGCCTGGGCGGTGTAGCTGGTCTCGGGCCGCTTCACCGCATCCGTGGACAGGGGCCGCGCATCGAGCTCCCACTTCTTGCGGCCACCGTCGAGCAGTTTGACGTCGGCGTGGCCGTACAGCTTGAAGTACCAGTAGGCGTAGGCGGCGAACCAGTTGTTGTTGCCGCCGTAGAGCACCACCGTGTCGTCGTTGGCGATGCCGCGCTCCGACAGCAGCTTCGAGAACTGCTGCTGGTCGACGAAGTCGCGCTTGACCGGATCCTGCAGATCGGTCTTCCAGTCGAGCCGGATCGCGCCCGGGATGTGCCCGGTGTCGTATGCGCTGGTGTCTTCGTCGACCTCGACGAAGACGGTCTTCGGCGCATCGAGATTGCTCTCGGCCCAGTCTGCTGTGACCAGGACGTCGGAGCGTGCCATGGAGGAAATCCTTTCGACTACGAGTGAGTGGGTTTGAGGCGGAGGAACAACGGATAGAGCTGGCAGCCCAGGCAGATGCCGAAGGCTGCGTTCAGGAAAGCGGCCGCAAGCGCCAGACCGGTGGCCACCAGCCCGAGCGTCGGCGACCCGGCGAGGAAGGCTGCGACACCGGCGACCGCGAAGAGCAGGCCGACCAATTGGGCGAACTTCAGCGGAGCCACCGGCTCCCGCTCCGTCACGGGACCCAGCCGCGGAGCGACGAGCGCCGAGAACACGAGACCGTACGGGTGCCGACGGGGACCGACCGTGGCGCCGAGCGCGAACACGACCGCCTGGGCGGCGAGGACACCGGCGGCCAGCGCAGTGCTGACCGTCGACACGAGCAGAGTCGCGACCAGCACGCCGGTGGTGATCCACGCGACGAATCGCGGACCGCGAACGTCGACCTCGGTCGGTGCCGGGTGCTGTGTGATCTGCGAGACGTGCGACATGAAAATGCTCCTGTTGTCTGGACTGGCTGGTGCGGCTCGCGACGAGACCGCCGGGGAGCGCGACGCCGAGACCGGCGCGGCTACCTAGCAGCTACAACAACAGCAACAACCCGCAACGCGGCACAGATCGACTGCGCGGCGCTTGGTGAGCCTGAGCTCGACACGGGCTGACACGGCTGACAGCTTACCGAACGACCACGTGATCAAGCCAACAGCGGCAGCAGAGCGGACCGCAGGTCAGCGGCTGTCGGAACGCCGGACGCCCGATACCGCTGGCGTCCTTCGGCGTCGAAGACGAACGTCGTCGGCAGAGACAGCACGGAAAGACGGCGCGCGGCTTCGGGATTGGCGTCCATGTCGATCTCCACGTGCGCCACTGCCGGCAGGTCGGCGCACACCTGATCGACGACGCGGCGGACCCCGGCACACGGACCGCACCACACCGCCCCGAAATGCAGGACCGTCGGACCGGTACCGGACAGGCCCAGCTCGCTGGTGTCCACGGCAGGCGAATCCGCGGACGGGGTCACCGAACCCGCACGTGAGGTCAGCAGCCTGCCGATGACGAACGCGGCGCCGAATGCCGCGATCAGCACCGCGATCACGGTGATCCAGGAAGCACTCATGACATCCTGAACTCATTCAGGGGCACCGTTACTCCCTCGGTGATGCCCTCGATGATCAGGTCCGAGCCGCGGGCGCCCTCGCTGGTCGGCGCGACTCCGAACGGCAACTTCTGTCCCGGCATCTCCGTGGAGAAAGCGGCCAGCACGGCGGGCAGCTTGTCCGCCGGGACGTCCTGATCGGCCGTACCCGGACCGGTCAGCACGCCCGTCGCCGTCATCGTCAGCGTCGTCTGGTCGGGCCCTGTCACCGACAGGTCCACCGCGATGCTGACGCGCTGATCGACCCCGGCCTGACGCGGAGTGCCGGTGAACACGACGCCCTTGTTGCTGGAAATACCGGACTCCGTGGTGCCGCCGGTCGAGTCGTTGGTCTCCCGGGTGGGCGCTTCCACCAGCAGATCGGGGATGCCCATGAAGCGTCCGACGTGGGTGGAGTCGATGATGATCCGGCTTTCCAGCTTGCCGATGGGCAGGGTGGCGTCGGGGGCGATCAGCCAGGAATCGCCGAGATCCACCGAATGGAGGGTCGCTTCCAGCGAGGCCTTGCCGACCACGGCGTGATCAACGCCACTGGCCTTGATCTCGACTTCGTTGTAGTGGTGATCGGCCGCCTGCGTCAGGAACGGGAACCCGAGGATCGCCACCGACGGGTCCCACTGCAGATCCGCGGCCGTCCGCACGCTCCTGGCCAGGCGATACTCGGCGTAGATCGCTGATCCGAAGTCGATTCCGAGCGCGCCGAGGAGAACCACGACCACCGTCGCGATGGCACCGATGACGAACCTGCGCACGCCGACATTGTTGCCCACACCGCCGGCGTCCCACGTTCGGCGCGGCTTAAGAGCAGGTGGCACGCTATCGTTAGGAAGCCATCGGCCGGGTAACGGCCGTATGTCAGGTATGAATCTGGGAAGTCACCGCGCGACAAAGACGTACCGGCGAGGTCCCGGATGATCTCCACGGCGCTGGAGGGGACAGTTGGACCTACTGCTACTGACTGTTGACCCGCATCCTGAATCCGTCCTGCCCTCGTTGTCGCTGCTGGCGCACAATGTCCGGACGGCGCCCACCGAAGTGTCGTCTTTGCTGGAAGCCGGAACCGCGGATGTGGCGATCGTCGACGCCCGCACCGACCTCGCCGCCGCGCGCGGCCT
Organism: Mycobacterium sp. PSTR-4-N; assembly: GCF_022348085.1. GTDB lineage: Bacteria > Actinomycetota > Actinomycetes > Mycobacteriales > Mycobacteriaceae > Mycobacterium. The sequence goes on along the minus strand of NZ_JAKRFN010000002.1, from coordinate 264,192 downwards.
GTGCCGCTTGCTCGGTACCACCGGAACGGCCGTGCCTGTGGTCGCTGTCGTCAACGAGGGCGGCCTGGTGGCCGTCAACGTGGAATGGGGGCTGGACGAGATCCTGCTGCCCAGCACCGGACCGGCGGAGATCGACGCGCGGCTGCGGCTTCTCGTCGGCCGACGCGGCGGAATGGCCAACCAGGAGAACGTGGGCAAGATCAGCCTCGGGGAGCTGGTGATCGACGAGGGGACGTACACGGCGCGACTGCGTGGACGCCCTCTCGACCTGACCTACAAAGAATTCGAGCTGCTCAAATACCTGGCCCAGCACGCCGGCCGGGTGTTCACCCGGGCGCAACTGCTGCAGGAGGTGTGGGGGTACGACTTCTTCGGCGGCACCCGCACGGTCGACGTGCACGTGCGACGGCTGCGGGCCAAGCTCGGCACCGAATACGAATCGCTGATCGGCACCGTACGCAACGTCGGTTACAAAGCGGTCCGGCCCGCGCGGGGACGGTCGGCCGCCGCGGAGTCCGATCTGGCCGAGGACATGGACGACGACCCGTACGACGACGACGTCGACATCGCGGGCGGCACCGACGGCTCCGTCGTCGATGCCCTGCACCACGCCGACATCCCCGCGACGCCCGCCGACGCGCTGCGCAGAACGTGACGGCGATCGACTGGCGCGAGCGGCTGACCGACCACGAACAGCACCTCATCCGCGAGTTGATCTCCGCGGCCTCGCACACTGACGGGATCGCACCCGTCGGGGACCAGGTACTCCGCGAACTCGCCCACGACCGCACCCGGCATCTGCTCGCCCGGGACGGCGACGACGTGCTCGGCTACCTCAATTTCGCGCCTGCCGGCGACGGCGCTCCCGCGATGGCAGAACTGGTCGTGCACCCCGAGGCGCGGCGACGCGGCATCGGTTCGGCGATGATCGGCGCCGGCCTGCCCGCCGGCGGTCCGGACGCCCGCATCTGGGCGCACGGCAACCTCGCGCCTGCCCGAGCCACCGCCGCGGCGCTCGACCTCGCCGTGGTGCGCGAGCTGTGGCAGATGCGGCGCAGCCTGGCCGACCTGCCACCGACGCCGGCACCGGCCGGGGTGCGGATCACCACGTACTCGGGACCGGCAGACGACGCAGACCTGTTGCGCGTGAACAACGCCGCGTTCGCCTGGCACCCCGAACAGGGCGGCTGGACCGACGCCGACATCGCGGAGCGACGCGACGAATCGTGGTTCGACCCGGCCGGACTGTTCCTCGCGCACGACACCACAAGTGGGGATCTCCTCGGATTCCACTGGACCAAGACACATTCCGACACGTTGGGCGAGGTGTACGTGGTGGGGGTCGACCCGTCCGCGCAGGGGCGCGGTCTGGGCGCTGCGCTCACCCTCACCGGCTTACACCACCTCGCACACCGGCTGACTGCCGCGGGCCGGGACGCCGAGGTGATGCTCTACGTCGAATCGGACAACGCCGCTGCGGTGAAGACCTACCGACGATTGGGTTTCGAGGTCGCGACCGTCGATGCCGCCTACAGTCGCCCTACCAGCTACCACCTGTGAAATCGCTGTACCTGTTCACCTCCCGTTCACTCGTCATCCGCAGTACGTCAACTACCGGCGCATAGCTTGCCGGGTGAGCTCGGAGCCGTACCGGCCACCGACACACGCGGACGACGAAAGTGGGATCAGTGAAGCGCAAGAGCATCGGCAAGACGTTCGGCACGACGGTCTCGGTCGCGGCGGTCGCCGCGATCACCCTCGCCGGATGCGGCAGCGACAACAACACGCCGTCGGCAGGCTCGGACTCCTCGTCCGCGTCGGGGAGCAGCTCCGCCCCGGCCGACTGCGGTGGCAAGAACTCGCTGACCGCCGAAGGCTCGACCGCCCAGCAGAATGCCGTCGCGCTGTTCAACCAGGTCTGGGGCCAGAAGTGCCAGGGCAAGAACCTGTCCTACAACCCGACCGGATCCGGGGCGGGCCGTGAGCAGTTCATCGCCAACACCGTCGACTTCGCCGGCTCGGACTCGGCGCTCTCGGGTGACCAGGTGGCAGCCGCTGCGCAGCGGTGCGGCGGCAACCCGGCCTGGAACCTCCCGCTGGTGTTCGGACCCATCGCGATGGCCTACAACCTCGAGGGCGTCGACAAGCTCGTGCTCAACGGCGACACCCTCGCCAAGATCTTCCAGGGCCAGATCACCAAGTGGAACGACCCGGCGATCGCCGCGCTGAACAGCGGAGCGACCCTGCCGGACACGGCGATCACCCCGATCTACCGCTCCGACTCCTCGGGCACCACCGACAACTTCCAGAAGTACCTCAAGGCCGCCGCGCCGGAGACCTGGACGAAGGACGCCGGCAGCGAGTTCAACGGCGGCGCCGGCGAGGGCGCCTCGAAGTCCGCCGGCGTCACCCAGGCCGTGCAGGCCACACCCGGTTCGATCGGCTACGTCGAGAAGGGCTTCGCCCAGCAGGCAGGGCTGCCGATGGCCCAGATCGACACGGGAGCCGGCGCGGTCGAACTGACCGACGAGACCGCAGGCAAGGCGATCGACGACGCGAAGTTCGCCGCCGATGGCAACGACCTGATCCTCGACCTGAATTCGCTGTACGGGACCAAGGAAGCCGGCGCCTACCCGTTGGTGTTGGCCACCTACGAGATCGTCTGCTCGGCCGGGTACGACCCCGAGACCTCCGCAGCGGTCAAGTCGTTCCTGACCGTGGCCGCCAACGACGGTCAGGGCGGGTTGTCGAGTGCCGGCTATGTGCCGCTGCCCGACAAGTTCAAGGAGCGCCTGCTGACCTCCATCGAGGCCATCAAGTAGCCAGACGCGCGCTGGCGCGGTAGCACGTTCGAGGCGAGGATGGGTGCCACACACCGATGACGTTCAACAGTATCGAGAAGGGCTCTGACGGGACTTCTGTGACTATCCCCAATCCGACAGGCTCGGGGTCGGGTGAGACCTTGGCCGAACCTCACCCCGAGCCGACGCCACTGTCCACCGACCCCTCGCGGCGCGGCGTGGTGCGCCTGGGCGACCGGATCTTCCGTGGGCTGGCCGAGGGCTCGGGCGTGCTCATCGTCGCGATCATCGCCGCGATCGGCATTTTCCTGCTCTGGCGGGCGATCCCCGCGCTGGCGCGCAACGAACAGAATTTCTTCCTCTACGGAGGAAACTGGATCACCACCGACACCTCGGCGATGCAGTTCGGCATCCTGGACCTGCTGCAGGTCACGGTGTTCGTGTCGGTGTTCGCGCTGGTGCTGGCGATGCCGATCGCTCTCGGCATCGCCATCTACCTGACTAACTACGCACCCAAGCGGGTGGTCGGCCCGCTGGCCTACATGGTGGACCTGCTCGCCGCGGTGCCGTCGATCATCTACGGCGTCTGGGGCCTCTACGTGCTCGCGCCGGTGATCAGGCCGGTGGCGGTGTGGCTCAACGAGAACCTCGGGAGCTGGTTCTTCCTGTTCGCGTCGGGCAACGCTTCGGTCGCCGGTGGCGGCACGATCTTCACCGCCGGCATCGTGCTGGCGGTGATGATCCTTCCGATCATCACCGCCGTCACGCGCGAGGTGTTCGTGCAGACCCCGCGCGGACAGATCGAGGCGGCGCTCGCTCTCGGCGCGACGCGCTGGGAGGTGGTCCGCACGACGGTGCTGCCGTTCGGGATGTCGGGGTACATCAGCGGCGCGATGCTCGGCCTGGGCCGCGCGCTGGGTGAGACGATCGCGCTGCTGATCATCCTGCGCGGCACCCAGTCGGCGTTCGGCTGGACGCTGTTCGACGCCGGCTACACCTTCGCCAGCAAGATCGCCGCTGCCGCATCGGAATTCAACGACCAGTACAAGGCGGGCGCCTACATCGCGGCCGGTCTGGTGCTGTTCATCCTGACCTTCGTGGTGAACTCGCTGGCGCGCGCCGCGGTCTCCGGAAAGGACCGGTCTGCATCATGAGTTCGCCGACACTGGACCGCCCCGTCAAGTCGCCGACGTTCCAGGGCGTCAGCACGCGCCGCAAGGTCACCAACAACGTGGCGACCGTCCTGGTGACCACCTCGGTGATCATCGCGCTCGTGCCGCTGCTCTGGGTGCTCTACACGGTGGTGGCCAAGGGGATCGGTGTCATCACCTCGAGTACCTGGTGGCTGAACTCCCAGGCGGGCATGACCGCGTTCGTCGCCGGTGGGGGTGCCTATCACGCGATCGTCGGCAGCCTTCTGCAGGCCGCCGTGTGCGCGGTCATCTCGATCCCGATCGGCGTCTTCGTCGGCATCTACCTCGTCGAGTACGGCGGCGGCACACGGTTGGGCAAGCTCACCACCTTCATGGTCGACATCCTCACCGGTGTGCCGTCGATCGTCGCGGCACTGTTCATCTACGCACTGTGGGTGGCGACGCTGGGGTTCGAACGGTCGGGCATCGCCGTGTCGCTGGCGCTGGTACTCCTGATGATCCCGGTGATCGTGCGGTCCACCGAGGAGATGCTCCGCATCGTCCCGATGGACCTGCGGGAAGCCAGTTACGCACTGGGCGTGCCGAAGTGGAAGACGATCGCGGCCATCGTGATCCCGACCGCGCTGTCGGGCATCGTCACCGGCATCCTGCTGTCGCTGGCCCGCGTGATGGGCGAGACGGCGCCGCTGCTGATCCTGGTGGGGTACTCGCAGGCCATCAACTTCGACATGTTCAGCGGGTTCATGGGTTCGCTGCCCGGCATGATGTACGACCAGACCTCCGCCGGGGCCGGGGCCAATCCGGTGCCCACCGACCGCATGTGGGGCGCCGCGCTGACGCTGATCATCGTCATCGCGCTGCTCAACGTCGGTGCCCGTTTCATCGCCAAATTCTTTGCGCCCAAGAAGGTTTAGGAGACTGCTGTGGCCAAGCGACTCGATCTCAAAGACGTCAACATCTACTACGGCAGCTTCCACGCCGTCGCCGACGTGTCGATGTCGGTGCCGCCGCGCAGCGTCACCGCGTTCATCGGACCGTCGGGCTGCGGCAAGTCCACCGTGCTGCGCACCCTGAACCGGATGCACGAGGTCATCCCCGGCGCCCGCGTCGAAGGTTCGGTTCTGCTCGACGGTGACGACATCTACGGTGCCGGTGTCGACCCGGTCGGGGTGCGCAAGACCATCGGTATGGTCTTCCAGCGCCCGAATCCGTTCCCCACCATGTCGATTCGCGACAACGTGGTTGCCGGCCTGAAGCTCCAGGGCGTGCGCAACAAGAAGACGCTCGACGAGGTGGCCGAGCGGTCGCTCAAGGGCGCGAACCTGTGGACCGAGGTGAAGGACAGGTTGGACAAGCCCGGCGGCGGGCTCTCCGGTGGCCAGCAGCAGCGGCTCTGCATCGCCCGGGCGATCGCCGTGCAACCGGACGTGCTGCTGATGGACGAGCCGTGCTCTGCCCTGGACCCGATCTCGACGCTGGCGATCGAGGATCTGATCGCCGAGCTGAAGCAGGACTTCACGATCGTGATCGTCACCCACAACATGCAACAGGCGGCCCGCGTCAGCGATCAGACGGCGTTCTTCAACCTCGAGGCGACCGGCAAGCCGGGCAAGCTGATCGAGATCGACGACACCGAGAAGATCTTCTCCAACCCGACGCAGAAGGCGACCGAGGACTACATCTCGGGCCGCTTCGGCTGACCGAATCACCCCGACAGAGAGCGAGCCCCCCGGAGAGAATTCCGGGGGGCTCGCTCGCTGTCGGAAGCTGTCAGCGCGGGGCCGGTAGCTCCTCCTCTTCGGGGGCGTGCCCGGTCACCTGGAAGATCACCCGGCGCGCGATCTCCACGGCGTGATCGGCGAAGCGCTCGTAGAAGCGGCCCAGCAGCGTCACGTCGACCGCCGCCGCGACCCCGTAGCGCCACTCACGGTCCATCAGCACGGTGAACAGGTGCCGGTGCAGGTCGTCCATCGCGTCGTCTTCTTCGCGGATGCGTGCTGCTTTCTCCGGGTCGCGGGTGATCAGCACCTCCTGAGCGCTGTGGCCGAGTTCGACGGCCACCCGGCCCATCTCGGCGAAGTAACCGTTGACCTCTTCGGGCAGCGCATGCTGGGGGTGACGACGCCGGGCGATCTTGGCGACGTGCAGGGCCAGCGCGCCCATCCGGTCGACGTCGGCGACGATCTGGATCGAACTGACGATCGCGCGCAGGTCCCCGGCCACCGGGGCCTGCAGCGCCAGGAGCACGAATGCGCTCTCTTCGGCGCGCACGCTCATCGCGACGATCTGTTCGTGGTCGGTGATCACCTGTTCGGCCAGCGCCAGATCGGCTTGCAGCAGGGCTTGTGTGGCGCGCTCCATGGCAACGCCCGCCAGCCCGCACATCTCGCCGAGCTGGGTGGACAGGGCTTCCAGCTGCTCGTGGTACGCGGTACGCATGATCAAAAGCCTACGGGTTACCTGCGCAGATCGTCACGAGCCGGCCGGTGAACGCCAGGTGAATGGCGCTTGCTATTCGCAGGACGTGTCGGCGGCGTTGGTGATGGTCAGGTCCTCGGGGAGCTCGCTGGCGGCGTTCTTGGAACCCCGCAGGACGTGCACCTTGACCGTGGCGCCGCTCGGCATGGGCGTGCCGACCGCAGAGAAGTCCTTACCCAGCACCACCTGCACGACGTCGCCGAGGCCGCTGGACCGCTCGATGGTCGGGTCGGGGAACGACGAGGCCACCGTTGCGGCCGCCTTTTCGTTGCCGGGGGAGAAGAACACCGTGGTGTGGTCCAGCGGACCGGGGTAGTCGTCGGGATCGGTGATGTTGAAACCGTGGGTGCGCAGTGCATCGGCGGCGGTCGAGGCCAGGCCGGCTTCCGACGTGGAGTTCGACACCTGCACCGTCACGTCCGCGGGGTCGGTCGCCACGGCCTCGATGACCTCGCCGTCGTTGGGCGTCGGAGACGCAGGTGCACCGTTCGCCGGCGACTCGGGTGTGCCCGGGACCGGGGTGTTGTCGGCGTTGCGCTCTTCGGGCAGCGGGTCGTCGTTGATGATCGCGTCGAACAACGCGCGCATGTCGTCGGTGCGGGGGATCTCGTTGCCGTAGTCGTCGGCGTAACCGACCGTCGGCACGGTGACGAAGGTGATCCTGCCCGCGTTGACGCCCTGCACCGATTGACCGAGGTCGACGAGGTCCTTCGTGTCGAGGTTGTCGACGTAGCTGTCGTTGATGAACATGTTGACGACGTTGTTGAGCTTGGACAGCGAGAAGAACGTGTCCTTGGAGATCAGTGAGCGCAGCAGCGACGACAGGAACCGCTGCTGCCGTTTGATGCGCCCGTAGTCGCCATTGGTCTCGGTGGTCACCTGCCGTGCACGCACGTAGTTCAGCGCGGTGTGCCCGTCGACGATCTGACGACCGGCTTTGGCCAGCACGGTGCCGAGCTCGTAGTCCTCGATGGGCGTCGTGCTGCACACCTCGACGCCGCCGAGCGCGTCGACCATCTTGGAGAAGCCGGCGAAGTCGACGGCCATGAATCGGTTCACGTGCAGGCCGGACAGCTTCTGGATGACCTTGACCAGGCATTTCGGGCCGCCGACGGCGAATGCGGAGTTCAGCTTGTATTCGGTGTAGGCCTCTTCGGGTCCCCAGGACTCGGTCTGGTCGTCGTAGATCGGCCCGTACTGGCGGGTCTCGGGGTTCCAGACCTCGCACTTCATCGGCTCGATCTTCAGGTCGCGGGGAAAGGACACTGCGACGACGCGTTTGCGGTTGGCCGGGATGTTGACCAGCATCACCGTGTCGGACCGGGCACCGGCCGCATCCTCGGTGGTGCCCGCGCCCATCTCGCTGTTGTCGCCGATGCGGGTGTCCGTGCCGACGATCAGGAAGTTCTCGTCTCCGAACTGAGCGTTGGGGTCGACGATGTCGCGGGAGTCGGGGTCGAGTGCCGAGACGCGGTTGAGCAGGTTGTTCTTCGATGACTGCCACTGCCAGGCGCCGCCGGTCAACACCAGGGCCAGGACTGCGACCAGCGCCGCCACGACTCGTCCCGCGATGACGCTGCGACGGTGCCCTGCGCGCTGCGGCTTCGGCTCCTCACGCATCGCGGCGGCTGTCAGATCCGGTAACTCCGAGGTGGGGGAGTCCAGGACGGGCAGGATCGTGGTGTCGAACTCGTCGGCGGGGTAGGGCTCGGGTTCGCGGTCGCGCGCAGGTTCTGGATCGGTGCCGGCCTCGGGATCGACCTCGGGTTCGGCCTCTGGTTCAGCACGGTGGCGGGTGGGCGCGGGGATCGGGGCCTCGCCGTGAATCTTCGCGATCAGGTCGGCGACGGTGATCGGCGCGGGTTCGCCGTCACCCCGGTTGGAGGCGGCGGAGTCCTCGTCGGAGGGGTCAGTTCCCCGCTCCCACGGCGCGGCGCCTGGTGCCGGCCGCTGCGATCGGGTAAGCCATTCGTTGTCGCGGTTCGGTTCGTCGGGATCCGGGCGGCCGCGAGTGGCGTGATCACCGTCACTCATCGTCTACCGGCCTTTCAGCTCCCATTGCTCCACAGGCGTCTCGGCGGTGCTGACGCGCACCGCGGGTGAACGCCGTCTCCGACTCGATAAGCACTGATCCCGGCTGGGCGTGATGAGCCGGGTACATCTGCCATTCGCTGGCATCTCATCGTACTGAGACATCCTGGGAGAGAGCCAGCCGACCGAAGTCCTCGGGCGAGGATCGATATCCAGTCGAGACGCGTGTCAAGCGGGCGGTCAGCCGCCCGAATGCATCACGTCGGCGCCGACGGGGACCGCGCAGTCCTCGGGATCGTCGAGCCAGTGCTCCGGCAGGGACACCGACGCCGCGGAGCCCTGCCGTCCGCGAGGGCCGTTGGCGGCCGCCGGGAACGGCACGTCGGGCTCGAGCTCGCCGAGCAGGTCGTCTAGCTCCGAGATCGTCTTGACCAGCGCCAATGATCGCCGTAGGTCTGCTCCCGCCGGGAATCCGTGCAGGTACCAGGCCACGTGCTTGCGCATGTCGCGCATGCCTTTGTCCTCTCCGAAGTGCGCGGCGAGCAGCTCACCGTGTCGACGAATGATGGACGCGACCTCGCCCAGGGTGGGCGGGGTGGCCGGTGTCTCGCCGTTGAAGGCGGCGGAGAGTTCGGCGAACAGCCACGGCCGCCCCAGGCAGCCCCGGCCGATCACGACGCCGTCGCAGCCCGTCGCGGCCATCATGGCCAGCGCGTCACGAGCGTCGAAGATATCACCGTTTCCGAGTATCGGAATCCCGGTGACATGGGCTTTGAGTGCTGCGATCTGCTCCCAGTCGGCGGTCCCCGAGTATCGCTGCGCAGCCGTGCGCGCGTGCAGCGCGACCGCAGCGGCGCCCTCCTCCGCGGCGATCCGCCCGGCGTCGAGGTGGGTGTGGTGCTCGTCGTCGATGCCGATGCGGAACTTGACGGTGACCGGAACATCGGTGCCCTCGGTCGCCTTGACCGCCGCGGCCACGATCTGACCGAACAGGCGGCGCTTGTAGGGCAGGGCCGCACCGCCGCCGCGGCGCGTGACCTTGGGCACCGGGCAGCCGAAGTTCATGTCGATGTGGTCGGCGAGGTTCTCGTCGACGATCATCTTGGCCGCCGCGTACGTGTTGACCGGATCGACGGTGTAGAGCTGCAAGGAGCGCGGCGACTCCTCCGGCGCGAACGTCGTCATGTGCATCGTGACCGGGTGCCGCTCGACCAGCGCACGGGCCGTCACCATCTCGCAGACGTAGAGGCCGCTGACGGTGCCGGCGCGGGCGAGTTCGAGTTCGCGGCACAGCGTCCGGAACGCCACGTTGGTGACCCCGGCCATCGGGGCCAGGACGACGGGGCTGCGCAACGCGATCGACCCGATCTGCAATCCAGATCGGGTCGATTCGCTGCCGGGGGCTACGACGTCGATGATCCCACCAGTTGTGCCTTGGCGGCCTTCTTCTCCGCCATCTGACGCAGGCGTTCTTCGCGGCGCTGCTTGGCGACCTCGAACTTGTCGACGGCCTCCTGCAGTTCCTCGACCAGCAGGCCGAGGTCGTCGCGCATCTTGGCACTCTCGCCGTTGAAGTCCTCGCGCTCGAAGATCCGCCACTTCTTGAGCACCGGCATCACGATGTCCTCGAGGTGGATGCGCGGATCGTAGACACCGCCGGAGGCGATCGTGACCGCGCGCCGACGGAAGTCGGGGATCGTGTAGCCGGGCATCTTGAAGTTGCGCAGCACCTTGTGCAGTGACTTCATCGCCTGGTCAGGGGCGATCTCGAAGCCGGCCTCGGACACGTCGCGGTAGAAGATCATGTGCAGGTTCTCATCCGCCGAGACGCGCTGCAGCAGCTGATCGGCGATCGGGTCGTCGCACGCCTTGCCGGTGTTGCGGTGCGAGACGCGGGTGGCGAGCTCCTGGAACGTCACGTAGATGACCGAGTCGAACAGGCTCTCCGCGAACAGCTCGAGGCCGCCCTGCTGGTTCTGGCCGGGGGAGAAGCCCCGCGTCATCTGCTCGACGCGCAGCATCTCCAGCTCGACGGGGTCGACGTTGCGGGTGACGACGAGATAGTCGCGCAGGGCGATGCCGTGCCGGTTCTCCTCGGCGGTCCACCGGTTGACCCAGAAGCCCCACGGCCCGTCCATGCTGAAATTCATCGCGATCTCGCGGTGATAGGACGGCAGGTTGTCCTCGGTGAGCAGGTTGGTCAACATCGCGGTCCGTGCGACCTCGGAGAGCTTCGACTGTTCGATGTCCCAGTCCTGGCCGCCGAGGGCGTAGTAGTTCTTGCCGTCGGACCACGGGATGAAGTCGTGGGGGTTCCAGTCCTTCTTCATCTTCATGTGCCGGTTGACCAGGGGCTCGACGACGGGCTCCAGTTCGGTCAGCAGCTGCAGATCAGTGAGATCCTTGGCCATGACACCTCCGATATCTGTACCTCGTAGTTGCAGTCAATATATCTGTGTCTGCCGGTGACATTCAAGTCGCCGCGCGGGAGGTCACACCCGTGTCCCATGCCGCGATTCAGCGTGTTGCGCCGTGGAGCAGCAGTTCCGCGCAGTGGTCGATGAACTGCTCCCGAGTCGCCGAGAGCCGACCGTCCAGGTACGCGGTGAACAGTGCAGTGAGTGCCCCGATCAGGCCGGTGGCAACCATCGCCTGGGTGGTCGGGTCGGTGATGCGGGTCAGGTTCTGCTGTAGCAGCTCGATGAAGTTCGGCATCCACCGCGCTCCCGACCGGGCCAGCACCGGCTCGGCTTCCGGCGCCAGCAGCAGCACACGGCCGCGCGCCGGATCGTCGACCATCATCGCGACGAACCGCTCGACGGCGTCCCGCATGCTCTCCGACTTCGCCAGCGTCGCCATCGCCGCACTGCCGACCTCGTCGTAGATCGCGGCGACATAGTCATCGCGATCGGCGAAGCTCTCGTAGAAGTAGCGCTCGGTCAATCCCGCGGCGCGGCACGCCGCCCGCACGGTCAGGCTCGGGCCGCCCGGGCTGCCGAGCAGCTCGATCCCGGCGGCGATCAGGTCGTCACGGCGCAGGGCGGGGCGCTCCCGCACGGGAACGCCGGACCATCTGCCCTGTCGTTGACCGGACGGCACAGTCCTCCTATGCTTCGTTTTGACAACGCATGTAGTCAGAATCGGGGTAGCGCGAACAGTGACTCAAGATACGTCCGCCACATGCCCGGTGACCAGCGCGTCCGATGACGTACCGGTGACCGCCGGCTGTCCCGTGACCGGCGGCTACGACGACGTACCCGCGGCGCTGGGCCCCGACTCGCTGACGTGGAAGTACTTCGGACAGTGGACCGGCATGCTGCAGGGCCCGTGGGCAGGCTCGATGCAGAACATGCACCCGCAGCTCGGTGCCGCCGTGGCGCAGCATTCGATCTTCTTCCTCGAGCGCATGCCCCGGCTGTTCCGGTCGGTGTATCCCATCGGCGGTGTGGTGTTCGACGGCGACCGCGCCCCACGCACCGGAGCCGAGGTCCGCGACTATCACATCGGCATCAAGGGCGTCGACGACGAGGGCCGGCGGTACAGCGCACTGAACCCCGACGTCTTCTACTGGGCGCACGCCACGTTCTTCAAGTCCACGCTGCTGGCGGCCGAGTGGGTCGGCGGCGGGCTGACCGACGCGCAGAAACGGCAGCTCTTCGACGAGCACGTCACGTGGTACCGGATGTACGGCATGAGCATGCGGCCGGTGCCCGCCAGCTGGGAGGACTTCGAGCGGTACTGGGACCACATGTGCCGCAACGTCCTGGAGAACAACTGGGCCGCGCGCGAAGTCATGGACCTCTCGACGATGCCGAAGCATCCCTCTCTCGACTGGCTGCCTGACTGGCTGTGGCGGCTCAACATCGCCGCGATGCAGCGCTTCTTCAACTTCGCGACGGTCGGCCTCTACGACCCGCCGGTGCGTGAGTTGATGGGGTACTCGTGGACCCCGCGGCAGGCACGGTTACACGCACTGTTCGGCCGTGCGGTCTACCTGACCACCCGCCTGCTGCCGAAGCGGATGCTGATGCATCCGCGCAAACGTTCGGCATGGGACCGGGCACACGGCCGCCTGCCGTCCGACGCGCCGCTGGTGGAGACCCCGGCGCGCAACCTGCCGCCGGTCGAGTATCGCGGCGACCCACACTTCTACTGTCCGACGGTCTGACGGCGCGTACGTTCGACTCTGTGCTGGGCAAACTGACCGTCGCGCCACTGTTGATGATCCTGGCGACCGGCACCGCCGGCGGTGCTGCCGCCGAAACCGGCAGCGAGTCGCCTGCACAACGCATCGTCGTCAGTGCGCCGGAATCGGATTCGCCCGTCGGGGAGCTGACAACCTACGAGCGCGTCGACGGGACGTGGCGCGTGGTGCTGGGCCCCACCCGGGCGGACCTGGGCGGCCTTGGAGTGGGGGCCCCTGCCGACGACGTGTTCCGCACCCCGGAAGGCACCTTCCCGCTCGGGCAGGCGTTCGGGCGCAGCGAGAACCCCGGCACCCGCATGCCCTACTTCGTGGCGACCGACGAGGACTGGTGGGACGAGGATGTGGACTCCCCGACGTACAACACCCATGTGCACGCCGCCGAGATCGATTCCGAGGACGCCGAGAACCTCTACGACTCCGGGGAGATCTACGACTACGCAGTGCTGATCGACCACAATCCGGAGCGGGTGCCGGGCCGCTCAGCGGGCATCTTCCTGCACGTCACCGATGGTGAGCCCACGTGGGGGTGTGTCGCGATCGGCCGTGATCAGATGCAGTCGGTGCTGCAGTGGCTGGACCCCGCGCAGCAGCCGGAGATCACCATCGGGGTGGGCCTGTCCGGCCCTGCGTGACTGAGGGACGGCCGTACCAGTTCGCGGGCGGGAAGCGGCCGTAGAAGCCGTGTGGGTCACCGGCCAAGGTGAGCTGGTGTTCGTAGTCGGCGCGGGCCCTCAGGCCGGCGTTACGGATGGCGGTCGCCTTGCGGCGACGCCGGACCACGACGACGGCCACCGACGCGGTGACCAGGATCACCGCCGGGTACCACCCCAGCCACGTCCACCAGAGCGCCACCGCGGCAGCGGACGCCGTCAGCAGCGGATGGCGCCGCCACCACAGGGGCCGCGGTGGTCGTGACATGTACATCGACGCCGATCCTACGAGGGTTCGCCACGGCCGCGTCAGGTTTGCGCCGGCGCCGCAGCGGCTAGCTTGAACGCATGCACGCGCCGGAGGTCCTGGGCGGTCGCTACGAGCTGCGAGGCATTCTGGGCCGTGGCGGGATGGCCGAGGTGCGCGATGCCTGGGATCTGCAGCTGGGCCGCCCCGTCGCGGTCAAGCTCCTCTATCCGTCGGTCAGTCACGAGCCCGACACCCGCCGCCGATTCGCGACCGAGGCTCGCGCTGCGGCCGTCGTGGACCACCCTCACGTCGTCGCGGTCCACGACACCGGCGTGCACCGCGGCCGGCACTACATCGTGCTGGAACGACTGCCGGGCCGCAGTGTGGCCGACGCCCTGGCGCGCGGCGGTCCCATGCCGGCGCAGCATGTCCGGGGCATCCTGAGCGACGTGCTGGACGCGCTCGGCGCCGCGCACGCACGCGGGATCCTGCACCGGGACATCAAACCGGCCAACCTTCTGTTCACCTGGTTCGGCACCGTGAAGGTCGCCGACTTCGGGGTGGCCAAGAGCGCCGACACGCCACAGACGCTGACCAACCGGGTTTTCGGGACCATGGCCTACATGCCGGCCGACCGCGCCGCCGGCCGTCCCGCGACGCCCAGCGACGACCTCTACGCGCTCGGCGTGGTGGCCTACGAGGCGCTCACCGGCCGCCGGGCCTACCCGCAGGAGACCCTGACAGGGCTGGCCGATGCGATCGCGGCGGGAGCGGTCACGCCGCTGGCGGTGTTGCGGCCGGATCTCGATGCGGCGTTGGTGGCCACCGTGGAGCGCGCGATGTCGCCGGACCCGCGGTGGCGCTTTGCGACGGCCGAGCAGATGCGGGCCTGTCTGGACGGTGCGGCGCAGGGATTGAGTCGGGCGCCGCAGCGGGTCGTGGCGGTCCTCGCGGGGGCGGCGGCGATGCTCGCCGTGCTGGTGGCGGCCGTTCTGATGGTCGCGTTGTGAATGTGGTGCCCCCACCAGGGCTCGAACCTGGGACCTGCGGATTAAAAGTCCGTAGCTCTACCGACTGAGCTATAGGGGCGTGGCGTGCGTGCCTGCAAAAGGATACTGCGGGGGTGGCCGTTTGAGGATTCGGGTGTCGGTACCCTAAGCTATCGAAGCTCCCAACGAACGTGGTTGTGAGTACCCCGGAGGAATTCGGACTTGGCCCCCATCGTCTAGTGGCCTAGGACGCCGCCCTTTCACGGCGGTAGCACGGGTTCGAATCCCGTTGGGGGTACGCGCAACGCGACTCGTCGGGTTGCACAGTAAGGCCCTGTGGCGCAGTTGGTTAGCGCGCCGCCCTGTCACGGCGGAGGTCGCGGGTTCGAGTCCCGTCAGGGTCGCCATATTGGCGAGGTTCGTCGACGCGAGTCGATGGCCTTCCGGCCAGGTAGCTCAGTTGGTACGAGCGTCCGCCTGAAAAGCGGAAGGTCGCCGGTTCGATCCCGGCCCTGGCCACCATGAACACCCGTGGTGCACTCGCAGCGGCCGTCGCCGGTCTGGCGGTGGCCCTTGTCCCGGCGCCGGCCGCCTCGGCGCAACCCACCCACACGGTGACCGATCTCGTCGATGCCGCGGTGCGCCGCCTGGAGATCGCCGAACCCGTGGCGGCCAACAAGTTCCACACCCGCACCGCCGTCGTCGACCCCGCGCGCGAGCAGCATGTGCTCGACAACGTCGCCGATCAGGCCCGCGGCTTCCAGATCGACCCCGCCTACGTGCAGACCGCGTTCCGCGATCAGCTCGACGCCACCGTCGGCATCGAATACCAGCGGTTGGCGCAGTGGACCTTCGATCCGGCCACCGCTCCTGCTGACGCGCCGGATCTGGCGTCGTCGCGGGCGATCATCGACGCGCTCAACCGCGAGATGGTGACGTTGATGGCCGAGGAGTGGCCCAAGCTGCACTCCCCGCAGTGCCCCGCCGAACTCGATGCGGCGAAGGCGTCGGTCGCGACGGCGCGCGGCCTCGACCCGCTGTACCGGCAGGCATTGGACTTCGCCACCCGCAACTACTGCCGCTGACATGAGCGACTTCCGCCAGCGGCTGCTGGACGGCCTGGAAGCGTCGATCGCCGAGCAGGGCTACGCCAAGACCACCGTCGCCGAGATCGTGCGCCGGGCCCGCACCTCGCGGCGCACGTTCTACGAGCACTTCACCAGCCGCGACGAGTGCTTCGTCGCTCTGCTGTCAGAGGCCAACGACGACCAGATCCAGCAGATCCGGGCGGCCGTCGATCCGGCCGCGCCATGGCAGAAGCAAGTGCGCCAAGCCATCGAGGCGTGGATCGCCTCTGCCGAGGCACGATCGGCGTTGATGCTCAGCTGGATTCGTGACGTGCCGGCGTTGGGTAGTGCCGCTCGTGGATTGCAGCGCGAGGCGCTCGATCACTTCATCGACATGGTCGATGCGCTCAGCGACAGCACCGAATTCCGTTCGGCCGGAATCGGTCCCGTACCGCGTCGGCGCATCATCATGCTGCTCGGCGGTTTGCGTGAGCTGACCGCGATCACCGTCGAGGAGGGCGGTCGTCTCAGCGACGTCACCGACGAGGCGGTGGAGGCGTCGATCGCCCTGGTGGGGCACCGGGATCAGCGCGGCGCTCTGGCCTGTTCATAGAGCGCCGGGTCGTGGGAGCAGACGATCATCAGATCGGGTTCGTTGCGCCGGTGCAGTTCGACGAGTCGAGAGTGGTTGTCCGCCACCTGCTTCCGGTCCTCTGCCACAGCCTTCTCGAACGCCGTCAACGCCGGTACCCGGGGGTTCTCCTCGAGGGTGCCCGCCTGGAAGAAGGCGTCGCCGGCGTGCAGTATCCAGCGATCGCCGGCGTCGACGGCCACGCAGGCGTGCCCGCGGGTGTGACCGGGTAGCGAGATGAGCACGAAGCCGGGGCCGATTCCGGTGAGCTCTCGGGCGGCCGCGAACCCCCGCCACGCCTCGCCGGTGATGTCGTACTCCACCAGGTGAGGGCCGTGTGCCCACTGCTCGGCGCGGTAACGGATTCGGTCGGGCAGCGCGGGTGAGCGCACCGCGTGATCCAGCTCGGCGGTGGTGACGTGGACCTGGGCGTCGGGGAAGTCAGCCAGCCCGCCGATGTGGTCGGCGTCGAAATGCGTGGTGATGATGTGCCGCACGTCGCTGCGGTGGAAGCCGAGCGCCTCGACCTGGTTCACGGCTGCTTCGGCCTCATCGAAGGACGGCCGGAAGAAGTACTGCCGGAACCGGCCGAACCGGGCCGGTCGGCGGCAGTCGAGCGTGCCGAATCCGGTGTCGACGAGCACCAGGCCGCTGTCCGCCTCGGCCAGCAGCACATGGCACACCACCGTGCCTGCCCCCCAAGGCCGCATCGTGCCGCAATTCAGATGGTGGACCTTCACCAGCCGTCGCCCCCCGCGTCGTCACCGATGTCAATTTTTCACAGTGCGTCACAACACTAGCGTGTCGACGCCATCCGGCGATGGCAACGGCTCGGGTTCATCTGGCGGGTCCGGTGGCTGGGGTACCTTACCGGCATGGTCCGGCCTGCTCAGACGGCGCGTAGCGAGCGCACCAGGGAGGCGCTCCGGCAGGCCGCGACGGTCCGTTTCCTGGCCCAGGGCGTGGAGGAGACGTCGGCTGAACAGATCGCCGCCGATGCCGGTGTTTCGCTGCGCACGTTCTACCGGCACTTCTCGTCCAAGCACGATCTGCTGTTCGCCGATTACGACGCGGGACTGCACTGGTTCCGCGCGGCGCTGTCCTCGCGCTCGCCGGACGAACCCATCATCGAGTCGGTGCAGTCGGCGATCTCGGCAGCCCCCTACGACGATTCGGCGGTCACCCAGATCGCCGCCATGCGGGCCCACGACCTCGACCCGGGCCGCATCGTCCGGCACATCCGGCAGGTCGAGGCGGACTTCGCCGAGGCGATCGAAGAGCGGATGGCCGCCAAGGACCCGCCCGCGCCCGGCACGGAGGAGCGCATGCGCATCACGGTGACGGCGCGGTGCATCGCCGCTGCGGTGTTCGGCGCCATGGAGGTGTGGATGCTGGGGGAGGACCGTTCCCTGCCCGAGCTGGACAGGTTGTGTCGCCAGGCGCTGGCGCTGTTGCAGACCGGAGTCGGCAGTCCGGGCTGACCCAGAGTTTCGTCAATATTGACAAAACATGGGCGTGCGTGTCAGCCTCGGGCGATGACGGACTACGACGCGATCGTCGTCGGTGCGGGACACAACGGTCTGACCGTCGCCGCGCTGCTGCAACGCGCCGGCCTACGCACGGTGTGCCTGGAGGCCAAGCGCTATGCCGGCGGCATGGCCTCGACGGTCGAACTCTTCGACGGCTTCCGGTTCGAGATCGCCGGGTCGGTGCAGGTGCCCACCTCCGCCGTGGTCAGTGCGGCGCTGGGGCTCGACGATCTGCCGACAGTCGATCTCGACGTGATGAGCGTGCAACTCCGCGGCATCGGCGACGACCCGGTGATCTACTACACCGACCCCATGAGACTGCTGACTCATCTCAACGAGGTGCACGGCGCCGAGGCCGTCAACGGGATGGCCGGTCTCATGGCGTGGTGTCAGGCACCCACGCGGGCTCTCGGCCGTTTCGATGCGGCCAGCCCGCCCAAGACGCTCGACGAGATGTATGCCTGCGCGACAAACGAATTCGAGCGTCAGGCGATCAGCGACATTCTGTTCGGATCGGTCAGCGACGTCCTCGACCGCCACCTTCCCGACCGGGAGAAGCACGGCGCGCTACGCGGCATGCTGGCATTCCTGGCCGTCAACACCACCTTTCGCGGTCCCGAGACACCGGGCAGCGCCGCCGCTCTGGCGTTCGGGCTGGCCGTACCCGACGAGAATGCCACGCTCATCAAGAAGTTCCGTGGGGGCATGGGTGCTGTCACCGACCACCTACTGTCCATGTTCGCCGACGCGGGCGGTGAGCTCCGCCTACGCAGCAAAGTCGCCGAGATACTCACCGCCGGTGGTCGCGTCCGTGGCGTCCGCCTGGAGGAGGGCTCGACCCTGACCGCCCCGGTCGTCGTCTCCACCCTCGCTCCCGATCTCACCGTCAACGGCCTGTTGGATCCGGCGGCGGTACCCGCGGACATCAAAGAGCGTTACGCCCGCATCGACCACCGCGGCAGTTATCTGCAGATGCATTTCGCGCTCGATGGACCGCTCGAGTTCGCCGCCCCCTACGAGGTGCTCGACAACCCCGAATACCAGTCGGCCATCGGCATTTTCAGTACTCCGGAAGAACTGCAGACGCAGTGGGAAGACGCCAAACGGGGCATCGTGCCCGCCGATCCGGCGATCGCGCTACAGATCCCCTCGGCCAACGATCCCAGCCTGGCGCCGCCCGGCAAGCACGCGGCGTCGGCCTTCTCGCTGTGGTTTCCCCTCACCGAGGAGCAGGCCGGCTACGGCGACCGCAAAACCGAGATGGGGCGCCGCGTGATCGAGAAGATCACTCGGCTGGTTCCGAACTTCGAGCAGCTCGTCCTGCGCCACACCACGTTCACGCCGAAACACATGGGCACGATGTTCGGCGCACCCGGCGGGGACTACTGTCACGGCCTGATCCACCCCGATCAGATGGGGCCGAACCGCCCGGGCCCCAAAGGTCATGTGGACCAACCGCTTCCGATCGACGGGTGCTATCTCGCCGGGGCCGGCTGCCACGGCGGCCCGGGCATCACCTTCATCCCGGGCTACAACGCCGCGCAGGAGGTCCTGTCGGCGGGATGAATCAGGTGACAGGCGCTAATCCGAAGTAGCCGGCCCGGCCGAGGTCGCGCCGCCCTCGTCTGACCAGTCGGCGCCTTCCTGGGCACCCTTGGACGGATCGCTTATCACGTCGTCGTCGGCATTCTCGGCGCCGGCGTCGGTGTCAGTGGTACGGGGATCTGTGCTCACCAGCCAGGACTACCCCGGCACGGCGATTCCATTCACTCGCGACGCGCCTGCAGCTGCGCCATCCAATCCGCGGGAACTCGTCCCCGCGGACCGGGCACGGTCTCGTCGACGGGCCGGCTCTGCGGCGCAGCGAGCTCGGGTCCGTCGTAATAGGACTGGGTGGCGTAGTCCCAGAACCAGTCTTCACCCGGCTCGAAGGACCGGATGATCGGATGGCCGCTCGAGCGCCAATGCGCGGATGCGTGCCGCTGCGGCGAGTCGTCGCAGCAGCCGATGTGGCCGCATGCAGCGCATCGGCGCAGATGCACCCACCAGCCGCCCGCGGCATCGCACTCGACGCAACCGGTACCACTGGGCGGCACCGCGGGGTCGATGTCACTGCTCACAGTCGACGAGCCTACGGGTCTCCTCGGGTGATCTCGATCCGAACGGCAGCTCCCGTGCTCTATGGTTCCGCCATGGCCACCAAGGATTCGCGCGAAGTCGTGATCGAAGCAACGCCGGAACAGATCCTCGACGTCATCGCCGATGTCGAAGCGACCCCGACCTGGTCGCCGCAGTACACGAAGGCCGAGGTGCTGGAACGGTTCGACGACGGCAGGCCCAAGCAGGTCAAGATGGTCGTCAAGGCAGCCGGGCTGACCGACGAGCAGGTCATCGAATACACCTGGGGCGACAACGAAGTCAGCTGGACGCTGGTCTCCGCGGGCCAGCTCAAGGCGCAGGACGCCGGCTACACGCTCACTCCTGAGGGCGACAGGACGCGGGTGCGTTTCGACATCGCGATCGACCTGTCGGTGCCTTTGCCCGGCTTCATCGTCAAGCGCACCATCAAAGGCGGCGTCGAAACCGCCACCGACGGGCTCCGCAAACAGGTGCTCAAGGTTGTGAAGGGTTAGCGAGCCGGTCGAGCTCATCGGGCTCGGCGATGGTCAGGACGGCGTCGACGATGGTGGGCTCGGCCTGCAACCTGTTCTCGAGATCGCGCAGGGTCTCGGCGATCCGCGACTCGGCGGCGTCACCCTCGATGTCGACGCTGGCCACCAGGAACAGCTGCTTGGGGCCGACGAACATGAGCCGGAGGAAGCGCACCGAGGCCACCTCCGGCATCCGCTCGATCTGCGCGATCACGGCCTGACGCACTCGGGGGCTGGCTGATTCGCCGACCAGGAAGCGGCGGTTGCGGTCGATGAGGATCACCGCGACGACGCCGAGCAGCAGGCCCACCAGAATCGAGCCGATCGCATCCCAGATCGCGTCGCCGGTGATCTCGTGCAAGCCGATGCCGAGCAGTGCGATCACGATGCCGATCAGTGCCGCGGTGTCTTCGGCGAACACCGCGCGCGTGGTCGGATCGGACGTGTCGAGCACGTGCGTGAGCAGTTCCCGGTCGTACTCGCTCGCCTCGGACCGCAACTGACGGAACGCCTGCAGCAGCGAGGACCCCTCGAGGACGAACGCGACCCCCAACACGATGTAGGCCACCAGGTAGTTCTCCGGACCCGACTCTCCGTGGATGATCTCGGTGATGCCGTGCCACACCGATACCGTCCCGCCGACAACGAAAAGCCCCACCGCCGCGAGCAGGGACCACACGTACGCCTCGCGTCCGTAACCCAATGGCCGCTCGCCGTCCGGTGGGCGGGAGCTGCGCCGGTTGGCGACGAACAGGAAACCCTGGTTCGCGGTGTCGGCCCAGGAGTGGGTCGCTTCGGCCGTCATCGACGCCGAGCCGGAGATGACGGCGGCGACGGTCTTGGCGACGGCGACTGCGAAGTTCGCGGCCAGCGCGACGATCACCGTCAGCGTGCTCTCCCCACCCTTCGGCGAGTCGGGATCGGCGTCGGTGGCTGCCCGGTCGGGCCCACTGTCGGACACAGCGCTCATGGCAGCGTGCCTTCCCCGCCGCGAGTGGGCACAAACGTGGCGGTCCGCGCCACATTAAGAAGCGTCATAAAATTAGCTGAACAATATCCAACATGTGATCGGGACCGCCGTTATGCTTTGCCGCATGGCTGTTCGTGCTTCCAGTGAGGTGGTGATCGAGGCGCCGCCGGAGGTCATCCTCGACGCGTTGGCCGACATCGAAGCCGTCGCATCCTGGTCATCTCTGCACAAAGCGGCCGAGGTCATCGACCGCCACCCCGACGGCCGGCCTCATCACGTGAAGGCGACGGTCAAGATCATGGGCATGAGCGACAAGGAACTCCTGGAGTACCACTGGGGCGACGACTGGGTGGTGTGGGACGCCCAGCGCACGTCGCGGCAACGCTGCCAGCACGGCGAGTACAACCTCGTGCAGGAAGGCGAAGCGCGCACCCGGGTGCGCTTCGATCTGATCCTCGATCTCGCGGCGCCCTATCCGGCGTTTCTGGTCAAGCGGGCCAAGCGGATGGTGCTCGACGTCGCGCTGGAGAACCTGCGCCAGCGGGTGATGGCCGGAGCACGCTAGCGGCGCAGCGCGCCCAACCGATCGATGGCTTCGTCCAGCGTCTGCTCACGCTTGCAGAATGCGAAGCGCACCAGTGGGTTCCACTCACCGGCATGCGACGCGGCGGGATCGCAGAACGCCGACATCGGAATGGCCGCCACACCCACCCGCTCGATCAACTCGGTGCAGAACGCCCTGCCGTCGTCGTAGCCCAGCGGGCGCGGATCGGCGGTCAAGAAGTAGGTGCCGAAGCTGTCGAACACGTCGAAGCCGACCTCGCGCAGCGCAGCGGCCAACAGGTCACGTCGGGATTCGAACGAGCGGCACAGCGCATCCACCCACTCGTCGCCGGTGTCGAGTGCCGCGGCGACGGCGGGCTGCAACGGCGCCCCGCTCACGTAGCTCAGGTACTGCTTGGCCGCCCGCACCCCCGCGATCAGATGGCGTGGTCCGCACGCCCAGCCGATCTTCCACCCCGTGACGTTGAACATCTTGCCGGCGCTGGACATCGTGATGGTGCGCTCGGCCATGCCGGGGTAGCCGGCCAGGGGGAGATGTCTGCGCCCGTCGAAGACCAGATGCTCGTAGACCTCGTCGGTGATCACCAGCAGGTCGGCAGCCACGGCCACCTCGGCGAGCGCCCGCAGCTCCTCGTCGCCGGCGACGGTGCCGGTCGGGTTGTGCGGCGAATTCACGATGATCGCAGCGGTTTTCGGGGTGATCGCCGCGCGCAGCGCCTCCACGTCGATCGCGAATCGCCCGTCGTCGAGGCGCATCGGCACCGCCCGCCGGTGGCATCCGGCCATCGCGATGACGGGGGAGTACGAGTCGTAGAACGGTTCGATCAGCAGCACCTCGGAGCCCGGTTCGACGAGGCCGAGGATCGACGCTGCGATCGCCTCGGTGGCGCCGACGGTGACCAGCACCTCCGTATCGGGGTCGTAGGAGATGCCGTAGCGGCGCAGGCGCTGAGCGGCAATGGCCTGCCGCAGCGGTGCGATGCCCAGGCCGGGCGGGTACTGGTTGTCCCCGTCGGCGATGGCCTTCTCAGCCGCGGCGAGCATGGCGGGCGGACCGGGTTCGTCCGGAAACCCCTGGCCGAGATTGACCGCACCGAGTTCGGCCGCGCGGGCCGACATCTCGGCGAAGATCGTCACCGCGTAGGGCGTCAGTCGCGCAACCGTCATGACAGTCGAGGGTAGATGGCCCAGCTCGCGAACACGTTTTTGAGATCGATTGCAGTGCGGCGTCGCGCAGAGCCCATCGGACGGTAATCTGACCCGAATGGCCAGCTGGGCCGGGGAAGTGGGGGTGCTGGCGACGATGCCGCGACGGGTGACCATCGACGATGTGGCTCGGCTCGCCGAGGTCCACAAGGCGACGGTGTCGCGTGCGCTCAATGCTCAGACGCGCGGGCAGGTCAACGCCGAAACCCTCAAGCGAGTGACCCGCGCGGCCCGGCAACTCGGGTACGTCCCCAACGCGATGGCCCGCGGCCTGCGCATCAGCCGGTCGATGACCATCGGGGTCATCATCCCCGACCTGATGAATCCGATCTTCCCGCCGATGATCCGAGGCATGGAGCGTGTGCTGCAGGCGCAGGGATACACGGTGCTGATCGCCAACACCGACTCGCACGACGACGTCGAATCCTCGGTGTTCGACTCGCTCTTGCAGCGCCGTGTCGACGGCTTCATCCTCGCGACAGGCCGCCTCGACGACCAGCCGGTGGTCGAAGAGGCGGCCGCGGCCGACGTGCCGGTCGTGCTGGTCAACCGCGGTTCGGGTCTCGGCGGGTATCCGCTGGTTTCCGCCGACAACGCCGCCGGAATCGACCTCGCCGTGGCACATCTCGTCGACCTGGGGCACCGGCACATCGTGCACGCGGCCGGCCCCGCGAACTTCTCCACCACGCGTTCGCGCGCCGAGGCGTTCGAAGTCGCCGCGACGAGGGCCGGCGTCGCCCACGACACCGTCTACGCCGCCGCGTTGAGCATCGACGCCGGTGTCGAGGTGGCCGATCAGCTCCTCAAGCGTGCAACGCCTTTCCCGACAGCGCTCGTCGCGGGCAACGATCTGGTGGCGTTGGGGCTGATCCGGAGACTTCGCGCCGAAGGTCTGGCCTGTCCCGACGACGTGTCGGTGGTCGGGTTCAACGACATGCCGTTCGCCGAGGACTTCTGGCCGCCGTTGACGACGGTGCACACGCCGCTGTGGGAGATCGGGGCCGAGGCGGCGCGTCTGCTGCTGCGCGGCATCGACACCGGCGAGCAGGATGCGGTGACGCTGACGCTGCCGGTGTCGTTGATGGTGCGTGGCTCGACGGCGGCCGCGCGCGACGAGGAGCCGAACCAACCGCCCAAGCGTCAGTGAAGGATCGGTCGTGGATGTCGTGAACCTGGGCGTGTTCAGCCCGTCCGTGCTGCTGGCCGTGGCGCAGTCCACGGGCCGTCTGGACGCGGCGGGGGTGCAGGTGCACCAGGTGCCGGTACCGTCGTCACCCGCGCAGTTCGCCTCACTGCGCGACGGCGCATACGACGCGGTGTTCACCAGCCCGGACAACGTGCTGGCCTACCGCATCCTCCCGGACAACCCGCTGGGTGAGATGTTGGACGTCGAGATCGTGGCCGGGGTCGACCGGGGCCTGGGCCTGTGCCTGAGTGGCCGTCCTGGCCGCACCGATCTCTCGGGCGCGGTGCTGGGTGTCGACGTGCCGACATCAGGGTTCGCGTTCGTGGCCTATGCGCTGCTCGCCGAGATGGGGGTGGCGCGCGAGGACGTCGAGATCGTCGCGCTCGGCTCGACACCGACGCGCGTTGCGGCACTCGTGGACGGGCGCTGCGATATCACGGTCCTCAACGCGGGCAACGAGATCCGCGCCCGGGCGGACGGCTGCGTGGAACTCGTCGACGTCACCAGCCTCGGGCCGTACCTGGGCACCGTCGTCGCGCGGTTGCGGCAGGCGCCGGGAGGCGACGCGGTGGACCGTCTGGTGGCCGCACTCGGGGACACCGCTGCAGCGATCGTGGCCGGAGCCCTCACCGAGGACGCCGAAGAGGCTGCCGCCCGGTTGCTCACGCTGACGCCCGAGGGGGCGGCCGAACACGTGGCGGTGCTGCGCGATCCGGCGCGCGGCCTGATTGTCGACGGCAGTGTCGAGGTGGCGGCGCTGGACACGCTGGTGAGATTGCGCGGTCGCTTCCTGCCCGCTCCGCAGCTCGACGGTCTGGCTGACCGGTTCGACGAGGTGGTGCGACACTGTGCTCTGAGCACGTGAATCACTCGCGCACAACGTATCTGCCTCGCGTGATGGTGGTCGACACCGCGTAGAGCACCGCGCCGGTGGCGCTCACGGCGAAGAGAACGCTGAACCGACCGGCGCCCGCTGCCGCGTTGCCGGCCGCGGCGCCGGCAGAGGCCCCCGCGAACAGGGCGATCGAGAACAACGACATGCCGATCGGTCTGCTGTCGGCGGCGGCATCGGTCATCCAGGTCTGCATCGTGGTGTGACCCAGTGCCCAGGCCAGACCCAGCAGGGTGGCGGCCACCGTCACCGCCGCCGGGGAGATCTCGACCGCAACCACGGCGTAGGCCCCCACGATGGCGGCACCGGCCAGCCCCATCAACAGCCAGGCGGGCCAACGAGCCAGCACCAGCTTCATCAGCTGGCTGATCACCACGACCGCGGCGCCGAACGCGGCAGTCGCCAACCCAGCGGCCAGCACGGTCTCACCGCCGGCCTGAAGCGCCACCGCGAGGTAGTTGAACACACCGACCAGAAGAACGCCCTCCGCCGCGGTGAACACCAGGATCGAGACCGCCCACCGGTTGGCCGCCAGTCGCCGGATCGACGGGATTAACCGCTCGCGCGGTGCGCCGATCGACTCCGGCATTCGGGCCAGCAGGGCGCTCAGCGCGAATGCGGCCAGCGCCACCACGATGTACACCGGGCGCCATCCCCACCACTGAGCGATCGCCCCGGCGCCCAGCGTGCCGCCGGCCAGGCCGAGGGAGATGGCTGCAGCCAGGTTCGCGGTCGCCACGGCCCGCTGCCGGATCGGCAGCGTGTCACCGTAGTAGATCAATGCCGTCGTGATCGTGGCGGCGAATGCGGCTCCGGCGACCATGCGAGAGACGTTGTATGTCAGCGCATCCGGCGCCAATGCCGTCGCAACGTTGGCAACTGCGCCCAGCGCAGTGGACGCGACGAGGATGCGGACCCGTCCGTACCGGGCCGCCACCGAACTCCAGACCAATTGGCAGGCGGCGTAACTGACGGCGTAGAGCGTCAGCGATCGGCCGATCGCCACCACCCCGACGCCCATCTCGTCGGCGATCACCGGGACCAACGGTGGCATCACCGAGCGGTCGAGCATCGACACGAATGCTGCGATGATCAGGATCACGAGGCCACCGCGGCCGGCCTTCGTTCAGGCACGCGGCGGCCAGACGGGGATCTCGCCCCGCCCGGAGGGGAACCGGACCGCCTTGGACCGGACGAACTCGTGCAGCGTCTCCGGAGCATTCTCCCGCCCGAATCCGCTGCCTTTGACCCCGCCGAAGGGGGAGCCGAGGAAGGACCGGCGCATGTAGTTGTTGACGAAGACCATGCCGGCTTCTAGCCTCTGCGCGATGTGCCAGGCCCGGGCCTCGTCACGAGTGATCATCGCCGCGGTCAACCCGTAGCTCGTGCCGTTGGCGATCTCGACCGCCTCGTCAATGGTCGCGTACCGCATGACGAGTGCGATCGGTCCGAAGATCTCCTCCTGGCCGACCGTGGAATCCGGCGTCACGTCGACCAGAACCGTTGGCGGGAACCAGTATCCGTCGGCGTAGGCGTCGTCGGTCGGGACCGTGCCCTGCCCGGCGATGCGGGCTCCCTCGTCGAGGGCGATGCGCAGGTGGTCGCGCACCCGGTCGCGCTGGCGCGCGTCGACGAGGGGGCCGACGTCGGTGCGCGGGTCGAGACCGTCGCCGACCACCAGAGAGGTGGCCGCCGCCGTGAAGCGTGCGAGGAAGTCGTCGTAGACGTCGTCGTGGACGAGGATGCGCGCGGTCGAGGTGCATGCCTCGCCCTGGTTGTAGAACATGCCCTCGACCGCGATCGTCACAGCGAGTTCGACATCGGCGTCGGCGAAGACGATCAGCGCGTTCTTGCCGCCGAGTTCCATGGTGGCGTAGGTCAGGTTCTGCGCGGCGGTCTGCAGGACCCGCCGTCCCGTCGTCGTGGCGCCGGTGAAGCTGATGCGTTCGACCAAGGGATGCCGGGCGAGCGCGGCACCGGCGTCGATCCCGGGTACGGCGTTGAGGACTCCCGGTGGCAGTACCTCGTTGGCGATCTCCACGAGCCGCAACACGGTCAGCGGGGCCTGCTCACCGGGTTTGATGACCACCGTGTTGCCGGTGATCAGCGCGGGTGCGCCTTTCTTCGCGAAGTGGATCGGCGGCCAATTGAACGGCAGGATCGCCGCAACCACGCCATACGGCTCGTAGAGCACCCGTGTCTCGATGGGTCCCTGGTCGATGATCTCGCCGGGCAGGCTGTCGCCCAGCCCGGCGAAGAACTCGAAACAGTTGGAGCTGAACGACACGTCGTTGGCCAATGCATCGCGCTTGGGCTTGCCGTTCTCGCGGGCGACGAGTTCGGCGAGTTCGTCGGCGTGCACGCGGATGCGCTCGGCGACCTGCTTGAGGTATCCGCCGCGCTGACGTCCCGACAGCGCCCGCCAGCCCGGGAGAGCGGCCCGCGCGGAGCACACCGCCTGGTCCACCAACGCGTCGTCGCCGGCGACGACGTGGGCGAGGGGAGTGGCCGTCGACGGCTCGATCACGTCGAAGGTGGGCAGTTCCGGCGGCGTTAGGAAGCTGCCGTCGATGAAGGCGCCCCAGTGCGTGCGCGGAAGGGGATGCCGGGCGCCCGCCTTCTCGTCGGTGATCGTCATCCCTGCTCCCTCGCAGCCGGCAGCTCACGTGATCGATCGCGGTCGCAATCGATTGCATAGGACGATAAGCAGCGATCGCCGGTCTGGCAAGGGTCCGCCGAAGTCGACAACGAACGTCGGCGTCGATCGGTACGAAATCGTTGACACCCCTCGCAGGCATGTGACAGGATTCACTGCAATCGATTGCAGGTGAGTTACACATCATCGCGGACTCGACACGGGCAATCGGTCTGACAGAGAGGTTGGACATGCGTATCACCCCTGTTCTCCGGGCGCTCGCGGCCGCAGCTGCGATCACCCTGACCGCCGCGGGCTGTACCGCAGATCAGAACGCCGGCGGCGACACCATCCGGATCGGCGCGTCACTGCCCTTGACCGGTGAATTCAGTCAGGGCGGACTCGACACCCAGCACGGGTACGAGACGTGGGTCGAGATGGTCAACGAATCCGGTGGACTGCTCGGCAAGAAAGTGGAGATGGTCGTCAAAGACGATGCCACCCAGCAGGAAACGGCGGTCAGCAACTACAACAACCTGATCGCCCAGGACAAGGTGAACCTCGTGCTGGGCAGCCAGTCCTCGCTGTTGAACATCCCGGCATCGGCGATCGCCGAGAAGAACAAGATGCTCTTCGTCTGCCCGTCCTGCGGGTCGCCGGACATGTTCAACCGCGGCTTCTCCTACATCTTCTTCTCCCAGCAGGCGGTGGCGACCGACCAGGCGAAGGTGTTCGCGAACTGGATCGCCAACCTGCCGCCGGAGCAGCGGCCCCAGACAGCCGCCTATCCGACGCTCGACGATCCGTTCGCCGGTCCGGTCGTCGAAGGTGCGGAGAAGATCCTCTCGGCCGCAGGCATCCGCACGGTGTACAAGGACCAGTATCCGGCCACCACCAAGAACTTCGACTCGGTCGTCAACGCGATGCGTGACGCCGGTGCCGAAATCGTCGTGCAGGGGGCGCAATTCGAAGACGGCGTCAACATGATCCGCTCGATGAACC
This sequence comes from Mycobacterium sp. PSTR-4-N, assembly GCF_022348085.1. GTDB lineage: Bacteria > Actinomycetota > Actinomycetes > Mycobacteriales > Mycobacteriaceae > Mycobacterium. The sequence goes on along the minus strand of NZ_JAKRFN010000002.1, from coordinate 235,299 downwards.
GCGCCAACTATCAACCCGCGATCCTCTACCAGAGCAGCTCGCCCACCTACGGCCAGCAGTACCTCGACGCGGTGGGCGCGGACAACGCCGAGGGCGTGTTCTTCTCGTCCAGCTACAGCCCGCGGTCGGACACCACCCAGAACGCCGAATTCGTCAAGCGGTTCACCGAGAAGTTCGGTCAGAGCCCGCCGGAGGACGCTGCCGACGGTTTCGCGGCAGGCCAGGTGCTCGCCGCGGCGGTCAACGGGGTCGGCTCGATCGACGACCAGGCCAAGCTCGCAGATTGGTTGCACAACAACAGCGTTGACACGGTGCTCGGTACCCTGAGCTGGAATCCCGACGGCAGCCCCAAGGGCGACTTCCTGGTCGGGCAGTGGCAGGGCGGCGTATCGCAGGTCGTGCTGCCCACCGATGTCGCGACCTCGACCAAGATCACGGGCTGGCGCGGCGGGGCGATCTGATGACCTCGCTGGTGCAGACGCTCATCCTCGGTCTGCTCGTCGGCTCGCTGTATGCGCTCATGGCCTCCGGCCTGACGCTCATCTTCGGGGTGATGCGGGTGATCAACCTCGCCCACGGCGCCTTCGCGGTGCTGGCAGCGTTCCTCACCTACACGCTGTGGAAGCATCTCGGTCTCGACCCGCTGCTGTCCATCCCGATCGTGATGGCGGTGATGTTCGGATTCGGTTGGCTCGTCTACGTTCTGGTGATCCGGCACGTCCGCGGTGCCCACGTCACGATGACCGTGCTGGCCACCTTCGGGATCGCGCTGATGCTCGAGGGCATCATGGGTTTCATCTGGGGCAACACCTCCTCGACCGTGGTGGTGTCCTACACCGACGCGTCGTTGTCGCTGGGCTCGATCTACATCCCGCAAGCCATGCTGATCGCCGCGGTGATCGCCGTCGTGGTGATGGGCGCGCTCTACCTGTTGCTCAACTACACCTGGGCTGGCCGCGCCATCCGCGCGGCGTCGTCGAACGAGAGCGGTGCCTTGCTCGTGGGGGTGGGGGTGGCCACCATCGCCGCACTGACATTCGCGATCGGGGTGGCCACGCTCGGGGCCGGCGGCGCGATGCTGTCGACGATCTACCCGTTCCTGCCCGGCACGCACTATCAGTGGATCGCTCGACTGCTCGCGATCGTCGTGCTCGGTGGTCTGGGCAGCCTGCCCGGGGCTGTGCTCGGCGCCCTCGTGATCGGCGTCGGCGAGATGGCCGCCACGGCCTACATCGGAGCGGCCTGGCCGGTGGCCGTGCCGTTCCTGGTCATCATCGTCGTGCTCATCACCCGTCCCCAGGGACTGCTCGGCACCCGCCTACGAGAGGACGCCGTCGCATGAGCACCGCCACACGCAACCGCCTGCTCGACGCGAGACTGCACACGTGGGCCGCCCGCACCGTGGTCGCCGTCGCTGCGGTGGTGATCCTGCTGTTCCCGTTGTCGCCCAGCATGTCGGCGCAGAACGTCGTGATCATGTCGCTCGTGCTGGCCATCGGCGCCAGCGGACTGAACGTCATCACCGGCTTCACCGGGTATCTCTCACTGAGCCAGGGCGCGTTCATCGGCATCGGCGCCTACGTCGGCGCGATCCTCGCGACCCGCTTCCCCGACGTCCAGCCGTTGCTCTGGGTGCCGCTCGCGGGCGTGGTCGCGGCGGTGATCGCGATGCTGCTCGGGCTGGTCACCTATCGGTCCCGCGGCCCCGCCTTCGTGATCATCACTGTCGCCTTCCTGTTCCTCGTGCAATTCGTCGCGATCGAATGGGTACCCGTCACCAACGGCACCGCGGGTTTGACCCTGCCGCTGCCGGATTGGCCCGAATCCTGGGGTAATTGGCCGTTCCATCTGACCCTGGTCGCATTGCTCGCGCTGTCGCTGGGCATGACGTGGTGGATCCGGCGGACCAAGTTCGGCATGGGTCTGATCGCGATTCGCGAAGACGAAGGCAAGGCCGGCACGATCGGGGTGAACGCGCCCGTCTACAAACTGCTCGCCTTCGGCCTCAGTGCGCTCTTCGTCGGCATGGCCGGCTCGGTCTACGGCTACTATCTGTCGTTCGTCGATCCGATCGGCATGTTCTCGATCATCACCAGCGCACTGATCGTCCTCGCCGTCATCCTCGGCGGCCGCGGCACCCTGTTCGGTCCTGTGTTGGGCGCGTTCATCATCCAGCCCGTCAACAACTACGCCAACTCGGCTTTCGGCGGTGGCAACGCGCGTCTCGTCCTGTTCGGCGGTCTGCTGATCCTGCTGGTCATCCTGTTGCCGTCGGGCATCCTGCCGACACTGCAGAAGATCATCGAGAAGGCCAGAACCAGGGACACCGTCGGGCTTTCGGGCGCGCGGCTCAACCCGCTCGATCGTCCGCTGGTGCGCGCCGAGATCGCCAAGCCTGCGCCCACCGGCAAGACGCTGCTCGAAGTGCGGGGACTGCACAAGAGTTTCGGCGGCAACCACGCCGTCAACGACTGCAGCTTCACCGTGCCCGAAGGCTCGATCACCGCGCTGATCGGTCCGAACGGCTCCGGCAAGACCACGGTGTTCAACCTGATCTCGGGCACGATGACACCCGACAAGGGTGAGATCCTGCTGGGCGGGCAGCGCATCGACGACATCGCGCCGTGGTCGCGGGCGCACCACGGATTGGGCCGCACCTTCCAGATCACCCGGCTGTTCCGCGAGATGACGGTGCTGGAGAACGTCGTCGCCCCACTGCGGAGCTTCTCGGTGAACCAGCTCGGTCTCGGCGCCGTCAGCGGATCCGAAGCGAGCAGGGCAGAGGAACTCCTGGAGTTCGTCGGGATGGCGGCCTACCGCGACGCGCGTGCCGGGGCATTGTCCTACGGCCAGCAGAAACTGGTCGAACTCGCCCAGGTGCTCGTGCTGGACCCGAAGCTGATCCTGCTCGACGAACCCGCGGGCGGGATCAACCCCACGCTGATCGAGCGCATGGGTGACCTGATCCGTCAGCTCAACGCCGAGGGCAAGACGTTCCTGCTCGTCGAGCACAACATGCCCTTCGTCGTCGGCCTCTGCGACCCGATCCGGGTGCTCGCCCGTGGCGCCGTCATCGCCTCCGGCACACCGGAGCAGATCCAGAAGGACCCTGTCGTGCTCGACGCGTACCTCGGCGACGACTACCTGCTCGAAGCGCCGTCGAAGGGCTCGAGCGTCACTGTGGCAGAAAGGAACCCGGCATGATCCGACTCGAGGGAGTGGTCGCCGGATACGGGGGCGGCAACGTCCTGCAGGGTGTCGACCTGGAGGTCGGTGCCGGCGAGCTGGGCTGCATCGTGGGCCCCAACGGAGCGGGTAAGTCGACCGTTCTCCGTGCGGTCAGCGGCATCCTCACCCCGAGCGCGGGCCGGATCCTGCTGGACGGCAGAGACATCGCCGGGCTGGCACCGGACCAGGTGCTCGGTGAAGGGGTCACCCAGGTGCCGCAGAGCAACGGGCTGTTCCCGACACTCACCGTCAAGGAGAACATCCTGATGGGCGCCTACGTGATCCGCCGTCAACGCCGCCTGGTCAAACAGCGCTACGACGAGGTGCTCGGCATGTTCCCGCTGGTCGCCGACAAGACCGGTATCCGCTGCGGCAATCTCTCGGGCGGCCAGCGTCGCATGGTCGAGTTCGCCCGATCACTGATGCTCGATCCCAAACTGGTTCTGCTGGACGAGCCTTCGCTCGGGCTCGACCCGAAGTCACTGACCGTCATCGACGAAGCCGTCGCGGTGATGCGGGCGGCCGGCAAGGCCGTGCTGATGGTGGAACAGAACGTCAGATTCGGGTTGCGGATGGCCTCCAGCGGCATCGTGATGGAAAGCGGCCGGGTGCTGCTGACCGGGCCCGCCCAGTCCGTGCTGTCCAACCCCGAGATCGCCGATCTCTACTTCGGCGGCGCAGTGCACGCACCCAGCGCATCCGATGCCCCCGTGACTCAACCGAGCGCCTGAAAAGAGAAAAGGAAACCATATGTCTGCCTCACAACCCACGATCGGCTGGATCGGCGCAGGCCGCATGGGCGCTCAGCTCATCACCCGACTGCTCGACGCGGGATACGACGTCACGGTCTACAATCGCACCGCCGCCAAGGCCGCTGCACTGGTCGACAAGGGCGCCAAAGTCGTCACGCGGCCCGTCGAATTGGCCGACCGCGATCTGGTGTTCGCCATGGTGTCGTCGTCGAAGGACCTGGAGCAGGTGATGCTCGGCGACGGTGGCTTGCTCACCGGCACGCAGTCCCCACGCGTCATCGCCGACTCCTCGACCGTGTCCGCCGACATCAGCGCCAAGATCCGCGAGGCCGCCAACTCCCGCGGGTCGGACTTCCTGGCCACCCCGGTCAGCGGCAACCCGAAAGTGATTGCGGCAGGAAAACTCACGGTCGCGGTATCGGGTCCGCGCGAGGTGTTCGACTCGGTCGAACCCGTGCTCAACGTCTTCGGTCGCAGCGTCACCTACGTCGGCGACGGCGAGGTGGCGCGGCTGGTCAAGATCGCCCACAACCTGATGCTCGGTGTGGTCACCCAGTGCCTGGCCGAGATCACCGTGCTGGTCGAGAAGGGCGGTGTGAGCCGAGCCGACTTCCTGGCTTTCCTCAACGATTCGGTGATGGGATCGACGTTCACGCAATACAAGTCACCCGCCTTCGTCAACCTCGACTTCAGCCCCACGTTCACGATGGAGCTGCTGCAGAAGGACTTCGACCTGGGTCTGGAAGCGGCCTATGCGCTGAAATCGCCGATGCCGATCGCCTCGGCCACCCGGCAGATCGTCGCGCAGGCGGCCGGGGCCGGCGTCGGGGTCGACGAGGACTTCGCGACGCTGCTGCTCGAAGTGGCCCGCGGTGCGGGCATCGAGCTGAAGCCGGAGAACGTCAGCGTCGACGACGGCCTGACCCCGGTGCACTCGTGACCGCGCTGGTCGCCCCGCCGGCGACCGAGCGTCCTCTCGGCGCTCCCGGTCACATGGGCGTGGACTACGAGGAGCGGGTCGACTTCGCGCGGTTGCGCGAGTACCGGATGTCCCGGGCGAAGGCGGCGTTGGAAGCCAGCGGGTGTGGCGCGTTCCTGCTGTTCGATTTCTACAACATCCGCTACACCACGCAGACCTGGATCGGGGGTGCGCTGGGCGACAAGATGATCCGGTACTGCCTGCTGACTCGCGACGGTGAGCCGATCCTGTGGGATTTCGGGTCGGCGGTGCGCCATCACAAGCTGTATTCGCCATGGCTGCCGCAGGACAACTGGCGGGCCGGGTTCCTCGGTTTCCGTGGGGCGGTCGCCCCGGATGCGGGGTTGATGGCCGATGCGGTGCGCGAGATCAAGGCCATCCTGGTCGAAGCCGGCGTGGCTGACGCTCCGGTGGGGATGGACATCGTGGAGCCGCCGTTCCTGTTCGAGATGCAGCGCCAGGGCCTGACGGTCGTCGATGCCCAGCAGTCGATGCTGGACGCGCGGGTGATCAAGTCGGTCGACGAGATCATGTTGCTGAACCAGGCCGCCGCGATGGTCGACGGCGTGTACCAGGACATCGTCGAGGCGCTCAAGCCCGGGGTGCGGGAGAACGAGATCGTCGCGCTGGCCAACAAGCGGCTCTACGAGATGGGCTCGGACCAGGTCGAGGCGGTCAATGCGATCTCCGGTGAGCGGTGCAACCCGCATCCACACAATTTCACCGATCGGTTGATCAGGCCGGGGGATCAGGCGTTCTTCGACATCATCCACTCCTACAACGGATATCGGACGTGCTACTACCGCACCTTCGGGGTCGGGTCGGCCACCCAGAGCCAACGCGATGCCTACGCCCAGGCGCGGGAGTGGATGGACACCTCGATCGCGGCGATCCGGCCGGGAGTGGGCTCCGACCAGATCGCCCGGCTGTTGCCCAAGGCAGAGGATTTCGGGTTCGACAACGAGATGGCCGCGTTCGGTCTGCAGTTCGCCCACGGGCTGGGGCTGGGTCTGCACGAGCGGCCGATCATCTCGCGGTTGAACTCGTTGGAGAATCCGGTCGAGTTGCAGGCGGGCATGGTGTTCGCGATGGAGACCTACTGCCCGGCCTCGGACGGCACGTCTGCGGCCCGGATCGAGGAAGAGGTCGTGGTCACCGACGACGGCCCGGTGATCCTCACCAAGTTTCCCGCCCAGGAACTGTTCGTCGCGAACCAGTACTGACCCCCGGCGACTGTGCGGTCCCATCCGCCTGGCTCGGCGAGCCGCGGATGGGACCGCACAGTCGCGGGAGGGTTCAGCTGCGGAGGTGCTCGGCGACCTCGGGCGCCAGTCCGGCCAGGCTCTCGGTGCCCAGGTCGCCGTGGCGCAGGTCCAGCGTCTTGAGGAACTTCTGCTGGCCCATCGTCAGCCCGATGAAATAGCCGAGCTCGACGAGCTCGGGCTCGGTGAAGTGATGGTGCAACTCGGCCCACAGCGCGTCGTCGGCAAGGCCCGGGTCCCACGCGATGGCCTCGGCCCACTTCAACGCCGCCTTCTCCCGGTCCCCGAGGATCGTCGAGTCGCGAAATTCGATCACCTCGTCGAATTCGCGCTCGGTCAGGCCCGCTTCGGCCCCCAGGTGTGAGCGCTGTCCGGCGCAGTAGCCGCACTCGAGGCTCTTGGCGATGAACACCCGGGCCAGCTCCTTGACCGAATGGTCCAGCACACCGTCGCGGAACGTCTGCTGCCACGACGCACTGAACGAGCGCAGCACGGCGGGTACGTGGGCACGAATGGCCTGACTTTCCAGACGGGGTGTGCCGTGGGTGCGCGACTCGTCGAGGATGGCGACGAGGTCGGGCTCGGTGACGTCGTCGGGGCGGACGTAGCTGATCCGTGCCATGGTCATGCCTTCCAGACGGTCTTGAGATTGCAGAATTCCTGGATGCCCGCCGCGGCGAGCTCTCGCCCGTATCCGGAGTCCTTCACCCCGCCGAACGGCAACTCAGGGTGCGAGACCGTCATCCCGTTGACGAACACCGCGCCCGCATCCAACTGGTCGACGAACCAATCCTGTTCTGCGGCATCGGTTGTCCACACCGACGAACTCAGGCCGAAGGTCGTCTGGTTGGCCACCCGCACCGCCTCGTCCCGGTCGGCCACCCGGTAGACCGAGGCGACGGGCCCGAAAGCCTCCTCCATGACGATCCGCATGTCCTCGGTCAACCCGGCCAACACAGTGGGGGAGTAGAACCAGCCCGGGCCGTCCGGTGCAGACCCGCCGGTGAGCACCTCGGCGCCCTTGGCGACCGCATCGTCGACCAACTCGGCGACGTCGGAGCGCCCTGATTCGGTGGCCAGCGGGCCGACGTCGGTGGCCTCGTCCATCGGGTCGCCGACGGTCAGTGCCTTCATCTTCTCGACGAAGAGCCCGACGAACGTGTCGTACACGTCGGCGTGGATGATGAAACGCTTTCCTGCGATGCAGGATTGACCGTTGTTGGAGACGCGGGCCTTGACCGCGACCGTGGCTGCGGCGTCGAGGTCGGCACTGGGCATGACGACGAACGGATCCGACCCACCGAGTTCGAGGACCGCTTTCTTGATCTGCTGGCCGGCCGTGGCGGCCACTGCGCGGCCGGCCGGCTCGGAACCCGTCAGCGTGACCGCGGTGATCCGGCGATCTTCGAGCACCGCGGCCACCTCCCGCGATCCGATCAGCAGTGTTCGGAACGATCCCGTCGGGAATCCGCCCTTCTCGAACAGCTCGTCGAGGTAGAGCGCCGATTGCGGCACGTTGGAGGCATGCTTGAGCAACCCGGTGTTGCCGGCCATCAGTGCGGGGGCGGCGAAGCGGATCACCTGCCACAGTGGGTAATTCCAGGGCATCACGGCCAGTACCACGCCCAGTGGCTGCCACACGGTGCCCGCGGCCGACGCGCCCACCGCCGCCGGATCCGCCAGGGAGTCACCGGTGAGGAAGGCCTCGGCATTGTCGGCGTAGAACCGCATGTTCCTGGCGCACTTGAGAACTTCGGCCCGCGACTGAGCGATCGGCTTGCCCATCTCCCGGGTGATCATCGTCGCAGCCCGTTCCACATCGGCCTCCAGGATGCCGGCGCAGGCCTGCATCCACTGTGCCCGTTGGGCGTAATCGGTGGCGCGCAACGTCTGGGACGCGGCGACGGCTTGCGCGATCCGGCGCTCCACCTCGGCGCTGTCGTGCGGGGCGAACGTCTCGACGGTCTCGCCGGTGGCGGGGTTCACGGTTGCGATGGCCATACACGGGTCCTGTTCTGTGCGGGGGTACAGCGTCACCCGAAGATCTCGGGATGACGAGCCAATTGGCGACGGGTGCGCCGGATGTGGCCGAGCAGCACCCGCTCGGCCTCGTCGGAGTCGCGCTCGCGCAGCGCGGTCACCAGCATGTGGTGTTCGTCGTGCACTATGCGGTTGCTCTCGTCGTCGAGCAGACGGGTGAAGGCGCGGCGGTAGTGCTGGGTGGTGTTCCACAACCGCTCCACTGTCGGCCCGAGGAACGTCGTCTCGGCGGCGGCGTAGCTGCCGAGGTGGAATTCGCGATCGAGTTCGAGGAAGTGTTCCACCCCCCGCGTTTCACGCATCTGTTCGGCCAACTCTGCCAATCGGTCGATCTGGGCATCCGTCAACACAGGCAGGCTGTACCGCAGCAGCAACGGCTCGACTCGTTCCCGGACCTGGTACAGCTCGACGCACTCGTCGAGACTCAGCCGGGCAATCCATGCGCCGGCGTTGGCCACCGTGGTGATCAGACCCTCGGATTCCAACGTGCGCAGGGCTTCTCGTACTGGAACACGGCTGGCTCCGTACTGGCCCGCCAATTCCTCCTGGCGCAGTCGGGTACCCGGTGGATACACCCCGCGCAGGATGGCCGCGCGCAGTTCGTCGGCGACGCGGGCGCCGGTGATCCCGTCACGCAGAGGTGGCTGGCTCGTCACGATCTCAGTCCGCCGGTCGTCTCGGATCCCACAGCAGGACATCGGCCGTCGCTTCGTAGGCCTTGCCGCCGGGAAAGCTGACCAATTCGAACTGCATGCCCCACGGGCTGAGAAAGTACACCCAGCGCTGACCCTCGCTGGCATTGCGGCTCGCGGTCGGCTCACCCAGGATCTTGATGCCCTCCGAGTGCAGATAGGCCAGGGCGGCGTCCATGTCGTCGACGTAGAACGCCAGGTGATGACCGCCGATGTCGCTGTTGCGGGGCTGCGGGGCCTGACCGTCGGCGGGGTCGTAGGAGAACACCTCGAAGTTGGCGCCGGTGCCGCACCGGTAGAACCTCAACTCCCGCATCACAGTTCGTGGATGCACGTTGAGATGCTCCTGCATCCAGTCGTCGTCGTGCGCGAACGGCCCGAGCGTGTAGACGTGCGTGCACCCGAGCACGCGCACGAAGAAGTCGTGCGCCTGCTCGAGATCGGGCACCGTGAAGCCGACGTGATCGGTGCCGACCAGTCCCGGTAGAGCCACAGAGTCCTCCAAAATGGATCCCAACTGCGGATCACGATACGGGCTAACCGGCATTTTCGGAAGGTTTCTGGCCAAAGTGGATCCAATGTGGTTATGGTGGGGTCTGCGTCACATCGGCGTGGCCGGGATGCCGGCCCGAATGAGATGAGGGATTGTGCCAATCGAGACCCGTCTGGACACCGGCTGCCCGTGGATCGAATTGACGACGACCGACGAGGACTGGGCTGCCGCCGACCCCGCGTTGCTGGGCACAATATTGGCTGAGCTGCACGTGATTCGCGCCTTCGAGGAGACCGTGCTGGAGCTCGCCGGTGAAGGCCTGGTGCACGGGCCCGCGCATTCGAGCATCGGTCAGGAAGGCGGCGCTGTCGGTTCCATCGTCGGGTTACGGTCGGCCGACGCGGTGAACGGTTCACACCGCGGCCACCATCAGTTTCTGGCCAAGGCGCTGACCCACGTCTCGGGCGGAGTCATCGATCCGTCCGCGCCGATCACCCCGAAGATCAGCCGGGTACTGCAGCGCACCCTGGCCGAGATCCTCGGTCTTGCTCAGGGATACTGCCGAGGTCGCGGCGGTTCGATGCACCTGCAGTGGTTCGAAGCCGGCGCGCTGGGTACCAATGCGATCGTCGGTGGCGGTGTGCCGATGGGCGCAGGAAATTCCTGGGCTCAGAAACACAGCGGGACAACCGATCTCACGATCAGCTACTTCGGGGACGGATCGAGCCAGATCGGCTCGGTGCTGGAGGCGATGAACCTCGCCGCCGTCTGGAAGCTACCGTTCTGCTTCTTCATCGAGAACAACCTCTACGCGGTGTCCACCCGGGTCGACGAGATTACCGCCGACACCCGGTTGTCGGTGCGCGGCCAGGGCTTCGGCATCCCCGGGTGGCGCGTCGACGGAATGGATCCACTCGCGGTCCACCTGGCGACCGAACAGGCCGCGACCCGCATGCGCAGCGGCGACGGCCCGGCCGTCATCGAGGCCGAGGTCTACCGGTTCTTCCACCAGAACGGGCCTTACCCCGGCAGCGCGTTCGGCTACCGCGACAAGGACGAAGAGCAGCGCTGGCGCGGCCGCGATCCGCTCGAGAAGACGGCCGCCCAGATGATCCGGCTGGGTCTGATCGACGAGGCGGGGGTGGCCGATCTTCGTGACGCGTCGAAAGCCGCGATGCACGACGCGGTGTCGCAACTCCTCGAACCGACGACCGACGGCAAGCGGCAGATCCGTCCGCAGCTGTGGCCCGACCCCGGCTTCGTCAACGTCGGTGTCCGCGGTGACGCCTCGGAACTCTCGTCGTGGGATGTCCTGGAGCCCACTCGGCACGACGGCTCCTGGCGACCTGCGAAGTTCATCGAGGCGGTCTCCGGTGTGATGGATCGGCGCATGGCCGAAGACGAGCGCATCGTGATCTTCGGTGAGGACGTGCACCGACTGGGTGGCGGGACCAACGGTGCCACCAAGGGGCTCGCCAAGTACGGCGAGCACCGGCTGGTGGGTACGCCGATCAGTGAGAATGCTTTCACCGGCCTGGCCGCAGGTCTGGCACTCGACGGCAGGTTCCGGCCGGTGGTGGAGTTCATGTACCCCGATTTCATGTGGGTGGCCGCCGATCAGGTGTTCAACCAGATCGGCAAAGCGCGGCACATGTTCGGCGGCGACAACCCCGTTCCGCTGGTCCTGCGCACGAAGGTCGCGATGGGGTCGGGCTACGGTTCGCAGCATCTGATGGATCCCGCGGGCATCTTCGCGACCAGCCCCGGTTGGCGCATCGTCGCACCATCGACGGCAGCCGACTATGTGGGTCTGATGAATGCGGCTCTGGCGCTGCAAGATCCGGTACTGGTGATCGAGCACGTCGACCTGTACGGTACCGCCGATCAGCTACCCGAGGGAGACCTGGACTACATCATCCCACCGGGAACGGCCGCGATCCGCCGGGCCGGTTCCGACGTCACGGTCATCAGCTATCTCTCCATGGTCGGGCACTGCCTCGAAGCGATCGAGCAGACCGGTGTCGACGCGGAACTGATCGACCTGCGGTGGCTGGACCGGGCCTCGATCGACTGGGACACCATCGAGGCCAGCGTCCGCAAGACCAACGCGGTGCTGATCGTCGAGCAGGGCGCCCGCGGCACCTCCTATGGTGGGTGGCTGGCCGACGAGCTGCAGCGCCGGCTCTTCGACTGGCTGGACCAGCCGATCGAACGTGTCTCCGGCGAGGAAGCCTCACCCAGCATCTCGCGCGTCCTGGAGCGCGCCGCCATCGCCCGCACCGAGGAAGTGGTCGCCGGTCTTGAGAAGATTCGCGTCGGCATGGGGCAGAACCTCTGATGGCCACCGTGATGCGCATGCCCGAGGTGCTGGCCAATGCGACCGAGGCGGTCATCCAGACCTGGCTGGTGTCCGTCGGGCAGGAGATCGCCATCGGCGACCCGATCGCCGAAATCGAGACGGACAAGGCGGTTGTCGAGTATGCCGCGGAGGTCGAGGGCGTCCTCGCGCGCCTGATCGCCGAGCCGGGTGCCACCATCGCCGTCGGCCAGCCGATCGCGGTGGTCGCCGCGCCGGGTGAGACGGTCGACGACGTCGACGACGTCGACGAGGTGGACGCCGGAGTCGATGCGGGGGCACGGGACCCGGAGTCGGGCGCGCCGGTGATCGAGAAGATCGCCCCGGACCGTCCCGCCCCCGTCTCGCCGGACATTCCCGTGGCATCGCCGGAAGCCGCCGACGGCCGGCGTCTCTTCGCCACGCCTCTCGTGCGGAAGATAGCGCGCGAGAGAGGAATCGACCTGTCGTCGTTGACCGGCAGTGGGCCGGGCGGACGCATCGTGCGTCGCGACGTGGACCGACTCGCCGTGACGGAAGCCGCCCCCGAACCTGCTGAAGCGGTCCCGTCGGCGCAGGCGGTGCCACCCCGATCAGACTCCACCGCTTTCACCGACTCCCCGCTGTCCGGCATGCGAAAGGCCATCGCGCGTCGGCTCACCGAGAGCAAGACGACGGTGCCGCACTTCTACGTGACGGCCGACTGCCGCGTGGACGCACTGCTGGAGTTGCGCCGCAGCGTGAACGCTTCGGGCATCACCACGGTGTCGATCAACGACTTCGTCCTCAAAGCCGTTGCCGCAGCATTGATCGAGGTTCCGGAGGCGAACGCGATCTGGAACGGCGACTCGGTGCGCCGCTTCCATGCAGCCGACATCGCCGTGGCCGTCGCGGTCGACGGCGGTCTGCTCACCCCGGTGCTGCGAGGAGTCGACCGACTGTCGCTCTCAGCGGTAGCGGCGCAGGTCGCAGACCTCGCCGGCCGAGCACGCGACGGAAAGATCAAGCAACCCGAACTCGAAGGCGGCAGTTTCTCGGTGTCCAATCTGGGCATGTTCGGGGTGACCGAGTTCTCGGCGATCCTCAATCCACCGCACTCCGGCATCCTCGCCGTCGGACGTGCGGTACAAAAGCCGGTGGTCGTCGACGGCGAACTGGCAGTCGGCACCGTGATGACGGTGACGCTGTCCGCGGATCACCGCGTGATCGACGGTGCGGTGGCGGCGCAATGGCTGTCTGCGTTCGTGCGGCGTATCGAAAACCCGCTGACGATCCTGATCTGAGCCTGCGGACGCACCTAGCGCGACAGGTGTGTCGGCGGGCGCACCGGCTGCTCGGGCCACATCGCGAGGTCTGCCGCCGTGGCTGCCGTCGCATCGAGGAAGCGGCGCAACAGCCCAGCGGGATCGGCGGCGGTCCGCACGGTGCGGTACGGCAGGACGAATTCGCCGAGATCGGTGTTGAACGAGGCGCCGTCGACGCCGAGGTCTGCGGTGTCGTAGCCGTCGGGCTGCGGGTAGGCGTAGGCGTAGAAGACACCTTCCTCGGCCCCGCCCGGCCAATAGCCGGCACTGGCCGCCTCGGCGTTGTAGGCCTCCGTCATCACCCAGTCCGGGCAGTTCGGCACGCCGCCGGGATGCGGCGGCGCCTCCCGGCCCGAGAATCGGGTGACAGCGAGATCGAAAGCGCCCCAGAAGAAGTGCACCGGGCTGCTCTTACCGGTGAAGTCCGCACGGTAGTCGGTCATCACGCGGTCGGCGCTGACCAGCGAGGTGAAGAAGTCGGTCACCGCGGCGGCGTCGTAGCTGGCGTGCTCGGTGTCGTCGGCGAAGGGGATGGCGTGCTGCAGCTCCACGGGAGTCGGGCTGATCGGCACGTCGATGCCCAGGTCGTCGAGATGGCCCCGGAATTCGGCGTAGAAGTCGGCCACACTGCGGGGCGTCAGCGCCATGCTGCGAGACCTGCCGTCGGTCACCCGAATGAGCAGCACATGCTCGACGAAATCGAAGCTCACATCGAAACTCGTTTCTCGCCAACGCATCAGCGATGTCGTCAAGCCTCGGGCGTCGGTGTAGAACACCGAGTTCCACCAGTGGTTGACCGTCGGCGTGGCGGCCAACTTCACCTTACCGACGATCTGCGTCCACAGGTGGACCGTGTCTCGGGTGTCCTGCCAGTCCGCTACCACCAGGGTCGGCCAACCGTTCGTCTGTGTCATCAGACCATCATCGACCAAAGCGGCGGGAATGGATCCGGGTTCGTGTGCGCTGTAGAGCAGCATGACGTTCACCCTCGGCGCGGATGCGGCGCTACGTAAGCCCCTTCAGATCGGCGCCCTATCGACCGAGAACCGGATCTTCATGGCACCGCTGACCAGGTCGCGGGCCGATGCCGACGGCACGCCGTCGGCCTTGGCTGCCGAATACTACAGCCAGCGCGCGCAGGCGGGTCTGATCGTCAGCGAGGCCACCGCGGTCTGCGAGCAGGCCAACGGCGCATACATGAACACGCCGGGCATCTACACCGATCGTCAGCAGGACCGCTGGGCCGATATCGCGTCAGCGGTGCACCGTGCGGGCGGCGCGATGTTCGTCCAGCTCTGGCACGTCGGGCGGATGGCTCACCCGGAGATCAGCGGCTTCGAGGCGGTGGCGCCGTCGCCCATCGCCGCCGACATGGTCACGCACACGCCCACCGGGAAGAAACCGTTGCCGGTACCGCGCGCGTTGACGCCCGACGAGATCGCCTCGATCGTCGGACAGTTCCGCTCTGCTGCTCGCCGGGCCGTCGACGCGGGCATGGACGGTGTCGAGATCCATTCCGCCAATGGCTATCTGCTGCACGAGTTCCTCTCCGACGTCGTCAATCAGCGCACCGACGCCTACGGGGGTTCCCCGCAGAACAGGGCGCGGTTTGCGGCCGAGGTCGTCGAGGCCGTCGCCGACGAGATCGGCGCCGATCGTGTGGGCCTGCGAATCTCCCCCGGGAACGCTGCGGGGGACATGTCGGAGATCGACCAGATCAGCGCGTACGAAGCCCTGCTCTGCCGGATCAAGTCGCTGCACATCGGTTACCTGCACATCGTCAGCGAGCCCTCCGCCGATGCGTTCGCGGCGCTGCGGACCCAGTGGGAGGGCACGCTGGTGCTGAACACGCCCCGCACCGTGGACACCGATTTCGCGATGCTGGAGAACCTCGCCGCGTGGGGTGTGATCAGCGCGGCCGCCGTGGGACGGGCCTTCCTCGCCAACCCCGACCTGGTGACGCGGCTGGAGTCCGGAGCGGAGTTGAACGAGCCCGATGTGGCGACGTTCTACGCACCGGGGCCCGCCGGCTACATCGATTACCCGACTCTGGACGAACTCGCCGCTTCCCAGCCGGCTTAGGTGGCGAATAGCCGGGACGTCCGGGCTTCGTGGCGCATGCCGGCGATCTCGAGAGTCGGCGCCGTGCTCCACACGTCGCTGACATCCCGCAGGCACGCCTGTTCGACGAGGTCGACGATGCGGGCGACGTTGTGGGCTTGAATCCGCTGGCTCGCCAAGGGGCCGAGCCGCCCCAGCCGGATCGCCGCGCTCAACATCGAGCCCAGCTGAGTTCGCAGAGAACCCAGCACCGCTGCGGCCAGCTCGACTCCCATCTGCGCCTGGAGCGCTCCCTCGGCGACGGCGTTGTGGCCCGGCGTGGCGCCCGTCATGATTGCCGCGAAATAGTCGGATTCAGTGGCCAATCCGCTGGCATAGGCGGTCGAGGCCAGCTGCCGACCCGTTGACGTCGACGCCGTGCGCGCATTGTCGGACAGCTTGTAGGAGTCGAGGAGCCGATCCAGCTCCAGCAGTCGGTCATCGAGCGCGTGGGCGCGCCACCCGGCGGCGACGAAGACCGCATCCAGCGGCGCGTAGCTGTCGGCCAGGTAACGCATCACCGCCGCGCCGATGTCGTCGGGGCCGACGTCGGGCCTCTCGGTCAGCCACTCCTCCAGACCGTGGCTGTGCACCATGCGCCCCGCCGGGAAAGCGCTGTCGTGCAGCTGCATCCACAGTGCAAGTGCGACCGCGGCCTCAGTGGTGATGGCCGGCATGGGTGCTCGATGACGTCCGGGACCAGCCCAGGGGAGCCAACGGTACGGGTGCGACGGTGCCGATGATTCCGAGGTCGGTGAGAAGTTCGGCCGCTGCCTGCTCGCTGGTGAACAGCGGTGCGGCGACGTCGCTGTCGGAGACGTCGATCGGCGCGTGTTGGTTGCCCAGCAGATATCCCAGCAACAGCATCCGGCGCGCTCCGGCGGCGTCGGCATGGTCGTCGAAGCGCGCGGTGATGGCCGGTTCGGCGGGCCGACGTACCACGACGATCGACTCTCCGTCGTCGGCGATCACCTCGCCGGCCCGCAGGAACGACCCGCGCGGCAGAGCGATGCGGATCTGCAGTCCGGTGTCCGTGGTCACGACTTGGCGGTGCTTACCGGCATCGCCCCAACCGATGTCGACGTGGTGGTGCATGCGGCCGTCGAACCCGGGGTCGTCGGCATCGCCCAGGTCGGCCTGCGCGTTCACGCAACCTGCCCGAAGGCTCGCGTCGATACCTCGGACCGCGACCAGGCGCGACAGGCTTCGAACAATCGCTCACGGACGCGGATCAGCGCGGGCGCGTTCGGAGCCCCCAACCGCACGAAGACCCCGATGCCGGCCGGCAGTGCGCCCGCGCCGCCGCTGTAGTCGTCGAGTGCCCGCCTGATCTCGTGCAAGAGCGCGCCGATCGGACGTCCGGGCGCGACAGCGATGAATGTGGCCAGATAGTCGTCCTCGATCAACGGTCCACTTCGGCCATCGCGCGGCTCCATCAGCTGCCTGTCTCGGGCAACGGTGTGACCGTCGACGGTGGCGACGAACGCATTGTCATAGCAAGCGAAGCGGAACCGCTCGCCGTGCGCGATCCTGCCGGCGGCGACGGCGTCCCATCCGAGATAGAGGCCACCGGTGTCGACGTCGACGCGCAGCAGCTGGGTGAACGTGGAGCCGGCGTGCGGGATGACGGTACCGGGGCGGTACTCGAGGTGTGCTCCCGCGTCGACGGTGAACGACAGGTTGTGCCGCGAGCCCGGGCCGTCACCGGCGAAGACCTGGGTTGCTGCCTGGGTGGTCAGGCGTAGTTCGGTGCCCGGGCCGCACCGCACCGCAGTTGTCAGATCATCGTCGGAAAATGTTCCGCCGCTGGGGCTTTGCACGCACAACATCGCTGCTCCCGGCCGGTCGGGATCGATGTGCAGCGGGGTCGTGACCCGCTGCGGATACCGCTGGTGCAGTCGCGCCGCACGTGTGCGCCCTGACGCGTCGGCCACGACGTGGATGTCGAGGGTGCCGGGGCGGATCGTCGTCACCGGGTCCCCACGGGAAACATCGCGCCGGCGAGGACGTGTTCGGTCAGCTGGGTGAGGCCTTCACCGGAGTGCAGATCGGTGAAGACGGTCGGCTTGACCGGTCGGGCCACGGCGCAGTCGCGACGCATGGCGTCCAGATCGGCGCCGACCAGCGGCGCCAGGTCGATCTTGTTGACGACCAGGAGATCCGCCTGCAGGAGGCCGATACCCTTCTTACGAGGGATGTCGTCACCCCCCGCGGTGTCGATGACGAAGATCCAGTAGTCCACCAGATCCGAGGTGAAGGTGGCGGCCAGGTTGTCACCGCCGGATTCTATCAGGATGACGTCGAGATCCTCGAACGTCCGGCACAGCCGCTGTGCGGCAGCGAGATTGGCAGACGGATCCTCGCGGATGGCGGTGTGCGGGCATGCGCCGGTCTCGACCGCCAGAACACGCTCGGGGTCGATGACTCCGCTGCGGCGTACCCGCTGGGCGTCCTCGTCGGTGACGAGATCGTTGGTGATCACCGCGACGCTGAGGCCGGCTCGGATCAGTTCGGGCACCAGGGACTCGACGAGCCGGGTCTTTCCCGATCCGACCGGGCCACCGATACCCAGCCGTACGACATCGGACATGTCTGAGCTCCTGTCACTTGAGGGTGTACCGGCGGCCCAGAGGCACCCGGGTCATCGGCTCGCTCACACACGGCCGACCGTCGACGATCACGCGATAGGTATCCGGCTCGATCGTGATGTCGGGCAGGTAGTCGTTGTGCAGCAGATCGGCTTTCGTGAGGGCGCGGGCACCCCGGCACGCCACCAGCCGAGTGGCCAGCCCGAGGCGTTCCCCCAGGCCGCTCTCCAGCGCGGCGCCGGCGACGAAGTTCACCGACACATCGGCGGGGGCACGGCCGAACGCGGCCCACTGGGGCCGGTACCGCAGCGGCTCGCACGTCATCAACGACGCGTTGGCCTCTCCCATCACCGACCACGCCGGGAAGCCGCCCTTGAACACCACCTCGGGTCTGATGCCGAAGAATTTGGGTTCCCACAGCACGATGTCGGCGAGTTTGCCCGGCTCCAGCGAGCCGATCTCGTGGTCGATCCCGAACAGGCGGGCGGGGTTGATCGTCAGCTTGGCGATGTACCGCAGGATGCGTGCGTTGTCGGCGCCGGTGCCCTCGTCACCCGGCAACGACCCACGGGTGGCCTTCATGTGGGAGGCGAGTTGCCATGTGCGGGCGATGGTCTCGCCGATGCGGCCCATGCCCTGAGAGTCCGAACCCATGGCGGAGATGGCGCCGAGGTCATGCAGGACGTCTTCGGCCGCGATGGTCTCGCGGCGGATTCGTGACTCGGCGAACGCGACGTCCTCGGGGATCCGCGGATTGAGGTGATGACACACCATCACCATGTCGAGGTGCTCGTCGAAGGTGTTCAACGTGTAGGGGTTCGTCGGGTTCGTGGACGAGGGCAGACAGTACGGCTCCCCGACGACCCGCATGATGTCGGGCGCATGGCCGCCGCCGGCGCCCTCGGCGTGGTAGGTGTGGATCGGGCGGCCGCCGATCGCCGCCATGGTGTCCTCGAAGAACCCTGACTCGTTGAGGGTGTCGGTGTGGATCTGCACCTGCAGATCGAGTTCGTCGCCCGCGTCGAGTGAGGCTCGGATCGCCGCAGGGGTGGCCCCCCAGTCCTCGTGGATCTTGTAGCCGATGGCTCCGGCCAGCCCCTGCTCGATGAGCGGCGCCACGCTGGATGCGCTGCCGTTGCCGATGAAACCGAAGTTCATCGGGAATCCCTCGGCCGCCCGCAGCATCCGGGCGAGGTTGGTCGGCCCCGACGACGTGATGCCGACCGTGACCGGTCCCAGCCCTCCACCGATCATCGTGGTCACGCCGCTGGAGATGGCCTCCTCGACCAGGCCGGCGCTGTCGAAGTGCACATGCACATCGATGGCTCCCGCCGTGGCGATCATGCCTTCGCCCGCGCGGATGTCGGTGCCGGCTCCGATGATCAGCTCGGGATCGACGCCGTCCATCGTCCTCGGGTTCCCGGACTTGCCGATCCCGGCGATCCGTCCGTCCCGAATGCCGATGTCCGCCTTGCGTATTCCGAGCACAGCGTCGATGATCAGCACATTGGTGATGACGAAGTCCAAGGCCCCGTCGGCATGGGTGATGTCACCGTGCACGGCCATGCCCTCGCGCATCGTCTTGCCGCCGCCGAACACGGATTCGTCGCCGTACACGGTCGCATCGTGTTCGACCTCGGCGAGAAGTTCGGTATCGGCGAGCCGGACACGGTCACCGGTGGTGGGCCCGTAGAGCTCGGCGTAATGGCTGCGGCTGATCCGATGTCCCACCTCAGATCTCCCCGGGTGAGTCGAGGAAACCGAGATCGTGCATACGGTCGATCACGTCGGGGGCGGGAGCGGTCGTCGTCGCCGCGTTGGTCACGTCGTTCTGACCGATCACGACGCGCTCGCCGCCATAAGTGGTCACCGCCACCTCCTGTTGTTCGCCGGGTTCGAAACGCACGGCGGTGCCGGACGGTATGTCCAGGCGCATCCCGAAGGCCGCGGCGCGGTCGAAACGCAGTGCACGGTTGACCTCGAAGAAGTGGAAATGCGATCCCACCTGGATGGGGCGGTCTCCGGTGTTCTCCACGACGAGGATGACGCCCGCGCGGCCCGCGTTCAGCTCCAATTCTCCTGCGCAGGGCAGAACTTCCCCGGGCACCACATCCGGCTCGGATGTCGCTCCGGTGCCGGGAGTGATCGCATCGTGCACGGTCACCAGCTTCTGCCCGTCTGCGAAGAACGCCTCCACCTGGACCGAGCCCAGCAGCGTGCTCACGCCAGGCATGACGTCGTCGTCGGTCAGTACCGCGGCGCCGTGCGCCGCAGCCTCGGCGACGGATGCGCCGGCCCGTGCTGCTTCGACCACCTCGTCGGCGATCAGCGCGCGTGCCTCGGCGTAGCTCAGGGCCAAGCCGGCCGAGCGGTGCTTGCGCGCCAACTCGGCGGCCAGGAACAGCAGCAGCCGATCCTCGTCCTTGGGGGTCAGATGCATGGTGTCAGCCCGTGATTCCCGCGGCCCAGGGGTAGCCCTTGAGGTAGGGGTCGGGTTCGATCGGCGCCGGCGACTGCCACACCTGATAGATCAGTCCGTCCGCACCCACTCGGCCGATTCGCGCGGTTTTGGTCACGTGGTGGTTCTCGCCGTCGACGGTCATCCTGCCCTCGGGGGCGTCGATCGACACGCCTCCGGCGGCGATGCGGATGTCGTCGACGCCGAATGACTTGGCCTTCTCCACCGACGCTTTCCACAGGTAGACAGCGGCGTAGGCGGACTCCATCGGATCCGAGGTCACCCGGTCGGCGCCGAACCGCTTCTTGAAGTCGGCGACGAACGTCGCGTTCTGCGGCGTGTCGAGCGTTTGGTAATAGTTCCACGACGAGAGCTGGCCCGTCAGAGTTCGAGCCCCGATGCTGCGGACCTCTTCCTCGCCCACGCACATCGACATCACCGGCATGGCTTCGGCGGTCAGGCCGGAGTTCTGGTACTCGCGGAAGAAGGCAACCAGGGAATCGCCGACGACGACGTTGAACACGGCGTCTGCATCGGCGGTGCGGATCTTGTTGACGATGGTCGAGAAGTCGGTCGAGCCCAGCGGTGTGTAGTCCTCACCCTTGATCTCGATGCCGTTGGCCTTGGCATATGCCTTCACGATCGCATTCGAGGTCCGGGGGAACACGTAGTCACTGCCGACCAGGTAGAGCGACTTGACACCCTGTTGCTTCAGGTAGTCCAGCGAGGGGATGATCTGCTGGTTGGTGGTCGCGCCGGTGTAGAAGATGTTGGGCGAGCTCTCCAGGCCCTCGTACTGCTGGCCGTAGTAGAGCAGTGCGTTGTCGTCTTCGAAGACCGGCAGCATCGCCTTGCGGCTGGCTGAGGTGTATCCGCCGAAAACTGCGGCAACACAATCAGATTGAACCAGCTTCTGGGCCTTCTCCGCGAAGATCGTGGGCTCTGACGCACCGTCTTCACCGACCAGCTGCAATTGCTTGCCCAATACCCCGCCGGAGGCGTTGACTTGTTCGACCGCCAGCACGATCGCGTCGCGGATCACCGACTCGCTGACCGCGAGCCCGCCCGAGAGGGAGTTGATCGCCCCGATTTTGACGACGTCGCCGGAGGTGTCGGCGCAGCCGGTCCGTGAAGCGGCGGCGTTCTCGTCTCCCGCCCTGCTGCCACATCCGGCGAGGACAGTTGCCGCGGCGGCGAGCAGCGCGATGGTGCAACGGATTCTGTTCATGGGGGTCGCCCCTCGGTGAGGTGTCGATGTCCGCACCGCGCTGTGGGACCAGTGTTTGGGTGTCGCCCAGCCTAGGAAGACCAGCGCGAGCCGACCATGGGAGAAATCTCCCAAATCGGCGCACCGTTTCCGCGCTGCCTCGCATCGGAAACGTCCCAGAAACACCGCCTGCACATGATGGCGTGACGGACCGGCGGGACGGCGAAGGAACACGTGAGCATGGCTGGGATCTACGGCGACGTACTCGGAAGTGCGCTGAGCATGGAGACTCGGGCCCACGACATGCTCGATGCGTTGGGTGCCCGCGCCGCGTCGTCGGCGTCGGCGATCTGCCTGTGGGATCCGATTCAGCGTTGTCATGTCGGTGTCGCGAACCGTGACTACCCGGAGCAGGTGATGGAGCACTTCAATTCGTGGTTCGTCGACAACGACCCCCTGTTCGACGCGATGCGAGTCCACGGTCTCGGGGCGTTGCGCTGGCGCGATTTTCCCGACTACCGCGAGGGCTACTCGGTCAACAACGTGTTCCGTCCGGCGGGATTCGACGAAGGCCTGTCCGCGCGTCTGGTGACTGCCGACGGCACCTACGTCGGCACTCTCCACGTCAACTGCGACGATCCGCGCTATCCCAGCGACGGCGACGTGGCGGAGATCAACACGTTGCGGGCGCAGATCGCCGCGCAGCTCGACTTCTCCGTGCGCCCGCGGATGGTGGCCGAGCTCGTGGCGCCGGAGGCACAGGCGTGGGCGGTCGACGAGCACGGCCGCGTCCACCTGCTGCGGCGCGGGGACACCACCACCGAGCTGCTGGATCCGCTTCTCGTCGGAGAACTCGCCTGCATGTTTCGCACCGCCGCAGCATGTGCCGTCGACGGCCTGAGGATTCACGACGGCGGCGAGTGGCTGCATGTGCGGCGCATCGGAACCTCACCGCGGTTCCGGGGAGACAGCCTGTGCGCGGTGCTCCTGGTGACGCGGGCACCGCTACCACTGGGAATCACGGCTCGCGAACTGGACGCCTTGACGCTGGCCGTGTGCGGCCTGACTAACGCGCAGATCGCGGAGCATCTTTACATCAGTGCCCGCACGGCGGGACATCACCTGGAGAGTGCATCGGTGAAATTGGGTGCGTCCAACCGCGCGGCCTGCGCGTCACAAGCCGTGGCGCTGGGCCTGCTGTCGGCGCACGTGCTGCGCGGTCTGGTGGGACGACAATCCGTGGCTGTTTGACGTCAGATTTCTCGAGGTGTGCGACGCCCGGTGCGGGGGAACACCCCGCGCATGGCTACCTACCGTGTGCTCAACCCCAAGGGTGACGTCGTCGACACCAAGGACATCGAGAACGCCGACGACGCGCACGCCTGGTTCGTCGACCAGAAGGCGGACAACTCGGAGCTGGGGTGGCGCATGGAGGTCGAGCACGACGGCGAGTGGTCGTTCTTCGACGACACCGAAGGCTCACCCGACTAACCCTTCCTCCCGCGACCAGACGCGAACTCGAGCTATCTGACCTCCGATAGCTCGAGTTCTCGTCTGCTCGCCGGGTGACTCCAGGGCCCAACCAAGCGGTTGGGCGAGGCTGCTAGCATGCCGCTAGAGGAGCAGCCTCCCCGCGGCGTCCGTCATGGGCGCATCGCGGAATCCGATTTGAACAGGACCTGGAGATCACATGTCCGAAGAAGCCTTCATCTACGAGGCGATCCGAACCCCGCGCGGCAAGCAGCGCAACGGGTCGCTGAACGAGATCAAGCCCGTCAACCTCGTCGTCGGTCTGATCGACGAGATCCGGTCGCGGTACCCCGACCTGGACGAGACGCTGATCAGCGACGTGATCCTCGGTGTCGTGTCCCCGGTCGGCGACCAGGGCGGCGACATCGCTCGCACCGCGGGCCTGGTGGCCGGCCTGCCCGAGACCACCGGCGGATTCCAGCTCAACCGCTTCTGCGCCTCGGGCCTGGAGGCCGTCAACCTGGGCGCCCAGAAGGTGCGCTCCGGCTGGGACGACCTGGTGCTGGCCGGCGGCGTCGAGTCGATGAGCCGGGTGCCGATGGGCTCTGACGGCGGCGCCTGGGCCAGTGACCCGGAGACCAACTACCGCGTCGGCTTCGTCCCGCAGGGCATCGGGGCCGACCTGATCGCCACCATCGAGGGCTTCTCCCGCGAGGACGTCGACGCCTACGCGCTGCGCAGCCAGCAGCGGGCGGCCGCAGCGTGGTCGGGTGGCTACTTCGCCAAGTCCGTGGTCCCGGTCAAGGACCAGAACGGCCTCGTCGTGCTCGACCACGACGAGCACATGCGGCCCGACACCACACCCGAAGGTCTGGCCAAGCTCAAGACCGCGTTCGACGGTATCGGCGCGATGGGTGGCTTCGACGATGTGGCGCTGCAGAAGTACCACTATGTCGAGAAGATCAACCACGTCCACACCGGCGGCAACAGCTCCGGCATCGTCGACGGCGCGGCGCTGGTGCTGATCGGCAGCGAGAAGGCCGGCCAGTCGCAGGGCCTCACCCCGCGCGCCCGCATCGTCGCGACCGCGACGTCCGGTGCCGACCCCGTCATCATGCTGACCGGTCCGACGCCGGCCACCAAGAAGGTGCTCGACCGGGCGGGCCTGACCGTGGACGACATCGACCTGTTCGAGCTGAACGAGGCGTTCGCCTCGGTGGTGCTGAAGTTCCAGAAGGACTTGAACATCCCCGACGAGAAGCTCAACGTCAACGGTGGCGCCATCGCGATGGGACACCCGTTGGGTGCCACCGGCGCCATGATCACCGGCACCATGGTCGACGAGCTCGAGCGGCGCGGCGCGCGGCGTGCACTTGTCACGCTGTGCATCGGCGGCGGCATGGGCGTGGCCACCATCATCGAGCGCGTCTAGGAGATATGACCATGGCAGAGAACACTATTCAGTGGGACAAGGATGCCGACGGCATCGTCACCCTGACGCTGGACGACCCGACCGGGTCGGCCAACGTGATGAACGAGCACTACAAGGAGTCCATGCACAATGCCGTGGAGCGGCTTGTGCAGGAGAAGG
This sequence comes from Mycobacterium sp. PSTR-4-N, assembly GCF_022348085.1. Classification (GTDB taxonomy): domain Bacteria; phylum Actinomycetota; class Actinomycetes; order Mycobacteriales; family Mycobacteriaceae; genus Mycobacterium. Next base: position 210,800 of record NZ_JAKRFN010000002.1, on the reverse strand, counting down.
ATTCGATCACCGGTGTGGTGATCGCCAGCGCGAAGAAGACGTTCTTCGCCGGTGGCGATCTCAAGGGCATGATGAAGGTGGGCCCGGAGAACGCCGCGGAGTCGTTCGCCGAGGTGGAGTTCATCAAGGCCGACCTGCGCAAGCTGGAGACCCTCGGCGTGCCCGTGGTCGCCGCCATCAACGGTGCCGCTCTCGGCGGTGGTTTGGAGATCGCTCTCGCGTGCCACCACCGCATCGCCGCCGACACCAAGGGTGTGGTCATCGGCCTGCCCGAGGTCACCCTGGGTCTGCTGCCCGGCGGCGGCGGCGTGGCGCGCACCGTGCGGATGTTCGGTATCCAGAAGGCGTTCATGGAGATCCTCTCGCAGGGAACGCGTTTCAAGCCGGGTAAGGCCAAGGACATCGGTCTGGTCGACGAATTGGTCGGCAGCGTCGAGGAATTGGTGCCGGCCGCCAAGGCCTGGATCAAAGCCAATCCGGAAGCCCACACCCAGCCCTGGGATCAGAAGGGCTACAAGATGCCCGGCGGCACGCCGTCGCATCCCGCGCTCGCCGCGATCCTGCCGTCGTTCCCGGCGCTGCTGCGCAAGCAGCTCAAGGGTGCTCCGATGCCTGCGCCACGCGCGATTCTCGACGCGGCCGTCGAAGGTGCCCAGGTCGACTTCGACACCGCCACCCGCATCGAGAGCCGCTACTTCACCTCGCTGGTGACCGGCCAGACCGCCAAGAACATGATCCAGGCGTTCTTCTTGGATCTGCAGGCGATCAACGGCGGCGCATCTCGTCCTGACGGCATCGCCAAGCAGGAGATCCGCAAGATCGGTGTGCTGGGCGCGGGCATGATGGGCGCCGGCATCGCCTACGTCTCGGCCAAGGCCGGTTACGACGTGGTGCTGAAGGATGTTTCGCAGGAAGCCGCCGACAAGGGCAAGGGTTACTCCGAGAAGCTGGAGGCCAAGGCTCTCGAGCGCGGACGCACCACTCAGGAGCGCTCCGACGCTCTGCTGGGCCGCATCCATCCCACGGCCGACCCGCAGGATTTGAAGGGCGTCGACTTCGTCATCGAAGCGGTGTTCGAGAACCAGGACCTCAAGCACAAGGTGTTCCAGGAGATCGAGGACATCGTCGAACCCAACGCACTGCTGGGGTCGAACACCTCGACGCTGCCGATCACCGGTCTTGCGACCGGTGTGAAGCGCCAAGAGGACTTCATCGGTATCCACTTCTTCTCTCCGGTGGACAAGATGCCTCTGGTGGAGATCATCAAGGGCGAGAAGACCTCTGACGAAGCGTTGGCCCGGGTGTTCGACTACACGCTGGCCATCGGCAAGACGCCGATCGTGGTCAACGACAGCCGCGGCTTCTTCACCTCCCGCGTCATCGGCACGTTCGTCAACGAGGCACTGGCGATGCTGGGCGAGGGTGTGCCCGCGGCCAGCATCGAGCAGGCAGGTTCGCAGGCCGGTTACCCGGCGGCCCCGCTGCAGCTCTCCGATGAGCTGAACCTCGAGCTGATGCAGAAGATCGCCGGCGAGACCCGCAAAGCGACCGAGGCGGCGGGCGGCACCTACGAGCCGCACCCGGCCGAGGCGGTCGTCAACAAGATGATCGAAATCGGTCGTCCGTCGCGGCTCAAGGGCGCGGGCTTCTATGAGTACGTCGACGGCAAGCGCGTCGGTTTGTGGGAGGGCCTGGCCGACACGTTCGGTGGTACGAACACCGAGATGCCGCTGCAGGACATGATCGATCGGATGCTGTTCGCCGAGGCGCTCGAGACGCAGAAGTGTCTCGACGAGGGCGTGCTGACCTCGACCGCCGATGCGAACATCGGCTCGATCATGGGCATCGGCTACCCGCCCTACACGGGTGGGTCGGCGCAGTTCATCGTCGGCTACCAGGGCGCCGGCGGCGTCGGCAAGGACGCCTTTGTCGCCCGCGCGAAGGAACTGGCGGCCAAGTACGGCGAGCGGTTCACCCCGCCGTCGTCGCTGACGAGCTAGTAGTCATCAGTCGAATCCCCCGGAGCTGCAACGGCTCCGGGGGATTCTTCATGTGTCAGCAGGTAGCGGCATCGTCTCGTAGAGGCGCAGCCCTTTGTCGTTGCGCCGCGTGGCCGCGCTCGGCTTGGAGGGCTCAGCGGGGTGACGGCTCCTCGGACCCGCGGGCGGCCGACGTGGACGCCGGCGCCACTCCGTGGGCGATGCCGTTGGCGGCGTGAATGCCGGCGACGGCCTCGCGAAGGAGGCGGAAGAACCGATGGTCGAGCGTGCGTGGCGGTCGCTTGTAGAACATGACTCGATCATGCGGGGGCCGCTCCGGCGCGACCAGTGGCCCTGACGCCACTACTCGTTAAGATAGTGACATGCACACTGTCGCCATTCTCGCCTACGACGGGATGACGGGATTCGAGTCGGGCCTTGCAGCGGAGATCTTCGGCATCACCGAACTCAACGAGAGATTCTCCGCGGGCATCAGCGAACCGTGGTACTCGGTCCAGCTGTGTGCCGAGTCGCCCGAGGTGCGTCTCCTGGGCGGCGCGACGGTGCGCACGTCGTACGGGCTCGCAGAACTCGCGGGCGCCGACACCGTCGTCATCCCCAGCGTCGGCAACATCGATGCGCCCGCATCTGCGGCGCTGATCGAGGCCGTTCGTGCCGCAGACCAGCGGGGGGCGCGCCTGGTCTCGATCTGTTCCGGCGCGTTCGCGCTCGCCGAGGCCGGCGTACTCGACGGAAGATCGGCGACCACCCACTGGCTCTACGCCGACGTCCTGCAGCGCCGTTATCCGAACATCGAGATCGACCGCACGCCTCTCTACGTCGACAACGGGCGCGTGCTCACCAGCGCGGGCTGCGCAGCAGGTCTGGACCTGTGCTTGCACATCGTGCGGTCCGACCATGGTGCGGCCGTGGCCAATGACGTCGCGCGACGGCTGGTCATCGCGCCGCACCGGGCGGGCGGTCAGGCGCAGTACATCGAGACACCGGTCCCTGCACCATCTGCAGACGGCCGTGTCGCCGCTGCGATGGCCTGGGCGCTGGAGCACCTCGATACGGCGATCACGTTGGACGACATGGCGGCTCAGAGTGCGATGTCGCGGCGCAGCTTCCTCCGGCAGTTCGCCAAGGCGACGGGCAGCACGCCGATCAAATGGCTGACCGAGCAACGGATTCAGGCCAGCCTGCCGCTATTGGAAAGTTCTGTCCTGTCGGTGGAGCAGATCGCCGCACGTGTCGGATTCGAGTCACCGGTGACCTACCGCTACCACTTCGTCCGGCAGATGCACACCACACCGAGCGAATACCGCGGCTGCTTCGCTGGTTCGGTGGCGCCGTAGCGGGATGCGCTTAGAGTCGGGGGATGCGCTTCGGACTCTTCATCCCGCAAGGCTGGCGTCTCGATCTGGTCGGCATCGATCCCGGTGATCAGTGGGGGGTGATGCGCGATCTGGCCGCCTACGTCGACGGTGGTGAGAGTTGGGACTCGCTCTGGGTCTACGACCACTTCCACACTGTCCCCGTGCCGACGTCCGAGGCGACCCACGAGGCGTGGTCGCTGATGGCCGCGTACGCGGCCAGTACCTCACGGATCAAGCTGGGCCAGATGTGCACGGCGATGAGCTATCGCAACCCGGTTTATCTGGCCAAGGTCGCGGCCACCTGTGACGTCATTTCCGGCGGCCGGATCCAGATGGGCATCGGCGGCGGTTGGTACGAACACGAATGGCGTGCCTACGGTTACGGATTTCCCTCCGCAGGTGTGCGCCTTGCTCGCCTCGACGAGGGAGTGCAGATCATGGCCGATGCATGGCGTGAGGGAGTGGTCGACTTCTCGGGTACGCACTACCAGGTTGAGGGCGCGATCGTGGCGCCGAAACCGTTGCAGCGCTCCGGAATTCCGCTGTGGATCGCCGGTGGCGGGGAGAAGGTCACGTTGCGCATCGCGGCGAAGTATGCCCAGTACACGAACTTCACCTCGGAGCCGGAGGGCTTCGCGCACAAGTCGAATGTGCTTGCCGCACACTGCCGCGACGTCGGCACCGACTTCGACACGATCGTTCGGTCGGCCAACCTGAACATGATCGTCGGGGCGACCGAGGGTGAGGTCAACGACCGTCGCACCAGGGTTCGGGAACGGATCGCCGCTCTGGCGGGCGACCCCGCTGCCGACGCGATGGTGGACTCGATGCGCACCCCGCAGTCGGGCTGCGGCACGCCCGAGCAGATCGTCGACGCGCTGCAGGAACTCCGCGATCTCGGCTGCGAGTATGTGATCTGCTACTTCCCCGAGGCGGCCTACGACCGCTCCGGAATCGAACTCTTCGAGCGCGAAGTGATCCCCGCGCTGGCCTGAGCGCAACCCCGTCGGCAAACGCGAGATCCGGTGACCGTTCCTGCCCAGTGAGCGGGACCCGCTGTTGGTTCATGCAGTGCGATCGCGCTCTTGCGCCCTGTCCCCGTGGCTCGCGGCCATGCATGCCGCACGTCTCTCGCCTCGGGCTGGTCGCTCATCGAGCAATGATGTCTCGGCCCGGGGCACTGCGAATCGGCGCGCCGCGCCGTGACAGGCGATCGCCTCTGCTGATGCCGGCGGTGGCGCCGGCGGGGTGCCGCGGTCGTCGATCCTTGGATAACGTCGCGAAGGGCGGTGGCCAGCGACGAAGCCCAGACAGTACGCCATCGGTGTTTGATGGCGGTGCATCGTAGCTATTTCAACTGCCGGGCTCTGCCAAAATTTGCGGCGACAACAATTTTCTTGAAATCGTCACAAACATCCCCCTCGGTTGTCCTAATCTTCTCCCTAGCGGAGCGTTCATTGCCGGGTTCGAGCGAGCGCTCAGCTAATCAGTTGGCTCAGTTGATTGCCGGGGGCGGCATTGAGTTCGCGCAGCATCGTATGCGCTCGAGACGGGTCGAACCACACGAGTTGGTCGTCCGTGATTGCGTGGGCAGCGCGACGGCTTCTGAGTCCATCGTCAGGGGGGAACCGCACGCAGCAAACGGAGGACACCTATGTGTGCAGCTCCCCGCCATCGCGCAGCCCGCACCGAGAACGCACGACCTGAACAGGAGTTCTGGTCGGCCCGGCTGCTCTTGGGCGACGCGCGTGATCCGGCTTCGACCCGGCACGCCCGCCGCGTCGTCCCGAAGTACACCCTGCCCGTCGGCAGGATCGGGGCACTCGCTGTTTCGCTGGGGGTCGGCTTCGCCATTGCGAACTCGGTCGGCCTCGCCCACGCAGACACCGAAACGGCCACCACTTCGCCGGGCCCAAAGGCGCAGAAGGCCGATTCGCGTCCGCACAAGCTGTTCTCTCGCACTGCTGCCTCCGAGAAGAAGGCGCGCGGCACAGCCTCTCCCACTGCAACATCCGACGCCGCAGACGACGCAGCCGGAGGCACGGTCGACCAGGACGCCGCCACAGAGCCTCCTGACGACACTGAAGCTGCAGACCCCGGGTCACAGGACGACTCCGACGCCGAAGAACTCCAGGTCACCGAAGAAGAACCAGCCCCCGCGGTCAGCGACTCCAACCCAGAGGACGACTCCGATCAAGCGGTGATACCGGTGATGGAGTCCGCGACATCCACGGAGTCCGGAGGTCGTCGGGAGACGTCAGAACAGACGCAGAACCCGCCGGTGGCCCCTGCCTCGGGGGTGGGCGAACCGGACGTAATCGACGCGGATGCCGCTCCGATCGAGGCCGGGGACGAGCCTGACGGGGTCAGCGAAGAGTCGAACGCCCGACCGGTGCGGGTGCGTTCCACTCTGCGCGAGGAGCGGGTCGCCCCGGCCACGATATCTGCCCCACCGGTCGAGCAGAGGGTCGAAGCGGTGCAGGTGATGACCGCTCTGGTGTCGGGCACGATATCGCCGTTTCTCGACCCACGTGCGCCCGCGACCGCCCCGTGGTTCGACGGCCTGCTGGCCTGGGTGCGCAGGCAGATTCAGCACACGTTCTTCAACGAGTCGCCCGTCTACGGGCCCATCGAGAGCCGCCAGACGATCACCGGGCAGGTGCTCGTCGATCTGAATGCCCACGATCCCAACGGCGACCCGCTGAAGTACGTCATCGTGCAGCCGGCTCATGGCCTCGTCACGCGTGATCCGATCACCGGTCAATTCATCTACACGCCGACCACTGTCGTGACGGGAAACCCTCTGCAGGACAGCTTCAAAGTCATCATCAGTGACGGCAGCGAGGATCTGCGGGGGCCGTTCAAGTTGGCCCGGGCGATCTTCCACACCCTCGCCAGGGCGATCGGTATCGCCGAGCGTGACGAGGTGACGGTCACCGTTCCCGTGACGGTCAACCCGATCGTCAAAGTACCCCCGGTTGTGGTGACCACGGGCGCGGGGACCTATGTCGTTGGATCGAGTCCGGTCGCACTGTTGTCGAGTGCGATCATCACGGACGTCGACTCGACCATGTTGCAGTCTGCGACGGTGTCGCTGACCAACGGCCGAAGCGGTGACCTACTGACTTACACAGCGCCGCCCGGCAATCCGGTGACTGCACAATGGAATTCCACCACGAAGATTCTCACCCTGTCGGGCTCGGCAACGCTCGCTCAGTACGAGGCTGCGCTGAAGGCGATTTCCTTCTCGACGACACAGGGCGGCGCTCCGCGCATCGCCTCGATCACCGTGAAAGACGACGTCGGGCTCCAGAGTCTGGTTGCGGGGGTGGCCACTGTCATCGTGGTGGCGGTCCCACCCGTCCTCGTCGTCACGCCTCTGGCGCTCGGGACTGCCGGAACCGCGGTACGGGTGTCGCCGGTGGTCGTGGTCACCGACCTCGACTCGCAAAAATTGTCCTCAGCCAAAGTCACCGTTGGCGACGCCGAAGCAGGTGACGTACTGGGCTACGGGCCGCTGCCAACGGGTGTGACAGCGACGGTCGGCGAAGGATCGGTGACATTCGTCGGCGCCGCCACAGTGGAGGCGTATCAGCAACTGCTGCAGTCAATCACGCTGACGTCGGCCAACGTCGGTGTCAAGACGGTGACCTTCACACTGACTGACGACCAAGCCGAAACCAGCATCCCCGTCAGCACGGTCGTCACCTTTGTCGGTCTACCCGTGGCAACGCCTCCGTTGATTGTCACTGCGCCCCTCGCAGCCGGCACGACTGGCGCAGCGGTGACGGTGTCGCCGGTGGTGGTGATCACCGATATCGATTCGACGGAGTTGGCGTCTGCGACGGTGACCGCCACGGGGGGGACGCTGGGTTACGGCAGTCTGCCGGATGGGGTGGTTGCCACACCGGTTGGGAACTCGGTGACGTTCACGGGTGCGGCGTCGGTGGCGGCGTATCAGCAACTGTTGCAATCGATCACGCTGACTTCAGGTGCTGCGGGCATCGTCACGGTGAGTTTCACGGTGGTTGATGATCAGGGCAAGACGAGCGTGCCGGCGACGTCGGTGGTCACGGTGGTGGGGCTTCCGGTGGCGGCCGCGCCGCTGGTGGTGGTGTCGCCGGTGGCGGCTGGCACAACCGGTCGTCCGGTGACGGTGTCGCCGGTGGTGGTGATCACCGACATCGATTCGACGGAGTTGGCGTCGGCGACGGTGACCGCCACGGGCGGAACGCTCACTTACGGGACGTTGCCTGATGGGGTCACCGCAACGCCGGGTGCGGGTAGCTCGGTGACGTTCACGGGTGCGGCGAGTGTGGCGGCGTATCAGCAACTGTTGCAGTCGGTCACGTTGACCTCGGGCAGCACCGGGATTGTCACGGTCACGTTCACGGTGACTGATGATCAGGGCAAGACGAGCGTGCCGGCGACGTCGATCGTGACCGTGTTGGGCCTTCCGGTGGCGGCGGCGCCGCTGGTGGTGGTGTCGCCGGTGACGGCGGGCACAACCGGTAGTCCGGTGACGGTGTCGCCGGTAGTTGTGATCACCGACATCGACTCACCCCAATTGGCGTCAGCAACAGTCAAAGTGGGCGGGGCAGCGGGAGCCGCGCTCGGATATGGCACGCTGCCGAACGGAGTCACCGCAACAACGGGAGCAAACTCGATTACGTTCACAGGTGCCGCGTCGGTCGCGTCTTATCAGCAACTACTGCAGTCAATTACAGTGCAATCATCATCCGCTGGCATCGATGCAGTGTCGTTCAGCGTAACCGACGATCAAGGGAACACCAGCGCGCTCGCGACCACTATCGTGACCCTGCTTGGCCTCGCTCTAGCCTCCGCTCCACTGGTCGTGACCGCACCGACCGCGACGGGTGTGAAGGGGACTGCAATCGCGGTGAGCCCGGTAGTTGTCATCTCCGATGTGGACTCAGCGAGTATGACGGCTGCGACCGTGTCGGCGTCTTCGGGCTCTTTGGCGTACGGAGATTTGCCCACCGGTGTGACGGCAACGCGAGATGCGGGCTCCGTGACGTTCACTGGCATTGCATCCGTGGCGGCCTATCAAGAGATACTGCAGTCGGTCACGTTGACATCGAGCAGCGCTGGACTCGTGACCGTGAGCGTCACCGTTACGGACGACCAGGGCAAGGCCAGTGTGCCGTCCACAACGGTGGTCGCCGTCCTGAGTGCTCCGGTGGAGATTCCGCCGCTCCTGATTACTGCACCAGCAGCGGCCGGCACGACCGGCAGTGCCGTGACGGTATCGCCGATTGTGGTGATCACCGATATCGATTCGATGCAGCTGGCTTCGGCGACAGTGACGGCGTCGGGCGGAACTCTGGGCTACGGCACCCTGCCCACGGGTGTGGTCGCCATCCCAGGCGCGGGCACTTCGGTTACGTTCACGGGCCTCGCGTCGCTTGATGATTATGAGCAATTGCTGCAGTCGGTCACGCTCACCTCGGGTAGCACGGGGATTGCCACGGTCACGTTCACCGTGACCGATGATCAAGGCAAGACGAGTGTGCCCGCGACGTCGGTGGTGACTGTGTTGGGTCTTCCGGCGGCCGCGGCTCCGCTGGTGGTCGTCGCGCCAGTGGCGGGAGGCACAACGGGTAGCGCAGTTACCGTCAGTCCGGCCGTCGTTATTACCGACATCGATTCGACGCAGTTGGGTTCAGCCACCGTTTCCGCGTCGGGCGGCACGTTGAATTACGGCGCTCTGCCCTCGGGTGTGGTCGCGACGCCGGGTGCGGGTTCGGTGACGTTCACGGGTGCGGCGAGTGTGGCGGCGTATCAGCAGCTCTTGCAGTCGATCACGCTTACCTCGGGCAGCACCGGGATTGTCACGGTCACCTTCACCGTGACCGATGATCAGGGCAAGACGAGCGTGCCCGCCACGTCGATCGTGACCGTGCTGGGTCTTCCGGCGGCGACGGCGCCGCTGGTGGTGGTGGCGCCGGTAGCGGCGGGTACCACCGGTCAGCCGGTCAGGGTGTCTCCGGTGGTGGTGCTGTCCGATCCGGACTCCGACATCGAGTCGGTGGTGGTGACCGTGACCGGGGGCGGAACGCTGGGCTGGGCGGGGCTGCCGGCCGGTATCACCGCCGATGATTCGGTAAGCGGTCAGGTCACGTTCGCCGGGGCGGCGAGCGCTGCGGTGTATCAGCAAGTGCTGCAGTCGATCACACTGACCTCCGCCTCGGCCGGGATCTCCACGGTCGAGTTCGCGGTGACGGATGTCGATGGTAATTCCAGTCTGCCGGTCGTCACGGCGGTGACGGTGGTCGGTTTGGGTCCGGTGGAGGTGTCCCCGGTCCTGATCGTGGCGCCGGTAGCGGCGGGCACGACCGGTCAGCCGGTCACGGTGTCTCCGGTGGTGGTGCTGTCCGATCCGGACTCCAACATCGAGTCGGTGGTGGTGACCGTCACCGGTGGCGGGACGCTGGGCTGGGGAACTCTGCCCGTCGGGATCGGGGTTGATGATGAGACTCCCGGTCAGGTGACGTTCACCGGGGTGGCGAGCGCTGCGGTGTATCAGCAAGTGCTGCAATCAATCACACTCACCTCCGCCGCGGCGGGGATCTCCATGGTCGAGTTCGTGGTCACTGATGCCGACGGCAATTCCGGTCTGCCGGTGGCGACCGCGGTGACGGTGGTTGGTTTGGGTCCGGTGGAGGTGTCCCCGGTCCTGATCGTGGCGCCGGCGGCGGCGGGCACGACCGGTCAGCCGGTCAGGGTGTCTCCGGTGGTGGTGCTGTCCGATCCGGACTCCAACATCGAGTCGGTGGTGGTGACCGTCACCGGTGGCGGAACGCTGGGCTGGGGAGCCCTGCCTATCGGCATCACCGCCGATGATTCGGTGAGCGGTCAGGTGACGTTCACCGGGGCGGCGAGCGCTGCGGTGTATCAGCAAGTGCTGCAGTCGATCACACTGACCTCTGCCTCGGCGGGGATCTCCACGGTGTCGTTCACCGTGACTGATGTTGATGGCAACCCCAACGCGCTGCCCGCGGTGACGGCGGTGACGGTGGTTGGTTTGGGTCCAGTGGAGGTGTCGCCGGTCCTGATCGTGGCGCCGGTAGCGGCGGGCACGACCGGTCAGCCGGTCACGGTGTCTCCGGTGGTGGTGCTCTCCGATCCGGACTCCGATATCGAGTCGGTGGTGTTGACCGTGACCGGTGGCGGGATGCTGGGCTGGGGAACTCTGCCCGGCGGCATCACCGCAGATGATTCGGTGACCGGGCAGATCACCTTCGCTGGGGCGGCCAGTGCGGCCACCTACCAAACCCTGCTGCAGTCGATCACACTGACCTCCTCCTCGGCCGGAATCTCCACGGTCGAGTTCGCGGTGACGGATGTCGATGGTAATTCCGGTCTACCGGTCGTCACGGCGGTGACGGTGGTCGGTTTGGGTCCGGTGGAGGTGTCGCCGATCCTGATCGTGGCCCCGGTGGCGGCGGGCACGATCGGTCAGCCGGTCACGGTGTCTCCGGTGGTGGTGCTCTCCGATCCGGACTCCGATATCGAGTCGGTGGTGGTCACCGTGACCGGTGGCGGAACGCTGGGCTGGGCAACCCTGCCCGGCGGCATCACCGCCGATGATTCGGTGAGCGGTCAGGTGACGTTCTCGGGAGCGGCGAGCGCTGCGGTGTATCAGCAAGTGCTGCAGTCGATCACACTGACCTCCGCCTCGGCCGGGATCTCCACGGTCGAGTTCGCGGTGACGGATGTCGATGGTAATTCCAGTCTGCCGGTCGTCACGGCGGTGACGGTGGTCGGTTTGGGTCCGGTGGAGGTGTCCCCGGTCCTGATCGTGGCGCCGGTAGCGGCGGGCACGACCGGTCAGCCGGTCACGGTGTCTCCGGTGGTGGTGCTGTCCGATCCGGACTCCAACATCGAGTCGGTGGTGGTGACCGTCACCGGTGGCGGGACGCTGGGCTGGGGAACTCTGCCCGTCGGGATCGGGGTTGATGATGAGACTCCCGGTCAGGTGACGTTCACCGGGGTGGCGAGCGCTGCGGTGTATCAGCAAGTGCTGCAATCAATCACACTCACCTCCGCCGCGGCGGGGATCTCCATGGTCGAGTTCGTGGTCACTGATGCCGACGGCAATTCCGGTCTGCCGGTGGCGACCGCGGTGACGGTGGTTGGTTTGGGTCCGGTGGAGGTGTCCCCGGTCCTGATCGTGGCGCCGGCGGCGGCGGGCACGACCGGTCAGCCGGTCAGGGTGTCTCCGGTGGTGGTGCTGTCCGATCCGGACTCCAACATCGAGTCGGTGGTGGTGACCGTCACCGGTGGCGGAACGCTGGGCTGGGGAGCCCTGCCTATCGGCATCACCGCCGATGATTCGGTGAGCGGTCAGGTGACGTTCACCGGGGCGGCGAGCGCTGCGGTGTATCAGCAAGTGCTGCAGTCGATCACACTGACCTCTGCCTCGGCGGGGATCTCCACGGTGTCGTTCACCGTGACTGATGTTGATGGCAACCCCAACGCGCTGTCCGCGGTGACGGCGGTGACGGTGGTTGGTTTGGGTCCGGTGGAGGTGTCGCCGGTCCTGATCGTGGCGCCGGTAGCGGCGGGCACGACCGGTCAGCCGATCACCGTCAGCCCGATCGTGGTGCTGTCCGATCCCGATTCCAACATCGAGTCTGTGGTCGTCACGGTCAACGGCGACGGTGTCCTGGGATGGACTCTCTCGGGTGGTATCAGCGCTGACGACTCGATCGGCGGACAGGTCACGTTCACCGGCGCGGCGAGCGCTGCGGTGTATCAGCAAGTGCTGCAGTCGATCACACTGACCTCCGCCTCGGCCGGGTTCTCCACGGTCGAGTTCGCGGTGACGGATGTCGATGGTAATTCCAGTCTGCCGGTCGTCACGGCGGTGACGGTGGTCGGTTTGGGTCCGGTGGAGGTGTCCCCGGTCCTGGTCGTGGCCCCGGTAGCGGCGGGCACGACCGGTCAGCCGATCACCGTCAGCCCGATCGCAGTGCTGTCCGATCCGGACTCCAACATTGAGTCCGTGGTCGTCACGGTCGACGGCGACGGTGTCCTGGGATGGACGCTTTCGGGTGGTATCAGCGCTGACGACTCGATCGGTGGGCGGGTGACGTTCTCGGGGGCGGCGAGCGCTGCGGTGTATCAGCAAGTGCTGCAGTCGATCACACTGACCTCCGCCTCGGCGGGGATCTCCACAGTGTCGTTTGTGGTCACTGATGTCGATGGTAATTCCAGTCTGCCGGTCGTCACGGCGGTGACGGTGGTCGGTTTGGGTCCGGTGGAGGTGTCTCCGATCCTGGTCGTGGCGCCGGCGGCCGCGGGCGCGACCGGTCAGCCGATCACCGTCAGCCCGATCGCAGTGCTGACCGATCCGGACTCAGATATCGAGTCGGTGGTGGTGACCGTGACCGGTGGCGGGACGCTGGGCTGGGGAACGCTGCCTGGCGGCATCGCCGCAGATGATTCGGTGATCGGTCAGGTCACCTTCACTGGGGCGGCCAGTGCGGCGACCTACCAAACCCTGCTGCAGTCGATCACGCTGACCTCGGCTACGCCGGGACTGTCGACGGTGTCCTATGAGGTCACTGATGCCGACGGTAATTCAAGTCTGCCGGTGGCGACCGCGGTGACCGTGGTCGGTTTGGGTCCGGTGGAGGTGTCGCCGGTCCTGGTCGTGGCGCCGGCGGCGGCGGGCACGACCGGTCAACCGATCACGGTGTCTCCGGTGGTGGTGCTGACCGATCCGGACTCTGACATCGAGTCGGTCGTCGTCACGGTCGACGGCGACGGTGTCCTGGGATGGACGCTTTCGGGTGGTATCAGCGCTGACGACTCGATCGGTGGGCAGGTGACGTTCTCGGGGGCGGCGAGCGCTGCGGTGTATCAGCAAGTGCTGCAGTCGATCACACTGACCTCCGCCTCGGCCGGAGTCAGCACGGTGTCGTTCACGGTGACTGATGCCGATGGTAATTCCGGTCTGCCGGTGGCGACCGCGGTGACGGTGGTCGGGTTGGGTCCGGTGGAGGTGTCCCCGGTCCTGGTCGTGGCGCCGGTAGCGGCGGGCACGACCGGTCAGCCGGTCACGGTGTCTCCGGTGGTGGTGCTGACCGATCCGGACTCCGACATTGAGTCGGTGGTGGTGACCGTCACCGGTGGCGGAACGCTGGGCTGGGGAACGCTGCCCGGCGGCATCGCCGCGGACGATTCGGTGACCGGTCAGGTGACGTTCACCGGGGCGGCGTCGGCGGCCACCTACCAAACCCTGCTGCAGTCAATCACTCTGACCTCTGCCTCGGCGGGGATCTCCACGGTGTCGTTCGAGGTCACTGATGCCGACGGTAATTCCGGTCTGCCGGTGGTCACGGCGGTGACGGTGGTTGGTTTGGGTCCGGTGGAGGTGTCTCCGGTCCTGGTCGTGGCGCCGGCGGCGGCGGGCACGACCGGTCAGCCGATCATGGTGTCTCCGGTGGTGGTGCTGACCGATCCGGACTCCGATATCGAGTCGGTGGTGGTGACCGTGACCGGGGGCGGAACGCTGGGGTGGGCGGGGCTGCCGGCCGGGATCACCGCAGATGATTCGGTAAGCGGTCAGGTGACGTTCGCCGGCGCGGCCAGTGCGGCGACCTACCAAACCCTGCTGCAGTCGATCACCCTCACTTCGGCGACTCCTGGCCTGCAGTCGGTGTCGTTCACCGTGACTGATGTTGACGGCAACCCCAACGCGCTGCCCGCGGTCACGGCGGTGACGGTCGTCGGGTTGGGTCCGGTGGAGGTGTCGCCGGTCCTCGTCGTGGCGCCGGTGGCGGCGGGCACGACCGGTCAGCCGGTCACGGTGTCTCCGGTGGTGGTGCTCTCCGATCCGGACTCCGACATCGAGTCTGTGGTGGTGACCGTGACCGGTGGGGGAACGCTGGGCTGGGGAACTCTGCCCGGCGGCATCACCGCCGATGATTCGGTGACCGGGCAGGTGACGTTCACCGGGGCGGCGAGCGCTGCGGTGTATCAGCAAGTACTGCAATCGATCACACTGACCTCCGCCTCGGCCGGAGTCAGCACGGTGTCGTTCACCGTGACTGATGCCGATGGTAATTCCAGTCTGCCGGTCGTCACGGCGGTGACGGTGGTCGGTTTGGGCCCGGTCGAGGTGTCCCCGATCCTGATCGTGGCGCCGGTAGCGGCGGGCACGACCGGTCAGCCGATCACCGTCAGCCCGATCGCAGTGCTCTCCGATCCGGACTCCGACATCGAGTCTGTGGTCGTCACGGTCGACGGCGACGGTGTCTTGGGATGGACGCTCTCGGGTGGTATCAGCGCTGACGACTCGATCGGCGGACAGGTCACGCTCACCGGCGCGGCGAGCGCTGCGGTGTATCAGCAAGTGCTGCAATCACTTACACTCACCTCTGCCTCGGCGGGGATCTCCACGGTGTCGTTTGTGGTCACTGATGTCGATGGTAATTCCGGTCTGCCGGTGGTCACGGCGGTGACGGTGGTTGGTTTGGGTCCGGTGGAGGTGTCTCCGGTCCTGATCGTGGTCCCGGCGGCCGCGGGCACGACGGGTCAGCCGATCACCGTCAGCCCGTCCGCAGTGTTGACCGATCCGGACTCCAATATCGAGTCCGTGGTGGTGACCGTCACCGGTGGGGGAACGCTGGGCTGGGGAACTCTGCCCGACGGGATCGGGGTCGATGATTCGGTGACCGGTCAGGTGACGTTCACCGGGGCGGCGAGTGCAGCGGTGTATCAGCCGCTGCTGCAGTCGATCACACTGACCTCCGCCTCGGCGGGGATCTCCACCGTGTCGTTTGTGGTCACTGATGTCGATGGTAATTCCAGTCTGCCGGTCGTCACGGCGGTGACGGTGGTCGGTTTGGGTCCGGTGGAAGTGTCGCCGGTCCTGATCGTCGCGCCGGCCGCGGCGGGCGCGACCGGTCAGCCGATCACCGTCAGCCCGATCGCAGTGCTGACCGATCCGGACTCGGACATTCAGTCCGTGGTTGTCACGGTCGACGGCGACGGTGTCCTGGGATGGACGCTCTCGGGTGGTATCAGCGCTGACGACTCGATCGGCGGACAGGTCACGTTCACCGGGGCGGCGAGTGCAGCGGTGTATCAGCAGCTGCTGCAATCGATCACGCTGACCTCCGCCTCGGCGGGGGTGTCCACGGTGTCGTTCACCGTGACTGATGCCGATGGTAATTCCAATATGCCGGTGGCGACCGCGGTGACCGTGGTCGGGCTCCCCGCTGCGGCGCCGATCGTCCTCACCTCGATCGTCAGTGTCCCCTACACGGCTGGTTCGACCGCGGTCACCGTCGACCCGGCGCTCATCCTCCTCGATGGTGACTCGGACACCATCTCGGGTGCCACAGTGACGATTGTTGGTCCCGAAGCCGGCGACACATTGTCGTGGGGCACACTGCCGCCCGACGTGGAAGCGAACTTCGTTGGTGGCGTTCTCACCTTCGAGGGGAATGCAAGTGTCGGTGAGTATCAGAACCTGTTGCGATCGGTGAAATTCGCCACCAGCTCGACGGCGTCGACGTCAGTCCGCACCATCGAGTTCACGGTCACCGATGACACTCTGGCGACCAGCGTTGCGGGTTCGGTTGCAGTAACAGTGTTGTCTCTCCCGATCCTGGCCACCCCCGTCGTCGTCACGTCTGTGGCCAACGTGAACTACACGGCCGGCAGCACGGCTACCGCCGTCGATCCGAATCTGGTTCTGCTCGATGCCGATTCGTCGATGCTGTCCGGAGCGGTGGTGTCGATCGTCGGCGGAGCTGGAGCAGGGGAGACGCTGTCGTTCCAGACGCTGGGTGACATCCACGGGAGCTATAGCAACGGCGTTCTGACCTTCGAGGGTGCCGGCACGCTCGCGGAGTATCAGCAGGTACTCAGGTCGGTGACCTACTCGACCTCCAGCGGCGCACTGGCCACCATCAAGAGCCTGTCCTTCCGGGTAACCGATGCTGACGGCAGGGTCAGCAGTCCGAGTCTTGTTGCAATGACGATCGTTTCGGCACCGCTGAACGTTGCCCCGCTTGTCGTCACGTCTAGCGTCAACGTTTCCTACACAGCGGGTGGTACACCGCTCATCATCGACGGCAACCTGTCGCTGCTCGACCTCGACTCCGCCACGCTCAAAGGCGCAACAGTGAAGATCGTCGGGAATTTCGCGGCGGGCGACGTCCTCGGTTGGGGTGCACAGCCGGGGATCTCCGGCTCCTACGACGGTGCGACGGGCACGTTGACCTTCACCGGTAACGCCGATGTGAATGTGTACCAGCAGCTGCTTCGCTCGGTGACGATATCCACCGGTACCTCCGCTCTGGCAACGATCAAGACTGTGTCGTTCACGGTGACCGATCTTCAGAACGCGACGAGCCTCCCGGGTTCTGTGGCGGTGACCGTGGTGGCGGCGCCGGTGAACCTGTCACCACTGGTGACCACGCTGCTGGGGCCGATCTACACCGCCGGTAACACCGCCGTGGCGGTCAATCCGCTTCTCACCGTGCTGGATCTGGATTCTCCGACAATGCAGGGAGCATCGGTGGCGATCACCGGCAACTTCGCCCCCGGAGACGTCCTCTCCTTCACACCGACGTCGGGAATCGTGGGCAACTTCAATACCGCCACCGGGGTTCTGACTTTCGTCGGCAATGCCAGTACAGCGACCTACCAACAACTCCTGCGGTCGGTGACCTTCGCGTCGGGCGTATCCGGGACGACCGCATTGAAGACCATCACCTTCACAGTCACCGACTCGCTCGGCGCCGTCAGTCCGAACGCCACCGCGCTCATCACGCAGACGGCCAACTCGGCCCCCGTTCTCACGGCTCCATTGGGCGGAGGCGTCCTGCTCCTCGGTGCACAAGTCGTCAGTCCGACGGCGGTGATCCTCGATGACTCGTCGTTCCTGGATCAGGCGATCGTCACGATCACCAACGTGCAGAGCGTCGATGTCCTGTCGTTCACTGCGACGGGCAACATCACCGGCAACTACTCCGGAGGAGTGCTCACCCTGAGTGGACTCGGAACGGTTGCCGAGTACCAGTCCGTGCTCCAGTCCGTTCGTTTCTCGAAAACCGGGTTGAATCTTCTCGGATTCCGCAATATCGCGATGGTCGTCCGCGACGCACAAGGGTTGAGCAGCAACACGGCATCTGGAACGCTGACGTTGATCCTGTGATCGAGATAGCGGGCGGGGCCCCCCTCCGTCACTTCGACGCTGAACAACCGCTCGCGTTCGCGACGTCACCTGCGTCGAGGGATGAACGGCCATGAAAGCTCTGCCCGGCGGCGGCGACATCCGTTGCGCCGGCCAATTCCGCCATCGACCGCAACGCTGACGTCGTGACGCTTCTGGCTGATCCCAGCGCTACTGCGTCGGGAACAGCGGCGGCGGAGGCGGTGACACCACCGGTACGTACGGCTTGGGTGCGTTCGGGTCCGGCGGGGGCGGTGGCGGCGGCACGCCCCACTCGTAGCCCGGCGGCATCGGGCCGTCGACCGGGTAGTACCCCGGCGGCAACGCCGGACCGCCGCCCTGCGGGGCCGTAGATGGCGTCTCCGATCCCGGCGCGTTGAGCGACTTGTAGCCCGGCGGCAGGGGCGGCGGCGGGCCCGCCCCCGGCGGCGGAGCACCCGGAGGCGGCATGTTCGGCATGTCAGCGGTCCCCAGGAAGCCATAGGGGTCGCGCGCCTGGTGCCAGGCATCGCGCAGGAAGCCCAGCGGACCGTCACCGGAGCCGTACTGGGCATTGGGGATCTCGGGCACCATCGGCGGGCCCGGCGGCGCGGGAGGCGGCGCGGCGACCGCAGGATCGACCGGCACAGCCACCGGCTGGCCGGGTGCCGGAGGCCCGGGGACGGGCGTCGGGACCGGCTGAGCACCGGCCAGGGCGGCCGGCGTGAGCACACCGAACGCCATCGCAGCGGCGACGCCGACGGCGCAGCGCAGAGTTCTGGCGCGCTGGTCGCGCCTGTCTGTCGTCATGGGTTCCTTCGTCGTGCCTCGAGCTCGTCCCGACTCGAGGAATGAGGCTAGCCGCTTCACGGCCGACGCGCGCCCGGTCAGCTGGAACCGGGGAGATGTGACAGCACATTCACGACGTTGCCGGCGGCGTCTTCGAAGAAGAACCGTCGCACGCCCCACTCCTCCTCGCTGAGAGGATGGACGATGCGGACGCCCGCCGCCACTGCCCCTCGGTAGGCGGCCTCGACGTCGTCGACCTCGATCGACACCGTCGGGTTGACCCCGGCGCTCGCGTCCTGGGTCAGCAGGCTGAGCTGGTGCCGGCGGTCAGGGGCGGCGAGCGTCACGATCCACCCGTGGTCCATCACGACGTCGAGGTCGAACACCGCGCGGTATTGCGTGACGGCGGCGGGCAGATCGACCACCGTCATGGTCGGAACCACTCGTCCGACGGTCAAATCGCCGGCCCCAACAGGTCGTCGGCGTCCTTGATCACGTAGCCGTAGCCCTGTTCAGCGAGGAACCGCTGCCGGTGTGCGGCGTACTCGGCGTCGAGGCTGTCGCGCGACACCACCGAATAGAACACCGCCCCACCGCCGTCGGCCTTGGGACGCAGCAGCCGGCCCAACCGTTGGGCTTCCTCCTGTCGCGAACCGAACGTCCCCGACACCTGCACGGCGACACTGGCCTCAGGCAGATCGATGGAGAAGTTGGCCACCTTGGACACCACCAACGTGCGGATCTCACCGGTGCGGAACGCGTCGAAGAGCTGCTCGCGCTCCGCGGTCTTCGTCGATCCCTGGATGACCGGTGCGTCCAGCTCGACGCCGAGTTCGTCGAGCTGGTCGAGGTAGGCGCCGATCACCAGGGTGGGCTCCCCGGGGTGACGGTCCAGGATGGACTTCACGACGTTGATCTTGGTGTGCGCGGTCGCGCAGAGCTTGTAGCGCTCGTCCGGTTCGGCGGTGGCGTAGAGCATGCGCTCGTTGTCGGTCATCGTGACGCGCACTTCGATGCACTCCGCCGGGGCGATCCACCCCTGAGCCTCGATGTCCTTCCACGGCGCGTCGTAGCGTTTCGGGCCGATCAGCGAGAACACATCGCCCTCGCGGCCGTCCTCGCGAATCAACGTCGCGGTGAGCCCGAGCCGTCGGCGGGACTGCAGGTCGGCCGTCATCCGGAACACCGGCGCCGGCAGCAGGTGCACCTCGTCGTAGACGATCAGCCCCCAGTCGCGGCTGTCGAACAACTCGAGGTGCTTGTATTCGCCCTTGGTGCGCCGGGTGATCACCTGGTAGGTCGCGATCGTGACCGGCCTGATCTCCTTCTTCTCGCCGGAGTACTCGCCGATTTCCTCCTCGGTCAGTGAGGTCCGGGCGATCAGCTCGCGCTTCCACTGGCGGCCGGCGACGGTGTTGGTGACCAAGATCAGCGTCGTGGCGCCGGCCTTCGCCATCGCCGCGGCACCGACCAGCGTCTTGCCCGCCCCGCACGGGAGCACGACGACGCCCGAGCCGCCATCCCAGAACGAGTCGGCGGCCATCTGCTGGTAGTCGCGCAGCTCCCAGCCGTCCTGTTCCAGCGTGATCGGATGCGCCTCGCCGTCGACATATCCGGCCAGATCCTCTGCCGGCCAACCGATCTTGAGGAGCATCTGCTTGACCCGGCCGCGCTCGCTGTTGTGCACGATCACCGTGTCGTCGTCGATACGGGCACCGAGCATGGGCGCGATCTTCTTGTTGCGCAGCACTTCTTCGAGGACCGCGCGGTCGAAGCTCACCAATGTCAGTCCGTGGGCGGGATGCTTGACCAGCTGCAGGCGGCCGTAGCGCGCCATGGTGTCGACGATGTCGACGAGCAGCGGCTGGGGCACCGCGTACCGGGAGAAGGACACGAGAGCGTCGACGACCTGTTCGGCGTCGTGGCCGGCTGCGCGGGCGTTCCACAGCGCCAGCGGGGTGATGCGGTAGGTGTGCACGTGCTCGGGGGCACGCTCGAGTTCGGCGAACGGCGCGATCGCTGCGCGCGCAGCGCCGGCCTGTTCGTGGTCGACCTCGAGCAACACGGTCTTGTCCGACTGCACGATCAATGGGCCGTCGGTCATGCGCGGCCTCGTGAGAAAGTCATCCTTCCCATTATCCGCACGAGGACGACAAGCGGCCCTGTCGTCCGCGCGGCACGGTCTCCGTCTCGACGACAGTTGCGGTGGCCGGATGGCGTCTCGGGTTGCGCAATCTGCCGCCGGATGCGCAGATCGGGCGCGGCAGGCCGACGTGGCGTGTCCAGTGAAAATAGCTGAGAATGTCGCCGCACCACCTCAGAGAACGATGAGCGCTTGCTGAAACTCGATTCCATGGGATTTTCACAGAAATGATAGTCGCACACGTCAATTTGCCCTAATGTGCGCTACGCGGGGTAATGGCCATAATCGCAGCGGCCCACGCCCAGCTCTGTCGTCGGGGGGCGAACAGTCACGGGGGACTGAACGCGGTACGGAGGCCGGGCGCATGAGTGGAAGTACTGACGGGCATCGGATGTCGCGGAACGCCGCTACAGGGCAGTTCTGGGCGGCTGCACGACTCCTCGACGGTGCAGAACTCCGCGGACCGGCACGACACCGAGCCGAGCAGAACTGGTCGGCGATTCCCGTCGGACGGGTGGGGGCGTTGGCCGTCTCTCTGGGCATCGGGCTCGCGGTGGCGCACTCCGCGACAGGCGTCGCCGCCGCCAGCGAGGGAGACGCCGAGTCGAGTGTCTCGGCGGCGAGCACCGCGCAGGACACGGTGCGCGCCGACGCCGACTCGACCGGCCCCACGGCCGCGGAGACACGCAAGAATCGCCGGGCCGGGCGCACCGACGACGCCGACGCGACTGATCACGACACGGCGGCCCCGCCGCGTCGATGGCACCTCAAGCTCGACGGCACCCGGCGCGGCAAGCATGCCGATGTCGGCGAGACGCGCGACACCAAGAGCGACGTCGAGGCGTCCACCTCAACCGATCTGAGCGCTGCCGGTGAGCAGAGCGCGGACGGCGACGCCGTCACCGTCTCGCCGGTGACCGCCTCGCCGACGACGCCGACGCCGATGCGGCGGATCTTCTCCCGTGTCCCGACCACCGCGCCGCAGGTTGCGCCGCTGGAGGCGGTGAGTCTGCAGGCGCCCGCGGCGGCCGAAGACGTGACCCCGCTGTCCGACTCGACGACACCGGCATCGTCGCCGGTCGACGACGCGCTGCTGGCCTACGTACGCCGACTGATCAACCACACGTTGTTCAACAAGACGCCGGTCGTGCGATCGGTCACCACCGAGCAACTCATCACCGGCCAGGTCGTCGTGCGGATCGACGCCTACGACCCCAACGACGACCCGCTCACCTACCAGATCGAGCAACCCGACGGCGGTGGACTCGTGATCCGCAACCCGCTCGATGGCACCTTCCTCTACACGCCGACGACACCGGTTCTGGGTAATCCGCGGCCGGTTCAATTCACTGTCGTGGTGAGCGACAGTTCCGTGGATCTGCCGGGTCTTCTGAGCGTGCTGCATTCCATCGCGCGCCTGATCGGGTTGGCGCAGGCCGACACGTACCGGCAGACCGTGGCCTTCACCGTCGATCCGCTCCTCCAGCTGCCGCCGTCGCTGATCGCCACCCCGGCGCTGCCCTACGTCGTGAAGAGCGACCCGGTGAAACTGTTGTCCGCGGCGGCGATCAGCGACGTGGACTCGGCGCAGTTGCAGAGCGTCACTGTGGCGATCGCCGGCGGAAAGCAGATCGGTGATGTGCTGGGCTACAGTGCGCCCCCGGACAGCGCGATCGCACCGACGTTCAGTGACGACAACCGCACGCTGACGCTCTCGGGTCTGGCCAGCCTGGCCGATTACGAGGCCGCGTTGAAGGCGATCACCTTCAGCGCAACCAAACTCGGGCTGGCCAGCCGCGCCATCGAGATCACTCTCACCGACGAGCAAGGCGTCGAGAATGTGATACCCGCGGGGGTGCTCCTCCTGCTGTTGCCTGCAGTCCAACTGCCGCCGTCCTTGTTCGCCCTGGGCGGTGGCCCGTTCCGACTGGGCGGTAGCCCGGTCACGTTGATGTCGGTCGCCCAGATCACCGACCTCGATTCACCATCGCTGACTTCGGTCACGGTGTCGCTCGGCATCGACAAGTTGTCCGGCGACGCGCTCGCCTACGAAGCGCCTGACGAGAGCCCGATCTCGGCGACGTTCAGCGACGACAACAGGACCGTGACCCTGACGGGACCGGGCACGCTCGCCGAGTTCGAGTCGGCACTCAAGGCGATCAGTTTCACGGCAACGCAACTCGGACTCGGACTGCGGACCGTCAACGTCACCCTGACCGACACCGACGGCGTCGACAGCCTCCTCCCTACGACGTTCGTGATCGGCGTCCTGCCCGCGATCGTCGTGGAACTCCCGTTGACCGTCACCCCTGTCGGCCTGCCGGTTCACACCATCGGCAAGCCACCCGTGAAACTGCTCTCGTCGGTACTGATCGCCAACGCCGACAACGGAAACCTCACGGGGGCAACCATTACCATCGCGACGGGGCGCCTCACCGGCGACAAACTCACCTACACCGCCCCGGACGGCTCCACGATCGACGTGAGCCGACCCAACGACTGGACCGTCGTACTGACGGGCCTGGCCAGTGTTGAGCAGTACACCGCGGCGCTCGAGGCGATCTCGTTCAGCGCAACGCAAGTCGGGCTGACCCGGTCGGTCACGATCACCGTCAGCGAGGAAGACGGCGACACCAGCCCTGTTCCGGGCGTGGTCTTCGCCAATACGATCGCGCCGCTTCGGCCCCTGGTCACCGTGCTGTCGCTGCCGCCCACCTACACGCTGGGCAAGTCGGGGATCAAGGTCGCCTCCAACGTCGAGATCGGCGACCTCGATTCGACCGTGCTCACCGGTGCGACCGTGAAGATCACCGGAGGCAGAGAGGCCGGCGATCTCCTGAGCTTCGCCGCGATCGACGGCAACCCCGTGTCGGCGACGTGGAACGGCTCCGACACCTTGACCTTGTCGGGCACGGCCACCCTGGCCCAGTACGAAGCCGCATTGGAGGCCGTCACGTTCACCGCCACCGGCGGCGCCGGGCTGCTCGAAACACGCACGGTCACCATCGATGTGGTCGACGATTCCGGTGTGAGCACTCTCCTGCCCGCCGCGGTCCTGGTCGGAGTCAAGAATCCGGACCGGCCGACGATCGCCACGATCGGCGCGACGCTCGTCAAGGTGAACAACACCGTCAAGCCCATCACGTCGGCCATGATCGGCGACACCGACTCGACGATGTTGACCGGTGCCTCGGTGGCGATCACCGCGGGCTTCCGCAGCGGAGACACCCTCGCCTACACCGTGATCAGCGGCAATCCGGTGACGGGAACGTACAACTCGAGCACCGGAGTCCTGACGCTGTCCGGAACGGCCACGATCGCTCAGTACGAGCAGGCCCTCAAGGCGGTCACCTTCAAGGCGACACAACTGGGCGTCCTGCCGACCCGCACGATAACGGTGAACGTGGTCGACGATACGAACCTGTCGGCGCTCGTCGCGGGACTGGTGTTGACGACCGTGTCCTTGATCTAGCCCGGATCCGCCGACACCACCGAGGTGACGCGGTGGATTGCGAATTCGCGAACCCGACCTGAGGCGGGGTCGTAGGCGGTCAGCTGACCCCCGCGGACGTTGATCGGCGCGACCACGCGTTGGCTCGCCACACCCGCTGGGTCGACGTAGCCGATCACCACCGACTCCTGATGATGTGCGGCGTGCTGCAATTCGGAGATGGCGACCGCCGGATCGAGCCGTAGACCGGACGCCGGTGTCGCGGCGACCTTGCGCAGCACGGCGACGATCGCACCCAGGGTCTGGTCGGTCGGGGTGGTGCCGGGCCGGAAGGTCCGGCGCCGACCCGGCGCCGGAACGCGGGAGCCGCGGCTGCGTAGATCGACGATCGCCCCGGCGGAATCCTCAGCCGCAGGAGCGAACCCGGCGCCGCGCAGCGCGGCGAGCACCTCGGAGATCGGGGCCTGGGACACGGCGACCGTCGGTGCCAGAAGGCGCAATTCGACGGCTTCGGTGGCGGGTGCGCTGACCGCGGCGGCCAACAGCGCCGCGTCCTCGCAGCGCACGAACGAGGTCGCCATGCCCACCCGCAGCTGTCCGTGCCGGCGGGCGACATCGTCGATGAGATACGTCAATGCTTGCGGCACAGGGGTTCTCGAGTGCCGGGCGAACAGTGCGTGTAGCTCGCCCGCGGTCTTGCCGGTGTCGAGTGCCCGCCGCACCGATGCCTCGTCGATGCGGTACACCATCGCGGCGCCGGCCGATTCGACAGCGGCGACCGCGCCCAGCTGCTCGGCCAGCTCCCGCTCCAGTGGTCCCGGGACGATGACCGTCAGATCGGCCTGCACCAGGAAATGGTCGATCGGGGACGGCAGCGCCTTGTCCATCGCGGCGATCACGGACTGCTCGTCGTCGCCGGCGAGGAGTCTGCGCAGCGGAGCGGCCAGCGCCCCACGGCCGACGACGCCGACGGCGTGCGCCTCGGTTAGCAGGTCGGCCACCGGATCGGGCTGCAGACGCGCCGACCAGCGGGGCCGTTGCCAGACCATGGCGCGGGATGCGCTTGCAGCGTCGACGCCTGACCCCGGCGGGAGGTCCGCGAGCATCGTCAGAAGAAGTCGGCGATCCAGCGGGGCCGCCGTCGAGAACAATGAATCCGACAGTGCCGCATACGGTTTGCCGTCAGGTCCGCGGCTGCCCACCAGGCTCGGCCGGCCCGGCAGGTCCAGCCACACCGACGCCACCAGATGCCATTT
Source organism: Mycobacterium sp. PSTR-4-N (assembly GCF_022348085.1). Taxonomy (GTDB): domain Bacteria; phylum Actinomycetota; class Actinomycetes; order Mycobacteriales; family Mycobacteriaceae; genus Mycobacterium. The sequence continues at coordinate 185,609 of NZ_JAKRFN010000002.1, read as the reverse complement.
CACCGCCGTGGGAGATTCGATGAACCGGTCCGCGGCCACCGTCGGCGCCCAGTAGGAACCGGTGTCCGGGGGCTCGGGCTCGGGAACCCCCGCCGCGATCAGTCCCGCGGCGAGCGCCACCTCCAGGATCAAGCCCAACCGGCGCTCGTCGATTCCGGTGGCCTTCGTGAGCCGCTTGACCTCGCGAACGCCGAGGCCCCCGCTGCGCAGCTCGGGAGCCGGTGTAGCGCTGAGGTTCTCGAGTACGAGATCGATTTCCCTCAGCAGGTCGATCGCAGCGCCGGCCGCGACGGCGTCGACGTCAGCGGTCGACGTCGTCGTCACCGTCGGGTCCGGACGGGTCAGACTCACCGGACCGGGCGTCTCGCCGCGCAGCACCTGTCCCACGAGCCGCGGCAGGATCACGGTGTCGGCGTCGAGTCGGCGCAGCAACCCGGCCGCCAAGAGCCGCTGGACGGGTCGCTCCTGGGGAGCGTCGGGCAGCGCGTCGCGGGTGCGGCCGATCGGAGAACCCTCGAGCAGCTTGTCCAGCAAGTCCCGAGCTGCGCCGTCGACTGCGTCGAGAGCGTCCGTGACCTCGGCCGCGGAGAGTGCCTGCGGTTCGAGTGTCGCCTGGCCCGGATACCAGGGGAGCCCGTTCGCGGCCTCGGCGACGACCCGCAGCGCCCCCTCGCCGGTGATGTCGCCCCACACCAGCGCGCGCTCGACGAGAACGTCGATGGCGGCGCGTACGGACGTCTCGTCGGCTCGTTCGCCCAGCGCCGCGGCCAGCTCGCCGAACGTGACCGCCGTGGTCTCGGCATGCAGGGTCAACAGCGCGTCGAGCACCGTCAGGTGCAGGAAGTCGAGATCGTCGGTGGCTGCCTTGACCGACTGTCGGGCGGCGGCGCGGGCCGCCAGCGCGGCGATCGTGCCCGGCGGCGGCTGGGTCAGGTCGGGCCGCGACCGCAGCAGCCTGATCAGTGCCTCGTCATCGCGCTCGGCCAACCACACGCCCAACGGCACACCGGGGCTCTTGGCGCTCACCTGACCAGCGTAAAGCAGCCTCCCACCCTCGCCAGTCGGCGATCGGCCTGCCACAATGTCATCCGTGGCTGATGACAAGAAGAACCGATACGTCGATCCCGGCTGGCCGACGAGCGACGCCGACGACCACGCCGTCAGCGAGCTGGCCGCCGACCGCACCGGGGCACTGTCGCCGTTCGGCGACATCACGTTCCCTGTGCCGGCGGAGGAGCTTCCGTTCATCCAGTCCTCGACCGTCATCAACAAGTAGCGATGGCGGACCGCCTCTCGCACCTCGACGAGACCGGCGCCGCCCACATGGTCGACGTCACCGCCAAGGACGTCACGAAGCGCACAGCCGTGGCCGCGGGCACTGTCCGCACACGCACCGACGTCGTCGACCTGATCAGCACGAACGGCCTGCCCAAAGGTGACGCGCTGGCCACCGCCCGGGTGGCGGGCATCCTGGCGGCCAAGCGCACCAGCGACCTCGTGCCGCTGTGCCATCCGTTGGCGATCACCGGCGTCGACATCGACTTCGACGTCTCCGGCGACCAGGTCGGCATCACGGCGACCGTGCGCACCACTGATCGCACCGGGGTCGAGATGGAGGCGCTGACAGCGGTCAGCGTGGCCGCGCTGACGGTCTACGACATGATTAAGGCCGTCGACCGTGCGGCGTCGATCGACGGCATTCGGGTGCTGCACAAAGAGGGCGGTAAGACGGGCCCGTGGTCGAGGTGACCGGCCCGCGTTCCGGGCTGGTCGTCATCGCGTCCACCCGCGCCCAGGCGGGCGTCTACACCGACCGCTGCGGCCCGGTGATCGTCGACTGGCTCACCGCGCGTGCGATCCACACACCGCCGCCGATGGTGGTCGCCGACGGCGAGCCCGTCGGGGCGGCCCTGCGAGAGGCGTTGCGGCACGCGCGGCACGCGCCCGACGTGATCATCACCTCCGGGGGCACCGGTATCTCGCCCACCGACGCCACCCCGCAGCAGACGGCGGCTCTGCTCGACTACGAAGTGCCCGGACTGGCCGATGCGATCCGACGCTCGGGTCTGCCCCAGGTGCCGACATCGGTGCTGTCCCGCGGGCTCTGTGGCATCGCCGGAAGGACGCTGATCGTGAATCTCCCCGGCTCACTCGGCGGTGTGCGGGACGGTCTGAGCGTCCTCGACGCCGTGCTGTATCACGCCCTCGACCAATTGCGTGGGGGAGATCACCGACCATGACCGAGGTCGTCCGAGCAGATCTGACCGAGCATCCGATCGATGCAGCCGAGCACGAGGCACTGGTGGCCCGTCACGCCGCGGGCGCTGTCGTGTCGTTCGCGGGGGTGGTTCGTGACCATGACGGCGGCAGGTGGGTGACCCGGCTCGAGTACTCCGCGCATCCGTCGGCGGCCCAGGTGCTCGCCGATGTCGCCGCCGAGGTGGCCGCAGAGAGCACCGGCGTGCGGGCGCTCGCCGTCAGTCACCGCGTGGGTCCCCTGCAGATCGGGGACGCCGCGCTGATCGCGGTGGTGGCCGCCGATCATCGCGGCGCGGCATTTCAGACATGCGCGCGACTGGTCGACCGCGTCAAGGAACTGCTACCGGTGTGGAAACACCAGTTCTTCGTCGACGGCACCGACGAGTGGGTCAACTCCGCGTAGCGGAGCTCAGGACGGCGGCAGCACCGGGGCCGGCGGAACCGGTGCACCCGGGGCGGGCGGGGCCGGCGGCGCCGCGGGATCGACCGGCGCACCGGGAACCGGAGCACCCGCCGGAAGCGGCTGAAGCGCTGCAGGACCACTGGTGAGCGGCCGCTGCGTGAGTGCGAGCAGCGCGTCCTTGCCCGAGATCTCCTGTGTCTGGATGGCGTGCCAGATGTCCTTCAGGTAGGTCACGTTCGGGCTCGGGTCGGCGACCACGTTCGGATCGGCCGTCGTGCCGGGCGGGAGATTCTGCGGGCTGGCCAGATGCGGCATCCCGTCGGGCATCGGCAGATCACCGGAGATCGCCTGGTTGGCGATGTCGTAAGCCGGGCCGGGAACCGCAACAGCGTTCAGCGGGGCCAGCGGGTCCGGTGCCGGGGCTGCGACGGGAGCCGGGGCCGGGGCTGCGACAGGTGCCGGGGCCGGGGCTGCGACGGGAGCCGGGGCCGGGGCTGCGACGGGAGCCGGGGCCGGGGCGGGAAGGGGAGCCGCCGGGGCTGGCTGCTGCGGCAGGTCGCCCGGGTGCAGGGCCCACACCTGCGGCTGGTCAGCCGGTGCGGGATTCTGCGCGGCGTCCCAATCAGCGGCGTTGACCACCGGCTGAGCCGGGGGCGGAACCATCGGGTCGGTGGCCGGTGTGGTGTTCGCGACATCGACCACCGGTGCCGGCGGGGGAGGCAGCGGGGCGTCCAGCGGTGCGGCATCGACGGGAGCCGGTGCGGGCGCCGGGGGCGGCGGGGCCATCGGGTCGACCGGGGGAGCCGGAAGCGGCGCGGCCATCGCGTCGAACGGCGCAGGCGGCGGAGGCGGCGCGAGCGGGCCTGCCGGCGGCGGGGGAGGCAGCAGGCCGAGAGGTCCTGCGGGCGCCGGGGGAGCTTCGTTGGCGACCTCGGCGACGACGTTGCGGGGTGTTGCGGCGGAGAGCGGCCCGCCGCACGTGGGCCACGCGCCCTTGCCTTGCGTCGCCAGCACACGCTCGGCGACGGCGATCTGCTCGTCCTTGGTGGCCAGGTGGGCCGCGGGGGCGAACTCGCCACCGCCGTGGCCGGACCAGGTGCTGGGCGAGAACTGCAACCCACCCTGGTAGCCGTTGCCGGTGTTGATCGCCCAGTTTCCGCCGGACTCGCAGCTGGCGACCCGGTCCCATTCATTGTCGGTCGCGGCGCCTGCGGTACCGGCCAGAGCCAGGCTGCCGCCTCCGATGACCGCGCCGGTGACGGCGATCTTGGCGACGCTGACAGAAGAAGTCGTGGGCTTGCGATGCCGTCCACTCATAGGTGCGCGTGGTCCTCTCGTCTGCGCCCGCGAGGTCAGCTGTCGGGTTCGGGCTGGAGAGGTCGCCCGGCCGGCGGCGTCGAAACGGCGTCGGCTTCACCCCTAGGAGCCGGTGACGGCTCCAGGTCCTTTCGGTGGACCGGTGGGTCCCCCGCCTCCATCCAGGTGTGTCTCGTCGTCCCCGCGGACCAGCGGATGGAGCTCGGCGCTACTGGTCTCGCGGTGAGCCGGTCAGTGGGGGCGACCGGCCTGGTCCAGAACGGTAATGGCTCGCCAGATTCTCGTCACCTCGCCGCTGTCGCCGTGTCGCCGACCTCGGCAAATACTAAAAAATCTCTAAAACGCCTGGCGGGCGCGTTGTTCCTGCAGGTGCCCGGCGTCGCTACCTCGCCGTAGCCATCCCGTGACCATTCCGTGATGTGACGTAAATCACGGAATACATCACCGTGCGAACGGGGATCTACCCGCCGGCGAACGGCGGCAACACATCGATCGTCTGTGCCGACCCGAGCGGAGTCGAGATGTCGCGCACGGCGACCCCGTCTCGCAAGTACGAGCAGCGCGCCAGCACCCGTTCCAGCTCCGGACCCCGCGTGCGAAGGACCTCCACCACGTCGGCGACCGTCGCGGCCTCGTTCACGTCGACCGATTCGTGGTCCACCCCGGCCGCCGCGCGCGCAGCGGCGAAGTAGCGCACAGTCACCGCCACGATCAGCCGCCGATCGCACTCATCGGGCGGTTGGGCTGGACGAACCCCGGGTCGTTGATGCCGTGTCCGGCAGCTTTGCCCCACATCGCGGCACGCCACGCGGCTTCGACGGTGTCGTCGTCGGCGCCGGACCGCAGCAGGCCTCGCAGATCGGTCTCATCCCGGGCGAAGAGGCAGTTGCGCACCTGGCCGTCGGCGGTGAGCCGGGTCCGGTCACAGCTCGCGCAGAACGCGTGCGACACCGAGGCGATGATGCCGACATCGCCGATGACAGCGCCGTCGGGGTCGCGCACCTGCCACAGCTCGGCGGGCGCCGAGCCTCGCGGCGCCGGGTGCTGGGTCAGGGTGAACTCCCCGCGGAGGCTGGCCAGGATCTCGTCGGCCGACAGCGCCGCATCGCGGCGCCAGGAGTGGCCCGCATCCAGCGGCATCTGCTCGATGATGCGCAGCTGGTAGCCGTGCGCCAGACAGAAGCGCAGCAGCGCGAGCGCGTCGGTCAGGCCGCTGACGGGGTCGAGCACGGCATTGACCTTGACCGGGGCCAGGCCGGCGGCTTTCGCCGCGCGCAGACCGGCCAGCACCGCATCCAGCCGGTCACGCCGGGTGATCGCGGCGAAGCGCTGCGGATCGACGGTGTCCAAGGACACGTTGATGCGGTCCAGACCGGCCTGCTTCAGCGCATCGGCACGTCCGGCGAGGCCGACGCCGTTGGTGGTCAGCGTGATCTCCGGGCGGGGCCGTAGCGCGGCCGTCGCGGCGATCACCCGCTCGAGGTGCGGGACGACCAGCGGCTCGCCGCCGGTGAAGCGCACGCTGGTGATCCCGAGGCGGGTCACGGCGAGCTCGAGCAGCCGGACGAGCTCGTCCACGGTCAGCTTCTGCTCTGATGGCAGCCAGTCCAGCCCCTCGGCGGGCATGCAGTAGGTGCAGCGCAGGTTGCACAGGTCGGTCAGCGACACCCGCAGATCGGTGGCGACCCGGCCGAACGTGTCGACGAGCGGGCCGTGGGCGGGCGCACCCTGGGACACGCCGCGCACGGTCGGCACACCGAGAGCGACGGCGCTCATCGCGGGTATCCGGTTGCCACGCCGGTGGCGGCGTGGCCGTCGACCGGGACGATCTCCTTACCCAACGGCATCAGGGACACCGGGATCAGCTTCAGGTTCGCCAGCGCCAGCGGAATGCCCACGATCGTGATCGCCATCGCGATGGCGGTCAACACGTGTCCGATCGCCAGCCAGATGCCGGCCACGAGCAGCCAGATGATGTTGCCGATCAGGGCGCCGGGGCGCACACCGGGCTTGTCGACGATCGTGCGGCCGAATGGCCACAGCGCGTACACCGCGATCCGCAGCGCCGCGAAGCCGAACGGGATCGTGATGATCAGAACGAAGCAGATCAACGCGGCGAGCAGGTAACCCAGCGCCAGCCACAGGCCACCGAAGATCAACCAGATGACGTTCAAGATCAGGCGCATCTTCTTCCTCCCGCGGTCCGGCAAGCCTACCGAGTTAAGGGGGTGCTGGCTGCGGCGACGTCCGAGTAGGATCGTTGCGACGCGTCCCGGCGCAGGCGGGGCGCTTCCTCTATGTAAGCGGTCTGTACCCCGTGGGGCGCGGACGAATCGGCTCAGACAGACAAGCAGGTGAGACCAGTGCCTACCGGCCGGGTGAAGTGGTACGACGCGGAGAAGGGCTTCGGGTTCCTCTCGCAAGAAGACGGCGAGGACGTGTACGTGCGTTCCTCGGCGTTGCCCGCCGGTGTCGAGGGCCTCAAGGCGGGCCAGCGCGTGGAATTCGGTGTCGCAGCCGGCCGTCGCGGCCCCCAGGCGCTCAGCCTGAAGCTGATCGATCCGCCGCCGAGCCTGACCCGGACCCGCCGCGAGGCGGCCACCGTCGAGCACAAGCACAGCCCCGACGAGCTGCACGGCATGGTCGAGGACATGATCACGCTGCTCGAGGGCGCGGTCCAGCCAGAGCTGCGCAAGGGGCGCTACCCGGACCGCAAGGTGGCCCGCCGCGTCTCGGAGGTCGTCAAGGCCGTCGCCCGCGAACTCGACGCCTGAGTCGTCGGCGGCCCGACGGGGTAAGACAGAGTCCATGAGCTACGTGGCCGACCCGTCGAACTCCGGCGGCGACTTCGACCGGGACACCGACTACATCTCCACCCGCATCACCGCCGACGGCCGGGACGGCTACCCGGTCGAGGCGGGCCGCTACCGGTTGGTGGTGGCGCGGGCCTGTCCGTGGGCCAACCGCACGATCATCGTCCGTCGCCTGCTCGGTCTCGAGGACGCGCTGTCCATCGGCTTCTGCGGTCCCACGCACGACGAGCGCAGCTGGACCTTCGATCTGGATCCCGGCGGCGTCGATCCGGTGCTCGGTATCCACTTCCTGCGCGATGCCTACAACAAGCGCGTCCCCGACTATCCGAAGGGCATCACCGTGCCCGCGATCGTCGACGTGCCCACCGGAGAGGTCGTCACCAACGATTTCCCCCAGATCACGCTCGACATGTCGACCGAGTGGACCGCCCATCACCGCGACGGTGCCCCGGACCTGTATCCCGAGCCGCTGCGCGCAGAGATCGACGAGGTGGCGGAGCGGATCTACACCGAGGTCAACAACGGGGTCTACCGCTGCGGCTTCGCGGGCTCCCAGAAGGCCTACGAGCGGGCCTACGATCGGCTGTTCACCGCGCTCGACTGGCTCTCCGACCGGTTGGCCGACCAGCGCTATCTGGTGGGCGACACGATCACCGAGGCCGACGTCCGGTTGTTCACCACGCTGGCCCGCTTCGATCCCGTCTATCACGGACACTTCAAGTGCAACCGCACCAAGCTCTCCGAGATGCCGGTGCTCTGGGCGTACGCGCGGGATCTGTTCCAGACGCCCGGTTTCGGCGACACCATCGACTTCGTGCAGATCAAGCAGCACTACTACATCGTGCACAGCGACATCAACCCCACTGGTGTGGTGCCGAAGGGCCCGGACCTGGCCAACTGGCTCACCCCGCACGGGCGAGAAGCGCTGGGCGGCAATCCTTTCGGCGACGGGACGCCGCCGGGGCCGCCGCGCGAGGGCGAGCAGGTGCCTGCGGCGCACAGCGCCGGTTGATGTCGTCGCGAGAGTGCTCCTACGGTTGCTGACGCACGCCGATCACGACCGTCAGTGCACCTTCGTGACCGGTCAGCTCCAGTTCGTGCGGACCGACCACTCCGCGTGCGGGACGGGGAACTCGTTTCCGTCCTGATCGCGCACCAGCGTCGGCAGCTGCACCGCGAAACCGGTCAGCCGTCCGCGCTGGGCGTCGACGGTGGGGATCGTCACCGCGAGCCGGGCGTCGGGTCGGAACTCCTCGACCACGTCACCGTCCTCGTAGGCGCGCAGCAGCACCCACGGCGCCTTCGCGATCTCGGCGGGCAGCGACAACTGCACCGGGTGACGGCCCGAGACGGTCAGTTCGCCCTGGTCGGCGGGCACCATGCAGTCGGTGGGGTTGAGCACCCGGCAGAACCGGTACGGGCCGACCCGGGTCAGCTGGCCGGCGGAGAAGGCCGAGATCTCGGGCAGGTCGGGGCCCGCCTCCCGGGAGAGCCGCCACACCAGGACCCCGGTGGCGGCCGACGCGAGCAGCGCCACGGCGACGAGGACGGCGATGACTCGTTTCACTCGCCGGACACCGCCGACTCAACGCGCACACCCTCAGCCGCCGCGTGCACGGGACGGTTGCCGCCCAACCCCGGAACCAGGGATTCGCCGCGGTAGCTGAAGATCGTCTGCGCCAGACCGAGGATGAGCAGCGCGGTGATCGTGGTGAACCCCGCGTACAGCTCGGTGTAGATCAGCACCCCCGTCGCACCACCCACCACCCACGCCAGCTGCAGCAGCGACTCCGAGCGCCCGAACGCCGACGCGCGTGATTCCTCGGGCAGGTCGTCCTGCAGTGAGGCGTCCAGGGAGGCCTTGGCGATCGCGCTGGCGCCCGAGGTGACCAGGGTCGTCGCCGCGGCGACGAGGAGACTGCCCGTCAGCGCGGTGGCCAGCGACATCGCGGTGACCGCGATCGCGCAGCGCACCACGAGCTGCGCCGGATGGCCGAGTTTCAGCCGCGCCGCGGTGAAGTTCCCGATGAAGTTGCCCACCGCGGCCGCGGCGCCGATCAGCCCGAGGATGCGCAGCTGTTCCCAGCCGCTGGCGTCGTGGGCCTTGGCGACGAACGCGGGGTAGAGGAACAGGAAGCCGACCATCACCTTGACCGTGCAGTTGCCCCACAGCGCGGCGATGATGTTGCGGCCCAGCGGTTGGCGAACCTTCGCGGCGGGCGGATCGCGGAAGTACCCGTCCGGCCTGCTGTGGTAGCTGAGCGTGGCCGGGATCTCACCCTCGGTGACCTCGACCCACTTCGGTATCCGCATCGCCAGAACGGCGCCGGCCATCGACACTGCGACCACGACGTAGAGCGCCCCGGGCATGGCGAACAGCTGGAATCCCCACTCGGCCGCGGCCGCGATACCGCCGCCCACCATTGTGCCGCCGAGCAGGCCGAACATCGTCAGCCGCGAGTTGACCCGGACGAGGTCGATGGTCGGGGGCAGCACCCGCGGTGTCACGGCGCTGCGCAGCACCGAGAAGGACTTCGAGAGCACCATCATGCCGAGCGCGCACGGATACAGCACCCAGGACGGGAAGCTGCCGGTCGCGCTGTCGAAGTTCGCGATCAGGATCACCGCCAGCGCGGTGCGCAGGCCGAAGGACGCGGCCAGGGCGACGCGGCGGCCGTGCTGCAGGCGGTCCAGCGCAGGGCCGATCAGCGGAGCGATGACCGCGAACGGGGCGATCGTGATGAGCAGGTAGAGCGCCACCCGGCTCTTGCTCTCACCGGTCGCGGCGGCGAAGAACAAGGTGTTGGCCAGGGCGACCGCCATCGCGGCGTCGAGGGCGAAGTTCGCCACCACGGGCCAGGTCAGAGCCGTCAGCCCGGATTTGTCGGCGCCGTCGGCGGTGGCGGCCCGGTGGACCAGACCGTACATCTTCGAGCCCATTTCGCGGCTGCGCTGCGCGGCGGCGCGGGTGACCGTCACCTTCTCGGCGCCGGCGGCCCGGTCCTCGTCGAAGCGGCTGTGGTGGCGACGACGGTCGTGCTCGTCCAGCGGCGGCAACCATCGGTTGCCGCTGTGGTTGGTCGTCGACGAGGCGCGCCTACCGTCGGTAACCACCGGGTCGCTGGGGTAGTTGGCCATGCCCGGATGTTCCCCGACGGGCGGACGTGGCGGGTAGTAGCGTCCGCCCGTCGGACCGGCGGGGTCCTGGTGGTCGCGCCGCGCTCCTGTCACGCGCTCGATTCTCCCTCATGGAGGCGACAGGGGACGTGCAGCCAACCGGTGTGGCTCGCCACCGGCTCCGTCGGGCAAGATGAACACCGATGGACAGCGTGACCGAACCCTCTTCGCCCGAGGCCGAGCCGCCCGCCGAGGCACCCGAGTCGGCGGTCGAGCCGTCAGCTGAGCCGGCCGCATCGACCGAGCCTGCCGAGCCGACCGAGCTTGCCGAACCGACCGAACCGGCCGAGCCGGAGCCGATGTCCGCCGAGCTCGAAGCCATGCTGCTCGGCGCGGTCGACGACGCCCGCTCCGCGATCGCTGAGTTCAGTGGTGCCGACACTGTCGGCGACTACCTCGGCGCCGAGATCGAAGACCAGTCCTCGGCCACCCACCGGTTCGTCGCGGAGGTGACCGGCTACCGGGGCTGGCAGTGGGCCGTCGTGGTCGCGGCCTGGTCGGGCGCCGCGCAGGTCACCATCAGCGAGGTCGTCCTGGTCCCCGGCCCGTCGGCGCTGCTCGCGCCGGAATGGGTGCCCTGGGAGGAGCGGGTGCGCGCGGGCGATCTCGGCCCCGGCGACCTGCTGGCTCCCCCCGCCGACGATCCGCGCCTGGTGCCGGGGTTCATGGGGACCGGCGACCCGCAGATCGACGAGGTGGCCGTCGAGGTCGGACTGGGCCGTCGTCAGGTGCTGAGCCTGTGGGGGCGTGGCGACGCTGCGCAGCGCTGGCATGACGGTGACTTCGGCCCGGGGTCGGCGATGGCACGCGCCACCCGCCGGATGTGTCGGGACTGCGGGTTCTACGTCCCGCTCGGTGGGGCGTTGGGTGTGATGTTCGGGGTGTGCGCCAACGAGTACGCCGCCGACGGGCGCGTGGTCGACGCCGAATACGGTTGCGGCGCCCATTCGGACACGCCGGCGCCGAAGGGCTCGGGATCGCCCCAGTTCGACCCGTTCGACGACGGCGTGCTCGATCTCGTGGAGCGCACCGAAGAGCGCTCCAGCTAGCTCGCTAGCGCTCGGCGGCCGCTTTGATGCGCTCCAGCGAGTTGTTCATGCCCTCGATGAGTTCCTGCTCGAAGCTGGTCTCCCCGCCCATGAACTTGTCGACCGCGAACGCCGACACCGCGGTGGTGGTGCCGTTCTCGGCGCGGCGGGTCTCCACCAACCGGGTGCCGGCCTCGGTGGGTTCGAGTTCGTAGCTCCAGACCGTGTGGTTCTCGCTGACCTTGAACGCCAGCTTCTTCTCGGGCACGAGCTCGGTGATGCGAGCGGTCGTGGGCCAGAACAACATTCCGCGGCGATTCAGGTTGACCATGCGGGCGCCCTGACGCACTCCGCCGATCGCCTTCGTCCAGCGGCACTGGGGGCTCCACTGTGGCATCCGCTCCACATCGGAGACCAGCTTCCACACGGTCGAGACCGGTGCGTTGATGTCGATCTGCGCTTGCAGAATGGGCGCCGCCATGACGGTGTTCTCCTCGTGTCAGTCCAAACCGCTCTGTGCTCCGCGCGATCCGCGGCGCACGGCGTGACGTTGCCACAGAAAGATCGACGTGCCAAGAACACCCACGCCGAGCCCGGCCAGGCTGACGGGCCGGCACGGCGCCAAAGCCTCGACCGTGAACGCGAGCAGCGTCGCTATCAGCCACCCGCCGGTGATCACGACGATCACCGGCCACGGGGAGGTCAGGGCGCGCGGCAGCGGCGGCGGTTCGGGGGGCGTGGTCGTCATCGCGGCCCAACGTAACTGATCACGCGTCGGTAGTGTCGGTCGCCGTGCCCGCCGCCCTCGTCGTCGACGTCGACGACCCCACCGACCCGCGACTGGATGATTTCCGTGACCTCAACAGCGTCGACCGGCGGCCCGATCTGCCCAGCGGCAAGGGGCTCGTGATCGCTGAGGGCGTGCTGGTGGTGCAGCGGATGCTGGCGTCGCGGTTCCGTCCGCGGGCGCTGCTGGGCACCGACCGCCGGTTGGCCGAGCTCGGCACCGATCTCGACGGGCTCGACGCGCCGTACTACCGGGCGAGCGCGGAGGTGATGGCCGACGTGGTCGGGTTCCACCTCAACCGCGGTGTGCTGGCGTCGGCGTCGCGCGCCCCGGAGCTGGCGGTGCCCCAGGTGCTCGACGGTGCGCGCACGGTGGCGGTGCTGGAAGGGGTCAACGACCACGAGAATCTCGGCTCGATCTTCCGCAACGCCGCGGGGCTGGGAGTTGGTGCGGTGATCTTCGGCGCGGGATGTGCCGACCCGCTGTACCGCCGCGCGGTACGCGTCTCGATGGGACACGCGCTCCTTGTTCCGTTCGCGCGGGCGCAGAACTGGCCGGGTGATCTGAACATGCTGCGCGACAACGGGTTTCGTTTGGTGGCGATGACCCCGGCCGCCGGCGCGCAGCGGCTGGCCGACGCGATGGACGACCTGGTCGGCGAGAAGGTGGGCATCCTCGTCGGCGCGGAGGGGCCGGGTCTGGCCGAGCACACCATGCGCGCGTGCGATGTCCGCGCGCGCATCCCGATGTCGCGCGGAACGGACTCTCTGAACGTGGCGACAGCAGCGGCGTTGGCGTTCTACGAGCGGGATAGGCTCGCGCCGTGAAGCCCCACGAGCCGACTCCCTGGGGTACCGGGCTGACCGTCGCGGCCTTTGTCGCCGCCGTGCTCGCCGCCGCCCTCATCGTCTTGGGCATCGGGCTGATGCGGGTGAGTCCGCTGCTGGCGATCGGGTTGAATCTCGTCGCCGTGGGGGGACTGGCGCCGACGGTGTGGGGCTGGCGCAAGGCGCCGGTGTGGCGTTGGTTCGTGCTCGGCGCCGGGGTGGGCGTCGTGGCCGCCTGGGTCGGGTTGCTAGCGCTGGCCGCCGCTGGAACGTACGCCTAGCAGCACGTCCTCCCACGCGGGGACAGTCGGCCGCGCCTTCTTGGGTCGCGAGGGTTTCGCGTCGGGGGTCTCGTCGACCGTCGGTTCCGGTTCCGGTGCTCGAGCCGCCGGGGGAGCCGGCTGCGGTGCCGGTGCCGGCGCGATGGGTTCGGGGTCTCCGAGTGCGAGTTGCGCCACCGGGGCCAGCGGCCGTAGCGGCCGGGCGTAGCTCGGGTCGATCAGCTGATAGGCGGCGTCGTCGAACGCGGTCACGGTGCCGCCGTGGGCGCCCGGGGCATACCGGAAGTGCGCGACGTTGTCGGACATGCCGGCCTTCCACGCCATCTGCACCGTCCAGCGGCCGTCCTCGTTGCGCCAGGCGTCCCACTCGGTCTTCTCGGGGTCGAGCCCGCGCGCGATCAGCGCGGCGGTCACCGTCTCCAGCAGCGTCAGGACCGACGGACCGTCGGACAGCACAGGGTGGGCGGCGGTGGCCAGCTCCGCCGCACGCGAGCGCTCCAGCAGGACGGGGTGGGCGAATCGTTCCACGCGGGCGATGTCGACGCCCGCGGCCGTGGCGACCTGCTCCACCGAGGCTCCGGCGCGGATCTTGGCTTGAATCTCTCGGGGGCGCAGCATGTTCGGCACCTCGACATCGATCGTGGTCTGGTTGGAGCCGGCCCGGTCGCCACGCACGGCGGCCTTGAGCCGCTCATCGGAGCGCAACACGAACTTCTCGCCGGAGTCGTCGGTCTCGCAGATGATCCGTGTGCCGTTGACCTCGAGTCCGACGACCTTCAGTTCCCGCATGGCGACCTCCTCTCGGGCTGCGCTGAGCCCGATACGCGGTCACCCTACTGCGTTATCTCCTCGTTACCGCGGTGACACGCGGCAGTCGCTACAACCGCTCGACCACCCAGTCGACGCACGCGGTCAGCGCGCTGACGTCGTCGGGTTCCACGGCGGGGAACATGCCCACCCGCAGCTGGTTGCGGCCGAGCTTGCGGTACGGCTCGGTGTCGACGATGCCGTTCGCGCGCAGCGTCTTGGCCACGGCCGCTGCGTCGACCTCGTCGGCGAAGTCGACGGTGCCGACGACGGCGGAGCGCAGCGCCGGATCGGTGACGAACGGGGTGGCGAAGGACGACGCCTCGGCCCAGGAGTAGAGCCGCGACGACGAGTCCGCGGTGCGCTTGGTCGCCCAGTCCAGGCCGCCGTTGCCGAGCAGCCAGTCGATCTGCTCGGCGAGCAGCACCAGCGTGCCGATCGCGGGCGTGTTGTAGGTCTGGTTCTTGACGCTGTTCTCGATCGCGATGGGCAGGGAGAGGAAGTCGGGCACCCAGCGCCCGGACGCCGCGATGGCTTCGACGCGGGCCAGTGCGGCCGGGGACATCAGCGCGATCCACAGGCCGCCGTCGCCGGCGAAGTTCTTCTGCGGGGCGAAGTAGTAGGCGTCGGCCTCGCTGATGTCGACGGGGAGTCCGCCGGCAGCCGAGGTGGCGTCGATGACGATCAGCGCGTCACCCGAGCCCTCCGGGCGCTGCACTCCGACGGCGACGCCGGTGGAGGTCTCGTTGTGTGCCCAGGCGATGACGTCGACAGACGGGTCCGACGTCGGCGTGGGAGCGCTGCCGGCGTCGGCTTTCACCACCACGGGGTCCCCGACGAACGGGTTCTTGGCGACCGCCGAGGCGAACTTCGCGCTGAACTCGCCGTAGGTCAGATGCAGTGACCGTGTGTCGACCAGCCCGAACGCCGCGGCGTCCCAGAACGCGGTGGAGCCGCCGTTGCCCAGGACCACCTCGTATCCCTCGGGTAGTGAGAACAGCTGGCGCAGGCCGTCGCGGACCCGGCCGACCAGGTTCTTCACCGGCGCCTGCCGATGCGAGGTGCCGAACAGGTGTCCGGCCTCGGCGAGCGCGGTCAGCTGTTCGGGACGCACCTTGGACGGTCCGCAGCCGAAGCGGCCGTCGCGGGGCTTGAGGTCGTCGGGAATTGTGAGGTCCGCAGCCATGGGGCAAGCGTAGAACCGGCGGGGTGTAGGTCTCGAATCCGGTGGGAATCCGGGTGGACGCGGACCTGCGGTAGTGATCTGGGTCACGTGTGACCGGGATAACGCGCCCAGCGCACATTCAGGAAATTGCCCTGTTCAATTCCTGGGACCGTGGGTACTGTGCTTGGACAACGGGTACTTGAATGTAAACCTCACGCGAGGGAATGGAGGCTCCCGATGGCGGTCAAAGAAGCACGCACGAAGATCATCCGGCGTTGGCGCAAGAACATGGACGTCTTCGACGACGCCGAATACGTCGACACGTTGAAGACGCTGTCCGAGGGGTCGGTGCGGCGCAACTTCAACCCCTACACCGACATCGACTGGGATTCGCCGGAGTTCACGGTCACCCCGAACGACGAGCGGTGGATCCTGCCGGCGACCGATCCCATCGGTAAGCACGAGTGGTACCGATCGCAGCCCAAGGAGCGGCAGATCGAGATCGGCATGTGGCGGCAGGCCAATGTCGCCAAGGTCGGTCTGCACTTCGAATCGATCCTGATCCGCGGGCTGATGGAGTACGCGTTCTGGACCCCCAACGGCTCGCCCGAGTACCGGTACTGCCTGCACGAGGCGGTCGAGGAGTGCAACCACACCCTGATGTTCCAGGAGATGGTGAACCGCATCGGCGCCGACGTGCCGGGTATGCCGAAACTGCTCAAGTGGGTGCAACCCGCGATCCCGCTGGTCGCCGGTCCACTGCCGATCCCGTTCTGGTTCGGCATCCTCGCCGGTGAGGAACCGATCGACCACACCCAGAAGAACGTGCTGCGCGAGGGCAAGGCCCTGCATCCGATCATGGAGCGCGTCATGGCGATTCACGTCGCCGAGGAGGCCCGGCACATCTCGTTCGCCCATGAGTATCTGCGCAAGCGCGTGCCGGAATTGCCGCGCCGCAAGCGGTTCTGGCTCTCGCTGTACGTCCCGGTCGTGATGCGTGTGCTGTGTTCGGCGATCATCGTCCCGCCGAAGGCGTTCTGGCAGGAATTCGACATCCCGCGGTCGGTGCGCAAGGACATCTTCTTCAAGTCCCCGGAGTCGCGGCAGATGCTGCGCGACATGTTCGGTGACGTGCGGATGCTCGCCCACGACACCGGGCTGATGAACCCGTTCGCGAAGTTGATGTGGCGGATCTGCCGGATCGGCGGGAAGCCCAGCCGGTACCGCAGCGAGCCGCAGCGCGAACACCTGGCCGCGGTCGCCTAGCGTCACCAGGACGTTCCCATGCCTCACGTCATCACCCAGTCGTGTTGCAGCGACGGGTCCTGCGTCTTCGCGTGTCCGGTCAACTGCATCCATCCGTCGCCGGACGAGCCGGGCTTCGCCACCGCCGAGATGCTGCACATCGACCCGGTCGCCTGCGTCGATTGCGGAGCCTGCGTCTCGGCATGCCCCGTCGGGGCGATCGCGCCGGACAGCAAGCTCACCGCTGAGCAGTTGCCGTTCGTCGAGATCAACGCGGGGTTCTACCCGAAGCGCGAAGGCAAGCTGCCGCCGACGTCGAAGCTGGCTCCGGTGCCGGAAGCGCCGCAGGTGCACGCCCGTGGCAGGGGACCGTTGCGGGTGGCGATCGTCGGTTCCGGCCCGGCGGCCATGTACGCCGCCGACGAGCTGCTGACCCAATCCGGGGTGCAGGTCAACGTGTTCGAGAAGCTGCCCACCCCGTTCGGGTTGGCGCGCGCCGGGGTGGCCCCCGACCATCAGGCGACCAAGCGGGTCACGGCTCTGTTCGACACGATCGCGGCCCGTCGAGACTTCCGGTTCTACCTCAACGTCGAGGTGGGATCGGATCTCACGCATGACGAGTTGCTCGAGCACCATCACGCGGTGCTCTACGCCGTCGGCGCGCCCACCGACAAGCGCCTCGACGTGGAGGGCATGAGTCTGTCGGGTGCGGGCACCGCCACCGAGTTCGTCGCCTGGTACAACGGCCATCCCGACTTCGCCGATCTCGCCGTCGATCTGAGCGGGGAGCGGGTGATCGTCGTCGGCAACGGCAATGTCGCGCTCGACGTGGCGCGCGTCCTGACCACCGATCCGGATGCGTTGGCACGCACCGACATCGCCGATTACGCGCTCGAGGCCCTGCGTGCGTCGAAGGTTCGCGAGGTGGTGATCGCCGCGCGGCGCGGTCCGGCCGCCTCGGCGTTCACGCTGCCCGAACTGATCGGGCTCACGGCCCGCTGCGACGTCGTCCTCGACCCCGCGGATCACCAGCGGGTCCGGGAGGATCTCGCCGAGGTGACCGACGATCTGACCCGGCGCAAACTCGAGATCCTGAGCAAGCTGGGGGACAGCACCGCGCCGATTTCCCGTCCGCGGATCCGGCTCGCCTACCGCCTCACACCGGCGCGGGTGCTGGGGTCGGAGCGAGTCACCGGGATGGAGTTCCAGATCACCGGCACGGACGACACCGTCACGCTCGAGTCGGGTGCCGTGCTGACCTCCATCGGCTATCGCGGCATGCCGATAAGCGGTCTGCCGTTCGACGAGACCGCCGGCGTCGTCCCCAACGACGGTGGCCGCGTTCTCGACGGTGACGACCCGATGCGCGGCAGCTACGTGGCGGGCTGGATCAAACGCGGCCCCACGGGCTTCATCGGCACGAACAAGTCCTGTGCGGCCGAGACCGTGCACACGCTGGTCGCCGACTACAACGCAGGACTGTTGGCCGAACCGCGCGAGCGCGCCTCGGCGCTGGACCGCTTCGTGCGCGGCAGGCAGCCCGAGGTCGTCGACGCTGCGGGATGGAAGGCGATCGACGCCGCGGAAGTGGCCCGCGGTCAGGGCGAGCGTCCGCGGGTGAAGTTCACGACGGTCGACGAGATGCTGCGCGTCGCGGCGAGTGCGCCCGCCGAACCCATGCACCGTCGGCTGCTGGCGGGCCTGCTGCGCTAACTGTTCCAGTAGGTAAGCACGTTGATGAACGCCGTGGGTTGCACCGACAGCGCACCGACGTACGGATGCTCCAACGCGAAGATCAGGTACATCACGAAGGCGAGCAACGATGCGGTCAACCCGATCGCCAGTCCGTGGACCAGCAGGTCACGCGTGCCGAACAGGTAGGTGAACGCCATCAGCACGGCGCCGCCACCGATGAGCAGCACCCACAGTTCGGCCGGCACCGAAGCCTCGCCCGTGGACACCCGCAACTTCCGGTTGGCGCTCAGGTCGTTCAGCCGCACGATCGCATGATCGAAGAACGCGATCTCGTTGCGCGTTTCCGGCTGCACCTTCAGATACGAGTTCCACACGGTGTCCAGCGCCTCGGACTGCTCGGAGATGGCCTCGCCGCGGCGCATCCTCGGGAACTCGTTGTCGATCACGTCCCGCGTGTACGCGATCAGGCTGCGCTCCACCTCGTCCCGGTTCGCGGCTGGTAGCGCCGCGGAGTCGCGGAGCAGTTCGGCGACGGCCGAGGCCTCCTTACCGCTGGCGTCCTCGGCGTCGCCCATTTGTTCCCACACCACCACGACGACGAACGCGACCAGTACGGCGTAGAGCACCCCTGCGACTTGAAACACCGCACTGGACACCGGATTCGCGTTCTCCAGCCGGGTGTGCGACACCGTCTTGCGGAACAGGATCAGACCACCGACGGAGATCCCCACGATGACGACGACCCACAGAATGCCGAGAAGCACAGGGGGGAACTGGAGCAACCAGATCATCGTCGGATTATTGCTGGCCTGTCCCATCTAGCCTGGCAAACACACCAGGGGAACCTCAGGCGTCGCTGCTCATCTGCGCGGCGATCTCGGTGACGTCGACCTCCCGTACCGACTCGGCGAGCGCCCAGTGGTGGCCGAACGGATCGCGCACCACCCCGTAGCGGTCACCCCAGAACTGGTCTTCGAGAGGGTTGACGACGGTGGCGCCCGCGTCGAGCGCCCGCTGGAACCGACCGTCGACGTCGGCGCCGTGCAGGTGCAGGGTGACCGGCGTGCCGCCCAGCGCGGTGGGGGTGGCCGAGACGCCGTCGTTGTACTCGGGGAAGTCGTCGTTGAGGAACACCATCGACCCGTTGATCCGTATGCAGGCGTGCATCAGCTTCCCGTCGGGGCCGGGCAGCCGCACCATCTCCTCGGCGCCGAAGGCGCGGGCATAGAAATCCAGCGCCGCGGCGGCGTCGCCGACGACGAGGTGGGGAACGAGCATCGGGGTGTTGTCGAGGGCCTTGTCGGATGCCACGGATATCTCCTTCTCTGGTGGCCGGTTGGCTGTCCGTACTGACCGTGCCGGCGTGCAGAACTCATCGGCTCAGACGACGGAGAAGCTCGATGGCAGGGCAGCACGCCCGGTCAACGCCAGCAGCATCGCCGGGCCCTGCCCCAGATGCGCTCCGATGCGGCCGGCCAGAGCGGCAGCCTCGGCAAGCACCTCCACCGGCGGGTCCACGGTGAGCCCGACCGCGGCGGCGATGTCGAGACCGTGCACCGCGATCTCGAAGGTCCGCGTCGGCAGGTACGTGTTCAGCCGTAGGCCGAGTCCGCCGATCACCTCGATCAGCGGGTCGCCGGCGGCGTCGATCTCGCCGAGCACGCGGTCGACCAGGGTGTCGATCGTTGCGACGGGGTCCGGCCCGAGGTCACGGCCTGCCTGCCGGCCGCGCTCCACGATCGCCTCGGCGCCCACACCGGCGGCGTAGTCCTTGATGCGCACGTAGTAGTCGGCGGGTTCGGCGACGTCCTCGTGGGACGCGGTGGTGCGCAGATACGTGCTGACGGTGATCAGCGAACGCGACGTGTGCCCGACCAGGTCGCGCACCGTCCAGTCGCCGAGCCCCGGCGCATCCCATCGATCCGCGGGAATCTGCCGCACGAGGGCTGCGAAATAGCTTGCAGCGGAGGCGAAAACGGTCCGTTCGGTGGTCATGGCCGGGCCAGGGAATCCCAGCCGTCGACCGACTCGAGGCTTCGCGGCGCCGGACCGACGTAGATCGCCGACGGCCGCACCAGCTTGCCGAGACGCTTCTGTTCGAGGATGTGGGCGCACCAGCCCGCGGTGCGGCCGCAGGTGAACATCGCGGGCATCATCGCCGGCGGCACCTGCGCGAAATCGAGGATCACGGCGGCCCAGAACTCCACGTTGGTCTCGATCGCGCGGTCGGGCCTGCGTTCCCGCAGCTCGGTGAGCGCGGCCTGTTCCAGCGCGGCGGCCACGTCGTAACGCGGCGCGTCGAGTCGCTTGGCGGTGGCCCGCAGGACCCGGGCCCGGGGGTCCTCGGCCCGGTACACGCGGTGACCGAACCCCATCAGCTTCTCGTTGCGGTCCAGGATTCCGGTGATGACGGCGCGGGCGTCGCCGGTGCGTTCGGCCTCTTCGATCATCGGGATCACGCGGGCGGGTGCGCCGCCGTGCAGCGGACCGCTCATCGCCCCGACGGCGCCGGACAATGCGGCCGCCACGTCGGCACCGGTCGATGCGATGACGCGCGCGGTGAACGTCGAGGCGTTCATGCCGTGCTCGGCGGCGCTCACCCAGTAGGCGTCGATGGCCTCGATGTGGCGCGGATCCGGTTCCCCCTGCCACCGCGTCATGAATCGTGCAGTGACCGTGGGGCATTCGTCGATCAGACGCTGGGGGACGGCAGGCACCCCGATACCGCGCGCGGATTGCGCCACGTAGGACAGTCCCATCACCGACACCCGCGCCAGGTCATCGCGCGCGGTCTGGTCGTCGATGTCCAGCAGCGGCTTCAGACCCCAGATGGGTGCCAGCATCGCCAGACCGGCCTGGACGTCGACGCGGACGTCGCCGCTGTGCACCGGCAGCGGGAACGGTTCGGCGGGCGCGAGACCCGGCCCGAACCGGCCGTCGACCAGCAGGCCCCAGACGTCGCCGAAGCTCACCCGGTTCGCCACCAGATCGTCGATGTCGACACCGCGATAGCGCAGCGCGCCACCGTCCTTGTCGGGTTCGGCGATCTCGGTCTCGAACGCCACCACGCCCGCGAGCCCGGGGGCGAAATCCTTGGGAACCGCAGTCATGGGCGTGATTCTTGCACCACCCCCCGCCGCCGAAACTGCCAGTCGTACCCCGGGCGTAGCGTGATCGCGTGAGCACATCGGATCACCTCGCGCGCATGCGGGTGGAGTACGGGTCGGTCGAGAAGGACGGCAGCGCCGACCTCGAGGAGAACTGGCTCGACCAGGGCTGGCTCGCGCTGCTGACCAGCTGGTTGGCCGACGCCGAGCAGGCCGGGGTCGTCGAACCGAACGCGATGGTCGTCGGCACGGTCGACGCGGCGGGAAGACCCGTCACCCGCACCGTGTTGTGCAAGAGCGTGACCGCATCGGGCCTCACCTTCTACACGAATTACGAGTCGGCCAAGGGTGGCCAGCTGGCGGCCGTGCCGTATGCCTCGGCGACGTTCCCCTGGTACTCGCTCAGCAGGCAGGTACACGTCCGCGGGCCGGTGACCAAGGTGTCGGCCGCCGAGACCGCCGCCTACTGGGCGGAACGCCCGCGGGGCTCCCAGCTGGGGGCGTGGGCCTCGGCGCAGAGCAGCCCGATCGCCTCGCGCGATGCGCTGCGCCGCCAGCTCGCCGAGGTCACCGAACGGTTCGCCGACACCGAGACGGTGCCCGTCCCGCCGCACTGGGGTGGCTATGTCATCGCGCCCGAGGAGATCGAGTTCTGGCAGGGCCGGGAGAACCGTCTGCACAACAGGATTCGCGTGCGCGAGGGTCGCGTCGAACGCCTCCAACCGTAGTGGGGCGGCTCTTCGCCGACACGACGCCGCTGCAGACCCCGGACTTCCGGCGGCTCTGGTCTGCCGGCATCGTCACGGTGGTCGGTGCCAACCTGACGATCTTCGCGGTCCCGGTCCAGCTGTACGCGCTGACCCAGAATTCGCTCTACGTCGGTCTGGCCGGACTGTTCGCGCTCGTGCCGCTCGTCGTGTTCGGGCTGTGGGGAGGCGCCTGGGCTGATGCGATGGATCGCCGGAAGCTGCTGATCATCACCTCCACCGGGCTGACGGTCTCCTCCGCGCTGCTGTGGCTGCAGGCGGCGCTGGCGATCAACAGCGTCTGGGTCGTGCTGAGCCTGCTGTCGGTGCAGCAGGCGTTCTTCGCGGTGAACTCGCCGACCCGTTCGGCGGCGATCCCGCGGATGCTGCCCATCGGTCAGTTGCCCGCGGCCAACGCGCTGAACATGACGGTCATGCAGTTCGGCGCGATCGCCGGCCCGCTGCTGGCGGGTGTACTCCTGCACTGGGTCGACCTGTCGGCGCTCTACCTCATCGACACGCTGACCTGTCTCGCCGCGGTGTGGGCGACGGTCCGGCTGACCCCGATGCCGCCGTCGCTGACCGGAGAGGGCGCGCCGGGCTACGGTCTGGGCGCAGTGCTCGACGGCTTCCGCTACCTCGCCGGCAACCGCGTCGTGCTGATGTCGTTCGTGGTCGATCTGATCGCGATGATCTTCGGTATGCCGCGGGCATTGTTCCCGCAGATGGCCCACGAGAGCTTCGGTGGTCCGGTGACGGGCGGCACGACGATGGCGCTGCTGGCGGCCGCGATGTCGGCGGGCGCGGTGGCAGGCGGCATCTTCTCCGGCTGGCTGCCCCGTATCCGCCGGCAGGGGCTTGCGGTGGTCGGCGCGATCGTGGCCTGGGGTCTGGCGATGGTGGGCTTCGGCCTGGCGGCCGGGGCGGCCAACGGGGCTGCGGGGGTGATGCTGTGGATTGCGTTGGGATGCTTGGCTTTCGGTGGTGCGGCCGACATGGTGTCCGCGGCGTTCCGGTCGACGATCCTGCAGGAGGCGGCGTCGGACGAGCTGCGCGGGCGCCTGCAGGGCGTCTTCACCGTCGTGGTCGCCGGCGGGCCCCGGCTGGCTGACGCCGCCCACGGGGCGGTGGCCGCCGCTGTCGGCACGACCGTCGCCGCGGCGGGAGGCGGCGTGCTCGTGGTGATCGGGGTGGTGCTCGCGGCGCTCGCGGTACCGGCGTTCATCCGCTATCGGGTACCCGGGGTCCGGTGATCGAGCGGTCGGCGAATCTGCAGTTCAATCCCCCCTCGCGACGCCTCCGGGCCGATTAGCATCCCTTTTCGTGGGTGATGTCAGGGGGGAGCCCGTGCTCGGGCTTCGCGAGCGCAAGAAGCGCCGTACCCGCGCCACGCTGATGGACGCCGCGATCGCGCTGTGCGATCGGCAGGGATTCGACGGGACGACGGTCGATCAGATCGCTGCGAGCGCTGACGTCTCGCCGCGCACCTTCAGCCGGTACTTCGCCACCAAGGATGCGATCGCGCTCGCCCTGATCGACGAAGTGCTCGACCGGGTGGCCGCCGAGCTGCTCACCCAGCCACCGGAGATCAGTCACTTCGAGGCGCTCCGCCGGTCCTACATCGGGATGGCGCAGAGCACCAAGCTGGCGCCTGCGGGTGCCCTGACGTCGTACCGGTTCATGCAGATCCTGCGGATCACCTCGTCGTCGTCGACGCTGCAGCAGGCCGTCGTGGAGTTCCGTGCCAGCCCGGTGGACGTGGCGATCGCCGACCGCGTGGGGGTGCCGGTCGACGACCGGCGGGTCAGGTTGATAGCGGCCGTGTTCGGCGGCGTGTTGATGACCGCGCTGCAGGAGGTCATGGGCCAGACGTCGAGGCTGGTCAATGTCGACGTGGACGCGTGTGTCGCCGCGTTCGAGTCGGTCTACGCGGACTTCATGGTCGAGTTTGCGGGGGTCGGGCAACCCGTGTGATCCCGACGTGACCCGGCCTCGGCGACCCCCGCGGGCGTGCCCGTCGGAATGGGACTACCTTCTGTAGTCAGACTTGCAGTAAGACCTCCCCGAGCCCGTGAGAACCGACCCGAAGGGATCCCAGTGGCCGATAACGCCGAAACCGGGAAAGAGCACGCCACCCTGTCCTACCCCGGCGGGGAGTTGGAACTCGACATCGTCAAAGCGACCGAGGGTGCTGACGGCATCGCGCTCGGGTCTCTGCTGGCCAAGACCGGCTACACCACCTTCGACGGCGGTTTCGTCAACACGTCGTCGACCAAGAGTGCGATCACCTACATCGACGGGGATGCCGGCATCCTGCGCTACCGCGGGTATCCGATCGAGCAGCTCGCCGAGAAGTCCAGCTTCATCGAGGTCAGCTACCTGCTGCTCTACGGCGAACTGCCCACCGCCGATCAGCTGGAGAAGTTCACCACCCAGATCCAGCGGCACACCCTGCTGCACGAGGACCTCAAGCGGTTCTTCGACGGCTTCCCCCGTGATGCGCACCCGATGCCGGTGCTCTCCAGCGCGGTGAACGCGCTGAGCGCCTACTACCCGGATTCGCTGGACCCGTTCAACCCGCAGCAGGTGGAGCTCTCGACCATCCGGCTGCTGGCCAAGCTGCCCACGATCGCGGCGTATGCCTACAAGAAGTCCGAGGGCCAGCCGTTCCTGTATCCGGACAACTCGCTGACGCTGGTGGAGAACTTCCTGCGGATGACGTTCGGGTTCCCCGCCGAGCCCTACGAGGTCGACCCCGAGCTCGTGCGCGCACTCGACATGTTGTTCATCCTGCACGCCGACCACGAGCAGAATTGCTCGACGTCGACGGTGCGTCTGGTCGGTTCCTCGCAGGCCAACCTGTTCACGTCGATCTCCGGCGGCATCAACGCGCTGTGGGGCCCGCTGCACGGCGGCGCCAACCAGGCCGTGCTGGAGATGCTCGAGAAGATCCGCAAGGGTGACGACGACGTCGCGACGTTCGTCAAGAAGGTCAAGAACCGCGAGGACGGCGTCAAGCTGATGGGCTTCGGCCATCGCGTGTACAAGAACTACGACCCGCGGGCGCGAATCGTCAAGGAGCAGGCCGACAAGATCCTGGGCAAGATCGGCGTGCAGGACGAGCTGCTCGACATCGCCAAGGAGCTCGAGGAGATCGCGCTGACCGACGACTTCTTCGTCGAGCGCAAGCTCTACCCGAACGTCGACTACTACACCGGCGTGATCTATCGGGCCATGGGCTTCCCGACGCGGATGTTCACGGTGCTCTTCGCGCTGGGCCGGCTCCCGGGGTGGATTGCGCACTGGCGGGAGATGCACGGCGAGCCCAACAAGATCGGCCGGCCGCGGCAGATCTACACCGGCTACACCGAGCGCGACTACACCGACCTCGGCGCCCGCTAGCGTTTCCCTTTTCGCCCAAACCGACGTTCGGGCGCCAAAAGGCGAGTGATCTTCGCCATTATGTCGAATTCGTCACGGGATTTGGCTTGCTCACCCGAAGGTTGTAGTTTCACAATAGTTGTGTGAATGAAACTGTCGGCACGCTGACGCAGCGGCGCAAGATGATCGTCCTGGTGTCCTGCTGCCTGAGCCTGCTGATCGTGTCGATGGACGCCACGATCGTCAACGTCGCTATTCCGTCGATCCGCACCGATCTCTCGGCGTCACCGTCGCAGATGCAGTGGGTGCTCGACATCTACACGCTGGTCCTGGCCTCGCTGTTGATGCTCTCCGGTGCCACCGGTGACCGGTTCGGCCGCAGGCGCGTGTTCCAGATCGGTTTGGGCCTGTTCGCGCTGGGCTCGCTGGCCTGCAGCCTCGCGCCCAGCATCGACGCGCTGATCGGTGCCCGCTTCCTGCAGGGAATAGGCGGCTCGATGATGAATCCAGTTGCGCTGTCCATCATTTCGCAGATCTTCGTCAAACCCCAAGAGCGGGCCCGGGCGCTCGGCATCTGGGGTGGGGTGACCGGCATCTCGATGGCAGCCGGGCCCATCGTCGGCGGCCTGCTCATCGAGACGATCGGCTGGCGCTCGGTGTTCTGGATCAACCTGCCGATCTGCGCCGGTGCCCTGATCCTCACGGCCGTCTTCGTTCCCGAGACCAAGTCGGCGACCATGCGCAGCGTCGATCCGGTCGGGCAGCTGTTGGCCGTCATCACACTGTTCGGCGTGGTCTACACCCTCATCGAAGGTCCGGTGCTGGGCTGGTCGCATCCCCGGGTCGTCGGCACCGCCGTCGCCGCTGCGGTGGCACTGGCCGCGTTCCTGCGTTACGAATCACGGCGCCACGACCCCTTCTTGGATCTGCGTTTCTTCCGCAGCATCCCGTTCAGTTCGGCCACCATCTCTGCGGTCAGCGCCTTCTCCGCCTGGGGTGCGTTCCTGTTCATGATGTCGCTCTACCTGCAGGGCGAGCGCGGCTACTCGGCGATGCACACCGGCCTGATCTACCTGCCCATCGCGATCGGTGCCCTGATCTTCTCTCCGCTGTCGGGTCGCCTGGTCGGCCGGTTCGGCGCGCGCCCCTCGCTGGTGATCGCCGGGACAATGATCGCGGTGGCCGCGACGATGCTGACCTTCCTGACGGGCTCCACCCCGGTGTGGTGGCTGGTCATCGTGTTCGCCGTCTTCGGCATCGGGTTCGCCATGGTCAACGCCCCGATCACGAACGCGGCGGTCAGCGGAATGCCGTTGGATCGCGCCGGAGCCGCGTCGGCGGTCACGTCGACGAGCCGGCAGGTCGGCGTCAGTGTCGGTGTGGCGCTGTGCGGTTCGGTCGCCGGCTCGGCGATCACGATGGGCGGCGCCGATTTCGCGACGGCCGCCCGACCGTTGTGGTTCGTCTGCGTCGCGCTGGGGTTGGTGATCCTGGCGCTCGGAGTGTTCTCCACCTCGCAACGCGCGCAGCGGTCCGCCGACCGGTTGGCGCCGCTGATTGCCGGAACGCCGACGCCGGTGGGTGCTCATGTCCGGTGAGTCGATGGCCGACGCGGTGTGGCGCGACATGTCCGCCCTCGTCATGGACAACCTCGACGGATGGAAGCGTCTCGTGGTGGACCGCTCGGGGCTGCCGTTCAGCCGGGTACGCATCCTGATGCGTCTGCGCCGGGCTCCGATGACGGTGAAGGACATCGCCGCGGCAGCGACCATCGACGCACCCGCCGCGACGGTCGCGATCAACGACCTGGAGGAGCGTGGACTCGTGGTCCGCGAGGTCAACCCGCAGAACAGGCGCTGCAAGGTGGTGTCGCTGACCGATGCGGGGCGCGAGCTGGTGCGCACCATCGACGACGTCCGTGACCCGGCACCGCCGATGCTGACCGATCTCGGCGCCGACGATCTGGCGACACTGCGGTCGCTGTTGGACAAGCTCGCGGGCCGCTGAGGTGGTCTATCCCCAGAGCCGTTTTCATCCGCGCTGGTGTGTCCGTATCACCATCGGGCCCATCACCGCGGCCTGATCACGATCACCGGGCCCGCCGACCAGCTCGTGGTCACCGACGCCGCCGGCCGCGCCCTGACCTCCGCGTCGCTGGCCCGCACCCCGACTCAGCCACCGCCCGACGTCGCACCGTGCCCCGGCGCCACGGGCGAACGCGCCCAGCGGTGGTGGCACCAGCCCTACGAACCCGGATCAGCCAGCTAGCGGCCCAGTACCGCCATCGCCGCGTTGTGCCCCCCGATGCCCGAGACGGCGCCACCGCGGCGAGATCCCGACCCGCACAGCAGGATTCGCTCGTGCGCGGTGGCTACCCCCCAGCGTTGCGCCGGCGTAGACAACTCGTCGTCGTCCTCGGCGAAGGGCCACGACAACGCACCGTGGAAGATGTGGCCGTTGGTCATGCCCAACGCATCGTCGAGGTCCGCTGTCGTCTTGGTCTCGATGCACAGCCGGCCCGCGGCGTCCTCCATCAGGACATCGTGAATCGGTTCGGCGAGAACCGAATTCAGTGATGTCAGCACCGCCGACGTCAGCGTGTCGCGAAGGCGCTCCGGAGTGCCGGTGGTCATCAGGTGGTGAGGTGTGTGCAGCCCGAAGACCGTCAGCGTCTGCGCTCCCGAGGCGCGCAGCTCATCCGACAGGATCGTCGGGTCCGCCAGCGAATGGCAGTAGATCTCACACGGGAGAGGTTCGGGCACGACGCCGTCGAAAGCTTGCCGGTACGCCGAATCGAGTTGGCTGTAGGTCTCGTTGATGTGGAAGGTGCCGCCGAAGGCCTGCTCGACGGTGACGCTGTCGTCACGCAGACGGGGGAGCCGCCGCAGCATCAGGTTCACCTTCACCTGCGCACCGGGTGCGACGTCGGGTGCGGCTTCGCCGAGCAGTCGGGCCAGCACGGCCGGTGTGACATTGGCCAGGACGTGGTCGGCGGCGACGAGATGTTGCGTACCACCGTGGCGGTAGCGCACCTCGCCGTCGGGCGTGATCGACTCGACCTCCGCTCCGGTCAGGATCTCGGCGCCGAAACCCGCAGCTGCCGCGGCGAGCGCTCCGCTGACCGCGCCCATCCCGCCGACCGGCACATCCCAGTCCCCGGTGCCGCCGCCGATCAGGTGATACAGGAAGCACACGTTCTGCTGCAGCGCCGGATCCTCGAGCGCGGCGAAGGTTCCGATCAGCGCGTCGGTGGCCATCACCCCGCGGACCAGATCGTGGCGCACCGCCGAGGTGATCGCCGCACCGACCGGCTCCTCGACAACAGCACGCCAGGCCCATTCCGCATCGGCTCCGGCGACACTCACGACGTGCCGGCGCAGATCCGAACGGGTTCGCAACGGCTCCGTCAGCGTCGGCCACACCCGTGACGTCAGGCTGTTGCAGCGCCGGTAGAAGGCGTCGAAGCCCGCCTCGTCGTCGGCGGCGCCCACCGCGCCGAACGTCGAGGCCGGGCCGACCAGCAGTCCGGTGCGGCCGCCCGACGCCGGGTCCGGTGTGTAGGACGACCAGCGCCGCCGCACGAGGCGGACACGCACCCCGAGGTCGTCGATGATGCGCTGCGGCAGCAAGCTCACCAGATAGGAGTACCGCGACAGTCGCGCGTCGACGCCGTCGAACGCGTACGCCGACACCGCGGCGCCGCCGACGTGGTCGAGACGTTCCAGGAGACGCACGCGGCGACCGGCCCGGGCGAGGTAACCGGCCGCCACCAGGCCGTTGTGCCCGCCGCCGACGATGACGACGTCGGCGCGGGGGTCCGTGGCGCTGCTCAGTTCAGGTAGCCCTCGACCTCGTCGGCCGGACGCACCTGCGCTGCGGTCGGGTCGCCGCCGGTCTCGCGGAGGGCTCGCCGCTGGCGCAGCAGGTCCCAGCACTGGTCGAGTTGGACCTCCACCGCGCGTAACCGCTGGTGCTCTTCGGACTCGTCGATCTCATGGTGCTGCAGCTTGGAGCGGAGGTCTTTCTCCTCCGCGACGAGCTGATTCACCTGGGCAAGGATGTCTTCGTCGTTGGCCACGCCTACAGTCTGCCCCCCGGCGCGATCTAATGAACCGGTGACCATGCGTAGTGCCCTGGTGACGGGGGCGTCGGGCGGTATCGGAGCGGCGATCGCGGCGGCCCTGCACGAGGAGGGATATGCCCTGACCCTGGTGGGCCGCGACCCGGCGAAGCTGGCCGCGGTGGCCGCGTCGCTCGGCGGGTCGGCCGTCCACACGATCGCCGGATCGCTGGCCGAGGACTCCTTCCTCGACGAGGTGGTCGCATTCCATACCGAGCGGCACGGGTCACTGGACCTGCTGGTGAACAACGCGGGGATCGCCGGGAACCGGGCCGTCGCCGACATCACCGCGGACTTCCTCGACGCGCAACTGGCCGTCAACATCCGCGCCGTCGTGCTGCTGACCGCGAAGTGCCAACCGCTGCTGAAAGAGGCTGTGCGCCAGCGCAAACAGGCGCAGATCGTGAACACGGCGTCCAATGCGGGCAAGCGCGGCGAGGCCACGCTGTCGTCGTATTCGGCGACCAAGGCCGCCGTCGTGGGGTTCACCGAGTCGCTGCACGACGAGCTCGCTACCTCGGGCATCAAGGCCACCGCGATCTGCCCGGGCCTGGTCGACACGGCGATGGCCGACGTCTACCGCAGCGCCATCGAGGCGTCGACGATGATCACGCCGCGCGACGTGGCGGAGGTCGTGCGGATGACGACACGGTTGTCGGCGGCGTGCATCCTGCCGGAGGTGGTGCTGCTGCGGCCCACCGAGTGGCTGCAGCCCGAGGAGGTCAGGTCGCCGGGCTAGGGTGGGCGGATGGCGACCAAACCCGAGATCGATTTCCCCGACGGCCCGGCACCCACCGAGTTGGTGATCGAAGACATCGTCGTCGGCGACGGCCCCGAAGCGGTCCCGGGTGCGAACGTGGAAGTGCACTACCTGGGCGTCGAGTACGACACCGGCGAGGAGTTCGACAGCTCCTGGAACCGTGGTGAGTCGATCGAGTTCCCGTTGCGCGGATTGATCCAGGGCTGGCAGGACGGCATCCCGGGGATGAAGGTCGGCGGCCGGCGCAAGCTGACGATCCCGCCGGAGCAGGCCTACGGTCCGGCCGGCGGCGGACACCGCCTGTCGGGCAAGACCCTCATCTTCGTCATCGACCTGCTCGGCACGCGCTAGCCGAAAACTAGCTCGGCCCCGGCAGCCGCAGCAGCAGGCGCGCCCCGCCCAGCGGGCTCGCCTCCAATGCCGCTGTGCCGCCGTGCAAGTCGGCCTGCTGAGCCACCAGCGCCAACCCGAGGCCTGAGCCGGAGTGCGACGCCGTCGAGCCCCGGGAGAACCGCTCGAACACCACCGTGCGCTCCTCCTCGGGCACGCCGACGCCGTCGTCGTCGATCGCGATCTCCACTCCCGCTCGCGAGCTGACCGCGGACAGCTGCACGCGGGTCGCGCCGCCGTGCTTGACCGCATTGGCGATCGCGTTGTCGACCGCCAGCCGCAAGCCTGCGGGCAACCCGACGATGATCACCGTCGGCGCAGGCACCAGCGACACCTCCAGATCGGGATACACCCGCATCGCGTCGTGCGCGGCCCGGTCCAGGAGTTCGGTGATGTCGACGGGCACATGGTCGTCCTCGGTGGACAATTCTCCTTGCGCCAGCCGCTCCAGCGCGCCGAGCGTGGCCTCGATCCGGGTCTGGGTGCGGATGACGTCGCCGACGACCTCCTTGCGCTGTTCCTCGGCGAGGTCGAGCGTCGCGAGCACTTCCAGGTTGGTCCGCATCGCGGTCAGCGGGGTCCGCAGTTCGTGGGCCGAGACCGACGCGAAGTCGCGGGCCGAGGCCAACGCCGCCTTGGTGCGGCCCTGTTCTTCCCATACGCGGCCGACGAGACCCTTGATGGCGTCCGCGATCTCGACGGCCTCGGTGGCGCCGCGGATGTCGATGTCGGGCGCTTCGTCACCCGCCTCGATCTGGCGGGTCTGCTGAGCCAGCCGCTTGAACGGCCGCACCGCGAACGCCGCGAGCAGCCACCCGCCGAACGTCGCCGCGCCCACCGCCATCGTGCAGATGATCAACACCCGCCGGTGCAGGTTGTTGGTGTCGGTGATCGTCGCGTCGTAGGTGGCGCCGACGGCCACCGACATCGGCTCGGGCGTGGACAGCTCGACGGTGCGCACCCGGTAGCGCACCCCGTCGACCGTGGTGTCGGCGTAGCCGGGTGGCAGTTCGGGCAGTACGACGGAGTTCGAGGTCACCTGGCCGTCGGCGCGCCGGACGGTGATGACGGCGTCCTGGTCGTTGGGCGACGGCGGGATCTCGTCCAGGCCGCGCGGCAGGAACGGGATCGCGAAGCCGGCGGCTTCGTCGAGCCGACGGTCGAGGCGCTCCTTGCGGTCCTGGGTGATGCCGACCCAGACGACCGTACCGACGATGCCGACGACGATGGCCGCGGCGATCGCGGTGGCGAATGCCACGCGGGTGCGCAGCGACGGCGTGCGTCGGAAGATGCGCGACACCACGATCATGACGGGTTGCCCGCTACTGCTGTCGCAGCACGAAACCGACACCGCGCACGGTGTGCAGCAGGCGCGGTGCGCCGTTGGCCTCCAGCTTGCGGCGCAGGTAGCCGATGAACACGTCGACGACGTTGGTGTCGGCCGCGAAGTCGTAACCCCACACCAACTCGAGGAGCTGCGCCCGCGACAGCACGGCGGTCTTGTGTTCGGCGAGCACGGCCAGCAGGTCGAATTCGCGTTTGGTGAGGTCGACGTCGACCCCGTCGACGCGGGCGCGCCGGCCGGGGATGTCGACCTCGAGCGGGCCGACGGCGATGGTCTCCGACGAGAACGTCGCGGTGGACCCGCGCCGGCGCAGCAGCGCCTTGACCCGGGCGACCAGCTCGGCGAGCACGAACGGCTTGACCAAATAGTCGTCGGCGCCGGCCTCGAGACCCGCGACCCGGTCGTCGACGGAGGAGCGGGCCGAGAGCACACAGACCGGCACGTCGTTGTCCATCGCACGCAGCGCGGTCACGACCGACACACCGTCGAGGACCGGCATGTTGATGTCGAGCACGATGGCGTCCGGTCGCGTCTCGGTGGCGCTGCGCAGCGCCTCGGCACCGTCGACGGCGGTGAACACGTCGAACCCGGACAGACGCAGGCCGCGCTCCAGCGAGGCCAGCACGTCGGGATCGTCATCGACCACGAGCACCCGGGGCGAACCCACTGCACTGTCCATGCCCGCAATCTTGCCTGACGAGAGGTCCAGGCTGCGGGAACCTGCCCGTTACCGGGCCGACGCGGCAGCCTGGCGGTTGATCTCGCTGGTTTCGCTGCGCAAGCGTCGCACCTCTTCGCGCAGCTCGCCGATCTCGGTGAGCAGTGTGTCGACGTGGGCAGTCGTCACCGAGCGGCCCTCTTCGTCCTCGTCGGACACGCGCTGCACGATCCACGACGCCAATGTGGCCGTGATGGAACCGACCAGGCTGATTCCGCCGATCATCAGGAACACCGCGATGATCCGCCCGGTGGTCGTCACCGGGGTCAGGTCGCCGTAACCCACCGTGGTGATCGTGGTCACCGACCACCACAGGGCCTGGCCGAAGTTCTCGATCTGCGCGCCGGGTTGGCCCCTCTCGGTGTCGAGCACGGCCAGCGAGGCGACGAACACCAGCAGCAGCGCTCCCGACACCGTGTAGAGCACGACACGCCCGCGGATGGCGTCGCCGACGGCACGTTGCAGCACCGCGATCAAAGTCACCAATCGCAGCAGCCGCAGCGGTCTCAGCATCGGCAGCACGACGATGGCGAGGTCGAACAGGTGCCGGTAGAACCAGCGCCAGCGGTTCTCGGCCAGGGTCAGCCTGACCAGGTAGTCGACGACGAAGACGAACCACGTGATGGCGGTGATCAGGCCTAGCGTCCATGCCATCGCGCCCTGGGGCCGGGCCAACACGCTGGTGGCGTAGGCGGCCAGGAACAGCACCGCGACTCCGGCCAGCGGCAACTCGGTCCGACGCTGCCAGTTCTGCAGTCTTGCCTGTCTTGACTCCGTCACGTCATCGGAAGTTACCCGTTGGAGCTGAGCTGAACCTGCCGGGAAGGCTTTGACCTCATCCAATGTTGAGGTTCTACGGTGATGAGATGAGCTTGGAAACAGTTGCCCGGCAGTCGCTGTACCGGCAGACGCACGCCCGGGGCGGTGATCTGCACGGGTTGGCAGATCGCCCGCTGATGGCGCGTATCTGGCGGTTCGCTGCGCGGCATCACCGCATGCTCGGCTGGTTCTTGCTGGTCAGCGTCCTCGGCGCGGTGCTGACGGTGGCGACGCCCTTGCTCGCGGGCCGCGTGGTCGACGAGATCACCGACGGGGGCGCCGTGGGGACGGTGGTGATGCTGGCCGTGGTGATCGCCGGCGTGGCGCTGGCCGAGGCCGCGGTGTCGTTGCTGACGCGATGGTTGTCGTCGAACATCGGCGAGGGTCTGATCCTGGATCTGCGTACCGCGGTGTTCGATCACGTGCAGCGCATGCCGGTCGCCTTCTTCACCCGGACACGCACCGGTGCGCTGGTGAGCCGGCTGGGCAACGACGTGATGGGCGCGCAGCGCGCGTTCTCCGACACCTTGTCCGGCGTCGTCTCGAACATCGTCACGTTGACGTTGACGCTGGCGGTGATGATCAGCATCTCCTGGCAGGTGACCGTGGTGTCGCTGGCGCTGATGCCGCTGTTCCTGCTTCCCGCGCGCCGCATCGGTAGGGCGATGGCGACGCTGTCGCGGGAGGCCGCGGGCCACAACGCGACGATGAACACGCAGATGACGGAGCGGTTCTCTGCGCCGGGAGCGACGCTGATCAAACTGTTCGGCGACACCGACGCCGAGTCCCGCGAGTTCGGCGTGCGGGCCGGCAGGGTGCGCGACATCGGGGTGCGCACCGCGATGCTGCAGTCGACCTTCATGAACTCGCTGACGCTGATGTCGGCGCTGGCACTCGCGCTGGTGTACGGGCTGGGCGGCGCGCTGGCGCTGGGTGGGACGCTGCAGGCCGGCGCCATCGTGTCGCTGGCCCTGCTGCTGACCCGCCTCTACGCGCCGCTGACCGCGCTGGCCAACGCGCGCGTCGAGATCGCCACCGCACTGGTCAGCTTCGAGCGGGTCTTCGAGGTGCTCGACCTGGTACCGCTGATCCAGGAGCGGCCCGACGCGGTCGAGATCCCCGACGGTCCGGTCACCGTCGAGTTCGACGACGTCCGGTTCGCCTATCCCGCCGCCGACACCGTGTCGCTGGCCTCGCTCGAAGACGTCAGTGAGCTGGACGATCGTGGCGGCGACGAGGTGCTGCACGGTATCTCGTTCACCGCAGAGCCCGGCCAGATGATCGCGCTCGTCGGCTCGTCGGGGGCGGGGAAGTCGACGACGGCATCGCTGCTGGCCCGGCTCTACGACGTGTCGTCCGGGGCCGTCCGCCTCAACGGGATCGACGTGCGTGACGCGACCTTCGCGTCGCTGAAGGACACCGTCGGCATGGTCACCCAGGACGGGCACCTGTTCCACGAGACGATCCGCGCCAACGTGGCGCTCGCCGCCCCGGAGGCCACGGATGACGAGATCTGGGCGGCGCTGCGCCGCGCCCGGCTCGACACCGTGGTCGCCGACATGCCCGAGGGTCTCGACACGATCGTCGGGGAGCGCGGCTACCGGCTCTCCGGCGGTCAGCGTCAGCGCCTGACCATCGCGCGCCTGCTGCTGGCCGCGCCGCGGGTGGTGGTGCTCGACGAGGCGACGGCATCCCTGGACTCCGAGTCCGAGGCCAAGGTGCAGCAGGCGCTCGCAGAAGCGCTGGCCGGCCGCACGTCGCTGGTGATCGCCCACCGTCTCTCGACGATCCGTGCGGCCGATGTGATCCTCGTCGTCGAAGACGGACAGATCGTCGAGCGCGGCACACATCCGGAGTTGTTGGCGCGCGGCGGCCGCTACGCCGAGCTCTACCGCACGCAGTTCGGCGCGCCGTCGGGCACGCACGCGCACCTGCCGTGCCGCCGCGCGCATTCGCTAGATGGGTTAACCACTTGCTCGCAGTGGGAAGATGTTGTGAGTGGCTGACTCCGGAACCAACGCGCTGCGCGCAGCGCCCGCGATCGCGCCGCGGCCCCGGCGGGTGAGGCCCAGCTCGGACCTGTGGCGGATGCTGCCGTACCTGCTCCCGTACCGCGGGCGCTGGATCCTGATGTTCACCGTGGCCTTCGCGAGTCTGGGTGCCACGGTCGGAATCCCGTTGATGACCAAAGCGGTGATCGACGGGCCGGTGCGACACCAGGACCAGCAGGGGCTGTGGACGCTGGGCGCCGCGGCGATGGGACTGGGCATCGCCGAGGCGGCGCTGTGGTTCATCCGGCGATGGCTGGTGGCCCGCGCGACGATGGGCGTCGAGGCCGACATCCGCAAAGACCTCTACGCGCGGTTGCAGATCCTGCCGATGTCGTTCCACGGCCGCTGGCAGTCCGGTCAGCTGCTGTCGCGAATCATGAACGACCTGAGCTCGATTCGGCGGTTCATGTCGTTCGGGCTCACATTCCTGATCCTCAACATCCTGCAGATCACCATCGTCACCGCGATCCTGCTCGCGATGTACTGGCCGCTCGGTGTGGTGGTGCTGGTGTCGATCGTGCCGATCACGCTGACGGTGCTGCACTTCCAGCAGGAGTACACGCGGCTGTCACGGCAGGCCCAGGATCAGGCCGGCCACGTAGCCACCCACGTGGAGGAGGCCGCGCTCGGGTTGCGCGTGGTCAAGTCCTTCGGCCGCGAGGACTACGTCTACGACCGCTTCGACGAGCAACTCACCGATCTGTACGAGACGCAGGTGCGCCGGGTGTCGGTGTCGGCCAAGTTCTGGACGCTGCTGGAGATCATCCCGAACCTGACGCTGATCCTCGTGCTCGGCTTCGGTGCCTACGCTGCCGGCCACGGCTACGTGACGATGGGCACGTTGGTCGCGTTCATCACGATGATGCTCTCGCTGGTGTGGCCGATCGCGTCGCTCGGCTTCCTGCTGTCGATGACGCAGGAGTCCTTCACCGCGGCGAACCGCATCGCCGAGATCTTCGATGCGCCGCGCGAGATCACCGACGGCCCGCGTGATGCGACGCCGCGGGGAGGCCGCCTCGAGCTCGTCGACGTCGGCTTCCGTTTCCCGGACTCCGACGACTGGGCGCTGCGTCATGTCACCGTGACCGTGGAGCCGGGGGAGACGCTCGCGCTGGTCGGCGCGACCGGATCGGGCAAGTCGGTGCTGGTGGGTCTGCTGTCTCGGCTCTACGACGTGACCGAGGGCGAGATCCGCATCGACGCCCAGGACATCCGCGAGCTCAGTCTCGAGGCGCTGCGGAAGGCGGTGGCCACGGCGTTCGAGGATCCGACGCTGTTCTCGATGTCGGTCGCAGAGAATCTGCGCCTCGGTAACCCCGGGGCGACCGACGACGAGCTGCGTCAGGCCGTCGAGGTGGCGGCGGCGGAGTTCGTCTACGACCTGCCCTACGGTCTGGACACCCGCATCGGTGAGCAGGGGATGAGCCTGTCGGGCGGTCAGCGACAACGTCTTTCGCTGGCGCGCGCCATTCTGGCCGCCCCGCGCATCCTGGTTCTCGACGACACGTTGAGCGCTCTGGACGTGCACACCGAGGCCGTCGTCGAGGAGGCGCTGCGCCGCGTCCTGCACGCGGTCACCGGCGTGGTGGTGGCCCACCGCGCGTCGACGGTGCTGCTCGCCGATCGGGTGGCGCTGCTGCAGAACGGGACCATCACCCACGTCGGCACGCACGCCGAGCTGCTGGCCGATGTCCCCGCGTACCGCTACCTGCTGGCCGCCGACGACGAACTCGACGACGGCTGTGAACGCGAGGCCGACTGGGAGCAGCGGGCCGAGCGGGCGCGGTTGGATCACGAGATCCTGGAGGGGCAGACGTGAGTGTGGCCCCGGACTGGCGCGGACGCTTCGACGAGCACGACGACCTCCCCATCGACGAATCGGTGCCGCGGCGCCGCGAGGCCCGCGCGCTGCTGGGCTCGCTGCTGCGTCCCTACAAGTGGACGGTGGCCGCGCTCGCCGTCGTCGTGGTCGTGGAAAACGTTGCGCGCCTCTCGGTTCCGATCCTGGTGCAGAGAGGAATCGACAACGGCATCCCGCCGCTGCTGCAGGGTGGGCCGGCGACGACGTTGATGACGATCGTCGGGGTGCTGTGCGCCGTGGTCCTCGTACAGGCCAGTGCGCGGATGTTCTTCCTGCGCCGCTCGGGTCGCGTCGGTCAGCGCGTGCTGCGGGAACTGCGCCGACGGGTGTTCCGCCATTTCGGCCGCCTCGACATCGCCTTTCACGATCGCTACACCTCGGGCCGGGTGGTCAGCCGCTCCACCAACGACGTCGAGGCCATCCAGGACATGTTGGAGACGGGCTTCGACAGCCTGATCACCGCGGTGCTCACCCTTGTCGGCACCGCCATCCTGCTGATCACGCTCGACGCCGAACTCGGGCTGATGTGTCTGGCGGCCTTCCCGATCCTGGTCGTGCTCGTTGCGTGGTTCCACCGCGAGTCGTCCCGGATCTACCGTGAGGTGCGCGAGATCTCGGCGCTGGTGATCGTGCAGTTCGTCGAGACCATGACGGGCATCAAGGCGGTGCAGGCCTATCGCCGGGAGCCGCGCAACCAGCAGATCTTCGAAGACGTCGCCGACCGCTACCGGGTCATCAACGAGAAGACGTTCAAGCTGCTGGCGATCTTCATGCCCGGCGTCAAGTTCGTCGGCAACATCACCACCGGTGTCGTGCTGATCTACGGCGGGTACCGGGTGCTGCACGGCGAGATGACGATCGGGACGCTGGCCGCGTTCTTGCTGTACCTGCGGATGTTCTTCGAGCCGATGCAGGAGATCTCACAGTTCTTCAACACCTTCCAGTCCGCGTCATCGGCGCTGGAGAAGCTCGCCGGGGTGCTCGCCGAGAAACCCGGCATCGGTGACCCGGCCGAGCCCGTCGCCCTCGACACCGTGCGCGGCGAGATCGCCTTCCGCGACGTCCGGTTCTCCTACGTCCCGAATCGGCCGGTGTTGCCGCAGCTGGACCTCGTGGTTCCCGCCGGGCAGACCGTCGCCCTGGTCGGCACCACCGGCGCGGGCAAGACCACGATCGCCAAGCTGGTCACCCGGTTCTACGACCCGGTGTCGGGCAGCGTGTCCCTCGACGGGGTGGACTTGCGCGATGTGCGGCAGACCGAGCTGCGCCGCCACGTGGTCATGGTGACGCAGGAGAACTTCATGTTCGACGGCACGGTCGCCGACAACATCCGCTTCGGCAAGCCCGACGCCACCGATGCGGAGGTGCGGGCTGCGGCGGAGGCGGTCGGCGCGGACGGCTTCATCGCCGCACTGCCCGATGGATACGACACCGACGTCGCCAAGCGTGGTGGCCGGCTCTCGGCCGGCCAGCGTCAGTTGGTCGCGTTCGCGCGCGCGTTCCTGGCCGATCCCGCGGTGCTGATTCTCGACGAGGCCACCTCGTCGCTGGACATCCCGAGTGAGCGGATGGTGCAGCGGGCGCTGGAAACGGTGCTCGCCGAGCGCACTGCGATCGTGATCGCCCACCGGCTCTCGACCGTGCAGATCGCCGACCGGGTGCTGGTGCTCGAGCACGGCCGCATCGTCGAGGACGGCTCGCCGGAGGAGCTGACTGGCCGCGACGGCGGGCATTACGCCGCGCTGCACCGGTCCTGGGTGCAATCGCTGGCCTGACGCGACGGTCAGTCCGTGAAGGTCGTCAGTGCCTGGCGCCGACGGTCGACCACGAGTCTGGTCACATCGGGACGACCGTAATGGCCTGCCGGATCGAAGTTCTGGCGCTCCCGGCGCACCTGACCGTGGTCGAGAGTGGCCACGGTCAGTCCCTCGGTGTCGGCGATCGGTTCGACAACCCAGCTGCCGTCGGGTGCGGCGATGCACGTCCCGCCGGTGCTGATCTGTTCGTCGCTCGCCTCGCGCATCATGTCCGCGCCCGGCATGACGTCGGGAATGTGCTCGCGGCGCAATACGCCGGACACGGAGATGACATAGGACCGGGATTCGAGCGCGATGAACCGGGTGGCGTCGGCGGTGTCGTAGACATCGCCCGGCCACAGCGCGACGTGCAGATCCTCGCCCTGGGAATACAGCGCGGTGCGCGACAACGGCATCCAGTTCTCCCAGCAGTTGAGCGAGCCGAGGGTGAACGGCGACAGTGCGTGCGTGACGAGTCCGTGGCCGTCGCCGCTGGACCAGCTGAGTCGCTCTTCGTATGTGGGAGTGAGCTTTCGGTGCACGGACGCCACGTCGCCGCTCGCATCGATCGTCACCGCGGAACAGTAGATGCTGTGGCCGCCGCGGTCGGCGGGGCGCTCGGCGACGCCGAGCACGACGGTCGTGACGTTGCGCCGTGCGGCTTCTCGCACGCCGTCGAGATGGCCGGCCTCGATTTGCACGGCTTCCTGCAGGTACAGCGAATGGATCTCCCGCTGGAGGTCGGAATTGAACTTCGCCCCGTCGGTGCGTCCCAGCCAGAACGGATAGCCGGGTACGAGTGTCTCCCCGAAGGCGACGAGGCGGCACCCGCTCGCACCGGCCTCGTCGATGTACCGCTCGACCTTGTCGAGGGTGGCCGCACGGTCGAGGAACAAGGGTGCCATTTGGACGGCGCCGACGACGAGAGTCTGATCCATGTCGCTCATCCTCCTACGCCCTGCTCCGCGCCCACGGTCTCGGCGTAGATGGCGAGTCTGCGCCTGGCGGTCGCGCTGTGGGCGGCCATGCCCTCGGAATCGGAGATGACCTGGACGGCGTTGGCGAGCAGGGGCGTCGCTTCCCGCGTGACGCGCTGATAGGTCAGCGGCTTGAGGTACCGCGACACCGACAGCCCGGCGCTGTGCTTCGCGCCGCCGGCCGTGGGAAGGACGTGATTGGTGCCCGCCATACCCTTGTCGGAATAGGCGACCGTGCTCCACTGCCCGAGGAAGATCGACCCGTAGTTCTTCAGCCGGTCGTGATACCAACCGTCGTCGGCGGTGATGACCTCCAGGTGCTCCGGCGCGAGGTCGTCCATCAGCAGCGCGGCGGTCTCGCGATCGTCGGCGACCGTCACCACGCCGAAGTCCCGCCAGGCGGGTCCGGCGATCTGCTCGGTGGACAGGCCGTCCAGCTGCCGCTCCACCGCCGCGATCACCGCGCGCCCGTGCTCTTCGGACGTCGTGACAAGAGCGGCAGGCGAATTCGTGCCGTGTTCGGCCTGGCCGAGCAGATCGGCGGCGACGATCTCGGGGTCGGCCGTCTCGTCGGACAGCACGGCGACCTCCGACGGGCCGGCGAGCAGGTCGATGGCCACCGTGCCGAAGAGCTGTCGCTTCGCCTCGGCGACATAGGCGTTGCCCGCGCCCACGAGCATGTCGACGGGAAGCTCGCCGAGGAGACCGAACGCCATCGCGGCGAGCGCCTGCACGCCTCCGAGGATGAACACCCGGTCGACTCCGGACACGTGTGCCGCGTAGACGACGGCGTCGTTCGCGCTGCCGTCGGGTTGTGGTGGCGTGCAGGCGATCACCGTCGGCACGCCTGCCACTTTGGCGACTCCCACCGTCATGAACGCCGATGCGGTCAGCGGGAAACGGCCCGCCGGCAGGTAGGCGCCCACGCGCGCCACGGGGACATACCGGGTTCCCGTCACCAGGCCGGGGCACAGCTCGGTCTCGAATCCGACCAGGTGCGAGCGCTGCTCCTGCGCGAACGCGCGGGTGCGCTCCGACCCCAGGTCGATGGCCTCCCTGAGGTCGCGCGGCAGGCGGTCTCCGCTCGTGGCGATGTCGCGCTGCGAGAGTTCGAAATCCTGGCGGTCGTCGTGGTCGAGCGCACGACTGAAATCGCGTACGGCGTCGAGGCCCCTGGCCTCGATGTCCCGGAGCATCGAGGTGACGGTGTCGATGACGGCGGGATCCCGTTGCGCGGCGGGCACGTCGACGAGGGGACGCTTGAGGTGCCGAAACCTGCCCTGCAGGCGGTCGAGAAGAGGAGTCGAATAACGCATGGACTTCACGGTAGGCAGTCGCAAGGCGTCGGACCAGACAGTGATTTCCGAGGTGAGCCAGAGGGTGTCCCTATACGTCTGCAACTGTGTGTGCGTCGGAAACGCGTGGAGACCAAGACCCGGACGGGCCTTGGTCTCCACGGTGCTCGTGAACGAACCTCAATAGGTGGCAGCGGCGGAGTCCTGCCGTTCTGCGGTCGCCAGGGCGTACCTCGGCCCGGCATCGCCACGGGCGATGCGTCCTCTCAGGACGACGAGCCACCACACGGCGGCCAGGCCCATCGCCACGACGAACACGATGGCGTTGGCCCGGAAGTCGGGCAGGAACAGCAGCGCGCACATGACCGACCCGAACACCACCAGACCGAAGACGTAGACCGGCAATCGCATCCGGCCGAGGTCGAAGACCCCCGCGGTGCCCTGCGGGATCCGCTTGCGTGCGTTGGCGACGACGAGTCCGGCCGTGGTGAGCAGGTAGACGGCGAAGAACCCGAGCGCCGACATCCCGACGATGTAGGAGAAGGTCTGCTGGTTGGCGAGCGCGGACAGCAGCAGCGCCAGCGACACCAGTCCCGTCGCCCACACGGCATACGTCGGCACTTTGTGCGTGGCGGAGACCTCACGCAGCACGCGGGAGCCGGGAAGCATGTTGTCGCGGCCCAGGGCATACACCAGACGCGTGGCGACGAGCATGCTCGCGAGCACGCAGACCAGGATGTTGGTGAGCGCCAGGGCGATCACCAATTTCGAGAACCACGGCGAAACCTGCTGTGCGAACAGGTCGGTGATCGGTGACGCGCTGTCCGACAGCGTGGCCGGATCCTTGATCACCAGGAGGAAGACGATGTACATGAAGAACTCGATCGCCGACGCCACCCCGAGGGCGAGGAACATCGTGCGCGGGATGGTGCGACGGGCGTTCTTCGTCTCCTCGGCGACGTCTGCGGCCGCCTCCACGCCGAGCAGTCCGAAGATGCAGCCGAGGCTCGCGGTCAGCCAGACGATGACGTAGGGCGACGTGGAATCACCTGCGGCACCGCCGGAGAAGAGGAACTCGATGCCTTGATGTTCATTGGTGACGAAGAACGCGACGATCGCGATGAAGACCGTCGCGCCGATCGTCACCACCAGTTCCAGCGCCACCCCGATGTTGTTCAGCATGGTGGCAAGCCGCACACCGTACACATTGATCAGGACGCACAGCAGCAC
This sequence comes from Mycobacterium sp. PSTR-4-N, assembly GCF_022348085.1. GTDB lineage: Bacteria > Actinomycetota > Actinomycetes > Mycobacteriales > Mycobacteriaceae > Mycobacterium. Next base: position 143,209 of record NZ_JAKRFN010000002.1, on the reverse strand, counting down.
GACGACGATCGACGTGAATATCTGCGCAGTCGTGGTCATCTCGATGCCCAGCAGGCTGCCGATGTATCCGGACATCACGAACGCGACGCCGGTGAAACCACTGATGAATCCGACGGCACCGGCGAAGCCGGTGAACCAGCCCAGGTGCGGGCTGACGAGCCGGCTGGTCCACTGGTAGGCGTATCCCGCGAGAGGTAGTTTCACCACCAGATCGGCGGCGATCAGCGCCCACACGAAGAACACGACGACCGCGAGTGGGAAGGTCCACACGAAGGCCGGGCCCGCCGTGCTCAACCCGAATCCGAACCCGGAGAACACCGCGGTCGTGGCGCTGATGACGGAGAAGCCGAGGAAGAAGGACGACACTCCTCCCACCGACCGGCTGAGCTTCTGGGTGTAGCCGAGCTCACCGAGCTGGCGGTCCTCCTCCGAGGTGTCCATGGTGATCCTCCTGGATTGCAATTGCGCGATCGTGGTTCTCGCCAGCGTATGAACGGTCGAGTAAGAGGACAACCTTGTGAAAACCGAGGACTGCTATCGTGTTTACCTATGTCACTGTCGCTCATCCAGCTGCGCGTGTTCGTCACGGCGGCGCAGTGCGGCTCGTTCACGGCGGCGGCCAAGCAGCTGCACATGTCGCAACCCACCGTCTCCGAGACCATCCGGCGTATCGAACAGAGCTACGGCACACCGCTTTTCGTTCGCGGTGCGCGCCGGCTGATTCTCACCACGCCCGGAGAGGAGCTGATGCCACTGGCCGAGCAGACGCTGGCGTCGGCCGATGGTGCCGACCGGGCCTTGCGGGCGGTCACCGGTCTGCAGGGCGGCGTGGCGTCGTTCGGATTGCTGCGTAACGCGAAGTTCTACGCGATGGCGGATCTGCTGACGTCGTTTCATGCCGAGTACCCGAATGTGCGACTCCGCGTCATCGGTGTGAATTCCGCCGACGTCGCTGACCTGGTTCGCGACGGCGCCCTCGAGGCCGGGTTGGTGGTGCTTCCCGTGGACACGCACGAGCTGTCGGTGACGCCGTTGCGCAAGGACGAGGTGGTTTTCGCGACGTCGTACCCGTGGCGTACCGGCCCCGTATCCATCGAGGACATGGTGGCGGCGAAGCTGATTCTCTATGACGCGCACGCGGGATGGCGTGATCCCACACGCCGCCAACTGGCGGAACGCGCGCTGTTGCGGGGCCTCGCGCTCGAGCCCGTGATCGAGGTCGAACAGGTCGACACCGCACTGGATCTGGTCGCGGCGGGCGCGGGCGAGACCGTCGTGGCCAAGGCCGTCGCGGAATCCGCGGTCGCGCCACCCGGCGTCAGGTATCTGCCGTTGGACGAGCCGCTCTTCGACACGGTCGCGCTCATCCAGAAGCAGTCGACGATCCTGTCGCCCGCGACGAAGGAGCTTGCGAAGTTGGCCCGCCAGACTCTCGCCGGCGGGCGCTCGCCCGCACCCGAGTAGCAGATATTTTCTCGTGGGGGGTAGCGGTCGGACCCGGGTGACGTGGATCGTGGTCAGCCATGACCACCAACACCGATCGGTATCGCGCGGCACGTGACCACCTCATCGAGATGATCGGTGATTACGACACGGCCGTCGAGACCTTCGAGTGGCCCAGCATCACGGGGCAGTTCAATTGGGCGACAGACTGGTTCGACATCGTCGCTGCCGACCGCCCGCAGGACGTCGCCTTGTGGATCGTCGAGCAGGACGGCAGCGAAGAGAAGGTGACCTTCGGGCAGATGGCCGCGCGCTCTGATCAGGTGGCGACGTGGTTACAGGAGGTGGGCGTCGGTCGCGGGGACCGGGTCATCCTGATGCTGGGCAACCAGGTCGAACTGTGGGAGTCGATGCTCGCGGTGGCCAAGCTCGGCGCGGTGATCATGCCGACCACGGCGGCCCTCGGCCACGACGACGTCGCGGATCGGCTGCGACGCGGCGGCGCCGGTTTCGTGATCGCCAACTCCGGCGATGCCGCGAAATTCGACGGGGTGGACGCCTCGTTCGTCGGCATCGCGGTGGGAGAGCCGGTGCCGGGCTGGCATCCCTACGCCGAGGCCGCCGCCGTGGAACCCGCGGGTCCGTTCGAGCCGGGGACGGTGCCGTCGGACCCGTTGCTGATCTACTTCACCTCGGGCACCACCAGCAAGCCCAAGCTGGTCGAGCATTCTCAGGTCAGCTACCCGGTCGGGCATCTGACGACGGCGGCGTGGCTGGGGGTGCGGCCCGGTGACGTCCACCTGGCGATCAGCTCACCCGGGTGGGCCAAGCATGCGTGGAGTTGCTTCTTCGCGCCGTGGATCGCGGAGGCGACGATCTTCGTCTACAACTACGCCCGCTTCGACGCCGCGGCGTTGCTGCACCAGCTGCGCCGCGCCGGGGTTAACACGTTCTGCGCGCCGCCGACCGTGTGGCGCATGCTGATTCAGGCCGATCTGGGTGCCAGGCCCGAGGGACTACGGGAGATCCTCGGCGCGGGCGAGCCGCTCAACCCGGATGTGATCTCCCGGGTCGAGAAGGCATGGGGTCTGACGATCCGGGACGGGTTCGGCCAGACCGAGACGACGTTGGCGGTCGGCAACACCCCGGGACAGCCCGTGAAGGCCGGCTCGATGGGTCGCCCGATGCCCGGGGTGCCGGTCGTGCTGATCGACCCGCTGACCGGAGAACGGGCGCAGGAGGGGGAGATCTGCCTCGACCTGGGTGAGGCTCCGCCGAATCTCATGACCGGCTACCTCGGCGACGAGACGCGCAACACGCACGTCATGCGTGACGGCTACTACCACACCGGGGATGTGGCCAACCGCGACGCCGACGGCTACATCACCTACATCGGCCGCACCGACGACGTCTTCAAGTCCTCCGACTACAAGGTGTCGCCGTTCGAGTTGGAGAGCGTGCTCATCGAACACCCGGCCGTCGTCGAGGCGGCCGTCGTGCCCGCTCCCGACGACACCCGCCTCGCCGTGCCCAAGGCCTATGTCGCACTTGCCGAAGGCTGGTCTGCCGACGCCGAAACAGCCCGGCAGATCTTGCAGTACAGCCGCGACCACCTCGCGCCCTACCTCAAGGTGCGCCGCGTCGAGTTCTTCGACCTGCCCAAGACGATCTCGGGCAAGATCCGCCGCGTCGACCTGCGCCGCCGCGAGGAGGAGGCGCATGCCGCGGGTACGCCCATCGAGACCGAACACCGGTACGAGGATCTGTTGTCATGAGCGCCAGTTACGAGGCCGGTCCGGTCGACACGCCGATCCTCGAGGAGACCATCGGCGCGAACCTGGAACGCGCCGCGGCTCGCCACGGTGGTGTCGAGGCGCTCGTCGATGTCGCGCAGGGTCTTCGGTACTCCTACGCCGAGCTGAACGCCGAGGTCGACGTCATCGCCCGCGGCCTGATGGCGAAAGGCATCGCGAAGGGCGATCGCGTCGGGATCTGGGCGCCGAACTGCGCGCAGTGGACCATCGCGCAGTACGCGTGCGCCAAGGTGGGCGCGATCCTGGTCAACATCAATCCGGCGTACAGAACGCACGAACTCGCCTATGTGCTCGAGCAATCGGGGACGCGGTTGCTGATCGCCGCGACGTCGTTCAAGACCTCGGATTACGTGAGCATGGTCCGTGAGGTCCGGGGGTCCGTTCCGCATCTGACCGATGTCGTGTTCATCGGCACTCCCGACTGGGATGCGCTGCGCGCCGGGGCGTCCGCGGTGGGGGTCGACGAGCTCGTCGGCCGTGCCGCCGGGCTCGACAACCGCGACCCGATCAACATCCAGTACACCTCGGGCACAACGGGTTTCCCGAAGGGTGCGACGCTCTCGCATCGCAACATCCTCAACAACGGCTACTTCACCACCGAGCTCATCGGGTTGGGCCCTGGGGATCGGCTCTGCATCCCGGTGCCGTTCTATCACTGCTTCGGCATGGTGATGGGCAACCTGGGTTGCACCAGTCACGGCACCACGATGGTGATCCCCGCGCCGGGGTTCGATCCGGGATCGACGCTGAGCGCCATCGAAGCGGAACGGTGCACGGGGGTGTACGGGGTCCCGACGATGTTCATCGCGATGCAGAACCACGCCGACTTCGGCCGGCGCGACCTGTCGACGGTGCGGACGGGGATCATGGCGGGCTCGGTGTGCCCGGTCGAGGTGATGAAGCGTTGCGTCAACGACATGAACATGGCGGAGGTCGCGATCGCCTACGGCATGACCGAGACGTCGCCGGTGTCCTGCCAGACGCGCGTCGACGACGATCTGGAGCGGCGTACGGCGACGATCGGGCGGGCGCACCCGCATGTGGAGATCAAGGTGATCGACCCCGACACCGGCGAGACCGTCGAGCGCGGCGAGCCCGGCGAGTTCTGTACCCGCGGCTACTCGGTCATGCTCGGTTACTGGAACGACGACGAGAAGACCGCGCAGGCGATCGACCCCGACGGGTGGATGCACACCGGTGATCTCGCGGTCATGCGTGAGGACGGCTACTGCACGATCGTCGGCCGCATCAAGGACATGGTGATCCGCGGCGGGGAGAACATCTACCCGCGCGAGATCGAGGAGTTCCTCTACACCCATCCCGACATCGAGGACGCCCAGGTGATCGGTGTGCCGGACCCCACCTACGGGGAGGAGGTCTGCGCCTGGCTCCGGATGCGCCCGGGCCGGCCGGCACTCGACGCGGCCGCCCTGCGGCAGTTCGCGTCGGAGGCGTTGGCGCACTACAAGATCCCGCGCTACGTGCACGTGGTCGACGAGTTCCCGATGACCGTCACCGGCAAGGTGCGCAAGGTCGAGATGCGCGAGCGCAGCGTCGAGATCTTCGGCCTCTAGCGGAATTCGGAGAAGAACGCGACGACGTCGTCGGTGAACAGTTCGGGCTGTTCGAACGCGGCGAAGTGTCCCCCGCGAGGCATCGTGGTCCAGCGGGTGATGTTGTAGGTCGCTTCGCACCAGCGGCGCGACGAGCGCAGGATCTCCTTGGGGAACGACGCGACGCCCGTGGGCAATTCGACCCGACCGCCGTCGCGGAACGAGCCGAAGCTCTCCCAGTACAACCTTGCCGACGACGCCGCGCTGGCCGTCAGCCAGTAGAGCATCACGTTGTCGAGCATCTCGTCTTTGGTCAGCACGTTCTCCGGGTGCCCGTCGCTGTCGGTCCAGGCCCAGAACTTCTCGACGATCCACGCCATCTGTCCGACGGGCGAATCTGTGAGCCCGTAGCCCAGCGTCTGTGGGCGCGTCGACTGCTGCTTGGAGTAACCGGTGCCCCACTGCTGGTGCTCGGCGTAGGCCTCGAGCACCTCGCGCTCCTCGGCGGTGATGTCGCTGAGGTCTTTCGGCGGCCGCCCGATCGGCATGTTGGTGTGGATTGCCACGCAGTGGCCCTCGTTGCGGCCGATCTGTGTGGTGATTGCCGAGCCCCAGTCGCCGCCCTGGGCGCCGTAGCGCCGGTAGCCCAGGCGAACCATCAGCTCGTCCCACGCCGCCGCGATGCGTTCGACGCCCCAGCCGGTCGCGGTGGGTTTGCCCGAGAAGCCGTAACCCGGAAGCGACGGGCATACGACGTCGAATCCGGCGGCGGTCAGCGGCTCGATCACCTTGGAGAACTCGACGATCGAGCCCGGCCAGCCGTGGGTGATCAACAGCGGGAAGGCTTTCTCGCCGTCATCGCGACCGCTGCGCTGGTGCACGAAGTGGATCGGCAACCCGTCGATCTCGGTGGTGAACTGGTCGAACCGATTCAACGCGGCTTCCCTTGTGCGCCAATCGTAGTCATCGCGCCAGTAGGCGGCGAGCTCGCGCGCGTAGGACAGCGGCAGGCCCTGGCTCCAGTCGTCGGTGCATTCGGGTTCGGGCCATCGGGTCCGGGTCAGCCGGTCCTGCAGGTCGGCGAGGTCGGTGTCGGGGATCGCGATGCGGAACTCGGAGATGTCGGGCATGACCCATCCTGGCACCGGGATAATCGGACCTCGTGTCCACCCCGACGCTCGTTCTGCTCGCCGCCACCACGCTGGCCGCCTGTGTCTGCCTGGGTGCCGCCCTCTACGAGGCGCTCGTCGTCGATCCGTACTGGCCGAGGCGCCCGGGGCTGATTCAGTCGCGCAACGGCGGTATCGCGCGCATCCGGTTCTGGCTGCCCGCGCCCGTCGTGTTCGAGGTTCTCCTGATCGTCACCCTGATCCTGACGTGGGGGGACTCGGCGATCGGGATTCCGCTGCTGGTGGCGCTGGTCAGCCACGCCACGATGCGGCTGTGGGCGCTGTTCGACCTCGTCCCGCGGGCGGCGGAGTTCGAACGCACCGATCCTGCCGACGTCGACGAGGCCGCGGCGGTGCGCTGGACGCGGCGCAATCTGTTGCGGGTGCCGCTGCTGTTGATCACTTCCGGCGCCATGCTCACCGCGTTGGCGATGGCGTGACGCTCAGCCCTCGGGGAAGATCCGCGGCAGTTCAGTCGCGCTGCCGGTGAAGTTCGGTGCCCGCTTCTCCCGGAACGCCGCGACGCCTTCCTTGCCGTCGCCGAGCGAGGTGTAGAACATCGCCAGCGAGTCGCTGAGGTGTGCCTGCAGCGGAGTTTCGACGGCGCCGTTGCGGTAGATCAACTGCTTGGCCAGCGCCAGCGCCACCGGCGAACGTCCGGAGACGTAGCTGCGCGCCAGCGCGACCGCATCTGCGACCAGCGAATCGGCCGGATGCACCGAGCGCAGCAGCCGGCCGGCCAGCGCGTCCTCGGCGGTGAGGATGTCGGCCGAGTACACCCAGTCCAGCGCCTGCTGAATGCCGACCAGCCGGGGCAGGAACCACGACGAGCAGGCCTCGGGCACGATGCCCAGGCGGCCGAACACGAAACCGATCCGGGCATTCTCGGACGCCACGCGGATGTCCATGGCCAGCGTCATCGTCGCGCCGATGCCCACCGCGGCGCCGTTGATGGCGGCGATGACGGGTTTGGGGAGCGCGTGGATCGCGAGGGTGACGCGGCCGCCGGTGTCGCGGATGCCGCTGTGCAACGGCTCGGTCGCGTAGTCGGCCTGCACCTGTTCCGGTGTCGGCGTCAGACTCTCGTCCAGACCGAACACGTTGCCGTCGGCCGAGAGGTCCATGCCCGCGCAGAACGCGCGGCCGGCGCCGGTGACGACGACGGCACGGATCGCGTCGTCGTAGGCGTCGACGGTGAAGAACCGCTCGAGTTCGCGGGCCATCGTCACCGTGAAGGCGTTGAGCTGATCGGGGCGCGACAACGTCAGCAGCGCGACCCCGTCGGCATCGACGGTGCAGTGCAGGGTTTCGTAATCCACGTCGGTGAGGCTACCGACCGCCCCGGCTCACGCTTCGAGTTCGCCGAGCACCGTGCGTTCGATCGCCGCGCGGGTGGCGATGGGGAGAACGACGAGACCGGCCAGTTCTTTCTGCGCCCGGCCGTAGGCGTTCTGGCGCTCCTGCGGTGTGGCGGCGTCGTCGCCGGCCAAGCGCAACAGATGCTGGGCGCGGGCCAGCCGGTCCTGGTCGTCGGCGGAGAAGTCGCTGCGCCGCCGCCGGGTCGCTTCGGCCTCGGCGGCATCGAACGCGGCGACGTAGTCGCCGACCGCGTCGCGATACGCGGCCGCGGCATCGCGGTCGCCCAGCACGTCGTCGGCGTGCGCGGGCCGCAGCAGGTCGGCCCGGCTCTTCGCCTTGTGGAACGCCAGCGTCAACGGCTCCCGCATGTCCGTCATCACCGGGAAGTCGAGCAGCTTCGCGACGTCCAGTTCGTAGGAGAGCCAGCGCGCATCGGTGGCATCGTGGCGCTCGAGCACCTTGGTCAGCTCGCGGCGCCTGGTCTCGGCGGAGGCTGCGCCCGAGGCCTTCTCCCTGGCGAGCGCGACTTTCGTCTCCTGCTTGATGCGGTACCGCTCGAGCCGACGCTGGGCACGGCGTTCGTTGGCGGCCGAGATGCCGCGCGCGGCGCCGCCGATCACCCCGCCGAGCGGGAAGACCAGCCACCAGTAGTTTCCGGCGAACTGCAACAGCGCCTCCACATGCCCAGAATGCCACCGGGTCATGTGGTGGGATTGCCCCTGTGCCGGACGCGCCGTCAGATCCAGTCCCCGACGACTCCGAGCCCGCGATCGTCGCGCGGGGGCTCACGCTGCGCGGTCCGTGGGGTCCGGTGTACGGGCCGGTCGACCTCGACGTCCCCGCGGCGGGCGTGACGGTCATGGTCTGTCCGGCAGGGTCGGGGCGCACTGCGCTGTCGATGACGCTGGCCGGGCGGATGCGTCCGACGTCGGGGTCGCTGACGGTGTTCGGACGGACCCGCGCCCGCGACATCTTCGCCGTTGCGGCCCTGGCCGGCATCGACGAACTCGACACCGTCGCCGAGTCCGTCACCGTGGGTGATCTCATCACCGAGCAGCTGCGCTGGGATGCGCCCTGGTACAAGCTGATTCGCCGCGCGGATGACGACGATCTGCGGCGCGTGTGCGGGCCTGTCTTCGGTGAGTTGCCGCTGCCGCCCCGCACGGAGTTCGTCGAGGAGCTGACCGAGCTCGACGGTCTGCTGCTGCGTATCGCACTCGCCAACACCAGACGCCCCGCGCTGCTCGTGGTGGGCAACCTCGAGCAGGTCACCAGCGACGCGAACCGCGAGCTGCTGGTCGACCGTCTGGTCGATCTCGGCCGCGAACAGACCGTGCTGACGGCGAGCGTCAACGGCGTCGCGGCCCGCCCCGGGCTGCGAGAGATACCGGTGGCCGGCGTCGCCCGCGCCGAACTGGCGAGACATCAGGAAGGTGGGGCGTAGTGGTACTGGCCGGTATGTCACTGGGCACGGATCTCAAGCGGTACTCGCACGGGTTGATGCCGCGGATCGCGCTCGTCACGATCATCCTGTTGCCGCTGCTGTACGGCGCGATGTACCTGTGGGCGTTCTGGAATCCGTTCGCCGAGGTGGGCAAGGTGCCGGTCGCGCTGGTCAATGCCGATCGCGGCGCCGAGGTGCAGGGCGCCCAGGTGAACGCCGGTGACGAGGTCGCCCGCGCGCTGCTCGATTCGGGCCAGCTGGACCTCACGGAGGTCTCCGCGCAGGAGGCCGCCGACGGTGTGGCCGACGGCCGCTTCTACTTCTCGATCACGTTGCCGGAGAACTTCTCCGAGCTGGTGGCATCACCCGCCGGGCCCCGTCCTGCGCAGGCACCGCTGCAGTTCACGTTCAACGACGCGAACAACTATCTCGGCACCGTCATCGGACAGAACGCCTCACGCGAGATCCTCAACCAGGTCAACGCGAAGATCGGAGAACGCGGCATCGGCACCGTGGTCAACGGCCTCGTCGATGCCGGCTCGGGTCTCGATCAGGCTGCCGGCGGCGCCCAGCAACTGGCCGATGGTCTGGTCTCCGCCGACGACGGCGCACACCGGCTCGCCGGGGGCGCGGACACATTGACCTCGGGCCTGCGCGCCGCGCAGACGGGATCGGCGCAACTCGCCGCGGGCACCCGGCGCCTGAGCGGGTCCGTCGACACAGCGACCGCACCGCTGCTCGACGTGCTCGACCGGGTGGGCGGGTTGGGCCTGAATCCCGACGAGGTCGCCGGCGCCGCGCAGCACCTCTCCGGTGCCGTCCGGTCGACGACCGACCGGATCGCCGCGCTCAACATCAACAGTGCTCAGGCGGCTGCGATCGTCGACCAGGCCGTCGGATTCCTGCAGAACAACCCCGATCCCGCGGCTCGTGACGCCGGGCAGGCGCTCGCCGGCGCGCAGCACCTGCTGCGTGCGCAGGGCATCGATCCCACGACCGACGACGGGCTGATCCGGCTGCGCGACAGCGCCGCGACGCTCGAGGGAGAACTCGGCGACCCCCACAGCCGACTACGGACATTCCTGACGCGGGCTCTGAACGGCGGTCTGCGTTCCGACGTCGCGCAGCTGCGCGACGGGGTCCATCAACTGGATTCCGGTGCGCAGCGCCTGAATGCGGGTCTGGGTCAACTAACGGCCGGGGGCAACCAATTGTCCTCCGGCGCGCATCAACTCGCCGACGGCACCGCGCAGTTGCGCACCGGTGGGCAGGAGCTGGCCACCCGCTTGCGACAGGGCGCGCAACAGATCCCGTCGTGGAATCCGCAGCAGCGTACCGAGGTCGCGCGCACCCTCGCCGCACCGACCGAGCTCGATCTGCGCAACACCCATCCGGCGGCGACGTTCGGCACCGGGTTCGCGCCGTTCTTCCTCCCGCTGGCCCTGTTCATCGGCGCGCTGATCGTGTGGATGTTGTTGACACCGTTGCAATCCCGACCCATCGTGAACGGACTGGGCGCGCTGCGTGTGGTGCTGGCGTCGTACTGGCCGGGCCTGCTGATCGTGGTCTGCCAGGTGGTGGTGATGTACGTGGTCGTGCACTTCGGGGTGGGCTTGCAGGCCGTCTATCCGCTGGCCACGGTCGCGTTCCTGGCACTCGTCGCGGGCGCCTTCCTGGCTCTCATCCAGGCGTTCAACGCGGTGCTCGGCGTCGCGGTCGGCCGCGTCGCCACACTGGCGTTCCTGATGCTGCAGCTGGTCTCGGCCGGCGGGATCTACCCGGTCGAGACCACCGCGAAGCCCTTCCAGATCCTGCACCCCTTCGATCCGATGACCTACGCGGTCAACGGGTTACGCCAGTTGATCGTCGGCGGTGTGGATGCTCGGCTGTGGACGGCGATCGCGGTCCTGTCGGCGGTGCTGCTGGCCTCATTGGCCGCCAGTGCCTGGGCGGCGCGGCGCAACCGCCAGTACACGATCGAGCGGCTCCACCCACCGATCGAGGTCTGACGTGAGCCGCGACGACGATCGACGGCTCAAGGATTTCGCCGGTGCCGTGGTGCTGCTCCTCCTGCAGGCCTTCTGTTGGCGCGCTGCGATGTTCCTCTCCCACGGCGATGGTGCGGTGTTGGGCTACGGCGGGTTCGCGATGCTCATGGTCACCCTGGCCGTGACGATCTCGCAGGTGGTCAGGAAGCGGCCGGCCGCGTGGCTCGCGTTGGGCGGGCTGGTGCTGCAGGTCGCGGTCTGCGCGTTCGCTCTGCTCCTGTGAGCTCTCAGGGCAGGCCGATGCGGCGATAGCGTTCGATGCGGGCGGCGAGGCGCTGCTCGGCGGGCGCCGTCCTCAAGGCGTGCAGCTCGGCGGCGATGGTGTCCGACAGCCGGCTGATGAACGCGCGCGGTTCGTCGGCGGCATCGGGATGTTCTGGCACGATCGCGTCGACGATACCGCTGCGCAGCAGGTCGGTGGATCGAATACCCTGTGCCGCAGCAAGTTCCGGGGCGTGGTCGACATCGCGGTACACGATCGCGCTCGCGCCCTCGGGCGGTAACGGTGCGAGCCAGCCGTGCAACGCGGCGATCACGCGATCGGCCGGCACCATCGCCAGGGCGGGGCCGCCGCTGCCCTGCCCCAGCAGGATCGACAGCGTCGGGGTGTCCAGCATCACCAGATCGGCCAGGCAGCGCGCGATCTCGCCGGCCAGACCGTCCTCCTCGGCCTCGACCGACAGCGCGGGGCCCGCGGTGTCGATCACCAGCACCAGGGGCAGTTGCAGACCTGCCGCCAGCGCCATGCCGCGCCGCGCCTCGCGAAGCGCAGCGGGGCCGACCACTCTGGTGACGATGTGCTGCTGACCGAGGACGACGGCGGGCTGGCCGCCGAACCGCGCCAGCGCCAGCACCGTCGTCGCGGCCTCGCCCTGTCCCGTACCGGACAGCAGGACCCGTTCGGTGGAGCCGTGGCGCAGCAGCGCGCCGATCCCGGGCCGGTCCGGACGCCGGGAGAGCTCGACCGAGTCCCAGGCAGGCACGTCGGGCAGCGTCTCGGGCTGGGGAGCCGGTGGGGCGGTGCCGGGCGGGTCTGACACCACGGTCAGGGTGCGGTCGATGGTCGCGCGCAGGACGTCGAGCGGTACCACCGCGTCGACCACGCCGTGACGGCGAAGGTTCTCCGCGGTCTGTACGCCCGCGGGGAAGGGTTCGCCGTAGAGGTGCTCGTAGACGCGCGGTCCGAGAAACCCGATCAGCGCGCCCGGCTCGGCGGCGGTGACATGACCCAGCGAGCCCCACGATGCGAACACCCCGCCCGTGGTCGGGTGCCGCAGGTACACCAGGTACGGCAGATGGGCCTGCTTGTGCTGCTGCACAGCGGCGGTGATCTTGACCATCTGCAGGAAGGCCACGGTGCCCTCCTGCATGCGGGTGCCCCCCGAACTGGGCGAGGCCAGCAGAGGTAGCCGCTCGGCGGTGGCCCGGTGCACCGCCGCGACGATGCGTTCCGCGGCGGCCACGCCGATGGACCCGGCCAGGAAGTCGAACTCGCACACGACCAGCGCGACGCGGCGGCCGAGCACCCGGCCCTCCCCGGTCAGCACCGACTCGTCGAGACCGCTCGCCGCGCCGGCAGCGGTCAGTTCGCGCCGGTAGGCGTCCGACATCGGGACCTCGAGAGGCGCGGAATCCCAGCTCACGAAGGATTCGTCGTCGAGAACGGCGTCGCGCAGCTCGAGGGCGCGGATCCGGCTCACAGCTCGAGGCTAATAGGCTGGGCCCATGATTGAAGCCACCCGTGACGGCCACGTGCTGACTCTGGAGATGCAGCGTCCGGAGCGGCGCAACGCCCTGAACTCCGAACTCGTCGACGGTCTGCGCGAGGCGATCGAGAAAGCGGGCAGCGAGGACGTCCGCGCGATCGTGCTCACCGGCGCCGGCCATGTGTTCAGCTCCGGCGCCGATCTGTCCGGCGGCCAGGGCGTGGCCGACGAGCTGCCGGACAAGGCGCGGGCGCTGAACCTGGCGATCGACCGGGCGCCGTTGCCCGTCATCGGGGCGGTGAACGGCCCGGCCATCGGCGCCGGAGTGATCCTGTCGATGATCTGCGATCTGCGCGTGGTCGCGCCCGAGGCCTACTTCCAGTTCCCGGTCGCCAAGTACGGCATAGCGCTGGACAACTGGAGCATCCGCCGGCTGACCTCGCTCGTGGGCGCCGGCCGCGCGCGCGGCATGCTGCTGGCCGCCGAGCGGCTGACGTCGGAGGCGGCGTTGCAGACCGGAATGGCCAACCGGATCGGCACGCTGGCCGACGCCCAGGCCTGGGCCCAGGAGATCGCGGGCTACGCGCCGCTGGCGCTGCAGCACGCCAAGCGGGTGCTCAACGACGACGGTGCCTACGAGGACCCGTGGCCCGCGCATCAGGAGCTGTTCGACAAGGCGTGGAAGAGTCAGGACATCATCGAGGCGCAGGTGGCCCGCATCGAGAAGCGCGCGCCGAAATTCCAGGGCGCCTGATGTTCTCCACGGCGCTGCGCTTCGGCTTCGGGACGGCCTCCCTGCTCGGTGCCGGCTGGGTACTGCGGGCGCTGCAGGGCACCTCGGCCTCGTTGGGCGCCACACCCGCCGAGATCGCTCCGGTGGCCCGGCGCTCCCCGCAGTACCGCGACGGCAAGTTCGTCAATCTGGAGCCCCCGTCCGGCATGACGGTGGACCGGGAGGCGCAGCGCACGCTGCTGCGCGACCTGGCCAATGCCGGCTCCAAGGGCAAGCCGCCGGGGCCCATCCCGATCGCCGATCCGCCGAAGGTGCATCCGGACGCGCAGACCGTCGCGGCGAGTTGGTACGGCCACTCCAGCTCGCTGATCGAGGTGGACGGCTACCGCGTGCTGGCCGACCCGGTGTGGAGCCGACGGTGCTCACCGTCGCGCGCCGTCGGTCCGGAGCGCATGCACGAGATCCCGCTGCTGATCGAGGCGCTGCCCGCGGTCGACGCGATCATCATCAGCCACGACCACTACGACCATCTCGACATCGACACCGTCATCGCGCTCACGCACAGCCAGCGGGCCCCGTTCCTGGTGCCGCTGGGCATCGGGGCGCATCTGCGGAAGTGGGGCATCCCGGAGAGCCGCATCGTCGAGCTCGACTGGTACGAATCGCACCGCATCGGGGACCTCACGCTGGTCTGCACCCCGGCCCGGCACTTCTCCGGCCGGCTGTTCACCCGCGACACCACGCTGTGGGCGTCGTGGGTGGTGATGGGGCCCCAGCACCGAGCGTTCTTCGGCGGTGACACCGGATACACGAAGAGTTTCGCCGAGATCGGTGCCGAGTTCGGGCCGTTCGACCTGACCCTGCTGCCGATCGGCGCCTACCACCCGGCCTTCTCCGACATCCACATGAACCCCGAAGACGCGGTGCGCGCCCACCTCGACATGACCGACGGCGGACTGATGATGCCGATCCATTGGGCGACGTTCCGGCTGGCGCCGCACCCCTGGGCCGAGCCGGCCGAACGGCTGGTGGTGGCTGCCGACGCCGAAGGCGTCCGGATCGCGGTCCCCATCCCGGGTGGCCGGGTGGACCGCGACTCGACGTTCGACCCCTGGTGGCGGCTGTAACGACCAGCCGCGGGTTACCGTTTCGATCATGAAACTGGCCGTGCTCGCCGTGCTGTCCCTGCTGGCTGCCGGCTGCGGCGCCGCACCCTCGTCGAATACGACGACGTCGGCAGCTCCGCCGAGCCTGAACGCCGACACGCCTCCGCCGTTGGTGCCGGCGATGCCGCTGCCCGCCGACGCGGTCGAAGGCGCAGTGGCCCAGCTCGACGGGCTCGCCGAGGAGCTGATGAGATCCTCCGGCATTCCCGGGATGGCCGTCGCTGTGGTGCATGGTGGAAAGACCGTGTACGCCAGAGGTTTCGGCAAGAAAGATCTCACCAGACCCGACGGCGCCGACAACGCGGTCGGCTCGGACACCGTGTTCCAGCTCGCCTCGGTGTCGAAATCGCTGTCGGCGTCGGTGGTGGCCCACGAGGTCGGCGCGAAGACCGTCGACTGGAACACCCCGGTCGTGTCGAAGCTGCCGTGGTTCGCGCTCGCCGATCCGGCCGTCACCCCGATGGTCTCGATCGGGGACATGATGTCGCACCGCTCCGGGCTGCCCGACCACGCCGGTGACCTGCTCGAGGATCTCGGCTACGACCGCAGGCAGGTCCTGGAGAAACTGCGCGACTATCCACTCGATCCGTTTCGGATCTCCTACGCCTACACCAACTTCGGATTCACCGCCGGTGCGGAGGCGACAGCCGCGGCGGCGAGCAAGCCGTGGGAGGACCTCGCCACCGACGTCCTGTTCCGTCCGCTCGGCATGACGACGGCCAGCTTCCGGTTCGCCGACTACGCCCGCCGCCCCGATCGCGCGGTGGGCCACATTCGCATCGACGGCACCTATCGGCCGCAGTTCGTCCGGGACGCCGACGCGCAGGCCCCCGCCGGCGGTGCCAGCGCCTCGGTGACGGACATGACGCATTGGCTGGCCATGGTGCTGGGCAACGGGACCTTCCAGGGCCGGGCTGTGATCGACCCGGCGGCGCTGCTGCCGGCGCTGACTCCGCAGTCGGTGTCCAGCCCGGCCACCGAACCCGCGATGCGCACGGGCTTCTACGGATTCGGGTTCAACGTCGGCACCACATCGGCGGCACGCACCGAACTGAGTCACTCCGGCGCGTTCGAGTTGGGTGCCGGATCGAACATCCTGATCCTGCCGTCGGCCGACGTCGCGATCGTCGCGCTCACCAACGCGACGCCGACCGGGGTGCCGGAGACACTGACCGCCGAGTTCGCCGATCTGGTGCAGTTCGGTGAGATCCACGAAGACTGGCGCACTCTCTACGCCAAGGCCTTCGCGCAGATCGATGCACCGACAGGTTCCCTGTCCGGCAAGCAGCCACCTGCCGCGCCGGCGCCCGCGGCGCCGCTGTCGAACTATCTGGGGACGTATCGCAACGACTTCTGGGGCCCCGCCACCGTGACCGAGGTCGACGGTGCCCTACGGCTTCGGATCGGAGCGAATCTCGATGTGCCGCTGCGACACTGGGACGGCAACACATTCGCCTACGACTTCATCACCGAGAACGCGCCGCCCGGCACGGTCGCATCGGCGACGTTCGACGGGCCCCGCCTGACGCTGGACTACTACAACTCCGAGGGCAAGGGAGTGTTCACGCGGTGACCGCCGCGGGCCTGTCGGATGCCGAGGTCGCCCGGCGAGTTGCCGAGGGCAAGACCAATGACGTCCCGACGCGCGCCGCACGCAGCGTGTCGGAGATCGTGCGCGGCAACGTGTTCACCCGCATCAACGCCATACTCGGGGTGCTGCTCGTCATCGTGCTCGCCACCGGGTCGGTGATCAACGGGGCGTTCGGTCTGCTGATCATCGCCAACAGTGGAATCGGCATGATCCAGGAGCTGCGGGCCAAGCGCACCCTGGACAGGCTCGCGATCGTCGGTCAGGCGAAACCGTTGGTGCGCAGGCAGTCCGGTACCGCGCCGCGGCAGCCGAGCGAGGTGGTGCTGGACGATCTCATCGAGCTCGGCCCGGGGGACCAGATCATCGTCGACGGTGACGTCGTCGACGCGGCGAACCTGGAGGTGGACGAGTCGCTGCTGACCGGAGAAGCGGATGCGATCACCAAGAATTCCGGCGATCACGTGATGTCGGGCAGCTTCGTGGTGGCGGGCAGCGGGGTCTACCGCGCCACCAAGGTGGGCCGGGAGGCCTACGCCGCCAAGCTCGCCGAGGAGGCCAGCAAGTTCACGTTGGTGAAGTCCGAACTGCGCAGCGGCATCAACAGGATCCTGCAGTTCATCACCTACCTGCTGGTGCCGGCGGGGGCGCTGACCATCTACACCCAGTTGTTCACCACCGATGCGGGCTGGCGGGAATCCGTCCTGCGCATGGTCGGCGCGCTGGTGCCGATGGTGCCCGAGGGCCTGGTGCTGATGACCTCGATCGCGTTCGCCGTCGGCGTGGTCCGACTGGGGCGGAGGCAGTGTCTGGTCAACGAGCTACCCGCCATCGAGGGGCTGGCCCGGGTGGACGTGGTGTGCGCGGACAAGACCGGCACGCTCACCGAGAACGGGATGCGGGTCAGCGAGGTCGAGCCGCTGGACGGTAGCGCTTTCGCCGACGTGCTCGCCCAGCTCGCGGCCGATGACGCCAGGCCCAACGCCAGCATGGCCGCGATCGCCGAGGCGTACCGCATGCCGCCGGGCTGGACGGCCACCGCCACCGCACCCTTCAAGTCGGCCACCAAGTGGAGCGGGGCGTCGTACGGGGAGCACGGTAACTGGGTGATCGGTGCGCCGGACGTGCTGCTCGACCCGACGTCGTCGGCGGCCGCGCAGGCCGAGCGGCTCGGTGCGCAGGGTCTGCGCGTGCTGCTGCTGGGGTCGGCCGACGTACCGGTCGACGATCCGCAGGCTCCGGGCCCGGTCACCCCGGCGGCGTTGGTCGTACTGGAGCAGCGGGTGCGGCCTGACGCTCGCGACACCCTCGAATACTTCGCCTCGCAACGGGTTTCGGTGAAGGTGATCTCCGGGGACAACGCGGTGTCGGTGGGTGCGGTGGCGGCCTCCCTCGGTCTCGCGGGTGAGACGATGGATGCGCGCCGGTTGCCTACCGAACCCGATCGCCTGGCCGAGACCTTGGAGGAATGCACGACGTTCGGCCGGGTGCGGCCCGACCAGAAGCGGGCGATGGTGCACGCCCTGCAGTCGCGCGGCCACACCGTCGCGATGACCGGCGACGGCGTCAACGACGTGCTGGCCCTCAAGGACGCCGACATCGGCGTGGCGATGGGATCGGGGAGTTCGGCGTCCCGCGCAGTTGCTCAGATCGTGTTGCTGGACAACAAGTTCGCCACCCTGCCCTACGTCGTGGGCGAGGGCAGGCGGGTGATCGGCAACATCGAGCGGGTCTCCAACCTGTTCCTCACCAAGACCGTCTATTCGGTGCTGCTCGCGGTCCTGGTCGGGGTCGCGGGTCTGTCGGCGAAGATCTTCGGCACCGATCCGCTCCTGTTCCCGTTCCAGCCGATCCACGTCACCATCGCCGCCTGGTTCACGATCGGTGTGCCGGCGTTCATCCTGTCGTTGGCGCCCAATGCCGAGCGCGCTCACTCCGGGTTCGTGCGCCGGGTGATGACCGCCGCGCTTCCCTCGGGTGTGGTGGTGGGCCTGGCGACGTTCGTGTCCTACCTGTTGGCCTACCAGGGGCGCGCCGCCACCGCGGTCGAGCAGACGCAGGCCTCGACCGCGGCGCTGATCACTCTGTTGGTGTCGGCGCTGTGGGTGCTCGCGGTGGTGGCCCGACCCTATGAGTGGTGGCGGGTCGCCCTGGTTGTCGCGTCCGCGCTGGCCTATGTGCTGATCTTCAGCCTGCCGGTGGCGCAGAAGGTGTTCCTGCTCGATCCGACGAACCTGGCGACCACCTCGACGGCGCTGGTCATCGGGCTGCTCGGGGCGGCGGCCGTGGAGGTGATCTGGTGGGTGCAGGGCAGGCTCCTCGGTGAAACCCGCAGGCTGTGGCGTTCGCCAGAACGGTAAAGTCGGGGGCATGGGATTTTTGGACAAGGCGAAAGATCTTCTCTCCAAGAACGCCGACAAAGTGGACACCGTGATCGACAAGGCCGGTGACCTCGTGGACAAGAAGACGCAGGGCAAGTACGCCTCGACTGTCGACAAGGTGCAGGACGCCGCCAAGAAGGCCGTCAGCGACCAGACCGGACAGCCCGGCGCCCCCGGTCAGCCCGGGACGGCCAAGCCGCCGGTTCCGCCGCAGCAGGAGCCTCCGACGGCGCCTCCGGTGTCGTAACGCCGATGGCAAAGCTCTCGGTGTCCGTCGACGTGCCTCTGCCGCCCGAACAGGCGTGGGAGAGCGCGTCGGATCTGTCCCGCTTCAAGGAATGGTTGTCCATCCACCGGATGTGGCGCTCGCCGCTGCCCGACACCATCGACAAGGGCACGACACTCGACTCGATCGTCGAAGTGAAAGGCATGCTCAACCGCATCTCGTGGACGGTCGTGCACTTCAAGCCGCCGGAGGCCATGACGCTCAACGGCGTCGGGCGCGGCGGGGTCAAGGTGAAGCTGATCGGCAAGGTGCGGCCCGCCGCAGGCACGCGCGCAGACACGGGCACAGACATTCCCGTCGGCTCGAACGTGCAGTTCGACGTGCATCTGGGCGGGCCTGCGCTGTTCGGTCCCATCGGCATGGTGGTGGCCAGCGCGCTGCAGAGCGACATCCAGGAGTCGCTGAACCGCTTCAAGGCCGTGTTCGCGCCCTCCTGAGTTCTTGCCGCGAGAGTTCTGCCGGCGAGCAGACGTGAACTCGAGCTGAGGAGGCCCCAGAAAGCTCGAGTTCGCGTCTGCTCGCGGGAGTCGGCTAGAGCGCGTCGGCGATAGGGGTGTCCCCGGCGATCACTTCGAACGTGCGGCCCGCGGTCGCCGGTGCGTCGAGCACCGCGACGATGACCGCCGCGACATCTGCCCGCGCGATCTTGCCCCGGCCGGTGCTCTCGGCGATCGTGACCCGCCCGGACGGTGCGTCGTCGGTCAGCTGGCCTGGCCGCACAATGGTCGTCGAAAGGATTGTCCGCGAACGTATTTCGTCGTCGGCGGCGCCTTTGGCGCGAAGGTAGGCCACGAAGACGTCGTCGGCTGCGTCATCGGGTGTGTCGGCGTCGGCACCCATCGCCGAGATCATCACGTAGCGCTGCACACCGGCCGCTTCGGCGGCGTCGGCCAACAGGATCGCGGCATCCCGGTCGACGCTCTGCTTCCGTGCGGCGCCGCTGCCGGGGCCCGCGCCGGCAGCGAACACCACGGCGTCCGCGCCGGCCAGGTGGCCGGCGACCTCGTCGACGGTCGCGCTCTCGAGGTCGACCACGACCGCTCGGGCACCGGTGGCCTCCACGTCGGCGGCATGGTCCGGGTTGCGGATCAATCCCACGGCCTGGTCGCCGCGCGCGGCGAGCAGCCGTTCGGTGATCACTGCGATCTTGCCGTGACCGCCTGCGATGACAACCTGCATCGTCGATTCCTCCTCGGTCGGGGACACTGGTGTGCGTGTGTACCACCGTGCCCCGGCGTGATCCGGGCGAAACCGTCGGGTCGATACTGGCGCCCGTGCATTTGGCAGTCGTCCGTGTCCTGACCGCGCTGGCCGCATCGGTGGTCACCGTCGTCGCATCCGCCGTTCCGGCCTCCGCCGCTCCCGGGCCGGCGCAGGGCCTCCAGGTCGGCGGTCTGCAGCGCACCTACTCGGTGCACGTGCCCCCTGGCGCCGTCACCGGCCTGGTGATCAACCTGCACGGTGCGGGGCAGACGGGCCGTGACCAGGAGGCGTGGACCAACTACGACGCCATCGCCGACCGGCACGGTTTCGTCGTCGCGTACCCGGACGGCGTCGACATGAGCTGGGCGGACGGCCGCGGTGGTTCGGTCCCCGAGCGGCAGGGCGTCGACGACGTGGGGTTCCTCTCCGCGTTGATCACGCAGCTCACCGGCGAGTACGGCGTCAACCCGGGCCGGGTGTTCGTCACGGGCATGTCGGCCGGCGGCTTCATGGCCCAGCGGCTGGCCTGTGAGCGCGCCGATCTGGTCGCCGCCGTGGTGTCGGTCGCCGGGACGCTCGGTGCGACGGTGCCGTGCGCGCCGTCGCGGCCGGTGTCCGTGCTCGCCGTACACGGCGATGCCGATCCAGTGGTCCCGTTCGGCGGCGGCCCGATGGTCGGCCGAGGCGGGCCGAGCGTGATCGTCTCCGCACCAGAACTGGTCAATCGCTGGCGTGCCATCGACGGATGCCCTCCGCCCGTCGACGCACCGGGTCGGTCATCGTCGATCGGCTGCGCCGACGGCACGGCGGTCGAGTTCGTGATCATCGGCGGCGGCGGGCACGTCTGGCCCACCGGATTCGGCTACGACGCCGGCCAGGCGGGCGCCGACTTCTTCGCCGCCCACGGGCGCTGACCGCCGGGTAGCCGGGCGCGACGCACCCCGCCGCGCCGGGCGTGATCCCGGCGGGTGAGACGGGTGCATGCGGGCGGGACCGCGCGAAACATGCCGGAAACATGATCGCCGCTTTGCCGAAACGAGCGGCCGACATCCTCGTTCGGGACCGCCCGAAGGAGTGCGAACGTGAATCAGATCGATCCCGCAGCGACCGCCTGGCTGTTGGCCAGCACCGCCCTGGTGCTGTTGATGACGCCGGGTCTGGCGATCTTCTACGGCGGGATGGTCCGCACCACCGGCGTGCTCAACATGATCATGATGAGCTTCATCGCGATCCCATTGGTCACGGTGACGTGGTTGCTCGCCGGCTACAGCCTGGCGTTCTCCGACAGCCGCGCCGGCGGGGTGATCGGCAGTCTGTCCCACCTCGGATTGGGCGGGATCACCGCAGACACCGTGCACGGGCAGGTTCCCGAGCTGCTGTTCGTGACGTTCCAGCTCACCTTCGCGATCATCACGGCCGCACTGGTCAGTGGCGCGATCGCCGATCGGGCCAAGTTCGCGGCGTGGGTGGTCTTCGTCCCGCTGTGGGTGATCGTGGTGTATTCGGTTGTCGCGCACTGGGTGTGGGCACCCGGCGGATGGCTGATGCGCTGGGGTGTGCTCGATTACGCCGGCGGGTTGGTCGTCGAGATCGTCTCGGGCGCATCGGCGTTGGCGCTTGCCCTGGTCCTGGGGCCGCGCATCGGCTTCAAGAAGGAGGCGATGCGCCCGCACAACCTGCCGTTCGTCCTACTCGGCGTGGGCCTGCTGTGGTTCGGGTGGTTCGGTTTCAACGCCGGCTCCGCCCTGGCCGCCAACGGGACCGCCGCCGCGATCTTCCTGAACACCTTGGTCGCCGGCTGCCTGGGCATGCTGGGGTGGCTCACGGTCGAACAGATTCGCGACGGCAAGCCGACGACGTTCGGCGCGGCATCCGGCGTCGTGGCCGGCCTGGTCGCGATCACGCCATCGTGCGGGACCGTCACCACGTTCGGTGCCGCGGTGGTGGGTCTGGTCGCCGGCGTGGTGTGTGCCTTCGCCATCGGCTTGAAGTTCCGTTTCGGATACGACGATTCCCTCGACGTCGTCGGGGTGCACTTCGTCGGGGGCGTGGTGGGGGTCGTGCTCATCGGGCTTCTCGCGTCCGCCACGATGACGGGCGGGGCGAGCGGTCTGTTCTACGGTGGCGGCGTCGGTCAGCTCGGCAAGCAGGCGGTGGCGGTCGTCGTCGTCGCGGGCTACGCCTTCGCCGCATCGTTTCTTCTGGCCAAGGCGATCGACAGGGTGATCGGCTTCCGCATCAGCGCCGAGGACGAGGTGTCCGGCGTGGACTTCTCGCAGCACGCCGAAACCGCCTATGCCGAGGGTGTTCACGGCCATGCGCTCGGGCACGGCGCCCCACCCCGGACGGCAGCGTTCGGAACCGGAGGGCCGACCTCGGAATCGACACGGCCTCGGTCGACCGCCCCTGGCGAACAGGCGTCACAGCCGGACTGACGGCAAGCGGTGCCCTGAATTCATGCACCCGGTGTATTCGACGGTGCGGTAAGTTACAGTGGCTAAGAATTTTGTTCCGAAGGTCAGTCACAGCGTTGCGTGAACGAGCACCTCTACGCATCCCCGGGGCTGGTCGCGGGATGCCATTGGGTAGGTCGTAGTCGTTGACGCCGACAGGAACGGTGCTGAATTGACCGATCTGGCAACGTCTGTGGATGTGCAGACCAGCCGCGCGATGTTGCGCCACATGCTGGTCGCACGCGGCGTGGACGCAGAGGCGGTGCGTCTCCAGAACCAGGGCCGGGTCGATCTGTGGCTGTCGTGCCACGGCCAGGAAGCAGCGCAGGTGGCGTCGGCGATGGCGATCGGCGAATCGACCACCATCTTCCCGAGTTATCGCGAACACGCCGTTGCGATCGTGCGCGGTATCGACGGCGTCGGACTGGTGGCGCAGTGGGCCGGCCGTACCTTCTGCGGATGGAATCCGCGCCGGCACCGGTTCTTTCCGTACACGCTGGTGGTGGCCGCACAGACGCTGCACGCAGTCGGCTTCGCGATCGCCCGGCGGCTGCAGAACCTATCGGAGATGGTGGTGGTCTACCTCGGTGACGGGGCGACCAGCGAGGGCGACGTCTCGGAAGCGATGAACCTCGCGGCGGTCGAATCGGTACCGGTGCTGTTCGTCGTGCAGAACAACGGGTGGGCGATCTCCAAGCCGAGCCACGAACAGATGCGCACCAGCATCGCCGAGCGGGCCCGCGGGTTCGGCATCACCTCGTGGTCGGTGCGTGCCGAGGATCCTGATGTCGCCTATCGGGAATGTGTCACCGCGCGCGAACACGTCGAGGCCACCGGTACTCCGGGCCTGATCGAGCTGCACACCACCAGAACGGCGGGACACAGCAGCTCCGATGCCCACACGCTCTATCGCGACGAGCAGGAATTGGCCGCGGCGGTCGCCAACGATCCGGTACAGCGTTACCGCGACAGGCTGTTCAGCACCGGCGTCGTGGACGACGCGTGGCTCGCCGGGGTCGACCGCGACATCGAAGCGCACAGCCGTGCGATGGTGGAGGCATTCGGTCGATGACCTCCCCGCGGCCCAGCTGCCTGGCCGAATCGCTCAATGGCGCCCTCTCCGATCTGATGGAACGCGACGGTTCGGTCGTTCTCGTGGGACAGGACATCGGACGCCTGGGCGGTGTCTTCCGGGTGACCAGGGGGCTGCAGAGCCGCTTCGGCGCGGGCCGGGTGCGCGACGCTGTGCTCGCCGAATCGTCGATCGTCGGGCAGGCGATCGGGATGTCGATGGCGGGCTTGAAACCGATCTGCGAGATCCAGTTCGACGGTTTCGTGTACCTGGCGATGAACCAGATCGTCACGCAGGCAGCGAAGATGATCACGCGGTGGAACGGTGAGCTGGACCTGCATCTGGTGGTGCGGGTGCCCGTCGGCGGTGGCATCCGCGCGGTCGAGCACCACAGTGAATCCAACGAGGCACTGTTCGCCCACACACCGGGGTTGCATGTCGCCTATCCGTCGTCGCCGGAGGACGCGGCGGCGATGCTCGAGTACTCATGCCACCTCGGCGCACCGGTGATCTTCTTCGAGCCCAAACGCCTGTATTGGCATCGCAGACGGCAGGCCAGGGCGAACTCGCAACCGCTGTCCGCGTTGGGGGCACGCGTGATCAGATCCGGAACCGACATCACGGTGGCAGGCTGGGGCGCGGTGCTCGAAGAGGTTCTCGCCGCAGCTGACGAGCTGGCCGGCGTGGTCGACGTGGAGGTGGTCGATCTGCGCTGGATCGCGCCGATGGACGTCGACACGGTGCTCGCCTCCGTGTCCCGGACGGGGCGGCTGCTGATCGTGCACGAGGCGATCGAATTCTGCGGTGTCGGTGCGGAATTGGCCGCGACGGTGGGCGAGCGAGCCTGGCCCGACCTCACTGCCCCCATACGCCGGCTGGCGCCAGCGCGCCACATCTACCCGCCCGCGGATTTCGAGGCCGATCATCTGGTCGATCAACCCGCCATCGTCAGCGTGATCGAGGAGATGTGCCGGTGAGCGGGGATTCGACGGTCGACATCCACGTCCCGGACTTCGGTCACGGGTTGACCGATGCGCTGGTCGTGGAGTGGCTGGTCTCGGTCGGTGATGCCGTCGAGCGCGGCGATGTGGTCGCCGTTCTCGAGACGGACAAGAGCAGTGTCGATCTGATGGCCGAAAAGGCCGGCACGGTGGTTGAAATAGTGGTCGGTGCCCGGTCGATCACCACATCAGGAGCGGTGTTGTACAAACTCGACGAGCGACGGTGAAAGGTCGAAGGCGATGTCATCCATCGAAGAACGAATGAACACCATCATGCTCAAGATCGTCCGGCGTCGATCTCCCGACGCCGGCGTCGACGACTTCACCACGGCGGTCTGGGATCTCGATCTCGATTCGCTCGACGTGGCTGAACTCACCGAACTCCTGGAGAAGGAGTTCAGCGTCGAGGCAGACCTCGAGCGGCTCGACGAGTGTGTCAGCCCCGCGGACATCAAGAGCTACTTCATGGGACTGATCGGCACACCGTGAACGCCGGCATCGTCGATATCGTCACGGCCACAACGGGAGAGCACGTCCCGAACGCGTTCTTCGACAGCATCGGGCTCACCGACGAGTGGATTCGCCGCCGCACCGGCGTCGCCGCACGGTGGTGGATGGACGACGACGAAGCCCTCGACGACGTCGCCGCGCGGGTGTGCGCTCCGCTCGTCGCCCGTCACCAGGACCTGCGCATCTCCGCGCTGTTGGTGGTCAGCAGCTCGGCCGGCGGGGCGGTGCCGGGAATCGCCCAGCGAGTGGCCACCAAGGCCGGATTGCCGCACGACGTCCTGGCTTTCGACATGTCCGCGGCGTGCAGCGGCTTCATCTACGGCCTGATCTCCGGATTGTCCCTGTGCGACGGGGGCGACGGTTCGGCGGTGATCGTGTGCTGCGTCGAGGCGATGTCGCGGATGCTGGACAAGACCGACCGCAACACGGGCCCGCTGTTCGGGGACGGCGCCGGTGCGGTACTGCTCGCCCCCCGACCGGCGTTCCGCAAGCACCGCTGGCACGCCGGATCCGACGGCGCGGGTGCGGATCTGATGCGCGGCCAGATGGGCCAGGGTATCCAGCTCGATGGGATCCGCGTCTACCATCGCGCCGTCCGCACGATGACCGAGACGGCGAAGCTCCTCCAAGAGGGTGACGTGGAACCGGCCATCGTGATCGGTCACCAAGCCAATTCCCGCATCTTGCAACGGGTCCGCGACGAAGCCGACATCGGGAACGCCGTGTTCGTCGACTGCGTCGAGAATTTCGGCAACACGTCGGCGGCGTCGATCCCGTTGGCGCTGGGAGAATCGCTGCGGCAGAATGCGATTCCCACCGAGGGTCGCGCGCTGCTGGTCGCTTACGGCTCGGGTGAGGCGTGGGGCGGCGTCATGGTCGATTACGACCTCTCCGGCGCCACCGCCGCTCGCCTCGACCCCGATGGGTGATCGTCCCGACGTCGTCGTGGTGACCGGCGCCTCACGCGGCGTCGGTGCCGGGGTCGCCGTCGGGGCGGCACGCGAAGGCCGGCATGTCGTCGTCAACTACCGGGAGAAGCAGCGCCGCGCCGCTGAGGTCGTCGCTGCGGTGCGTGAGGCCGGTGCCGACGCGACGGCGGTACAGGCGGACCTGTGCGACGAGCACGCCGTGGGCGCCATGTTCGACGAGGTGTCCCGCTTGGGAATCTTGAAGGTGTTGGTGCTCAACGCCTCCGGTGGTCTGGAGCGTCACGCGACCGCCGGTTACGCCCGTCGGCTCAATCGGGACGCGCAGCTGGCCGTTGCGCGCCGGGCGTTGGCGATCATGCCGCGCGGGGGAGTGATCGTGTTCGTCACCAGCCATCCCGCGCACTTCTTCGGCCGGCGGCCGGTGCCGATCGCCGGCTACGCGGAAGTGGCGGAGAGCAAGCACGCCGGGGAGACGGCGCTGCGGGCGCTGCAGGACGAGTTCGACGCCCGGGGCGTGACGTTCGTCGTGGTGTCGGGGGATCTGCTGGAAGGGTCGGTGGCGCTGCGGCTGCTGCAACGCGCCGATCCGGATGCGGTGGCGGCCCGGCGGGCCGCAGGACCTCTACCCACGGTGGCGGAGTTCGCCGACGCGGTCGTGGCGGCGATCGACGCACCGCCGACGTCCGGAGAGACGATCTATGTGGGCTGAGGTTTGGAGCGCGAGGCGCGCCGCCGCGGCGGCTTCTCCTCGCGGGGTGGCTCGGCGCCTCGGTTGGTGAACCTGCCCAGCGTCGACACACCGGGCATCGTCGACACCGTGCGGTAGACGTCGTTGCCGGTGGCCACGAGCGCTTCCAGTTGGGGGAGCAGCGCATCCAACGTGCGCAGCATGGGGTCGGCCAACGCCAGATAGCGTTCGGTGCGGTCGATCACCGCATTGAGTCGCGCGGTGGCCGCTGCCAGGTTCTCGATCAGGTCGGGCATCTCGGCAGCCAGTTGGATGGAGGCCGGGGGAATGCGCATCGCAGTGGACGCGACCGTCTGGGCCGCGTCGGCCGCAGCCTGCGCAGCCGCCCTGATCTCCTTGGGACTGGGGACTTTCTGAGGGGTCATGGATCAACGATGCCGCATGCCGCCAAAGCCCGTGGGCTTTGGCGGCATGTGTCGGCCCGCTAGTACCAGACTTTTCGCCCGCCGACGGGACGGCCCACGGCGCCGAGAATCCACAGCACCACTCCGACCACCACGAGGATCCCGCCGATCGTGGTGAGGATATTCAGGCTGGTGAACCAGCCGATCAACAGGAGGATGATGCCGAGCACGATCATGGTCAATCCGATCTTCGAAGGACATGGTCACGTCATAATTGCGAAAGAAGGAATTACCAGATCCGTCAAAACCAAACCGATGATTCCCTTCGCCGAAGACCCCCCCACTCCGACGCGGTGAGGAACAGTGGGGTCATGCGCGAATATCTCGAGTTCTACATCGACGGCCGATGGGTTCCCCCGCTGCGGCCCAACACCCTCGATGTCGAGGATCCGGCCACCGAAAACGTCGCCGGCCGCATCGCGTTGGGCTCCTCCGCCGATGTGGACCTCGCTGTCGGAGCCGCGCGGCGGGCGTTCGCCACGTGGTCACAGACCAGCCGTGACGACCGGCTCGACCTTCTGTCGGCGATCCTCACCGAGTACCGCAGCCGTCACGGCGACCTCGCCGATGCGGTGCACGAAGAGATGGGGGCACCGCCGTCCCTGGCCGGGGGAACCCAGGTCAACCTCGCAATGGGGCACCTGCTCTCGGCGATCGAGACGCTGAAAACCTTCGCGTTCTCCGAGCAACAGGGCAGCACGCAGGTGGTCCGGGAGCCGATCGGGGTCTGCGGTCTCATCACGCCGTGGAACTGGCCGCTCAACCAGATCGCCTGCAAGGTGTTCCCCGCGCTGGCCACCGGGGCCACGATGGTGCTCAAACCCTCGGAGTTGGCGCCGTTCTCCGCTCAGATCTTCACTGAAATCCTCGCTGCGGCAGGCGTTCCCGCGGGTGTGTACAACCTCGTGTTCGGTGACGGTCCCGGGGTGGGGGCGGCGCTGTCGGCGCATCCCGACATCGACATGATCTCGTTCACCGGGTCCACCCGCGCCGGTATCGAGGTCGCGAAGAACGCCGCCGCAACGGTCAAGCGGGTGACCCAGGAGCTCGGTGGCAAGAGCCCGAACATCGTGCTCGACGACGACCGGTTCGCCCGCAGTGTCACCGCCGGAACGACCGCGATGATGTTGAACAGCGGACAGAGCTGCAACGCGCCATCGCGCATGCTCGTCCCGGCCACCCGCATGGCCGAGGCCATCGACGCCGCGAGAGAGGCGGCGCTCGCCGTTCGCGTCGGCGACCCGGCGGACACGAGAGCCATCGGCCCGGTGGCGTCGAAGGCCCAGTATGAGAAGATCCAGGGCCTGATCAGCCGGGGTATCGACGAGGGGGCGACGCTGGTCGCCGGTGGACCCGGGCGGCCCGAGGGACTGGACACCGGCTACTACGTCAAACCGACGGTGTTCGCCGATGTCACCAACGACATGACCATCGCGCGGGAGGAGATCTTCGGGCCTGTGCTGTGCATCCTGGGCTACGACGATCTCGACCACGCGGTCGCGATCGCCAACGACACCGATTACGGGTTGGCGGGCTATGTTTCCGGTGCCGACTCCGATCAGGCGCGCGCTGTGGCGAAGCGCATCCGCGCGGGTGCGGTGGCCATCAACCACGCCTTCGACATCGCGGCGCCGTTCGGCGGTTACAAGCGCAGCGGCAACGGCCGCGAATGGGGTCGGTTCGGCTTCGACGAGTACCTCGAGATCAAGGCGGTGATCTCGGCGTAGCGGGGTGAGTTGCGAAATGTACACCTATGGCATCGATTTCGATCGCATCGAGGCGATCGACATCCATACCCACGTCGAGATCGACGGACACGGTCACCGTGCATACGACGATGTCCTGATAGAGGCGACGGCGAAGTATTTCAAGATGCCGCAGGGGATCGTGGCCGGCGTCGACACCATCGCCGACCAGTACCGCCGGCACAACACCGCCGCTGTCGTGTTCACGATCGACGCCCGGCACGGAATGCGACACACACCGAACTCCATCGAAGATCTGGTGCTGGGTGCGGAGCGCAACAACGACGTATTGATCCCGTTCGGCAGCGTCGATCCCCACCAGGGCCGCCACGCCGTGCACCGCGTCCACGAACTGGTGCGCGACTTCGGG
The DNA here is from genome assembly GCF_022348085.1 of Mycobacterium sp. PSTR-4-N. Classification (GTDB taxonomy): domain Bacteria; phylum Actinomycetota; class Actinomycetes; order Mycobacteriales; family Mycobacteriaceae; genus Mycobacterium. Next base: position 114,084 of record NZ_JAKRFN010000002.1, on the reverse strand, counting down.
GTCAAAGGCTTCAAGTTCCACCCCAGCATGCAAGCGTTCGAGCCCAACAACCGAGCCCACTACCCGATCTATCACGCCATCGCCGAGGCCGGGGTACCCGCGCTGTTCCACACCGGGCAGACGGGGATGGGATCGGGACTGCCCGGCGGATACGGCATCAAGCTGCGCTACAGCGATCCGATGCTGCTCGACGACGTCGCAGCTGACTTCCCGGACCTGACCATCGTGATGGCTCACCCGGCGGTGCCGTGGGTCGACGCGCAGATCGCGATCGCCACGCACAAGCCGAACGTCTATGTCGACCTGTCGGGCTGGAGCCCCAAGTACTTCCCGCCGCAGCTGGTGCACGCGCTGAGTCGGCAGCTGCGCACCAAGGCGCTGTTCGGGACCGACTACCCGTATCTGCGACTCGAGCGGTGGCGGCGCGACTTCGAGACACTCGACATCGACCCGGCGGCGCTGCCGTTGATCTACAAGCAGAACGCCCTGCGGGTCCTCGGGGTCACCTCATGACGGCGAGCAGACGCGAACTCGAGTATTCAGGGCCTGGATGGCTCGACTTCGCGTCTGCTCGCCGGGGCTGTCAGGACTTCTTCAGCGGATCGTGGCCCCAGTTCATCAGCGAGTACCGCCACCGGCTGTGCTCGACGTCGGAGTCCGGGCCCTGCGCACGGTGGCGCTTGACGTAGCCCACCACCTTGCGCATGTGCGCGTAGTCGTCGTCGGTCAGCTCGGCCTTCTTGGTGTGCAGGATCTCGACGATGCGCCGTCCACTCTCGTGCCCCGTCGACTCTCCGCCTGACGACGACTTCTGCCCGACTTCCTGCGATTCGTCGGTGTCCAGCCACTTCTCGATCTCCGAGGCTGTCATGTTGACCGCATCGGAGAACTCGTCGTAGGTGTCGGAGTCGCTCTCGCTCGAGCCGCTCACGACTTCTTGTTCAGCGACTCGGGCTTGTGCACGGCGTCATTGCCGCTCTTGTCGCTGACCACGCGGTACTGCGGGTCGTCAGAGGATGCCCGCACCGTGCGACCCGCCGCCTCGGTATCGGAGGTGATCTTCTCCTCCACGGTGCCCTTCACGGTGTTGCCGTGGCTCTGCCAGGTGACCTTGTCGCCCTTGTTCAGTTCGCTCATGGGCTGCGGGTACCCGGCCGGCACGTGATCAGACGTGACCGAAGGGTGACGCGGTCAGGCTTTGACGAGCGTGAACTGCCCGAGCTCGCTGATGCCGCGGTTGAAGAAATCGCTGCAGCCGACGAGGTACTTCATGTACCGCTGGTAGACCTCTTCGGACGTCGCGGCCACGGCCTCGTCGTGATGGGCCTCGAGGGCTTCGGCCCACGTGTCGAGCGTCCGCACATAATCGGCGTTCAGGAATTGCGTCTGCTCGACGGTGAAGCCGGCCTGGGTGGACAACTCGACGATGTTCTCCTCGCCGGGCACCGATCCGCCCGGGAAGATCTCCTTGGCGATGAACCGCATGAACTTCAAATCGGTCATCGTGATCGGGATGCCCATCTCCGGCCACTTCTTCAGCGGATGGCCGAGGATCGCCTGCAACAGCATGCGCCCGCCGTCGGGCAGCACGCTGCTGCACATCTTGAAGAACGGCTCGTAGCGTTCCTGAGGGAACGCCTCGATCGCCTCGATGCTGATGATCCGGTCGACGGGTTCGTCGAACTGCTCCCAGCCGCGCAACAGAATCCGCCGGGAGCGGTCGGTGTCGAGCCCGTCGAGCAGTTCCTGCGCGAACTTACACTGGTTGCGGCTCAGAGTGAGGCCGACGACGTTGACGTCGTGCTTCTCCACGGCCCGCTGGAGTACCGAGCCCCAGCCGCAGCCGATGTCGAGCAGCGTCATACCCGGCTCGAGGTTCAGCTTGCCCAGCGCGAGATCGATCTTGGCCATCTGGGCCTCTTCGAGCGTCATGTCGTCGCGCTCGTAGTAGGCACAGCTGTACGTTCGCGACGGATCCTGGAAGAGACCGAAGAACTCGTCGGAGAGATCGTAGTGCGCCTGCACTTCTTCGAAGTGGGGCGTCATGTCCTTTTTCGTCGTGGACTGCCCTGCAGCGCCCTTACCCATTCCCCGACCGACCTCCAATTCATCCGCACCGATGGCGAACGTTCAAATTACTACACAGACGTCAATGCCTGCTTTTCGCAGGTGAACTGCGCGACGTCGGTGTAACCGTCGCGGAACAGGTTGGCGCAGCCCTGCAAATACTTGAGGAATCGCTCGTAGATCTCCTCGGAGGTGATCTCGATGGCCTCGTCCTTCTTGTTCTCCAAGTTAGACGCCCACGTGTCGAGGGTCTTCACGTAGTGCGGCTGCAGGTGCTGCTCGCGGGTGATCGTGTAGCCGGCCTTGACCGCGTGATCGCGCACCATCGACGCCAGCGGCAAACGACCGCCCGGGTAGATGTAGTCCATGATGAACTTGATGAACCGCACGTTGGACATGGTCAGGGGCAGTCCCTTGGCCTTGATCTCCTCATCCTCGGGAATGATGATCGTGTGCAGCATCATGACGCCGTCGTCGGGCATCCAGCTGTAGGTCTTCTTGAAGTAGTCGTCGTACTTGTTGAAGCCGAAGTGCTCGAAGGCGCCGATTGAGACGATGCGGTCGACCTGGCCCTCGAACTCCTCCCAGGGCTGCAGCCGCACCTCCATGCTGCGCTTGCTGGTCGAGTTGGCGAACCAGTGGTTCTCGATGTGTTCCTTCTGGTTCTCCGACAGCGTCAGCCCGATGACGTTGACGTCGTACTTCTCGACGGCCCGCATGATCGTCGCGCCCCAGCCGCAGCCGATGTCCAGCAGCGTCATGCCGGGCTTCAGTCCCAGCTTGCCCAGCGACAGGTCGATCTTGGCCATCTGGGCCTGCTCGAGGGTGTAATCGTCCTTCTCGAAGTACGCGCAGCTGTAGACCTGGTTCGGGTCCTGCCAGAGCTTGAAGAACTCGTTGGAGATGTCGTAGTGGAACTGCACCTCTTGCTTGTCCGAGCCGCGGGTGTCCGACGCAGACTTCGACAGCCACTTCGACTGGGCCGTGCCCTGCGGCTGATCGGTTTCGGTGTTCGACATTCGTCCATCCTCATCTGAGATCGAGATTCACCTGCGGCCCACGGCGCGGGTACGCTGCTGACCCGCCCGGCCACGAACTGGCTCCGCTGACCATACCTTTCCCCGCCACTCATCGACAGGCGGCGTGCGCAAAGCCAAGGGGAAAACTGCCAAACGACGGCCGGAGCGTCAAGATGGTCGGTATGGCCGAGCACACGTTCTACCTGAAGGCCTGCATCAACGGCGCGCGAACCCCTGATCAGCATCCGGGACTCCCCGTGACGCCGCAGGAGCTGGCGGCCGAAGCGGTGGCTGCCCACGCCGCGGGGGCGCGGGCCGTGCACCTTCACCCCAAGGACGCCCGGGGAGCAGACTCGCTCCTTGCCGATGATGTGGCCTCGGCCGTGACCGCGGTCCGCGAGGCCGCCCCCGGATTGCCGCTGGGTGTGACGACCGGTTTCTGGGCGCTGCCGGACGCCCAGCAGCGCCGGGAGGCGATCGAAAGTTGGTCGGTGCTGCCCGATTTCGCATCGGTGAACTGGCACGAACCGGGTTCGCCGGAATTGGCAGAGCTACTTCTGTCCCGCGGTATCGGCGTGGAGGCGGGAATCTTCCACGCCGACGCGGCGCAGGCGTGGGCGAACTCCGAGGTGGCCGCCCACTGCCTGCGGGTGATGGTCGAGATGGGCGCCGACGGGGACATCGCTACGGCCGACGAGGTGCTGGCGCGGGTTGCCGCGGCGGATTCCCCTGCGCCGGTGCTTCTGCACGGGCTCGACGAGAGTTGTTGGCCGCTGCTGCAGCACGCCGGGGCGCGCGGACTGCAGGCCCGCATCGGGATGGAGGACACGCTGCGGCTGCCCGACGGATCGGCGGCCGACGGCAACGCGGCGCTGGTCTGCGCCGCAGTCGATCTGCTCAGTCGGTAGGCGCCCCGAGTGCGAAGTCGGCGAAGTCGAATCCGGGCACGACGACGCAGCTGACCAGACAGGGGTCGTCGCTCTGAGGGCGCGCGCGCTGCCAATGTCCGGGCGGCACGACGAACTGCGGGTGCTCACCGGCGAGGATGTCGGTGCCGAGCACATGGGTGGTGGCGCCGTCCTGTTCGGCACCGACGTCGAGCAGCAGTGGACCGCCGAAGTGGTAGAGCCACAGTTCCGCGCTGCGCACGGTGTGCCACGCGGACTGTTGGCCGGGCATCAGCAGGAACAGGATCGCGGTGCCCGCGTTGCGGCTTCCCGTGTAGTCCGGTGGCAGTGCCGACTCCGGCACCGTGAGCTCGCTGCGCCACGTCTCGGTGAACCAGCCGCCCTCTGGGTGCGGAGAGAGGTTCAGCCGACGCGCCCATTCGGGGAGATCGCTCATCGGCTCACCCTAGTAGTCTTTGCCCATGTCTCGCGCCCGTCCCGGCTGGCTGGTGGCAGTGTGCGCGCTGGTGGTGGCGGTGAGCGCCTGGTTGCCGTGGTTGCGCTCGTCGGCAGGAGGTGGGGGACGGGCCAACGGGATCGGGGGCGTCGCCGGTGCGATGCCGGTGCCGCCGCCCGGTTTCGGTGTCGGACAGCTGATCGTGCTGTTGGCGGCGACGCTGGCGGTGGCTGGTGCCATGGCTGCCCGTGGCGTGTCGGGACGGATGGCTTCGACTGCGGCGCTTGCTATTTCGGTGATCATCGTGGTGTTGGCGGTGTGGTTCTACCGGCTCTACGTGTATCCGCCGGTGTCGGCCGCCTACGGTCTCTACGTCGTCGGCGGGGTGGCAGCCGCGGCGGTGTTGCTCTCGATCTGGACCATGCTCGCGGCGTGGAAGCGCTCGCCCGCGATCGTCGGCGCCAGGGAATGAGCGGGTTCGTCGAGCCGGTTCAGCTGACCGGCGAGCGCGCGGTGTCCCTGGAACCACTGCGCGACGACCATCTCGCGGAGATCGAGGCTTTGGCCGCCGACGGCGAGCTCGGCGCGTTGTGGTTCACCGCCGCGCCGAGGGCCGGGGCTGCGGCGCAGTGGGTGACCGGCCGGCTGGCAGTTCAGAATCCGCAGACAGGGCTCACGTTCGTGGTGCGAGACCGCTCGGGTGCGATCGTCGGATCATCGAGCTACCTGAATGTCGACGGGCCGAATCGCCGCCTTGAGATCGGCCACACCTGGTACGTCGCCTCAGCCCGGCGCACCGCGGTCAACACCGAGACCAAGCTGTTGATGCTCGGCCACGCATTCGATCAGTTGGGCTGTCTCGCAGTCGAATTGCGTACACATCATTTCAACCGGGACAGCCGCGCCGCGATCGAGAGGTTGGGCGCCAAACTCGACGGCATCCTGCGCAGCCACCAGGTGATGCCAGACGGGTCGCGGCGCGACACGGTGGTGTACTCGATTCTCGACATCGAATGGCCGGCCGTGCGGTCCAACCTGCGATTCCGGTTGGACCGCAACGGCTGACGCGGGTCACGCCTGGGGCGCCGCGCCCCGTTCGGCGGGTAGCGGTGGCGTGCTCGGAGCGGGCGCCTGGCCGGCGGAGCTCGGTCCCTGTCTGGCGGGTCCACCCGGAGGGGGAGGCGGGGTGCCGTCCCGGCCGGGACCGCGCGGATCGCCGGGGGCGTCGGGGCCCCCGGGAGGCGGTGGCGGAGGAGCGTCGCGCCCCGGCCCACCAGGCCCACCGGGCCCACCGTCGCGCCCCGGCCCGCCGGGCCCACCCGGCCCACCGGGCCCACCCGGTCCCCCCGGACCTGCGGGTCCTCGGTCAGGCCCGCCCGGCCCGTGGTCGTGACCATGTGGTCCACCCGGTCCGCCAGGACCCCAGCCCGGTCCTCCCGGTCCTCCCGGGTCACCCGGCCCGGCGGGTCCACCAGGGCCCCAGAATCCCGGACCTGGCGGCGCAGGCTGCGCGACCGACGCGGTGCCGACCGACAGGGACATCGTCGGATGGGCGTCGGCGAGTGTGCCGCCCAGGAATCCGATCACCAGTCCGGCCGCGGCGGCGCCGACGGCCACACCGACGGGATGCCGGCGCGCGGGTTCGCGCACCGACGCCCACCGCGCCTTCGGCTCGGCGGCCGCGACCGGAGCTGCGTAGTGCGGCGCGGATTCGGGAATGCGGTCGGTCGCCGGGGTGTCATCGATGTGCTCGTCCGTCCGATCCTCCTGCGGGCGTTCATCGTCGGCCATGGGTCCTCCTTCGTCGTGGAACTCGAGCTGAGCGCGACGCTAGGGCCTGGTCATGAAGCCAACCTGAAGAGCGGCGGCGATGGCGCGATTCTTCAGACCCGCTTCAGCGAGCACCGGCCAGAATGAATCCATGGGCGCCCCGTCAGACACCGACCGTGCCGCGGCGCGCGTGCTCGTCGTCGAAGACTCATCAGCCATCCGCGAGATGGTCGTCGAAGCCCTCGTGCATGCCGGATACGCCGCTGATGGCCGTGTCGACGGCCATGACCTGGAGCGTGCACTCGACGGCTACCGACCGGATCTGGTGATCGTGGACATCATGCTGCCCGGGCGGGACGGCTTCGCGCTCTCCGATGTCATCCGCCAGTGGGGCGACGTCGGCCTGATCATGCTGACCGCGCGCGACGGCCTCACCGATCGGCTGCGCGGTCTCGATGGCGGCGCCGACGACTACGTCGTCAAGCCGTTCGAGGTGCCGGAACTCATATCGCGGGTCGGTGCCGTCCTGCGCCGCCGAGGGCGCCTGCCCGCCACTGTGCAGACCGGTGACCTCGTCGTCGACCGCGGCGCCGGCGTCGCGTCGCGCGCGGGCGTCCCGCTCGATCTGACCGCCACCGAGTTCCGGCTGCTGGACTTCCTGCTCGATCAACGTGGCCGCATCGTCAGCGCCCACCAGATCCTCAACGCGGTCTGGGGGTACGCCTCCTACGACGACAACCTGGTGCACGTCCACATCAGCAGCCTGCGGCGCAAGATGGAGGCCCACGGCCCGCGGATTCTGCAGACGGTGCGCGGCATCGGCTACCGGTTGCAGGCACGATGACCGCCACGCCGTCGCTGCAACGGCGCGTGGTGATCGCCGTCCTGGTTTTTCTCGCAGCGCTGCTCCTCGTCCTCGGCGTGGTCATCGACGTGCTGATCGGCGCTCAGGCCCGCCGGGACCTCAACAGTCGTCTGCAGGCCGGTGTCACCCGTGTCGATGCGTTGGCCCGCGCCGGGGTTCCGCCGTCCCAGTGGGCCGCCGATGTCGACGGAGGCGGTGTGCGGGCCGCGGTCTTCACCGTCGACGGCGAGCGGTACGGCGATCCGGGGATCGACCCGGACACCACGATCGGCGAGGACGTCGCGCCGCCGCCCCCGCCCGGCCCGCCGGGGCGTGATCGCGGACCCGGGCCGCCCGACGGGCGCCGGCCACCCCCGCCGCCGGATGCGACGGCGACGGTGATCGACCATCGGTTACCGGACGGCAGCCGGCTCATCCTGGTCGCCGACACGACCGCGACCTCTGCGCTGCTACGGCAACTGCGCATCCTCATGGTGGTCGCGGGCATCGCCGTGCTGCTGGTCACCGCGCTGGGCGTGACGCTGATCGCTCGCGCCACGATGCTGCCGCTGACCCGCCTGACCCAGGTCGCCGAGTCGATCGCCTCTGGCGACCGCGCCAGGCGGGTGCGCCCGGACCGCCCGGGAACCGAACTGGGCCGGGCCGCAGCAGCTTTCGACATCATGGTGGATGCGTTGCAGTATTCGGAGAACCGCGCGTATCAATCTGCGCAGGCCGCGGCGCAGGCGGAAGCCGCGACCCGCCGATTCCTGGCCGATGCCGCCCACGAACTGCGCACCCCGATCGCCGGAATCCACGCCGCCGCAGATCAACTCGTGTCGTCTGCCATCCAGCACGACGACCCTGAGTCCGCACGCCAGCGGCACCGGGCCGAACTGGTGCTCAGCGAGGCCCGCCGGGCGGGGAGGCTGGTCTCCGACATGCTCGACCTCAGCCGCATCGACGCCGGGTCACCGCTCGACCTGCAGCCGTGCGACCTGGTGGCACTGGCCGACGCCGAGCGCGACCGCAGCGCCGTGCTCGCCCCCGGTTTGCAGATTCGGCGACGTGGTGACGAGACACTGGCCGTCGTCGTTGATCCCATGCGCATCGCGCAGATTCTCGCCAATGTCGTCGACAACGCCCGCCGGCACACTCCGGCGGGCGGGGCAATCGACATCGATGTCCGGGCGGTGGGTGATCGCGCCGTGCTCACCATCACCGACACCGGACCCGGCGTTCCCGACGATCAACGGGAACGGATCTTCGAGCGGTTGGTCCGGCTCGACGAGGCGCGCGACCGTGACCGCGGCGGCGCCGGGCTGGGCCTGGCGATCGCCCGAGCACTCGCGCGTGCGCACGGCGGCGATCTGGTGAACGTGGCCCATCGGCCGGGGGCGCGGTTCGTTCTGACGTTGCCGCGAGGTTGATGTGAGACTGCGGTCCAACCGGGCGAAACCGGTTGGACCGCAGCGGTTGTCGGTTGTTACTGGTCGGCGTCGACGGTGGTGGGAGAAATGGACGCCTGCGTGCCGGCGTGCTGGATCTCCACCTTGCGCGGCTTGGCCTTCTCGGCGACAGGAATCGTCACCGTCAGCACGCCGTTCTCATAGGTCGCCGAGATCGAACTCGTGTCGATCCCGTCGCCGAGGGCGAGCTGCCGGCGATAGCCACCGAAGAATCGCTCGTTGGCCAGCCACTGCGCCGACTCGTCGGAACGGGCGGTGCGGTGGGCAGAGATGGTGAGCGTGCCGTTGTCGACGTTCACGTCGACCGAGCCCGGATCGACACCCGGCAGATCGGCGGTCAGCACGTAGTGGTCGTCGATCTTGCAGAGGTCCATGGGCATGAAACGTGGGACCCGGTTCGAACCGGTCTGGGTGGTCATCAGGCCCCGGGTCAGAGCGTCGAGGTCACTGAACGGATCGAAGCGAAGCACAGCAATCCACCTCCTACATCGTCCGAAGCCCGCCACCCTGGCGGGCGACCAAATCACTGTGCACCAGCGAGATTAGCACTCGACGCAGGAGAGTGCCAAGAACTTTTCGCGGGTCCCGTCAGCTGTCGGCGAACGCGATCGCGTCGGTGGGGATGACCTCGGCGACGCGTCCAGGCGCGGCCTGATGTGACCAGTAGAGGTTCGTGTGATCGATGACGGCGGGCACCGGCGGAGCGCCCCACGACGTCTTGTCGCCTGCGGTGTGGGCGTCGGCGACGAGGACGACGTCGTAACCCCGGACGAAGGCGCCGTGCAGCGTACTGCGCACGCACGCATCGGTTTCCGCCCCGGTCACGACGAGTCGGCCCACGCCGAGGTCGGCCAGTGTGCGTTCCAGAGATGTCGCTTCGAACGCGTCGCCGTAGGTCTTGTCGACGATCGGTTCGCCGTCGGCGGGGGAGAGCTCCGCCACGATCTGCCAGCCGGCGCTGCCGTGGGGCAATTGATCGTCGTGGTGCCGGACCCACACGACTGCCGTCCCCTCGCGGCGCGCGCGCTCGACCAGCCGAGCGATGTTGGCCACCGCGGTGTCTCGCCGGAAAGCGCCGCCGACGACGTCGTTCTGGACGTCGATGACGAGAAGTGCGGTCGTCGTCCGGTCCGCGAGCGTGGTCATGACGTCATTATCTGCGCCCCGCGCAGCGGCTCGAGGCATTGATCGCAGGTGAGCCGCGGGTGGAATCGGTGCTCGCACGACACGTGGGTGATGCGAACGGCCGGTCCGTCGGGATCGGGGTACCAGCGCTGTGCCCACGCCAGCGCGCAGACGAGGACGGGAAGCAGCGCTCGTCCCTTGTCGGTCAGCACATAGTGACCGGCGACCGTGTGCAGAATCCCTTCGGCGGTGAAGACGGCCAACCGCCCGGAGATCGTGGCCGGCGGCGCCCCGAGCTCGGTCTGGAAGTCGGTGAACCTGCCGATTCCGACGAACGCGGCCACCAGCAGCGCGAATCCCCACCGGTCGCCGATGACGGTCATCGTCTGCGGGAACAGCACTGCGGCGCGCCGCCCCGCCGAGCGGCGGCGGTTCGTCGTCGACGGGATCGAGCGCGCCCAGCTGCCACTCGGACCCCACTGCGCCACAAGCTCTTTCTCCGACGCGACGGCTGCCTCACACGATCGGCAGGTCAACCTCGGCGTGAACAGCGTCCCGCAGGTGGTGTGGCGCATGGCGGGCAGCGGGCGCGGATGGTCGGGCACCCAGGTGCGCTCCCACTCCCAGATCGAGGTGAGCATCGGCCACAGCGAGCGGCTCTTCGGCGTGGCCGTGTAGTCGACACGGGTCGGATGTGTCTGGTATTCGCGGCGGCCCAGCAGGTCTTCGGTGACCAAGGTGCGCAGCCGGCCGGACAACACGGCGTGCGACACGGGGAGCGCATCGACGAAATGGCCATAGCGGGTGGCCCCGAGCAGCGTCTGCTGGATGATCAGCAGATTCCACTCGTCGCCGAGAACGCCCAGCATCCGTGCGACGGCGTTCGGGGTGTCGGTCACAATCCGATCGCGGCGGCCGCCGAATCGCTGTCGCGCCAGTGGGGCAACTCCGACCCGGCTGCCCAGGTGGAGTGGGTGCCACTCGAGATCCGTTCGGGCAGTTCGAGTGTGCACACCGGGCCGTCGGCGATCCGGGCGGCGTCGAACACCAGACAGTACGACGCGTCGGCGTTCATGTCGGTGGTCAACGTGACGAGGTATCCGTCGTCTTCGGCGGTACCGCCCGGCCGCGGCGCCATCGCGGTCTCGCTGCCGTAGACGCCGTCGTCGAATGCGTAGCGCTCCTCGCGGCCGGTGTGCAGATCGTGTTTGAGCAGCCCGTCGAAGAGGAACCAGGAGGGCTTGCCCGTCGCCGCGTAGGTGTAGCGGTGTGCACGTCCGGCGCGGTCGGGGTTGATCATGCCGAATTCGCTGATGCTGTCGGTCAATTGCTCCTCACGGACCTCGCCCGTCACGAGGTTGAATCGCCAGCGATGCAGCCTGGCCTGCATCCGGTCGAGGGCGAGGAACCGGAAAGCGCGCTGCCACTTGTTGCCCATCCCGTTGTCGGCAGGTTCGGGATCGCCTTGGAAGAAGCCGTCGAGCACGATCTCGTCGCCGTCTTCGTAAGCGTTGGGGAAGTGCAGGACGTAGGTGGGGTCTGCGTCGAACCAGCGGATCTGCGAGGCGTCCCCGCGACGGGGGATCACAGCGAACCGCGACGGGGTGTCGCGGTGGAAGCGTGGCAGGTGGATGTTGTGCTCGAGCAGCGCGGCATCCCAGAACAGCGGAAAATCGTTGAGTATCACGTAGTTCTCGGTGAACGCCATGTCGTGAGGCAGTCGTGGGCCGGGGAGTTCCACGTCGACGGTGTGCACCACGTCGCCGGCGTCGCTGACCACGCCGTAGCGCAGATATGGCGCCTGCTTGCTGTAGCTGAAATACAGCAGTTCACCGCCGTCCACTTTCGGGTGCGCGGACACCCCCCAGTCATGGGGGAAGCCGCCGTTCCAGTCTTCCTTGCCCAACGCGTCGCCGGTGCACGGATCGATGCGGTAGAGGTCGCCGCACTGGTAATGGCTGGTCAACGCCACTCCGCGATGCACGATCACGTCCGTCGACGACGCGTCCTTCATCAATGTCCGTGCGCCCCAGCCGTGATCGCGGCGAGACAGTTCGATCGGCTCGGCGATTCCCGGCCACAGCGGGCCACCGGCCTCGTTCTCGGCGAGGAATCCGTCGGTGCGCACGAAACGATTGCGGTAGAACGCTTTTCCGTCCCGGAAGCCGACGATGTGCAGCATGCCGTCACCGTCGAAGGGATGGTAGTTCTTCAGCGCGGGGTGCAGCGGGTTCTCGGTGTTGCGTAGATACACACCGTCCAGATCGTCGGGGACGGCGCCGGCGACGACGTCGAGGTCGTCGCTGTCCCACTCGGTGGTCTGCGGCCGCCACGGGCCGGTGCGGTACGGGTGGTCGTCGTCCGGCGGCAGCGTGGACAGGAAGGAGGCGACCACCTCGGGGTGGGTGCGCAGGCTCATGAGGGTCTCCCGACGACGAAGGTGACGGTGGTGGCGGTACTGCCGCCGAAGTTGAGGGTGCCGAAGGTGGTTGCGCCGTCCACTTGGACGCCGTCGGCGGTGCCACTCACCTGGCGGGCCGCGTCGAGCAGCATCCTGACACCGGACGCACCGACGGGGTGGCCGCCGCCGATGAGCCCTCCGCTGGGATTGATTGGGCACCGGCCGCCGGGGTCGATGTCCCCGCTCTCGATGGCCTGCCACGACTGTCCGGGCTCGGTCAATCCGATGTGGTCGATGGCGAGATACTCACTGGGCGTGAAGCAGTCGTGGACCTCGAAGCCGTCGATGTCGTCGAGAGTGACCTGCGCGCGGTGGAAGGCGTCGTGCACTGCCGTCCGCACATGGGGCAGTACGTACGCCGACTGCGCGGATTGCTGCAGTTTCTGCTCCAGGCCGAGACCGACGGTGCGGTGGCCCCAGCCGTCGATGCGGGCCAGCGGGCGGGCCGAGGGATGCGCGCGCAGCCAGCTGTCGGTGACCACGACGATGCCCGCGCCGCCGTCGGTGATCTGGCTGCAATCGAAGCGGCGCAGCCTGCCCTCGACCCTCGGGTTGCTCATGTCGTCGTCGGTGAGTGGGTCTGGCACGGCCCAGGTCCGGGTCTGGGCGTTGGGGTTTCGGCGCGCGTTGGCGAGATTGCGCGCGGCGATGGCGCGCAGATGCGCGTCGTCGAGCCCGTAGCGACGGTCGTATTCGGCGGCGACGGTGTCGAACATGTGCGGCCAAATGTATTTTGCGTCAGCGCCCTCGTGGCCGGTCCACGCGGCGGTGCCCAGGATGGCCGTTGCGGTGTCGCCGGGCACGGTCTTCTCGAGCTCGACGCCGATCACCAACGCGCTGTCGTAGGCGCCGGAGCGCAGGTCGGCGATGGCGGCGAGCGTGGCGACGCTTCCGGATGCGCAAGCGGCCTCGTGGCGGGTGGCGGGGGTGTCCCACAGGCCGTCGCAGACGGTGGCCGGCATCGCGCCGAGGTGACCTTGGCGGGCGAACAGCTCACCGAACGCATTGGCCACGTGCACGACGCCGATGTCGGCGGCGTCCACCCGGGCGGCGGACAGCGTCTCGTCGACGACCTCCGCGGTGAGCGCGGCGAAATCCGCCCCCTCCCGGTCGAGGTTGCGAGCGAAGTCGCTTTGATAGCCGCCCAGAATCCAGACGTCCACGGTGCTCATCCGCGTGACGCTACTACTTCACCTAACAGAGTGACAGACCCCGAGGCGGTCTCGCCGGCTGGTGTCTGAACCGACGAGACCTGACAGCAGCCTCGGTCGACCGACGCTTCTGTCCGCGGCCCTGCATTGCCCGCACGCGAGCGCCGCAAACCCGGCTCGGTGTACGGTTCCCTTCGATGAAGGAGTTCACGAGGTCATGACCGGTTCGACCAACCGCGATCTGGCACAGCGGATGGCCGAGCTCGCTCGAGCGGTCGCCTCGCCACGCAGTGTTGAAGACGTGCTGTCCGATGTCACCCGAGAGGTGCTGGAGCTGATTCCCAGCACCGACGCGGCCGGCATCCTGTTCGTCGGCAAAGCGGGCCGTTTCGAGTCCGTCGCCGGCACGTCCGAGTTGCCGCACGAGCTGGACCGGCTTCAGATGAAGTACAGCGAGGGCCCGTGTCTGGAGGCTGCCCTCGAGGAGACGATCGTGCGCTCCGACGACTTCGCCGCCGAGCCCCGCTGGCCGCGCTACTCGGCCGCGGCCGCCGAGCTGGGCGTGCGCAGCGGCCTGTCGTTCAAGCTGTACACCAGCTCGCAAACGGCGGGTGCGCTGAACTTGTTCGCTGTCGCGCCGAACGCGTTCGATGCAGCCGACGAGAACATCGGCGCGGTTCTGGCCGCCCATGCGGCCGCGGCGATCCTCGCCAGCCGGCATCACGAGCAGTTGCAATCGGCGCTGTCCACGCGGGATCGCATCGGGCAGGCCAAGGGCATCATCATGGAGCGCTACAACGTCGACGACGTGGCGGCGTTCGACATGCTGCGGCGGCTCTCCCAGGACAGCAACGTCAAGCTGACCGATATCGCGCAGCGCGTGATCGACACCCGGGGCGCCTGAGGCCGGACGAGGCGCCGAACGCACGGAATGTGACGCCCGCACTCGCAAGACGCGTCATAAACCGAACATTCGGCGAACCGCAAAAAAGTGCCCCCGGCAGGATTCGAACCTGCGACACCGGCTTTAGGAGAGCCGTGCTCTATCCCCTGAGCTACGGGGGCGACGCTGGGAGCTTACCGGTCAGCGGCTGCTGAACCCCAGCCCGTCACATATGGCAAAAGTGACAAAACTCGTGACCTCCGCCGGTAGCGTCCCGGTCGTGGAGCTGACACTGCAACGCATCGGTGCCTGGTCCGGCAGCATCATGATCCTTCTCTACGGCGCCAGCTTCTCCGGCGTCGCGCAACTCTTTCCGCCCCTGTCGCCGGCCGCATCGGCAGACGAGATCGCCGCCTTCTTCGTCGACCACAAACTGTGGATCCGCTTCGGTGTCTCCGGGGCGCTTCTCAGCGCCGCGCTCGCGCTGCCGTTCCTCGCCGTCATCGTGTTGCGCATCAAACGCGCCGAGGGTGGCTGGGGCATGCTGTCGATGACGCAGCTGATGGCCGCCACCGTGTTCGTCCCGGCGCTGATCTTTCCGCAGTTCTTCCTCGGCGTCGCCGCCTTCCGGCCTGAGGACCGGTCCGCCGAACTCACCCAGGCGCTCAACGATGTCTTCTGGCTGTGGTTCATCGGCATCGTCGGGACCATCATCGTGCAGAACGTCACGCTGGCCATCGCCGCGTTCACCGATCAGGCCGACACTCCGACGTTCCCGCGGTGGTACGGCTACCTCAACCTGTGGGTGGCCACGCTGTCTCTGCCCGGGTGTGTCGTGGTCGTCTTCAACGACGGACCGCTCGCCTGGAACGGGGTGTTCGCGTTCTACATCCCCGGATTGGTGCTCGTCGTCTGGCTGTTCGCCACGACAGCGGTGATCCTGAAATCGATCACCGTTCAGCGGGCGCTTTCCGGGTGACGACCACTGCTCGCCGGGTCCCCGCCGAAAGTGGCACCTGGGTCTTCCTGTTCGGCGACATGGCCGTCTTCGGTGCGTTCTTCGTCACCTTCCTCTTCGAACGCGCAACAGCCCCAGAGCTTTTCGATCAGGCACGGACCACCCTGCACATCGGCGTCGGCGTGGCCAACACGCTGGTACTGCTGACCAGTTCGCTGTGCGTAGTGCTCGCGCTGAACGCCATGCGAGCCGCGCAGCGCACCATCGCCACCCGCGCAGCGGGGGCCGCGATCCTCTGCGGCCTGGTCTTCATCGGTCTCAAGATCACCGAATACGTGGCGCTCGCAGAAGCGGGACACGGCCCGGGCGCCAACCACTTCTATCTCTACTACGTCATCCTCACCGGCCTGCACCTGTTCCACGTCTGCCTCGGCGTTGGTGCCCTGACGTTCCTGGCGACCCAGACGCGGCGCACCGAACTCAGCCTCACCCGCACCGCGCTGGTCGAGGGTGCGGCATGCTTCTGGCATCTGGTGGACCTGCTCTGGATCTTCCTCTTCGCGCTGCTCTACCTGGTGAGCTGACGTGACGATCCTCGGGCTGCTCAAGAACCGCGCCGGGCTGAGCTGGCTCGTCCTCGTCGCGGCCACACTGCTGTCCTGGGCGCTCGGCGCCGACCACGGCACCGGCTCCATGGTCGCCGTCGCCGTGCTGGGTATCGCCGCGATCAAGGTGCGCCTCGTCGGACTCGACTTCATGGAGCTGCGGCACGCCCCGATCCCGCTGCGCGCCGCGTTCGAGGCGTACTGCATCGGCATGTGGGCGCTGCTGTCCGGGCTGTATCTGTGGCTGTAACGCAACCTATTTCAGTAGCGCGATGACCTCGCCGAACGCGCGGGCGTGCCGGTCCTGCACCGTCACATAGCTGATGCCGTACCGATCCCGGTAACCGCGAATCCGATCGGCCATGTCCGCGGCGGACCCCGACAGCACCCCCGGATGGCGTAGCAGCTCGTCGTCGGACAGCCCGGGCAGGAAGTGGCGCGGAATGGTCAGATCCGGTACGCCCGAACCGTCCAGCGGCATCGCGGTGATCGCGATGTTCAGTTCCAGCGAATCGAAGCGCTCACCGGCTGCGTCGCGCACGAACGCGATTCTGTCCGCCAGCGGATCCTCGTCGGCGCCGGGTGCCCGGTCGCCTCCGGTGAGACCCACGATGTCGGCCATCCGGGCCGCGAGCCGCAGCACCCGATCGCCGTTGCCGGCGATCATGATCGGCACGTCGGGTGTGTGTTCGGCCAGATAGGCGCAGGTCTCGCGCAGGTGCTCCACCCGTGCGCCGGCGCTCGGGAACGGGATGCCCGCCGCCTCGAACTCCTCTTCCACATAACCGGTGCCCAGCCCGAGGTCGAGCCGGCCCTCGGACACGTCCCGTAACGCCGCCACGTCGCGCGCGAGCAGCGCCGGCCGGTAGAACGCCGCGTTGAGCACGAACGTGCCGACCCGCAGCGTCGAGGTCGCCATCGCGATCGTCGTCATCACCGGGAACGGCGCCGGGCCGCCGAGGTGGTCCGGCACGTGCACCACGTCGTAGCCGGAGTCCTCGGCCTGCCGTGAGAAGTCGTGCAGCTGCCCGCGTGAGGTGCCACGCATGACGCCGATACCAAATCGCAACTCTGCAGCCACGGTTCGATCGTAGGGACAGGTTTGAAGGGGATCCGCCAGGGGCACTAAGGCTGCAGTCTTTTCCCGCCGATCCGGCCCGTCGTCGAACTATCCGACGGGCCGGATCAAAATCTCGGCAGGTTCTTCACCCCTATGGCAGACATCCCCACGATCGGCGTCGAAGAGGAATTCCTCCTCGTCGATCCGGACACTGGCGCACCGTTACCCCGCAACCGCGACGTCGCCGAGCGCGCCGCCGACCTGGGGCTCGACCTCCAACTCGAGCTCACCAGTTGTCAGATCGAAACGGCGACCGACGTGATGCAGACCGCGGAGGAGCTCCACACCGCGCTGGCGCGTCTGCGCGGCACCGTCGCCGACGCCGCTGGTCAGGCCGGTGCCCGGTTACTCGCGGTGGGTCTGCCGCCGACGTTGCCGCACGACTTCCCGGTCACCGACACCCCGCGCTACCGCGATATCGGCGACCGCTTCGGGATGATCGCCCACGAGCAGGGCATCTGCGGGTGCCACGTGCACGTCGCCGTACCGGACCGCGACGCGGCGGTCGCGGTGTCCAACCGGCTGCGCCCGTGGCTGCCGGTGATGCTGGCGTTGACGGCCAACTCGGCGATCTACCGCAACGCCGACACCGGTCACTCGAGCTGGCGCAGCGTGCTGTGGGCGCGCTGGCCCAGCGCCGGGCCGCCGCCGCTCTTCGACTCCGCCGCGGACTACGACGCCGCGGTACGGATGCTGGTGCAGTCCGAGGTGATTCGCGACGACGGCATGGTCTATTGGGATGTGCGGCCCTCGGCGAACTTCCCGACGGTGGAGATCAGGGTCGCCGACGTGCCGGCGACGGTGGGGGAGACGGCTCTGCTGGCGACATTGTCGCGCGCGGCTGTGATGACCGCGCTCACGGAGGAAGAGCGCGGTCAGGCCCAGCCGACAGTGGATGCCTGGACGCTGAAGGCGGCGTACTGGAAGGCCGCGCGTGACGGCCTCGACGGAACCGGTGTGGACCTGCGCAGCAACACGGCCGCGCCGATGCGCACGTTGCTGCACCAGCTGCTCGACTGGGTGCGCCCGGCGCTGGAGCGCACCGGCGACGAGGACGTCGTGCGCCGGGGCGTGGCCGCGGTGTTCGAGCACGGCAACGGAGCGATGCGGCAACGACGGGCATGGCGGCGCGGACACGATGTGCGCGACGTGCTCGCCGTCGCAGGTGATGCGACGCTCGAGTTCTAGACCAGCGGCAGTTCAGCGAAAGCCGGCGTGGTGGGTTCTTTCGACCCGCCGGGCGGTTCGACCGTGAACGCCAACGCGCTCGATGCACCGAGATCCGGGAGCACCGCCGTCGTCGACGGCGTGACAGCACCGGCGTCCATCGTCCCCGCCGAATGCGGACCGTCGGAGGCGACGAGCCACATCTGGTAGACCGTCCCGGGCTTGGGCGGTGTCACGTTGTTCATCACGAGCACGCCGGAATCCCGCTCCCGGGAGAACACCAGGGTCGCGGTGCCCCCGCCGGGGATGTCACCCGAGACGGTCCGCACGTCGGGCGCTGCGAAGATCTGGTCGGTGGTCGACTCGGAGGCGCTCGGCCGCATCGCCACACCGACCCCGAGGGCGCCCAGTCCGACGGCCACCACCGCTGCCGCGGCGAGCATGACGGTCGCCCACCGTCGGCGCTTCGGTCCGAGGGAGCGCACCGCGCCACCGCGGCCGCCGTCGCGCTGGATCTGGCTCAACACCTGTGCGCGAAGTTCGGGCGGCGGCTCGACTGCGGTGGCTTCCGCGATCACCGCCATCGTCTCGCGCACGGCGCGGACTTCGGCGCGGAACGCCTCGGCCACGTCGGGCGAGGCGTCGCTGAGCTGACGGTCGATGTCGTCGACCTCATGGTCACTGAGCGCATGCAGCGCATAGGGCGTCGCAAGGGACAGCAGTTCTTCCGGGCTGGTCATGTCACCCCCAGGCATCGGCGGAGACCGCGAATGGCGTCACGCATCCGCGACTTGATGGTGGCAAGATTCGTCGAAAGATGCTCGGAAACCTGCACATAGGTAAGACCGTCGTAATACGCCAACTGGATGCATTCTCGTTGGGTGTCGGTGAGCGCCCCGAGGCACGCGGCGACCTGGCGCCGTTCCTCGTCAAGGATCACCTCGTCGGCGACGTGATCGGCGGGCGGCTCGACGTTGGCGGCGCCATACCGCGATTCCCGGGTGCTGGCGGCCTGCTCGGAGCGCACCCGGTCCACCGCGCGACGGTGCGCCAGCGTCATCAGCCACGCCAGCGGTGAGCCCGCCGACGGGTCGTATGTGTGTGCGTTGCGCCAGACCTGCAGGTAGATGTCCTGCGTCGTCTCCTCGCTGTACCCCGGGTCGCGCAGAACGCGCAGAACCAGGCCGAAGACCCGGGACCGGGTCTGGTCGTACAGGGCGGCAAAGGCGTCCACGTCCTGGCGGGCCACCTGGCGCAGTAAAGCGTCGAGTTCGGCGGTCACGAGCGGTAGCCTAGCGGCTGCCCGCAGGCTGTCCGTCGAAGTCGTGGGCTTCGACCTGGGGGGCAAGGTCGCGGTCATCAGGTGTCCCCGTCGATCACGAGTGATACACCTTCTCTCGCTCCTCCGCCGGATGCGGCACGACGGGAACGCGGCGCAGGCGCAACATGGTGCCCTGCACCCGCATGCTCAGCGAGTTCATCTTCGGCGCCAGCGGCGAGATGACCTGCAGCGCGAGGATCTGTCCGATCCCGGCCGCTCTGCGGTCTCCCCGCATGGTCGTGACGAACGCCGGGTGGTTCTCGCGATGCAACGAGATGCGCAGGTCGAGGTGCTCGTCCGGATGCGGCGCATTGATCAGGTAGTGCCCGTCGACGTCGTTGAACGGCGAGACGTACAGCTTCTTGGTGACCATTGCCGGCCAGTCGCCCGACGGCGGCAGTAGGTAGGCGTGCCGCTCACCGCGGCTGTTCTGTACCTCGACGATCACGTACCGCACCCCGCCGTCCGGGCCGTGGCACCAGTAGAAGCTGAACGGGTTGAACGCCGAGCCGAGGACCCGGGGTTGCAGCAACGCGGTGACGCGGCCGCCGCACAGGTCGATGCCCTTGTCGGCAAGGAACGCGTCGACGCGACCGCGCAGCGTGTCGACGGGCGCGGGCCAGAGATGGTCGGCGGGGTCGAAGGTCGCGAACGGACGGAGCCATCCCGGCACCTGCGGCATGTCGTCGAGGTCGACCAGCCAGCTGTAGCTCTTGTGCTCGAAATAGTGATGTACCGGAGCACGCCGTAGGTGGGTGATCCGGGTGCGGTAGAGCGCCGTGGTGGTGTGCGCGGCGCCGCCGTGTTGCTTCACAACCGGTATTCGGAGCAGCCCGGGTTGCGGATTGCGCCCAGATGGTGTCTCTCCGTCAGCCCGGGGGCCAGGCCCGGGCGGCCCGCACCAATCCCTGCACCAGGGCGGACGTGGCGGGAGCCAGACCGTCGTCACCCGGCAGGCCGCTGCGCGGGCTGTTGCCGCGGACCCGCGCGGACAGTTCCAGCTGAGTGCCGCCGCTACGGGTGCGGTTGACCGGATTGTCCGGATGAAGGCCGCGCAGTTCGCGGGGTATCGCGTCGAGGTCGGTGATCACGCGGTAGCCGGGAATCGCGATGTGGTCGGCCAGGTGCCGGGCGAGTGCGCGGTGCCGACCGCCGGCGAGTAGTTCGGTGCTGCGCCCCATCCGGCCGTATCCGTGCAGCGACACCGCGACGTCGACGTGGTCGAGGAAATCCGCCAGCCGAGGTGAGTGTGCCGGATCGTAGAGCGCTGACGCGAGATGGTGAGGGTAGTGGTCGGGGTGGTGGACGATGTAGAGGGACGCGTTCGCCGCATCGGCGGCGCGGCGTGCGATCACATCGGTCATCTGCTCGAGTCCACCACCGTGGATGGCCAGGAACCCGAACTCCGACCGCAGCTCACTGTGCTCGCTGACTCCCCGCGTGCTCAGCAGCTCCGAGAGTGATTGTGGTGGAGTCGAATCCGGGTCGTGTTCGCGGCGGGGCCACCGCGTCGGGTCCCATCGCTGCAGGAAGTCGATCCAGCGGGTCGGCAGACCATGGTGTCGGGCGCCCTCGAGGATCCGTTCGAGGTATCCGGGGCGCGGCGGGCCCGGCTCGACGCGATGGTCGATGTAGACCCAGGCGGTGCGCCGGCCGTGGGCGGTGTGCACCGTCAGCGCGTCGCGGCGGTAGCGCAGGGGTACGCCCTCGGCGCTGTCCAGCGTCGCCAGGTCGTGATCGGAGACGCGCCACAGCACGCCGTGCACCACCCCGCCCGGTTGTGGTTCGACGGTGGCGACGCCGCGTTCGTTGATCAGCCAGTCGTGGTCGGCCAGGGTGGCGGGTTGCGGATCGGTGGCATCCGGGCAGCGCTGCGCCATCTGCCGCACCGACAGATTCGACCCGTACGCGAAGTAGTGGTGTCGCGCCGTCATTCAGCCGGACAGCGTCAGATAGATGAGCACCACGTTGAGCAGAGTAATCAACCCGGCAACCAACCAGCCCAGGGTCGTGGTCATGCGCCGGTTGACGTCACCGCCCATCAGCGATCTGTCACTGGTCAGCCGAACCAGCGGGATGAGCGCGAACGGGATGCCGAAGGACAGCACGACCTGCGACAACACCAGAGCGCGGCTCGGGTCGACGCCTGCCGCGAGCACCGCCAGCGCGGGCAGCAACGTGATCAACCGCCGGGTGAGCAACGGCACCGACCGGCGGAGCAAACCGTCCATGATCATCGCTCCGGCGTAGGCGCCGACGGATGACGACGCGAGGCCCGATGCCAACAACCCGATCGCGAACAGCAGCGCCACGGTGTGGCCGAGCGTGCCCTGCACCGCGGCGAACGCGCCTTCGATCGAGTCGGTGTCCGGTACGCCCTGCAGGGTGGTCGCGGCCACCAGCAGCATCGACAGATTCACCGCCCCGGCGACCAGCATCGCCGCGCCGACGTCCCAGCGGGTGGCGCGAAGGAGTGCCTTGCGCCGGGGGCCGGGTGCGTGGTGCCCATGCCGATCGCGCGCCAGCCCCGAATGCAGGTACACCGCGTGCGGCATGACCGTCGCGCCGAGCATGGCGGCGGCCAGCAGGATGCTCTCGGGGCCGTCGAACCGCGGCACCAGACCGGCGATGGCTGGACCGGCGGGGGGAGGCGCTGCGAACAGGCTGGTGAAGAAGCCGACGGCGATGACCGCCAGGAGGCCGGTGATGACGCGCTCGAAGACTGTCTGGCCGCGGCGATCCTTGATCAGCAGCAGCACCAGGGAGACCGCGCCGGTGATCACCCCACCGACGAGCAGAGGCAGATCGAACAGCAGGTACAGCGCGATGGCACCGCCGACGACCTCGGCGAGATCGGTTGCCATCGCCACCAGCTCCGCCTGCATCCAGTAGGCCAACCGCGTCGGGATGCCCATCCGGTCCGACACGGCCTCGGGCAGCGACCGGCCCGTCACCAAACCCAGTTTGGCCGACAGGTATTGGACGAGGCACGCCATGAGGTTGGCCGCGACGATCACCCAGACGAGCAGAAAGCCGAACTGGGCTCCCGCGCTGACGTTGGCCGCGACGTTGCCGGGGTCGACGTAGGCGATGGCCGCGACGAAGGCGGGGCCGAGCAGCAACCACAGGGGACGGGTCGGTGTAGCGACGTCGGGCTTCACCCGCGATCCTTCTCTGTTCGTTGATGCGAAGAGAAAAGTTAGGTTAGCCGTAAACTCGGCGGCGTGGCAATGCGCCGCCCGGGATCACAGGGGTCAGGGCAGGTAGCCGAACGCGCCGAAGGGGTAGTAGCCACCGCCCTGCCAGCCACCCCAGTTCCAGGGCGGCGGCGTCGCGGTGATCTGTGTGCTGCCGTTGGTCTCGCAGTAGGTGATCGTCTTGCCGACGTCGCTGCACTTCGGCATGGCGGTCGCGACACCCGTCCCGCCCCAGGCGATTGCGGCACCCGCACCCACGAGTGCCATGCAGCGCAGAACTCGACGCGTCACGGTCGGCTCAGAGCACGTAGGGGCCGTAACCCCAGCCGAAACCGCCCTCCCAGGGCTCGGCGTACACGCCGGGACGGGAGTCGATCTGCGAATTGCCGGGTGACTCACACACGGTGTTGGCGCCGCCCTGGAAGCCGCCGCCCTCACCTGTCTGTACGCAGGACGGCTGGGCCAACGCAGCGGGCGCAGCGGCGATCGCGAGGGAGGCTCCGCCGGCGACGAGCACAGCGGCGAAAGTGGTCAGGCGGGCCTTCATGCGGAGTCCTTTCAGCAGGTTCAGGGCTTAGCGTACAGACCTTTGCCAGTCACGGGAGGTAAGTCGAGCGCTGTCACGATTCCCGGCGCGGCATCGATGACCGCGGGGATGGCGTTCACCACGCGGGCGGCCGTCGCGACCAGTCCCGCGTGGTTGTGATCGCCGTTCGGGCTGCTCAGACACAGGTCCACCGTGTAGGACGGCTCGCCGGTGATCTCGATGCGGTAGGAACCGCCGTGCTGCGCAGGCTGCGGCCAGTCCGGACAGAGATCGTCGCGCAGTCGGGTGACGTGTTCGAGAACCACCGCCACCTCGCCGTCTTTCATGCCGCGAACCTCGAACCGGATTGCTGCCGTGGTCCCTTCGGCGATGTGGCCCGAGGCGATGTCGAAATCTTCCGGGGCGGGCACCCGGCTGTGCGTCTCGGTCACCTCGTCGAGCTCGAGGCCCAGGCCCGCGGCCAATTGCCGTACCACCGATCCCCACGCCAAGCTGAGCACGCCGGGCATCAGCAGCATCGGCGTCTCGTCGAGACTCCCCCCGAACCCCATGACGTCGAACATCACCGTCGCACTGTCGTAGGTGTCGTAGTTGATGATCTCCATGCAGCGGATCTGCTGGATGCTCTGACAGGTACCGGCCAGTGCCATCGGCAGCAGATCGTTCGCGAAACCCGGATCGATGCCGTTCACGAAGACGCTGGCATTGCCCGCCTTGGCCGCCTCCTCGATCGGATTCACCATCTCGTCGGGCAACACTCCCCACGGGTACTGCAGGAACACCGCACTACTGCCGACGACGTTGATGCCGGCGGCCAGGATGCGTCGGTAGTCCTCGAGCGCCTCGGGTAACCGGTTGTCGGCCATCGCGGTGTAGACCGCGCAGTCGGGGCCCGTGGCGATCACGGCGTCGAGATCGGTGGTGGCCGGCACCCCGGTCGACACCCCGAGTCCGGCCAATTCGCCCGCGTCGGTGCCGGCCTTGGCGTCCGAGGACACCCACACCGCGGTCAGCTCGAACTTCGGGTCCGTGATCAGTTGCGCCAGAGCGTGTTTGCCGACGTTTCCGGTTCCGATGGCAGCGACGCGAATCGTCATGGTGTCCTTCACAGATCGGGGATGGGCAGTTCGAGGTTCGGGTACGTGATGCCACCGTCGACCTCGAGGGTCTTGCCGGTGAGATAGGCGCCTGCCGGGGAGGCGAGATAGACCGCGGCCGCGGCGATGTCGAGGGGATCGCCGAGCCTGCGCATCGGTGTGGCCTTCTCCATCGGTGTGCGCAACTCCTCGTTGCTCGCCACGATGTCGAGCGCGGAGGTGAGGATCGAGCCCGGCGCGATCGCGTTGACGCGAATGCGCGGAGCGAGGTCGAGCGCCGAGAGGCGGGTGTAGTGCGCCAGCGCGGCCTTCGCGGTGCCATAGGCCGCGAAGCCGCGTCCGGCGACCCGCGCCATCGTCGAGGTGATGTTGATGATGCTGCCGCCGCCGGAGTGCTCGAGCATCAGCGGCGCCGCGGCGAGCGTGAGCGCATGGGCGGTGGCGACGTTGAAGGCGAAGGCGTCGCGCAGGTCCTTGGTGGATGTGTTCAGCAGCGCGTTCGGCATGGTCCCGCCGACGTTGTTGACGACGATGTCTAGTCTGCCGAACGCCTCGACCGCCTGGGCTGCCAGCGCCGCGGTGTCCTCGGCGTGGGCGAGGTCGGCGACCACGACGTGCGCGCGCCGGCCCGTTGCGGCAACCTGCTCGGCGACCTCCTCCAACTGGGACTGCGTTCGCGCGGAGATCAGCACGTCAGCGCCCGCTTCTGCGAAGGCGACGGCCATCGCCGCGCCGAGGCCGCGGCCCGCGCCCGTCACCACGGCCACCTGATCGTCGAGCCGGAATCTGTCCAGGATCACGGCCGTGACGCTAGCAAGCGCGCCGCCGTCCCGTGGGCTATTTCTGGAACACGTTCTACTTCTTCGCGGCGGCCTTCTTCGCAGCCTTCTTGGCCGGAGCTTTTTTCGCGGCCTGTTTGGCCGGGGCCTTCTTGGCGGCCTTCTTCGCGGGCGCCTTCTTGGCGGGCTCGTCTTTCCCGGAGCTTTGCTCCTTGCGCGCCTTGACGCTCGCCTCGAGCTTGGCCAGCAGATCCGAGACGTCCTCGGATTCGTCGAGCTCGGTGGGTTGCTCCTCGGTGGTGAAAGCCTCGCCGCCCTCGAGCTTGGCCTGGATCAGCTCGTGCAGCTGCTCCTGGTAGTCGTCGTGGTAGCGGTCGGGATTGAAGTCGTCGGTCATGGAATCGACCACCTGGCTGGCCATCTTGAGCTCCGCCGGCTTGATCTCGACATCCTTGTCCAGCACCGGGAAGTCGGGATCGCGGATCTCGTCGGGCCACAGCAGGGTGTGGATCATCATCACGTCACGCTTGCTGAAGTCCTTGACCCTCAGTGCGGCCAGTCGTGTCTTGTTGCGCAGCGCGAAGTTCACGATCGCCACACGGTCGGTCTCTGCCAACGTCTTGGCAAGCAGCACATACGATTTGGACGATTTTCCGTCGGGTTCCAGGAAGTAGCTCCGGTCGTACATCAGGGGGTCGAGGTCGCCGGCGGGCACGAACTCGAGCACCTCGATCTCGCGGCTGCGTTCCTCCGGCAGGGTGGCGATGTCGTCGTCGGTGATGATGACCGTCTGGCCGTCCTCGGACTCGTAGGCCTTGGCGATGTCGCGGTACTCGACGACCTCCCCGTCCACCTCGCACACGCGCTTGTACCGAATCCGCCCGTTGTCCTTGGCATGCACCTGATGGAACTTGATGTCGTGGTCCTCGGTGGCGCTGTAGACCTTGACGGGGACATTGACCAGCCCGAAGGCGATCGAACCCTTCCAGATGGACCGCATCACCCCAGGCTAGCCGGGTCGACCCGCATGCGGGCCGGACCTGGCCGCGGCCGCGTCGCGGGTCGCCCGATCGGGGAGGTCGGCGCCCGCGCGGGAAACGGTGAGCGCCGACGACAGCGCGGCGGTCTCCAGGGCGCGGGCCAGCGCTGACTCGGAGAGTCGGCCCAGGTCGCGCCGGCGTTCGGCGCCCAGCAGGTTCATGTCCCAGAGCGCGTCGATGAGCCCTGCCATGAACGAATCTCCCGCACCCACCGTGTCGACCACGTCGACCGCCGGTGCCGCGACGTCGACGCTGCCCCCCGCGACGACCCCGTGCGCGCCCCGCTCGCCCAGCGTCACGACGACGACGGCCGGCCCGAGGTCGAGCCACGTGCGCGCGATCTCCTCCGGGGAATGCTCCTTGTCGTACCAGGCCAGGTCTTCGTCGCTGACCTTGACGATGTCGCTGCGCTCGATCAGACGGTCGATGCGGTTGCGGGCGGCGTCAGCGTCGTCGATCAGCGACGGCCGGACGTTGGGGTCGAAGGTCACCGTCGCCGACGGGTGATAGGTGTCGAGCAGCGCAGCCACCGCGCGACATCCCGGTTCCAGCACCGCGGCAATCGAACCCGTGTGCGCCACCAGAGGCGGGGGTACCTCGGGGATTCCGCTCAGCTGCCAGGCGATGTCGAATTCGTAAGTGGCTCCGCCGTGCTCATCCAGTATCGCCCGTGCGGTCGGCGTGCGGTCGGCCGTGCTGCTGCCGGTCACCAGCTCGACGCCGGAGGAGTGCAGGTGCTCGGCGATGCGACGGCCGTGCTCGTCCTCGCCGATGTGGGTGAGGAAGTCGACGCCTCGACCGAGCCGGCCCAGCCCGGCGGCCACGTTCAACGGGCTTCCGCCGACGTGCTCACCGGTGATGTCGCCGTCGCGAATCACGATGTCGATCAGCGCTTCACCGATCACGAGTGCTCGTTGTCTGCTCACTGCGCATCACCGTTCAGGAGCACCTCCAGCGTGGCGCGCGCGCCGACGCGGTGCAGCGACTCGAGCGACTCGCGATAGGCCTCGACGAAGCGAGGCTGCCGTGCGAGATCACGGAAGAGAGCTGTGTTCTCGATGAACGCGGTCGGGTTGTCTTTCTGGGCTTCGGCCAGCGGTGCCAGTGTCGCGGCGCGGTTGTCCTCGATGGCGATCGGCTCGCCCTGCTCGTCCACTCCCTCGGCATAACGCGCCCAACTGGCGACCACCGCGGCCGAGATGTTCACGCTGCGATCGGCTTTCAGATTCGCCTCGATGACGGGAACAAGCCACTGCGGAATCCGGTCAGAGGAGTACGCACAGAGTCGGGCGATGGTGTCGCGCACTCCCGGGTTGGCGAAGCGCTCGATCAGGGTGCGTTGATAGTCGGCGAGATCGATGCCGGGAACCGGCGGCAGCGTCGGCTCGGCCTCGGCGAAGTAGCGCCGCAGCAACTCGGCGAACAGCGGATCGCCCGCGGCGTCGTGCACCAGCCGGTAGCCCGCCAGATAGGCGAAGTAGCACAGGGTCTGGTGACCGGAGTTGAGCAGCCGCAGCTTCATCAACTCGTAGGGGGTGACGTCGTCGACCAGCAGGACGTCAGCGTCCTCCCACGGAGGCCGGCCGTCGGAGAACGTGTCCTCGAGCACCCATGCGGTGAACGGCTCGGCGATCACGGGCCATAGATCATCGACACCGAATTCGGTTGCCACCGTGTCGATCACCGCGGGGGTGGTGACAGGTGTGATGCGGTCGACCATGGAGTTGGGAAAACGGGTGTGTTCGGCCATCCAGTCCGAGAGTCCCGGATGGACGGAGTCGGCGTACTCGGTGAACGCGCGTCGTGCGACGTCACCGTTGCCCTCGATGTTGTCGCACGAGACGATCGTCGGGGAGGGCACGCCGCGCTCGCGCCTGCGGGCCAGTGCGTCCGTCACGAGGCCGAACACGTTGATCTCCGGCAGGTCGTCGAGTTGGTAACCGCCCTCGGTGATGGTGAGCGAGATGATGCGTGTGCTCGGCGCGGCGAGCAGCTCGATGACGCCCTCCGCATCGTCGGGCGCGTATCGGTAGTCGACGATCGATCCGATGACCCGTGCCTCTCGGGTCCCGTCGGGGTGCTCCAGCAGCAAGGTGTACAGGCAGTCCTGCGCGGCCATCACGTCGGCCATCCTGCGATCCGCGGGCAGTACGCCCACGCCGCAGATGCCCCACCCGTCGGCCCGACCGGCGTTCAGGAGGCGGTCGACGTAGGCGGCCTGATGCGCGCGGTGGAAGCCGCCGACGCCGAAATGCACGATACCGACGCCGGTGTGGGCCCGGTCGTAGGTCGGCTTGTCGATCGGGATGCGCGGCTGATTCTCGGCATTGAGTTTCATGACACGGTCACCACAGTCCCGACGCTACTCGCCCCGATCGTGTCGCGGTCCGGCTCGCCGCGGCCGAGACGGGGGACGGGTTTGAAGTCGGCAAGTGTTGTGTACGTCACATCCATGATGCTAGCGTGATGAGCATCTACTCGCACCCGTGAGCAAATGCTCACGCGGGAAAGGCGGCGCGGCATCGTGGCGAACCCGACGTCGAACGGTCGGACGGCTCAGGCCGATCTTCCCGACCTCGCGTCGGTCGGTGCCGATGACCTGCGGTTGGCCCTGCGCGCAGCGACGCTCTACTACCTCGACGGGCTCACACAGGCGCAGATCGCCGGCCGACTTGGCGTGTCGCGGCCGACCGCGGGACGACTGATCTCCCGAGCCAAGGCCAAGGGGCTCGTCCGCATCGAGGTGGTGGTGCCGGCCACGCTGCAGGGCAGCCTGCATGCTGACGAGGAACGCGAGCTCGAAGCGACGTTCGGGCTGACGGAGGCGGTCGTCACCGGCCACGGCATCGACGTCGGCGCACCCGGCCGGCCTGCGGCGTTCGCGAGCGTCGGACGCGCCGCCGCGGCTCTGCTCATGAGGCGACTGTCGGCCGACGACGTCCTCGGTTTCACCTGGGGGCCGGAACAGGTCGCGGTCGCGAGCGCGCTGGTGCCGGGTGGGGCCAGCTGCCGCACCGTGGTGCAGCTGGACGGCGCCATGTCGACGGCCGCCTACCAGACCGGCATGGAGTTCATCCTCAGCCGCAGCGCCGATGCGCTCCGCGCCGAGGCCATCCGCTTGCCGGCGCCGCTCTACGCCGATCGGTCCACGGTCGCGTCGATGAGCGCTGACTCGGTGATCTCGCGGACGCTCGAGACGGGCCGCCACGCTGACGCGATGCTGTTCGGCACCGGGGCGGCGTCGACGTCGACCACCCTGTTCGAGGCCAGCTTCCTCGACGTTCGCATGCTCGACGAGCTCGTCGCCCTCGGGGCCGTCGGGGAGATCGGCGGCCGATTCTTCGACGAGTTCGGCACCCCGGTGGTCACCGAGCTCGCGCGGCGCTCGATGTCCGTGCCGCTCGAGGACATCCGCAGATGCCCCAAGACCATCCTGGTCGCCAGCGGGGCGGCCAAACACATTGCCACGCGCGCAGCGTTGCGGGGCGGACTGGCGAAGATGCTGGTCTGCGACATCGATTGTGCCCGATGGCTTTTGAACAACGGATAGTGGAGGTGGAACTGGTGAGGCGAAGATTATCCAAACTGCTGCGCGCGGTCACCGCATGCGCGGCGGCGACGGGTGTGACGCTGACGGCGGGCTGCTCGGGTGCGGGCAGTCTCGGTGCGTCGGACAACGAGGTGACGATCGCGCTGGTGTCGAACTCCCAGATGACCGACGCGCAGGAACTCTCGCGGGAGTTCCTGGCCGAGAACCCGGGCATCACGCTCAAGTTCGTCACGCTCTCGGAGAACCAGGCGCGCGCCAAGATCACCATGTCGACGGCGATGGGCGGCAGCGAGTTCGACGTGGTGATGATCTCCAATTTCGAGACGCCGGAGTGGGCGAAGGACGGCTGGTTGCGGAACTTGTCCGAATACGCACGCAACACTCCCGGTTACGACGAGCAGGACTTCATCCCGTCGCTGCGCAAGTCACTGTCGAACGAGCAGGGCGACATGTACGCCGTGCCGTTCTACGGTGAGTCGTCCTTCCTGATGTACCGCAAGGACATGTTCGCCAAGGCGGGGATACAGGTTCCGCAGGATCCCAATTACCAGCCCCAGTGGTCCGAGGTGGCCGACTGGGCCAAGACCATCAAGGCCAAGGGTGTCTCGGACGCCGGGATCTGCCTGCGTGGCAAGCCCGGCTGGGGTGAGGTGCTCGCCCCACTCGACACGGTGATCAACACCTTCGGCGGCCGGTGGTTCGACCAGAACTGGAACGCACAGCTGGACAGTCCAGAGGTCGCCGAGGCGGTGAAGTTCTACGTCGACCTCATCAACCAGGCCGGTGAACTCGGTGCTTCATCGACGGGATTCCAGGAGTGCGCCAACCTGTTCGGCCAGGGCCAGACCGCCATGTGGTACGACGCCACCTCCGCGGTGTCGGTCCTCGAGGATCCGAAGACCTACCCGGAACTGCAGGGGCAGATCGGCTATCTGCCGGCGCCGATCGTCAAGAAGGAGAATTCGGGTTGGCTCTACACCTGGGCGCTGGCGATACCGAAGGCCGCGAAGAACCCCGACGGCGCATGGAAGTTCATCTCGTGGATGACGAGCAAGGACTACATCAAGCTCGTGGGCGAGAAGTTGGGCTGGGCTCGTGTCCCGCCCGGAAGTCGCACCTCGACCTACACCGATCTACCGCAGTACCAGGCGATCTCGAAATCCTATGGTCCGCTCACGTTGCGGTCGATCGAGAATGCCGATCCTGAACAGCCCACCGTTCAACCCGTTCCGTACGAGGGCGTGCAGTTCGTGCGGATCCCGGAGTTCCAGGATCTCGGAACTCGGGTGAGTCAACAGATCAGCGCGGCGATCGCCGGGCAGAAGTCGGTGGACGACGCGCTCGCCCAAGCCCAGCAGTACGCCGAGGTCGTCGGCCGTGATTACCAGGAGCAGCAGGGATGACCACAACCGTTGAGAACTCCTCGGCCACGGATGACGCCGTCGCCGAACGCGTCCGCAAGATCAAGGAGGGCCAGAACGCCGGCGTCAGCCGAGCCGAGGGCTGGCGTCGACGGGGACCGCTACTGCCGGCCCTGATCTTCATGATCATCGTCACGCAGATCCCGTTCGTGCTCACGCTGTACTACTCCACGTTGTCATGGAATCTGGTGCGGCCCGGTTCGAGCCGATTCGTCGGCCTGGGCAACTACCTCGCCGTCATCCAGGACAGTCAGTTCTGGTCGGTGGCCGTCAACACCGTGGTCCTGATCGTGGGCGTCGTGATCATCTCGGCGTTCCTTGGTCTGCTGTTCGCGCTGCTGCTGGATCGCGCCTTCCCCGGTCGCAGTGTCGTGCGCACACTGCTCATCACCCCGTTCCTGATCACCCCCGTCGCCGCGGCGTTGATCTGGAAGACGACGATCCTCGACCCGAACAACGGCATTCTGAACTGGTTCCTCGGTCTGGTCGGCATCGGGCCGGTGGACTGGATCGGCCAGTTCCCGCTGACCATGGTCATGGTCGAATTGATATGGCAATGGACGCCGTTCATGATGCTGTTGATCCTCGCGGGCCTGACGTCGATGCCGCGCGACCAGCTCGAGGCCGGCCGCGTCGATGGCGCGACGGGCTTCCAGTTGTTCCGCGAACTGACCCTGCCGCACCTGCGGCGGTTCATCGAACTCGGCGTGGTGTTGGGCGCGATCTACCTGATCAACACCTTCGACGCCATCTACATGATGACGCAGGGCGGACCGGGGGTGGCCAGCTCGAACCTGCCGTTCTACATCTACCAGCGCGCGTTCCTGGGATTCGACATGGGCCAGGCTGCCGCGATGGGCGTGGTGGTGGTGATCTTCACGATCGTCATCGCGAACTTCGCACTCCGATTGATCTTCAAATCGTTCTCCGGCAAGGAAGAGGCGGCGTAGCCATGAGCACGGCGAATATGGTTGACACTACGGAAAACACCGATTCCGGAGACGCTCCGCGGTTGGCGAGTAAGAAGAAAGGCCGCACGTTCGACGTGTGGGGCCTGGTGGCGTGGGTCGCCGGTCTCGGCTTCTTCTTCCCGGTGCTGTGGATGGTCCTGACAGCGTTCAAGTCCGAGGGGCAGGCGGCGACGAATCCGCCGACCTTCTTCTTCACACCCACGCTCGATCAGTTCAAGGCCGTCTTCGGTCAGGGGATCGGGCCGGCGATGCTGAATTCGGTGTTCGCGACCGGAATCTCGACGATCCTGGTGCTGCTGCTGGGCGTCCCGGCGGCGTTCGCGCTGTCGCTGCGGCCGGTCCGCAAGACGCAGGACGCGCTGTTCTTCTTCATGAGCACCAAGATGCTCCCGGTTGTCGCGGTGATCCTGCCGCTCTACGTGATCGTCTCGAACATCGGTCTACTGGACAACATCTGGGCCCTCATCATCATGTACACGGCGATGAACCTGCCGATCGCGGTGTGGATGATGCGCTCGTTCTTCCTCGAGGTGCCCGGTGAGTTACTCGAGGCAGCCAGCCTCGACGGGGCGAGCCTGTGGCGTTCGGTGCGCGAGGTGATTCTCCCGCTGGTTTCACCCGGCATCGCGGCGACGGCGTTGATCTGCATCATCTTCGCCTGGAACGAGTTCTTCTTCGCGGTGAATCTCACGGCCGTGAACGCGCAGACCATGCCGGTGTACCTGGTCGGCTTCATCGCCGGGCAGGGGCAGTACTGGGCCGTGCTGTCCGCGGCCGCGACCATGGCCGCCCTCCCCGTGATCCTCTGCGGATGGTTCGCGCAGAACAAGCTGGTGCGCGGCCTCTCGTTCGGCGCGATCAAGTAATCCACCCAGACCTCAGACAGAGCAAGGAGTTTCACATGGCATCGATCACCTACGAGAACGCGTCCTGCATCTACGCCGGCTCCGACAAGCTGGCCGTGGACTCACTCGACCTCGAGATCGCCGACGGCGAGTTCGTCGTGCTCGTCGGCCCGTCCGGGTCGGGTAAGAGCACCGCGCTTCGGATGCTGGCGGGCCTCGAGGACATCGACGAGGGCCACATCCGGATCGGCGGGAAAGACATGGTCGGCGTGCCGTCCAAGGATCGCGACATCGCGATGGTGTTCCAGAACTACGCGCTGTACCCCAACAAAACCGTCGCCGAGAACATGGGATTCGCGCTCAAACTGCGTGGCGTTCCGGCCGACGAGCGGCGCCGCAAAGTCGAGGAGGCCGCCAAGATCCTCGACCTCACCGAGTTCCTGGATCGCAAGCCGGCCAAGCTGTCCGGCGGTCAGCGTCAGCGCGTCGCGATGGGCCGCGCGATCGTCCGCGAGCCGCAGGTGTTCTGCATGGACGAGCCGCTGTCGAACCTCGACGCCAAGCTGCGCGTGCAGACACGCACACAGATCGCGGCACTGCAACGGCGTCTGGGCACCACCACCGTGTACGTCACGCACGACCAGGTCGAGGCGATGACCATGGGTGACCGAGTCGCCGTGCTGCGATTCGGCAAGCTGCAGCAATTCGCCTCGCCCAACGAGCTGTACGACCGGCCCGCCAACGCATTCGTCGCCGGCTTCATCGGCTCGCCCGCGATGAATCTGGTGACGCTGCCCGTCGCGTCCGACGGCGTCAAGATCGGTGACTCCGTGCTGCCGCTGGAGCGCGGCGATCTGACGAAGATCTCGGACGCGGGCCTGTTGGAGGTCACCTTCGGCATCCGGCCCGAGCAGCTCGAGCTCTCCGACGACGGTGACGGCGTGGAGGTCGTGGTGGACCTCGTCGAGGACCTCGGCAGCGAAGCGTACGTCTACACCCACGCCGGCTCCGGGGTCGAACTCGTCGCCCGCTGTAACCCGCGCACCGCGCCCAAGCTCGCCGCGACGGCGACGCTGCGCATCCGGGACGACGCAGCGGTGCACCTGTTCCACCCGAAGTCGGGTGAACGGCTGAACTGACGTGCAGGCGCCATCCGACGGGGGATCGGCGCTGTCACGCCCAGCGGGTGCACGAGCTGACGACTGGTTCCTCGCCCCGTCTCGGGGTGCCGCGGGATACTGGCCGGGTGGAGCGATACGAGCGGGTTCGATTGACGAACCCCGACAAGGTGCTCTACCCGGCGACCGGCACCACGAAGGCCGACGTGTTCGAGTACTACGTCGCGATCGCGGAGTTCATGTTGCCGCACATCGCGGGCCGTCCGGTCACCCGAAAACGGTGGCCCAACGGCGTCGACGCGGCGGACTTCTTCGAGAAGCAGCTCGCGTCGTCGGCGCCGGATTGGTTGCATCGGGCCACGATTCATCACAGGTCGGGTAGCACGACCTACCCGATCATCGACTCCCGCGAGGGGCTGGCGTGGATCGCTCAGCAGGCCGCGCTGGAGGTGCACGTTCCGCAATGGCGGTTCGACACCGGCGGGAACGAGGGCGGAGCGGGGGAACCGGGGCCTGCGACGCGGGTGGTGTTCGATCTGGATCCCGGCGAGGGTGTGACCATGCCGCAAATCGCGGAGGTCGCATTCGCGGTCCGCGAGCTGATGACGGGAATCGGGCTCCGCACCTATCCCGTCACCAGCGGCAGCAAGGGTGTGCACCTGTACGTGCCGCTCACCGAGCCGGTCAGCTCGCGTGGGGCATCGGTTCTCGCCAAACGTGTTGCGCAGCAACTCGAGAAGTCGATGTCGGGGCTGGTCACCGCGACGATGACCAAGAGTCTGCGAGCAGGCCGGGTGTTCCTGGATTGGAGCCAGAACAACGGCGCCAAGACCACGATCTCGCCGTATTCGATGCGCGGACGCGCCGAACCGACTGTTGCGGCACCACGAACCTGGGAAGAGCTCGAGGATCCCGACGTGAGGCACCTGCGTTTCGACGAGGTCCTCGAACGCGTCGAACGCGACGGCGATCTGCTCCACGCTCTGGACGCCGATGCTCCCGTCGCCGACGGGCTCAGCACGTATCGGCGGATGCGCGATCCCGGCAAGACCCCTGAACCGGTGCCGGCGGCGTCGCCGGTCCGCGGCGCCAACGACACCTTCGTGATCCAGGAGCACCACGCGCGCAGGCTCCACTACGACTTCCGACTCGAGCGCGACGGTGTTCTGGTGTCGTGGGCCGTACCGAAGAACCTTCCCGAGACACCGTCGGTGAACCACCTCGCCGTGCACACCGAGGATCACCCGCTCGAATACGCGACATTCGAAGGTGAGATCCCAGCCGGCGAGTACGGCGGCGGCAAGGTCATCGTGTGGGACTCCGGCACGTACGAGACAGAGAAGTTCCTCGATCCCGGGGTCGACGGCGAGAAGCCCATCGAGGGCCGCAAAGGCGAGGTGATCGTCACCCTGCACGGGTCGAAGATCACGGGTCGGTACGCGCTGATCCAGACGGACGGCAAGAACTGGTTGGCGCATCGGATGAAGGAGCAGCACACCTTCACACCGGAGGACATGTCGCCGATGCTCGCCACGCACGGGTCCGTGGCTCACCTGACATCGGCGGTGTGGGCGTTCGAAGGCAAATGGGACGGCTACCGGCTGCTGGTCGACGCCGACCACGGCACGCTGACGCTGACGTCGCGAAGCGGTCGGGATGTCACCCGTGAGTTCCCCCAATTGCAGTCACTGGCAGCTGATCTCGCCGACCACCACGTGATCCTCGACGGGGAGATCGTGGCCCTGGACGCCGACGGTGTGCCGAGTTTTCAAGCGATGCAGCACCGCACCCGCGACACCAACGTCGAGTTCTGGGCGTTCGACATCCTCGCGCTGGACGGGCGCTCACTGCTGCGGGCGAAGTATCGCGACCGGCGCAAGCTGCTCGAGACGCTGGCGCGCGGCGGGGCGCCCATCGTCCCGGACCTGCTGGAGGGTGACGGCGCCGAGGCGCTGGCCCACGTCGAGAAGAGTCGCTACGAGGGTGTGGTCGCCAAGAAGTGGGACTCGACATATCAGCCGGGCCGGCGATCGAAATCGTGGATCAAGGACAAGCTCTGGCGCACACAGGAAGTCGTCATCGGAGGATGGCGCGCGGGGGAGGGTCGCACCAGTGGAATCGGTGCGCTGCTGCTCGGGGTGCCCGACCCAGACGATCCGACCAATGGCCTGCACTTCGTCGGACGCGTCGGCACAGGGTTCACGGACAAGGATCTGGCGTCGCTCAAGGGGATGCTGGAGCCGTTGCACACCGACGAGTCACCCTTCACCGCTCGACTGACCGGACCCGACGCGAAGGGGGTGACATTCGTGCGGCCGGAGTTGGTGGGCGAGGTTCGCTACAGCGAGAGGACGTCGGACGGGCGCCTGCGACAACCGAGTTGGCGTGGGTTGCGACCGGACAAAAGGCCTGACGAGGTGGTGTGGGAGTAGTCGGTGATGCCCACCGTGACGACAGGGTGTCACCGATGTCCTGAGGCATCACAGGTTGAGCGCGATCCCGTCATCGGTCAGCAGTCGTTGGGGTACGCCATGACGGCGAACAGCCTTGTCGAACACGGCGATCGCGGCCTCGGCGGTTTCACTCCAGACGACATGGGAGGCGACCGCGTAGCGGGAGTGATCATCGATGAGCTGGAAGATGACGCACTGGCGGCAGCCGGTGAGGACGTAGCCGGTGGCGTCTAACTGCCAGCGTGCATTCGGCGCGGGATAGACAAATCGCCACCAGGCTGCTGACTTTCATCTTCCGCGATCTGGACATCTGACAGTCCCTCTGGACGTGTCACCATCATTCTCCGGCGACCCTGCCAGAAAGTTTGAGTCAGTCAACTTGTCGGTGGTCGAATGTATGTTCGAAGTATGTCGGTGGGTGTGGCGGAGGCGGTGGCGCAGTTGCGGGCCGGGGTCGATGCCGTGCTCGCCGCCGATCTGAACCTATCCACCGCCGCGGACGTCGTGGAACTGCTCGATGAGCTGCAATCCGCGTCCTGCCGATTGCCGGCCGCCGGACATCGCGCCCTGGCGCGGTTGCAGGAGGAGACGTCTGCGGTGCAGATGGGGGCCAAGAACTGGCGCGACGTGCTGGCGATCCGATACCGGATCAGCGGCTCCGAAGCGCACCGTCGCCTGACAGAGGCCGCGCTGCTGGCTCCCCGCCAGTCGCTCACCGGGACACCGTTACCGCCGGTGCTCGCGGAGACCGCCTCCGCGCAGGCGCAGGGCCGGATCACGCCGGAGCATGTGGAGATCATCCGCAAGGTCGTCGACAAGCTGCCCGGGTTCTGCGACGTGACCACGCGGGAGCAGTTCGAAGCTGATGTAGTGCGCATCGCCACCGGCGCCGGGCCCAAAGCCACCCACGACGCCGCAGAACTGGAACTGTTTCTCCTCGACCAGGACGGCCCCGAACCCGACGACACCGAACGCACCCGGAAACGCTCGCTGACGAAGGGGCGGCAGGGTCGGGACGGGATGACCGCGTGGCGGGCCGATCTGACCCCGGAGGCGGCGGCGATATGGGAGGCGATCTTCGCGAAATACGCCGCCCCCGGTATGTGTAACCCCGACGATGACGAGCCGTGCACGTCGGGGACGCCGACCCAGGCGCAGATCGACGGTGATCATCGCAGCCTGGCCCAGCGCCAGCACGATGCGCTGGTCGCGGTCGGACGGATCGCCCTGATGAGTGGCGAGTTGGGCCAATTGAACGGGTTACCGGTGACGGTGATCGTGCGGACCACGCTGCAAGACTTGGAATCCCGGGCCGGGATCGGGACGACGGGTGGCGGTACTCGGCTGCCTATCAAGGACGTGATCCGCACGGGTGCGCACGCCTCGCATTATTTGGCGGTGTTCGACCGGGCCACCGGATCGGCGCTGGACCTGTTCCGCACCCGCAGGGTGGCGTCGGCGGCGCAGCGGATCATGCTGATCGCCCGCGACGGAGGCTGCACCAAACCCGGCTGCCCCGTCGGCGCCTACGGCTGCCAGGTCCACCACGTCACCCAAGATTGGGCTGATGGTGGGCTCACCAACATCGACGACCTCGGCTTGGCCTGCCCACCCGACAATCGCTCGGTGAAAGACGGTGGCTGGACCACCACGATGAACACCCGCCACGACGTCGAATGGACCCCACCGCCGAACCTCGACACCGGCCAAACCCGCATCAACACCCACCACACCCCCGAACGCCTCCTCCGACCACCCGACGACGAGGAGCCCACCCAGGAATCGGCCGACCCATCAGAACCCGGCGGACCCGCACCACCGGACAACCGGGTCGCGTGAATGCCGCTAGATCGCGACGCCTGCCGCGATCGCCTCGGCCATGCCGCGGGTGGCAAGCACATCGGCCAGTTCGTTGTCGTCGATGCCGGAGTGGCCCTTCACCCAGAACCACTCGACATCGTGTCGCGCACAAGCCTTTTGGAGACGCTGCCACAGGTCGACGTTCTTCACCGGCTGCTTGGCGGCCGTGAGCCAGCCGTTGCGTTCCCAGCCGTGCACCCACTTCGTGATGCCGTTGCGTACGTAGGTGCTGTCGGTGTAGAGGTGTACGACCACGGGCCGGGTCAACGCCTCGAGCGCCATGATGGGGGCCATCAGCTCCATGCGGTTGTTGCTCGTGACGCCGGACTCGCCGCCGCACATCTCGCGCACGTGCTGGCGCTGGCGCAACACCGCACCCCAGCCGCCCGGTCCGGGATTCGGTCGGCAGCCGCCGTCGGTGTGGATCACCACGACGTCACCGGAAGTCTCGACCTGCATGCGCAGAGGATAGGCAACGGGCCCGCCGGTGCGCCCGATGACTCGCCGCGTCACCGCGCCGACGTCGTCGCCGCCCGCGCGCGGATGGCCGGGGCGATCCAGTCGTGCAGATACTGCCGCAACCCCTCGCCGTGGCGGCCCGGCCCGCCGGGGTCGATGATGAACGACTGCAGCGTCCGCAGCATGAACTCCACGAGACCGTCGAGCTGTGCACCGTCGAAACCAGCTGCACGCCAGTCAATGTCGAAGCGTTCCAGGATCGATCGGCCGAAACCGATCGCGACATCGGATGTCACGCCCGCGGTGAACGCGGATGCCTTCCCGGGTTCGACGACCAAGCGCAGGTACCGGTCGTGCGAGAGTTGCTCGAGGGTGTAGGCGATGCCCTCGACAACAGCCTGTGTGGGGTCGCTGATGTCGCCGAGCTTGGCGGTGAGCTGGTCGAGGAAGGCGTCGATCGAGGACAGGGCCGTGGCGGCGAGCAGTGCCTCCTGGGTGGGGAAGTAGCGATACACGGTCTGCCGGGTGATGCCCAGCGTCTGCGCCACGGACGAGACCGTCGCGGGTCGGCCGCCGTCGATCGCCTCGCGGGCGGCGTCGAGGATCCGGCGCGCCGCCTCGTCGTCGTCGCGGGGGATGTCTCCCGACCATCCGTGCCTACGCATGCAGCGATCGTCGCACGTCGTGGCGTCGACCATTGACAATACACTTGACGATAGATGTATGGTCAGGCCCATGGTTGCTTCCACCTCCTGCGATGACGAGGCGTTGACCGAACGGGCGCTCGCGCACGCGGTCGCCGGTACCACCGACATGGCCGATCGCGAATTACGGGTGCCGCTGCACTATTACCGCGACCCGAAGACCACT
Organism: Mycobacterium sp. PSTR-4-N; assembly: GCF_022348085.1. Taxonomy (GTDB): domain Bacteria; phylum Actinomycetota; class Actinomycetes; order Mycobacteriales; family Mycobacteriaceae; genus Mycobacterium. The sequence goes on along the minus strand of NZ_JAKRFN010000002.1, from coordinate 74,573 downwards.
GACGTCGAAGAGTCGCAGATCCTGCGCCGGGTGCCGCTGGCGATCGTGCCGTCAGCGCAACTGCCGAACAGCAACGACTACGTGGTCCGTTCGGTACTCGGCGATTCGCTCCTGGTCACCCGGGACAGGCAGGGGACCAGCCGCGTGCTGCTGAACTACTGTCGGCACCGTGGCGCCATGCCGGCCTGCGGTTCCGGCAACGCATCACGGTTCGTCTGCCCCTATCACGCCTGGACCTACAAGAACACCGGTGAATTGTTCATGGTGCCCGGGCGCGCCGGCTTCGACTCGATGAACCTGAAGGACTACGGCCTCGTCGAGCTGCCCTCCGAGGAACGGTATGGCTTCATCTGGGCTGTCCTGTCCGCCGACGCGACGATGGACCTGGATGCTCATCTCGGAACCGTGGCAACGGATCTCGAGCGGTGGAGCTACGAGTCCTATGGTTACCACGCAGATCGCGAGTTCACCTCAGGTGTCTCGTGGAAGGGTGCGCTGGAGGCCTTCGCCGAGGGTTATCACTTCCCATTCGTGCACGGGCAGAGCGTGATCGGACAGAACACGCTGGCCAACACCGCGATCTACGACGAGTTCGGTCGGCACCATCGCATCGGATTCCCGTTCACCTGGATCACCAACCTCGACTCCGACGCCTCCGCACCGCGAGACCCGTCGACGAACATGGGTGTCATCTACTGGATCTACCCGAACCTCATCCTCGCCAACAGCCCGGTCGGAGTGGAGATCATCGACATCCTGCCCGCCGGGGAGCCCACCCGCTGCACTGTTCGGCACAGCTGGATGGCACGTGTCCCCGCCCAGAACGACGACATGCGTGCGACGTACGACGCCGTCTACGACAGTGTGCACGCCGCGGTGCGCGACGAGGATTTCGCAATGCTGCCGCAATGCGGCGAGGGGGTGCGCCGCGGTCAGCACGACCACATGATCATCGGCCGCAACGAGATCGCCGTTCAGCACATGATCAAGGTGTTCGCCGACGAGTTGGGTATCGCGCTGTCCTGATCACGTACGGGGCGGGCGCGCCGAGATGAGCGCCGTGCGCACGGACAGGCCCAGTTCGTGATGGCGCAGCGTGGTGATCCTCCGACCGGGCTGCACCGCAGCCTTGACCGTCGAGGTGCGATCGCCGAAGAACCGGGCCGCCTCGTCGATGTCGGTGACCTCGAAGGTGATGCCCCACAGCGTCGACGGGCCCGGGTTCGATGTTGTCGGTGAGCCGACCACTTCGACGATCGTCGCGCCGAAGCGGTAGAAGATCTGTCGGACCGCCCGCTCGCCCACCCAGGCGTCGCGTTCCCGCCGCGGAAGGGCACCGAGGTCACTGAGCGCGCTGACAGTGCGGTCGAGATCGGGTGACATCAGCACGACGTGGTCGATCGCCGTGACACCGTTGCGGTGGACGGTGGACACAGGCACCGGCACGGCGGTATGCGATCTCGTTGTCGGGATGCCGTCCACGTCGTGGCCTGCATGACGTGGTAGCTCGCCGAGCGACCACCCGACGATGCCGGAGCCGCTGTCCCGTCCGACCAGGTCGATGCCGACCCCGCCGATGTGACACGTCTCGCCGGAGTCGACCGTGAAGCCGGCGTCGGTCCACGCCGACGGGGGATCGGCGACCACGAGAGTGTCGATGCGCATGACCGCCGAGTGTGTCAGATCAGCGCGCGAAGTCGGCGGGACGGAACCTGCCGTCGCGCAGCTTGTCCTCGATGTCCTCCAGGCTCCGACCCGTCAGGTCGGGCATGCGGAAGTACACGAACAACCACGCCGCCACGTTGAACAACCCGTAGAGCCACATCGCCGGGCCCACGCCGATCCCGCTGATCAGCGTCAGCAGCGTCAGCGTGATGAGCAGGTTGGTTCCCCACAGGGCCGCGGACTGCACCGCGGTTCCGGCGGGCCGCACCGCGAGGGGATAGGTTTCCGAACCCGTCAACCACCCCATCAGCTGCAACCCGCCGGCGTTGAACAGCATGAACACGACCAGGCACGCGATGATGAACGGCACCGATTCCCGGCCGCTGTTGCCGGTGACGAACAGTGCGCCGAGCACGAACAGGCTCAGGGCGGCACCCGGGATCATGATCAGCGTGAGTCTGCGCCTGCCCACCCTGTCGATGATCGACAGCCCGACCAGCTGCGCCACCAGATAGCTGACCCCGAGCGCGACGGACACCTGGAGCGCCACCGAATCCGAGAAACCGTTGTCGGTCAGGATGGTCGGCGAGTAGTAGATGATCATCTCGATGCCGCTGAGCTGCGTGAAAATCGCTATGCCGCAACCGAGAACGAGCGCCGGACGGACCCACGCCGCACGCAGGCCCGGCCACCCCTTGGTCTTCGCGGTCTGCTCCTTGCGGGTCAGCTCGGCCATCTCCGCGAGCTCTCCGTCGACGTCGTAGCCCGACGGCCGCACTCCTTCGAGCACGTCTCGGGCGTCGTCGCCCCGATCGTTTTTCACCAGCCAGCGAGGGCTCTCGGGCAGCCGCATCAACAGCACGAGCATGACCGCGGCCGGGACGGCGGCGGCACCGATCGACCATCGCCAGGGAATGTGTTCGGTGGCACCGACGATCGTCGCGATGACGATGCCGACCCCGATCGCGATCTGGAAGCACAGCACCAGCCGGCCGCGATACTTCGGCGGCGCCAGTTCGGCCACGTACATCGGCGCCGTCTGCGTTGCACCACCGACCGCGAAGCCGAGGACCAATCGACCCAGGGAGAGGATCAGCGGATTCGGCGCGATGGCACACCACAGCGCGCCGACGACGAACACCACCGCGAGCATCACCAGCGTGCCCTTGCGGCCCCGCTTCTCCGACAGGTAGCTACAGGTCAGAGCGCCGATCACGGCGCCGAGCAGGATGCTCGCCGCGATCACCTGCTTCCACGACTCCTCGATCCCGAAATCCTCCGTGATCTGCAGCAGCGCCCCGGAGATGATGCCGGTGTCGTAGCCGTACAACATGCCCGACACAGCGGACACCAGGGCCACGATGATCGCCGCGCCGGTCAACTGGCCCGGTGCGGTGGCCCGGTCGTGATCCGACGCAGCGGTGTGATGCGAACTCATCGGAGGCCTCCTTGGCCGCGACAGTGTGCGGCAGCAGCGAACGCTGCTGCCGCACAACAGGTGTGGGACTAGTCGTCGTCCTTGTCGGACTTCTTGTCGTCGCCATCCTTCTCGGATTTGTCGTCCGCGTCGTCGGAATCCTTGTCGTCGGAGTCCTTGTCGGAGTCCTTGTTGTCGGAATCTTTGTTGTCGGAGTCCGACGACGAGGAGACCAGTTCGAGGACTGCCCAGTGACTCGGCGACAACAGCACCGACCACTTGTCTTTCTCGCGGCCCAGCTTCAGCACACCGTCGTCGAGTTCCCAGACGGTGTCGTCGTCGTGCGTGGATTCCTGCCCATCCGAATACGTGAGTTTGAACGCCATGCCGGTGTGTGCCCCAACCTCGGCAGTGTTAATCCCGTCACACCATGGGAAGTGAGCGCGGCGATGTCCTCAGCGGGGGGCGTTGGCCAGGAACGTGTGCACGATGTCGCGCTGCCACCCCGACACCGTCAGGCTGCGCACATCGACAAAACCATTGCGCTTCAGTCGTTCCCGGAAAGCGGAGGCGCCGTCGAAGTCGTTGACACTGGTGCGCAGGTAGCGGTAGAGCCCGGCGTCACCCGACCGGATCTTGCCCGCCGGAATGATGATCGCGGCGCACACCAAATTCCACGTCACCCGGGCGACGGCGGAATCACGCACCGAGTACTCGTGCGCGGCGAACACGCCGCCGGGGGCCAGCAGTCCGCGCAGGGTCTGCAGCACCGGATCGGGGTCGGTGAGGTTACGCACCAGATAGGCCGCCAGGATGCCGTCGAACGGTCCGGTGACCCCCGCCTCGGCGAGACCCTCGGCGCGGCTGTGCACGAAGCGTACGGAGTCCGGCCACTGCTTGGCCCGGGCCTGCTCCAGCATTCCGGCCGACCCGTCGACGCCGATGATCTCCGCGTGCGGTGCGGCCTCCAGTAGCGCGGCCGTGGACGCCCCGGTGCCGCAGCCGATGTCGAGCAGCCGCAGCCCGCGTCCCTGGTCGGGGAGCTGCATGCGCTGCGCCGACAGTCGGAGGTGCTCGTGATAACCCGGGTTCGAGCCGACCAGACCGTCGTAGGCGTCGGCGCCGGCATCGAAGGCGTCGGGAACGTCGTAGGCACCGCGTGTCATCGGTCGAACTCTACCGATCCCGTGCTATAGCTTCGCGATCACGTTCTCGGCGAACATCTCCAGATTGCGGATCTTCGTCTCGAGCGGTTCGGTGTCCGGGCCGGTGATGTACGGGACGCGGAACCCGACGATGACGTCGGTGATGCCTTTGTCCTCGAGCCGTTTGACGCCGTCGAGGGTGTAGGCGTCGATCGAGATGACGTGGATCTGATAGTCCTCGTTGTCGGCGCTGCCCTCCTCCTCGCGGAAGCGGGCCAGCTTCGTCAGCAGTGCGTCGAGTTCCTCCGGGTCGCCACCGCCGTGCATCCAGCCGTCATTGCGGGCGGCGCGGCGCAGTGCGGCGTCGGCGTGCCCGCCGATCAGGATGGGCACCGGGCGCGACGGCGCGGGCGTCATCTTCGTCTTGGGGATGTCGTAGAACTCGCCGTGGAACTCGAAGTACTCACCCGAGGTGAGGCCGCGGATGATCTCGATGCATTCGTCCATCCGCTTGCCGCGCCGGGCGAACGGCACGCCCAGCAGTTCGTAGTCCTCGGGCCAGGGGCTGGTGCCCACCCCGAGTCCCAGCCGATTGTCGAACAGGGCGGCCAACGATCCCGCCTGCTTGGCGACCAGGGCCGGCGGGCGGATGGGCAGCTTGAGCACGAAATGGTTGAAGTGCAGGGTGGTCGTCACCGCGCACAGGGCGGCGGTGAGGACGAACGACTCGATGAACGCTTTGCCGTCGAGGAACTCCCGGCTGCCGTCGGGCGTGTACGGGTAAGTCGAGTCGGACTCGAACGGGTAGGCGATGCTGTCGGGAATCGTCATCGCGTGATAGCCCGCGGCCTCGGCGGCTTTGGCCAGCGGGATGTAGTACGTCGGATCGGTCATCGCTTCTGCAAAGGTGAACCGCACATCGCCTCCTGCTCGTCCCTGCACCGCATACTAGAACGTGTTCTAGATCGCGCGGGCCGCAACGGCCGTACCGGCTCTCAGACGTCAGGAATCTCGATGTCGGTGGTTGCCAGAGCGAAGGGCGGGGTTCCGGCGCCGACCACGGTGAGGCCACCCTGCGAGGTCCGCTCCGTCAGCCGCGCCGGCACCGATTCGCCGTCCGCGGCGATCTCGACATCGGTAGGCAGTCGCAGACCAGTCATCTCCGCGAAAAAAGTTCCACGCCAATGGAACAGGCCGTCGACCGGGTCCAGCCATCCGGTCAGTCGCACCCGTGCCCGGTGGTCGTCACCGTCGACCGTGACGGTGGCGATGCCGTCGTACACGGCGTCATCGTCGACGATGTCCTCGCCGGTGTGTTGCACCTCGAACGCCGAAGGGATCTTCGTGCCGACCACTCGCCAGTAGCGACCGCCGCGGTGCTCACCCGATCGGGCCCGCCGACTGAACATCCGCTGGGTCGCGGGACGGACCTCGATGCGGGAGCCACCCGTGCGGCCGAGGTGAGCGAGGCACTTGGCGATGTAGCTCTTCTGCGCGGCGGTGTCGGGACCGGTCAGCAGGAAGTAGTTCGGCACGCCGGACACCGCGACGCCGAGATAGGGCACCAGTCCGTCTGGTGGCGGTGCGGTCCCGTCGGGCAGCGTGCCGTCTGTTGCGATCAAGACGCGTGCCGTGCGGTCGCCCACCCGCCACACGTGTGTCCGCTCGTCGAACTCGGCGGAGACCGAGTCGCTGACGTACATGACCGTCTCGGTCACAGAAACCCGCTGCGCGTCCACGCGCGTCGGGCGACCGGACCCATCAGGCCGACCTCGGTCAGAAACGCCGCCAACGGAGCGAAGCCCATGACTTGGACCTCGCGGCGATGCGGGCTCCTGCGCGCAACCCGCCGCGCCTCGCGCGAGTCCAGGCCCACCCGCGCGTACTGGACACGGTTGGTGAACAAGTGCCGGAAGAACAACCCGCCGGCCCCGTTGACGTTGCCGACCCACATCCGCGAGACCCGACCCAGCTGCGGCGCGCGTTTGCGCAGACCGTCGCGGGCGAACTGGATGTGGCGGGCCTCCTCGGTGACGTGGATGCGCATCAGGCGCTGCACCAGGGGCTGCAACTCCGGATCGTCCATCATCTGACGCTGCAGGGAATCGAAGATCTCCTCGCCGACCAGCGCGGCGACCCACAGCAGTGAGCCCTGGAACGCGAACGGCAGCATGTTGATGATCACGCGTTGATACAGCTTGGGTCGCACCGGTTTCGCGCCGATGCGCTGGATCGCCTTGCCGAACATCACCATGTGGCGGGTCTCGTCGCCCAGTTCGGTGAGCTCGTAGTGCGTGGCCCGCGCCGTCGGGTCCTGATGCATCTTGCGCAGCAGGGCCTGGTTGAGGATGTTCTCGAACCAGATTCCGGCCGAGAGCGTGTTCGCCAGCTCCTGGCGTGACAGCTCGATCTGCTCGTCGCGAGACATGCTGTCCCACAGGGGCGTTCCGTACAATGACACCAGCCTGGGCGGCAGGAAGAACTTGTCCGGCTCCAGCGGCGCATCCCAGTCGATGTCGACGATCGGGGCGAACGATTTCTTGACCGATCCCTTGAGCAGTCGATCGGCGAACACGTCGCGGGTCGGGGCGGTGCTGCGCGGGGCGGGTGGAGCCGTCATCGTCGACGTCCCTTCGTCGTGGTGCTCACGACGTTAAGGAGCCGTGCGCCACCATGTCAATACCTGCGGTACCGGGTACTTTCGGTACTGGCTGTCGGGAACGCCGACGGGGCATGATGACCGATGTGACCTCGTTTCTGCTGCGTGCCGCCCTCACCGGGGTGGCGCTGTGGGTGGTGACCCTGGTCGTCCCGGGGATCGCCTTCGTCGGGGGCGATTCGACCGCCGCCCGGATCGGCATCGTCTTCGTGGTGGCCGTCATCTTCGGGCTGGTCAACGCCATCATCAAGCCGATCGTGCAGATCATCTCGATCCCGCTCTACATCCTCACGCTCGGCCTGATCCACATCGTGATCAACGCGCTGATGCTCTGGATCACCTCGTCCATCACCGAGCGCACCACCCACTGGGGTCTGTCCATCGACGACTTCTGGTGGACCGCGATCTGGGCGGCGATCGTGTTGTCGATCGTGAGTTGGGTGCTCTCACTGCTCGTCAAGGCAGACTGAACAGATGCCCGAACTACCCGAGATCGAAGCCCTCGCCGATCATCTGCGCCGGCATGCGGTCGGGCAGATCGTGCGGCGGGTGGATGTCGGCGCGCTGTCGGTGCTCAAGACGTTCGACCCGCCGCTGTCCGCGCTGCACGGTCAGGAGGTGACCGGTGCGAACCGCTGGGGCAAATACCTGGGGCTGCAGGCCGGAGACCTCCACTTGATCACCCATCTGTCGCGTGCCGGGTGGTTGCGATGGTCGGACAAGCTGTCACCGGTCCCGCCGAAGCCGGGCAAGGGACCCATCGCGCTGCGGGTGCATCTCGGGGAGGAGGGGCTCGGGTTCGATCTGACCGAGGCCGGCACGCAGAAGCGACTGGCGGTGTGGCTGACCACCGACCCGATGGCCGTGCCGCAGATCGCGTCGCTGGGACCCGATGCGTTGGCGCTCACGGTCGACGGGCTGGCCGATGTGCTGCAGACAAATTCCGGGCGCATCAAGACCGTCATCACCGACCAGAAGGTGATCGCCGGGATCGGCAACGCCTACAGCGACGAGATCCTCCACGTGGCCCGGCTGTCGCCGTTCGCGACGGCCAACAAGCTCACCGACGCGCAACTCGCCGCGCTGCACGACGCGATGATCTCGGTGCTCACCGATGCGGTCTCGCGGTCGGTCGGCCAGCAGGCCGCCACGCTCAAGGGCGAGAAGCGATCCGGGTTGCGGGTGCACGCCCGCACGGGCATGCCATGCCCGGTCTGCGGCGACACCGTGCGCGAAGTCTCGTTCGCGGACAAGTCGTTTCAGTACTGCCCGACGTGTCAGACCGGTGGCAAAGTGCTCGCGGACCGGCGCATGTCGCGCCTGCTGAAGTAGCCGCTGACGTCGCTCACGCAGCGGGCGGACCGGGGGACCTCGATGTCGGTGCACTTGTCTAACTCGGTTATCCTGCGGCAATGACTCGGCAGAAGATCCTGATCACCGGTGCGAGTTCGGGGCTCGGCGCCGGAATGGCCCGCCAGTTCGCCGCCAAGGGGCGCGACCTCGCGCTGTGCGCCCGACGCCTCGACAACCTCGACGAGCTCAAGGCCGAGATCACCGCCCGCTATCCCGGCGTGCGCGTGGCCGTGGCCGCTCTCGACGTCAACGACCACGATCAGGTGCCCAAGGTCTTCGGTGCACTCTCCGATGAGCTCGGCGGTATCGACTGCGTGATCGTCAACGCCGGCATCGGGAAGGGCTATCCGCTGGGCGGCGGCAAACTGTGGGCCAACAAGGCCACGATCGAGACGAATCTCGTTGCCGCCCTTGTGCAGATCGAGACCGCCATGGAGATGTTCAAGGCGGCGGGCAAGGGCCACCTCGTCCTGGTCTCCTCCGTCCTGGGCAACGTCGGCGTGCCCGGCCACAAGGCCGCCTATGCGGCGAGCAAGGCCGGTGTCACCTCCCTGGGCGAGTCGCTGCGCGCGGAATACCCCTCGGGACCCATCAAGATCACCGTGCTCGAGCCCGGCTACATCGAATCCGAGATGACCGCCAAGTCGAACACGACGATGCTGATGGTCGACAACGAGACCGGCGTCAAAGCGATGGTCGACGCGATCGAGAAGGAAAAGGGCCGCGCCGTCGTCCCCGGTTGGCCGTGGTGGCCGCTGGTCGAGGTGATGAAGCTGCTGCCGCCCAAATACACCAAACGCTTCGCCTGACAGGTTCGCCCGCGGGCGCGGGTGCTTTCATGGACCGATGACGGACCGGCATCTCAACCGACGCACCGTGATGGCGATGACGGGGATCGGCCTGCTCGGCGCGGCCCTCCCCAGTGCCCCGGCCCAGGCCACGCCGTGGCGCGGTCCCGCCCCTGCCGCACCGCCGCCGGCCGGCAAGTACCTGTTCGAAGACCACTTCGACGGCCCTGCCGGCTCGGCGCCCGACCGGTCGAAGTGGGAGATCGCCACCGCGCGCGAATCCATGGAGGACCCCACCTACTGGGAGCTGCCCGGCAACGTCGGCCAGTACCGGGACGACCGTCGCAACGTCTACCTCGACGGCAAGTCGAACTTGGTGTTCCACGCCGCCAAGGACGGTGACACCTACTACAGCGGCAAGATCTTCGGCACCTTCCGGGGCGGCATCGGGCACAACTGGGAAGCCCGCATCAAGCTCAACTGCCTGACCCCCGGCTGCTGGCCGGCGTGGTATCTCGCCAACAACAACCCCGTCAACGGTGGCGAGGTCGACATCATGGAGTGGTACGGCAACGGCCACTGGGCGCCCGGCACCGCCGTGCACGCCAAGCTCAACGGCGGCGAACACGTCAGCCAGACCATCAGCGTGGACAGCGCCTGGCACACCTGGCGGGTGCAGTGGGACGACGCGGGCATGCGGTTCTGGCGGGACTACACCGACGGCGCCGCACCGTACTTCGACGTGCCGGCCCACGCGCTGCCCGACTGGCAGTTCAACGAGCCGGGCTATCAACTGTTCCCGATCCTCGACCTGGCCGTCGCAGGCTCCGGCGGCGGCGATCCCAGCGGTGGCAGCTATCCGGCCGAGATGCTGATCGACTACGTCCGCGTCTGGTGAGCCGACTTCACGCTGAACGACCGCGTTCCGCGCGGTAGCGGCGCACCAGCGCGTCGGTCGACGAATCCGACTGCGCCGCAGGCGGTTCGTCCTCGGTCAGTACCGGCAGCAACGCCTTGGCCTGGGTCTTGCCCAACTCCACACCCCACTGGTCGAACGAGTCGATGCCCCACACCACGCCCTCGGTGAACACCTGATGCTCATAGAGCGCGATCAGCTGACCGACGACCGACGGCGTCAGCTTGGTCGCCAGGATCGACGTGCTCGGCCGATTGCCCGGCATCACCTTGTGGGGCACCACATCTGACGGTGTGCCCTCATCGGCGATTTCCTCGGCGGTCTTGCCGAAGGCCAGCACCTGCGTCTGGGCGAAGAAGTTGCTCATCAACAGGTCGTGCATGCTGCCGGTGCCGTCGGCGGTGGGCAGGTCGTCGGTCGGTTCGCTGAACCCGATGAAGTCGGCCGGGATCAGCCGGGTGCCCTGATGGATCAACTGGTAGAACGCGTGCTGGCCGTTGGTGCCGGGCTCGCCCCAGAAGATCTCGCCCGTGCGCGTCGTCACCGGCGTGCCGTCGGCGCGCACCGACTTGCCGTTGGACTCCATGGTGAGCTGCTGCAGATACGCCGCGAACCGAGACAGGTCGTTCGAATACGGCAGCACCGCACGGGTTTCCGCACCGAAGAAGTTGTTGTACCAGAGCCCGATCAATCCCAGCAGAACCGGCGCGTTGGCCTCCAGCGGCGCCGTTCGGAAGTGCTCGTCGACCAGATGGAAGCCCTCGAGGAATTCGGCGAACCGCTCCTTGCCGATCGCCGCCATGACACTCAACCCGATGGCGCTGTCGACCGAGTACCGGCCACCCACCCAGTCCCAGAAGCCGAACATGTTCTCGGTGTCGATGCCGAACTCGTCGACCAGTTTCGCATTGGTCGACACCGCCACGAAGTGCTTGCTCACCGCGTCCTCGCCGAGCGCATCGGTGAGCCAGCGCCGCGCCGCCGTCGCGTTGGTCAGGGTCTCCAGCGTCGAGAACGTCTTCGACGCAACGATGAACAGCGTGCTGGCGGGGTCCAGTCCGTCGAGCTTCGCGACCAGGTCCGCGGGATCGACGTTGGACACGAACCGCGCCGACACGCCCGCGTCGACGTAGTGCCGCAGCGCCTGGTACACCATCACCGGCCCCAGATCGGAGCCACCGATACCGATGTTGACCACCGTGGTGATGCGCTCACCGGTCGCGCCGCGCCACTCGCCGCTGCGCAGCCGATCGGTGAATTCCCCCATCCGGTCGAGCACCTCGTGCACGTCGGCCACCACGTCCTGGCCGTCGACGCTCAACTCGGCATCGCGGGGCAGCCGCAGCGCGGTGTGCAGGACAGCGCGGTCCTCCGAGGTGTTGATGTGCTCACCGGAGAACATGGCGTCGCGCCGCTCGGGCAACCCGGCTGCGCGCGCCAGATCGAGCAGCAGATCCAGCGTTTCACGGGTCACCCGGTGCTTGCTGTAGTCGATGTACATGTCGCCCACGGTCAGCGTCAGCTCGGTTCCCCGAGCCGGATCGTCGGCGAAGAGCTGACGCAGATCGGTGCCGCCGATCTGCTCATGGTGCCGGGACAGTGCCTGCCATGCCGATGTGGCCGTGATGTCGGAGGAGCCCATGAAAAGAACCCTAGTGCCGCGACTTGACCGAGGGTGTAAGACGTGGGGTATGGATATAGCCGCGCTGCTGAACTCAGTCCCCACCGGTCTGTGGATCGGTGGTGAGGAGCGGGAGGGCTCGTCGACGTTCGACGTGCTCGACCCCAGCGACGACCAGGTGATCACCAAGGTGGCCGACGCCACCCCCGACGACGCGCGCGCCGCACTCGACGCCGCGTGCGCAGTGCAGGGCGAGTGGGCCGCGACCGCACCGCGCAAGCGCGGCGAGATCCTGCGGTCGGTGTTCGAGACCATCACCGAGCGCGCCGACGACATCGCGGCGTTGATGACGCTGGAGATGGGCAAGGTCGTCGCCGAGAGCAAGGGTGAGGTGACCTACGGCGCCGAGTTCTTCCGGTGGTTCGCCGAGGAGGCGGTCCGCATCGACGGGCGCTACACCGCGAGCCCGGCCGGCACCGGCCGCATCCTGGTCACCAAACAGGCCGTCGGCCCCTGCTACGCCATCACGCCGTGGAACTTCCCGCTGGCCATGGGGACCCGAAAGATGGGGCCCGCCTTTGCCGCCGGCTGCACGATGATCGTCAAGCCGGCCCAGGAGACGCCGCTGACGATGCTGCTGCTGGCCAAGCTGATGGACGAGGCCGGCCTGCCCAAGGGTGTGCTGTCGATCCTGCCGACGAGCAATCCCGGCGGTGTCACCGAGGCGCTGATCGACGACGGTCGCCTGCGCAAGCTGACGTTCACCGGGTCCACCGGCGTGGGCAAAGCACTGGTCAAGCAGTCGGCGGACAAGCTGCTGCGGACGTCGATGGAACTGGGCGGCAACGCACCGTTCATCGTGTTCGACGACGCCGACGTCGACGCCGCGGTCGACGGAGCCATCCTGGCGAAGATGCGCAACGGCGGCGAGGCGTGCACGGCGGCCAACCGGTTTCACGTCGCCAACGCCGTGCGCGAAGAGTTCACCGAGAAGCTGGTGAAGCGGATGAGCGAGTTCACCCTCGGCAAGGGCCTCGACGAGAAGTCGACGCTGGGCCCGCTGATCAACGCCAAGCAGGTCGCCACCGTCACCGAGCTGGTGTCCGACGCGGTCTCCCGCGGCGCGACGGTCGCCGTGGGCGGCGTCGCGCCGGGCGGCCCCGGGAACTTCTATCCGGCCACCGTGCTGACCGACGTGCCGGCCGACGCGCGCATCCTCAAGGAGGAGGTGTTCGGACCCGTCGCCCCCATCACCGGGTTCGACACCGAGGACGAGGGCGTGGCCGCGGCCAACAACACCGAGTACGGGCTGGCCGCCTACGTCTACACACAGTCGTTGGATCGCGCGCTGCGGGTGGCCGAGGGCATCGAATCCGGCATGGTCGGCGTCAACCGTGGCGTGATCTCCGACGCCGCCGCGCCGTTCGGCGGGGTCAAGGAGTCCGGGTTCGGCCGTGAGGGTGGCAGCGAGGGCATCGAGGAGTACCTCGACACGAAATACATTGCGCTGACGAAGTAGCGCGCGCCTTCCCGCTTCCGCGCCCGATCCTCAATAGGCTTCCTTGTTCGAAGGCAAGGAGGGCCACACGAGTTGACTGCCGTGAGCGCGGCGCCGATCCGGGTGGGCCCACGCCGCTATGTCGGTTCGGGCCGGGGGATTCCGGCGCTCGACGGGGTACGGGCCATCGCGGTCGGGCTGGTGCTCGCCGACCACGGGGGCGTGCCGGGCTTGCCGGGCGGATTCCTGGGCGTCGACGTGTTCTTCGTGCTGAGCGGGTTCCTCATCACCTCGTTGCTGATCGACGAGACGACCCGAACCGGGCGGATCGGTCTGCGCGGATTCTGGGTGCGTCGTGCGCGCCGGTTACTTCCCGCGCTCGTGGTGATGGTGCTGGCGGTGGCGGTCGCCCGCGATCTGTTCGCGCCTGAGTCGGTGGCCGGTCTGCGTGAGGAGGCCGTCGCCGCGCTGTTCTGGATGTCGAACTGGATGTTCGTCGCCCAGCACACCGACTACTTCTCGACCGGCGCGCCGCCGTCACCGCTGCAGCACACCTGGTCCCTCGGTGTCGAAGAGCAGTACTACCTACTGTGGCCGCTGCTGATCGTCGGAATCGTCGCGGGGCTGGGCGCCATCGCCTATCGCCGTGGTGTGCCGGTCACCCCGACGATGGTGCGTACTGCGGTGTTCGTGGTGGCCGCGCTGGGCGTCCTCGGCTCGGCGGCGGCGTCGGTCGCGCTGGCGTCGGACGACTCGCTGCACCGGGTGTACTTCGGCACCGACACCCGAATGCAGGCGCTACTGGTCGGCGCTGCCGCGGCGGCGTTGGTGGTGCGGGACTGGCGCGGGATGACAGCCGGTCTGGTGACACTGCGTTCCCGCTGGGCCCGCTGGCTGGCCTGGCTGCTCCCGGTCCTGGGGCTGCTGGTCCTCGCCACGGCGGCGCACCTGGCCGTCGGCACGGCGGCCGAGTTCCGGGGTGGACTGCTCGTCGTCGTCGCCGTGGCGGCGGTGCTGGTGATCGCCCCGGTGGCGCTGGATCAGACCGGTCCGGCCGCGCGCATGCTGTCGATGGGGCCGCTGGTGGGCCTGGGGGCCATCTCCTACGGCGTGTACCTGTGGCACTGGCCGATCTTCCTACTGCTCAACGGTGAACGGACCGGGTCGGAGGGGTGGAAGCTGTTCGCGCTGCGCTGTGCGGCGACGATCGCCGTGGCTGCGGTGTCGTGGTGGCTGATCGAGCAGCCGATCCGGGACTGGCGTCCGGCGTTCGTGCCGATGTTGCGGCTGTCGGCGGCGACGGCCGCGACCGCGGCGGTGGTCGCGATGACCGTGCTTCCGTCCGGTGCGCCGTTCCCCAAGCCCGGGGCGGGGCCGTTGATCGATTCGGCCGCCCTGATCGCCCCCGAGATTCCGGTCGCGGTCACCCAACCGGTACGCCAGCGCGCCCCGGGGGACGTGCGGGTGGCCGTCTTCGGCGATTCGATCGCCTGGACGATCATGCGCTACCTGCCCGACACCCCCGGTGTCGACTTCGCCGACTTCACCACGATCGGCTGCGGCATCGCACGCGGCGGGCCTTATGAATACGTGGGTCAAGAACTGCCGCAGAAGCCGGAATGCGATTCCTGGCCGGCGCGGTGGGCGCAGCGCATCGGCTACGAGAAACCCGATGTGGTTCTGCTGATGGTCGGCCGGTGGGAGGTGGTCGACCGGATGAACGAGGGCCGGTGGACGCACATCGGCGAGCCGGGCTATGACGCCTACTTGCGGGGCGAGCTCACCCGGGCGCTTGACATCCTGGGCTCGACCGGCGCCCGCATCGTCGTCACGACCGAGCCCTACAACCGGCGCGCGGAGAAAGCCGACGGCAGCCTCTATCCCGAGGATCAGCCCAAGCGCGTCGACGCATGGAACACGCTGCTGCGCAGCGTCGCCGAACCACGCCGGAACGTCACGGTGCTCGACCTGAACAGCAAGCTCAGCCCCAACGGCTACTACCAGGCCAAGGTCAACGGGATGGTCGTGCGCGCCGACGGAGTGCACCCCACGCCAGAAGCAGTCGAGTGGCTCACGCCCTGGCTGGTCGACGCCGTCAAGCCCCAGTGAGTTCGGCGTGCCTGTCGTCGCTCAGCGACGGCAATCACGCCGAATCGCCAAAAGATCAGTGGCCGAGGCGGCCGCGGCCCAGGCGCAGCAGCAGCATCGCGAGGTTCTTGCCCTCGGGGCCCAGCACGCTGTAGCGCTCGATGACCTTCATCTCGCGGCTGTGCACCAGGCGGGTACCGCCGGAGGCCATCCGAGCCTTGCCGATCATCTGCGAGACCTCGGTGCGCCGCTGCACGGCCTCGAGGATCGCCGCGTCGAGGCGATCGATCTCCTGGCGCAGGTCAGCAATGTCTGGGATATCGGGCGTCTGTGCGGTGTCGGTCGTCATGTCGTTCTCCGGATTCTCGTCGTGTGACTGGTCTGGTCTCATCCGGTTCCGGGCCTCACACAGAAAACGAGCCCCGGGTCCGGAAGCGGACCGCGGGGCTGAAGGGGGAAGCAGCTAGACCACGGGCACCGCTGGCCGGTACCCGTAGAAAAATCGTTGCTCCTGACAAAGCACTCACTGAGTGTGCCATCACCTGACGTGCCAGCGCAAAGACTGTCACCGTTCGGCGGTAGGTTTGGGGCAGTATGTCGATCGTTACCACTGAAACCGATGAGCTCTTGGACGGGCTCAATCCCCAGCAGCGGCAGGCCGTCCTCCACGAGGGCACCCCGCTGCTCATCGTCGCCGGAGCGGGCTCCGGAAAGACCGCGGTACTCACCCGCCGCATCGCCTACCTGCTCGCGGCCCGCGAGGTCGGCGTGGGCCAGGTGCTCGCGATCACGTTCACCAACAAGGCCGCGGCCGAGATGCGCGAGCGTGTGGCGCAACTGGTCGGTCCGCGGGCCCGCAACATGTGGGTGTCGACGTTCCACTCGACCTGCGTGCGGATTCTGCGCAACCAGGCGTCGCTGCTGCCCGGCCTGAACTCGAACTTCTCGATCTACGACGCCGACGATTCCCGCCGTCTGCTGCTGATGATCGGCAAGGACATGGGCCTGGACACCAAGAAGTTCTCACCGCGTCTGCTGTCCAACGGCATCTCCAACCTCAAGAACGAGCTGATCGGTCCCGAGCAGGCGGCCGCCGAGGCCTCCGAGGCCGCCGAGGATCTCGCCCGCGTGATCGCCGAGGTCTACGCCGAATACCAGCGCCGCCTGCGCGCGGCCAACGCGCTGGACTTCGACGACCTGATCGGCGAGACGGTCGCCGTGCTGCAGGCGTTCCCGCAGATCGCGCAGTACTACCGGCGTCGCTTCCGGCACATCCTCGTCGACGAATACCAGGACACCAACCATGCGCAGTACGTGCTGGTGCGAGAGCTCGTCGGCACCGAAACGGTCGATGGGGTCGCGCCCGCCGAGCTGTGCGTCGTCGGCGACGCCGACCAGTCCATTTACGCGTTCCGCGGCGCCACGATCCGCAACATCGAGGATTTCGAGCGCGACTATCCCAGTGCCACAACGATTCTGCTCGAACAGAACTACCGCTCCACGCAGACGATCCTGAACGCGGCCAACGCCGTCATCGCGCGCAACGCCGGTCGCCGGGAGAAGCGGCTCTGGACCGACGCGGGCGAAGGGGAACTGATCGTCGGCTACGTCGCCGACAACGAGCATGACGAGGCCCGGTTCGTCGCGCAGGAGATCGACGCACTCGCCGACAGCCAGGGCGATTTCTCGTACAACGACGTCGCGGTGTTCTACCGCACCAACAACTCCTCCCGCGCCCTCGAGGAGGTGTTCATCCGCGCGGGCATCCCGTACAAGGTCGTCGGCGGCGTGCGCTTCTACGAGCGCCGCGAGATCCGCGACATCGTCGCCTATCTGCGGGTGCTCGACAATCCCGGTGACTCGGTCAGCATGCGGCGCATCCTGAACACCCCCCGCCGCGGCATCGGTGACCGCGCCGAGGCATGCGTGGCGGTGCACGCCGAGAACACCGGCGGAAGCTTCAACGATGCCCTGGTGGCCGCCGCCGAGGGCAAGGTACCGATGCTCAATACCCGTGCGGAGAAGGCGATCGCCGGCTTCGTCGAGATGCTCGACGAGCTCCGGGGCGGGCTCGACGGCGAACTGGGTGAGCTGGTCGAGTCGGTGCTCGACCGCACCGGATATCGCGCCGAGCTCGAATCGTCGAGCGATCCGCAGGATCTGGCCCGCCTCGACAACCTCAACGAATTGGTCAGCGTCGCACACGAATTCAGCATCGATCTGGCCAACGCACGCGCTCTCGCCGAGGAGGACGCCGAGCCCGAGGACGAGGACGTCCCCGACACCGGGGTGCTGGCCTCGTTCCTCGAACGCGTGTCGCTGGTGGCCGACGCCGACGACATCCCCGAACACGGGTCCGGCGTGGTGACGATGATGACGCTGCACACCGCCAAGGGCCTGGAGTTCCCGGTGGTCTTCGTGACCGGGTGGGAGGACGGCATGTTCCCGCACATGCGGGCCCTCGGCGACCCCGTGGAGCTCTCGGAGGAACGCCGGCTGGCGTACGTGGGCATCACCCGGGCCCGTCAGCGGCTCTACCTCACCCGAGCAAAGGTCCGCTCGTCATGGGGGCAACCGATGCTCAACCCGGAATCGCGCTTCCTGCGGGAGATTCCGCAGGAGCTGATCAATTGGCGGCGCGTCGAGGCCCCGCCGTCGCACTTCTCGGCGCCGGTGAGCGGGGCGGGCCGGTTCGGTACGCCCCGCCCATCGCCCGCGCGTTCGTCGGCAGGTAAGAGGCCGCTGCTGGTGCTCGAGCCCGGCGACCGCGTCACCCACGACAAGTACGGTCTCGGTCGCGTGGAAGAGGTGTCGGGGATGGGGGAGTCGGCGATGTCGCTGATCGACTTCGGCAGCGCCGGGCGCGTCAAGCTCATGCACAACCACGCGCCGGTCAGCAAGCTCTAGGACCGTCCCCAGCGCGCTGTCTCAGGGAGCAGCGCGAGCACGATCGACGCCACCGGGAGCACCGGCATGGCGTAGACGAGGGCCGGTAGTGCGGCGCCCGCGACGAACAGCCCCGCGAAGATCAGCAGCGCGATCGCCGCGCCGACGATCACCAGCAGCCGGCCCATCCTGCGTCGCAGCAGCAGCGCGATCAACCCGCCGATGGTCGCGGCCGCGGAGATCGCGGCGAGGAAGCCGATGGCGACGCAGAACAGCGGGTCGGTCGCCGACCAGCCGGAGATCAGATTGGTCGCGATGACCGCGGTCGCCCACCCGGACAGGATGCTGACGACGGCGGTGGCGATCGCGGAGCGGGCGGGCACGTGCGGTGCGCGCGGAGGGCCGACGGCGACGGGCTGGGCCCGCGGCAGATATCCGGTCGCGGGCTCTGCCGACGCGGGGAACTCACCGGTCGGATGACGCCTGATGATCGACGTGGCCGGCTCGGCCGATTCCGAGACGGGTTGCGAGCCGGTGTTCAGCGGTGCGCGACGCAGGATCCGTGTCTCTGCGTCACCGTGCTGCTCGGGTGCCTCGCCTGCGTCGCCGGCCACTCAGCCAACGTAGCTGCCGGGGGACAATCCCCGCTTGGCCAGCCACCCGACGGGATCGACCCGGTCGGTGCCGCCGAGAAGCACTTCGAAGTGCAGATGGGGGCCGGTCGAGTTGCCTCGGTTGCCCATCGTCGCGATCTGATCGCCGGCCATGACGCGCTGCCCCACGCTGACGAGCCAGGTGTTGATGTGGCCGTACAGGGTCACGGTGCCGTCGGAATGCTTGAGCTTGACCCAGGCGCCGTAGCCGGCGGTCGGGCCGACGTCGATGACGACGCCGTCGGCGGCTGCCAGGATCGGGGTGCCGATGGAGTTCGCGATGTCGATGCCGCCGTGCAGGACACCCCAGCGGAAGCCGAAGCCGGACGTCCACACCCCGCGGGTCGGCATCGCGAACTGCGGGCGGGCCAGGCGCGCTTCGCGTTCCGCGCGTTCCTGCGCGAAGGCGGCAGCCTTGGTGATCTCTTCGGCGTGGATCGCGGAGTTCGCCGCGGGGGCCACGGTGACGATCTGCATGCCGTCCACCGACCCGGTGATGACGCCGGAGCCGCCCATCGTGGTCGTGTCCGACGCGAGCACCGTCTCTGCAGGCTGCTTCTCCGCGGCCGTGGTGACGCTGTACGCCCCGGCGGCGGTCGCACCCACGGCCATCGCGGCGACCATCAGGCGGCCTTTGACGGGGACCTCGGGCTTGCGGTGCTGACCGGTGCGGCCACGCATGTCGATGACGTCGGTGGTGGCTGTGCCGTCGCTGCGGTCTGTGTGGCTGGCGCGGTACGCGCGTGAGCTGCGTGGGGTGCTGCTCGAGGCGCGGAATTCGGCGGGCACGAGGCGCAGGGGTTCGAGATCGTCGGTGTCCAGCAGATCGTCGAGTTCGGGGGCGTGGATGACCTGGGTGTCACGGTCGAACACGTCGTCGGACGCGCAATCGAGGTCGCGCAGATCGCCGAGCGCGCCGAACTCGTTGAACGGAATGATGTCGGTGACTTCAGTGGCTTCAGGTGCCGCGAGGGCCTCAGAGAAGCGAGGCGATCGATGCTGAGCCAACCTGAGACGTCCTAATCTGTCGTGAGCCGTCGTGACCAGACCGTTATCTAGACCACAGGACGTTAACCAAATTCCAATGGAGATGCCAACCCGGGACTGTAGTCGATCGAAGAATGTGACCTGAATCACGATTGGGGCCGGGTGAGATCGACCACATGTCAGGCGGGCGGTGCCAATGAGGAAAAGCCGGGTCGATACAGTTCCCCCGGAGCCCGTCGGGCACACATCTACCAGCCGCCGACAGACAGGGATGGTCTGAGAGTCCATGGACCTCTTCGAGTACCAAGCGAAAGAACTGTTCGCCAAGCACAACGTTCCCACCACGCCGGGTCGGGTCACCGACAGCGCCGAGGATGCGAAGGCCATCGCCGAGGAGATCGGCAAGCCGGTCATGGTGAAGGCGCAGGTCAAGGTCGGCGGCCGCGGTAAAGCCGGCGGTGTGAAGTACGCCGCGACGCCGGACGACGCCCTCACCCACGCCCAGAACATCCTGGGCCTCGACATCAAGGGTCACGTCGTCAAGAAGTTGCTGGTCGCCGAGGCGAGCGACATCGCCGAGGAGTACTACATCTCCTTCCTGCTCGACCGGGCCAACCGCACCTACCTGGCCATGTGCTCGGTCGAGGGCGGTGTGGAGATCGAAGAGGTCGCCGCCACCAAGCCGGACCGCCTGGCTCGCATCTCCGTCGACGCGACCAAGGGCGTCGACGAGGCGTTCGCTCGCGAGATCGCCGAGAAGGGTCACCTGCCCGCCGAGGTGCTCGACGCCGCGGCGGTCACCATCGCCAAGCTGTGGGAGGTCTTCGTCAAAGAGGACGCCACGCTGGTCGAGGTGAACCCACTGGTGCGCACGCCGGACGATCAGATCCTCGCGCTCGACGGCAAGGTCACTCTCGATGCGAACGCCGACTTCCGCCATCCCGAGCACGCCGAGTTCGAGGACAAGGACGCCACCGATCCGCTCGAGCTGAAGGCCAAGGAGAACGACCTCAACTACGTCAAGCTCGACGGCCAGGTCGGCATCATCGGCAACGGCGCGGGCCTGGTGATGTCCACCCTCGATGTCGTCGCCTACGCGGGGGAGAAGCACGGCGGCGTGAAGCCGGCCAACTTCCTCGACATCGGCGGCGGCGCGTCGGCCGAGGTGATGGCCAACGGCCTCGACGTGATCCTGGGTGACGATCAGGTCAAGAGCGTGTTCGTCAACGTCTTCGGCGGAATCACCGCCTGCGACGCGGTCGCCAACGGCATCGTCAAGGCTCTGCAGATCCTGGGCGACGAGGCCAACAAGCCGCTGGTCGTGCGACTGGACGGCAACAACGTCGACGAGGGCCGGCGCATTCTCGCCGAGGCCGACCATCCGTTGGTCATCCAGGCCGACACCATGGACTCCGGCGCCGACAAGGCCGCCGAGCTGGCTAACAAGTAGCGGACTTAGGGAAACGAAGAAATGTCTATCTTCCTCAACAAGGATTCCAAGGTCATCGTCCAGGGCATCACCGGCGGCGAGGGCACCAAGCACACCAAGCTGATGCTCAAGGCCGGCACCCAGATCGTGGGCGGTGTGAACGCGCGCAAGGCCGGCACCACGGTCAAGCACGAGAACTCCGACGGCCAGGAGGTCGAGCTGCCGGTGTTCGGCAGCGTCGCCGAGGCGATGAAGGAGACCGGCGCCGATGTCTCCATCGCGTTCGTGCCGCCGGCTTTCTCCAAGGACGCCATCATCGAGGCGATCGACGCCGAGATCCCGCTGCTCGTGGTCATCACCGAGGGAATTCCGGTGCAGGACACCGCTTTCGCGTGGGCCTACAACAAAGACAAGGGCGAGAAGACCCGGATCATCGGGCCCAACTGCCCCGGCATCATCACCCCGGGCGAGTCGCTGGTCGGCATCACGCCGAACAACATCACCGGCAAGGGCCCGATCGGCCTGGTGTCGAAGTCCGGCACGCTGACCTACCAGATGATGTACGAGCTTCGTGATCTCGGCTTCTCGACCGCGATCGGTATCGGCGGCGACCCGGTCATCGGCACCACGCACATCGACGCCATCGAGGCGTTCGAGAAGGATCCTGAGACTAAGGTCATCGTGATGATCGGCGAGATCGGCGGCGACGCCGAAGAGCGGGCAGCCGACTACATCAAGGCCAATGTGAGCAAGCCGGTCGTCGGCTACGTGGCGGGCTTCACCGCGCCCGAGGGCAAGACCATGGGGCACGCGGGCGCGATCGTGTCCGGCTCGTCGGGCACCGCGGCCGCCAAGAAGGAGGCTCTCGAGGCCGCCGGGGTCAAGGTCGGCAAGACGCCGTCGGAGACCGCGAAGCTGGCCCGGGAGATCTTCGAGAACCTGTAGCTCCCTTCCATCCGCGAGCGCGCGCGTTTGTACAGCGACACACCGTCGCAACCGTACAAAGGCGCGCGCTCGTCGCGTTCCAGCGCGCGGTGCGTCACCCGTAGTCGCGCAGCGTCATCACCGCGCCGACGCAGGCCGCGACCGCAGCGGCGATGTAGATGAGTGTCGATACCCAGGTGATGTGCACCGACGCCGCCACCCAGCACGACAGAAACGCCGCCGCCACCAGACATGCGCCGTAGAACACCGTGCGTTGGGGATGTTCGCCGCGGGCCATGCTGGAGGAGTACCCGGTCGACCCCGATACAAGAACTGGAACCGGTTCTATTAGCCTCTCGAATCAACACCTGTCAGGAGGCCCGTCATGCCGATCGATCCGCGCACCCCGATCCTGGTCGGCGTCGGCCAGTTCACCGAGCGCATCGACGACCCCGGCTACCGCGGCATGTCGGCCGTGGAGCTGGCGACCGAGGCCGCACGGGCGGCGCTCGCCGACACCGGTGCGGATGCGTCCTCAGTGGCAGGCGCCATCGACACGGTCTTCGGGCTGCGCCAGTTCGAGATCTCGGGTCCGATGCCGGCGACGCTCGGCAAGTCCAACAACTATCCGCGCTCGGTGATGCAGCGCCTCGGAGGTAACCCGGCACGCGTCGTGCTCGAGCCTGTGGGCGGGCAGGGCCCGCAGAAGTTGGTCGCCGAGGCAGGGAACGCGATCGTCGCCGGGGACGCCGACGTGGTGATGATCATGGGGTCGGAGCCGGGGTCGACGGCCAAGTACTTCGCCGACCGAGATGACAAGCCCGATTTCACCGAGCATGTCGAGGGTCAGCTCGAGGACCGCGGGCACGGGATCTACAGCTACATCGACGAATACACCGTGACGCACGGATTGACCGGCGCCCCGGTGCAATACGGGTTGCTCGACAACGCACGCCGGGCCCGCCTCGGCGTCGGCGTGAAGGAATATCGCCACGCGATGGCCGAGCTGTTCGCGCCGATGTCGAAAGTCGCTGCGAAGAACCCGTTCTCGTCGTCCCCGGTGGAGCGCTCGGTCGAGGAGATCGAAACGGTCACCGACGACAACCGGATGATCTGCGATCCCTATCCGCGGTATCTCGTCGCTCGCGACACCGTGAACCAAGGTGCCGCACTGATCGTCATGTCCGTCGAGGCGGCCCGGCGCCACGGGGTACCGCAGGAGAAGTGGGTGTTCGTGCACGGGCACTCGGATCTCGTCGAGCAGGCTCTGTTGAGCCGGGCGGACATGGGTGCCAGCCCTGCGGCCGTGCATGCGGTTCACGAGGCGCTGCGCGTGGCCGGCGTCGGTGTCGACGACATCGCGACATTCGATCTGTACAGCTGCTTCCCCTTTCCGGTGTTCGTGGCGAGCGAGGCGCTCGGAGTGTCCGGTGACGATCCCCGCGGCCTGACCCTGACCGGCGGCCTGCCCTACTTCGGGGGTCCGGGCAACAGCTACTCGGCGCACGCGATCGCCGAGACCGTGGTCCAGATGCGCGACAAGCCAGGGCGATTCGGCTTCGTCGGCGCCAACGGCGGCATCATGAGCAAGTATTCGGCCGGCATCTATTCCACCCAACCCGCGCAATGGCGGACGTCCCGCAGCGCCGAGCTCACCGAGCAGGTGGCTGCGCTGCCGACGGTTCCGGTGACCAAGAAACCCGAGGGATCGGGTGTTGTCGAGACGTACTCGGTGCACTACGACTGGCCGGTGCGCACCGGGATCATCGTCGGACGTCTCGACGCCGACGGTTCCCGCTTCATGGCGACCACGACCGACGAGGAATTGGTCGCGCTGATGTCTGACGGCGACCCGCTGGGCGCGAACATCTCGGTCACGGCGACGGACGACGGCAACCGGGCGGTTCTGCGCTAGAACAGCGTGGTTGCGGCCGGGGCCTCCGGCGCATCAATTCACACCAGCGCGCTGAGCTTGCCTGCGAGCCGTTCCACGTAGGCGGCGACCTCGTCGGGGCTGCGATCGGGGAAACCGAACAGCACCTCGGTGACGCCGAGCTCGCGCCAGTGGGCCAGCTTGTCCGGGTCGGGCTTGAAGTCCAGCGCGACGATCTGCGGCGCTCCGTCCCGACCGGCGGCAGCCCACGTGTCCTGCAGCAGCTTCACCGGTGCGTCGATGTCGAAGTCACGCGGGGTGGTGATCCAGCCGTCGGCCGACTTCGCGATCCACTTGAAGTTCTTCTCGGTGCCCGCGGCGCCGACGAGCACCGGGATGTGCGACTGCACCGGCTTGGGCCACGCCCAGGACGGACCGAAGTTCACGAACTCGCCCTCGTAGGCGGCCTCTTCCTCGGTCCACAGCGCCCGCATGGCCTCCAGATACTCGCGCAGCATGGTGCGGCGGCGCGCGGGAGGCACGTTGTGATCGGCGAGTTCGTCGGTGTTCCAACCGAATCCGACGCCAAGGGACACCCGGCCGCCGGACAGGTGATCCAGCGTGGCGATGGACTTCGCCAGCGTGATCGGGTCGTGCTCGACGGGCAGCGCCACCGCGGTGGACAACCGGACCCGCGACGTCACCGCGGCCGCGGTGCCCAGCGACACCCACGGATCCAGGGTGCGCATGTAGCGATCGTCGGGCAGGGTCTCGTCGCCGGTGGTCGGGTGAGCGGCCTGGCGCTTGATCGGGATGTGGGTGTGCTCGGGCACGTAGAAGGTGGAGAAGCCGTGCTCGTCGGCGAGCGAGGCGGCCGCCGCGGGCGTGATGCCGCGGTCGGAGGTGAACAGCACCAACCCAAAGTCCATGGAAAGAATTAGAACGTGTTCCAATATGCGTCCGCAAGTGGGGTGCGTGAGTAGCCGGATGCTCCGATTCGGGTAGCGGGCTACTCAAGACCTGGACCGGCGGCCGCGGGACAGTTCCGGCATGAACGCAACGACGCCGATCCGGGACCGGGTCGGGGAATGGATACGACGCTACCTGCCGTGCGAAATAGCCGGCACCGCAGGAGAATTCGGAGCCGCCGCGGCGGTCTACGCGGCCACCGGGTCACTGGCCGCCGCAGCCGTCGCGGCGACGGTCGGCGCATCGGGCGGCTACTACGCGGCGGCATTCCTGACCGCTCTGCGCTGGACCTACCGCGACCACAGCCACCGCAGCCGCGGCGCCCGCATCGTCGTGTCCGTGCTGCTGGCGCTACGCAGTGTCGCGATCGAGTTCGGCCCCGCCGAACTGATCGACAGCATCGCCGTACGGCCGCTCGCCTTCTATCTCGGGCCTGCGGTGTTCGGCAACGTCGCGGCCGGCTGGATCTTCGGCAAGTTGGTCTCCGACGTCGCGTTCTACGGGTGCGCCGTCTTCAGCTACGAACGCTTCACCACGCTGCTGGCGCATCGCCGTCCGATCGAGAAAGGGAGCGGTCATGAACCCGCACCGACGGTCTCAGCTGCGTGAGCAGCTGCGCGGCGCTGCGTCGCACTGGACCCGGCTGGCCGAGGCGTACGGCACCCCGCTTCTCGTGCTCGAACCGCATCGGGTCGCGCGACGTCTGCGCGAACTGCAGACTGCGCTGCCGGGATTCGACGTGCACTACGCGGTCAAGGCCTTGCCGCACCCCGTCGTGCTGTCCACCGTCGCGATCTGCGGCGGCGGCTTCGACGTGGCGACGCGCGGCGAGGTGGATCTCCTCGGCCGCCTCGGTCTGCCGATGCACCGCGGCATCCACACCAACCCCATCAAGAAGCCCGCCGACATCGATCACGCCTACGCCGCCGGAATCCGCACGTTCGTCGTCGAGAACGTCGCCGAGGTGCAGAAGTTCACGGGCCGCCCCGCCGACATCGAGCTCCTGGTCCGCCTCGCCTACGCCAATCCCGCAGCGAAATCGGACCTGTCCTCCAAATTCGGAGTGGCGCCCGCGGACGCCGAACTGCTGGTCAAGCACGTGCTGACCAGCGGAGTCGGATTCGCAGGGTTCAGCTTCCACGTGGGCAGCCAGAGCAGCTCGACGGAACCGTTCCGACGGGCACTCCAGCACACCCTCGACCTCACCGGTCACATCGAAGCCACCCTGGGGGTACCGACGCGCACGATCGACATCGGCGGCGGATTCCCCGTCAGTTATCGCGACCCCGAACCGCCCATCTCCGAGATCGGCGCCATCGTCGACGACGTCCTCGGGACGCGGCGCGATGACTTCAGGTTGCTGTGCGAGCCGGGCCGGTTTCTCGCCGCCGACTGCATGACGTTGCTCACGACGGTGGTCGGCAGCGGCGAGCGAGCGGGCCGGATGTGGCACTACCTCGACGACGGGCTCTACGGCAGCTATTCGAACGTGATGACCGAGGACGTCCACCCGCCGATCCTGGCGCTGGCCGAGCTGATGGGACAGAGCGAGCCGGCCCTGCACCCGGTGACGTTGGCCGGACCGACCTGCGACAGCGCCGACGTGATCGCTCGCGACTACCCGATGCCCGCGCTCGTCGTCGGCGACATCCTCGTCAGCCCGATGATGGGCGCCTACACCGCGGTCACCGCGTCGCGCTTCAACGGCATCGAGGCCACCCCGATCGTCATGGGATGAGTTCGCCTCACCGCGATCAATACCGATGACCCCGGCGCGGTGGCCCGCTTCGATGGCACCTCATGACGACCGAACGCATCGCCGAGAACGTCTCCTTCGCCTACTGGGTGCCCAACGTCAGCGGCGGGCTGGTGACCAGCGATATCGAGCAGCGAACCGACTGGAACTACGACTACAACGTCAAGCTCGCGCAGACGGCCGAGAACAACGGGTTCGACTACGCGCTGTCCCAGGTGCGCTACGAAGCCAGCTACGGCGCGGAGTACCAGCACGAGTCGACCAGCTTCAGCCTCGCGCTGCTGCTGGCCACCCAGCGGCTCAAGGTGATCGCCGCCGTCCACCCGGGGCTGTGGCAGCCCGGCGTGCTGGCCAAGCTCGGCGCCACCGCCGACCAGCTCTCGCACGGCCGGTTCGCCGTCAACGTCGTGTCCGGCTGGTTCAAAGACGAGTTCACCCACCTCGGTGAGCCGTGGCTCGAACACGACGAGCGCTACCGCCGCAGCGCCGAATTCCTGCAGGTCCTGCGCAAGATCTGGACCGAGGACGACGTGGATTTCCGCGGCGACTTCTACCGCATCCACGAGTTCACCCTCAAGCCCAAACCGGTCAACACGCCCGAGCGGCCGAACCCGGAGATCTTCCAGGGCGGAAACTCGACCGCCGCCCGTCGCAACGGGGGCCGCTACGCGGACTGGTATTTCTCCAACGGCAAGGACTTCGAGGGCGTCACCGAGCAGATCGTCGACGTCCGCAACCATGCCCGGGAGGTCGACCGCGAGGTGAAGTTCGGTCTGAACGGGTTCATCATCGCCAGAGACACCGAGAAAGAAGCGAAAGACGTGCTGCGCGAGATCGTCGAGAAGGCCAACCGCCCCGCAGTCGAGGGCTTCCGCTCGGCGGTGCAGCAGGCCGGCAACTCCACGGCCGACGGCAAGGGAATGTGGGCCGACTCGACCTTCGCGGACCTCGTGCAGTACAACGACGGCTTCCGCACCCAGCTGATCGGCACGCCGGAACAGATCGCCGAGCGCATCGCGGCGTATCGCAAGCGGGGCGTCGACCTGATCCTCGGCGGATTCCTGCACTTCCAGGAGGAGATCGAGTACTTCGGCGACAAGGTGTTGCCGCTCGTCCGCGAGATCGAGGCCACCGAACGGTCGGCGAGCGACACACCGGTGCTGATCCCCGCCTAGTGGCCGCCTCCGCCGCGCGGGGTCCCCAGCGACGTGCGCTAGCGTGGTTCATCGAATCGCTCAGGCGATCCGTCGGGATCGCAGTCGCCTGCGTCGACACATCGACTGACCGTGTCGATCGATGATGTCGATTCAGGCGCCCGCACACCACAGGAGATGTCATGTCGTATCCGCAAGGCCCGACCGGAGGCCACGGCTACCAGCCGGGTCAGCAGCCGACCACACAGTTCAGCGCGCCGACGCAGCAGTTCGCCCGGGTCGGTGAACCCGGCCCCGGCGCTGACGGTCCCAGCAGGCTGCCCGAGTACCTGAGCGCGGCCGTCGCCGGCCTCGGTCTGCTCGCCTACCTGTCGTACTTCGCGCCGCAGTTCACCGTGGAGTCCTCCGATTTCCCGGGTCTGGGTGAGCTCAGCGGCAGCTCTGTCGGACTGGGCATCGCCGTCGTCGCATCGCTCCTCGGTGCGCTCGTCGCCGGTGTCGGCCTGCTGCCCAAGCAGAAGCACCGGGTCGCGGTGGCCGCGGTCGCGTCCGTACTGGGATTCCTGCTGGTCATCTCGGAAGTGCTCAACAAGCCCAGTGGCACCACTGTCGCGTGGGGTCTGTGGCTGGTGACCGCGTTCACGCTGCTGCAGGCCGCGGTCGCGGTCGTCGTCCTGCTGTTCGACGCCGGTGTCCTCACGGCGCCGGCCCCGCGGCCGAAGTACGAGCAGCCACAATACGGCCAGTACCCCGGCGCGTACTACGGCCAGCAGCCGGGCCAGCCCGGTCAGCAGCAGCACGGTCAGCCCCAGCAGCAGCGTCCCGGCTACCCGACGCCGTACGGCGGCTACCCCGGCTCCGGCCCGTCGACCGGCGGATTCCCCGCCACGTCCCCGTCGGGGCAGCAGCCGTCGGGCCCGCAGTCGGGTCAGCAGCCCTCCGGTGGTCAGTCGGGTTCGCCGACGCCGCCCACCGGTTACCCGACCTACGGCCAGCCGCCGTCGAGCGGCGCCCCGACGACGCAGGTCCCCACACAACACCAGTCCTCGCCGTCCTCGCAGTCGGGCCAGTCCTCCTCGTAGTGTCACCAGCGTCGTGGTGTCAGGCGCGTCGTGGTGTCCAGCGCGTCGTAGTCTCGAGCCCGCGTGCGTGACCGTCGCGCGTCCGAGAGCGTCTTCCAGGAGCGGCCCGTCCCGTGAACACAGCCCCACGCGCGGGTAACACGCCAGGCTCAGCGGGCCCACGCCAGGCTCGTGAACTGCTGCGGGTGGCGTTCGGGCCGTCGTTGGTCGCGTTGGTGGTCATCGCGGCGATCGTGCTGCTGCAGCTGCTCATCGCCAACAGCGACATGACGGGGGCGCTCGGTGCCATCGCGAGCATGTGGCTCGGTGTGCATCAGGTGCCGGTGTCGATCGGGGGCAGTGCGCTCGGAGTGATGCCGTTGTTGCCGGCCCTGGCGATGGTCTACGGCACGGCGCGCACCACCGCGGCTGCGGTGACTCACACGTCGTGGTTCGTGACCCGCTGGGTGGTGGCCTCAGCCGTGGGCGGGCCGCTGCTGATCGCGGCGCTGTGTCTGGCGGTGATCCACGACGCCGCCTCCGTGCTGACGCAATTGCAGACGCCGGATGCCACGCGGGCCTTCGCCAGCGTGCTGACGGTGCACCTGCTGGGAGCCGCCGCGGGCGTCGGGGCCCGGGTGGGCCGGCGGCTGCTGCGCCCGCCGCTGCCCGCCTGGCTGCCGGACGCGTTCCGTGGCGCGGCGGTCGGGGTGCTCGCCCTGTGCGCGCTGTCCGCGGCGGTGGTGGCGGGGTCATTGATCGTGCACTGGTCGACGATGGACGATCTCTACTCGATCACCGACTCGCTGTTCGGCCAACTGAGCCTGACGGTGCTCTCGCTGCTGTACCTGCCCAATGTCGTGGTGGGCGCCGCGGCGGTCGCGGTGGGCTCCAGCGCCCATGTCGGTCTGGCCACCTTCAGCGCCTTCACGGTGCTGGGCGGTGACGTACCGGCCCTACCGGTGCTGGCGGCCGTGCCCACTCCACCGCTGGGTCCTGTGTGGGTGGCGCTGCTGATCGTGGGAGCGGTGTCCGGGGTGGCGCTCGGTCAGCAGTGTGCGCGGCGGGCGCTGCCTCCCCCGCAGGCGCTGGCGAAGGTGCTGGTGGCCTCCGCTCTCGGCGCCGCGACGATGGCGCTGCTGGGCTACGCGGGCGGCGGGCCGCTGGGCAACTTCGGCGACGTGGGCGTGGACCAGGCCACGTTCGGTCCTGCTGTGTTCGTGTGGTTCGCCGGCATCGGTGCGTTGACCGTCGCCATGTCGGGCGGTTTCGCACCCCGGGTGCGCACGTCCACGCCCGTCGAGGCTCCGGACGACGAGCCCGAGCCCGCCGATGTCGAAGTCGATCCCGACACCGTCGTCGTCGACCCCGAGAGCGCCGCAGGAGAACCCGTCGTCGAGCCGGCAACCGAGCCGCTCGTCGAGCCGACGCCCGCGCACCGGGACTCCGCCACCGCCGGCGACCTGAACGACCCGGATGACCTGGACGATCCGGAGGACCATTTCGTGGCCGACGACGACATGCGTTCGGGCCGCGACGGCACCACCCACTAGGCTTCCAGCCGTGCAGCCACCGGTCCGGGTCCCCCCGAGTGCGCCGTCGCGGCTCGTGGTCCTCGCATCCGGCACCGGCTCCTTGCTCGCGTCGCTGCTCGAGGCCGCGGTCGGCGATTACCCCGCGCGCGTCGTCGCGGTCGGTACCGACCGCGAGTGCAGGGCACTGCAGATCGCCGAGCGGGCGGCGATCCCGACGTTCACCGAGCCGTTGCGCGCCCACCCCGATCGCAACGCGTGGGATGCCGCGATCACTGCGGCCACGGCGGCGCACGAGCCGGACCTGGTGGTCTCGGCGGGCTTCATGAAAATCCTTGGATCGGAGTTTCTTTCGCGATTCCCGGGACGGGTGGTCAACACTCATCCGGCGCTGCTGCCGGCGTTCCCCGGCGCACACGCCGTCGCCGACGCACTGGCCTACGGCGTCCGCGTCACCGGCTGCACCGTCCATCTCGTCGACGCGGGAACCGACACCGGCCCGATCGTCGCGCAGCAGGCGGTGCCCGTGCTCGACGGCGACGACGAAGCCACGCTGCACGAACGGATCAAGGTGATCGAACGAGAACTTCTGGTGGATGTCCTGGCGGCGCTGGCCACCCGCGGCGTCACCTGGACAGGACGAAAGGCGACCATAGGATGACCGACAACGACGGCAGGCGGCGTATCCGCCGCGCCCTGATCAGCGTCTACGACAAGACCGGGCTGGTGCCGCTGGCCCAGGGTCTGCACGAGGCGGGCGTCAGCATCGTCTCGACCGGTTCGACGGCGAAAACCATTGCAGAAGCCGGTGTTCCGGTGACCCCGGTGGAGGACGTGACCGGGTTCCCCGAGGTGCTCGACGGCCGGGTGAAGACCCTGCATCCCCGCGTGCACGCCGGGTTGCTCGCCGATCAGCGCAAGGCCGAGCATGTTTCGGCGCTCGAGGACCTCGGCGTCGAAGCCTTCGAACTCGTCGTCGTGAACCTGTATCCGTTCACCCAGACCGTGAATTCCGGGGCCGGCGTCGACGAGTGCGTCGAGCAGATCGACATCGGCGGTCCGTCGATGGTGCGCGCGGCGGCCAAGAACCATCCCAGCGTCGCGGTCGTCGTGGAACCGCTGGGTTACGACGGTGTGCTGGCCGCGGTACGCGCCGGCGGGTTCACGCTCGCAGAGCGAAAGAAGTTGGCGTCGTTGGCTTTCCGTCACACCGCGGAGTACGACGTCGCGGTGGCGTCGTGGATGGAGTCGGTGCTGGCGCCCGAGGCTGACGCCGAGGCCGGCGCCGCCTCTCTGCCGCCGTGGTTCGGCGCGACGTTCCGGCGCACCGCGGTGCTGCGCTACGGCGAGAACCCGCATCAGCAGGCCGCGCTGTACAGCGACGACGGCGGCTGGCCGGGTCTGGCTCAGGCAGAACAGTTGCACGGCAAGGAGATGTCGTACAACAACTACACCGATGCCGATGCTGCGTGGCGGGCGGCGTTCGATCACGAGGACATCTGCGTGGCGATCATCAAGCACGCCAACCCCTGCGGCATCGCGGTCTCGGCAGTGTCGGTGGCCGACGCGCACCGCAAGGCCCACGAATGCGACCCGCTGTCGGCGTTCGGCGGCGTGATCGCCACCAACACCGAGGTCAGCGTCGAGATGGCCGAGACGGTCGCGGGAATCTTCACCGAGGTGATCGTCGCGCCCGCCTACGAGCCCGGCGCGGTGGAGGTGCTGAGCGGGAAGAAGAACATCCGCATCCTGGTGGCCTCGGAGCCGCAGGACGGGGGTACGGAGTTCCGGCAGGTGAGCGGCGGCCTGCTGGTGCAGCAGCGCGACGCCGTCGACGCCTCGGGTGACGACCCCGCGAACTGGACGTTGGCGACCGGTACGCCGGCCGATCCCGCCGTGCTGGCCGACCTGGTGTTCGCGTGGCGGACCTGCCGGGCGGTCAAGTCGAACGCGATCGTGATCGCCAAGGACGGCGCCACCGTCGGCGTCGGCATGGGTCAGGTCAACCGCGTCGACGCCGCGCGGCTGGCGGTCGAGCGGGCCGGTGATCGCACGCAGGGCGCTGTCGCGGCCTCGGATGCGTTCTTCCCGTTCCCCGACGGGCTGCAGACGTTGACGCAGGCCGGCGTCACAGCCGTCGTGCATCCCGGCGGCTCGATGCGCGACGACGAGGTGACCGCGGCTGCCGCGGAAGCCGGGATCACGCTGTACCTCACCGGAGCGCGTCACTTCGCGCACTGACGACCTCCGGCGAGCGCGCGCAAAATGCCTGCAAGATGCGGTGTGTTGCGTGCAGACCCGCGCGCTCGCCGGGAACAGTCGTAGCGTGGAGTGGTGACTTCAGTTTTCCAACCCTCGCCCGCCACCGCAGACCTGCCCCGCACCGTCGGCGAGCTGCGCGCCTCCGGGCATCAGGAGCGCAGCGTCAAGGCCGAGATCCGGGAGAACCTGCTGGCCGCGCTGAGCTCAGGCGCAACCGCCGAACAGATCTGGCCGGGCATCCTCGGCTTCGACGACACCGTCATCCCGCAGCTGGAACGCGCTCTGATCGCCGGCCACGACATGGTGCTGCTGGGCGAACGCGGGCAGGGTAAGACCCGTCTGCTGCGCGCGCTGAGCGGACTGCTCGACGAGTGGACGCCGGTGATCGCCGGCGCGGAACTGGGCGAGCACCCGTACAGCCCCATCACCCCGGAGTCGATCCGGCGGGCCGCCGATTCCGGTGACGACCTGCCGATCGCGTGGCGGCACCGCAGCGAGCGGTACACCGAGAAGCTCGCCACCCCCGACACCAGCGTGGCCGATCTGGTCGGCGACATCGACCCGATCAAGGTGGCCGAGGGGCGCAGCCTCGGCGACCCCGAGACCATCGCCTACGGGCTGATCCCGCGGGCGCACCGCGGCATCGTCGCGGTCAACGAGCTGCCCGACCTCGCCGAGCGCATCCAGGTCGCGATGCTCAACGTGATGGAGGAGCGCGACATCCAGGTCCGGGGCTACACGCTACGGCTGCCGCTCGACGTCCTGGTCGTCGCGAGCGCCAACCCGGAGGACTACACGAACCGCGGCCGCATCATCACCCCGCTCAAGGACCGCTTCGGCGCAGAAATCCGCACGCACTACCCGCTCGAGCTCGACGCCGAGGTCGGCGTCATCACCCAGGAAGCGCACCTGGCCGCCGAGGTGCCGCCCTACCTGATGGCGATCCTCGCCCGGTTCGCGCGCGCCCTGCGCGAATCGACCGCGATCGACCAGCGCTCCGGCGTCTCGGCGCGGTTCGCGATCGCCGCGGCGGAGACCGTCGCCGCCTCCGCGCGGCACCGGGCCGCGCTGCTCGGCGAACAGGACCCGGTGGCGCGGGTGGTCGACCTCGGCACCGTGATCGACGTGCTGCGCGGCAAGCTGGAATTCGAGTCCGGCGAAGAGGGCCGAGAGCAGGCGGTACTCGAACACCTGCTGCGGCGCGCCACGGCCGAGACTGCGCAGCGGCTGCTCGGCGGTATCGACGTCGGACCGATCGTCACCGCGGTCGAGAACGGCTCGCCGGTCACGACGGGGGAGCGGGTGTCGGCGCGCGAGGTGCTCGCCGCACTGCCCGAGGTGCCCGCCGTCGCGGAGATCCAGCGCCGCCTCGAGGCGTCGACGGAAGGTCAACGGGCGGCGGCGATCGAGCTCGCGCTCGAGGCGCTGTACCTCGCCAAGCGGATCGACAAGGTGTCCGGAGAAGGCGAAACCATCTATGGCTAAACATTTCTCGCGGTATTCGCGATACACCGGCGGGCCGGACCCGCTGGCGCCTCCGGTGGATCTGCGCGAGGCGCTGGAAGCCATCGGCCAGGACGTGATGGAGGGCACGTCGCCGCGGCGTGCACTGCAGGAACTGCTGCGTCGCGGGTCGAAGAACATGCCCGGTGCCGACAAACTGGCCGCCGAGGCGAACCGTCGGCGCCGGGAACTGTTGCAGCGCAACAACCTCGACGGCACGCTGGCCGACATCAAGAAATTGCTCGACGAGGCGGTGCTCGCCGAGCGCAAAGAACTGGCGCGTGCGCTCGACGACGACGCGAGGTTCGGTGAGCTGCAACTGGACTCGCTGTCACCGTCGCCGGCCAAGGCCGTCCAGGAGCTCTCCGAGTACGACTGGCGCTCCCCCGAGGCCAGGCAGAAGTACGAGCAGATCAAAGACCTCATGGGCCGCGAGATGCTGGATCAGCGTTTCGCGGGCATGAAAGAAGCACTGGAGAACGCGACCGACCAGGATCGCCAGCGCGTCAACGACATGCTCGACGACCTCAACGACCTGCTGGACAAGCACGCCAAGGGCGAGGACAGCCAGCAGGACTTCGAGAACTTCATGGCCAAGCACGGCGAGTTCTTCCCGGAGAATCCCCGTGACATCGACGAGCTGCTCGACTCGCTGGCCAAACGGGCGGCGGCCGCGCAGCGCTTCCGCAACAGCCTGTCCGAGCAGCAGCGTGCCGAGCTCGACTCGCTGGCGCAGCAGGCGTTCGGCTCCCCGTCGCTGATGAACGCGCTGGACCGGCTCGACGCGCATTTGCAGGCCGCCCGACCGGGGGAGGACTGGAACGGCTCCGAGCGCTTCTCCGGCGACGACCCGCTCGGCATGGGCGAGGGCGCGCAGGCCCTGGCCGACATCGCCGAGCTCGAGCAACTCGCCGAGCAGCTCTCCCAGAGCTATTCGGGCGCCACGATGGACGACGTCGACCTCGACATGCTCGCCCGCCAGCTCGGCGACGAAGCCGCCGTGAACGCGCGCACCCTGGCCGAACTAGAACGCGCGCTGATGAACCAGGGCTTTCTCGACCGCGGTGCCGACGGGCAGTGGCGACTGTCGCCCAAGGCGATGCGCCAGCTCGGGCAGACCGCGCTTCGCGATGTGGCTCAACAGCTTTCGGGCCGCCACGGTGAGCGCGACACCCGGCGTGCCGGTGCCGCCGGTGAGCTGACCGGCGCGACGAGGCCGTGGCAGTTCGGCGACACCGAGCCGTGGAACGTGACGCGGACGCTCACCAACGCCGTCTTGCGGGAGGCAGGTACCGGTGAGCGCACCGGCGCGATCAGCATCACCGTCGACGACGTCGAGATCTCCGAGACCGAGACCCGCACCCAGGCCGCCGTCGCGCTGCTCGTCGACACGTCGTTCTCGATGGTGATGGAGGGCCGCTGGCTGCCGATGAAGCAGACCGCGCTGGCGCTGAACCACCTCGTCAGCACCCGCTTCCGTTCCGACGCGCTGCAGATCGTCGCGTTCGGCCGCTACGCGCGCACGGTGACGGCCGCCGAACTGACTGGTCTGGAAGGCGTCTACGAGCAGGGCACCAACCTGCACCACGCGCTTGCGCTGGCGACCCGGCACCTGCGCAGACACCCGAACGCACAGCCGGTCGTCCTCGTCGTCACCGACGGCGAGCCGACAGCCCATCTCGAGGATTTCGATCGAGATGGACGTTCTGCTGTCTTTTTTGACTACCCACCGCATCCCCGCACGATCGCCCACACCGTGAAGGGGTTCGACGAGGTCGCCAAGTTGGGCGCGCAGGTGACGATCTTCCGGCTCGGTAGCGACCCCGGTCTGGCGAGGTTCATCGATCAGGTGGCGCGGCGCGTGGGTGGCCGGGTCGTGGTTCCGGACCTCGACGGGCTCGGCGCCGCAGTGGTCGGCGACTACCTCGGGTCGAAGCGGCGACGCTAGTCCCGCCGATCCGACGTGGCGCTCAGGCCGACTTACGCTTCTTCCGCTTGACCGTGACGCTGCCCCATAGAGCGAACCCGGAGATCCGCACGCAGGGCGCACCGGGGGCGCCTTCCCCGTCGATGCTGTGGTCGAAGCTGCCCATCACCGACACGCCGCGCAGGTCGACGTTCACCTCCGGCGGCACCAGGATGGTCTGGCCACCCATGATCGTGTACGTCCGGATCTCGACGTCGTGCGCGGTGAAATCGGCGTACCGCAGATCGACGACGCCGCCGCCCCAGAACGCGAACGTGGTCAGCCGCTTCGGCACGTTCCACCGGCCACGCCGTTCGTAGCCCGACAGGATCGCCAGCAGGGTGCTCGACGGGGCGGGACGGCAGGTGCCGCTGCGCCCGCGCGTGATCGCCCCGGGCAGATCCGCCGACAGCCGATCCAGTTCGTCGCAGGTCTGAGCCGCGTACGCCCGGGCCAGCCTGGCTTCGTACTCCGTGACGCCGATCGTGCCCGACGCCGCCGCATCGGTCAGCAACTGTGCGACCTGGATGCGATCGGTGTCGGCAGCGCGCATCGAGCGGCTCCGCGACGCGGGGCTGCTCATCGGGGCCTCCTGCTACGTCCGCACATCGCCCCCAGGTTACGACGATCAGCGATACATGCAAGGTCCGTGGCCAAACTGTGAGCTGTCAGCCGATCCAGCGGGGCTTGCGTTTCTCCAGGAAGGCGAGCATGCCCTCGCGGGCTTCGTCGGAGACGAACAGCGCCGCCGAACGTTGCGTCAGCGCTTCGGCCCGTCGATCGAAGTCCTCGAGGATCGCGGCAGTGGTCAGCGCCTTGGATTCGGCCAGGCCCTGCGGTGAGGCCTGCGCGATCGCAGCCGTCAGGTCGTCGACGGAGGCGGCCACGTCCGTGGCCGCCAGCGTGACCAGACCCATCTGTGCGGCTTCCGCCGCGCCGAACTTCTCGCCCGTGACGAAGTAACGGCCGGCGGCGCGTGCGGTCATCTTCGGAAGCAACGTCAGGGAGATGATCGACGGAGCCACCCCGATGCGGGCCTCGGTCAGCGCGAACGTGCTGGCCGTGCCGGCCACCACGATGTCGCAGGCGCCGATCAGCCCGAGCCCGCCCGCGCGGACATGGCCGTCGACGGCCGCGATGACCGGACGCGGGCAGGTCAGGATGCGGCGCAGCAACTGCGTCATCTCCCGCGCCCGATCGACGGCCAGCTCGGAGGGATCCCGGCCGGCCGCCTCGGCGAGGTCGGCCCCCGCGCAGAACGTCCCGCCCGTGTGACCGAGCACGACGACCCGTACGTCAGGGTCGGCCGACGCGCGTTCCAACCCCTCCTGCACCTGCGCGACCAGCGCAGTCGACAGCGCGTTGCGGTTGTGCGGTGAATCGAGCGTCAGCCGGACCACCGCGCCGTCGCGCTCGTAGGTCACCAGCATCAGTAGGACCGGGGGAGCCCGAGCGACGTCTGCGCGATGAAATTGAGCACCATCTCACGGCTGACCGGCGCGATGCGGGCCAGCCTCGACGCGGTCAGCACCGACGCGATGCCGTACTCCTTGGTCAGACCGTTACCGCCGAGGCACTGCACCGCCTGGTCGACGGCGCGCACCGACGCTTCACCGGCGGCGTACTTGGCCATGTTCGCCGCCTCGGCCGCGCCCACGTCGTCACCCGAGTCGTACAGGCTGGCGGCCTTCTGCATCATCAGCTTGGCCAGTTCGACCTCGATGTGGTTCTGCGCGAGCGGGTGGGACAACCCCTGATGCGCGCCGATCGGCGTCTTCCACACCTGCCGGGTCTTGACGTAGTCGACCGCCTTGTCGATCGCGAAGCGACCCATCCCGACCGCGCTCGCGGCACCCATGATGCGCTCGGGATTGAGCCCGGCGAACAGCTGCGCGATGGCGGCGTCCTCGGATCCGACGAGCGCATCGGCCGGCAGCCGAACCTCGTCGAGGAACACCTGGAACTGGAACTCGGGGCTGACGATCTCCATCGGGATCTTGGTGAACGTGAAGCCGGGGGTGTCGGTCGGCACGACGAACAGCGCGGGCTTCAAGTTGCCCGTCTTGTGGTCGGCCGTGCGACCCACGACGAGCACGGCCTGCGCCTGGTCGACGCCGGAGATGTAGACCTTCTGGCCGGACAGGATCCAGTCGCTGCCGTCCCGGCGCGCCGTGGTGGTGATGCGGTGCGAGTTGGAGCCGGCATCGGGTTCGGTGATCGCGAACGCCATCGTGATCGTGCCGTCGGCGATGCCGGGCAGCCAGCGCTGCTTCTGCTCGTCGGTGCCGTACTTGGCGATGATCGTCCCGTTGATCGCGGGCGAGACCACCATCATCAGCAGCGCCGACCCCGCCGCGGCCATCTCTTCCATGACCAGGCTCAGCTCGTACATGCCGGCCCCGCCGCCGCCGTACTCCTCGGGCAGGTTCACCCCGATGAAGCCGAGGCGGCCTGCCTCGGCCCACAGCTCGTCGGTGTGCTGGCCGGCGCGGGCTTTCTCCAGGTAGTAGTCCTGCCCGT
Organism: Mycobacterium sp. PSTR-4-N; assembly: GCF_022348085.1. Classification (GTDB taxonomy): domain Bacteria; phylum Actinomycetota; class Actinomycetes; order Mycobacteriales; family Mycobacteriaceae; genus Mycobacterium. The sequence goes on along the minus strand of NZ_JAKRFN010000002.1, from coordinate 35,948 downwards.
AGTTGGCGGCCATCGCGCCCACCGCCTTGCGCAGGGCCTGCTGTTCCTCGGTCTCCACGAATCCGGTCATGACGCCTCTCCTGAATCGACGCGCGCCAGTACGGCGCCCACTTCCACCTGCGTTCCCGCGGTGACGTTGAGTTCGGCCAACACTCCGTCGGCCGGCGCAGCGATGGTGTGTTCCATCTTCATCGCCTCCAGCCACACCAGCGGTTGGCCCGCGGTGACGGTGTCGCCGACGGCGGCACCCACCCGCAGCACCGAGCCCGGCATCGGCGCGAGCAGCGAACCGTGTGCCACGGCGTCGGCCGGGTCCGGGAACCGCGGTCGCGCCGTCAGGTGCACCGCCGCGGTGGGGGAGTCGACGTACACGTCATCACCGAGGGGGCCGTAGCGGGCGACGGTGAACGGACGGTCCACCCCCGCGACGGCGAGCACGATCGTCTCGGGTGTCGCCGTGACCAGCGTGACGTCGTCGCGATCGGCGACACGGACGCCGTCGCGGGTAACGCGGTAGGCGACGTCGTGCGTGCCGCCCTCGTCATCGACGTAGCTCTTGGTCTGCCAACCCGACGCGAGATTGCGCCACCCGCTCGGAATGCCTGCGAAAACCGTTGCGGTACTGCGATTGTGAGCGGCATCGGCCAACGCCGCAGCGATCGCCGACAGCCCGATCGTTGCGTCGTCGGCCACCGGGGCGGCGAGCTCGGTGAGGCCGTGGGTGTCGAAGAACGCCGTGTCGGTGGCGCCGGTCATGAACGCGGGGTGGCGCAGCACATTGACCAGGAGGTCACGGTTGGTGCGCACACCGTGCAGCCGGGTGCGGGTCAGCGCGTCGGCCAGCAGCGCGGCGGCGCGGTCCCGGGTGGGCGCCCAGGAGATGACCTTGGCGATCATCGGGTCGTAGAACACCGAGATCACCGAGCCGTCGCCCACCCCGGAGTCCAGACGCACCCCCGCCCGGTCGAGCAGCTCGAAATGCACGACTGCCGTGGGCACGTCGAATCGGTGCACGGTGCCGGCCTGCGGCTGCCAGTTCTTGGCGGGGTCTTCGGCGTAGAGCCGTGCCTCGATCGACGAGCCGGAGGACGCGGGTGGGTGCGCGTCCAGCGGCGCACCGTCGGCGACTGCCAGCTGCAACTCCACCAGGTCCACACCCGACGTGAGTTCGGTGACGGGGTGTTCCACCTGCAGGCGGGTGTTCATCTCGAGGAAGAAGAAGTCTCCCCCATCAGAGGCCATGAACTCGACGGTGCCGGCGCCTGTGTATCCGATCGCGGTGGCGGCCAGCCGGGCCGCCTCGAACAGCTTGTCCCGCATGCCCGGAGTGCGTTCCACCAACGGGGAGGGCGCCTCTTCGATGATCTTCTGATGACGGCGCTGGATCGAGCACTCCCGCTCGCCGACCGCCCACACCGTGCCGTGCATGTCGGCCATCACCTGCACCTCGACATGATGCCCGGCGTCGAGGTAGCGCTCGCAGAACACCGTCGGGTCGCCGAACGCCGACTCTGCCTCGCGTTGCGCGGCCTCGACCTGCCCGGGCAGCTCGCCGAGTTCGCGGACCACGCGCATGCCGCGGCCCCCGCCGCCGGCCGAGGCCTTGATCAGTACCGGCAGCATGTCGGCGGTCACCGTGTCGGGGTCGAGCTCGTCGAGCACCGGAACACCGGCAGCGGCCATCATCTTCTTGGCTTCGATCTTGGAGCCCATCGCGGCCACCGCGGCCACGGGCGGTCCGATCCACGTCAGGCCCGCGTCGATCACGGCGGCCGCGAAGTCGGGGTTCTCCGAAAGGAATCCGTACCCGGGGTGGACGGCGTCGGCGCCCGCGGCCCGCGCGGCTGCGATCAGTTGGGCGGTGTCAAGGTACCCACGGGTGCCCTCGAGGCGCACCCGGACGTCGGCTTCGGCGACGTGCGGTGCCGCTGCGTCAGGATCGGTGTAGACCGCGACGGTGCCGATGCCCAACCGCCGACAGGTGGCGAACACCCGACGGGCGATCTCGCCACGGTTGGCGACCAGAACGCGAGTGATCATCGTTACCCTTTGCTCTTCGCGCATGCGCTCATCGGCCGGCCGCTCACATCCGGAAGACGCCGAAGTTCGACGTCCCCTCGATCGGTGCGCTGGCGATCGCCGACAGGCACATGCCCAACACGGTGCGGGTGTCCCGCGGATCGATGACGCCGTCGTCGTAGAGCCGGCCCGACAGGAACATCGGCAGCGACTCGGCGTCGATCTGCGCCTCCACGGCCGCGCGCAGTGCGGCATCGGCGGCCTCGTCCACCTGCTGACCGCGAGCCTGCGCCGCAGCTCGGCTGACGATCGACAGCACACCTGCCAACTGGGTGCCGCCCATCACGGCCGACTTCGCGCTCGGCCAGGCGAACAGGAACCGGGGGTCGTACGCGCGCCCGCACATGCCGTAATGGCCGGCACCGTAGGACGCCCCGATCAGCAGCGACAGGTGCGGGACGGTCGAATTGGAGACGGCGTTGATCATCATCGATCCGTGCTTGATCATGCCGCCCTCCTCGTACGCCTTTCCGACCATGTATCCGGTTGTGTTGTGCAGGAACAGAAGTGGTGTGTTCGAGCGGTTGGCCAGCTGGATGAACTGTGTGGCCTTCTGCGACTCTTCGCTGAACAGCACACCGCGCGCGTTGGCGAGGATGCCGAGCGGAAAGCCGTGCAGCGTGGCCCACCCGGTCACCAGTGAGCCGCCGTAGAGCGGTTTGAACTCGTCGAACTCCGAACCGTCGACGATGCGCGCGATCACCTCGCGCGGATCGAATGGGATGCGCAGATCCGGCGGCACGATGCCGAGCAGTTCCTCGGATTCGAACAGGGGCTCGATGTACGGCTTCGGCGCCGGGCCCTGCTTGTGCCAGTTGAGCCGCGCGACGATGCGCCGGCCGATGCGCATCGCATCCAGTTCGTCGACGGCGAAGTAGTCCGCGAGACCCGATGTGCGGGCGTGCATCTCGGCACCGCCGAGGGACTCGTCGTCGGACTCCTCCCCGGTCGCCATCTTGACCAGGGGAGGGCCGGCCAGGAACACCTTGGATCGGTCCTTGATCATCACGACGTGATCGCTCATCCCGGGGATGTAGGCGCCGCCCGCGGTCGAGTTGCCGAACACCAAGGCGATCGTCGGGATACCGGCCGCCGAGAGCCGGGTCAGGTCGCGGAACATCTGCCCGCCGGGAATGAAGATCTCTTTCTGCGTGGGAAGGTCCGCGCCACCGGACTCCACCAGGGAGATCACCGGCAGCCGGTTTTCCAGGGCGATCTGGTTGCCGCGCAGTATTTTCCGCAACGTCCACGGATTACTGGTGCCGCCCTTGACGGTGGGGTCGTTGGAGACGATCAGGCATTCGACGCCCTCGACCGCGCCGATCCCGATGACGACGCTCGCGCCGACGGTGAAGTCGCTGCCCCACGCGGCCAGTGGGCTCAGCTCGAGGAACGGGGAGTCGGGGTCGATGAGCGCTTCGATCCGTTCGCGCGCGGTCATCTTGCCGCGGGCGTGGTGGCGGCTGACGTATTTCTCGCCACCGCCGGCCAGCGCCTTGGCATGCTCGGCGTCGAGCTCGGCCAGCTTGATCGCCATCGCGTCGGCGGCCTCGCGGTAGGCGGGGGAGCGCGGGTCCAGTGTCGAACGGAGCGTCACGCCTGGAAGCCCAGCGACTTGGCGGCCAGCGAGGTCAGGATCTCGGTGGTGCCACCACCGATGCCGAGGATGCGCATGTCGCGATACTGGCGTTCGATCTCCGATTCCGCCATGTAGCCCATACCGCCGAACAGCTGCACCGCTTGATTGGCCACCCACTCTCCCGTCTCGACGGCGGTGTTCTTCGCGAAGCACACCTCGGTGATGAGGTTGTGGTCGCCGGCGATCTGGCGTTCCACCACGTGGCGGGTGTAGACCCGCGCGATGTCGATGCGCCGCGCCATCTCGGCCAGCGTGTTCTGCACCGACTGCCGCGCGATCAGCGGCTTGCCGAAGGTCTCGCGATTGCGGCACCACTCGACGGTGAGGTCGAGGCACCGCTGCGCGCTGGCGTAGGCCTGCGCGGCGAGGCCGACACGTTCGGACACGAACGCGGCGGCGATCTGGAAGAAGCCGCTGTTCTCGGCGCCGATGAGGTTGGCGACGGGGACGCGCACGTCGGTGTAGGACAGTTCGGCGGTGTCCGAGGAACGCCAGCCCATCTTGTCGAGCTTGCGGCTCACCTCGAAACCGGGCGTTCCTTTGTCGACGACGATCAGCGACACCCCCGCGGCTCCCGGCCCGCCGGTACGCGCCGCGGTGACGACGAAGTCGGCGCGCACCCCGGAGGTGATGTAGGTCTTGGCGCCGTTGATGACGAACTCGTCGCCTTCCCGGACGGCGCGCGTGGTCAGGTGCCCGACGTCCGAGCCGCCGCCCGGTTCGGTGATCGCCAGCGAGCCGATCTTCTCGCCGCGCAACGTCGGTCGCACGTAGGTGTCGATGAGGTGCTCGTCGCCGGAGGCGATGATGTGGGGGACCGCGATACCGCAGGTGAACAGCGAGGCGAACACTCCGCCGGGTGCCCCTGACTGGTGCATCTCCTCGCAGATGATCAGCGCGTCGCCGCCGTCACCGCCCTCGCCGCCGGCTGTCTCGGGGAAGCCGGCGCCCAGTAGCCCGGCCTGGGCGGCCTTGCGGTGCAGGTCGCGGGGGAGCTCTCCGATGCGCTCCCATTCGTCGACATGGGGCAGGACTTCGCGTTCGGCGAAGGCGCGCACCGTCTTTCGCAGATCTTCCCGCTCCGGTGTGGTCCAGATGCTCACGACAGAAACTCCTCGGGGATGTCGATGGTTCGGCTGCGCAGCCATTCGCCCAGCCCTTTGGCCTGGGGATCGAAACGCGCCGCGGACGCGACGCCTTGACCCAGGATGTCCTCGATCACGAAGTTCACGGCGCGCAGGTTGGGTAGCAGGTGTCGGGTCACCGGCAGCTCGGCGGCCTCGGGGAGCAGCTCGCGCAGCTTCTCGACGGTCAACGCGGACGCCAGCCATCGCCACTGTTCGTCGGTCCGCACCCACACCCCGACGTTGGCGCTGCCGCCCTTGTCGCCGCTTCGCGCTCCGGCGATGGTGCCCAGCGGTACCCGCCGTGTCGGACCGTCGGCGCTCCACTGCGGTGGCTCGCCGTCGGGGACCGCTTCCAGGGCACGGGTCTGTGCGGCGGGTGCGATGTCGACGCGGGTGCCGTCCGGATGCACCGCCAAATGCGGCACCTGCTCGGCGGGAACGTGACCGGCGGTGAACACGCCATAGACCTGGCCGTCCCCGGGTGGCGTGGTGCTCGTGAACCCGGGATAACTGGCCAACGCCAATTCGACTGCGGCGGAGGAGAATCGGCGGCCGACCGCGGCAGCGTCGGGGTCGCGCGCGACACAGCTCAACAGGGCGCTGGCGGTTTGTTCGGTGTCGGCGTCGGCGTGGTCGGTGCGGGCGAGTGACCACTGCATCTCGGCCGGCCGGACCGTCAGATTCGCCTCCAGCTGACGACGTACGAGCGCAGCCTTGGCCTCGATGTCGAGACCGGTCAGTACGAACGTCATCTCGTTGCGGAACCCGCCGAGGCTGTTGAGGCTGACCTTCAGGGTCGGCGGTGGTGGCTCTCCGGTGACGCCGCTGACACGGACCCGGTCCGGTCCGTCGTCGGTCAGCGTGATCGAGTCGACCCGCAGGGTGGCGTCGGGGTTGGCGTAGCGGGCGCCGCCGATCTCGTAGAGCAGCTGGGCGGTGACCGTGCCGACGGTGACGGCGCCGGCCGTGCCCGGATGCTTGGTGATGACCGACGAGCCGTCGGCGTGGATCTCGGCGATCGGGAAGCCCGGATGGGTCAGGTCGTCGATCTCGGTGAAGAAGGAGTAGTTGCCGCCGGTGGCTTGGGTGCCGCATTCGATGATGTGGCCCGCGGCGATCGCACCGGCGATGTGGTCGAGGTCGTCGCGCTGCCACCCGAAATGCGCCGCGGCCGGCCCGACGATCACCGACGCGTCGGTGACGCGGCCCGTCACCACGACATCCGCGCGCGCCTTCAAGCAGTCGGCGATGCCCCACGCGCCCAGGTAGGCGTTCGCGGTCAGCGGACGGCCGAGTCCGAGCTCCTCGGTACGCGGGAGCAGGTCGTCGCCCTCGACGTGGGCGACGGCGACGGTGATCTGCAGGCGCTCGGCCAGGTCGCGGACGGCGGTGGCCAGGCCCGCGGGGTTCAGGCCGCCTGCGTTGGCGACGATGCGCACACCGCGGTCCACCGCCAGGCCCAGGCACTGCTCGAGCTGGCGCAGGAACGTCTTGGCATAGCCGCGATCGGGATCCTTCATGCGGTCGCGGCCCAGGATGAGCATGGTCAGCTCGGCCAGGTAGTCGCCGGTCAGGTAGTCGAGATCGCCGCCGCTGAGCATCTCGTGCATCGCCGAGAGCCGGTCGCCGTAGAAGCCCGAGCAGTTGCCGATCCGCACGGGATCGCGGTCCGACACCGGCGTCACGCAGTCTCCCGTCGCTCCGGCGGGCTGAGCGCCCAACCAACCGGTAGGTTAGCGGCTACCGGCGGTAGCACGTCAAGACCCGACCGCGTGTCGCTCGCGGCCGAACATCCTTCGAGATCGGTCGAGTTTGGAGCCCGTCCAGCTCACCGGCTATCCTGGGGACCAATTGCCCGCGTCCGGTTCGCCCAGGCTCGCAGGCAGTACTGGTTCACGTCCGTGGGTTGCACCGATGGACACCCCGAAACAGATGGAGCTCGATCATGGCTGTCCCGAAGCGCAGGATGTCGCGTGCGAACACCCGGAGCCGGCGCGCGCAGTGGAAGGCCACGGCTACCGGACTCGTCAACGTGAGCGTCGCAGGTCAGCAGCGCAAGGTGCCGCGCCGCCTGCTCAAGGCCGCGCGCTTGGGTCTGATCGATCTGGACCGCCGCTAACCACGCGGTCGCGTACCGGAAACATTCAGGTTTCGTCGGCGCGGCTCTCAGCACTCTCTCAGACACGGGGTCGAGACTGTGGCGGTGCGCATACTCGTCGTCGATGATGACCGCGCGGTCCGCGAATCGCTGCGCCGCTCCCTGTCTTTCAACGGCTACTCCGTGGAGCTGGCCCAGGACGGCCGCGAAGCGCTCGATCTGATCGCCACCGATCGCCCCGATGCTGTGGTGCTCGATGTGATGATGCCTCGCCTCGACGGGCTCGAGGTGTGCCGCCAGCTCCGCAGCACCGGTGACGATCTGCCGATCCTCGTGCTGACGGCCCGCGATTCCGTGTCCGAACGGGTGGCCGGTCTCGACGCCGGCGCCGACGACTACCTTCCGAAGCCGTTCGCCCTCGAAGAATTGCTGGCGCGCATGCGGGCGCTGCTGCGCCGCACCACGCTCGACGATTCGAGCGAATCGGCCGCGCTGACGTTCGCGGATCTCTCGCTCGACCCGGTGACCCGCGAGGTCACCCGCGGCGAGCGGCAGATCAGTCTCACGCGTACCGAGTTCGCGTTGCTCGAGATGCTGATCGCCAATCCGCGCAGGGTGTTGACGCGCAGCCGCATTCTCGAAGAGGTGTGGGGCTTCGACTTCCCGACGTCGGGCAATGCGCTCGAGGTGTACGTCGGCTATCTGCGCCGCAAGACCGAGGCCGAGGGAGAGCCGCGCCTCATCCACACCGTGCGGGGCGTCGGCTATGTCCTGCGGGAGACGCCGCCCTGATGCAGCCGCACCCCGACGTCGCGTGGCCGGGCCAGTATCACCAGCCACCGGCCGGCAGTTCGGTGTCGCTGCGCTGGCGCGTGATGCTGCTGGCGATGTCCATGGTGCTGATGGCCGTCGTGCTGATGGGTGTCGCGGTGTATGCGGTGATGGCGCAGACCCTGTATCAGGACATCGACAACCAGCTGACGTCGCGAGCCGACATGCTGCAGGAGAGCGGATCGCTGACCGTCGATCCCGGCAAGATCATCGAAGGCACGGCGTATTCCGACATCAAGGCGATGTTCGTGATCCCTGGCCGCGCCATCTACGCGGCCAATCAAGACGGGCAGATCCCGGCCCTCGGCGATGTCGAGAAGGATGTGATCGCCGGCAGGCAGCCGTATTCGCTGCGCACCGTGAGCCACAGCCGCCTACTGGCCCGGCACTTCGACAACGGCACCACCCTGTTGCTGTGGAAGAGTCTCTCTCCGACCGGCCAGGCCCTGAAAAACCTCGGCACCGTGCTCCTTTCCGTCGGTGGGATCGGGGTGGCGATCGCCGCCATCGCCGGCGGCATGGTGGCCAGCGCCGGCTTGCGGCCCGTTCGCCGGCTCACCCAGGCCGCCGAACGCGTGGCCCGCACCGATGACCTGCGGCCCATTCCCGTCGTCGGCCACGACGAACTGGCCAGGCTCACCGAGGCGTTCAACATGATGTTGCGCGCGCTCGCCGAATCACGCGATCGCCAGGCCAGGCTGGTCACGGACGCAGGACACGAGCTGCGCACGCCGCTGACCTCTCTGCGCACCAACGTCGAACTGCTGATGGCGTCGATGCGGCCGGGTGCCCCGCGCATCCCGGAAGACGAGATGGCCGACCTGCAAGCCGACGTCATGGGGCAGATCGAGGAATTGTCCACGCTGGTCGGTGATCTGGTCGACCTCACCCGCGAGGATGCCGGCCGGGTGGTGCACGAGATCGTCGATATCGCCGACGTCATCGATCGCTCGCTGGAGCGGGTTCGCCGCCGCCGCAACGACATCGAGTTCGACGTGGCCGTCACGCCCTGGCAGGTGTACGGCGATGCGGCCGGGCTCGGGCGTGCTGTTCTCAATCTGCTCGACAACGCGGCCAAGTGGAGTCCGCCGGGCGGTCGCGTCGGGGTCCGGCTCAGGCAGATCGACGCCCATCACGCAGCCCTGGTGGTGTCGGACAACGGGCCGGGAATCCCCGCGAACGAACGAGATCTCGTGTTCGAGCGGTTCTACCGCTCCACCGCGGCCCGCGCGATGCCCGGGTCCGGGCTCGGGCTGGCGATCGTCAAGCAGGTGGTTTCCAAACACGGCGGCACGCTGCTGGTCACCGACACCGTCGACGGCGGGGATCCGCCGGGAACGTCGATGCACATGGTGCTGCCCGGTCGAGCGCCGATTCCTGCGGAGATCACGGAGACACGCGCTGAGTCATCCCCGCGGTGACGCGTGTCACCAGCGACGATGGTTCCATGGCCGCGACAGAATCTGGGCGTGTACCGAAGGGACTCTCAGGGCACTCTCAGCCCGGCTGGGCACTCTTGACTCACGCACTTCGTTGGTGAAGCACCACCCCTACTCGAGGAAGACACCGCAGCGACATGACCAACCATCCGAGGTACTCACCGGGGCCGCATCCGGGTCAGCAGCCCGGCATGGCGGGCCAGGCGCCGCACGGTCAGGTCGGCGCTGCGCGCTCCGGATCCCATGAGCAGCAACCCGGCTGGGACTGGCGGTATGCGACGGAGCAGCAGCGGCAGGCGTACCGCTCTCCCTACGATCCCTACGCCGGGGCGCCGATGCCGAACCCGTACCCGCGTCCCGGTTTCCCGCCGGCTGCGCCGGCTCCCAAGAAGCGTTCTCGGGCAACGGGTCTCGCCACAGGAGCCGTGGTCATCGCGATCGTCTCCGCAGGAATCGGCGGTGGTGTCGCGACGCTCGTGCACCCGGCCCACAACTCCACGGGTTTCAGCGCATCGGGCGCCGCCCCGAGTCAGCCGGCCGCCAGCGTGCCCACCGGTTCCGTGGAGCAGGTCGCGGCAAAGGTCGTGCCGAGCGTGGTCAAGCTCGAAGTGAACGAGGGCCGCCAGTCCGAGGAGGGCTCCGGCGTCATCCTGTCCACCGACGGGCTGATCCTGACCAACAACCACGTGGTCGCCGCGGCGGCCGGCCCCGGCGGCGGCCCGGAGACCAAGGTCACCTTCTCCGACGGCCGTAACGTGCCGTTCGACATCGTGGGCACCGATCCCGGTAGCGACATCGCCGTGGTGCGTGCCAAGGGTGTCTCCGGCCTGACGCCGATCGCCATCGGATCGTCTGCCAACCTGCGGGTCGGCCAGGACGTCGTCGCGATCGGATCACCGCTGGGCCTGGAAGGCACGGTGACCACGGGCATCATCAGCGCGTTGAATCGCCCGGTCGCCGCCGGCGGTGATGCCCAGAACCAGAACACCGTGCTCGACGCCATCCAGACCGATGCCGCGATCAACCCCGGCAACTCGGGCGGCGCCCTGGTCAACATGAACGGTGAGCTGGTCGGCATCAACTCCGCCATCGCCACCATGGGTGCCGATTCGGGTGCAGCCCAGGGCGGCTCGATCGGCCTGGGGTTCGCGATCCCGGTCGACCAGGCCAAGCGGATCGCCGACGAGCTGATCCAGACCGGCAGCGCGTCGCGCGCCTCGCTCGGCGTGCAGGTGGGCAACAACGCCGGCGGGGACGGCGCCAAGATCGTCGAGGTCACGCCGAACGGTGCGGCATCCTCCGCGGGTCTCCCCGCCGGGGTGACGGTGACCAAGCTCGACGACCGGGTGATCGACAGCGCTGACGCGCTCGTCGCCGCGGTGCGGTCCAAGGCACCCGGCGACAAGGTGACGCTGACCTATCTGGATCCCTCCGGCCGGCCGCAAACGGTCGACGTGACCTTGGGTAAGGCGGCACAGTGAGGGTGGTTCAGGGTCCGCCGCGGCCCACCCTTCGAGTGGCTGCGACGTTGTCCGTGCCGACATATACGGTTGTGCCCATGGAACAGCCCCACACGTTGGTCGGCCGGGCCCTCGTCGTCGTCGTCGACGACCGTACGGCGCACGGCGACGAGGAGGACCACAGCGGGCCTCTGGTCACGGAACTGCTGGGTGAGGCCGGATTCGTCGTCGACGGCGTCATCGTGGTGTCCTCCGACGAGGTCGAGATCCGCAACGCGTTGAACACGGCCGTCATCGGCGGCGTGGATCTCGTGGTCTCGGTCGGCGGCACCGGCGTCACCCCGCGCGACGTCACCCCCGAGGCCACCCGCGATCTGCTCGACCGGGAGCTTCTCGGCATCGCCGAGGCGCTGCGCGCATCGGGCCTGGCGGCGGGCACCGCGGACGCCGGGCTGTCTCGTGGCCTCGCCGGCGTGTCCGGCAGCACCCTGGTGGTGAACCTCGCCGGGTCACGGGCCGCGGTCCGCGACGGTATGGCCACCCTCGGGCCACTGGCCGCGCACATCATCGCGCAGCTATCCAGTTTGGAGATCTAATCGCCATGGGCTGGCAGCAGCTAGTCCGCACGCGGGCCGGAGGAGCTTCCTCTCCGGCCCGCGTTCTCGTATGCGTCCCGCATGCGCTACCTGCAGTGTTAACGGAAGGTGAACGGCAGTCGCGACCGCACTGTGATCTTTGTCACACAGGGTGGGCTCAATGACCGAACAACCCCGGCCATCTCGAGATGTAGTTAACAAGGTGTTCGGTGAGACATTGCCCGAGATGCCGACCGGTGAGCGCGATCCCGACCACGCCAGAGACGACGACGATCGTGATCGGTGGTTGCGCGACAACATTCCGCCCCATCACAGCGATCACGGCTGACCTGTAGGTTCACCACAGCCGCAGTACAGGAAGCTGGTGTAACGCACGCGCCGCGAGTTACGAAGACGTTGGTGCGGGGTCAAGATCAGCGACGGAGTTCTTCGACACACCCCCGCCGTTGCGAGGAGGGGGTAGTCGGCTCTCGGGGAGTCGTCAGCAAACGATGGCCGCGTCGTGCATCTCACGACACCACACAGACGTACGCGTTGCCGGTCGGATGCCTCCTCGTTATGTTCCTCTCGTCAAAACGATGAGTGATTCGTAAGAACAAAATGTGGGCTTTTTAATTCCACTCACATGAAGTTCTTGCGAGGTGTGTGGTGTAGCGGTACGGCCAGGCACGAGCAACCGGTGCCCCGACATGGGGACCCGTTCTACTGAGCAAGGGAGAACATGAAGGCAATCAGTCGGGTGCTGATCGCGATGGTCGCGGCCGTCGCGGCGTTGTTCGTGAGCACTGGCACCTCTCACGCAGGGCTGGACAATGAGCTGAGCCTGGTCGACGGCCAGGGTCGGACTCTGACGATCCAGCAGTGGGACACGTTCCTCAACGGTGTGTTCCCGCTTGACCGCAACCGCCTGACCCGTTAGTGGTTCCACTCGGGCAAGGCTGTGTACAGCGTGGCCGGCGAAGGTGCCGATGATTTCGAGGGCACGCTGGAGCTGGGTTACCAGATCGGCTTCCCGTGGTCGCTGGGCGTGGGCATCAACTTCAGCTACACCACCCCCAACATCGCGCTCGACGGTCAGGACGTGATCGGCGTCGGCGACGTGGGCATCGACCTGTTCCCGGCGATCTCGACGCCGCCGCTGTTCCCGGGCGTGTCGATCTCGGCGGATCTGGGCAACGGCCCGGGCATCCAGGAGGTCGCCACCTTCACCGTGGACGTCTCCGGTGCCAACGGTGCGGTCGCGGTGTCGAACGCGCACGGCACGGTGACCGGTGCTGCGGGCGGTGTGCTCCTGCGCCCCTACGCACGTCTGATCTCGTCGGCCGGTGACAGCGTCACCACCTACGGCGAACCCTGGAACATGAACTGACACACGGGCATCGCCCATGAGTTCGGTGGAGTGCCGGTCCTTGGTGGCCGGCACTCCGTCGCTCTCGCCACCTGAAAAGGATCATCATGAAGACAATCTCTCGGGTGCTGATCGCGATGGTCGCGGCCGTCGCGGCGTTGTTCGTGAGCACTGGCACCTCTCACGCAGGGCTGGACAATGAGCTGAGCCTGGTCGACGGCCAGGGTCGGACTCTGACGATCCAGCAGTGGGACACGTTCCTCAACGGTGTGTTCCCGCTTGACCGCAACCGCCTAACCCGTGAGTGGTTCCACTCGGGCAAGGCTGTGTACAGCGTGGCCGGCGAAGGTGCCGATGATTTCGAGGGCACGCTGGAGCTGGGTTACCAGATCGGCTTCCCGTGGTCGCTGGGCGTGGGCATCAACTTCAGCTACACCACCCCCAACATCGCGCTCGACGGTCAGGACGTGATCGGCGTCGACGGCGTGGGCATCGACCTGTTCCCGGCGATCTCGACGCCGCCGCTGTTCCCGGGCGTGTCGATCTCGGCGGATCTGGGCAACGGCCCGGGCATCCAGGAGGTCGCCACCTTCACCGTGGACGTCTCCGGTGCCAACGGTGCGGTCGCGGTGTCGAACGCGCACGGCACGGTGACCGGTGCTGCCGGCGGTGTGCTCCTGCGCCCCTACGCACGTTTGATCTCGTCGGCCGGTGACAGCGTCACCACCTACGGCGAACCCTGGAACATGAACTAACGCACCATCGTTCGACTGCGGAAGCGGCCTCTGACTCCGGTCAGGGGCCGCTTCTCTCGTGTCCGGCACTCCTGCACGACCTGCACATCCTCATGATGCGGAACCCTCCTGTGACCAGGTTGGGAAGTGGTTATCAAACAGCTTGGCGAGCAAGCGATTCACCGCGCACCTGGATAACTTCATCTCCTCGACGATGAGAAGTTCCCCATGAGTTCACCGTCAACGGGCTGAGGAGAGCATGAAGCTGATCATTCGGGTGTTGGTAGCACTGAGCATGAGCGTCGCGGCGTTGCTCGTCAGCACCGGCACGTCGCACGCCGGGCTGGACAACCAACTGAGCCTCGTCGACGGCAAAGGCCGTACCTTGACCATCCAACAGTGGGACACCTTCCTCAATGGGGTGTTCCCGCTTGACCGAAACCGGTTGACCCGCGAGTGGTTCCACTCGGGCAAGGCCGTGTATTCGGTGGTCGGTGACGGCGCGAAGGACTTCGCCGGCACGCTGGAGCTGGGGTACCAGATTGGTTTCCCGTGGTCGCTGGGTGTGGGCATCAACTTCAGCTACACCACCCCCAACATCGCGCTCGATGCGCAGGATGTGATCGGCACCGCGAACGGTCCGATCGATCTGTTCCCGCCGATCTCGACGCCGCCGCTGCTGCCCGGGGTCTCGATCTCGGCGGATCTGGGCAACGGTCCGGGTATCCAGGAGGTCGCGACGTTTTCGGTGGACGTCTCCGGTGACCACGGTGCGGTCGCGGTGTCGAATGCGCACGGCACGGTCACCGGTGCTGCCGGTGGTGTGCTCTTGCGGCCGTACGCGCGGCTGATCTCCAAGGACGGCGACAGCGTCACCACCTACGGCGAACCCTGGAACATGAACTGAACATGAACTGAGTCATCAGCTCACCGTCATGAACGGCCCCTGACCACGGTCAGGGGCCGTTTCCTGTGACCAGCCTGGCAGTTGGTTACCAAACAGCTTGGCTGGCAAGCCGTTCGACGCGCCGCTGGTTATTTTCATGTCCTCAAAGATGAGAAATTTCCAATAATTCACCGTCAACGGGCTGAGGAGAGCATGAAGCTGATCACTCGGGTGTTGGTAGCACTGAGCATGAGCCTCGCGGCGTTGCTCGTCAGCACCGGCACGTCACACGCAGGGCTGGACAACGAACTCAGTCTGGTGGACGGCAAGGGCCGCACCTTGACCATCCAGCAGTGGGACACGTTCCTCAATGGGGTGTTCCCTCTTGACCGCAACCGGTTGACCCGGGAGTGGTTCCACTCGGGCAAGGCGGTGTACTCCGTCGTGGGCGACGGCGCGAGCGACTTCGCCGGCACGCTGGAGTTGGGATACCAGATCGGTTTCCCGTGGTCGCTGGGTGTGGGCATCAACTTCAGCTACACCACGCCCAACATCGCACTGGACGCGCAGGACGTCGTCGGCATCAACGGTGGAGGCGGGATCGACCTGTTCCCGCCGATCTCGACGCCGCCGCTGCTGCCCGGGGTCTCGATCTCGGCGGATCTGGGCAATGGTCCGGGTATCCAGGAGGTCGCGACGTTCTCGGTGGACGTCTCCGGTGACCACGGTGCGGTCGCGGTGTCGAACGCGCACGGCACGGTCACCGGTGCTGCCGGTGGTGTGCTCTTGCGGCCGTACGCGCGGCTGATCTCCAAGGACGGGGACAGCGTCACCACCTACGGCGAACCCTGGAACATGAACTAGTCGGATTACCCACTCCGGCACGGGAAAACTCACGGTGACGATGATGATTTTCGACATTGCGCTACCTGCGCACGATGAGGTCAACACTGGTAATCTGAGCGGACCTAGCTTCAACCAGTTCAGAGAGAAGGGACGGCCGGTGGCCGAGTACGGTACTTCCGTTTCCGCGCGATTGGCGAAGCCGATCGCAATGGGGCTGAGCGGTCTCGCCGCCGCCGCCGCGCTCATGACGATCGGCGTGGGCACCGCCAGCGCCGACGACATGAGCGCCGACCCCTCGACGCCGGGCAACGGCCGCGAGGCCGACGGCGCGGTGCGCTCGCCCGACGTGTCGAATGGCTCGTCCGGCGTCTACGCACAGGGTGAGGTGCGGACCTCCGGCTTCGGCGAGGCGCTCGCCTCGCAAGGCGGCGAGGTTCGGACGTCGACCCGGGGCGTTCCCGGCACTCGGGCGTGGGTGTTCTCCGGTGCTGCCGGTGACATCAGCGCGTGCGTGTACGACGGGCCGTGGTGCGCGAACTGGATGGCGATCCCGTTCGACATCAACAACCCCTGAGAAGTTCCACCCGAAGGGCCCCTGGCGGAAGCCGGGGGCCCTTCGTCGTGGCAGCGGTCAGTCGCGGTCTGCGCTGGTGTGTTTCGCGGTGTCCGGGCTCGGTCCGGCGCCTGGCTCGCTGACGTGCTTTCCTGCCGAACCGGTGTTCTCCTGCATCAGGTTACGGATTTCGGTGAGCAGGCTCAGCTCCGTGTCCTGTGCCTGCTCGACCTCGCCTCGCTCGCGGAGCTTCTTGTACGGCAGCACGATCACGAAGTACACGACTGCGGCGACGAGGATGAAGTTGATGGCTGCAGACAGCACCGCGTTGAAGTCGACGAACTTGTCGGCGCCCAGGGGCACCCGCAGGATTCCGTACTCTTTGTCGGGTCCGGCGCCGATCCGGTCGATGAGCGGCTGAATGACGCTGTCGGTGAAGGCTTTCACCAACGCCGTGAACGCAGTACCGATGACCACCGCCACGGAGAGATCGATGACGTTACCGCGGGCGAGAAATTCCTTGAATCCCTTGATCATGCTGGTCCTCCGATCGCAGTTGTGGACTGACAGGGCTCCACGTTAACCGTTCCTGCCATCGATCGAACACTTTCTGCCACCGGAAATGATCCGCCTGAGCTGCGGGTTTAACAGGCATGAGCAAAACCGGCATCGCCACCGCAACAGCTACCGCTCTCACTGCCATGGCGTTGGGGCTGGCCGCACCGGCACTCGCCGCACCCACTGCGGCCAGCGCCGAAGACACGATCAGTGAGTTGGAAGCCGCGGGCAACCGGGTCGTGGTCACCCGTCAGTCGAGGGTGCCGCTCGACGAGGCGACGGTCGTGAACATGACCACCGGCCCTGACATCTGGAAGCGCGTGTGGGACGCCAACTTCGACGATCAGCACCTGACTCGCATCGGCAGCGTCATCTACCTCACGGTCAAGTGAATCAGTGCAGGGTCAGGGTGACGGCCTGCATCAGCGCCGCACCCGCGACCGACTTCGCCGACAGGGACGGAAGTGCGATCAGGACAACACGGTTGGCACTCTGAGCGGTGATCCCGCCGTTCTTGGTCGACACCAACACGACGACCGCGTCAGTGGCGATGACGCGTGCTTCGGCGCCGGTGTCGGCGGACGCAGGAGCGGCCACCACGTCGACGACATCGCCGGCACGGATCAGGTCGAGGAGGGCGGCATCCGCGAGAGGCACGGCGACGAGGCGGGCGTCGGGGCCGGCGGCCGATTCGGCGAGCCGTGGCCCGAGCAGGCGTACGTCGGTCAACGCCTCACCGCGGCGGGCCGGGCCGGCCAACGTGCTCCCCGCGACGTCGTCGATGCGCGTCCGCACACCGTCGGGAACCGTTGCACTGGGCCGTCGTTCGAGCCGCACGTCCTGCGCGGTCAATGCATAGCCTGGGGTGAGATCGCGGGCGGCGACGACGACGTCGATGGAGTCGTCGCGAGGATCGTCACGCCACGCGGCGGCCGCGGCGAGCATGACGAGGGCCGCAGCGAGAATTCGGCGAGCGAGCACCGTGCGCACCCAGTCGGGACGTAGCGCTCGGGTGAACCGGTGCAGTGCAGTGGGGTCGAGCGAGCCGGACATGCGACCACGCTAGGGCGCCGACCTCGCAGCGTCAGCCGGCGATTCAGTGCCTGTGGATAACAGCCCTAGCTGGAGGCGGCAGCGGCCGGTGCCGACGAGGAGCTCGACGAGGAACCGGACGACGACTCCGACGATGAAGTGGATGAGGTGCTCGCCGCGGAACTCGAGCTGTCCGACGAGCTCGATGAACTCGACTCCGAGCCGGCGCTCTTGGCGCCGGCACTCGTCGAGCTCTTACCAGATTCACGACTGTCGGTGCGGTAGAAACCACTGCCCTTGAACACCACGCCGACCTTGCCGAACACTTTGCGGAGCCGACCGCTGCACTGCGGGCACTCGGTCAGCGAATCGTCGGTGAAGGCCTGCACCACGTCGAACTTGTTGTCGCACTCGGTGCACGCATAAGAATAGGTGGGCACAGCTTCCTCCGAGGTCGTCACGCTTGTTAGCACTCTACCGACTCAAGTGCTAGAACCGCCAGCGGGTGGCTGTCATTCCCGCTCCAGCGCGACGATCCCGCGCCCGGGCGTCACCGCATGAGTCATCCGGACGTCGTGCGGCTCCTGCGGTAGCGCGTCGACCAATTCGTCGTCCCGGACGACCGCTATCAGCGCCGCCGTGGCGGCAGCGTGCTGCAGCGTCCGATCGTAGAAGCCGGCGCCGCGGCCCAGCCGCGTTCCGTGACGGTCCACGGCCAGCGCCGGCACCAGCACCGTGCTCGCTTCGGCCACGACCTCCGGCGGCAGATGTGGGGGGCGCGGTTCCCGAAGTCCGAACGGCGCTCGGATCAGCCCGCCCGCGCGGTAGACGCCCCACCGCAGAGCGTCGGGAACGCCATCGTGGTCCTCGCGCGCCACGGGCAGCAGCACCCGCACCCCGCGGTCGGTCAGTTCGTCCAGCAGATCCGTGGACCCGGGTTCCGATCCGACCGGTACATAGGCGCAGAGCGTGGAGCCGGGGGCTACCCACCCGAGCACGTGAGCTGTCAGTGCGGCGGCCTCGGCGGTCCGTTGCTGGGGCGTCGACGCCGCACGCGCGGCCAGGATTGCGGCGCGTACCTGTGTTTTCGTCTCGCGCACTGAGTAGCCTTCCGCGTGCCGGGTAAGGAGAGAACAACCGACCCCGAGAGGTTAGTGTGTGAACGATGAATCGGCCTGAAGTTCCCATACCGCACACCGCGGTCGTCCCCGCCGCGGGGCTGGGAACCCGTTTCCTGCCCGCGACGAAGACGGTTCCCAAAGAGTTGCTGCCCGTCGTCGACACGCCCGGCATCGAGTTGGTGGCCGCCGAGGCCGCCGAGGCCGGCGCCGAACGGCTCATCATCATCACCTCGGAGGGCAAGGACGGCGTGGTCGCGCACTTCGTCGAGGACCTGGTGCTCGAGGGGACGCTCGAGGCGCGCGGCAAGAAGAGCATGTTGGAGAAGGTGCGACGCGCGCCGGCACTGATCAAGGTCGAGTCTGTGGTGCAGGCGGAGCCGAAAGGGCTCGGGCACGCGATCGGGTGTGTGGAAGACAGCCTCTCGCCCGATGAGGACGCGATCGCCGTGCTGCTGCCGGATGATCTGGTGCTGCCCACGGGCGTGCTGGAAACGATGTCGAAGGTGCGCGCCAAGCGTGGTGGTTCGGTGCTGTGTGCCATCGAGGTCGACCGCGAGGACATCAGTGCCTATGGCGTGTTCGACGTCGAGACCGTGCCCGACGCCGCCAACCCGAACGTGCTGCGGGTCAAGGGCATGGTGGAGAAACCCAAGGCCGAGGAGGCGCCGTCGCCGTATGCGGCGGCCGGGCGCTACGTGTTGGACCGGGCCATTTTCGACGCGCTCAAGCGGATTCCGCGCGGTGCGGGCGGCGAGCTCCAACTCACCGACGCCATCGCGCTGCTGATCGACGAGGGACATCCGGTGCACGTCGTGGTCCACCGCGGATCTCGACACGATCTGGGAAATCCCGGGGGCTACTTGAAGGCTGCGGTTGACTTTGCCTTGGAGCGAGACGACTACGGGCCCGAATTACGGCGGTGGTTGGTCGAGCGGCTGGGGCTCGGGCAGGATTCGGCCGAGCACTAGCGCCACCGATCACGCGTATCTTCTGCGGAGCGCGTAGGCGCTCAACAGAAGAAAGGCATGCTGTGCGTTCGGTGGAGGAGCAGCAGGCTCGGGTAGCCGCGGCCGCGGTGGCGCCGCGGCCGGTACGGGTGGCGATCGCCGAGGCCCAAGGCTTGATGTGCGCCGAAGAGGTGGTCACCGAGCGACCGCTGCCGGGGTTCGATCAGGCGGCGATCGACGGGTACGCGGTCCGCAGTGTCGACGTGCTGGGTATCGGCGGTGGTCCGGACGGCGGTGACGGCGAAGAGCCCGACAACAGAGACCTCAGCCTCCCGGTGATGGGGCTGATCGAGGCCGGATCTCGCACGCCGAGTCGGTTGCAGCCGCGCCAGGCCGCACGCGTGCAGACCGGCGCGCCGATGCCGACGCTGGCCGACGCGGTGTTGCCGTTGCGATGGACCGACGGCGGGGAATCGCGGGTGCGTGTGCTTCGCGGAGTCCGCTCGGGAGCGTACGTGCGCCGTACCGGTGACGACGTTCAGCCCGGCGACGTCGCCGTGCGCGCGGGGGCGATCATCGGTCCCGCACAGGTGGGCCTGCTGGCCGCGGTGGGCCGGGAGCGCGTGCTGGTTCATCCGCGACCGCGTTTGTCGGTGATGTGTGTGGGCGGTGAGCTCGTCGACATTTCGCGCACTCCCGGCAACGGTCAGGTCTACGACGTCAACTCCTACGCGTTGGCTGCTGCCGGACGGGATGCCGGCGCCGAGGTGAACCGTGTCGGCATCGTGCCCACCGATCCCGCGCAGCTGCGCGAGGTCGTCGAAGGGCAGCTGGGCCGAGCCGAAGCGGTGGTGATCGCGGGGGCGGTCGGTGGCGCGGCGGCCGAGGGTGTGCGCTCGGTGCTGGCTCAGTTGGGCGACATGGAGGTGACCCGCATCGGGATGCACCCTGGATCGGTGCAGGGTTTCGGTCAGCTCGGCAGTGATGGCGTACCGGTGTTCCTGCTGCCCGCCAATCCGGTCAGCGCGCTGGTCGTTTTCGAGGTCATGGTGCGGCCGCTGCTGCGTCTGTCGCTGGGGAAGCGACAGCCCATGCGGCGGATCGTGCAGGCGCGGGCGCTGTCGCCGATCACCTCGGTGGTCGGCCGCAAGGGTTACCTGCGGGGGCAGTTGATGCGCGATCAGGACACCGGCGAGTACCTGGTGCAAGCGCTCGGTGGGGCGCCGGGCGCGTCGTCGCATCTGTTGGCCACGCTCGCCGAAGCAAACTGCCTGGTGATCGTGCCCAGTGACGCCGAGCAGATCCGCACCGGCGAGATCGTCGACGTCGCGTTCCTGGCTCAGCGCGGCTGAGACCGAACCCGCCCTGACGTGATGAACCTCCTCGGCTCCCGTTCGCAGCACCCCGGTTGGCCGCAACCTGTCGGTCCACTGCGGGTGTCCGCGGGCACGGTTCGACTGCGCCCCGTGCGTCTGCGCGACGCGGCGCAGTGGAGCAGGATCCGGTTGGCCGATCGCGCGCACCTCGAGCCGTGGGAGCCGTCGACGGACATGGATTGGCAACTGCGCCATGCGGTCTCATCATGGCCTGCGGTGTGTTCGGGATTGCGGGCCGAGGCGCGCAAGGGGCGGATGCTGCCGTACGTGATCGAACTGGACGGACGATTCGCAGGTCAGTTGACCATCGGAAACGTCACGCACGGCGCGCTGCGGTCGGCGTGGATCGGGTACTGGGTGGCTCGCGAGTTCGTCGGGGGAGGAGTTGCCACCGGGGCGCTGGCATTGGGCCTGGACCACTGCTTCGGGCCGGTGATGCTGCACCGGGTGGAGGCCACGGTGCGTCCGGAGAACTCCGCGAGCCGTGCGGTTCTGGCAAAGGCCGGTTTCCGAGAGGAGGGCCTGCTGCGGCGCTATCTGGACGTCGACGGCGCGTGGCGGGACCACTTGCTGGTGGCGCTCACGATCGAGGAGGTCAACGGTTCGGTGACCTCCGCACTGGTGCGGGCGGGGCGGGCGTCGTGGGCGTGAGCGCCCCTTTGCCGGCCCCTCTGTGGCTGATGTGACACGTGTGACGTTTGGTGCTTGTACTCAGCGAATTACAGGTGTGTAATTGTCCCGGCGCGCCGCTCACGGATGCGCTGGTCGAACAGACCTAGCCTGATGGGGAAAGGAGCAGGCGCCATGCCAAGCATCCCCCAATCTCTCCTCTGGATCTCCCTCGTCGTGCTCTGGCTGTTCGTGCTGGTGCCGATGTTGATCAGCAAGCGCGACGCCGTGCGCCGCACCAGCGATGTCGCTCTGGCCACCCGTGTGCTCAACAGCGGTGCCGGTGCGCGGCTGCGCCGGCGCGGGCCGGCTGCGGGGCATCGCAGCGATCCGCACTGGCAACCGTCCGACGACGACGGCGACGTGCAGGCCGACGACGCGCCTGGCCACGCCGTGGTGATGGTGGCCGCCGACACGCGGGAGAGCGACGAGCCCGACTACCTCGACGTCGACGTGGTGGAGGAGTCCGACGCGTTGCCGGCCGCGGACACGGTGACGACCACCGGGACGCTTCGCGTGGACGCCCGCGCCGAGGTGGACGACCTCGATGACCTCCGCAACGACGGCGAGAGCGTCCACGACGACGCGGACGACGACCTCGAGGACGCCGAAGAGCTGTCCGCCGCCGACGACGACGCACCCCGTGGTGAGCAGGTTCGTAACGAGGACGAATACGAGTACGTCGAGGATTCCTCAGGTCTGGAGCCGCCCGCGGACACCGACCTGCGCATCGCCGATTCGCGTCGCCGCCGGCGTGAGTCAACGACCGCGGCGGCGGTGAGCGCGCGTAAGTATCGCTTCCGCGCCCGCACGCTGGCCGTGATGGCGGTCCTGATCCTCGCCAGCGCGGTGGCGGCACTCACCTGGTCGGCGTCGATGTGGTGGGCCTGCGCCACGATCGCGTCGATCACCCTGCTGTACCTGGCGTATCTGCGGCGTCAGACCCGCATCGAGGAGCAATTGCGGCGCCGCCGCGCACAGCGGATCTCGCGGTCACGGCTCGGGGTCGAGAACACCAGCGATCAGGAGTTCGACGTCGTCCCGTCACGGTTGCGCCGGCCCGGCGCCGCCGTCCTCGAGATCGATGACGAGGACCCGGAGTTCGAGCATCTCGAATACGTGGCCTTCGCCCGGCACTACGACTTGCCTCGGGCGGCGGGGCAGTAGTCCAGGCGATTTCTGCCGCTGACCGGCGACTGGTAGCCTGCTACCGGTATCAGGGGCTATGGCGCAGTTGGTAGCGCGACTCGTTCGCATCGAGTAGGTCAGGGGTTCGATTCCCCTTAGCTCCACAGAGTTTGACCAGGCCGCCCTGGTCTGCGCGTCTCACAGGTGGACGTGGTCACGCAGGACGGCGAGCTTGCCGCGGAATTCCGCCTCGTCGATTTCCCCGCGGGCGAACCGCAGAGCGAGCAACTGCCGTGCATCGGTGTCAGGTGGGGTCGCTCCGCCGGCGGCGTGGTTGCCGGTGGCGAGACGGATCAGCATCACGATGCCGCCGATGACCAGTGCCCAGAACAGCACCATGCCGACCGCCATCCAAGCGTAGCCCAGCCGTGGGCCGCAGCGGCGCGTCACGCCGTGTAGTCGAGGCTGGTCATCATGCCGGCGGCCTGGTGATATGTGTTGTGACAGTGCAACATCCAGATCCCAGGGTTGTCGGCGAGCAAAGCGACACCGACGTTCTGTCTCGGCGCCACGATTACGGTGTCCTTGCGAGCGCCCGGCCTGCCGTCGGCCGTGACGATCTGGAAAGTGTGGCCGTGCAGATGCATGGGATGCCACATCATCGTCGTGTTCGCGAAGGACAGGGTGGCACTCTGACCCTGCCTGATCCCGAGAGGCTGACGGCTCTCGTAGGACGCTCCGTTGATGGCCCAGTCGTAGCGCATCATGCCGCCCGAGAGGCGCGCCTGCAGGTTCACGTCCGATCTCCCCGACCACAGGTTCGCCTCGGGCGGCGCGGTGAACGTGCGCACGGTGCCGACTCGACCATTCAGTTCGGTCGGCAGGAAGTCGATATCAGGCGGGCCGCCCGCCGCGGTCGTCAGCAGGGCGCGGGCGAGCGCGTTCTTACCCTCGGCCGCGGCGACGAGCGCAAAGACGCCATCCCGCGCGGTGACGAGGACGTCGTAGCGTTCGCCCATTCCGATCAGTAATGCATCGACGTCGGTCGGTACGACGGGGTAGCCGTCGGTGTGCGTGACGGTCAGCGGGTGGCCGGCCATGGCGACGCGGAACGCTGTGTCGGACGCGGCATTGATCAGACGGATGCGGATGCGCTGCCCGGGCCGCGCAATGAAGTTGGTCGGCGCGGCCGGGACGCGCCCGTTGATCAGGTAGGCGGGATAGCGGACGTCGCCGGCGTCACCGCCGAGGAGGCTGGAACCGATCCGGCCCATACCGGGCATTCGGCCCATGCCCCGGTTGCGGAGAGCGTCGAACAGCCGGTCAGGGCTCGGTCCGACGCCATCAGTCCAATCGTCGAGTACGACAATCCATTCCGCATCGTAGTCACCGCGTTCGCGGGGATCATCGATGATCACGGGCAGGTACAGGCCGTAGTCGGCGTCGAGGCCGGTGTGCGGATGCGCCCAGTAGGTGCCCGGGTGCGGGGCGGAGAACCGATACGTGAACGACTGCCCGGCGCCGATGTTCGGCGTGGCGGGGGCGGCGCCGTCCATGTCGTTGCGCAGGGTGATGCCGTGCCAGTGCACCGACGTGGGGTGATCGAGGCGGTTGTGCACCGTCACGGCGAGCTCGTCGCCCACGTTCGCCCGGATCAGTGGACCGGGAACGGCATCGCCGTAGGCCAAGGTGTGGACATCGATTCCACCCAGATCAACAGGTGCGCGCTGCGGAGTCAGGGTGGCCGACACGGTGCGGCCCGAGTGCGGGCGCTGCGCTTCCGTGCGCTCGATCGCTGCCATCATGTCGAACCCGCGGTCAGTAGGTGACACGGGGAGTCGACCGCAGGCCGTCAACGCTGCGGCTGCGGCGACACTGCCCGCGAGGAAGTCACGCCGACTCCACCGCGGTCGCGCACCGCTCTCTGCCCGGCGCAGCTCTGAGCGTGCCATGTCAGCAGATCTACGCCCCGAACCGTTTCCCGGCTAGGGTACGAAGTCTAGGGTGCGTCGAGAGATGCAAGGGCGGCGCGCAGCTTGGCTGCGGCATCGTCCGCCACCTCACTGAGTTGTGCGCTGTCGGAGACCTGCACCATCACCTTCGGGTCCATCGCATCGATGATCACCACGCCGTCCTGCGACGGATCGCTGCGCACGACGACGTTGCAGGGCAGCAGCAATCCGATCTGACGGTCTGCCTCGACGGCGCGGTGCGCCAGCGGGGGATTGCAGGCCCCGAGGATCAGGTAGTCCTCTATGTCCTCGCCGAGTTTGGCCTTCAGCGTCGCTTTCATGTCGATCTCGGTGAGCACCCCGAACCCCTGCTCGGCGAGCGCCTGCCGGGTCTTCTCGACCGCGTCGGCGAAGCTCGTGTGGACGGTGGTCGACAGCGCGTACGACATCTCTGCTCCTCGTTTCGGCACGTCATCGGGCTCGCTCTCACGATACCAGCGGGGGTATATGCTGCTTGCCGACTGCGTCGCAGGTTCCTACTATCTGCGTATGCATGCAGATACGCGGGGATGCACGCGTCGACTTCCCGATGACCAGGTCGACCTCGTCGTCGAGGTGTTCCGCATGCTCGCGGACGCCACGCGAGTTCAGGTGCTGTGGGCTCTGGGCAGCCGGGAGATGTCGGTGAACGATCTCGCCGCCCACATCGGAAAGCCTGCCCCCTCGGTGTCCCAGCACCTGGCCAAACTGCGGATGGCGCGGCTCGTCCGTACCCGCCGCGACGGCACCACGATCTACTACAGCCTGGACAACGAGCACGTGCGGCAACTGGTCACCGACGCGGTGTACAACGCCGAACACGCCGGGCCCGGTGTCCCCGGGCATCATCGCGACGCCTCCGAACTCGCTGTCCTGCACTCAGAGACGACCGGAGAGCAGCCGGCATGAGTCACGACGCGCACCCTCCTCACCACCATCACGAGCACGACCATCATCACGGCGGCACCGTCGGCGCAGCGCTGCGCGAGATTTTCGCCCCGCACAGTCACGATGCCGGGGACAGCATCGACAGCGCGCTCGAATCGAGCGCCGCCGGGATCCGCGCGGTGAAGATCAGCCTTTTCGTCCTCGGCGTCACAGCGCTCGCCCAGATCGGCATCGTCGCCGTCTCGGGGTCGGTGGCATTGCTGGCCGACACCATCCACAACTTCTCCGACGCCCTGACCGCGATCCCGCTGTGGATCGCCTTCGCTCTGGGCACCAGAGCGGCGACGCGGCGCTACACCTATGGCTTCGGCCGGGCCGAGGATCTCGCCGGCCTGTTCGTCGTCGCGATGATCGCGCTGTCCGCAGTCATCGCGGGCATCGAGTCCGTGCGCCGCCTGATCAACCCGGTGCCCATCGAGCATGTGGGCTGGGTCGCCGTCGCGGGCCTGGTCGGCTTTCTCGGCAACGAGTGGGTCGCGCTGTACCGAATCCGCGTCGGCAGGAAGATCGGCTCAGCGGCTCTTGTGGCCGACGGATTACATGCTCGCACTGACGGATTCACTTCGCTGGCGGTGCTGTTCGGCGCAGCCGGCAGTGCGTTGGGCTTTCCGCTGGCCGACCCTGTCATCGGTGTCGTGATCACCGTCGCGATCCTCGCGGTGCTGCGCACGGCGATCCGTGACATCTTCCGTCGTCTCATGGACGGCGTCGATCCGCGGCTCGTCGACAGGGCCGAGGCGGCACTGGCGGCCGCGCCCGGTGTCACCGCCGTCCGCAGCGTGAAGATGCGGTGGATCGGGCACCGCCTCCACGCCGATGCCGAACTCGACATCGACCCGAACGTCAGTCTCGCCGACGCGCACCGCATCGCGCACGAGGCCGAACACACCCTCACGCACGCCGTACCGAAGCTGGCATCCGCTCTCGTGCACGCCTATCCGGCGACGTAGCTCACCGGGGTGTCACTGAACTCGTCTCTTGCCGAACGGGTTCCATCTTCTGCCCGCCGAGGGCGCATCGTCGTGACCGCCGCACCACTCGCCCGGCGGGACGCCGCGGCGGACGGCCTCGATGTGCTCCCCGCAGCCTGACCACGTGGTCTTCCCGCACGTACGGCACTGAACTGCTCGACACATCATCGTTTCTCCTTTCACTGGCGCGACCGGTCACACTGTGCGGACCGGGCGCGTATGGACCTTGAGGGGCCACCAGAACCACCGCCCCAGAAGTGCGGCGATCGAGGGGGTCATCAGCGATCGCACGATGAGGGTGTCGAACAGCAGGCCGATACCGATCGTGGTGCCCGCCTGTCCGATCGAGATGAGATCGCTGGCCGCCATCGACATCATGGTGAACGCGAACACCAACCCTGCCGCGGTCACCACAGCTCCGGTCTCGCCCATCGACCGGATGATTCCGGTGCGCAACCCGGCGCCGATCTCCTCCTGGAACCGCGACACGAGCAGCAGGTTGTAGTCGGAGCCAACCGCCAGCAGGATGATCAGGCCGAACACCGGTGCGATCCAGTTCAATTCGAGGCCGAAGAGGTACTGCCACACGAGAATGGAGAGTCCGAACGCTGCGCCCAGGGACAGCAGCACCGTGCCGACGATCACGAGCGAGGCCACCAGGGCCCTCGTGATCAGCACCATGACGACGAAGATGAGCGTCAGCGCAGCGATGCCGACGATCAGGAGGTCGTATTGCGAACCCGATTGGATGTCTCGGTAGATCGCCGCGGTGCCGGTCAGCGAGAACGTCGCATCCGTGAGGTTCGTGCCCTTGACGGCCTGATGAGCCGCCTCGAGTGTCGGTGTCACCGAGGCGATCCCCGCCGGCGTGGCGGGATCCTTCTCGTGGGTGATGATGAAGCGCGCGGCCTTTCCGTCCGGTGAGAGGAACAGCGCCAGTCCGCGCTCGAAGTCCGGATTGGTGAACGCCTCGGGCGGTAGGTAGAAGTAATCGCCGCTCCGAGAGGCGTCGAAGGCCTGCCCCATGGCGCTCGCGGTGTCGGTCATCTGCGACATCTGGGTGATCAGCCCGGAAAAGCTGCTGTGCATGGTGAGCAAGGTGGCGCGCAGGGATTCGGCGACCGCGATCACGGGCGGGAACTGCGCCAGCATCTCCGGGATGACGGCGTCGGCGTGCCGGATGTCCTGGATCAGCCCGGTCATCGTGTCGCTGAAGGTGTTCACGCCGTCCATCGCGTCGAAGACGGATCTGATCGCCGAGCAGGCGGGGATGGTGAAACAGTGTGGTTCCCAATAGAAGTAGTTGCGAAGAGGGCGCACGACATCGTCGAAGTCGGCGAGGTGATCACGAACCTCGTCGATCGCCGTCTTGATCTCGGCGGTGTCGCCGACCATGCGGTGGGTGACCGTGCCCATACGTGCCAGTGACGCCTGGAGTCGCTGCATGGCGGCGATCATGCCGCCGATGTCGTCGCTCATCGTGACCATGTCCGCTGTCCGGTCCCTCATGAATTGAAGGTTCTGCTGGATCGGAACCGACGACGCACTGATCTGGAACGGGATCGAGGTGTGCTGGATCGGGCCGCCGAGTGGTCGGGTGATGCTCTGCACCATGGCGATCCCCGGGGTGCGGAAGATCTCCTTGGCGATTCGGTCCAGCACGATCATGTCGGCGCTGTTGCGCATGTCGTGATCGGTCTGGACCATCAGGATGTCGGGGTTCATGGTCGCAGCGGTGAAATGGCGCTCCGCAGCGGTGTATCCGACGTTGGACGGCAGATCCGGTGAGATGTAGTAGCGATCGTTGAAGTTGACCTTCATGGTGGGGACGAAGGCGATGCCGACCAGGGCGACGGCCAGTGTCGCGGCGAACACAGCCCCCGGCCACCGTACGGTCGCGGTGCCGATCCGGCGCCACCGTCGCACGTTCACCGGACGCTTGGGGTCCAGCAGGCCGAAGCGGCCGGCGATCACGACCACCGCCGGTGCAGCGGTCAGCGCGCCCGCCACCACCACGACCAGTCCGAGGGCCGAGGGGATACCCAGTGCCTTGAAGTACGACAACCGGGCGAAGTGCAGGCACAGCGTGGCGCCGCCGATGGTCAGCCCCGAACCCAGAATGATGTGGTAGGTACCGCGAAACATGCTGTAGTAGGCGGCTTCCCGATCCTGGCCCGCTCGGCGTGCCTCTTGGTAGCGGCCTATCAGGAAGATCGCGTAGTCCGTTCCCGCTGCGATCGCGAGCGACGACAGCATGGCGACGACGAACGTCGAGAAGCCGAGCATGCCGTTGTTCCCCAGCAGCGCGACGACGCCTCTGGCAGTGCCCATCTCGAGTCCGACCATGACCAGGACGATCAGCATGGTCGACAGGGAGCGGTAGGTGATCAGCAGCATGACCATGATGACGACGCCGGTGACGCCCATCATGACGAGCATGCTCCTGTCGGCGGCCTCGTTCATGTCGGCGGTCAACGCCGCCGGGCCGGTCAGATACACCCGCAGCCCCGTGGGTGGCGACGAGCGGTCGAGGATGTCGCGCACCGATTCGATCGACGCGATGCCTTCTGTACTGCCCTGGTCGCCGGCCAGGTTGATCTGGACGTAGGCGGCTTTGCCGTCCCGGCTCTGCACCCCGGCTGCGGTCAGCGGGTCCCCCCAGACGTCGTGGACGTGCTGCACGTGGTGGGTGTCGGCCCGCAGAGCGCGCACCAAGGTCTCGTAGTACTGGCGTGCCTCGGCGCCGAGCTCGCCGTCGCCTTCGAGAACGATCATCGCGATGCTGTCTGAATCGGACTCCTGGAACGTCGCTCCGATGTTCCTGGCCGCGATCATCGCGGGTGCGTCCTGGGGCGACATGGTGACCGCGTGGTTGCGCGCCACGGCCTCGATCTGTGGGATCGCCACGTTCAGGACGACTGTCACAGCAAGCCAGGCGAGCACGATCGGCACGGCGAATCGGCGGATGAACCGCATGGGTGCCGGCCTGGGCTCGCCCTCGCCGCTCATCCGGCTTTCACCAGGCATGAGGTCTGCGCGTGGTGGCCGGTAGTCGAGCGGGCGTCCTCGACCTCTCCGTTGATCGTGATGCGGCAGCCGACGCTGTCGCTGTCGCCCTGGGCGACGAGGCTGGCCAGCACGGCAGGCGCGGTGGTCGAGACCGTCAGTGTCCAGGGCAGGGAAGCGAACTCGACCTCTCGTGGGTTCGCGTTCTCGTCGAGGTAGTTGATGCTGCCGGTCGACCCGCTGGGGCCGTAGACCTCGTAGGTGACGCGCTTGACGTATGTGGGCGCGAGCGGCTCCGCGCTACGGCCGGACGCGGAGAACACCGCCTCGGAGCCGAACGCGTCGCGCAGGTTGATCACCGTGACAGCGCCCACGGTCACGGCCACCGCGGCGACGAGGAAGACCCACCCTCTCGCGAGCACCTTCACGGATGTTCCTTTCTCGTGCGGTCGAGCGAGCCGCCCCGCCCGTGCCGAGGCGGCGGCTCAACCCCTCGCTGGATTTTCTACCATACCCCTGGGGGTATGCTAAAGGGCGAGAGGTCCTCGGTCGGAATCGCGAGCATCGGCCGGCACGTCGATCGCGGACGTAACCTTGTGGTCTGGGCTTGCGATGCACCCATCAGAGATTCGATCGGGACTATCGGGACTGGGGACGACGTGATGACAGCACGACTGGTGAGCCTCGCGGCCGTGATGATGGCGCTGTGTGGCGTCATGCCCGCGGTCGCGCACGCCGACGTCGACGACGGTGCGGGTTCGGGGGCCCGCGTGGCAGTTCTGGCGGGCGCGCTGGACAAGCCGGAGCGGACCATGCAGCAGCTGCACGGCTCGCTGTGCGCGCCGCCGAATGTCTGCGAACCGCTCAACTACATGAACGTCGGTCTCCTCGGCCCTGCCATCGGTCAGGCCAGCCTGGACGACGGTGTGGCCAGGCTCGACGGATGGATCAGGAACACGCCGGGCCCCAAAGTCGTGTTCGGGCACTCGTTGGGCGCCAACGTCATCTACCGGTGGCTGCGTCAGTTCTCGTTCGATCCCAGCGCGCCGCCGCCGAGCGAGTTGCGGTTCGTCACCACCGGCGCTCCCGAGCGGCGCGGCACCGGGTTCGTCTACACCGACCCCGAGGGCAAGAACCGCTGGCGGGCGAATCAGGGGTTCGGCATCCCGCCGAACACGCCCTACAAGGTGGTCGACATCTGCCGCAAGTGGGATGGCTTCTGCTACTACATCCCCGGCGACGAGCGCTCGATCGATGGGCAGGCCAGTAAGCGGCACACCGACTACTCGGACATCAACCTCAACGACCCGGCCAACCAGGTCGACGTGGAGGGCAACATCACCGAAGTGCTGGTGCCCACGCCGGGCCTGGGCTGATCGCCGATGCGGGCTCTAGAACGGGCTGCTGTTCTGCTGCCATTCCGCTGATTCGGGCCGTGCGCCGAAGCGGCGGGCGTAGTCTTCGTGCATCTGCGCCTGCTTCTTGCGTTTGATGACGTCCACCAGGTTTGGGTCGAGCCCGTGCACGGCCAGCCGGTGCCGCCGCCACGGCTTGTTCAACGCCAGCGCCATCAACACCGCCCAGACGTAGATCGGGGCCGTCATCTCCAGGTGCATGTAGAGATTGACCGGAATCAGCCAGAACGGGGCGAGCACGAAGATCGGCGGGATCGAATAGCGGATCATGTGCCGGCGCACCGCGCCTTCCCCGGCGAGGTCCTCGGCGACCCAGCGTTGCATCGATGCCGGTAGGCGGCGGCCGTAGCAGTAGGTCAGGTATTGCCAGAAGGTGGGTTTGTCGGCGGACATCTCGGCTCCTCGTGGTGGGGTTCAGGCGTGTAGGGCGCCGGCGGCCAGGGCGGCGGTGTTGACGCGGGTCAGGACGGCGCGCAGGGATTCGAGTTCGGCCAGGTCGACACCCAGCCGGGACACCACCGTGGTCGGTATGGCCAGTGCCCGTTCGCGCAGCGCGATGCCTTCTGAGGTCAGCTCGACGTCGGTGGTCCGCTCGTCGGTGGCGCTGCGGGTGCGGGTGATCAATCCCAGTGCCTCGAGACGCTTGAGCATCGGCGACAGGGTGGCCGAATCCAATTGCAGCGTGGTGGCGATCTGCTTGACCGACAGCGGTGCGTGACCGTCCGCGGTTGCCTTGCGATGGTCCCAGAGCGCGAGCATCACCAGATACTGCGGGTGGGTCAGGCCCAGCGGCTCCAGCAGGGGACGGTAGACGGCGAGTACCGCGCGATTGGTGACCGCCAGCGCGAAGCACACCTGCTGCTCGAGAGCGAGCGGGTCGATGTCAGCGGCGGCGGTCACGAAACCATGGTGCCCTAATAGTTAGTGCCCTAGCAATATGCGGGGCGTCACACCGGTCGCATGTGGCCGTTCCTTGCCGGGTGTCGACGGGCGCCCGTAGCCTCGAAGAATGTCCGGGGTGAGCGCCGTGGAAGCTGACGACCTCGCCGCCCTCGACGTGTTCGCCGGTGTCGCGGTCCCGACGTTGGTGCCGTTGGCCCAGCAGTTGCGGCCGCTGGCGGCCGCCCCCGGGCAGGTGCTGATGCAGCAGGGTGAACTCGCGGTGAGCTTCCTGCTGATCGGGTCGGGTCACGCCGAGGTCAGCCACGCGGGGGCGGATGGCCACGACACCGTGGTCGACCTGAGCCCCGGATTGATCGTCGGCGAGATCGCGCTGCTGCGCGACGCTCCGCGCACCGCGACCGTGATCGCCACCGAGTCCCTGACCGGTTGGGTGGGCGGCCGCGAGGCGTTCGCCACGATGCTGGAGATCCCCGGCATGATGGACAAGCTGGTGCGCACGGCGCGTCAGCGCCTGGCTGCGTTCATCACCCCGATCCCGGTGATGATGCGCGACGGCAGCGTGCTCTATCTGCGCCCCGTGCTGCCGGGCGACAGCGCACGCGTGGCCCAGGGGCCCGTCGGATTCTCCAGCGAGACGCTGTACCGCCGCTTCCAGTCCGTCCGATCGCCCACGAAATCACTGATGACCTACCTGTTCGAGGTGGACTACCTCGACCACTTCGTGTTCGTGTTGACCGAAGGCGTCGACGGTCCCGTGGTGGCCGACGCCCGGTTCGTGCGCGACGAACGTCATCCCGAAGAGGCGGAGATCGCCTTCATCGTCGGGGACGCCTACCAGGGCCGAGGAATCGGAACGTTTCTGATGCGCGCCATCTCGGTGGCGGCGCACGATGACGGGGTGCGTCGATTCACCGCGCGTGTGCTCTCCGACAACATGCCCATGCGGGCGATCCTCGACCGATCCGGCGCTGTCTGGCACCGTGATGACCTGGGTGTCGTGGTCACCGAGATCGACGTACCGAAACCCTCGGACCTCCCGTTCGACGCCGAGCTCGTGCAGCAGATCCGCGACGTCGCGCGCCAGGTGATCAGGGCCGTCGGATGAGGCCGGGCGACCGTAAACCTGTGCTGAACAAGGACACCCGCGTGTGTATCTCGCTGGCCGGGCGCCCCAGCAACATCGGCACCCGCTTCCACAACCATCTCTACGACGTGCTCGGGCTGGACTTCATCTACAAGGCCTTCACCACCACCGACATCGTCGCCGCGATCGGTGGCGTTCGCGCGCTCGGCATTCGCGGATGCTCGGTGTCGATGCCGTTCAAGGCTGACGTGCTCGAGCTCGTCGATGAGGTGGAGCCCTCGGCGCAGACGCTGCAGTCGGTCAACACGATCGTCAACGATGACGGCAGGCTGACCGCGTCCAACACCGATTACCTTGCCGTGCAACAGCTCATCGACGACCACGGCCTGAACCCGCAGCAATCGGTGCTGATCCGGGGCAGCGGAGGGATGGCCAGCGCGGTCGGCGCGGCGTTCGCCGACCGCGGCTTCCGCGCCGGCACGATCCTCGCCCGCAACACACAGGCCGGCCGGTCGCTGGCCGAGCGACTGGGCTACTCGTACGAACCCGACACCGGTGCGACGCCCACCGCCGACATCGTCGTCAACGTCACGCCGATCGGCATGGCGGGAGGCGCCGAGGAACACGACCTGTCTTTCGACGAGCAATCGATCCGCCACGCGCACACGGTGTTCGATGTGGTCGCGCTGCCGTCGGAGACACCACTCATCGCGGCCGCGCGCCGCGCCGGGACAGCCGTGATCACCGGAGCGCAGGTGATCGCCCTGCAGGCCGCCGAACAATTCGAGCGCTACACCGGGGTGCGCCCGACGCCGGAGCAGATCGCCGAGGCATCGGCGATCTCCCGGGCGTGACCGCTAGGGCGTGATCGTCGCCTGGTCGTCGATCGCCGCCGTCGCGTCCATCAGCGCGTTCGCCTGCTCCGGTGTGCCTTCGGCGTTGATCTGCAGCACGTACAGACCCTCCTGGCCGGGAATGACCACCGTCTTCTGAGCAACCATGCGGGGCGCCCCGTCCTTGGTGTAGGTGCCGCCGATGACCGTTGCATCGAAGCCGCTCAACTTGTTCGGCACACCCGATTCAGGGCCGTCGAAACCCGGCAGGGCACGGAGTTCACCCGGCGCCACCTCGAGCACCTTGGCGGGGTCCACGTTGCCGGTCAGCTTCACCACCTTGGTGATGACGGTCGCCGGGTCCGCGGCGGCGGCCGGGTCGCCGGTGAAGACCGAGGCCGAGTACGAACCCTCGGGAGCGTTGCCGCCCATGTCCTCCCAGCCCTCGAGCGTGGGCAGCTCGATCGTCGGTGAGCCGGGATCTCCCGGCGCGACCGGTGTCTCGACGATGTTGTTGTCCCGGATGTAGTCGGCGAGCGTGACGATCGGCGCGGGCGCGGCCGACGAACTGGGAGGAGCGGCCTGTGCCGTCGACGACACCGAGGATGTGGCCGACGACGACGCGCTGGACGGGGTGCCCGACGTGTCGTTGGAGCAGGCCGACAACCCGCCGCCGAGCGTGAGGACGGCCAGCGCGATGAGCCCGGCCCGCGTAGAGGTGGTCATGTCGTCTCCTGTCCGCCGATGGCCAGCGCGAGCATAACCAACTCGACGGGCGATCGAGTTGATCGACGCCCGACCTGGTGTCGATCGCCGTTGCAGGTCCGGCGGCG
Organism: Mycobacterium sp. PSTR-4-N; assembly: GCF_022348085.1. Classification (GTDB taxonomy): domain Bacteria; phylum Actinomycetota; class Actinomycetes; order Mycobacteriales; family Mycobacteriaceae; genus Mycobacterium. Next base: position 1,497 of record NZ_JAKRFN010000002.1, on the reverse strand, counting down.
TGGTACCAACAGAGCGTGCGGTTGGCCTCCGGCATGCTTGCTGTGGCGATGGCGGCGGGGCTGGCGGCGTGCGGTTCCGGCCCGGCGCCGGTCGCGGTCACACCGTCTCCGGCCAAGCCCGCGGCACCGATCAACCCGGCGCGCGTCGAGCGCAGCCGTTCAGCGCTGCCTGCCGGCTACGAGATCACCACCTATCAGGGCCCGCCGGCGCCGGTGGCGTTGTGGGGCATGCGGGTTCCCGCCGTGACCGAGCCACCGCAGTGCGCCGTCCTGGCCGCCCCGGCTGCTGACCCGTCGACCTCCCGGGGCTGGTCGGGGTCCGGGCCCGGTGGAATCGCGTACGCGGTGATCGCCGCCGTGCCGGGCGATGGACACGCCCTGCCACGGGATTGCGGCAGGTGGACCGTGTCGGCCGGTCCGACCACCGCCACCGTCGTCGGCGTGCCCGCTCCCACCATCGCCGGCGCCGACGTCGTCGGCATGCGGACCGATGCAGTCACCGTCGTCGAAGGCGGCACCGAAACCCGGCTGCACGCACAGACATTCATCGCATCGCTGGACCGCTACGTGTGTCTGGTCTCGCTGGTCACCGATCCCGGGTCCCCGCAGACTCCGCTGGGTCCGGACTTCGCCGCCCGGCTGCTCACCGAAACCGTGTCGGCGCTGCGCGGCTGAGCACAGGGCGGGCGGGCGCCGCGGGTACATTGGCGGCGATGTCGTACTCGAAGTCGGTGACGCTGCTGCTGTGCGCGGGACTTCTGGCATCGTGCGGTGGTCAGAGTTCCGACGACGACTCCCGAGCCGACATCACCCGCGTCAAGGACCTGCGAAGTGAGTTCCCGGCGCCGTTCACCGTTTCCGACGCCGGCCCGGCAGCCATCGATCCGCGGCTGCTCGCCGGCCAGAAGTTGCCTGCCGGACTGACTTTCGCTCCCGCGGAGTGCGGGAAGGTGGCCCAACAGCAGAACGTCCCGGCCGACGTCAAGGGCAACATGGCCGCGCTGACCGCCGAGGGTGAGGGGGTCCGCTACGTCGTGATCGCCGTCGAGACGTCCGAACCGGTGCCCGTCCCGGCGCCCACCGACCAGTGCCGCAAGGTCTCGCTCGCGGGGCCCGGCATCCGCGGGCTGGTCGAGGTGGTCGACGCGCCGGACGTCGACGGCGTGCAGGCGGTCGGTACCCACCGTGTGCTGCAGACGGTCACCGCCGAGGGGCCCCGCACCGGCGAGCTCTACAACTACGTCGCGCACTTCGGCACGTTCATCGTGATCGTCACCGCCAATCCGCTCGTCGTCGCCGATCGGCCCGTCGCCCGCATCGACACCGGACGCGCCCGCGACCTCGTCACCAAGGCCGTCGAGCTCGTCAAGGGTTAGCTGGCTGTAGGTCGAGTCAAGGGGTGTGGAGGCCGTAGTGGGCCGACGTCCCGGGGCGGGGCGTGATTTCTGTGGTCGGTGGTGCTGCCGAGGGAGGGCAGGTGCCTGGCGCCCACGCTGA
>NZ_JAKRFN010000029.1 GCF_022348085.1 Mycobacterium sp. PSTR-4-N | reverse complement strand
GACGGCGGTTTCGGTGGGTCCGTAGAGGTTGTGCAGGGGGGTGTGGGGGAAGTGGTGGTGGAAGCGGTGCAGGAGGTCGGGGGTGAGGGCTTCGCCGCCGACGGTGACGCGGGTGAGGGTGGTGCAGGTGTCGATGGTGGGTTCGTCGAGGAAGACTTCGAGCATGGAGGGGACGAAGTCGATGGCGGTGATGTGTTCGTCGGTGATGGTGTGGGCGAGGTAGTGGGGGTCGCGGTGGCCGCCGGGGCGGGCGATCACCGCGGTCGCACCGGCCATCAAGGGCCAGAACACTTCCCAGACGGAGGTGTCGAAGCTGATGGGGGTCTTGACCAGCATGCGATCCTCGGCTGAGAGTGGGTAGGCGTGCTGTAGCCACGCGATGCGGTTGACGATGGCGGTGTGGGGAATGACCACACCTTTTGGCGTGCCGGTGGTGCCTGAGGTGTAGAGCACGTAGGCCACGGAGTCGGGGTGTGCTGGTGGCAGGGGTGCAGGTTGTGGATCGTGTTGTGCGGCCGAGATGTCGGCGGTGTCGTCGACGATGACGGCAGGTGCGGCGTCGGTGATCATCTGGTCCAGGCGCGCGGCGGGGTAGTCGGGATCCAGGGGCAAAAACGCGGCGCCGGTTTTGGTGGTGGCCACCAGGGCGATGATCAGTTCCAGACTGCGGGGCAGGCGGATGCCCACAACCGCACCTGGTGCAGCGCCGCGGTCACGGAGCCGGGCGGCGAACCGATCCGACCACGCGTCGAGCTCGGCGTAGCTCACCTCGACACCCTCGAAGGACAGGGCGGTCGCAAGCGGTGTCCGCATTGCCTGAGCCGACACCAACGCCGCCAGACTTGCCGACGGCACAGCATGTTTGGTGTCGTTTCGTTCGACGACGATGCGCTCGCGCTCCTGCGGGGTCAGGATGTCGACGTCGCCGACGCGGGTCCCCCCGTCGGATGCGACAGCCTCACAGACCCGACTCAGTCGCTGACCGAGTGCAAGCGCCGACTCCCGGTCGAACAGGTCGGCGCTGTACTCGACGGTGAGCGTCGCGGTGTCGTCGGGATGTTCGGTCAGCATCATGCCGATGTCGAACATGGCTGCGGTGGGGGCGGATTCGGGCCAGAGGGCGGGGAGCCCGAACACGGTGGTGTCGTCGTCGCTTCTGCGGTAGTGGGCGATGAAGACGTTGAACAGGGGATTGCGGCCTGCGATGCGGGGTGGGTTGAGAGCTTCGACGATGCGGTCGAACGGCAGATCGGCGTGGGCGAAGGCGTCGAGATCGTCGGTGCGGATGCGGGTGAGCAGCTCGGCGAAGCTGGGGTCACCCGACACATCGGTGCGCAGCACGACGGTGTTGACGAACAACCCGACCAGGTTGTCGAGCGCGGCGTCGTCGCGGCCCGCGACCGGCGTACCGACCACGATATCGGTGCCCGCCCCTAGCCGGCGTAACAGAACCGCCACCGCGGCATGCAACACGGCGAGCATGCTGGCGTGATGCGTTGCCGCCAGGTCCCGCAGGGCGAGGGTGGCATCGGTGCTCAGCTCCACGGCGATCCTCCCGCCGGTGCCGGTGGGTGTGGTGGGGCGGGGTCGGTCGGTGGGCAGGGCGAGTTCGTCGGGGGCGTCGTGCAGGGTGTCGGTCCAGAACTGCAGGTGCTCGTCTGTGGTCAGCTGAAGCAGATCCCGTTGCCAGAGGGCGTAGTCGGCGTACTGGACGGGCAGCGGTTCCCATTGGGGTGGGTGGCCGGCGTGGCGGGCGAGGTAGGCGTTCTCGAGATCGTTCAGCAGGGGTGCGTCAGACCATTCGTCGGTGGTGATGTGGTGCAGCAGCAGCACGACGGTGGTGGTTGCGTCGGCGTGGGTGACCAGTGTGATGCGCAGGGGTGTTTCCCGGGTCAGGTCGAACCGGTGTGTCGTGGCGCGGGCGATGATCTCCTCGAGCGGCCCGTGGCGGTCGTCCAGCATCTCGATGGGGGTTGCGGTGTCGGGCGCCAGGATGGTTTGGGCGAACCCGGTGTCGTGTTCGGTGAACACCGTGCGCAGGGTTTCGTGGCGCGCGACCACGTCACCGACCGCCGCGGTGAACGCGGCGACGTCGAAGCCTTCGCCGACCGTGACGATCAACGGATAGTTGTAGACCGTTCCGGTCTCGGCGAGCCGGTCGACGATGAGCATGCGTTCCTGGGCGGCCGAGACCGGAATCACGGCCGGTCGCTCGCGGGCGACGAGCTCGGGGCGCGACGGCTCCGACGGTGATGCGCTGTCGATAAGGTCGGCCAAGCCCGCCACGGTGGGGTGGTCGAACACATCACGCAGAGACAGCTCCACACCGAACAGCGACCGCACCCGGCTGATCAACCGGATACTCGACAACGAATGCCCGCCCAGCGCAAAGAAGTCGGCGTCCACCCCGGTGACCCCGACCCCGAGGACGTCGGCGAAGACGCCGCACAGGTCGTGCTCGGTCTGTGTCTGCGGCGCGCGTCCGGAGTCGACGACGATCTCGACATCAGGCAGCGCACGGATGTCGAGTTTCCCGTTGTCGGTCAGCGGCAGCGCATCGACCATGCCGATGGCTGCGGGCACCATGTGCTGGGGCAGCGCTGAGGTCAGGTGGCTGCGCAGCTGCGCCGGCAGATCGGCGTCACCGGTGGCGACGACGTAGGCCAGCAGCCGGTGCGAACCGGCCGGATCGGGCACGGCGATCACCGCGGCCTGCGTCACCGCGGGATGGTCGTGCAGCACGGCCTCGATCTCACCGAGTTCCACCCGGTGGCCGCGGATCTTCACCTGGTCGTCGGACCGTCCCAGGTAGTCGATGTTGCCATCGCTCCGACGACGGACCACGTCACCGGTCCGGTACATGCGATCGCCGGACCGGAACGGGTTGGCGAGGAAGCGCTGGGCCGTCAGCCCGGCTCGGCCCCGGTACCCGTGGGCCAGACCGGCCCCGGAGATGTACAGCTCACCGGCCACTTCGTCGGGCACCGGACGCAACCAGGCGTCGAGGACGTAGACCCGGGTGTTCCAGATCGGTGCGCCGACCGTCGGTGTCGCGCTGTCGTCGGTGCCGGCGCCCAGCGTGTTGATCGTGTACTCGGTGGGTCCATAGAGGTTGTAGCCGTAGCTGGTGTCGCTGTCGCGCAACCGATTCCACACGCTCGGCGACACCGCCTCGCCACCCAGCAGTACCAGCACGGGTGGATGCGGGGGGTCGAGCAGGCCTTGCTCGAACAGCAGTGAGGCGTAGGTCGGCGTGACGTTGACGACGTCGATCCCGTGATCCTGGCAGTACGCCACCAGAGCCACGGCGTCGCGGCGCAACTGCTCGTCGCAGATGTGCACCTCGTGGCCTTCGATCAGCCACAGCAACTCTTCCCATGACATGTCGAAGGAGAACGACACGGTGTGCGCGATCCGCATGCGGCGCCCGCCCGCACGCTCGATCGCAGGTCCGAAGATCGCCTCGCGGTGGTTGAGGTGCATGTTGGTCAAGCCCCGGTGCGCCGTGGAGACCCCCTTCGGGGTGCCGGTGGAACCCGAGGTGTAGATCAGGTAGGCCCGCGCGTCGAGCGGCGGCGTGTAGCCGTCCCAGTCTGCGGATGCGGCCGCCAACGTCGTTGCGACAGCGGGATCGTCGAGGACCAGCTGAGGACGCTCCGAAAACCCCCCGATGCGTTCGGCAACTGCGCTCGTGGTGAGGACGTGGACCGGCTCGGCGTCGGTGAGCATCACCCGCAGCCGCTCGTCGGGGTAGTCCAATTCGAGCGGCAGATACGCCGCACCGGCGCGCAGTACGGCGAACAGGGCGATCACCGCGTCGATCGAGCGCGGCATGGCCAGCGCCACCGTGTCGCCCTCGCCGACGCCGTTGTCCCGCAGCAGCCAGGCCAGACGGTTGATCGACGTCTGCAGGGCGGCGTAGTCGACGCGTCGGTTTCCGCACACCAGTGCGGTCAGCTCAGGTGATCGTTGCGCACGGTCGGCGAGCAGGTCGGTGACCGCTGCCGCCGGAAGGGGCCGGTCCGTCGCGGTCTCGGCCGCGGCGATTCGCCGTTGTTCCTCGGCCAGCGCGAGGGGGATGCTGCCCAGCAGGTCCGCTCCGCGCGCCAGCGCCACGAACTCCAGCACCTGCTGCAGCCGGTCGAGCAGGCGCTGCGCATGCGCCCGCTCGACGACGTCGGGGCGGTACTCGAGCTTGACCCACAGCCGGCGACCTGGGGATGCGACCCACGTCAAGGGATAGTGCGACGCGTCCACCGAGTCGTGGCCGACGATGCCGTGCTCGGTTTCCAGATCGGTGAAGGTGTCGTCGTCGAGGAAGTTCTGCAACACGAACAGGCTGTCGAACAGCGGTGCCCCCGCAGCGAGACCGTGGGTTCCTGCCAGTGCGCGCTGGATCTCACCCAGTCCGAGGTATTCGTGGTCCATCATGGCCAGTCGGTCGGACTGCACGGCGCGCACGGTGTCGTCCAGGCGGCGCTCGGGGGACAGCCGCACGCGGGTGGGAACCGTGTTCAGGAACAGTCCGATGACGTCGGCGATCCCGTCGATCTCGGTCGGTCTGCCGGCCACCGTTGACCCGAAAACGACATCGGCACTGGCTGTTTCATAGCTGATCACCATCGCCAGCGCCGTGCTGATGATCGCGTTGAGGGTGACTCCGCACTCCCGGGCCCTGGCGCGTAGCGCGCTGGTCTGATCCGGGGAGAGCAGGAATTCCAGGCGCAGCGCGAGCGTCGGTTCGGTGCCGACCGCTGATGGCACGAGCAGCGACGGACCCGGCAGCCCGGTCAGGGCCTCTGCCCAGCGGCGCGCCGATTCTTCGGTGTCCCGCCCAGCGAGCCAGGCGAGGTAGTCGGTGAAGTCCGCGGTGGGTTCAGGGAGATCGACCGATTCACCCTGGCGGGCAGCGGAATACGCGGCGAACAGCTCTCTGAGCAGCTGTTCGCGCGACCATCCGTCGAGCAGCAGGAAGTGGTAGCTGAAGATCAGCCGGTCGGCCTGCCCAGTGCGTACCACGGTGAAACGCGCGAGCGGCGGTGACGACAGGTCGAAAGTGCGTTCCCGGTCGGCGCGCGTGATGCGGTCGAGCGCCTCGTCGATGTCGCCCGCATCGGTGGCCTCAGCGATGTCGAGCACCTCGACGCTCACCGGGGGATCGGCGGCGATCGCCGCGATCGGTTCGGGCGTGCCGTCCGCCCACAAGGCCGACCGGAGAACGGGATTGCGGGCCATCACCAGCGCGTAGGCACTCCGCAGTGCGTCGATGTCGACGGGTTCGGCCATGTCGAAGACGTTCTGCACGATGTACACCGCGGCCGGCGAATAGCGTGCCTGGAAGTACACGCCCTGCTGTAGCGGCGAGAGCGGCCAGATCGTCTCGACCGGGACGGGCACGGCGGCCAGGACCGTGTCGATCTGATCCTGGTCGAGGGTGACCAGGGGTAGATCCGACGGTGTCAGTGTGCGATCGGCGGAACCGGCTGTTGCGCCGAGTTCCTGCAGAACGTTCACCCAGTGTCCGGCGATGTCGGTGGCGTCGCGCTCGGAGAACTCCCCGTCGGCGTACGTGAAGACCGCACGCAGCATCGGGCCGTCCGCGGTGTCGTCGCAGTGGGCGTTGACCTCCAGCAGGTACGGGGTCCCGAGGTCGGGGTCGGGATCGGTGCGCAGCGGTTCCGGTGCGGGCTGCCAGTCGGCGTCGCCCGCGGACCAGCGCCCGAGGTAGTTGAACAGCAGCTGCGGCGCCGGTAGCCAGCCGAGTGCCCCGGCGGTTCGCGGATTGCAGTAGCGCAGCAGCCCGAATCCGATGCCGCCGTCGGCGCTCGCCCGTACGGCTTCCTTGACATCGCGCAGGGCCGCCACTAGATCGGCGTCGTCGCATCGCAATCGCACCGGGGAGATGGCGGTGAACCATCCGACGGTGCGGGACAGGTCGACGTCGCCGCCCCAGCGGTCACGTCCATGGCGTTCGATGTCGACGACGAGGTCTGCGTATGTGGCCCGGCCGGCCGCCCGGCGCCACCGGTTCACCGCGAGGGCCAAAGCGGTCAGCAGCGTCTCGGTCACGTCGGCGTTGGCCAGCTCGGGGACGGTGGTGAGCAGCGGTACGGTCTCGGCCACGTCGAGAACCACGTGATGGTCACGGGTCGCCCCGACGGTGAGGCCCACGGTGAGTGCCTCCGGGTCGAGTTCCCCGCCGGGGGCCAACGTGGCCGACCAGTGCTCGAACTCCGCGAGTCGGGAGGCGCGCTGCGCCTCCTCGGTGACGGCGCGCGCGTACGCGCGATACGACGTCGGAACAGCGGGTAGGGCCCGAGTGCCGGTGTGGCGGCACGCATCGGCGAGGTCGTCGACCAGGATGTGCCAGGACACCGCGTCGACGGCGAGGTGGTGGACGACCAGGATCAGCCGGCCCTGAGCGTCAGGGCCTCGGTCGAACCAGACCGCCTGCAGCATCGCCTGCGATTCCGGATCGAGGCGGCCCGTCGCGGCATCCGATTCGAGGGCGATCGCTTCGGCCAGTTCGTCGCTGGTCATGGCCGATGCGTCGATGCGCGTCAGCGGTACCGCCCCGGCTGCGGCCGTCTCCAACGACCACAGCGTCGGCGCCGGCCGCAGCAAGCGCATCCGGAGTGCGTCGTGGCGTTCGACGACGGCCCGCAGCGCTGCGTCGAGCACGTCGACGGTGAGGCCGGGCGGCGTGCGCAGCATCTCGGCCTGGTTGAACCGGGTGATGGTGCCGCCGAGTTCGGCTTGCCGCAGCACGATCGGCGGGAGAGGAACCTCGCCTGCAGGTTCGGTCGACGGGGAGACGGCCGGCGCGGGCTGATCGGCCGCGGTCACATCGGCCACGTCGGCGAGCGCGGCCGGGGTGCGCGCCGCGAACACCTGCTGCGGCGTGATGCGCATGCCGGCACGCCGGGCGAGGTTGACGAGCTGGATGGCCACGATGCTGTCGCCACCCATCGTGAAGAAGTCGTCGTTCACGCCGACGGGGACGCGCAGGATCTCGCTGCACAGTTCGGCGATCCGCGCGGCGGCATCGCGCGTCGCCGGCTCGGCGACGGTGGTGGCGCCGTAGGGAGCGGGCAGGGCGGCCCGGTCGAGCTTGCCGTTGACCGTCAAGGGTAGGTCCTCCAGGGTGACGAACGCCGCCGGCACCATGTAGTCCGGGATGCGTTGTTGCAGTGCGTCTTTGATCTCCGCAATGGCCAGCGGTCGGGTGGTGACCAGGTATCCGATCAGCGTGGTGCGCCCCGACTCGTCGGTGTGCACCGCCGCGGCGGCGTTGCGGACGTCGGGCAGGGCGGCCAGCGCGGTCTCCACGTCGCCGAGCTCGATGCGGTAGCCGCGGATCTTCACCTGATGGTCGGAGCGGCCGACGTACACCAGTTCGCCGGTGGCGGTGGCCATCGCGGTGTCTCCGCTGCGGTACAGCCGGCGACCGGCGCCGTGCGGGTCGGCGACGAATCGGCTCGCGGTCAGCCCGGGCTTGCCGATGTAGCCGCGGGCGACCTGATCGCCCGCGACGTAGATCTCGCCCACGACGCCCACGGGAACGGGCCGTAGCTGCTCGTCGAGCAGATGCGCGGTGAGGCCGGGCAGTGCATCGCCGATCACCCCACGCTCGCCGGCATCCCGCGAGGTGAGCGGGCGATGGGAGACGTGCACACAGGTCTCGGTGATGCCGTACATGTTGACCAGCTGCGGCCCGGCGGGCCCGCGGTGCAGCCAGCCGTCGAGCCGTGACGCGTCGAGCGCTTCCCCGCCGAAGATCACGTAGCGCAGCGCCAGGTCGGGGCGCATGCGGTCCTCGGCGTCGATGAGCGGGTAGAACGCCGACGGCGTCTGGTTCAGCACGGTGACCCGCTGCGCGGCCAGCAGCCCCAGGAAGCGTTCCGGGTCCCGCGCGTCGGCGCCGCTGACCAGTACCAGGCGTCCGCCGTGCAGCAACGCCCCCCACATCTCCCAGACGGAGAAGTCGAACGCCGCGGAATGGAACATCGTCCAGGCGTCGTCGGCGGTGAAGTCGAAACGCTCCGCTGCAGCCGCGAACAGCGCAGCGACGTTGCGGTGGCTGACCGCCACCCCCTTGGGGACCCCGGTCGATCCGGACGTGTAGATCACATAGGCCGTGTGGTCGGCCAGCGCCGGTTCCGGGTGGACGTCGGGGGATGCGTCATGACCCCGGTCCGCAGCGATGTCGGCGAGGACGACGGCCGGTACACCCACCTCGGGCACCCGGTCGTGCCGATCGGTCAGTACGCACACCGGGCCCGCGTCGGTCAGGATGTGGCGCAGCCGCGCCTCCGGGGAGTCGGGATCCAGTGGAACGTACGCACCGCCGGCCTTGACGACGCCGATCAGGGCGACGATCAGATCGAGTGAGCGGGGCACGGCGACCGCCACCCGCGATTCGGGGCGCACCCCGAGATCACTCAGCGTGGCCGCGACCCGGGTGGCCCGCGCATCCAGTTCGGCATAGGTCAGCGACCCGTTCTCCCCGGTGACCGCGACAGCGTCACCGTGCTGAGCAACCATGTCGGAAAACGCCTGTGCCAGAGTCCATCCGGTCGGTTCCACGACGGTGGTATCACCGGGGGTCCCGAGTTCCAGCGCGCCGATGACGGTGTCGGCGTCGGTGGCCAGTGCGGTGAGGACCACCTCGAGGTGGTCGGCGTAGCGGTCGGCCTGGCGGCGGTCGACGACCGTGGCATCGTAGGAGATCTCGATGACCAGCTCCTCGCCCAGGTAGGCGATCACGGCCACCGGATAGTGCGGGGCGTCGGTGCCGACGAAGCCGTCGAACGACAGCAGATCCGGACGATGCTGCGAGGAGATGGTGGGGAAGTTCTCGACGACGACGAGGGTGTCGAACAGTTCCCGGACACCGGCCAGACGGGAGAGTTCGGTCAAACCGATATGGTGGGCATCGAGCACATTGCTCTGGCGGTCGGCCATGTCCCTCAGCGCAGTACCGAGCGACGTGTCGGGCTGCCACGACATCGCGACGGGGATCGTGTTGATCAGCAACCCGACCACCGTCTCGACGCCGGCCAGGTCACCGTCGCGGCCCGAGACCGTGGACCCGAACACCACCTCGCGGCGATCGAGCAGTCGCCCCAGCAGGATTCCCCAGGCGCCGTGCACGATGGCCGACATCGTCAGACCGCGGTCGCGGCCGACCTGTGTCAGCGCGGAGGTCAGCTCGGCCGACAACCGGCGGGTGCTGCTGCGGTGCTCGCCGTCTGCCGTCGCGCCCCGATCACCGTGCAAGAGCGTGGGTGTGGCCCCTCGCAGGGTCTCGCGCCACGCGTCGATCGCCACGGCGTGGTCGCGGGCCAGTACGGATTCGACGTGGTCCCGCAGCGTCACCGGCGCCGGGTCGAGGCCGGCCTGCCGCCCGAGCGCGGCATTGTGCGCGGCCACGATGTCGCCGAAGATCACCGGATAGGACCAGCCGTCGGCGATGATGTGGTGCATCGTCTGGATCAGCCGGTGGTCGTCCTCGGCCAGCGAGACCAGGACGTAGCGCACCAGCGGTGCCTGCGAGAGATCGAAGGGTCGAGCGAGTTCCCGGCGGGCGATGTCGTCCACCTCGGCCAGATCGCCGGTGGCCGTGGTGATCTCGACCTCGACGTCAGACCAGATCACCTGTGCCAGGCGGCCGTCCTCCAACTCGGTGAAACTCGCCCGCAGTGCCTGATGCCGGTCCACCACACGCCGGATCGCGCGCGTCAGCACATCCGGGTCGACGGGGCCCGACAGTGTCGCGATCTGCTGGATGCGATACGTATCAGTACTCCCGCCGAACACCGAGTGGAAGTACATGCCCTGCTGCAGGGGGAGCAGCGGAAGGACATCGTCGACCCGACCGTTGCGCTCCAGCGTGTCGACATCGGCTTGACTGAGCTGGGCCAGCGGGAAGTCCGAGGGTGTGCGACCGGCCAGCGAAGTGCAGCGCGCGACCGCCTCCAGCGCGGCGCGCCAGAGGTCGGCCAGCTCGCCGACGGCGTCGGGGTCGAGAAGCTGCTGGGGGAAGGCGAGCGTGATGCCGAGGGTCGGGCCGTCGTTCGACTCTTCGGCCAGCGCGGTGATCTCCAGCGCCACCGCGGGATTGGCGGGGTCCACACCTTCTCGTAGCGTGCCGATGCTCGGCACGGGATCCCAGTCCCGTCCGCTGCCGCCGGCGAAGCGGCCCAGATAGTTGAACAGGATCTGCGGCGCCGGCATGGCGAGATCCGGGTCGGCGCTCAGGTGCCGGAGCACGCCGTAGCCGATGCCGCGGTCCGGCACGGTCCGCAGTTGCTCCTTGACCGTTTTCACCGCGGCGGCCAGGCGGTCCCCGGCAGCCAGCACGTCGGACCACGCCAGCTCGCCCGGGTCCAGGCGGACCGGGTAGATCGAGGTGAACCAGCCGGCGGTGCGGGACAGATCCAGCGGCAGGTCGACCGACTCAGCTTCGCGACCGTGGCCTTCGACGTTGACGATGGTCGCCGAACCGGCCGCGCGGTCGCGGCTGCTGCGCCAGTGATGCAGCGCCATCGCCAGCGTCGCGAGCAGCGCGTCGTCGGATCTGCCGTGGAATGCCGCCGGTACGGAAGACAACACGGCGGCGCTGACGTCACGGGATAGCGAGAAGGTATGCGTCGCAACGGTGTCTGCCAGGTCGACCGACGGATCGAGGGGGCGTGCGCCCAGATCAGGGTCCGCCGTCGCCAGCACGTCCGCCCAGTACCGGGCTTGATCGCCGAAACTGGCGCACCTGCTCAGCGCTTCGGACCAGGTGCGGAACGGCGTGGGTTCCGCCTCGAGGCGGGGCTGCGTGCCGGATTCCACCTGCGTCCAGGCCCGACGCAGGTCGTCGGCCAGGATCCGCCACGAGACACCGTCGACGACGAGGTGGTGGATCACGACCAGGAGTTGGCCCGGTCCGTGCGGGGCGTTCCACCAGAGCGACTGCACCATCACGCCGTCGGCGGGGGACAGCCGGGACGCCGCCTCGGCGGTCGCCGCGTCGATCGTGGTCGCGTCTAGTTCGGCGGTTGCCACGGTGAGGATCGCGGCCGGGTCCGGCCCCCGCGCGGGAACGGTCAGCTGCCAGCCGTCGGTGCCGTCGCGGAGCCGTGCGCGCAACATGCCGTGCCCGTCGAGCAGTGCGGCGAGCATGTCGCGCAGACCTGTCGCGGTGAGGGCGGCGGGTGTGCTGAAGACCATCGACTGGTAGAAGTTCGTCAGCGGTGTCTGTGCTGCAGCGGTTTCCGCGAGCATCGGGGTCTGCGCCACATCGCCCGTGGCGGAGAGGTCGAGCCCACCGAGGGGGTCGGCTGTCGTCGGTGCGGCCTCGGCGAGCGCGGCGAGCGCGGCGACGGTGCGGCGCCGGAACACGTCGCGGGGGGTGATGTGCAGCCCCGCCGAACGGGCCCGGCCGCACAGCGCGATGGACGAGATGCTGTCGCCGCCGAGGGCGAAGAAGTCGTCGTCCGGTCCTATCCCGTCGAGATCCAGGACGGCAGAGATGATCTCGAGCAGCTGCGCCTCCCGCTCGCTGCGGGGACCCCTGGTCTGTTGCCGCGTCGGGGCGACGGGCTCCGGTAGAGCCGACACATCCAATTTGCCGTTGACCGTGAGCGGCAGCGCGTCGACCACGCCGTAGCGGGTCGGCACCATGTATGCGGGCAGCGTCGACGAGAGCTGCGCGTGCAACCGGCCCGCCAGCTCGGTGGCGGCAAGCGACCGGTCGACAGGGATCACGTACGCCGCCAGACTTTTCACCGGCGGATCACCGGCCCGGGTGCGGACCACGACCGCGCAGCGCGCGACGTCCGGCAATGTGGCAAGAGCCGCCTCGATCTCGCCCGGTTCGATGCGGTAACCACGGATCTTCACCTGGTCGTCGGCGCGGCCCAGGTAGTCGAGCAGTCCGCTGTCGGGGCGGCGTCGCACGAGGTCGCCGGTGCGGTACATCCGGCCGCCGGCCACGAACGGGTCGGCCGGCATGGTCGCGGCGGTGAGTGCGGCGCGGCGGTAATAGCCGCGCGCCAACCCAGTTCCGGCGATGTAGAGCTCACCGATGGTGCCGTCGGGCACCGGCCGCATCGCCTGGTCCAGGACGTAGGCCCGGGTGTTCCAGATGGGGCTGCCGACCGTCGGGGTCGGGCTGTCGTCGGTTCCGCCGCCGAGGGTGTTGATCGTGTACTCGGTCGGGCCGTAGAGGTTGTAGCCCGCGGTGATCGGATGCTCGCGCAGCACCGACCAGACGTGCTCGCTGACCGCCTCGCCGCCCAGCAGCACCAGCGCCGGGGGGCGGGTGTCCAGCAGCCCGGCATCGATCAGGTGGTGGGCGTAGGTGGGCGTGACGTTGATGACGTCGATGGCGTGTTCGCGGCAGTAGTCGACCAGTGCGGGCGCGTCACGGCGCAAATCCTCGTCGCAGATGTGCACGCGGTGTCCGTCGACGAGCCAGAACAGCTCCTCCCACGACATGTCGAACGAGAACGAGACGGTGTGGGCGACGTCGAGGCGGTCCCGGCCCGCGCGGCCCACGGTGGGCGCGAAGATCGCCTCGCGGTGGTTGAAGTACATGTTCGTCAACCCGGCGTACCCGGTGATGACGCCCTTGGGTGTGCCGGTGGACCCCGAGGTGTAGATCAGGTAGGCCGGATGCTGCAGACGCTCTGCCCCGCCGGCGAACTCGCCGAGCTCGGGGGCGGTCAGCGGGTCTGCGGCTGTGGCGGCGATGTCGGCGCGGGTGGCCGCGTCGTCGAGCACGATGACGTCTGCGCCGTGCTCGGCGCCGCAGTCGGCCAGCTCAGGCTGCGACGAGGTGGTGAGCAGCAGCGTGGGGCGGGCGTCGGCGATGATGGTGCGCAGCCGGCCCAGCGGCAGGTCGAGTTCCAGCGGCAGGTACGCCGCACCGGCGCGCAGCACGGCGAACAACGCGACCACCATGTCGATGGACCGCGGAAGCGCCAGCGCAACAGACCTTTCCGGTAGTGCGCCCTGTCGGCGCAGCACGCGGGCCAACTGGTTGACCCTCTCGTCGAACGCGCGGTAGGTCAGCTCTACATCGCCGAACACGAGCGCGACGTCGTCGGGGCGCCGGCGCGCCTGCTGCGAGAGCAGTTCGGCGATCGTGACCGGCTCGACGGTCCGTGGCTCGGCATGGCGCTGCGGCGCGTTCGCGACCGGCACGGCGCCGAGCATCGTGTTGGGTGCCGACGCGAGTGCATCGAGGACGGCGAGCAGGGTGTCCACCATCTCGCGGGCGCGCTCGTCGCCGACCACGCGGTGCTCGAGCTTCACGGTCAGGCGACGTCCCGGCGTCACCACCCAGGTCAGCGGGAAGTGGGTGGTGTCGTGATAGTCGACATCGACGATGCCGTGCGCGGCATCCAGATCGGTGAAGGTGCCATCGGCGAGGAAGTTCTGCAGCACCACCAGCGAATCGAACAGCGCCGCAACGGATTGCCCGGCGGCCCGCTGGATCTGCCCGAGCCCGAGATGGTCGTGGGCCATCATGGTCAGCCGCTGCTCGGCGATCGCGGCGACCACGTCGGCCAGCGTCATCGCCGGCGCCAACGCGACGCGCACAGGCACCGTGTTGAGGAACAACCCGATCGTCTCGTCGATCCCGGCGAGCTCGCCCGGGCGTCCCGCCACGGTGGTTCCGACGACGGTGTCGGTGGTGCCGGCGTACCACCCGGTCACGACGGCCACGGCAGTGGTGACGACCGCGTTGAGCGTGACGCCGAGCGCCGAAGCGGTGTCGTCGAGCCGCGCGGTGACGGCTTCGTCGACCGCGACGACGATGCGACCGGGTTCGGTGTCGACGGGTGCGTCGGTGGGCCGGTGTCCGCTTGCCGAGGTGGGCTCGTCGAGCCCGGCGAGCAGGTTCGTCCAGGCGGCGAGCGCGTCGGTCTCGCCGGTGCGTTCGAGCCAGCGCAGGTAGTCGGTGACCACCCCGGGACGCGGCGTGATGGCACCGTGTCGGCCACGAGACTCGTAGAGAGCGAAGAGCTCTCGCAGCACCAGTTCACGGGACCAGCCGTCGAACAGCAGGAAGTGGTAGGTGAGCAACATCCGGTCCTGGCCGCCCGGGAGCCGGACCACGGTGAGGCGCAGCAGCGGCGGGGCACCGAGATCGAAGGGCGTGGTGCGGTCCGCGTCGATCACGGAGTGCAGCGCGGTGGCGGCATCGTGCGCCGGATGGTCTGCGAGATCCACCACGCTCACCCACGCCGGCGGTGCGGTCAGCACGACCTGGACGACCGCGCTGGCGTCGGGGGCAGGGTCGGGCTCGGCATGCTCGACACTGCGGAACCCGGTACGCAGCTGGGGGTGGCGGGCCAGCAGGGCGGTGAACGCCGCCTGCAGCGCCGCGACGTCGATACGGCGATCGACGGTGAACACGTTCTGCGCGATGTAGGTGATCGCGGGGGTGTCGCCGAGCGTGCACTGGTAGTACACACCGTGCTGCAGCGGTGAGAGGCCCCAGATGTCGTCGAGCGACTCCGCCGCGGTGAGCTGCTGCAGTGTCGACTGCGACAGCCGGACCGTGCCGAACCGCCGCACGGAATCCTGTTGTGCCGCGGTCACCTCCGCTGCCAGTGCGGCGATCCCGATCGCCGTGCGGCCCCGGAAGACGTCCTCGGCGGTGACCGAGACACCCTGTCGGGCCAGTCTGCTCGTCAGCCGGATCGCTCCGATGCTGTCACCGCCGGCGGCGAAGAAGTCCATGTCCGCTCCGATGGGCTCCGCCACGGCACCGAGTACGGCGGCAATGGTCTCGGCGATCACCTGCTGCCGATGGTCGGCAGGAGCCACATTCGCTGTCGCCTGCTGCGGCCGCACCGCGGCGCGAATCGCCGTGTGGTCACGTTTGCCGTTGGGCAGCAACGGGATCGACGGTACGGCGGTGATCGTCGCCGGAACCAGGTAGGAGGGCAGCTCGCGGCTCAGCGCCGCCCGCAGGTCGTCCGGGCTCGGGCCCTGCGCTGCCGTCACGACCACCGCCGCCACGGTGGCGTCGATGCCGATCACCGCCGCGTCGGTCACACCGGTCTGGCGCAGCAGCGCGGTCTCGATCTCGCCGGGTTCGACGCGGTGGCCGTTGACCGTCAGCTGGTCGTCCGAGCGGCCGGCGAAGACGACGGTGCCGTCGGGCTGCCAGGAGCCCAGGTCGCCGGTGCGGTACATCCGACCGCCACCCGGGACGGCGACGAACCGGGCCGCGGTCTGCGCCGGCCGGTGCAGGTATCCACGCGCCAATTGCGCTCCGCTGACGTAGATCTCGCCGATCGCTCCGGCAGGCAGGTCACCCAGGTGCCGGTCGAGGATGCGGATATGCGCGCCGGGGACCGTCGCGCCGAGGGTGACGGTGGCGTTGTGCTGCTCGCCGGCGAGCACATCGCCGGTCACCTCCGACGATCCATAGGAGTTCACGACGATCGCACCGGTGTCACCGAGCGCGGCGAGGTCGGCCGGGGTCAGCGGCTCACCGCTGACGATCCACCGGCGCACCCCGGCCACGTCGTCGCGGTACTCGTCGGCGAGCGCGGCGGCCAGGGACGGCACGGCGAGCACCTGCTCCACGTCGTGGTCGGCGATCAGGGCCGCGAGGGCACGTCCGTCGCGGGCGGCGCGGTCGTCGGCGAGCACGGTGCAGGCACCGGCGGCCAGCCCTGCCAGCAACTCGGTGGTGCCGTCGATGAACGACAGCGAGCTCTTGGCCAGCCGGCGTTGCGCCGGCCATGCGATCAGCGCCCACCGGAGCCGATTCGCCAGCGCCCGATGGGTGCCGACGACAGCCTTGGGTTCTCCGGTGGACCCCGAGGTGTAGAGCACGGACACCGCATCGTTCGGGCCGACAGGCGCGGGGGTGATGTCCTGTTCGGCTGCACCGATGTTGCCGGCTTCGACCAGCGCGGTCTGTTCGGGCAGCACGGGTACGACGACGTCTCGGCCGGCGTCATCGACGAGCGCGACGCTGGGCCCGGCGTGGCCGAGCATGAACGCGATGCGTGCGGCGGGGTAGCCGAGGTCGACGGGCAGGTAGGCCGCGCCGGTGAGCGTGATCGCCCACAGCCCCGCGACGAGGTCGGCGGATCGGGACATGGCCAGGGCCACGACGTCACCGCGCCGGACGCCGGCATCGAGCAAGTCGGCGGCGATGGCGCCGGCGCGCTCGCGCAGGGCGCCGAAGGTCACTGACGCGTGCGCGGTCTGCAGCGCGATGTCGTCGTGGTGGGCGCGGGCAGCGGCTTCGAGCATCTCCGTGAGGGTGCCGCCGTCGACTTCGGCCGGGAGCTCGGCCTGCCGCGCGATGGGGATGCGGGCACACGGCACGTCGAGATCGGCCGCCATCGCCGCCAGCACGTCGGCGAACACGCCCGCGACGGTGTCGGCGAAGGCATCGGAGATGTGGCTGCGCGCGTTGGTGATCGTGAGCGAGAGCCGATCGCGGACGGTGATCATGACGGTCAGCGCGTAGTGCGGGGCTTCGACGACCCGGATGTCGCCCATCCGGAGATCACCGACGGAAATGTCTGCGGCGCCGAGATTCTCGATGACGACGAGGGAGTCGAAGAGTTCGTCGACGCCGGCGATGCGGTGCGCCTCGGTCAGGGGGAGATGATGGTGTCCCAGAAGCTCCGTCTCGCGCCGGCCGAGTCGCGCGGCGACGGTGCGCGCCGGCTCGTCAGGCGCCCACGGCACCCGGACGGTGACGGTGTTGACCAGCAGTCCCACCATCTGTTCGATCCCGGGTACGTCCCCGTCGCGCCCCGACACCACCGACCCGAAGGTCACGTCGGTGCGCCCGGTCAGCCGCCCGACGGCTAGCGCCCATGCCGTGTGCAGCAGCGTGCTGACGGTCACGCCCGCGGCGGCAGCGGCCGCCGCGGCAGACTGCCGATCACCCAGCGTGCGGTCGCGGCGGCCGAACCCGGCGGCGGTGTCGGCCACGGTGCCGTCGGCCGCGGCGAGTCGGGTCGGAGCGTCGATCCCGGCGAGCTCGGGCGCCCACGCGGCGCGATCGGCGACGGCGTCACGATCACCGAGCCAGGTGACGAAGTCGGCGAAAGACAGTGCAGGCGAATCGAACCCATCGTCGCGATAGGCGGTCAGCAGGTCGTTGAGCACCACGGGCACCGACCAGCCGTCGGCCACCAGGTGGTGCACGGTCTGCACCATCGTGGTGCAATCTCCGTCGCGGCGTACCAGCGTGTACCGGGTCAATGGCGGGCGGGTCAGGTCGAAGCCGTGGTGCCGGTCTTCGGCCGCGCAGCGTTCGACGACAGCGTCGGCCTCGGCGGCGTCGGTGGCGTGGACGACGCGGAAATCGGGTCCGGCAGTGGGTGCGTGGACGGCGACGGGCGAGCCGTCGGCCAGGGTGACGAACGCCGCGGACAGCGCGAGGTGGCGCGCGGTGACGATGTCGGTGGCCCGCTGGAAGCGTTCGACGTCGAGGGGACCGTGGATGTCGACGATCTGCGTCACGATGTAGGGGTCGGCATGCCGGCGGAACGTCGAATGGAAGTAGATGCCCTGCTGCACGGGCGTGAGCGGCAGCACCTCGTGGACACCGGGATAGCGGTGCTCGAGCTCGACGACATCGCGGTCACCGAGGGCGACCTTGTCGAAATCGGAAGCGCTGTGCCCGCGAACGTCGTCGCTGGCCGCGATCAACTCCAGCAGCCGGATCCACCGGTCGGCAAGAGCCTGCACGTCGGCCGTGTCGAGGAGGGCGCCCGGCCAGCTGAAGGTGGCGCGCAACACCGGCCCGCTTCCGGTGTCGGCGGCCTCGGCGTTGATCTCGAGCAGCCGCGGCAACGGCATCGCGGGGTCGCGGCCTTCCAACACCCCGTCGAACGCCCATGGCCGGTCGCCCGCGTCGAAGCGGCCGAGGTAGTTGAACAGCACCTGCGGAGCGGTGGCCAGGTCGGTGGCACCCCGGAGGTGACGCAGCACGCCGTAGCTCAGGCCATGCGAGGGAACGGCGCGCAGCTGGTCCTTGATCGTGCGCACGGCCGCTCCGAGCGCGGGCCCGCCGGCCAGCGCGCTGCGCCAGTCAGTTCCGTTGTCGCGCAGCAGCACCGGGTACAGTGTCGTGAACCAGCCGACGGTGTCGGAGAGGTCGATGTCGCCGATTCGGCCGGTCTCGCGGCCGTGCCCCTCCATCTCGATCGTGAGCGCCTCGGGGTCGTCGACGCCACGGTCGGCGAGCCAGGCGCGCACCGCGAGGTACAGCGCGGCCACCAAGGCGTCGTTGACATGGCCGTGGATGCGTTCGGGTACCGCGGACAGCACCGCCTCGGTGGCCGCAGACGACAGCGCGACCGTGAGGCTCGACTCGGTGGCCACGGTGTCGCGGACCGGATCGAGCGAGGCAGCCGACCACTGTGTCTCGGCGCGTACGGCATCGCGCCAGTACGCGCGATCGTCGTCGAACACCCCTTCGGCCGTGGCGTCGGCGAGGTGTGTGGCCCACGACCGGAACGCGGTACGGGTCGGCGGCAGGGTGGGCTCGTCGCCGGCGGCGAGTTGACGGTGGGCGGCGGCGAAGTCGTCGGCCAGAATGCGCAGCGAGATGCCGTCGACGACGACGTGGTGTGCGACCACGACGAGCCGACCCCGACCAGAGTCGGCGGCGAGCCAGCCGACCGCCACCACGATGCCGGCAGCGGGGTCGAGGCACTCGACCAGGCGGTCACGCATAGCCGGGACGCCATCGGCCAGTGCGCCGGTGAGAAGCGGGGTCTCGGGCGGCCCGCTCGGGATCTCCAGCTCCGCAGCCGGTCCCGGTGTCGAGGCCCACAGCACGGGGTGGCGGGCCACCACCGCGTCGACCAGCCGCCGCACCGTGGGTCCGTCCAGATCGGGCGGTGCGATCAACGACATGCCCTGATAGAAGCCATGCATCGTCGATCCACCGCCGGTCGCGGCCATCTCGTCGAGCCACCTCAGGATCGGCGTTGCCGGCACGGGCCCGGTCGTGTCGATCGGCTTCCGGTCCGCGGGCACCGGTGCGGCGTCGACGAGAAGGGGTGCGAGCGCGGCCACGGTGCGGTGGGCGAACATGTCGCGGGGTCGCAGCGAGAATCCCAGGGCCCGCACCCGCCCGACGACACGGATCGCGACGATGCTGTCACCGCCGAGACCGAAGAAGTCATCGTCGATGCCGATTCCAGCTTCCTCGAGTTCGAGGGCCTCGGCGAACGCCCGGCACAGCACCTCTTCCCGCGTGTTCCGGGGTGCCCGCCCCTGCTGAACGCCCTGGGGTACCGGCGGGGCCGGCAGCGCCGCACGGTCGGTTTTCCCGTTGGCAGTCAGCGGGATCGCATCGAGCGCGACGAAATCGGTGGGCACCATGTACTCGGGGAGCCGGGACAGCGCCCATCGCCGGATGTCGTCGTGCAGCGTCGGGTCGTTCGCCACCCCCGGTGCGGCGAGCAGATATCCGACGAGCCGGTCCGCGGTGCCCTGCCGGTGCACCGTGACGACGGCGCGTCGCACCGCGGGATGGTCGGCGAGGTGGGCCTCGATTTCCTCGAGTTCGATGCGGCGACCGCGGATCTTGACCTGGTTGTCGGCGCGGCCGAGGAATTCGAGAGTGCCGTCCTCGGTCCACCGCGCCAGGTCTCCGGTGCGGTACATGCGTGTCCCGTCGGCATCGAACGGGTTCGCGATGAAGCGGGATGCGGTCATCGCGGATGCGTTGACATAACCGCGGCCCAGCAGGAATCCCGCGGCGTAGAGCTCGCCGCCGACACCGGGCGGGACCGGTCGCAGCGCGTCGTCGAGGACGTAGAGCTGGGTGTGGGGGTTGGGCCGCCCGATCGAGGTCGCGATCCGCTCGGCGGTCTCGCGATAGATCACATGCGAGACACCGATGGTCGCCTCGGCCGGTCCGTACCCGTGATAGAGCGTGGTGTCGAGCTGGCGCCGGAACCGGGCGAACAGACCGGGTGTCAGAACCTCGCCGCCGCACCACACGTGCCGCAGCGATGCCAACGCGCCGGGAGCGCCGTCGGCGATGGCGATCCGGTCGAGTTCGAGCAGCGTGTCCAGCATTGAGGACACCAGGTACACGAACGTGACCCGCTCAGCGGCGATGAGCCCGAGCAGGTACTCCGGATCCTTCTCGGCGTCCGGCGCGGCGATCACGACACGGCCGCCACTGATCAGCGGCAGCAGGATCTCGTTGACCGAAATGTCGAACGACAGAGGGGCTTTGAACAGCGAGGCGTCGTCACGGCCGAAGCCGAGGACATGGTCGCGTTGCCAGAGCAGCCGCTCGGCGATCGCCTCGTGGCGGATCATCGCGCCCTTGGGTGTGCCCGTCGATCCTGACGTGAAGATCACGTAGGCGAGCGCTCCTGGCAGTATCTGCACCTCCGGCACGGTGGCCGGCTCAGTGGCCAGTCGCCACTCGTCGAGATCGACCGCGACGGTGTCGACGTCCCAGTCGCTTGCGTCGGTGGGCGTGATGAGGGCGCACCGCACGCCGGCGTCGGCCAGCACCTGCCGCCGGCGATGTGCCGGCCACGCGGGATCGACGGGGACGAACGCGGTACCGGCCACCATGGCAGCGAGCACGCCGACCACCATCTCCGCTGACCGCGGGAGGCCCACCGCGACAACGTCTTCGGTATTGAAGCCGCGAGTGATCAGCGTGCGCGCCAGCTGAGCGACCCGGGTTTCGAGCTCGCGGTACGTCAGCCGCCGGGTGCCGTCGACGATCGCCACGGCGTCGGGGGTCTGTCCCCACCGCGCCGCGAGCAGCGCGGGCACGGTCGTGCGCCGATCGGGCGTCGAGTGGTTGTTCCACCGGTCGAGCAGATCGACGACGTCCAGCGACTCGGCGGTCACGAGGCAAACCTCTTCTCGGTCGGGGGGTGGGCGGGAAATGGCCGCGGGGCGGGTGGGCGGTCTAGCTGTGCGCGCGCCAGGCGCGCCAGAGCCGGGCGTAGCGACCGTCGTGCTCCAGCAATGCGTCATGGGTGCCGCGTTCGACGATGCGCCCACCGTCCATCACCAAGATCTGGTCGGCGGTGGTGGCTTGGGAAAGACGATGAGCGACAACGAGAGTGGTGCGGCCTTCGGTGGCGGCCAATGCCGCCGCGTCCAGCTCGCCGGCGGCGGCACTGCCCGCTTCGGCGGTGGCCTCGTCGAGAACGACGACGCGCGGGTCGGCGAGGACGAGCCGCGCCAGCGCCAGATGCTGCGCCTGCGCCGCGGTCAGATCGATGCCGTGCTCGCCGACGAGGGTGTCCAAACCGTCGTCCAGGCTCTCAACCCAGTCCCGGGCGCCCACCCGGTCGAGGGCGTCGAGCAACCGTTCACGGGGTGCCTGCGGGTCGGCCAGGCGCAGGTCGTCTCCGATGGTTCCCGAGAACACGTGCACCTCCTGGGTGACCGTGGCCACCCAGTGGCGGAGTCGGTCCTCGGCGATCTCGGCGACGCTCACACCGCCGATCAGGGTCTGCCCTTCATTCGGCACGAACGACCCCGCGATCACCGCGGCCAGGGTGCTCTTACCTGCGCCGGTGGTGCCCACCAGCGCGCACCGGGTCCCGGCCGGGATCGAGAGCGATACGTCCTGCAGGACGATCGGACCGGAGCCGTACCGGAACGACACGTGGCGCACCTCCACGTCGGCCGAGGGGGGCTCGGCCGTCGGTGGCGGCGGCGCATCGGTGGCCATCGGCCGCAGGTCGAGCACGCCGACGAGACGGGCAAGGCATGCGGCACCCGCCTGGATCTCGTCGAAGTTGTACATCATCAGCCCGATCGGGTTGAACAGGCGGTGGAACAATAGCGCCGCGGCGGTGGTCTGTCCCACCGTGACGGCGCCGCTGCGGACCAGGAGAAAGCCGACCACCAAAGTGGCTGCCAGGCCTATGAATTCGGCACGGTTGACCCGCCCGACGAATCGGGTGAACAGACCGAAGACCGTGACCTCGCAGTCGCGGGCCCGCGCTGAGGCGTTCTCGATGCCGCGCAGGTGCTCGGCGTGAACCTCGTAGGCGTCGATGGTGCGGGCGCCTTGGATGGATTCGACGGTGGCCTGGGCGCGTTCGGCGAGCGCGATGCGTTGTTGCGCATACAGCGGCGCGGACCGGGGCAGGTACCACAGCAATCCGGCGACATAGGCCGGAACGCACAGTGCGCCGGCCAGACCCAGCCGCCAGTCGATGCCCGCCATCCCGACCACGGTGACGATGCCGAGGAAGAACGCGTTGAGCATGTCGGGCAGGACCTGGGACACGGCCTTGGCGACGGCCGCGACGTCGGCACCGACCCGCGAGAGCAGATCGCCGCGGCCGCTCTCCTCGATCGTCGTCGCCGGCAGACCCAGGGAATGGCGGAGAACGTCCTCGCGCAGGTCCGCGACGGCCGACTCGCCGAGACGCGCGATCAGGTACGTCGACAGGCCCGTCCCGAGCCCGCCGATCACTGCACTCACCCCGATCACCACGGCCAGCCCGACCAGCCCGGCGGAGCGTCCGTCGTCGATGCGGTCGATCAGTGAGCCCAGCAAGTAGATCGGCACGGTCGACGCCGCCGCAGCGGCCAGCCCGACCACGAGCGCGGTGGCACTTGCGCTCTTGCGGTTGCGCGCTTCGGCGCGCAGCCATCCCCACGTTCGACGCATCGAGGCGACGGGCAGCACCGGGGGCGTCGTTGACGTGCTGATGGTCATCGCTGCACCAGCTCCCGGTATCCGTCGTCGGAGTCGACGAGGATGTCGTGCGTGCCTTCCCCCCGGACCCGGCCGCCGTCGACGACGATCACCCGGTCAGCCGCGGCGAGCAGGGCCGGGCTGGTGGTGAACACGATCGTGGCGCGATTGCGCGCGACCCGCAGGGTGCGAATGCCTTCCGCGATCGCCTGTTCGGTGACGGCGTCGACGGCGGTGGTCGGATCGTGGAGCACCAGCACGTCGGGGTCGGCGGCCAGCGCCCGGGCCAGCGTCAACCGCTGGCGCTGCCCACCCGACAGGCTGGCGCCCCGCTCGATCACGCGGTGGCCGAGCCCGTCGGCATGCTGTTCGACCACGTCGAGGGCACACGAGGCGATCAGTGCCGCGGCGATCGCATCCGCGTCGGCGCCCGACATCGTGAGATTGGATTCCAGTGTGCCGCTGAACAGATCGCCGCGGTGCGCTTCGACGATCAGGATCCGACGGCGTTGCCCGTACGGGATGTCCTGCAGGGTACGGCCTCCGATGCGTACGGTCAGGCCGGCGGCGCGGTCGCGCTCGGCCATCGCGTCGATCAGCGTCACCGCGTCGCGGGGGTCGGCGGCCAGCACCGCCACCATCTCGCCGGGTTGCGCGCAGAAGGTCAGGTGTCCGGACTCGTCGAGGACGTCCAGCACGGGGCCGTCGATTGCGTCCAGAGCCTGCGACGTTGGCTCGGCACGACGACGCGCGGGGGCGGACAGTACGTCGGCGACCCGGTTGGCCGAGGCGCGTGCCTCGGCCACCGAGCTCGGCAGGGTGGCGAGCACGGCGAAGGGCTCGGCCAGGAACTGCGCGAGCCCGATCACGGTGATCAGCTGGCCGAGGGTGAGATCACCGGCGAGAGCGAAGTACGCGGCTGCCACCGCGACCGCCATCGCGCTGAGCGCCCCCGCGGCGGCGGCCGCCCCCGCGTGCGCGCTCTCCATCCGGGACGCGTGCAGCGTCGCGGCCAGGGAGCGCCGGCTCGCGACCCGGTATCGGTCCGCGGCATGGCGCTGCGCACCGATGCCCTGCAGGGGGCGCTGCCCACTGATGAGGTCGGTGGCCAGCGCGGTCGCGCGGCCGATCTGTGACTGCTGCTCCTCGACGCGACGGGCGATGATCGGCGCCGTGAGCTGCAGACCGATCATCACCACCGGCACACCGACGAGGACCATGACACCCAGCGGTGCGTCGATGTGGAGCAAGACGGCGCCGCAGGCGACGGTGGCGACCGCCGCGCCGACCATCCGGGGGACGTAGTCGAGCAGATACGCGGTTTCCTCGGCGTCGGTGGACGAGATCGACAGCAGTTCTCCCGCTTGGTATGTCGTGACCATGCCGCGCGGATCCAGGATTCGCCGGCACAGCTCGACGCGCAGCAGGTGACCCTCCTGGGCGATCGCCGCCATCAACATGCGGGCACCGAAGCGGTAGACGATCGTCAGGACCACGAACAGTGCGGCCAGTGCCGCGATCCAGGTGACGATGGCGGCGACCGAGCCGGTCGCCACGGCGCGGTCGACGATGACGCCGATCAGGATCGGGACGGCGACTTCGCAGAGCTGGTGGGCGGCGATGAGTACGGACCCCGCGGCCAGCCGCGTGCGCTGCCGCGTGACGGCGCGGCGCAGGACCACCGATCCCGACCAGCCGTCCGTCGACGGCGTGCTCACGCCTGCGCGGACCCGGCGCGGTCCATCTGCTCCCGCAACGATTTCGGCCGCATGTCGGTCCAGTTCTCCTCGACGTAGCGCAGCGCGCTGTCCCGATCGGTGCCGTCGGGCCCGCCGAACACGGTGCGCCATCCGGCGGGCACCTCAGCGAACGTCGGCCACAGCGAATACTGCTCTTCGTCGTTGATCAGGACCACGAAGCGGCCGTTCGGATCGTCGAAAGGATTGCTGGACAACGTGTTCTCTCTCTCTGCGAAGATCCCGTGGGCGTCGGTCCCGCGCGGCAGGGTGCGGGGAACGCACCGTCGGGATGCTATCAAAGGTTAGGCTAACCATAGGCACCTACAGTGGGTCGGCCGGGATACGGGAGGTTCGTCGTGCGCGTGGTCATGTTCGGATATCAGACGTGGGGCCATCGCACCCTGCAGGCGCTGCTCAAGTCGCGCCACGACGTCGAACTGGTGGTGACGCATCCGACGAGTGAGCATGCCTACGAATCGATTTGGGCGGACTCCGTGGAGGATCTGGCGCGCAGCGAGGGAATAGACGTACACCTGGCGAAACGTCCCGACGCGGCGTTGATCGATCGGGTGCGCGCCGTCGCCCCCGACGTCATGGTGGCCAACAACTGGCGCACGAAGCTGCCGCGCGAGCTGTTCGCCATCCCGCGGCTGGGGACGGTGAATCTGCACGACTCGCTGTTGCCGCGATTCACCGGCTTCTCGCCGGTCATCTGGTCGCTGATCAGCGGCGCCACGCACACCGGGTTGACCGCGCACCTGATGGACGACGAATTGGACACCGGAGCGGTGCTGGTGCAGCGTGCCGTCGAGATCACGCCGGCGAGCACCGGTACCAGCCTGGTCTACGACACCCTCGATCTGGTGCCCGAGGTTCTCGACGCCGCACTCGACGGGCTGGAGCATCAGAGTGTGGAACCGGTGCCGCAGAACCTCGCGGAGCGCACTTTCTTCCACAAACGCACCGAGCAGGACAGCCTGATCGACTGGCGGTGGCCGGCCGCCGACATCGAACGCTTCGTGCGGGCACTGTCGGACCCATACCCCAACGCCTACACCTTCTTTCGCGGGCAGCGACTGCGTGTGATCTCGTCTCATGTGTCGCAGTGTGTGTACGGCGGCATGCCGGGGCGGGTGTTCATAGAAGAGGACGGCGGCATGGTCGTCGTCGCCGGCGCCGAGGCCTATCGCGGGCGGTCCCGAGGTCTGGTGATCGACGTGGTGCGCACCGACGACGGCGTGAATCATCGCGCGCTGGACTTCTTCGGCCGGGGCGGGGGATACCTCACCGATCGACCGTGAGGTAGGGCGAGGCACGCGGCACGATCAGGGGCGTGCCGGTCTGCGGGTCGTCGATGATCTGACAGGACAACCCGTAGACCTCGGCGATCAGCTCTGCGGTCACCACGATGCGCGGATTCCCGTGATCGACGATGCGACCCGCTTTCATCACGACGATCTCGTCGGCGTACCGGCACGCGTGGTTGAGGTCGTGCAGGACGGCCACCACCGTGTGGCCGTGGGATCGGTTGAGCATCGCGAACAGATCGAGCAGTTCGACCTGGTGGGCGATGTCGAGGTAGGTGGTTGGTTCGTCGAGGAGCAGGACGGGGGTCTGCTGCGCCAGCACCATCGCGACCCAGACCCGTTGCCGCTGCCCCCCGGACAGCTCGTCGACGAGCCGGTCGGCCAGCTCGCTCACTCCGGTCAGCGTCATCGCCTCGTTGACGGCCTTCTCGTCGTCAACCGACCACTGCCGCAACAACTTCTGGTGGGGGAAGCGACCACGGGCCACCAGGTCGGCGACCGTGATGCCCTCCGGTGCGATCGACGTCTGGGGGAGCAGGCCCAGCCGGCGGGCGACCTCCTTGGTGTGCATGCCGGCGATGTCGGAGCCGTCGAGCAGCACCCGGCCGGCAGCCGGGCGCAGCAGCCGCGCCAATCCGCGCAGCAGCGTGGATTTTCCGCACGCGTTCGGACCGACGATCATCGTGATGCGACCGTCGGGGATCGCGAGGGTGAGGTCGGTGACGATCGCGGTGTCGCCGTAGCTCAGCGACACGGTATCGGCCCCCAGCCGGCTGTCAGTCATGGTTCACCGCTTCCGTGCCTGGGTGACGAGGAGGTAGATGAGGTAGCAGCCGCCCAGCGACACGGTGACGACGCCGACGGGCAACTCGTTGTCGGAGAACAGCTGTTGGGCGATGACGTCGCTGACGAGGAGTAGCGCAGCGCCCATGGCCGCCGCGGGGACGAGCGCCACGCCGGGGCTCGCGGTCAGTCGCCGGGCCAACTGGGGTGCGGCGAGCGCGACGAAGGTGATCGGGCCGGCGGCCGCGCACGCGACGGCCACGAGCCCCACGCCGACCACGAGATAGCAGACTCGCGCGCGGTCGGGCCGCAATCCCAACGCACCCGCGGCGTCGTCGCCGAGCTGCAGGACCGGCAATTGGGGACCCAGGGCGAGCAGAGCCGACACCAGCAGCGCCACACAGACACTCATCGGAACCACCTGCGCCCAGCTCAGACCGCTCAATGTGCCCTGCTGCCACACGGCTGCCGTGACCGCAGTGTGGTGGTCGAGTTTGATTACTATCCACTGGTTCACGGAGTTGAGCACCGCCCCGATCGCGATGCCGACCACGATCAGCCGGTAACCTGCCAGCCCGCGCTGGAACGACAGCGCGTAGACCAGCACCGCGGTCACCAGTCCACCGACGAGGGCGCCTGCCGCGACGCCGTAGTAGCCACTTCCGACGGTGGCCAGTACGGTGAGGGCACCGGTGTAGGCGCCGAAGTTGACGCCGACGATCTCCGGACTGCCCAAGGGGTTTCCGGTGATCGCTTGAAAGATGGCCCCCGAGAGGCCGAGCGCCGCCCCGACCAGCAGGGCCATCAGCATGCGCGGGAGCCGCCACTCCAACACCACCACTCGGTCGAACGACGTGTTGGTGCCGGCGAGCACCGACAGCACGTCCAGTGGAGCGACGTGGTACTTGCCGAGGCCCACGGCGAGGACCGCGATCAGCACGACCCCGGCGAGCAGAAGCGTCACCGTGATGACGGCGCGTCGGGACGCGCGGACCGCGACGCCACCGATGGCGAGCGTGTGGTGGCGCCGGCCGGCCGGGCGCGTCGCGGTCGTCATGACCGGTCGGCCCCGCGCTTGCGGATCAACCAGATGAGCACGGGCGCACCGACGAACGCCGTGACGATGCCCGCGGGGAGTTCCGACGGCGCGATCACGACACGGCCGACGATGTCGGCGGCCAGCAGCACCGCCGGCGCGACGACGACGGAGTACGCGAGGATCCACCGCCAGTCGGGCCCCGTGAACCGGCGGACCGCGTGCGGGACCATCAGGCCCACGAAGCCGATCGGTCCCGCCCCGGCGGTGGCGGCTCCGGCCAGTAGTGTCACTGCCACCAGGCTGAGCGCCTGGGTCCGAACGACGTTGCCCCCCAGGCTCGTCGCCAGATCGTCGCCGATGGCGGTGATGTTCAGCGAGCGGGCGACGACCAGGCTGAGGATCGCGCCGAGTGCGATGAACGGGCTGATCGCCAGGGCGACGTCGAGGGGGCGGCCATCGAGCGCGCCGGCGTCCCAGAACCGCATGTTGTCGAACGCCCGCGGGTAGCGCAGCCGTACCGCGAACCCGAGGCCGTCCATCACCGCGCCGATCGCGACACCGGCGAGCAGCACGCGCACCGGGGTGGCCGCGGCGCGGCCGGCCATACCGATCAGGTACACGAGCAGCATCGCGAACAGGGCGCCGGCGAACCCGAACCAGATGTAGGTCCAGATGCCCTGAAGTCCGAGCAGCGCGATCGCTGTGACGATGAACAGCCCCGCACCGGCGTTGATCCCCATTACCTCGGTGTCGCCCAACGGGTTCCGGCCCACCCCCTGGATCAGGGTGCCGGACAGCCCGAGCGCGATACCGACCAACACGGCCAGGACGGTGCGCGGGATGCGCAGGTCACGCACGATCCACTCGTCACCGGTCGTCGACTCGCCGGCCAGCGCCTGCCACACCGTGCTCAGCGGGACGTGCTGGGTCCCGACGGCGAGGCTCAGCACGCACAGCACGGCGAGCAGCGCGCCCGCGACCGCGAGTCCGGCGGTGTTCCTGCGCACCGAGATCCGGTGGGGACGCGACGAAGGCGCGGTGCGCACCGGGGCAGCGACGACCACGCGGCTAGAGCCCGATCCGTTCGCAGACCTCGTCGAACTCCTCGAAGGCGACCTTTTCGTCCTTTCCGGCGGCCAGAGCGCGCTCGTAGACGATCAACGCTTCGTCGCCGGCCTCCTCGAACCGGGCATCCCAGCGCTCGGAGTCCACCCGCCAGTAGCCGGTGATGTCGTAGTCGTCGCGCTGCCACCCCAGCGAGCGCAGGTGCTTGCGCACCGCGCGGGATTCGGCGGCTTCGCCGGCGAACCAGCAGTACCCGCGGCCGGGCGGCAAGGACAGAGCGCGCACGGCGTCGGCCAACGCACTCGGTCCCAGGCCGTTTCCGGTGCCGACGAGCGGTGAGACGGTGACAGTGTCACGTCTGGGCAAGTAGTCGAGATCGCCGATCGTCGGTATCTCGGCGATGACGATGGCCGGTGTGGCGCTGGGCAGTTCCTCGACGATGCGAGCCGCCGCCGGCAGCCCCGAGAGGTCGGTCACTACCAGCTGCCACCGGGCGTCCGCGGGCGGGCGGTACCACGCCCGGGCGTGGTCGAGAATCACCCGGTGCCCCGGCGTGGCGGTCGTCGCCCAGGACGACCCGGGGCCGTCGCGGTGCAGTGCGATGTCGAGCGTGAGCAGCGCACCCTGCTGGTGTCTCACGGAGTAGTTGCGCCCGTCGCCGTCCGGGTGGTCCCGCGGGGAGAAGTAGACCCCGACGGCGGAGTCGGCGCCGGGCCGGACCGCGAGAGCGTCCGGATCGTCGACGTGCAGCACGATGCGCCGCAGCCGGCTGGTCAGTGTGCGGGTGTCGACGACAGAGGCGTAGGAGTGCGACACATAAGTGAGGCTAACCTATGTTCGTCGAGTGGTGCTCGCCCGGTGGGCGTCGGCCGGTATGCTGACCGCTGGGCGCGCAGGA
Source organism: Mycobacterium sp. PSTR-4-N (assembly GCF_022348085.1). GTDB lineage: Bacteria > Actinomycetota > Actinomycetes > Mycobacteriales > Mycobacteriaceae > Mycobacterium. The sequence goes on along the minus strand of NZ_JAKRFN010000029.1, from coordinate 38,673 downwards.
CCGCCCGACGTCCGCTCGAAGAGGCTCAGCCTCCCTGCGATACGACTGATCGGCCCCACCTCTTCTCGTGCCCGACCTCGCGGACGCCGGGCCTCTCGAGAGGAGGCTGCCACGGCCAGCGCACTGCCCGACAATCCGTCGTTGCCGCGATTGCGTTCCGACGCCCGCGATCTGCAACGGCGCGCCCGCGCCGGTGACGCGGACGCCGAGGCGTTCCTCCGTGGTCACCATCCCCGGCCAGGCGTGGCGCTGCTGCGTCCCGGCGGCTGTGCCCTCCACGACGCGCAGCTGGCGCTCGCCCGCCGGTACGGATTCCCGGGGTGGCCGGATCTCGTGCATTACCTCGAGGCGGCACGCACCCTCGGTGTCGATCCGAGCGGCATCGACGACGCCGCGCTCGGTACGGCCGACAGGTTCAGCGCCCTCGCGGTGCTGGTGTACACCGGAGACGACGCTCCGCCGCGGTGGGCACAGGCAGCGGACCTCCTCGCGGCCGTGCCTGCCCTGCCGGACGACCACGTGTGGGCCGCGGCAGCCGCCGCCGACGTGGACGCCCTTTCGCGTCACCTGCGCGCCGACGCCGTCGCGGCCCGGCGGTCCGGAGGCCCGTTGCGCTGGACGCCGCTGATGTACCTGTGCTATTCGCGGGTGCCCGTGGATCGGACCGCCGACGAAACCCTCACTGCCGCAACACTGTTGCTGGATGCGGGGGCGGACCCGAACGCCGGTTACCTGTGGCGGGGGATGGCGCCGCCGTTCACGGCGCTCACCGGTGTCTTCGGGGAAGGGGAGCAGGGCCCGAGGCGGCAGCCACGCCACCGCTACGCCACCGAGCTCGCCACGCTGCTGCTGGACCGCGGCGCTCACCCTGCCGATCACCAGGCGTTGTACAACAGGATGTTCCGGTCCGACGACTCCCACCTGGAGGTGCTGTTCGATCACGGCCTGGCCACGGCCGGTGCGAGTCCCTGGGAGCGCCGTCTCGGGGTGGCCATGCCGACGCGTGAGCAGATGTGGCAACAGCAGATGGAGTGGGCGGCCGAGCACGGTTTCATCGAGCGGCTCGCTCTCCTGGGCCGGCACGGCATCGACGTGTCCGGCGTGCACGTCACGGCGCCCGTCTTCCCCGACGACCCGAACAGCCGCGACGACGCCGGGGCCACGCCGCTGCATCACGCCGCCTGGGCGGGCGACCTCCCACTGATCGACCGCCTCCTCGCTGCCGGCGCTGACCCGTCGGCGGTCGACGGCCGCTTCGGGACCACGCCGCAGCAGTGGGCCGAGCACGCCTACCAGCAGGAGGCCGCCGCGCTCCTCAGCCGGCGCTCTCTCCGGTGACGAGCTGCCACTTCCGGGCAGCGATCAGCTCCGGTACCAGGACCTCGGTCAGCAGAGCGACGTCGTCATCGCCATCCCCCGGATAGCGCAGCACGTATCGCGCCCCGGGAACGTCACCGCCGACCCCGACGACGGTGCTGCCCCGCGCGGTGGTCCATTCGGCGAGTTGCGCTTCCCACGGGGAGCCGGCGAACACGAGCAACCGGTAGTCGCTGGTCTTGGTGAGGTAGACATCGACGTGGCTCCAGTCGCCTGTCTCGCACGCCGCGGCGGTCAGGCGCGGTCCCTCGCGCACCATCAGCGCACCCTGCTGGGCAGAACAGAAGCGGTGAGCGGGCGCGGCGAGGTAGGTGCCCGATGGTCCCAGTAGCAGCTCCGAAGCCTCGGGGAGCCAGTCGTTTTCGCTGTCGAGCAGGTGTGCTGTCGCTGCGGCGGCGCTGTCGATGGATGCCGCGAGCGCTGCGGTGTCGGTGCCGAGCAGGTGACATTCGAGAGCCAGCAGCAACGCCAGCGTGTGCTGATAGCTGCGGCAGGCGACGCCGCCGTGCTCGACGTCGGCCTCGAGCGTGACGACCGCATCGCACCGCTCGGTCAGCGGGGACCCGGCCGTGTTGGTCAGGGCGACGGTGACCGCACCGCCGCGGAGACGCGTCAACGCATCCAGCGTTTCGGCGGAACCACCGCTGGCCGACGTCGCGACGACCAGCGTCCGCGGGCCCCAGTCCGGCATCAGCGCCGACGAGGCGAGTTCGGCGGCGGCCAGCACGCCGCGGGACCGCAGCCGTGCGGCGGCGACCGCGCCCGCATACGCCGATGAGCCCATACCGAGCAGCACGACCCGTTCGGTGTCGGCGGGCACGAGCGCCGCCCACGGGTTCGCCTCGGACAGCATCAGGGCCAGACGCGCCAGCACCTCCGGCTTGCGCTGCAGATCGGATACGAACGCATCGGGCTTCACCGTCGCACCTCGTCGTCGAGTAGGGCCGGCAGCGCGGCGTCGGGCACGTACATCCACCGCGGCAGATGCTTCGCGGCGTAGATCATCTCGCGCAGCACTTGGATCAGACGTAGCGCGCGAAGAGGACGTGGGTCGAAGAGATGTCGGTGCCCGGTGGCCCCCAGCCGCGTCGTGTAGGACTCGAGAAAGACCTGACGCGTCGTCGATTCCACTGCGTGAAGCACTGCAGGGTCCAGCTCGGTGTACCGATGGGCGACGATCGCCACGTGCGCCAGCGACTGCACCATCCCGGCGACGTCGACGACCGCGGGGATGGGACACGCCCGCTCCGCGGCGCTCAGCACGGGGTTGCCGTCGAAATCGGTGACGAACAGCTTCTCCCCACTGCGCAGCACCTGCCCGACGTGCAGATCGCCGTGCCCGTCGAGCACCGCCGTGCCCGCCAGCGAGGAGAGGACCGCGAGCTCAGCGGCCACCTCTGCGCGACGTGTCCGCAGCACGAGCGCGCTATCGGATTCTGCCAGCGCGCAGGCTGTTTCGAGTGTGGCGAGCGCCGCGGCGTGCCATCGGCGCGCATCGGCGGCGGTGGCGGTCGACGCGGTGGACGCCAGCGCGGCATGCATGTCGGCGACGAGCACGCCGAGTTCTTGGGCCGTCTCGGCGGTTTCCCCCGCGTCGGCGGCGAGCGCGGCAGCGGTCATCATCTCCACCGCCCAGGTCCACCCGTCGACGGCACCCGGCAGGTAGTCGTCGACGTAGGCCGCCACCGTTTCGACTCCGTCGGGCGGCTGCCAGGTGATCAGCCCCCACGGTTCGGGGATGCCCGCGAAGCCGGCATCGCGCAGCGCGGTGATGCGCCGCGGCGCAGGGTGAGGTCCGTCCTGCAGGTGAACCGCCCACTTCACCACCGCAGCCTCACCGACGATCACCGACTCGTTGGTCTGGTCGACGTCGATCGGTCGCTCGCCGTCGACTGCACGTGCCGTCCACGACTGCACCCGAAAGCGCCCGAGTCGACGCTCCCCGGGTTGAGACGCAAGCATTCTCAGCAATGCGGCCGACGTGCCGTCGCCGGGACGTGCGCGCCGCCGGCCGTCAGCCACCGGAATGGCTGATCGGGTGGACCCGTGCGTGACGATGGCCAGTCGATGCCCGTCCGAGAGGTCCAACCAGTCCAGCGGGTCAGGCAGTGTCGTCACCGGTGACTGCGACCCACTCGTTCGATGACATCGGCACCGATCCGCAGCCCGTCGCGCTGTCTGATCGCAGCGCCGAGGTCGGCCAGGCGTTCACGCAGCGCCGAGTCGGCGAGCAGACGTTCGACCGCGCCGGTGAGCTCGTCATCGCTGAAGTGATAGGTGTCGAGCCGCACACCCCAGCCGAGTTCGTCGATCCGCTGCGCGTTCTCGTACTGATCCCAGAACAGCGGAAGGATGATCAATGGCTTGCCGAAGTGCAATGTCTCGGTGACGGTGTTGTTGCCCCCGTGCGAGATGACCAGGTCGACCAGGGGGATGACCTTGGTCTGTGGCAGCATCTGTTCGCCGACCATGTTGTCGGCCAACGTGATCCGGTCAGCTTGGGGCCCCTTGCTGACGATGAAGCGGTGCCGGGTGGTGCCCAGGACGTCGACCAGCCGCTGCATCAGATCCACGTCGGCTCCGCCGAGAGAGCCCAGCGACAGGTAGATCAGTGCGCTGCCGTCCGGCCGATCGGCAACCTGCGCGGGGAGTGCGTAAGCCTCGTCTGTCTCGCGGACGCTGGAGTCCATTCGCGTCCAGAAGTCGCCGAGCGGGCGGCGGTCACGGTAGTCCGCTTCGGCGGGGTACACGTACAGGTTGGCCGCGTTGTCGCGCGGCATGAACTCGAGGTCCGGCAGCGCCGCGGCCCCCTGATCCCGTACCCAGGCGTCGAACTCGGTCCACATCGGCCGGAGCGTCCGGTCGTACTCCGCGCGGTACGAACTCCATTGCGCCGGATCGTCGCTGGGCAACCCGGAGAACGGCGGCGGCACGTCGGGGCCCGGGATCTCCAGCGGGCTGCAGGACACGATGCGCACGAACGGGACGCCCGCGGTCACCAGCGCCGGGAACAGGACCACGTTGTCCTCGACGATGACGTCGGGTTGGTGCACGGCGATGATGTCGCGCAACCGCGGCTCGCAGTACCGAGCGCCGTCGATCAGCGCTTGAAAGGTCGGCTGGATGAAGGTCGACAGCTGCTCGATCGTGGGTTTGCGGAACTCCGGTGCCGTCTCGGCGATGAACTGGGTCCAGAAGGCGCCTGCGTCTTCCTCGCCCGCATCCGGCGCGGGCTCGGCGAGGTCGACGAGTTCCTCCACGAAACCGAACGGTGCGATCTTCCCGGCCCAGGAACTCTCGGCGGCGAAGACGATCCGGTGCCCGCGGTCGCGCAGGATCGACGCCAGACCGATGCACTGATTGGTCGGTCCGTACGCCGACTCCGGCCAGAACATGATCGTCAGCGGGGTCTGCGATGGGGTCGTCACCGGCACAACCTACCTCTGCCTCGGGTGGTCGGCGGCGCTGATGCGGAGTAGTTTTCCGCTCGTGCCGACTATCACCACCACCGACGGTGTCGAGATCTACTACATGGACTGGGGATCGGGTCAACCGATCGTGTTCAGCCATGGGTGGCCGCTGTCGGCCGACGACTGGGACGCCCAGATGATGTTCTTCCTCGGCCACGGCTACCGGGTCATCGCCCACGATCGGCGCGGGCACGGCCGCTCCGCTCAGGTCGGCGATGGTCACGACATGGACCACTACGCCGACGATCTCGCCGCGGTGGTGGAGCATCTCGACCTCCGCGACGCGGTACATGTCGGGCACTCCACCGGTGGCGGTGAGGTCGTGCGATTCCTGGCCCGCCACGGCGAGCAGCGGGCAGCCAAAGCCGCCTTGATCGCCGCGGTGCCGCCGTTGATGGTCCAGACCGACGCCAATCCCGGGGGGCTACCGAAGTCGGTGTTCGACGACTTCCAGACCCAGGTGGCGACCAACCGATCGGCCTTCTACCGCGCTGTGCCCGGGGGGCCGTTCTACGGCTTCAACCGGGACGGGGTCGAACCGATCGAGGCGGTGATCGCGAACTGGTGGCGACAGGGCATGATGGGCGGCGCCAAAGCCCATTACGACGGCGTGGTCGCCTTCTCCCAGACGGACTTCACCGACGATCTGCGCCGCATCCAACTGCCCGTGTTGGTGATGCACGGCGATGACGACCAGGTGGTGCCCTACGCCGACGCGGGACCGCTGTCGGCTGCCCTGTTGCCCAACGGAACCCTGAAAACCTATCCGGGATATCCACACGGGATGCCGACCACCCACGCCGATGTCATCAACGCCGACCTGCTGGAGTTCATCCGCTCCTGACGCGATCAGCGCCGCCAGAAGTCGAAGGGGTCGCGTCCGGGCCGGAATCCGGCGGCCTCGACAATGTCGACCGCGTGGGCGAAGCGTCGGCCGACATGGGCCGGCTGGTGGGCGTCGCTGCCGAAGGACACCGCATCCCCGCCCTCCTGCCACCACCACCGCACGAGGTCGACCGACGCCAACGGCGACTTCGTGTTGATCTCGAGCGCTCGCCCCGTTCCGGCGAGGGCGCGGAAGACTGTCCGGTACTGCTCTTCGAAATCGCTCTCGCGGTAGGCGCCGACCCGGTTCGCGGGCCAGTAGCGGCGCGGGTAGTCGCAGTGGGCGAGCACGGTGAACACGTCTGACCGCTCGATCAACGTGACCATGTCGGCGAAGTATCGCTGCACCAAGTCATGCGGGTCATGGCGGCCGAACAGCCGCGCATCGATCCCTTCCAGGCGGCCCGCCACCGGGATCCCGTGCAGACTTCCCAGCACCCGGTCGAACGTTCCTGCCGCGAGCACCGCGGCCACACTGCCGGAGAACCAATGTGGTTCGCCCGCTTCGATTCCCGACAGGATGCGCAGTTCGGGGAACATCTCGCGGCATCGCTGGACATCAGCGAGATAGCCGTCGATGTCCAGCGGTGCGACGCGGGGCCGGTCGCCGACGACCATCCCGGCGGCAGCGTCGTCGTCGTCGCCCCACTCGGTGAAATCCACGTGCTCGGTGAACGCCACCGCGGGCAGGCCCAGCTCGACCGCCTGGCGGCAGGTGGCCTCCATCGTCGAGGTGCCGGCGGTGTCCCAGGACCACCGGGTGTGCACGTGGTTGTCGGAGGGCAGCATCAGGGCGTCTGGGTCGCCTCGTGCTGGATACGGTCGAACTGTGCGCCCATCGCGTCGGCCAGCGCGGTGGCTCCCGAAAGCGGTCGCACCATGACCATCAGATCGTCGATGAGTCCGTTCTCGTCGACGTGGAGAAAATCGCAGCCGGTGATCTTCTTGCCGTCGACGGTCGCCTCGAAGATCAGCGCATGGTCCCGGCCGGTGGCATCGCCGATCTCGCGGATGTAGCGGAAGTCGACGAACACGCGCATCACCGCGCGAAGGATCGCCGCGGTGATCGGCTTCCCGGTGTAGGGCTTGAACGCAACCGGGCTGGTGAAGACGACGTCGTCGGCGAGCAGCGCCTCGATGGCGGCGCTGTCGCGCGCCTCGACGGCCTGGCGGAAGGGATGCATACCGAAACGGTAGCCAACGCGCCACACGTGACCACGGTCAGCCGGCCGGACTCGGCCCGTTCTGGCAATGGTCGATACCGATGGCGATCGCGTCCGCGAACGCAGAGAGTGTCTCGTCGTGCTCATGGCGGAAGGCGCGATTGGTCGTCGAATAGAACAGAACCGTCCCCAGTCGGCGGTCGCCGACACAGAGGGACGCGGCGAGCACAGAGCGCACCCCCTGCTGTCGGGCGTGTGTCATCCAGCCCGCCCATGCGGCGCGGGTGACCGAGCTCTGCGTCCGCCGCACGCCCCTGTGCGCCCACGCGCTGGCGCACGGGTTGTGCGGGTGCTGATCGTGGAGTGCGGTGAGGCGCTCGGCGACGTGATCGCTGCCCGCAGAGGTGATCCGTCGTCCGTCGGTGGCCATCAGCGTGATACCGCACCCCGTGGTTTTGGGCAGGAGGCGCGCGCCGTCTCGAGCCACCGCCCGCAACAGCGCCATCATCGGGGACGGCATCGGCGCCACGCTGGGTGCGGGCGTCCGGGAACGCATCAGTCCGGTTCTCATGGTGTCACCTCGGGTCGACGTCATCGACGGAGCCGCTACCCCAGCGGCTGCCACGCAAACGTCCGGCATCGACTGCAGGATTTCGGTTTGGCCCTTCCCACGCGGGTATGTCGTCCGTAGCGCCGGCGCAGCGCCGCCCGCTCGCCGGCCGATGATCTCGTCCAGAACTTCGATGTGGAGTCGACTCAATGTTCCGACATACCGATTACCTGCAATTCGACGTCAAGCCCGAAAAGCCGGATCCCGTGTACGCGCGCAAGCTCCAGGAACTGCTCGGCGGGGCGTTCGGCGAGATGACCGTGACCATGCAGTACCTGATGCAGGGCTGGAACTGCCGGATGAAAGGCAAGTACAAGGACCTGATCATGGACGTGGCGACCGAGGAGATCGGGCACGTCGAGATGATCGCGACGATGTGCGCCCGGCTGCTCGAAGGCGCTCCGGCCACTGATGCCACCGAGAACGCGCTGGGCGATCCGGTGGTGGCGGCGGTGATGGGGGGTATGGACCCCCAGCAGGCCATCATGTCGGGTGGTGCACCGACGCTGTCGGACAGCCAGGGCTCACCCTGGAACGGGAAATTCATTGTGGCGTCAGGGAATCTGCTGGCGGACTTCTATGCCAACGTCGCTGCCGAGGCGCAGGGCCGAGTGCAGACCGCACGACTGTGGCACATGACCGACGATCCCGGTGTGAAGGCCATGTTGAAGTTCAATCTGGCGCGCGACACCTATCACCAGAACATGTGGCTGTCCGCGATCGAGGAGCTGCAGGCCGACGGTTTGGAGGGCGTCGTGGCACCCAACGACCTGTTCGACGAGGAGTTCGACGAGCACGCCTCCACGCTGTGGCACCTCTCTGACGGTGCCGACGCCGACAAGGGCCGGTGGGCGCACGGGCCGCTGCCCGACGGCCGTCACACCGGCAAGTTCCTCGCCGATCCTCAACCACTCGGTGACCTGCAGTCGGGGCCGCCGCCGGACCCGAAGTTGTACTGCACGTACGACGGCGCGATGGGCGAACCGCGCACGCCCGCCTTCGGTACCGAGAAAGGCGTCATGGGAAAGCTCAAGGACGCCATCGACCCGGACAAGACCTAGCGCTGACATGCGTCCTGCCGCCCTGAGGCCCAACCGGTTTCGAGAGTCCGCTTCCCGGCTATGGCTGGGGGACACGACAGCGAGAGGAGATCAGTGGTGAGCACTGACGACGCCACGGAGACCACAGCCAACGACCTGGGCGGCAGTGATGATCTGCTCAGTCCGATGGAGGGCACTGATTCCGACGACGTGCACAACGACGACGGCGACGAGGTCGTCGATCCGCCCGAGGGCTGGAGCGGCGTCGACAAGTACGGGATGTCGGCCGAGGAGCAACGTCAAGGCGAGAGCCTCGACGACAGATTGGCCGAGGAAGTTCCCGATGTCACAGAATCCGACGTCGATCCGCGCGATGCAGCAGACGGTGCCGGCGGTGACGAGGCATTGCTCGGGAGCGACGCTGCGCCTCCTGAGCCCGGCGACCACGAAGGGCAGATCGACGGTGCCCCAGAGGACGGCGACGCGCTGTTCCCGGTAGTCGAGTAGGGATGAGCCGATGACAGACCTGCCGTTTCCGGATTTCGATCAGATGGCGCTCGGCGACGTCCGACATCGCATTCGCGCCTTGGACAAAGACGCATTGGAAGTGCTGCTCACGCACGAAGCGGGCCATGCCGCCCGGGTTCCGGTGCTCGAGATTCTCGAGGCCCGAATGCGAGAACTCGACGCAGGTGCTCAACCATCGTCGGGCGACCCGGGCAACGCGCCGGGCATCGATGCCACGGAAGGTGGCTCGTCGGTCCAGCTGTCGACCGCCGCTGAGCCCGGCACCCCGCTACGCCACGGCGTGGCCAACCAGACGCCGAAGCGCGGCCGGACCTGATCCCACCGGAATAGAGTTCCAGGCCGTGGAATCGGCGAATCCACCGCCATGGCTTCTCACTGGCGGGCGGGGTTCAGCCGAGAAGGAGCCGGTTCACTGCCCTGTTGAGCCGCCGCCGAGGCCAGCCCGTCGCCCCGTCAGCCCGCAACGCCGCCCGAGCGGCGTTGCGACCGCAGATGCCGTGGACCCCTCCGCCGGGCGGGGCGCCGGCGCTGCCGAGAAAGACGTTGTCCAGCGGTGTGGTCGGTCCACCCTGGCCGGGCATCGGCCGAAAAATCAACTGTTGGAACAACTGTGACGTCCCACCGTTGACCGCGCCGGCATGGAGGTTCTGGTCGCTGTGTTCGAGGTCCGAGGGCCGCTGCACGGTCTTGCCGACGACATGGCTTGTGAAGCCGGGCGCGTGCCGTTCCAGGACGGCGTCGACGGCCTCGGCCAGCTGGTCGGCGCTGTGATCGTCGCTGCGCCCGCGCGGCAGGTGGGTGTAGGCCCACGCGCTCTCGGTACCGGCGGGGGAGCGTGTGGGGTCCGCCGTCGTCATCTGGCCGAACAGCATGAACGGCTGAGTCGGCACTGTCGAGGTGTTCAGATCCGCCATCCAGCGGATCAGACCGTCGTGGTCGGCGCCCAGGTGCACCGTGCCCGCCCCGGCGAGGTTGGGTGAGCGCCACGGGATGGGGGCGTCCAGAGCGTAGTTCACCTTCAGGACCGGGGTGTCCCACACGAAGCGGTCCAGGTGCTGTTGCGGCCCCTCCGGAAGGACGTCGCGCGGAAGCAGGCGTCGATAGAGCTGTGGCGCCGAGGTGTTCGCGATGACGGCGCGACGGCAGCGGATGAAACCACCGTCGATAAGGTTCGCCGCGGTCGCGCGATGTCCGCGCACGTCGATGCTGTCGACCTCGCGCCCGCAGTACACGCGCGCTCCGGCTGACTCGGCTCGCCGCACCAGTGCCTCGGTCAGCTGACCCGCACCGCCGACCGGAACGGGGAAGCCCCCGTCCTGAGCCAGCATCAGCAGCAGGTATCCCATCACGCCGCTGGCCGGGGCATCGACGGGCACGTCGGCGTGCATCGCGTTGCCCAGCAACAACAGCTGGGCCGCCTCGCCTTCGAACAGCTGGCGCGCCATCTCGCCTGCGGGTAACAGCAACAGGTGCAGTAACCGAAGCGCGTCGGCGGTGCCGAGCCGCCGCAGCAGCCCCGCAGGTCCGCGAACGGGCGGGAACGGCGCGAACAGAGTCTCCAGTAGCGGACGTTTGATGTGCTGATACTGCTCGAAGGCGGTGATCCAGCGGTCTCCGTCGCCGGGGTGGAAGCGCTCGAATTCTGCTGCGGTGCGGGCGATGTCGCGATGGAGGACCGGTGCGTCGTCGTCGTCTGCGCTGCGGGGATGGCCGACGACGGCCGGTGCGTGACTCCAGCGCAGACCATGGTCTTCCAGGGCGAGGTCGGCCAGCGCCGGCGAGGCGACCGACAGCGGGTAGAACGCGCTGTACAGATCGCTGATGTAACCCGGCGTCAGCTCGGCGCTCTTGACGGCGCCACCCGGCTGGTCCTGCGCCTCCAACACCACGACGTCCCAGCCCGCATCGGCCAGCAGGGCGGCGGCGACCATCCCGTTGTGGCCCGAGCCGATGACGACGGCGTCGGCGGTCTCCGAGCGGGACAGTTCAGCGCTCATCGCGGCCGCGACGCTCGGCCATCGCGGCGAGACGCCATGTGGTCTCCCGGTTGCGGGGGAACGCCGCGGCGAGGGCCACCTGCTTGGGCAGCCAGCTCAGCGGCGGTGACACGGGCACCTCGGCCATCTCGATGCGGCAGCCGCTGCCATCGAGATCGACGAGTCGCAGGGTGATCCGCGCCTTGCCGAACGGCCTGCCGTTGGCGATCAGAACGAGTTCCCGCTCCGGATCGCAGGATTCGACGACCGTGCTGTCGTTGAGCACCAGCGGCCAGATCCCGATCGAGTGGTGGATCGTGCTGCCGACCGCGGGCCACGACGGGTCGACGGCGCGCATCCGGCTGTTGCCCACCACCCATTGCGAATACGTCCAGCCGTCGGCGATCACGGCCCAGACATCGTGGCGCGATGCTGAGGTGTCACGCGCGACGACCGGCGCGCTCTCGATGTCCTCGGGTTCTGTCGTCACCGGGTCGAACTACCCGCGCCCTCGTCTGTCAAACCTGGCCGTCTGGTTGCATGAGGGCCGCAGTCGACGACGGGAGGTGCTGCCATGGTCGCGGTGACCAGCGGTGATCCGCTCTGGCTGGCCGATGTGTTGCGCGTCGAGGGCCTCGATGTGCAGGAGTTGCCCGGCTGGCGCGGCCGTGGCCACGGCGATTTCGCCGATATCCGCGGGGTGATGGTGCACCACACGGGATCAGACAGTGCCACCGCCGAATCCATCGCACGGGGCGGGCCCGAGCTGCCCGGGCCACTGTCCGCGCTGCACATCGCGCGTAGCGGCACCGTGACCGTGGTGGCGGCGGGCGTCTCCTGGCACGCCGGCGCGGGCTCCTACCCCTGGTTGCCGGTCAACGGCGCCAACCGGCACATGATCGGCATCGAGTGCGCCAACAGCGGCACGAGCCCGTCGGCGCCCCATCGCATGCACTGGCCCGACGCCCAGTACCTGGCTCTGGTGCGTAGCTGCGCCGCCATCTGCCGGCGACTCGGTCGATCCGCCGACCGGGTCATCGGGCACAAGGAGTACGCAGGGCGCGCTCAGGGCAAGTGGGATCCGGGGGCGATCGACATGGCCATACTGCGTCGCGATGTCGCCGCCCACCAACGCGTCCTGCCGCTGCCCGTCGACGAGTATGCAGACGTCCTGCTCGAACGGGGGTCTCGCGGCCCTCAGGTCGCTGAACTCCAGCGCCGTCTGAAAGCGGCATATGCCGGCTACGCGGGGAACCTCGACGTCGACGGTGTCTTCGGAACAGTGACCCAAGCGGCGGTGGAGGAATTCCAGCGCCGCACACCAGGTTTGGCGGTGGACGGAGTGGTCGGACCGGGCACGGCGGCGGCTCTACGGCTGCGCCTGGTCAGCGCGCCCGCCTGACCTCGACGGGAATGCCGTTGAGGGCGCCGTTGCCCGAGGGCTCGTCCAGGAAGTCCACGGGCGAGAGGACATTGGTGTTGACACCGGGGGAGCCGTTGGCCACGCCCAGCCGGGTGCCCGGTTTGCCGTGGCCCCAGCCGTGCGGCAACGAGACCACCCCCGGTTTGATCTCCTCGGTGAGTTCGGCGGTCACGTCGATGCTGCCGCCCGCGGATGTGACGGTGACGAGGTCGCCGGCGGCGATACCGCGCCGCTGCGCGTCGTCGCGGTGGATCAGAAGCGTGCAGCGGTCGCGACCCTTCATCAGCGGTCCGACGTTGTGCAGCCAGGAGTTGTTGGAGCGCAGGTGCCGCCGGCTGACCAGGACGAGGTCGTCGGGCGCGCGGTCCAGGCGCCGCGCGAGCCGCGGCAGGTCATCGGTCAGGTAGGGCGGTGCCAGCCGGATCGTACGGTCCGCGGTTCCGAGAACGTCCGGGACGCGGGGCACCATCGGACCGAAATTGATCCCGTCGGGGCGCTCTTTGAGCATCTGCAGAGTCAGCCCCCCGGGGTTCTCGCCGTACCGGTCCCCGAACGGGCCCGTCCGCAGGGTGAGGTCCAGGATGCGCTCGGGCCCACCGTGCTCATAGTGCGCCCGCACCGTTGCGCCGTCGAGCCCCTGCGTGAAGCACAAGTAGTCGAAGAAGCCGTCGTCGATCGCGCTGACGTCGACGTCCTCGGCCGGTGTGCCGGTGCACAAGCCGGTCAGACGGATCAGGATCTCCCACTCGTCAGGGGCCCCGGGATCCGGTTTGGCGAACACGGGTGGGGAGTAGTTGGCGACGCTGTTGATGGCGAAGTGCAGGATGAGATCGTCGTGGTGGGGCTGCTCCAGGGGGGAGGGGCCGGGCAGGATCACATCGGCGTGACGGATTGTCTCGTTGAGCCACAAGTCGATCGAGATCATCGCATCGAGCAGTGGCAGCGCGTCGTCGAGGCGATCGCCCGCGGGGGTGGACAGGACGGGGTTTCCGGCGACGGTGATCAACGCCTTGATCTGGCCGTCGCCCGGTGTGGCGATCTCCTCGGCGAGACACGACACCGGGACTTGACCCAGCACCTCCTTGGCGCCGCGCACCCGCGTGTGGAAGCGGCCGAAGTCGGCGGCCCCGTCCTCGAGGCCGGGGATGGGTTGCACCGTCACCGACCAGGCCGCCGCGGTGGGGAACATGGCCCCACCCGGGGTGTCGAAATGCCCGGTGAGGATGTTGACGACGTCGACGAGCCAGCTCGCCAGGCTGCCGAACTCCTGGTTGCAGGTTCCGATGCGGCCGTAGACCACCGCGCGGGGTGTGGTGCCGAGCTGGCGGGCGAGCTCGCGGATACGGTCGGCGCTGATTCCGGTCACCGCGGAGACCCGCTCGGGGGACCAGTCAGCGGCGATGTCGCGCAGCGAATCCACCCCGACGACATGGGGTTCGAGCGCACCGAGTGTCACCAGATCCTCGGCGAACAACGTGTGCACGACCCCGAGGAGCAGCGCGGCGTCGGTACCCGGGGTGATGGGCAGCCATTCGTCGGCGCGCTGGGCGGTTCGGGTGCGCACCGGGTCGATGACGATCACCGTGCCCCGTCGGCGGACGTCGGCGATGAGTCCCATGACGTCGGGCGCCGCCAGCAGCGAACCCTGTGAGGCAGCAGGGTTGGCGCCCATGACGACCAGGAGGTCGGTGCGCTCGATGTCAGGCACCGGGAAGGTCCACCAGCCGCCGTACATCAGATGGGATGACAGGTTCTTCGGCCATTGATCGACCGTGCCGGGCGAATAGGTCAGGGGCATTCCCGAAAGGCCGAGCAGGACGCCGGCGTAGCGGGCCAGCGAGAACGAATGCGCCAGCGGATTGCCGGTGTAGGCCGTGACGGCTCCGATCCCGTGCTTGTCGATGATGGGGGCCAGCAGCTCGGTGCAGCGGACGAACGCGGTGCGCCAGTCGACTTCGTGCCATTGCCCGTCGATCTTGATCATCGGCGCCCGGACCCTGTCGGGATCGTCGTGCACCGCACCCAGCGACGCACCTTTCGGGCAGATGTGGCCGCGGCTCCACACATCGTCGGGGTTGGGGCGAATGTCACTCACACGCCCCTGCTGGACATGGATCCGCAAGCCGCACATCGCTTCACACAATGGACAGGTGTAGAGGTGGAGTCCGTCCTCGCCGGTGCGTGCGAGTTGTTCCGTGTCCGTCATCGAACCCCCTGTGTCGTGACACACTGTATCGACAACTGGCCTTGGCGAACGGGGTTTTCGTGGACAGATCGGCGTCGAGTGCGCGGCGACACCACGGGTCGCGCCGTGACCCTGCGATCGATGCGTCCGTTCTCGAGGCCGCCCGTGCCCTGTTGGTGACGCGGGGTTACTCGGCGACGACGATCGACTTGATCGCTGCGACCGCCAAGGTGAGCCGACCGGCCATCTACCGTCGCTGGCGCACGAAGGCGCACCTCATCCACGAGGCGGCGTTCCCGGATCTCGGCGCAGAACCCGAGGAGGACGACCTCGCGGCGGAGATCACCCGCCTGTGCCGGGGCGCGCTGGTCATGTACGCCGATCCGGTTGTCCGCGAGGCTGTTCCGGGTCTACTGCAGGACCTGCGGCTGGAGCCGGCGATGCGCCGATTGCTCAACTATCGGCTGGAAGCGGCCGCGCGCCGCAACCTGGCCGGACATCTGGCGCGGTCTGCGCGTGCGCGTGCCGGCGTCGACGCCGACACGGTCATGGACGTCATCGCCGGGGCTGCGTGGTACGCCGTATGTGTTCGTAAGGTGACCGATGTCGATGATGCGGCCGCGAAGTTGGCGGATGTGGTGCTGGGCGGGGTGCTCGCCCGCCCTCAGAGCCGGCCGACCTGACGCAGTCCCGCGGCGGTGTCGGCGATCGTGTCGGCCGGATCGCGCCAGTGCAACCCGAAATCGCGGGTGCTCGGTGCGTCGTCCGAGGCCGGCATCTGCGTGTAGTACTGCATGGCCGCGGAGTTGATCGGCGTCTCGAACGGCAGAAACGGGCCCACGACGTCGAAGACGCGGCCGGCGCTGCGCAGCGCCACATCGGGCACGGGGACCACCGCGAGCGTGCGGTCCGTTGCGCGGCCGATCATCTTCGCGAGTTGGTCGACCGACACCCGCTGACCGCCGGCCATGTAGCGGCGCGGCCCGCGACCGGGCTCGAGGAGCGCGACATGCAGGTCGGCCAGATCGCGTACGTCGATGACGATCCAACCGGCACCGCGGCCGGGCACCGCGTGCATCTTGGCCGACGCTTCCACACCTTCGGCCGCCTCGCCGAACTGGTCGCCGGCCGGCGGCCCCAGCACCATGCCCGGATAGGTGATGTTGACGGGCGCACCTGCATCTTGCAGGCCGCGAGCGTACGCCTCGACGGCGGCCTTGGACCGGCCGTAGCCGTCACTGCCCCCGACCACTGGCAGGTCGGCGTGCAGCACCTCGAGGCCGGGCCGGAACAGCGCGGTGAAGCTCGAGACGTGCACGATCGGGTCGATCCCGGCGGCCGCGGCACCGCCGAGAATGTTGCGCGCCCCCTCCAGGTTGGTGTGCAGCATCTCATCGGCCCGGCTGGGGTCGGTCGAGACCATTGCCGCGCAGTGGATCACCGCGTCGCATCCCTCGAGGGCCGCGGCCGTGCTCTCGCCGTCCGCGATGTCGCCGAGCACGTGGTCCTCGATGTCGACGCCGATCTTGCCCGCGCTGGTGGCGAGTCTGCCGGCGTTGCGCACCAGGAAACGCACGCGATGGCCGGCATCCTGTGCCGCCTTTGCGGTCCACGCGCCGACGAAGCCGGTGCCGCCGGTGATCAGTACTCTCATGTGCCCTCCGGTTCCACGACGCGCCCTATACCCGTTTTCCGCACGCACGCCCCACCGGGGAGCGCCTGATCATGATCACGTTGTCGCTTTCGTCCGTCCAGCAGTTGACGGCCGTCAATTGGTTTGTCGGATGTGCCCGTCGCGGTGACCCTCCTGCTATACGTTGGCCGGGTGTCGACGCTGCCACCGCTCCTGGAAAGCCCCGCCGATCTGACCGTCGAATGGCTCAGCGCCACACTCGACCGTGACGTCTCGAGCTTCTCGGTCACCCGCATCGGCACCGGTCAGATGAGTGAGTGCTACCGGGTGCAGGTGAGCTATGCCGACGGCGCCGACGGGCCTGAGTCGGTGGTCCTGAAGGTCGCTGCCGCCGATCCGAGCAGCCGCCAGACCGGGCTGGCGATGGGGCTCTACGAACGCGAGGTCCGCTTCTACACCGATGTGGCACCGGGCCTGGCCGGTCCGGTGGCGCCCTGTCATCATGCGGCGTACGACAGCGCGACGGGCGCGTTCGATCTGCTGCTCGACGACGCCGCTCCGGCGACTGTGGGCGACGAGATCGGCGGCGCGACCCCGGATCAAGCGGAACTCGCGATGCGCCAACTCGGTCTGGTGCACGGTCCGCTTCTGGGTGACCAGGCGCTCGCCGACGCGGCCTGGCTCAACAGGGAGTCGCCGGTCGATCAGGGGTTGATCAGCGCCCTGTATGCCGGGTTCATCGATCGCTACGCCGACCAGGTGGCGCCGGAGCATCGCGCGGTCTGCGAGCAGTTCGTGGGCGCGTTCGACGCGTACATGGCCGCCGAGGGCGGGAGCGGTCGGCAAGGCCTGGTGCACGGCGACTTCCGGCTGGACAACATGCTGTTCGGCCAACCGGGTGCCGACCGGCCGCTGACCGTGGTCGACTGGCAGACGGTGACGTGGGGACCGGCATTCACCGACGTCGCCTACTTCCTCGGGTGCGCGTTGCCCGTCGAGGAGCGTCGCGCCCGGTACGACGAGCTGCTCGCTGCCTATCACCGTGCACTCGGTGGAACCTCCGGCGTCTCCCTGGACGAGGTGCGCGAGGGGGTGCGGCGGCAGAGTTTCTTCGGGGTGCTGATGGCCATCGTGTCGCCGATGCTGGTGGAGCGGACCGCCCGGGGCGATGAGATGTTCATGGCGATGATCGCCCGGCACTGCCAGCATGTGATCGACACCGGCGCGCTCTCGCTGCTGCCCCCGCCGTCGACGCCGGAACCGTTGCAGCCGAACGCATCCGACGAGGGCAGGCACACCCCGACCGACGAGCCGCTGTGGAGTGAGAGCTGGTATTTCGACTTCGTCGAGCCGGGCCAGCAGGTGGGCGGTTGGTTCCGGCTCGGACTCATCCCCAACCAGGGTCACGCCTGGGTCAACGGCCTGCTGTGCGGGCCCGGCCGCCCGACCGTCGCGGTGCTGGACTTCGAGGCGCCCCTGCCCGTCGACCAAGAGGTGGTGGTGACCGACGAGGCGGAGCTCCGGCTGGACGTCGCTGAACCGCTTGTCCGCTATCGCGTGGCGCTGCTGGGCCGGGGGCAGGCTCACGACGATCCGACCGCACTGTTGCGCGGCGAGGCGGGCAGGCCGGTCGAGGTGAGCGTGGACCTGGAGTGGACGAGCGTGGGAGTGCCTTATCAGTACCGGGTGTCGCCGCGCTACGAGATCCCATGCCGGGTGTCGGGCACGGTCACGGCCGACGGACACTCCTTCACCCTCACCGGCGTTGCCGGACAACGCGACCACTCGTGGGCGTCGCGGGACTGGTGGGGGATGGACTGGGTGTGGAGCGCCGTACACCTGGACGACGGAACCCACCTGCACGGCGTCGACATTCGTATCCCCGGTGCACCCGCGTTATCGGTGGGCTACTCGCAGCGCAGTGGGGAGCCGCTGATCGAGCTCGTCAAAGTCGAAGCGCGCGAGACGGTTTGGGATGGTGAACTCCCGGCCTCGGCGGTGGTGGGTTATGACGGACTGACCGCCACGATCACGCCGACGGCCCATGCGCCGGTGCTACTGACCTCTCCCGACGGTCGGCTCAGTCGCTTCCCGCGCTCGTGGGGCACGGTCACCACCGACGACGGCCGCAGCGGGGTCGGCTGGATCGAATGGAACCGCAGCCACGGCTGACGACAGGTCAGCCGGGTCGGGTCATCTCGAATCGAGCGTCGGGCGGTACGTCGAAGTAGGCCGCAGGTCCGCCGGCGCGCAGGATGGGTTGGGCGGCGGCGGTGTCGTAGACGCCGTCGACGAGATACTGCCGGTCGATGTGGACAGCGACGACCTGGCCGAGTACCAGCCATGTGTCCACGGGCGTACCGGCGATGTCGTGCAGTTGGATCAGTTGAGTCAGGCGACATTCGAAATTGACAGGACTCTCCAGCACCCGCGGCGGTGTGACATCGACGGAGTCCACGGGGGTGAGCCTGCCGAGGGTGAACTCGTCGACGTCAGGCGCTGCGCTGGCGGCGGTCTCGTTCATCGCGGCCGCGATCGGGCGGCAGGCCAGGTTCCACACGAACTCCCCGGTGGCCTCGATGTTGGCGACGCTGTCTTTCCATCCGATCGAGGCGAAGCCGATCACCGGCGGGTGATAGTTGAAGCCGTTGAAGAAGCTGTAGGGGGCTAGGTTTCGGGTGCCCTCAGCGCTCACGGTGGACATCCATCCGATCGGCCGTGGCCCGATGATGGCGTTGAACGGATCGTGGGGCAGCCCGGTACCGTCCGCGGGCCGATAGAAGTGCGCGTCAGACGTCGCCATCGCAGCAGTCAACCACAGGGTCGGTGTCGCGATGGCGCTGCCTGGCACGAGTCGTCCCACCCGCGGGTCGCGACGCAGCAATGGCGGCGAACACCGTCAGACGTCGAGACGGGTCACTACACCGCGGTCGCCGTCGACGCGCACCCGGTCGCCCGTCTTCAACAACTTGGTGGCGACCAGGGTGTTGACCACACAGGGCAGGCCGTATTCGCGCGCCACCACGGCGCCGTGCGACACCGAACTGCCGATGTCGGTGACCAGTGCGCCGATGACCGTGAAGTACGGCGTCCACCCGACATCGGTGACGGGCGCCACCAGGATCTCACCACGTTGGACATCTCGGGCGTCGTTGATGGATTTCGCAACGCGCACAACGCCTTCGACCGATCCGCGGCTGGCGGGGCGACCGACGATCTGGCCGTCGGTGCACATGGTGCGGCGGGCTGCGATCACCGGGGTAGGGCGGCCGACCGAGACGTCGTCGAATTCCAGTGCTTCCTGGAACGGTAGGGCGTCGCGGCGGGCTTGTGCACGCTTCACCAGCTCGGTGATGTCGTCGTCGCCGACCACCCGCGGCAATTCGCTGCGGTCGAAGAAGAACACAAGATCGGGGTCGGGGAGTCGGCCGGACCGGGCGAGCACCTCGCCGAGGTGGCGGTACCCCTGCTTGAGGGTGTGCGCCATCAGGGCCATCTTCGATTTCGTCTCCTCCCGTCCGCGGGCGCCGGCCTGGGCCATCCGGGCGAGCATCCTGACCGCGCGCGACGGCGGCTCCTGGTCGGCCCCCACCGGCGGTGCCGAGCGTCGTCCCGCATCGAGTGCCGCGCGCAGCATGACCTGCATCATCGAACCGAGACCGCCGGGGTCATCGGCCCAGGACGGGTCCCGCATGCAGAGTTCGCGGTAGCCGCGGTGGCCGTGCCGAGTCAGGAACTGCCGCAGCGCGTCACCGCTGTGGCCGGCGCCGCGGAGTTCGGCCACGGCATGGGCGGGCTCTGCCGCGAGGAACCGTTCGGCAGCCGCCGCATCGGCCGCCAGGACACCGACCACCGAGTTCAGCTGGTCGACCATCATGGCGCTTTCGACATTCGACGCCCCGGCCATCCAGCGCATGGCCTCGGCCTGACCGTCCTGCGCGCTTCGGCCGCGCTTCACCGCCTGCTTGATGCAGTGACTCTCGAGGATGTTCGCCGCCACTGCGGCGCGCGACGAGGACCGGACATGGGTGAGCGTGACATGGCGGTACCGATCGACACCGGACTCGAGTTGTCGGAGAACGACTCTCGGATCGTCGCTGGTGGGAATCGGTGACGCGGCGATCTGGCGGCCGAGTCGTCGGATCGCCGGCCCGGCAGAGAGCGCGTGGGTGGTCAACAGAACAGTGTTGACGACGCGACGGTGAAAGGGCTGCGGCGGCTTGGGTTTCAGTTCGTCGACGACACGACCACAGACAGACATCGAGAACTGTTCGAGGGAGTTGCCGAGAATGCCCGAGCTCAGTGCCGTACCTTCGGTGAGATTCAGGAACATGTGGCCGTAGAAGTATCCGACCTGCAGCCAGGGTCTTTCGTAGCGGGGCTGGGCGCGCGCCACCACCTGCGTCATCTGCATGGCGTGATCGATGGCGTACCCGGACACCGATGCGGTGAGCGGGCAGAAGGCGCCGGGCATCATCTCGCCGATGTTGCACCGCGTGTAGACATGGTCGGGGCCGGCCACCGGTGAATCCATCTCGTTGAGGTCGCCGGGCAGGGTCGTGATCGGGCGGGCCTGGAGCCACCACAAGGCACCTGAGGCATCGATCGCCCATTCGAGATCCATCGGCCTGTCCCAATGCTGAGCTGCCCGCCTCGCACCCGACCGGATGGCGTCGATGTCCTCGGGCGACAGCACCGGGTCAGCTGCGAGTTCGAGCACAGCGACGCTGCCGTCGGCGTCGAGCACGATGTGGTCGGGGGAGGCCGAACCGTCCACCAGCGACTCGCCGAGCCCTGCCACCGCGTCGATCACCATCAGGTCGCGGCGGCCGCTGGCAGGGTCCGCGGTGAACACGACTCCGGCGGCACGTGCATCGACCATCTGCTGGACGACCACGTGCATCACGGCGGTGGCCGGCGTACCGTCGTCCGATTGCCTGCTGTACGCCGTCGCCCGATCCGACTGCACCGACTGGGCGCAGCGGCGCACGGCGGTGGTGAACTCCTCGACCGACCGCACATCGAGCACGGTGTCGTACTGCCCGGCGAACGACTGGTCGTCGCCGTCCTCGCCGGCCGCCGAGGAGCGCACCGCGACGGCGGCGTTCAGTTGGCGGAACCGGTCGCCCGCTGCGGCGAGGGACCCCTCGGTGGACGCGTCGGCGACGACGAAACCCGCCGGAACCGGGAGTCCCAGCCGGCGCAGTTCGGCGAGGCCGGCGGCTTTGCCACCGAAGCAGTCGTCGGTGACGTCGTCGAATTCGATCACTGTCGGCGCCATCTCGTCAGCCCAGCGCGTCGACGATCTCGGCCAGCGCGGTGATCTCGATGGGGCCCGGCTGGTACAGGCAGATCCGGTCCGAGACGCCTGCCACCCTGTCGCGGATGTGGTCGGCGATCTCGGCAGGCGCTCCGCAGGCGGCGATGGTGTGCAGCATCTCATCGTCGATCAACGTCGCCATCTCCTGCCACCGGCCCTGCTTGGACATCGCGTTGAGTTCGGGCTGGAGATCGCCCCAGCCATGAACATCGAGCACCGGCTTGTACGCCGGCGTCGAACCGTAGAACGCCAACAACATCCGGGTCGAGGTGTGGTCCTCTCCGACCGAGACGATGATCTCCGGCACGACGGCGAAATCCTCCTCGCGGCGTCCGGCCGATGACAACCCTTCGCGCACCGCGGGAATCGTCACCTCGTGCAGGAACCGCTTCGACCCGAAGGGCATCACCAGCAGCCCGTCGGCCACCTGGGCAGTGGCGCGGGTCAGGCGCGGCCCGAGCGCTCCGAGGTAGATCGGCGGCGGACCGTACGGGTTCGGCCCCGGCACGAACGTCGGCGTCATCAGGGTGTGGCGGTAGTACTCGCCGCGGTAATCGAGTCGCTCGCCGTGATCCCACGTCGCGAAGATGGCGCGCAACGCCCCCACCATTTCTTTCATCCGCTCCACCGGATGGTCGAACGCCACGCCGTACCGCTTCTCGATCTGTGCGCGCACCTGAGTTCCCAGCCCGAGGATGAAACGTCCCTCGGTGAGGAGCTGCAGATCGTTGGCCTGGTGTGCGAGCTGAATCGGGTTGCGGGGGAGAGCGATCGCGACATTGGACATCACGTCGAGCCCCTTCACCGACGAGGCAAGGACCAGGGGAGTGAACACATCGTGAGGGCCTTCGAACGTGAAAACGCCGGACGCGCCAGCCTCCCGCAGCAGGGCGGCGCGTTCGACCGCGTCGGTCGGGCCGAAGAGAGCCGTCATGACCTTCATCAGTGCTGTCCTGCCACATCGGTCCAATCGGAGAATCCGGAGGGGTGATGTGGTCCGATCACCGCATGTTCGAACAGGCCGGCGCCATGTCGAGTGGTGCCATCGGGTTCGGTGCACACGGCGTGCCCGACATGGTCGATGAGGCTGAACGGCGCCCTGGCCATCACTGCGGGATCGGTGAGGTCGAAGGTGACCCGCTCGGTGAACGGACCACCCTTCCAGGTGCCGTGGGCCCACGAGGAGTCGCCGCAATGGGAGCGAACAGTTTCGAGTCGACGTCGAGTGACATGTGGTCACCGGCCCGGTTCATGAACTCGACGTGCGCGCCGTGCGGAATTCGGGTGCCGGGGTTGTAGGGGTACTCGTCGAGCGGGCCGAGGCTCATGGACTCTCCAATAAATACGATGCGTGTCGCATCGGAAGTAGACTGCCAACATGACAGCAGATCAGGGCAGCGATGGCAAGGAGGCCACCCGGCCCCCGCCGGGCCGGCCCCGTGACGGCAAGATCGACGCCGCAGTGATCGCGGCGACGCGCGAGCTGATCGTCGACACGGGCTACTCAGCGCTGTCGTTGTCCGCGATCGCGGCGCGGGCGGGTACGACGACGGCGGCCATCTACCGCCGCTGGTCGGGCAAAGTGCACCTCGTGCACGAGGCAGTGCTCGCGGACGAACCCATTACCGTGTCAGGTGCTTCCGGCGACATCCGCACAGACATCCGCGCAATGGTCGAAACGATCCGTCGGATCTTCGACAGGCCCGAAGTCCGCGTCGCCCTGCCTGGACTCATCGCCGACACGGTCGCCGACCCCGACCTGCACGCCCTGATGATCGCCCGGCTCACCGGCAACCTCAGTGCGTTCGAATCTCGCTTCGGGCAGGAACGGCGCGGCGGTGACGATCTTCCTCTGCTTGCCGAAGTGGTGGCCGGTGCTGCCATCTTTCGTATCGTGATCCGCCGCGACGCCTTGCTCGATGACGCGTGGGTCGACGCCATGACCACGATGCTCGTCGAGCAGTGGGGAGCGAGAGGGTGAAGCGCCGAAAGGTGCACCGGTAGCGGCAGGCTCGCCGTACCGATGCCCGCCTTTACAGTCCGCTCAGGACGCCCGAGCGCTCCACTCGGGTGTCCGCTCAGGAGATGCCTCGGCCAGAGCCTTCACGGTCTTCTCGACATCGAAATCCTTGCCGTACACCGGGGTTCCGGGTTGCTGACGCCACGAGTCGGAGATCGGGCCGGCGTGGACCGGGTCGAAGCCCAACTGCTCGACGAGGTCGTGCACGAGGTCACGGCCAGGACCGTCGTCGCCGGCGATCGGGAGTGCGATCCGGTTGGGCGCGCCTGCAGGCTTTCCGCTACCGAGCAGATGCTTCCACCAGATGCCGTTGAACACTTTGAAGACGGGTGCGCCGATTTGTTCTGCCACCCAAGCGCTTTCAACCTGACCGTCTTCGATGGCGGCAATCTCGCCGTCGCGCTGCTGCGGGTAATAGTTGTTGGTCTCGATCACGGGGGCGCCCGGATTGCGCGCGTCGACGATCCCGTCCGCGAGGTCCGGAACGTTCTTCTGAGGAATGCTGACGATCACGAGATCAGCGTCGGTCGCGGCGTCACGGGCCCACACCGCGGTAGCACCCGTTTCCGCCGCGAGGTCCGCGAGTGTCTCCGGTGATCGTGAGTTGGCCACGCTCACCTCATGGCCGAGTTCGCGGAGACGGCGAGTCAGCGTTCCGCCGATGAGGCCTGCTCCGATGATTCCGATGCGCACAGTTCGACTCCTCGGTGATGTCGTGACGACCTTCGTCGCGCAACGTCGAGTCCGCGAGGACTATTCCGAACCCGCAGTTGCGGGAATCGACCGCCTCGACGACGGGTTGTCGAGTGTGACCGCTGCAGCTTCGGGAGAGGAGCCACCATGAGACTGGACGCCGACGCGCGCGCCATCATCGGCGACGGGGCCGATGCCACACTCGTCACCCTGAACACCGACGGCAGCCCGCAGGTGTCGGTTGTGTGGATGGCGCTGCAGTCGACGCCCGACGGAGACGAGCTGGTCACTGCTCATCTGGCCGAGTACCAGAAGACCCGCAACATTCGCCGGGATCCGCGCGTGGCGGTGACGATCTTGTCGAGGCAACCCCATCCGGGAGTTCCGACGCCCTATCTGACGGTGGCCGGCGAGGCGCGTGTCGTCGAGGGTGGTGCCCCCGAACTGCTGACCGATCTGGCCGAGGTCATGCTCGGGTCCAGTGACCATTTTCCGCCGCCGGACGCACCGCCGGGACTGCTGACGAGAATCCGCATCACCAAGGCGCGCATCATCTGAGACGCGCGGAGATCTCGCGCTGCAGCGGCCCCGGTGCGCTGGCATGATCGCCGGATGCATCACGTGCTGCGGGCCACCCCGGCGACAGTGCACTGGGGGTACTTCGACCCCGCGCTGACTCCGGTGCTCATTGTCGACTCGGGTGATCTGGTAGCCGTAGAGACTTTCACCCATCACGCAGGTGACGCTCCAGATCTGTTGATGGACGACGATATTCGTGCCGTGTTCGAGCAGGTCGCCGATCGTGGACCGGGGCCGCATCTGCTGACCGGGCCGATCGCGGTGACCGGAGCCCGCCCGGGTGACGTGCTGCAGGTCGACATCTTAGAGGCCACGCCGCGTCTCAAGTACGGCTCGAATCTGGCCGCGCATTGGGGTTATCTGTATGATCTCACCGCCTCCGAGCGGGTCACGGTCTATGAATTGGATGTTTTCGCGCTGCGCGGGCGGGCGCTCTTCGGCTACGACTGGACCACCACGCCGCTCGCCGACCAGGCAGGAACCGTCGTCGAACCGGCGAGCGTCACCCGCGAACCTGCGTTGCCTGGTGTCACCGTCCCGCTGCGCCCGCACTTCGGCACGATGGGTGTCGCACCGGCCGACCCCGGACGGTTGTCCTCGGTGCCGCCCGGCGATCACGGCGGGAACATCGACAACTGGCGGATCGGCATGGGCGGCACGATGTATTACCCCGTGCAGACTGCCGGCGCCTTACTGTCGATCGGTGACCCACATGTTTCCCAGGGCGACGGGGAGATCAGCGGTACGGCGCTGGAGGCGTCGTTGAACGGGCTGCTGCGTCTCACGGTGCGCCGCGATCTGCCGTTCACCGTGCCGGTGCTGGAGACGGCGACCGAGCTCCTGGTCCACGGCTTCGGCGATGATTTGGACAGCGCGATGCGGGCGGCGGCGGTACGCGCACTCGATTTGTTGCAGCGGCTCTACGGGCTGTCGTGCGCCGACGCCTACTCGTTCATGTCGGTGGCTGTTGACTTCACCGTCACCCAAGTCGTCGATCAACGTCAGGGTGTGCACGCCCGGATCGACAAGCGCTGCTTTCCCAGTGAATGGGGGAGAGCGGCGTGAGTGCGTCAGGAGGCATCCGACCTTTCACGTTTACGCCTGCCGATGGGGTGCCGCCGTCAGTGGCCCCGTTCGTGCACGCCACCGCGGCCGGCGAGACGCTGTATGTGACCGGTCAGATGCCCACCGACACAACAGGATCGGTGGTGAGCGACGAGATTGCGGCCCAGACCGACCAGGTGCTCTCCAATCTGGTGCGGGTCACCGGACTGTGCGGCGGCGGTCTGGCCGACGTAGTATCGGTGCGCGCCTATCTCACCGACTGGACTGAGTACGAGGCCTTCAACACGGCGTACGCCGCGTGGTTTCCCAACCGGTTGCCGTCGCGAACCTGCGTCGGCGTTACCGGGCTGGCGGTCGGCGCACGCGTCGAGATCGACTGGGTGTGCTGGCGGCGCGGCGGTTGGGGTTCGCCTGAGTAGGGATTGACCGAGCTACGCCGGTTGCTGTGCGCTCTCGATGACGCTCACATCGGCGGCCTCGACCCGGCGTTGCGGCCCCGGGCGCTCTGACAGAGCTGTAGTGATTTCCCGGCGTGTTAACTGCGCATTGCCGGGTTCTGCCGCTTGGCAACAGGGACGTATTCCGCTCATAACCACCGCGCAATAGACAGGCTCTGTAATTGTTGCAGGTCGACGTCGATCGACCAACGGGGCTCGGCCGGGCAACACGATCCGCCAGCACGTCTAGCAAGAAATATGGAGTCCTCCATGGCATTTGACGCATCCATCGCCGAGAACATCGCCACCTCGCTCGCCGAGATCCCGCATCCGTCGCTACCCAAGGGCAGCAACATCTACGGCGGCACCAAGATCTTCCCCGATTACCAGGCCGAAGAGGGCGAGAGCTACTTCACCCTGGTGCACGGTATCGCCCACGAGTCGTCGGTCAGCTTCGTAGCCGTCCTGCAGGCGACTCGCGCCTTGCGCAAAGGATTCGAGTCCGCCATCTACTTCTACGGCCCCGGCGCCATCAATTGCCTCGCCACCCGCGGTTTTCCCACCACCGGTGACTCCGGCTTCCCAGGTGAGCAGAACATCAACGATGCGCTGGCCACCTTCATCAAGGAGGGTGGCACGGTGTTCGCCTGTCGCTTCGGGCTCGCGCTGCACGGCGGCCGTGAGGAGGACCTGATCGAGGGCGTCATCCCCGCGCATCCGCTGGACGTCCAGGACGCCCTCATCTATTACGCCCGCAAGGGTGCAATCATCAACTCCACGTACATGGTGTGACAGCGAAATGACCACTCTTGCAGCGGTTTCTGCCAACTTCACCAGGGATCTCGACCAGAACTACGCTCTGATCGCATCGCTGGCCGAGGAGGCACGCGCAGGCGGCGTCGACTTCCTGGCATTGCCGGAAGCGGCGATCGGCGGCTACCTGTCGTCGCTGGGCAATCACGGGGACACCATCAAGACCACAACCCGATCACTGCCGCCGGCCATCCGGGTCGACGGACCCGAGATCAAACGAGTGCAACAACTGGCCGGGGACCTGGTGGTCGCCATCGGTTTCTGCGAACTCGCCGACGACGGCGAAACCCGTTACAACGCAGCAGCACTGCTGGACGGCGGGAATGTCTACGGCGTCTATCGCAAGGTGCACCAGCCGCTGGGGGAGAGCATGTCGTACTCGGCGGGCACCCGCTACGACGTGTACGACACCCCGGCCGGGCGTATCGGACTGCAGATCTGCTACGACAAGGCCTTCCCCGAGGCCGCCCGCGTGATGGCTCTGGACGGCGCGCAGATCATCGCCAGCCTGTCGGCATGGCCGGCGGCTCGCACCGCCACGGCGGAGAACTTGCAGGACGACCGCTGGACCTACCGGTTCAACCAGTTCGACATCGCCCGCGCTCTCGACAACCAGGTGTTCTGGGTGGCCTCCAACCAGAGCGGCACTTTCGGGTCGCTGCGCTACGTCGGCAACTCCAAAGTGGTGGACCCGGGCGGCAACATCCTCGCGACCACCCTGCTGGGAAGCGGGATGGCAGTCGCCGACGTGGACATCGACGAGACCTTCCGAACCATGCGGGCAGGCATGTTCCACCTGCGTGACCGCCGGCCGGACGTGTACGGCCCGCTGACCGACGCCGACGCCACGAAGTGGGCGGAGCTGGCGCATGCCTGAGATGACATTCGACATCCGCTGGCCCGACGGTTCCATCCAGTCCTGCTACTCACCGAGTCTGGTGATGCACGACTTCTTGACCACGGGACGGCGCTACACCGTCGGCGACCTGGTGGACCGTGCCGGCGCCGCACTCGAGCAGGCCAGCGACAGGGTGCGCGCCAAGTACGGCTTTGCCTGTACGTCGGCAGCCGCCACAAATGATCAGATCATGGAGTCCGCGAGACGTTTTGCCATCGACGCGGAGGTCACCGTCATCGCCATGCAACCCTCGCTGGAGCAATCATGACAGGCGCGCATGTACCGGTGGCGATCATCGGCGGCGGGCAGGCCGGGCTCTCGGTCAGCTGGTATCTGAGCCGCGCCGGCATCGAGCACGTGGTACTTGAAGCGCACACACCGGTGCACGCCTGGGCCGACAGCCGCTGGGACAACTTCACCCTGGTCACCCCCAATTGGCACTGCAAGCTGCCCGGCTACGCCTATGACGGCGCAGACCCCGACGGCTTCATGACCCGTGACGAAGTGGTCGCCTGGCTGGACGGCTGGCTGAAGACCTTCGACGCTCCGCTGCGCACCCACACCCGCGTCACCACGCTGACCCGACGCCCCGAAGGCGGCTTCGCTCTCACACTCCAAACCCCCTCGGGAATCGAAGAACTCACCTGTGAGAACGCCGTGATCGCGACCGGCGGGTATCCGCTGCCCGTCATTCCCGCCTACGCAGGTTCGCTGGATGCCGCCATCACCCAGATCCACTCCGAGCAGTACCGCAACGCCGAGCAGCTGCCCGACGGCGCGGTGCTGGTGGTGGGCACCGGGCAGTCCGGCGCCCAGATCGCCGAGGACCTGCACCTCGCCGGCCGCCGCGTGCACCTGGCGGTGGGCAACGCTCCACGGGTGGCCCGCTTCTACCGGGGCCGCGACTGCATGACCTGGCTGTCGGACATGGGTCTGTATGACCGCGCAGCAGCGCAGTATCCGGGTGGAAAGGCCGCAATCGAGAAGACCAACCACTATGTCACCGGCCGCGACGGTGGCCGCGATGTGGACCTGCGGCAGTTCGCCGTCGAGGGCATGAAGCTCTATGGCGCTCTGGCCGGCGGCAAGGACACCACGCTGTCGTTCGAGCCCACCCTGCGTGCCGCCCTCGACCATGCCGACGCGGTCTACAACTCGATCTGCTCGGACATCGACGCCCACATCGAACGCGAGAGCATCACCGCGCCGCCGGCCACCCGCTATGAGCCGGTGTGGGTGCCCGAGACAGAGCCCACGACACTGGATCTGGCCGCCGAGAACGTCACCAGCATCGTGTGGGCCATCGGATACCGGCCGGACTATCGATGGATCGAAGCCAGCGCGTTCGACGGTGCTGGCCGGCCGATGCAGACGCGTGGTGTCACCTCGGTGCCGGGGCTGAGCTTTGTGGGGCTGCCGTGGATGCACACGTGGGGATCGGGTCGGTTCCTCGGGATCGACCGCGACGCCTCGCACATCGCCGCCACCATCATCAGTGGCTACCACGAGTCGGTGCTACGACTCGCCGTCGGGAGCTGACGTCATGGCACCCGCACTCACGGCACATCGACGTGCCTTCCGCGCACCCGAACCCCCCACAGCGTAGGAGGCATCGCATGTCTGTATCCACACGAGTCGATCTGGCGCTGTTGGGTTTCCGGGGTTCGCCACCGGTGAGCCGGACCGCGGGCGCCGGTCCGAGCGCCGACGGTCACCTGGTCATCGACGGGCTCAATGCCGCCATCCCACGTAACCCGAACAGTCCCTTCGTCTTCGACGGCACGCGAGTGATTCTCGACGGCGAGGACACCGGCCTCGATGTCGAGGTGGTGACCCGGCCTCGGTTCTACGACCTGTGCACGGTCGACGGCGTGCCCTACGAGAAGCTGGCCCGCCTGCACGGCCGTGACGTGTTGGCCACGACCGTCGTTCAAACCTGCATTCGATACGTCGAAGACCAGCGGTGCCGATTCTGCACGATCGAAGAGTCGCTGCGTTCCGGTGCCACCACCGCGGTGAAACGACCCTCTGAGTTGGCCGAGGTGGCCGCCGCGGCCGTGCGTCTGGATGGCGTCACCCAGATGGTGATGACCACCGGCACGTCGGCGGGCAGCGACCGCGGTGCCCGGCACCTGGCCCGCTGCGTGCGGGCGGTCAAGGGTGCGGTGCCGTCGCTGCCCATCCAGGTGCAGTGCGAACCGCCTGCGGACCTCGAGGTGTTGACCGAACTGCGCGAGGCCGGCGCCGACGCCATCGGTATTCACATCGAATCGCTCGACGACGAGGTCCGGAAGCGGTGGATGCCCGGCAAAGCCCAAGTCAGTATCGAGCGCTATCGGCAGGCCTGGCGTGAGGCGGTACGGGTCTTCGGGCGTAACCAGGTGTCGACCTACCTGCTGGTCGGACTCGGGGAAGATCCCCAGGAGTTGATCAGTGGCGCAGCAGAACTCATCGACATGGGCGTGTACCCGTTCGTCGTCCCGTTCCGTCCGCAGCCTGGATCGCTTGCCGTCGACGTCGACGGTGCGTGTGCTCCCGAGGCATCGGTGGTGGAGAAGGTCAGCCGCGAAGTCGCCCTGATGCTGCAGTCAGCAGGCATGACGGGAGTCGATCAGCGGGCGGGGTGCGCCGCATGCGGAGCGTGCAGCGTCCTGCAGAACTTGGGGGCGTGATGATCCCGTTCGCAGCCAGCGCGCAGGGTCCTGTCGGACTGTCGATCCTGTCCGGCACGCCACGCCCTGCGGCCCCATTCCTGATCGCCCCGGCGGCCAGCTCGTCCGAAATCACCGCCTACCGGCACCTGCGCCACGAGGAGTTCGTCTCCGCGCAAGGGCTGTTCGCGGGCACCGACCGCGACGACATCGACGACGATCCGCGCACCGTCGTCCTGGTGGCCACCACCCCAGATGGGCAGGTGCTCGGGGGAGTGCGGCTGGCCCCGGCCATCGAGCCTGACATCGGTTGGTGGACAGGCAGCCGGCTGGTGGTCCACCCCAGCGTCAGGTCTGACGGTGTGGGGCCCGCGCTGGTGCGGGCGGCCTGCGCCCATGCCGAGTCGGCCGGCGTGCTGCGATTCGAGGCCACCGTGCAACGGCGGTACTCCCGATTGTTCGAGACCCTGGGATGGAATCTCGTCGGCGAGCGGATGGTCGCCGGCCGGCGGCACGCATGGATGCGATGGCCGATCACCTCGATCCAACGCGTGGCCACCGCCACCAAATCCTTCCTCGGCGATGCGTTGGCGCCCTTACGAAGTGTGCCCGGGGCACTCGGGCCGGCGGGTTTCGTCGGTGATGACGGTGTACCGGTGCCGGGAAGCGACCTGATCGCCGCGTGCGACGCGATCATCCCGTCCATGGTGGAACGCGACCCGGAATGGGCCGGCTGGTGTTCGGTTCTGGTCAACGTCAACGACCTGGCCGCCATGGGAGCGCACCCCATCGGTCTTCTCGACGCCGTCGGTGCTCCCAACAGAGCACTTCTGGACAGGGTCATCTCCGGTGTCGCTAGAGCATCCGCGGCCTGGCAGATCCCGGTGCTCGGCGGACACACGCAGCTCGGTGTGCCGGCGGCCCTGTCCGTCACGGCGCTGGGACGCAGCAGCGCTCTGGTGCGAGCAGGGGGAGCCGCGGTGGGGGACACGGTGCGGTTGACCGCAGACACCTCCGGGCAATGGCGGCCGGGATATCACGGGCGGCAGTGGGATTCGACCAGTCGACGCAGCAGCGCCGACCTGGTTGCCATGACGGGTCTGGTGGCGCAGTCGATGCCGGCATCCGCCAAAGACGTGAGCATGGCCGGGATCGCCGGCACCCTCGGCATGATGGCCGAAGCGTGCGGTACCGGGGCCGAGATCGACGTTGCGGCGGTCCCGCGGCCCACTGATGCGGCGATGGGCGACTGGCTGACCTGCTTCCCGGGATTCGGAATGCTCACCGCGGGACCGCAATTGGTGCACGCCCTGCCCGCCGGCGTCGACAGCGCAGAATGCGCCGTGCTGACAGCCGAGCCCGGAGTACGGCTGCGGTGGCCCGATGGAGTCGTGACAAGCGCTCTCGCGCCCGCGGTGACGGGGCTGGGGCCGTCGTAGGCTACAGCCGATGACATCGGTGACCCTGGCTGCGGTGGCCGCGCACTTCGGGCGCGACCTCCCTCGATGTGTCGAGAAGGTCGTCGGCATCATCGCATCCGCCCGGCAGGACGGCGTCGATCTGCTGGTGCTGCCGGATGCGTGCCTGGGTGGGTACATCGGCGACTTCCGTGCCCCCGACCCGGCTGATCCGCCACCTGCGCTCGATCCCGACGGTCCCGAGATCGCCGACGTCATCGCCGCGGCCGGGCCGATGACCGTCTGCTTGGGGTATGCGGAGGCAGTTGCCGGTGGCGGCCGGTACAACGCTGCCATCTGCGTCACCGGTGACGGCGTCCTGGGCACCTATCGCAAAGTGCATCAACCGGCGGGCGAGTCATTGACCTACCTTGCCGGTGATGGTTTCTCAGCGTTCGACACCCCCGTGGGAAAACTCGGCATGCTGATCGACTACGACAAGACCTTCCCGGAAGCGGCGCGCACGCTGGCGGCCGACGGCGCGCACGTCATCGCCGCGCTGTCGGCGTGGCCGGCCAGCATCACCGACCGCGCCTCCCGGCTGCCCGCCGATCGTCAGTCGCGCCTGTTCGACCTGTACGACTGCGCTCGCGCCGCCGAGAATCAGGTGGTGCTGGTGTCGTCCAATCAAACTGGCGTGATGGGCAATCTGCGCTTCCTCGGGCAGGCCAAAGTGGTGGGGCCGGGCGGGGACATTCTCGCGACCACCCGCGCCAAAGGGGGGCTCGCCAAGGCGGAGATCGACGTGGAGGCCGATATAAGCCGTGCCCGTAAGGTGCTCAACCACCTTGCGGAACTGCGCCCGGACACCTACCGGAGCGGGTCGTGACGATGCGTGTAGCCCTGCTGACGTATTCGACCAAACCGCGCGGCGGTGTGGTGCACACGCTGAACCTGGCCGAAGCGCTGGCACACCGCGGGGTCGATGTCACGGTGTGGTCGCTGGCCCGTGCCGGTGATCAGGGATTCTTCCGCGCCGTCGATCCTGCCGTGACCGTGAAGCTTGTCGAGTTCACCGATCTGCCCGGCGATACCGTCACGGACCGCATCGTGCGTTCGATCGCGACACTGCGAGACGCGTTTTCAGCTGACGATTTCGACATCGTCCACGCGCAGGACTGCATCAGCGCCAACGCGGTCGGCCGGTGTATCCGCACGATTCACCATCTGGACCATTTCACGACCCCCGTCCTCGCGGAATGCCACGAGCGCGCGATCGTCGAGCCGTACGCCCGGATCTGTGTCTCACAGGCGGTGGCCGACGAAGTGCGCGTCGGCTGGGGTCTGTCGCCGACGGTGATACCCAATGGTGTTCAAGCGCAACGATTCACCGATGCATCACGCGATAGAGCAGCTCAGGATCGGTGGCGCGCAGAGCTGGGTCGGTATGTCCTGGCGGTCGGGGGCATCGAACCACGTAAAGGGACGGTGGATCTGATCGACGCCATAGCCATGCTCCGGCAGTATGAACCGGGAGTCTCGCTCGTGATAGCGGGCGGTGAAACGCTCTTCGACTATCGCGACTATCGCGCCGCATTCGACGAGCGTTGCGCTGAACTGGGCGTCGCACCAGAGATCCTGGGTACCGTCGAGAACGACGCTCTGCCGAGTCTGGTGGCCGCATGCGAGGTTTTCGCCTTCCCGTCCACCAAGGAAGGGTTCGGCCTGGCCGCCATGGAGGCATTGGCCGCGGGCAGGCCCGTGGTGGCGCGCGACCTTCCGGTCCTGCGTGAAGTGTTCGGCGATAGCGTCGCGTACGCCTCCACGCCGGCGGATTTCGCAGCCCGGCTGCAGGAAGCGATCGCAACGCCACCCGAGCCGGTGTGGGGTCGCGCGTTGGCGTCGAGCATGACCTGGGACGCAGCGGCGGCCGCACATATCGACTTTTATCGACGCGTCACGTCATGAAGGGAACAACCATGAGACTCAACGCCGACGGCGCTCCCCAGGTGTCGGTCGTGTGGATGGTGCTGCAGTCAGACCAGAATCCGTATCACCAAAGCGCACATCATCTGAGCTCGTATCCCGTTCGTTGACGAGCGGGCGCGCGCAATGGCTGAAGTCCTTTGATGACAGGAGGCAATCTGTGGGGCGGGCTCGGCAACGTCATCACCTACCGCTTCGGCTCCCCGCGGGTGAAGATTTGCGGGTTCAGGAACGTAATGCGAATGGGCTGACCGGACGCGATCGGCGTTGTGCCCCTGGTGCCATGATTGTCAGGTGACCGAAGAGGCTGCTGGAAGCGCGCCGGGCCAGGCGAGCGCCATCGCACCGCTCGATATCGCCGGCTCGGGTGTATTGCCGCCGGTCGAGCCCAGGGTGCGCCAGGCGTTCCGGTGGCTGGAACGGCTGGCGCCCTGGGTGGGGTCGCGCTGGGCAGTCGAGCTGTGGTGCACACCGCCGGTGTTGGAATCAGCTCTGCGTATGCCACCTGGCGTAGGTCCGGGTGAGCCCGTCGACGCCTACTGGGGGAACAGGCATCGGGTAGTCGGCGAGCAGTGGGGCGAGGGGCCGCCGGTGTACTTGGTGCACGGCTGGGGCGGGCAGCGCGCGCACCTTGCGGTATTCGTCAAGCCGTTGGTGGAGAGGGGTTTTCGGGCCATTGCCTTCGATCTTCCCAGTCACAACGCATCCGAGCCGGGGGAGCTGGCGCCGGGACGCACGACCGCCACTGAGTGCGCCGATGCGATTGCGGCGATGATCCGGACACATGGTGCTGCCCACGCGGTGGTGGCACATTCTCTGGGAGCCAATGCGACTACACTTGCTGCGGCAGGCGGCGCATCCGTTGGGCGACTGGTGTTACTGGCGCCTATGGGCGACTTCCCCTTGTATTTGGATCTTTTCGCCGCGCGACACGACTTCGGTCGTCGAATCCGTGCCGGTTTGCACCGTCGTCTGGAGAAGCGGATCGGCATGCGGTTGGAAGAGACGAACATGTCGCGTCTCGGTCGCCGCGCCAACTATCCGCCGCTGCTGCTCATCCACGACCCAGACGACCCCGACAGCCCGTACGCCGCTACGGCGCGGCTGTCGACACTGTGGCCGGGTGCTCAGCTGATGAGCACACGTGGGCTCGGCCGGTTGGCCCACTACCGCATCTTGCGTCACCGTCCGGCTATCAATGCGGGGATGGAAATGGTCGGCTCGCCCGGCTAGGCCGCAGAGAATTGTCATCGGACCTTCTCGCGGGGCTAACGTGGAAAGATGTCGTCACTCAAAGTGATCCTGCCGGATCAGACCATCGCCGAGGAACTCGAGTCGGACATCCTGTCGACCGTGTACCAGGAACTTCAGCGCTACAACTACGAGGCAGTCGCGGCGGGCGATGCGACGGGTGAGTACACCCCGTTGGATCCCCGCGGGCGCGTCCACCTCGAATCGACACAGAACACGCGCGTCGTACGGGTAAGCGGTACTGACATCGATACGCACGATCTCTACACCGCTGTGCTGGCGGATCTGGAGCAGCGCCGCGTGGGACTGACTGGCGAGATCGACTAGGAGCGCTGCGCGCGACGCAGCGGTGGCGAGGTGTCGCGTGACATAAAGCCGGAAATGATGGGCAGTCATACACAATGGGCGAGATGAACGGCGGTACTGAGACGGGCTTGGATGGGCCGGATCCGTACATTCGTGTCTACGCGTCCCGGGTACACAACCTGAAAACCGTAGACGTCGCCGCGCCGCGGGACTCGTTCGTCGCGTTCACCGGAGTGTCCGGTTCGGGCAAATCGTCGTTGGCATTCGGCACCATCTACGCCGAGGCCCAGCGCCGCTACTTCGAGTCGGTGGCACCCTATGCACGCCGACTCCTACTCCCTCAGGATGCACCGAAGGTCGACGACATCACAGGACTGCCGCCTGCGGTCGCCCTGCAGCAGCGACGCGGATCGGCGACCTCCCGCTCGACCGTCGGCACCATCACCACGCTGTCGAATCTGCTGCGCATGTTGTACTCCCGCGCAGGGAGCTACCCGCCGGGAGCCACTGAGCGGCTCGACTCCGATGCGTTCTCTCCGAACACCACGATCGGCGCGTGCCCGACATGCCACGGTCTCGGCCGCATCTACGAGGTCACCGAACAGACACTGGTGCCCGACCCGTCGCTGACCGTCCGGGAAGGCGCGGTGGCGGCGTGGCCCGGAGCGTGGCAGGGACAGAATCTGCGCGACATCCTCATCACGCTCGGCTACGACATCGACAAACCGTGGCGCAAACTTCCCAAGCGCCAACGGGAATGGATCTTGTTCACCGAGGAGCAACCCACCGTCGAGATCGATCCGAGCCAGCATCCGGTCACCGCGGACTATTACTACAACGCGACATTCTCCAGCGCGGAGCGTCACGTCCGTCACACGCTTGCCAACTCGCAGAGCGCGGCGATGCGACGGCGGGTTCTGCACTTCGTGCACAGCACTGATTGCCCAGTCTGCGGCGGCTCCGGGCTGCGACCCGAAGCGCTCGCGGTGACGTTCGCCGGCCGCACCATCGCCGAGCTCGCGGCCCTGCCGCTCACGAAGCTCACCGACGTTCTCTCGCCGGCGGCGATCAGGACGGAGTTCGCCGCGGCCTACGAATCGACCGAATCGGGTGAATTCACCGAAGTGGCGACCATGATCGCGGCTGATCTGGTGGCGCGCATATCCGTACTCGTCGACCTGGGGCTCGGTTACCTGAGCCTCAACCGTCGCACACCTACCGTGTCACCCGGTGAACTGCAGCGCTTGCGCCTGGCTACCCAACTACGGGCCGGATTGTTCGGTGTCCTGTACGTCCTCGACGAGCCGTCGGCGGGGCTGCATCCCGCCGACGCCGAGCCTCTTCTCGACGTGCTGGACCGGCTCCGCCGCGCAGGCAACTCGTTGTTCGTGGTCGAGCACGATATGGATGTGGTGCGGCGCGCCGACTGGATCGCCGATGTCGGACCTGGCGCCGGCGAACTAGGCGGCGAGGTGCTGTACAGCGGACCGGTGGCCGGCCTCGCCGAGGTCGCCCCGTCGGTCACCCGGCGTTTTTTGTTCCGTGACGGCCAGGTCGCCCGGCGACCCACGCGCGCACCGGTCGGTGTGATGCGGTTGCGCAACATCACATTTCACAACCTACGGGGTATCGACGTCGA
The DNA here is from genome assembly GCF_022348085.1 of Mycobacterium sp. PSTR-4-N. Lineage (GTDB taxonomy): Bacteria > Actinomycetota > Actinomycetes > Mycobacteriales > Mycobacteriaceae > Mycobacterium. The sequence goes on along the minus strand of NZ_JAKRFN010000029.1, from coordinate 1,328 downwards.
TATTCCCCTGGGTGTGTTCGTCGCGGTCACCGGTGTGTCAGGATCGGGCAAGTCGACACTGGTCTGCAAAGTACTCGGCGACGTGATGGCCAGGCAGCTGGGTAGGCAGATCGAACTCGTCGACGACGCCGATGACAGCGATGCCGAGCTCCTCGATATCGACATCGATTCGAGTGTGGGCGTGTCCGTCGAAGGTGCCGAGGTGCTCGGCCGGCTCGTCACCGTGGATCAGCGACCCATCGGCCGCACCCCTCGTTCGAACCTCGCGACGTATACCGGCCTCTTCGACGCGGTCCGCAAGGCATTCGCCGATACCCCCGAAGCGCGGCGACGCGGGTGGAGCGCGGGCCGGTTCTCGTTCAACGTCGCCGAAGGCCGCTGCGACACCTGTCGCGGCGAAGGGTTTGTCGCGGTGGAACTGTTGTTCTTGCCCGGCACTTACGCGAGGTGTCCGGCGTGTGGGGGAGCGCGCTATTCCGACGAGACCCTCGAGATCACCTATCGAGGCAAAACCATTGCCGACGTGCTCGCTCAGACCGTTGACGAGGCCGCCGAGTTCCTGGCTGACTTGCCCTCTGCGTCAAGGAGTTTGGCAGCGTTGTGCGATGTGGGTCTGGGATACTTGCGACTCGGACAACCGGCCACAGAACTCTCCGGTGGCGAGGCGCAACGCATCAAACTCGCATCGGAGTTGCAACGGGCCAAGAGGGGTCACACGCTCTACGTGCTCGACGAGCCCACGACGGGGCTACATCCTGCCGACGTCGAGTTGTTGGAACGTCAGCTGCACGGCCTCGTCGACGCCGGCAACACCGTCGTGGTGGCCGAGCACGACATGTCCGTCGTAGCAAACGCGGATCACGTCATAGACCTCGGACCCGGTGGCGGCGAGGACGGAGGAAGCGTCGTCGTGGCCGGTGCGCCGGCGGTGGTCGCCGCCGATACGGTGAGCCGGACCGCGCCGTACCTTGCCCCGTTCGTGGGAGACGGGTCAGAGCCGTGACGCTGATCGAATCTCAAAGGATGCGCGGGTAGTTAGGTCGTGGTCGACACCGCGTGAGTAGGTCCGTCGACCTGGTTTCGGTGGTTTTCCTCGGCCTGACGGGTCCAAAGGAGCGGGCCAGATTGCACCTGCTGGTCCGGTTCACTCCCACCGGGATGAGTGCGAATGTAGAACCTCGGCACGCTTTCGCAGCGTGAAGATAGCGTCCCGTGGAGTGGTGGACTTCGGATCTGGCGTGGTTCACGCGTTGTGATCAACGAGTCATGTTGAACGCTAGGTGATTTGGTGTTGTTTGGCAAGTGCTGCCGCAGCGTGTTTGGCGGCA
>NZ_JAKRFN010000028.1 GCF_022348085.1 Mycobacterium sp. PSTR-4-N | reverse complement strand
GTGGCGTTTGGAGTTCCAGCCCCCCCGCCTCGAACATCTTGCGGGCGTAGTGCAGCTCCGCGGTCCCGCGATCCCAGTAGATCTCCGCGGACTGAGTGATTTTGCCGAGCGCCTGGGCGGCCAGGTCGGTGAGCGTGGACATGGGTCAACTTTATGTGACGCACCTCGCACACCGGTCTGGAACCTACGATGAAGGAATGGCTGCTCGGGAGTCTTTCGAGATCGGCGGGCAGCAGGTGCCGATCACGAATCCGGACAAGATCGTCTTCCCGGATCTGGGAGTGACCAAAGGCGCGTTGATGGACTACTACGCGGCCGTGGCCGACGGCGCGCTGCGGGGCGTCACCGACCGACCGATGATCCTCAAACGGTTCGTCAAGGGCATCACCGAGGAGGCGGTGTTCCAGAAGCGAGCTCCGCAGAAGCGCCCCGACTTCATCGACGTCGCCGAGCTCAAGTACGCGTCAGGGACGTCGGCGAAAGAGGCGGTGCTGACCAGCCCCGCCGGTCTGATCTGGGCGGTGAACCTCGGCTGCGTCGACCTCAATCCGCACCCGGTGCGGGCCGACGACCTCGACCACCCCGACGAACTGCGCGTCGACCTGGACCCCATGCCGGGTGTCGGATGGCGGCAGATCCTCGACGTGGCGTTCGTGGCCCGCGAAGTGCTCGAGGACCACGGGTTGGTGGCATGGCCGAAGACGTCCGGATCTCGCGGCTTCCACATCTACGCGCGCATCCACCGGCGCTGGCCCTTCACACAGGTGCGGCTGGCGGCCCAGGCCGTCGCCCGCGCGGTGGAGCGGCGCGCTCCGGAGTCCGCGACAGCACGGTGGTGGAAAGAAGAACGCCAGGGCGTCTTCGTCGACTTCAACCAGAACGCGAAGGACCGCACGGTGGCCTCGGCGTACTCGGTGCGCGCCACCCCGGACGCCCGGGTGTCGACGCCCTTGTTCTGGGACGAGGTGGCCGGCTGCCGCCCGGAGGAGTTCACGATCGCGACGGTGCCGGACCGGGTCGCCGAGCACGGCGATCCCTGGGAAGGGATGGACGACACCCCCGGCGGGCTTGAGTCCCTGCTGGAGTTGGCCGAGCGACTCGGCCCGGCGGAGAAGGCGCCCCGCGGGACGCACCGCGTCACCGACGGCCGCCGACACTCGACGAAACCTCTGATCGAGATCGCCAGGACCAAGACCAAGGACGAGGCGATGGCCGCACTGGCCCAGTGGCAGCAGATGCATCCCGACGCGGCCGAAAAGCTCTCGCCGACAGACGTTCTCGTGGACGGAATGCGCGGCCCGAGCTCGATCTGGTACCGCATCCGCATCAACCTCGAGCACGTGCCCGAGCCGGTCCGGCCCGAGCAGGAGGACCTGCTGGCCGACTACAACCCGTGGGTCGGATACACCGGCTCCCAGCAGCAACGCCGCGGGTGAAAGTTACCGACGAGTTTGCTGGCCGCTCTGAAAGCAGTTCTTAGCGAAGTATTAGTGGTTACACCCCACGGCCTTAAATTGGCTCACTACCTTCAATCGTGTCGGGTTCGACGACGGACCCGGTTCAGCACATGATCGAGGGAGGCGGCGATGTACGGCAATCCGACGTTCAATTGCGGTGGCGCCGAGATTCGTGCGCACTGCCGTCAGTTGGCCACCGTGGTCACGATCACGGGTGCGCTCGGCGACTGCGATATCGCCCGCGCCACCGAGTACACGCGCCGCTTCGTCCTCGCGGAGAAGCCGTTCGTGCTCGACCTGAGCGCCGTCACTTCCTGTGACGCCGAGGCTCTTTCGCTTCTTTTCGCCGTGGACGACGCGTGCAGCGCGGCCGGCGTGGAATGGTCCCTGGTGGCCAGCCGCGCGGTCGAGCAGACACTGCGTGCCCACGACATCGAGTTCGACGCGGCCGGCTCCGTTCCCGAGGCCCTCAATCACTTCGCCGATGCGATGGTCGCGCGTCGGCAGCTGCTCCCCCTTCTCACCAAGACTGCGTAAGGATCACTGTGTTACTTGATGTTCGGTGGCTCCGTTACCTCCTGCAGCGCCATCACCGGTCCGAGTTCGATCGCCCGGCGCTCACTGCCGGCTAGACGAACCACGGTCGCCGGTTAAGGTGCTCGTATGGGCACTGCCGTCGACGCTGACCGGGTAGCCGAGGCCGCGCACCGCCTGGTGTCTGAGCACGATCCGCACTCGGTACCGATACCGGAATTCCTCGGAGCGTGCTACGACGCGGGACTGTCCTGGGTACATTTCCCCGAAGGCTTCGGCGGGCTGGGTGCTTCGCGCGGCCTGCAGGCCGTCGCCGATCGAATTCTGCAGGGTGCCGGCGGGCCGGTCCCCCTCGGCCTCAATCCCATGGGCTACGGCATGGCCGCACCCACCATCCGGGAACACGCGCAAACCGACGATGTCCGCCGCGAGTTGCTGCGACCGCTGGCCACCACCGAGCACATCTGGTGTCAGCTGTTCTCCGAGCCGGGTGCGGGCTCCGACCTCGCCGGATTGGCGACATCAGCCGTGCCCGATGGGGACGCCTGGGTGGTCAACGGCCAGAAAGTGTGGACCAGTCTGGCTCACCGGGCGCGCTGGGGACTGTTGCTCGCCCGGACCGACCCGGATGCGCCCAAACACAAGGGTTTGACGTACTTCGTCATCGACATGCACGGCCCCGGCGTCGAGACACGCCCGTTGCGTCAGATGACCGGCCACGCCGAATTCAACGAGGTCTACTTCAGCGACGCCCGGATTCCCGACACCCACCGGCTGGGTGGGGTCGGGGACGGCTGGCGCGTGGCGATGACGACGCTGATGAACGAACGCAGCGCTCTGGGCGCCAGCGGCAGCCGGCGCGGCGCCGGAACGATCGCCGATGCGGTGGCGTTGTGGTCCTCGCGGCCGGACCGCCAGACCGCGGTGCTGCGCGACCGCCTCACCTGCCTCTGGTTGCGTGCCGAGGCCCAGCGGCTGACCTCCGAGCGGTCCCGTGCTTCGGCCACAGTCGGCGGGCCGGGCCCGGAGGGGTCGATCGGCAAGCTGGTCGGTGCCGAGCTGAATCAACACATCTACGAGTTCTGCATGGACTTCCTGGGCCCGGAAGGGCTGCTCTACGACGGGTACGGCGCCGGTGACGGCGATCCCGACGACTACCGCGGACCCATCCAGCAGCGGTTCCTGCGCAGCAGGGCCAACACGATCGAAGGCGGCACGTCAGAGGTGATGCGCAACATTCTGGGCGAGCGGGTCCTCGGCCTGCCGGGTGATCTGCGGGCGGATGCGGGGATGGCGTGGAAGGAGATTCCGCGTGGCTGAGGAGCTTGCGGATCAGCCCGAGGGCACAGCTGAGGAGCTTGCGGATCAGCCGAAAGGCACAGCTGAGGAGCGTGCGGATCAGCCGAAAGGCACAGCTGAGGAGCGTGCGGATCAGCCGAAAGGCACAGCTGAGGAGCTTGCGGGCGATGAGTTCGTGTTCACCGACGAGCAACAGCAGTTGCGCGCGGCGGTGCGGAAGTTCTGCGCCGATCACGTCGACGAGCGCGCGGTCCGCGCGGCCATGGAAGCCGATCCGCCGTACGACCGGGACGTGTGGGCACGGCTGGGCACCGAGCTGGGCGTCCTCGGATTGGCGGTGCCCGAGTCCGCCGGCGGTGTGGGCGGCACGCTGATCGACCAGGCGGTCGCCATCGAAGAGCTGGGCGCGGCGCTCGCGCCGGGGCCGCTGTTCGGCACCGTGTATCTGGCGATCCCGGCGCTCGTCGCGGCGTCCGCTCCGGGTGAGCTGCTCGATGCCTTCGCCGAGGGCACGAAGACCGCGGCGTTCGCCATCGGCGAGGTGACAGCAGCGAACGCCGGCGACGAGTGGAGCCTGACCGGCACGGTCGAGCGGGTGGTCGATGCCGGCTCCGCCGACGTGCTGCTCATCGCCGCCGATGGCCCCGAGGGCATGGCCCTGTTCGCCGTCGACACGGATTCTCCTGCGGTGCAGCGAGTTCCGCTGATGACGCTGGATCCCACCCGCCCACAAGCCACCGTGACACTGTCCGACGCGTCCGCACGGCTGATCGCAGGACCACAGGACGCGGACCGCGTCATCGACCATGCGCTGCACGTCGGCTCGGCTCTGCTCGCTGTCGAACAGGTCGGGGCGGCACAGCATCTGCTCGATCTCAGCGTCGACTACGCACGGAGCCGGCTGCAGTTCGGTCGCCCGATCGGCTCGTTCCAGGCGGTCAAGCACCGCCTGGCCGACGCACTGGTCGCTGTCGAACACGCCCGCTCGACCGCCTACCACGCGATCTGGGCGCTGACCCACGGCACCGACGATCCGGCGTTGGCGGTCAGCATCGCCCAGGCGGTGTGCTCGGCTGCCCTGACGCGAATTGCGAACGACACCATCCAAGTGCACGGAGGTATCGGGTTCACCTGGGAGCATCAGGCCCATCTGTACTACAAGCGGGCATACACCGACGCCGCACTGTTGGGCAGCGCAGAAGATCATCGGGCTCGGGTCGCAGAACTCGTGCTCGACGGCCGGACCGACAAGCCGGGACCTCGTGTCGCTACCGGCATGCCACGGTGAGAGGGGACGACAATGGTTGGAAGGCAACAGGTTCTGGGAGTGGCGGTGATCGCCGCTGCTCTCGCCGCACCGGTCGTCGCCCTCTCCGCGGCCCCGAGCGCCGTCGCGCAACCTCCCGGCTCGTGCCCACCGGGCCAAACCGGCGTGATCTATGGCTGCACGCCGTTCTGTCTCCCGGGCAAAGCACTCGACCTGCAGACGGGTCTGTGCATGCCGGTGGCACCGCCGCCAGCACCGGCACCGTCGTCTCAGTACTGAGCCGCCGATGAACCGAGTGGACCGCTTCTTCGAGATCACGGCCCGCCAGTCGACGGTGGGCACCGAAATACGCGGCGGCGTGGTCACGTTCATCGCGATGGCCTACATCATCGTGCTGAACCCGATCATCCTGTCGAGCCCGAAGGACGTCAGCGGGCAGTCACTGAACTTCGCGCAGGTGTCGGCCACCACCGCGCTGGCCGCCGGCACGATGACGATCCTGTTCGGCTTGATCGCGCGTCTGCCGTTCGCCTTCGCCGCGGGACTGGGCATCAACTCGTTCCTGGCCACCACGGTCGTCGGTCAATTGACCTGGGCCGAAGCGATGGGTCTGGTGGTCATCAACGGTGTGATCATCGTGCTGCTCGCCGTCACCGGGCTGCGCCGCCTCATCTTCGACGCGGTGCCGATGCCGCTCAAACTGGCGATCACGGCGGGTATCGGCCTGTTCATCCTGTTCATCGGACTGGTCGACTCCGGCTTCATCTCATCCACCAAGTTGGCCTCTCCCCCAGTCGGTTTGGGTACCGGCGGGCTCGGATCACTGACAACCGTGCCGACGCTGGTGTTCATCTTCACGCTGCTGCTGACGGGCATCCTGGTCTCCCGCCGGGTGCGCGGCGGCATCCTGATCGGCCTCGTGGCCGGCACCGTCGTCGCCGTCGTCATCGAAGCCATCTGGCACCTCGGCTCGGCCACCGAGAAGCCGGGCGGGTGGTCGCTGTCGGTACCGACGCTGTCCGGATCTCCGTTCGCGCTGCCCGATCTCGGGCTCGTCGGCGACTTCAGCCTGAACAGCTTCAGCCGTATCGGCGTGATCGCCGCGGTGATCCTGATCTTCACGCTGGTGTTCGCGAACTTCTTCGACGCGATGGGCACGATGACCGGCCTGTCCCGGGAGGCCGGGTTGTCCGACGCGCAGGGTAACTTCCCCCGTCTGCGCGCAGCGCTGGTCGTCGAAGGTGCCGGTGCGGTGGTCGGCGGTGCGACGTCGTCGTCGTCGAACACGGTGTTCATCGAGTCCGGTGCAGGCATCGAGGAGGGCGCCCGCACCGGTCTGGCCAACCTCGTCACCGGTGTGCTGTTCCTCGCCGCCATGTTCGTCTCACCGTTGGCGTCGATCGTGCCGACGGAGGTGGCCGCGGCAGCGCTGGTGATCGTCGGGGCGATGATGGTCTCGCATCTGCGCCACATCGAACTCTCGGAGTTCTCGGTTGCGCTCCCGGTCGTGCTGACCGTCGCCGTGATGCCCTTCAGCTACTCCATCGCCAACGGCATCGGTGTCGGGTTCATTTCCTGGGTGGTGATGCGGGCCGCCGCGGGCAAAGCACGCGAGATCAGCCCGTTGCTCTGGGTGGTGGCGGTCGGGTTCGCGATCTACTTCGCCCGCACCCCACTGGAATCCCTGCTCGGCGTCTGACGGCATACCGCACAGTCCCTCGGCGCCTATGCGCAGACGAGAAGGCCTGCCGCTTTTCCTACCGCCGACGCTCTCTGCTCCACGGTGGTGCCCGGCGTCAACGCCTCGCCCCACTGGCCGACCTCGACGGCCCCGTGAGCCAACGCCCACACATGGATCGCGCGGCCGGCCGCATCGGGCGATGACGCCGCCGCCTCGACGGCGTCGACGAGCCGGCCGAATGAGGCCAGCGCAGCTGCACGCAGTGCATCCCCCTCGACCCCCCCGACCTCCGTCGGTACCGTGCGAAACATCAATCGGTAGTGAGTTCGGTGCTGCGTTCCGAAACAGACATATCGTTCGACCATCGTCTCCAGCCGGCGGCGGGATGAACGGCGACCGTGAAGCACCTCGTCTTGGATCCGGGTCAGCTCATCGAAACCATCGCGCGCCACGGCTGCGAAGAGTGCGTCCCTGTCCTCGAAGTGGTGATACGGCGCGGCCGCCGAGACACCGGCCCGCCGCGCCACGGCGCGCAAAGTCACTGCGTCGGGCGTTGATTCGGCGACGAGCTCGAGTGCCGCGCGTATCAATCCACGACGAAGGTCGCCATGGTGGCGGCCGACTGGGCGTCCCATGGTCAGAGATTGACAGTGTTCAACAAACGAGTCAAGATTAACACTGTTAAACGAGAGAGGCGTCCGGTGCGAGGTCACGCGACAGCACAATTCAGCGTCGACGGTGTTCGCATCGCCGTGCACGCGCTGCGGTGCGGACACGTGACCGTCAAGCGATCGCACGCCGTGTGTTGCCTTCCGGAAATAACCCCCGCAGCCCTTCGCTTCGCCGCCATCCTGGCCGATCGACGCTTCGCCGAACCGATGCCGATCTGGTGCTACGTCGTCGAACATCCCGAAGGCGTCGTCGTGATCGACGCAGGCGCCGACCCGTCGTACAACGACCCCGCGTCCTGGGCCTGCGATCCGCGGACCGGGGCGACAATCCGATCGTTCATCCGGATCGATGCGAGCCACGCGGATACCCTGCCGCACGTCCTGTCGCGTATTGGCCTGCGAGCCAACGACGTACGCACTCTTGTTCTGACTCACCAACACATCGACCATACGGGCGCCGTTCCCGCGTTTCCCGACGCCGACATCTGGACCACGAGAGCCGAGGATGACGCAGCGCGGCGTATCGGGGCTCTTCATTGGCGCTGGCGCAACTCATCGACCAAGATCCGGCACGTCGACATCAGCGGCACATCAACTGATCTGGGGACTGCGGTGCACCTCACTCGCGACGGTGCTCTCACCGCCATTCACACACCCGGCCACACGCCGGGGTCGGTCACGGTACGACTGCGAACCGATGACATCGACATCTGGTTCACCGGCGACACCTCGTTCACCGCGGCCGGCATGGATCCGTCCGCACCCACGGCGGGAATCCATTCCGACATGCGCCGGGTGCGCCGGTTACAGGAGCGGCTCAGGGCGGCCGGTCTACTCCTACCTGCGCACGATCCCACGGTGCCCGATCGCCTCGACGACGTCTGAGGTGGTGGGGCCCGACCTGGCGCGGACTACCGGCATACCGATCCACACGGTGCAGACATCTACGGATGTCACGCAGTCGACATCAACCGCTTGTCTGACGGGCCGACCGTTCGACGGCGACACCGGTGATGACGGCACGGATCTGCCGTTCGATGTCGTCCCGGGTGAGCACGTCGGGAGAATCATTGGCCAGAGCGAACATCTGACCACCGAGATAGGCCATCAACACCGAGGTCTGCTCGTCGCACAGCGTGCGATCCATGTCGGTGCCGTTGTCGTGATGCAAAGCGATCACCAAACGCTCGGCCAGCGCCCGGTAACTCTCGGAGATCTGCCGGAAGCCGGACGCGATGCCGGGGTCGCGCCGCGCCGACATGGTCAGTTCCAGACGGGCGCGCGTCCGTGACAGCTGCGGCTCGCACCTGACGGCGAGGATCTGGTCGGCGAGCATTCCCGTGATGACCTCTCCGCTGCCGTTCGGCGCGTCCTTGAACACCTCGGTGAATGTCTCTGCGTCGTAGCGCACCAGCTGGTCGGCGACGCCGTGCAGCAGCGCAGCGCGGGTGCGGTAGTAGAAGGACGTGGTGCCGTCGGAAACGCCGGCTTGCCGGTCGACCTTGAGATGGCTCAGTCCGCGTGGTCCCTCGGTGGCGAGCAACTCGATGGCGGCGTCGCACAGCCGGCGACGCCGCTCAGCAGCATTGTGCTTTCGCTTGTTCTCAACACTGGCGATCCTAGCGATATTTGGCCACGTAGTCCGTCATCGTCTTCAGTTGGAAACGCGACACCTCGTGAGCGGTCTCGTCTTCGGCGAACACGCTCGACACCATCACGGTGTCGTCCCGGTCGTAGAAGCCGAGACGGGCGAGTCCGCCGAAGAACTCGTGCCAGTCCACGTCGCCGTCACCGATCTTGAGGTGCTGATGCACCCGGACGGGATTGCCGGGCGGATTGGTGATGTAGCGCAAACCGTGGGAGCGGTGGTGGTCCATGGTGTCGGCGACGTGTACCAGTCGCAGCAGATCACCTGCTGCCGACATGATCTCCGCCATGTTCGAGCCCGCGTGGACCCCCATGTGAAAGGAGTGGCAGGCGACGTAGACCATCCCGATGTGCGGCGAGTTCACGCCGCGGATGATGCGCACCGCCTCGAGGCCGTCCTCCACGAAGTCGTCCGGATGGGGATCGATCCGGACGTCGATACCCTCGCGCTCGAAGAGCGGCAGCAGCTCCTCCATCGACCGGAAGAAGGCCCGCTCGGATTCTTCGGCTTTCTCGGGTCTGCCCGAGAACTCGGTGTTGATGACGTCGACCCCGAGATCGACGGTGATCTGCACGACGCGTTTCCAGTTCCGCACAGCGGCCTCTCGGGCGTCCTCGTCAGGACCCGACCACCGCAACACCGGAAGGACCGACGCGATACCCACTCCGGCGGCGGCACAGGCCCTGCGGAACCGGGCCACCAACGCGTCGTCGGCGCGCGGGTGGTTGTAGAACGGGATGAAATCCCGGTGTGGGGTCAATTGCAAATACTCGAAGCCCAATTCGGCGACCAGAGCCGGAATCTCGAGCAGCGGGTAGTCGTGGTGAAACGGCGTGGGGTCGAGGGCGATCATCACGCTGTCACGCTCCGGGGATCGAGGCGCGGTCGACCATGCTCACGGCGACAGGTTGGCCTGACCGCAGGGCCTGCACCCCGGCTTCGCAGACCGCGGCCGCGGCGTAGCCGTCCCACGCCCCGGGACCGTCGGTGTACGTGCCGGTGGTCGCCCCGGTACGGACGGCATCGACCCATCGTTGGATCTCGGCGTCGTACGCGCGGCCGAAGCGCTCACGGAAGCCGGGTGTGATGTCACCACCCCAGGTGCCGGGTGCACTTCTGTGCACGAGGCCGACGTCGAGACCGATCATCGCGCTTCCCTTTTCGGCGACCAGCTCTGTGCGCACCTCGTAGGCCACCCCTGTGGTGACGAACAGCTCGACGTCGACGTGCTTGCCGCTCGCGGTCCGCAGGATCGCGATCTGCGGATCGGACAATCCCTGACGGGCAGAGGGATTCGGCGTCGGAGTCACGATCTGGATCGAGGCGACCTCCTCACCGAACAAGAATCGCGTCACGTCGACTTCGTGGACGAGTGAATCACGCACCGTCATCGCCGAGTCGAAATGTTCGGGGACGCTGGGGTTGCGGTGCACGCAGTGCAGCAGAAGGGGGTTGCCGAGATCGCCCCTGTCGATGAGCGCTTTGAGTTCGACGTACTCGTGGTCGAAGCGCCGCATGAATCCGACCTGGATGAGCCGCATTCCGAGCTCCGCTTCGCGGCGCACCACCGCCAACGAGGTGTCGACATCGGTGGTGAGCGGCTTTTCGCACAGGACGGGCTTGCGGTGCTCGAGGCAGGCGAGAAGCTGCTTCTCGTGGGTCGGCCCCGGGGTTGCGAGCAGGACCGCGTCGACGTCGGGCTCGGCGATCGCATCGAGAGGATCGGCGATCGCGCGGCAGTCGGGGATGCCGGCGGCGATCTGTTCGGCCTTCTCGGTGACGTAGTCGTTGACCACGGCGACGCGGGCGCCGGAGATCCGGGCCTGGATGCGGGCGACGTGATCGGCGCCCATCACGCCGACTCCCAGGACGGCAACGCGAAGATCGGACATGACTGAACTCCTAACGGAACGTGACAGCGGGAACGCCGCAGGACCCGAGGTAGGTGCGGGTGCGACGGGCGATGGGAAGCGGTGCGTCGACGTCGCAGGGGTACATGTCCTGCTCGACGATCGCGAACACGTCGATGCCGAGACGTTCGATCTCGGCCAGCAGCGGCGGCATGTCCGGAATCCCCAGCGGGGGTTCGATCATGGCGCCGCGCCTCACGGCCTCGCCGAACGGCAGGTCCTCGGCGTCGACCGTGGCGCACACCTGCGGGTCCACCTGCTTGAGGTGCAGGTACCCGATGCGCTCGGGCGCGCGACGGATGATCGCGATGTTGTCCCCGCCGCAGTAGGAGATGTGTCCGGTGTCCAGGCAGAGATTCACATACCGGGAATCGGTGCCGTCGAGGAACCGGTAGACGTTCTCCTCGGTGTCCACATGGGAGTCGGCATGCGGATGGTATTGCGCTCGCACGCCGTAGGTTTCGAACATCGCCTTGCCGAGGGCGTTCATGCCCTCCGTCTTCTTCTTCCACTGCTCGGCCGTGAGTGAGCGGTCTTCTCGCACGTCGCCGCTCGACGGATCACGCCACATCTCGGGGATGACGACCACGTGCGTCCCGCCGACAGCGGCGGTCAGCCGAGCCACGTGCTCGACCTGGCCCCACACCGCTGCCCAGGCGTCATCGCGGTGAAGGTGTTCGAACACCGTTCCCGCAGAGAGCCGTAGCCCTCGCGCGCCGAGCTCTGTCAGGAGTTCGTCCGGATCGGTCGGTAGGTAACCGTACGGGCCGAGCTCTATCCACTCGTAGCCGGATTCGGCGACCTCGTCGAGGAACCGGCTGTAGGGCGTCTGGAGCGGATCGTCGGGGAACCACACTCCCCAGGAGTCCGGTGCAGACCCGACGCGAATGGTACTCATGGACATCCTCTCGGCGGGGTCGCTGAAACTCGGAACTAACGCGCGTTAGTAACGCGCGTGAGGACTACTATGGGGCTCGTCTCGCATCTGTGTCAACCGTCACCCCTGCCCGGAGGAATCGCTCTGTGAGCACCGCGCGCCGGCGTCGTCCCACGATGGCCGATGTCGCCGAACGTGCCGGGGTGTCCCGCACGCTGGTCTCCTTCGTCCTCGACGGCAAACCGGGCGCCAGCGACGAGACCCGCCGACGCGTCCTGGCCATCGCCGAGGAGATCGGCTATCGACCTGATTCCGCAGCCCGCCTGTTGGCGCAGGGCCGCAGCCGCACCCTCGGCGTCATGATCGACATCCGCCAGCTGTTCCAGGCCGAAGTGGTCACCGCGATCTACCCCGCCGCGGAGCGCCTCGGTTACGAGGTGCTGCTGTCGGCCAATCTGCCGGACCGCACCGAGGAGGCTGTGGTCGAGTCGCTCCTCAGTCACCGCTGCGGCGCCCTCGTCCTGCTCGGGCCGCATTCCGATCGATCCGACCTGCTGCGGCTCGCCGAGCGAGTACCCGTCGTGGTGGCCTGTCGCAGGCTGCCGGGCCTGGCGCCCGACACCCCACTGGCCACGGTGCGGACCAACGACGCCAAGGGGATCCGACAGGCGGTCGACTACCTGGTGGGCCTGGGCCATCGCCGCATCCACCACGTCGACGGCGGCACGGATCCGGGTTCGGCCGACCGCGCCCGGGCCTACCGATCGGCGATGCGCGCGCACGGCCTGACCGACGAGATCACCGTCATCGCGGGCGCCCACAACGAAGAAGCGGGCGCTGCGGCGGCGCGGACGATGCTGACCGCAGACGAACTCCCGACCGCGGTACTGGCGGGCAACGATCGCTGCGCCCTGGGCGTTCTCGATGTGTTCACGCGATCGGGAATCGCGGTGCCCGAGCACGTTTCACTCGTCGGGTACGACGACACCCGGCTCTCCGACAACCCACGGATCGATCTGACCACGATCCACCAGGATGCACCCGAGATCGCCTGCCGATCCGTCGAATTGGCAGTCGAGATGCTCGTCGACGGCTCTGTCGGCGGCAGCAGAGACGTCGTGCTGGAGCCGGCACTGGTGGTCCGCGGAACGACTGCGCCGCCACGCGCCTGACCCGGTGTGCGAGCCTGAACATCAGGCTGATCAAGGTTCAGCGAATCCACGTCGAGGAGGACCAAGTGCCAGGGACGGTGATGGTGACCGGAGGTTTCGGTCTGGTGGGAACGGCGACGGTGAGCCGGCTCGCGGAACTGGGCCGCACGGTCGTGGTCGCCGACCTCGACACCCCGACAAACCGCGGGTCTGCGGCGAGCCTGCCCGACAACGTGAGCGCGGTATGGGTCGACCTGACGGATCGACATCAGACGGCGCGCGTCGTCGCCGAGGTGGCGCCGGAGGTCATCATCCACCTGGCGGCGATCATCCCGCCGGGCATCTACCGCAACAGGACGCTGGCCCGGCGGGTCAATGTCGACGCCACGCGCGCCCTGGTCGAGATCGCTGAATCTCTGCCGGCGCCACCGCGATTCGTGCAGGCATCCAGCAACGCGGTCTACGGCTCGCGCAACCCGCATCGAGCGGACGGACCGGTGACGGCGGACATGCCGATGCGTCATGCCGACCTCTACAGCGCCCACAAAGCCGAGGCGGAGTCGATCGTGCGAGCCTCCAGCCTGGATTGGGTGGTTCTGCGGCTGGGCGGTGTCCTCAGTGTCGACCCCGGCGCCATCCCCTTCAGCGCCGACGCGCTCTACTTCGAGAGCTGCCTGCCCGTCGACGGCCGCATACACACCGTCGACGTCCGCGACGTCGCCTGGGCGTTCGCCGCCGCCACCACCGCCGACGTCGTCGGCGAGATCCTGCTCATCGCCGGCGACGACTCGCATCGCCGGGTGCAAGGGGAGGTCGGGGCTGCCCTGGCCGCCGCCCGCGGCCTCGTCGGCGGTCTCCCGCAGGGACGCAGAGGGAACCCCGAGCGCGACGACGACTGGTTCGTCACCGACTGGATGGACACCTCCCGCGCCCAACAGGCCCTCGGTTTCCAGCACCACACGTGGGAGGACATGCTCGCCGAGGCCCGCCGAAACGCCGGCCCCACACGGCACCTCCTGCGCCTGGTGGCCCCCGTCGTCCGTGTGCTCCTGGCTCGCCGATCGGCCTACTACGGTCGACCGGGGGAATACGCCGATCCGTGGGCCGTCATCAGCCGCACGATCGGTGACGCCTCGCCCGACTGATGCTCAGCCCGGTGTGTCCGATCCTGCGAGGTAGGCCACGATGGCGCTGGTGAGGCCATCTCGCGCGACGTCGAGATCGTTGAAGCTCCCGAGTTGCTTCTCCGACACCAGGCCCCGCATGGCACCGGGGATGAAGACCGCCACCTTGTGCACGCGGTGCGGATCGACACGGAGATCAGCAAACGCTCTCTGGCACAAGTCGTTCCAACTCTGCCCCCAGGAGCGCAACTCTGCAGCGGTGGCGGGGTAGAGCCGATCGAGCTCGGCCGGGTCCCGAGGAAGCGCCGCCCGTAGATTCTCGATGGCGCGCGAGTCGGGCGCTTCCAGACCGTCGTAGAGCGTGTCGACGATCGCTGCGACGCGGTCGCGGAGGGAGGCCCCCGTCTCCGACGCGGTGACGACGTCACCGCGTCGTTCCGCGGTGTGGTGCAGTACCGCGGCCCAGAAACCGTCGGCGTCACCGAACTGATACTGGATGGTTCCCCACGTGACCCCGATGGCTTTCGCGACCCGATTCGCCGACACCGCGGCGGGGTCACCGGTGGCCAGCGCGTCCACGGCCGCGCTCAACAACGCTCGGCGCGTGGCAATTCCGCGCCTGTTCGCCGTGCGGCCGGCGCTGTCCGGTTGCGGCACCGGCCCATCCTAGCCCCGGATCACCGAGAATCATTGACTCTTCTATGAAGCTTTCATAGAGTCATCCTCGGTACTGGAAGGGGATCGCTGTGGCGAAGCCGCCGTTGTCGATGACACCGACCGGATGGTTCCAGGTGGCGTGGTCCGACGAGATCGGCATCGGAGACGTCCACCGCATGCACTACTTCGGCCAGGACCTCATCGCGTGGCGCACCGAAGCCGGCGAGGTGTCGGTGATGCACGCGTACTGCGAGCACCTCGGCGCACATCTGGGCTTCGGCGGCCGCGTGATCGGCGAGGTGATCCAGTGCCCCTTCCACGGGTGGCAGTGGAACACCGAGGGCCGCAACGTCTGCATCCCGTATGAGAAGCGGCCGAACCGGGGTCGCCGGATTCCGTCGTTCCCGGTGGTGGAACGCAATGCCTCCGTCTACATCTGGCACGACACATCGGGCCGTGAGCCGTTTTTCGCAGCGCCCGATGTGTTCGACAGCTTCGGCGACGGTTCCAGCGTCGACGACTACTACCCCCAGCAGCGACTGTTCGAGCAAGGGCTCGAGATGCATCCGCAGTACGTGCTCGAGAACGGCGTCGACGTCGAGCACTTCCGTTACGTCCACGAGACACCGATCAATCCTGTGTTCACGCGGCACGATTTCGACCAACCGGTGTCCTACGTCGATTTCACGATCACCTTCGACGGAGACGAGCAGCAGACGATCGACGACGTCACCAGCGGCGTGCAAGCCATCAACGGCGGCCTCGGCATCGCGGTGACCAAGAGCTGGGGCATGATCGACAACCGGACGATCTCCTGCATCACCCCGGTCGACGATCGCACGTCCGACGTCCGCTTCATGACCTACATCGGCAAGCCGAAGCGGCCGCCCCGCGATCCCGAGAAGGCGCGTGTGAAGGCCGAACAGTTCGGCAACGAGGTGATCCGCCAGTTCAGGCAGGACATCCACATCTGGTCGCACCAGAGGTACTCGGACCCACCCGCTTTGGCCACCTCGGAGATGCGGGGCTTCACCGCGATCCGGGAGTGGGCGCGCCAGTTCTACCCAGACGGCATCGGCGGCAGCGCCGCCGAGGTCAACGCGGCTCGACAGAAGGACTGAACCAGCAGATGACGAACAGCACCCCGATACGCGTCTTCCAGGTCGCCACCGGCAACGTGGGCTCCGAAATGATCAAGCGCATCGCGACCCAACCGGATCTCGAACTGATCGGCGTGCACTGCTACTCGCCCGAGAAGGTGGGCAAGGACGTCGGTCAGCTCGCCGGGTTGGCGCCCAACGGCGTCATCGCCACCGGCACGGTCGACGAGATCATCGCTGCCGCACCGGATGTCGTGACCTTCCACGGTGTGTTCCCCGACGAGGATCTCTATGTGCAGGTGCTGGAGGCCGGCATCGACATCGTCACCACCGCGGATTGGATCACCGGGTATCACCGCGACACCAACCATCCCCACCACTCCGGCAAGAAGGTGACCGACCTGCTCGCCGAAGCGTGTCGCGCGGGCGGATCGACGTTCTACGGCACCGGCATGAACCCCGGCCTCAACCAGATCCTCGGCGTCGTGGCCTCGGCCGATGTGGCCGAGATCGAGAACATCGTCACGCTCGAATCCGTCGACGTGTCATGCCATCACAGCAAGGAGACGTGGATCGAGGTGGGCTACGGCCTACCCGTCGACGATCCGAGCATCCCGGGCAAGCTGCGCAAGTACACGGAGGTGTTCGCCGACTCGGTCTACATGATGGCCGACTGCTTCGGGCTGGAACTCGACGAGGTCAGATTCGAGTTCGAATTGGGAGCGTGCACCGAAGACGTCGATCTGGGGTGGTACCGATTACCGAAGGGTTCGGTGGGCGGCAGCTACATCTCCTACATCGGAACGGTCGACGGAATCCCGCGCATCGAAACGCATCTCGAATGGCAGATGACACCGCACACCGACCCGAGTTGGGACATCAAGGGCTGCTACATCACTCAGATCAAGGGTGATCCGTGTATCTACAACAAACACATGATCTTCCCCAAGCCGGGCGTCGACCTGTCCGACCCCGCCAACTTCGCGTCCATCGGCATGACGGTGACCGGGATGCCCGCGCTCAACGCCATCACAGCCGTCGTCGCCGCTCCCCCGGGCATCCTGACCAGCGCCGACCTGCCCCTGCGTGGATTCGCCGGACGGTTCGCACTCGACTGAATCAGGACTCGGCGGCGGCCGCGACCATCCGGTCGATCACCGCGAGCAGTCCCTCGTCCGCAGCGGACGCGACGGGTTGCCCACCGAGCGCCCGGTGCAGCGCGTTGTAGTAGAGGCCGTCACCGATCAGCTTGACCGCTCGGGCCGTGTCGAGGTCGCCGATCGCCTCGTGCAGGATCGACAACCACTCCTGCGCCGCAGATTCGATGGCGGCGCGGGCGCGGGTGTCCCCGGCCTGCCGCAGCCGCGACGCGGCGACCAGGATCCGGTCGAGCGGAGTGCCTGCGTAGTGGGACGAGCTCACGTAGTAGCGGGCCGGTCCCTCCGCGGCGGTGCGCATCTCGCGCGCATCCTCGGCAGCGAGTGTGTCCAGCCGTTCGCACACGGCGGCGGCGAGGTGTTCCTTCGACGGGAAGTGGTACAGCACCCCGCCCTTGGACACCCCGGCCCGCGCCGCCACCGCGTCGATGGTGGCGAAGCGCTCCCCCTCTTCGGCGAGCAGGACTGCGTAGGCATCGAGGATGCGATCCCGCGAGGACATGGGCCCAGCCTAAAACTCGGTGGTTTACTGCACCGTCTGGACGGTACAGTCCCCGGCATGGGGATCTACCGCGAACTGTTCCGCGTCCCCCGCGTACCGAACATCACCGCCGCGCAGCTGTTCGCACGGCTGCCGCTCGGCATGCTCTCCTTGGCGATCCTGGTGCACGTCGAACACCGCACCGGCTCCTACGCCACCGCCGGCGTGGTGGTCGCCTGCCTGACCGTCGGCGAAGCTATCGCCATGCCGCTGACTTCGCGGCTCGCCGGCCGCGGTGATCGAACGACGGCGACGCTGGCGGCGTGCGCCGCGGTCAACGGCGCCGGCATGCTCGGACTCGCCGGCGCGACGTTCTCCGGACCGCCCTTGATGGCGCTCGGCCTGCTGGTCGGAGCGTCGGTGCCGCCCCTGATGCCCGTGGTCCGTGCCCTGTACCCGCAGATGTTGCCGCGCGATGGCGTGCGTGCGCTCTTCGCTTTGGACACCACGGCTCAGGAAATCATCTGGGTCATCGGCCCCGTCGCGGCGATGGCTCTGTCGACACTGGTCTCCACCGCGATGCCGCTGATCGCCTCCGCCGCGATCACCGCCGTGGGCACCGCCTGGTTCCTGGCCAGCGCGCGGGGCCTGCGCCCGCGCTCACGCCCCCGCGGCCGTGCTCGTGGCCGCGTGCTGATGCGCCGCAGCGTGCTGTTGGCCATGGTCGCCGGGGGCGCGCTCGTCGGCTCGTTCACCGCACTGGAGGTCGGGGTGGTCGCCGAGCTCGGCAACGGCGGTCTGACCGCGGGTGTCGCCATCGCGCTCGCGAGCGTCGGATCGGTGCTCGGCGGTCTGACCTTCGGGCACCGCCGTCTGGGCCTGAGCGGCGTCGTCGCCGCGCTCTCTGTCGTGGTGGTGGGCACCGTGTCGTTCGGCCTCACGCACGTGTTGGCGCTGCAGATGTGTGCCCTGTTCGTCTCCGGCATGGGGTTCGCGCCGGCGATGTCGGCGCTGTATTTCATGGTGTCGCAGGACGTCGACGACGAGGTGGCCACCGAGGCGTTCGGCTGGCTGCACAGCGGTGCCCTGATCGGTGCCGCGTTGGGCACCTCTGCGGCCGGCGCGGCAACCGATGCGCACGGCCCCGCCGGTGCCGTCGTCGCGGCGACCCTGTTCGCCGTCGTCGCGGCGCTGAGTCCACTCGCGGTGCGCGCGACGGGACGCGTCGGTGGCTTGGAGGAGCCGGTGGCACCCGCGCCCTGCCCTACACTTCGGGTCGATGGATGACGACCGGACTGTGCAGTTCGTCGGCGCCGGTCCGGGTGCGGCCGATCTGCTGACGGTGCGGGCCACGCGCATGCTGGCCGTTGCCGACGTCGTGCTCTACCCGGGCAGCTACCTCGATCCGGAAGTCCTCGCGCACTGTTCGCCCGCGGCCGACCTCGCCGACACCGCCGATCTGGACCTCGACGAGATCGGCGAGCGCATCGTCACCGCGTATCGGGACGGTCGCCGCGTGGTGCGGCTCGTGTCGGGCGACCCGTCGGTGTACTCCGCGCTGTCCGAACAGACCCGCCGACTCGACGCGGCCGACGTGCCCTGGGCGGTGACCCCCGGTGTCCCCGCGTACGCGGCCGCCGCCGCACGCGTCGGGCGGGAGCTCACCGTGCCCCTGGTCGCGCAGTCGGTGGTGTTGACCCGCACCCAGCAGCGGTCCACCGCGATGCCCGAGACCGAATCGCTGGCCGCGTTCGCCGCCACCCGTGCCACGCTGGTGTTGCACCTGGCCGTCACCCGCATCCGCGAGCTGATGGCCGAACTGGCGCCCGACTACGGACCGGACTGCCCCGTCGTCGTCGTGTACCGGGCCTCGCAACCGCAGGAGGTCGTGCTGTCCGGCACGGTGTCCGACATCGCCGACGCCGTGCAGGACGCCGGATTCCGCTACGCCGCAGTCATTCTCGTCGGCCGCGCACTGGCCGACCGGGCCGATCCGTGCGCCGGCGAAAGTCACCTCTACGACCCCGCGCGTGATCGGTCGATCCGACCGTGAGCGATCTCTACGACGTGATCCGCCGGCGCCGCGACACGCGCCGAGAGTTCACCGGCGCACCGGTGCCCGACGATGTCCTCGAACGCGTTCTGCTGGCCGCCCATGCCGCCCCGTCGGTCGGCATGACCCAGCCGTGGGACTTCGTGCTGGTGCGCTCGCGAGAAACCTTGCGCGCATTCCGCGATCATGTCGCCACCGAGCGCGAGGTGTTCGCGTCGACGCTGACAGGTGAACGCGCGGAGACGTTTTCGCGTATCACGATCGAGGGGATCTGCGAATCGGGGCTCGGTGTCGTGGTCGGCTACGACCCCACCCGTGGCGGTTCGCAGGTCCTCGGCCGCCACGCCATCTCCGACGCCGGCCTCTACTCCGTGGTGTGCGCGATCCAGAACCTCTGGCTCGCAGCGACCGTCGAGGGTCTCGGCGTCGGCTGGGTGTCGTTCTATCGCGAGCACTTCCTGCGGACCCTGGTCGGTATGCCCGCCCATGTGCGGCCGGTGGCCTGGCTGTGCGTCGGGTCGGTCGCGGACGTACCCGAGGTGCCCGATCTGGAACGCTTCGGCTGGCGGGCCCGCAGCTCCCTGAAATCGGTGGTGCACGAGGAGCGTTACCGGGCGCGGTGATCTAGAGGCGAAGCACGCGGCCCGCGATCACCAGGTGCACCTCGTCGCACACGGCCGCGACGCGCTGGTTGACCATGCCCAGCAGGTCCCGGAACAGCACGCCCGAGCGATGCGCGGGCACCACGCCGAGGCCGACCTCGTTCGTCACCACCACCGCATGGGGGACGCGCTGCAGCGCCTCGCACAGCGCGTCGGTGCGGGCGCCGACGACGTCATGCACCCTGGCCGATTCCACTTCCCACAATCGGGCCTCGTCGACGACGGCGACCACCCACGTGCTCAGGCAGTCGAGCAGCACGGGGCCTTCCTCGTCGTCGAGAACGCTGACGGGGTCGGAGGTTTCGACGGTGGACCAATGCGGGGGCCGGCGGGCGCGATGCGCGTGCACGCGCGCATCCCAGTCAGGGTCGCTGCCGTCGGCGGGCCGGCCCGGCGCGATGTAGGTCACCGCACCGGCGTCGGCGACCAGCTCCTCGGCGTGTCGCGATTTGCCCGAGCGGACACCGCCGGTGACGAGGATCCTCACCGGTTCATCGTAGAGAGCGCGCGTACCCAGGCGACGGCGTCAGTGATGTCCGAGACGGTGGGCACGTCGACCGCGCGCGCCGGGCGAGCGACGATGACGACCGGGACGCCGAGCTGCTCTGCGGCTTCCATTTTGGGCCAGGTGAACTCGCCACCGGAATCCTTGGTGATCAGCACGTCGGCGGCATGGTTGCGCATCAGCTCCAGTTCGCTGGCCAGCGCGTACGGGCCGCGGCTCAGGACCAGGTGCCAGTTCGGCGGCAGCATGTCATCGGGGGCCTGCACCACGCGGGCGAGCGTG
Organism: Mycobacterium sp. PSTR-4-N; assembly: GCF_022348085.1. Classification (GTDB taxonomy): domain Bacteria; phylum Actinomycetota; class Actinomycetes; order Mycobacteriales; family Mycobacteriaceae; genus Mycobacterium. Next base: position 56,099 of record NZ_JAKRFN010000028.1, on the reverse strand, counting down.
GCGTGCTCGCGCAGCGCGGGGACGAAGCGGGCGAGTTCCTGCCGGCCCACGGTGAGGAACGGCCGCCTCCCCAGCCGGGCGGCCGCCGCCGCGGCCTCGTCGTGGGAGTCCGTCCAGTGCCAGGAGTCGCGCGTGCGGTCGGCCCAACCCGGCCTCTCGAACCTCAGCAGCGGTACGCCGCCCTGCGCGCAGGCCACGGCCGCGTTCGCTGAGATGGTCTTGGCGAAGGGGTGTGTGGCATCCACGACGGCATCGAAATGTGCCAGCGCAGAACGCAAGCCGTCGATGCCGCCGAAGCCTCCGATGCGCACCTCCCCGACCGGTAGCCGGGGATCCGCGACGCGGCCAGCCAGGGAGGTGGTGACATCGTCGGTGGCGGTGAGGATGTCGGCCAGGGCCCGAGCTTCGGCGGTGCCCCCGAGCAGCAGGATTCTCACGGCGCCCCCGGCGGCAGGAACGGCAGGTCGGCCGGCGCGCCTCGCTGCGCCAGATCGAGAAGGGCATCGACGTCGAGATGCTCCTCGACGAGGTCTCCGAGACGATCCAACCGGCTCTCCCGCGCCGCGGCGAACGAGACCCCCGACGGCGCGATCCCCAACGTCTCGTGGAGGAACCGGCTGCGCAGTGCGTCGCCTTCGAGGGCGCCGTGCCACATCGTGCCGAAGACTGCGCCGCGGCGTGCACCCGCGAGGAAATCGTGCGCGGCGTCGGACACCGTGACCCGTCCGTGGTGGATCTCGTAGCCTGATGCCGCTGTGCCGAGCCAGGTTCCGTGCGGTAGCCGCAGTGTCTTCTCGGCCACGAAGTCGGTCTCCACGTCGAGCAGTCCCAGACCGGGCACCTCGGTCGCTTCGCCCTCGACACCCGCGGGGTCGCGCACTACCCGGCCGAGCATCTGGAATCCGCCGCAGATGCCCAGCAGCGGGCGGCCGGTCGCCGCGTGGGCGATGATGGCGTCGGCCAGTCCGCGCGAGCGCAGCCACGCCATGTCGGCGATCGTGGATCTGGTGCCGGGTAGCACGATCAGGTCGGCGTCGGCCAGGGCGCTGGGGTGCGAGGCGAACACCACGTCGAGCTCGGGCTCCAGTCGCAGCGCGTCGACGTCGGTGAAGTTGCTGATTCGCGGCAGCCGGACCACGGCCACCCGGCGGGCCCCCGCCCTGGGCCGTCGAACCGTCGTCAGGTCCAGCGCGTCCTCGGAGTCCAGCCAGACGTCGGGTTGCCACGGCAGTGTTCCGAACACCGTTCTTCCCGTGCTGTTCTCGAGCGAGTCGAGGCCGGGTCTCAGCAATGCCAGGTCGCCGCGGAATTTGTTCACGACGAACCCTGCGACCAGGGCCTGATCCTCACGCGACAGGAATGCGACAGTGCCGAGGAACGCGGCGAACACCCCGCCTCGGTCGATGTCGCCGACCACCACGGTGGCCAGTCCGCCGTGGCGGGCCAGCCCCATGTTGACGTAATCGCCTGCGCGCAAATTGATCTCGGTGGGGCTGCCGGCGCCCTCGGCGATGATGACGTCATAGCGGGACGCCAGATCGTCGTACGCGGCATGGGCGGCGGTGGCCAGTGCCCGCCGCCCGTGGAGCCAATCCGCCGACGACACCTCGCCCCACGGCCGGCCCATCAGCACGACATGGCTGCGACGGTCACTGCCCGGTTTGAGCAGCACCGGGTTCATCGCCGGCTCGGGCCTGACGCCGGCCGCCAGCGCTTGAATCCATTGCGCGCGGCCGATTTCGACACATCCGTCGGCGACCATGGAGTTGTTCGACATGTTCTGCGCCTTGTACGGGGCGACGCGGATGCCGCGGCGCGCGAGCGCCCGGCACAGCCCGGTGGTGACCAGCGTCTTGCCCGCATCGCTGGTGGTGCCGGCGATCAGAAGACCGGCCATCAGGAGCGCCTCAGCAGGAACAGGTCCATCACCCACCCATCGATGTCCGCTGCGGCAGCACGCGCGTCGGACAGCAGCGGTGCGACATCACCGAGCCGGCCGGTCAGCAGCTGCTCCCCCGGTGCGCCGAGATTGGCGCCCCACCAGATGGTCCAGTCGTCGAGCCCGGTGAGATCGAGGCGGTGTGGCGGCGGGTTGAGCATGGCGACGATGTTGTCGAGTCCCGCGGCGACCGCCTCCTGCAGGCGCCGACCGGTGGTGATGTGCACGGACCGTCCGACCTCGTGCAGCACCATACGGTGCCGCGCCGCCAGCAAGGCCGGAGCGCTCACGCCGGGCAGCACGTCGTAGTCGAGCTCGACGCCGAGTCCCCGCACGTGCTCGACGATGCGGATGGTGGAGTCGTACAGCGACGGATCGCCCCACACCAGGAATGCGGCCGTCCCGCCGCGGCTCCGTAGGACCTCCGCGTAGCGTGCGGCGCGCGCCGCGTGCCAGTCCGCGACCGCGGCTTCGTACTGCCCGGCACTCAGCCCGGCCGAGCGATCGCGCGGCGGATCGCTGATCGCGATCACCTCGGCGGGGCCGTCCGGTCCGGGAAACGCGTCGACGATCGCCCGGCGCAGGTCGAGCAGGGGGTCGGCCTCGGGGCCGGCCTTGTCGGCCGCGAGCACGTAGTCGACCGACCTCAGCGCAGCGGCGACCTCGGACGTCACCTGGGAGGGCCCCATCCCGACGCCGAGGATCCGAACCCGAACCCGCGCATCCATGGCGATGATTGTCCCCGGCCGGCCTCACCGGGGCGGCAGCAGGCCCGTCGCCGCCGACTTCACCGCGTCGGTCACCAGAGCGACTGTGGCGCTGTCGAGCTTCCAGCACTGCCAGTACAGCGGGACGTCGAGATGCTGGTCGCTGAACTGCACGAAGGACGCGTCGATCAATTGCTCGGGATACATGCCCCAACCCAGCCCGGCGTGCACGGCGGCTCCGAACCCCGCTGCGGTCGCCACGTAATGCACGGGGCGGCGCACATCCGCGCCGAACACCTGCCTGACGAGTTGGTCCTGCAGCGCATCGTCCCGGTTCCACGCCAGCGACGGTGCCTGCGCCGCGGCCGCGGCGGTGAACCCGTCCGGCAGGTGCCGTTCGACGAACGCACGGGTGGCCACCGGTCGGTAGCGCATGATGCCGAGAGGTTCGACGCGGCACCCTGGCACCGCGGCGCTCTCCGTGGTCACCGCGCCCATCACCACACCCTCGCGGAGCAGACGTGCGGACAGATCCTGATCCTCGATGCGGACGTCGAGCAGCGCGTCGGTGAGCCGGACGAAGACACCGGTGAACCAGGTCGCCATCGAGTCGGCGTTGACTGCCAGCGAGACACGCATCGTCTCGGCCGATCCGCCGCGCATCTCCGCCAGCGCCTCGGCCTGCAGCAACGCGGTCTGGGCTGCCAGCCGAAGAAGCGGCGCACCTGCCGGTGTTGCCACACAGGGTTTTTCGCGGATCACGAGGACCTGACCGGTGCGCTGTTCGAGGGCCTTGATCCGCTGGCTGATCGCCGACGGCGTGACATGCAGGTGGGCGGCGGCCGCGTCGAAGCTGCCGAACTCGACGACCGCCGCCAGGGCAGCCAGCTGACCGGTGTCCACCTGCTCCACCTCAGCAATGCTAATGGGAAGCAGGTTGTGTTCAGTATTTCTGCAGCAGATCCCAGTCGACCTGTTCGCGATCGGTGAAGTCGGGCGAGGTGATCGCTCCGAACGCCGCTGCGTCACGGACGAATTGCGCGGCGGCGCCGGGCAAGGCGTCCGGTCCGTCCAACCGAAAGCAGCTCGGTGCGAGCGGCCCGAACAGCAGGGCACGCCGGAGGTCCGGCCAGCGATCGAGCTGCGGTTCGCAGCCCGCAGCGCGCGCGAAACCGATGGCGGCGATGTTCATTCGTGTCTTCTGCGGCAGGCCGCGGCGGGTCCGGTAGGCATCGACGGCCGCGCGCTGCTGCGCGACGTCGGCCGGTAGACGACCCGACCAGGTGTAGGCCAACCACCGGGCCTGCAGCTCCAGGGGCACGAAGTAGCCACCGGACTGGTCCCACATCCCGACGAACGCCAACCCTGGCAGATCGGGATGGAAGGTGTAGCGATCGGCCTCCAGATGCACGTCGTCGACACCGAGGGTCGTGCGGATCTCGTCGGCGAGGAAGGGCAGATCCAGCCGGAAGCCGGTGCCGAACAGGATCCCGTCGAACTGCTCGGTCGCCCCATCGGCGAACGTGACGTCGGGACCGGACACCGTCTGAAGCCATGGCCGGATGCCGATGCGTCCCTCGGCGACCAGCGGCAGATAGTGCTGACTGAGGGTGACCCCGGCGGCGAACAGCGACGGATCGGGCGCGGGAGCCCCGTACTGTTCGGGACTGCCACCGGCGGCGGTGACGATCGCCTTGAGCTGACGATCGACTTCGGCCACGGGAAGACGTTCGGCGGCCAGGGCGCCGTACCGGGTGAAGATGCGGTGGTCGGACGGCACCCCGGCGGCGAATTTCGGCAGTACGTAGCGCTGTCGGCGCTGCGTCACCGTCACCGCGGCGGCGCCGCCATGGACGAGCTCAGTGGCGACCTCGAGAGCGCTGACAGCGCAGCCCGCGACCAGAACGCGCTTACCTCGGTAGGGTTCGACGCTGCGGTAGTCGAACGTGGACCGCACTCCCGCCGGCCCGCTGAAGGTCGACAGGCCCGGCACCGTCGGCAGCGCGGGTGTCTGGAAACGCCCACTCGCGATCACGACCCGGTCGAATTCCTCGGCGCCGTCCGCTGTCTCGACGGACCACCGGTCACCGTCACGGCTGACGCGAGTGACTTTGGTGCGCAACCGGATTCGTTCGACCAGTGAGAACATGTCAGCGTAGCGGCGCAGATACCGCAGGATCTCGGGAGCCGCCATGAACGTCTCGGTCCCGTCATGAGGGAGGTCGCTGAACGCGGTCAGGACACGGCTGGTGTTGGTGTACAGCTGCGGCCAGACACCGCTGGTGCCGGGCGTTCCCGTCCACTGGCCACCCAGCTGCTGCCCCTTCTCGAAGAGGTGAACGTCGAAGCCCTCGGCGGCGAGCCAACGCGCCGCGACCAGACCGCCGGGTCCGGCTCCGATGACCGCGACGCTCGTGTGCACACTGCACTGTGGCACGCCGCGGACACTGGGCGGGCTGAATCGTCAGCCGACGGTGCCGGCGGTGTCGACCAGCACGCCGGCCGGCGCCGGGGCCTTCACTCGTCCGGCGGCGAAATCGGCTGCCTGCGAGACCAAGCCGGCCTGCACGTAGTTGCTGTGCGCGGCCCGATCATCACCGGCGGAGCACACCGGGTCTGCACCGTTGCACAGGTCGATGGTCTTGGCACCGTAGAGGGGACTCGAGGTCGTGAGGCTTCGGCCGATGTGCCCCGCGGGGTTGCCGAACACCGCGACGGCCGCGACGTGGTCTGCGACGGTGGCCGGCATCGGTCGCCCGAAACCGAAGGTGGCCGCGGGATCGCCGGCGATCAGGTCCACCACCGCCGCGCCCTGCGAATACCCGCCCACCACGATGCGGGTATCGGGACAGCGGGCGGCGGTGGCCTGGATCTGGGCACTGGCATCATTAGCGCCGGCAGGGGCGGACTGCAGAAAGTCGTAGGAAGCCGGATAGTTCACCGGCGCCGCAGTGACGCTGCGCCCGCCCAGCTCTGCGCGCAGATCGTCGACGAACGCCTGCCCGACCCGACCGAGCCCGGCCGGCTCCGCGGTACCGCGCGCAAAGACCACTGCGACGTCGGAGCAGGATTCGGCGGCATGTGCATTCGCTGCGCCGGGACCGATGAGTCCGGCGGCCGCGACCGCGCCGATACCGCCCAGGAGGAGAGCCCGTCGAACGGTGTGCTGATCGGTCATCTCGGTCTCCTCCGTCGTGGCCGCCCCGATGACGACACTTGGATGAATGCCGCTGACCGCGCGAAAAATTCCGGGCCCGACCCCGGGTGTGATGTGGACCGCTCGAGGCGCTCCTTACCGCACGGTCTGGCGCAGCTCGGCCGCTGCGTCGTCGGCGGTGTCGTAGACGCGCACGATGGCGTCGTCGCCGGACTTGAGGAACGTGCTCTCGCCGAGCTCGGTGTAGCGGGTGGCCCCGATCCCGATCAGCACGTTCTCGGGGTGCCCGCTGGCCACCATCAGAGCGCCGACGTCCTCGAGCGGGGTGTCGTCGGACCCCTTCTGGTTGGCGAGCCGTTCGACGATCCAGTCGAGCAGCACCTCGCCGTAGTAGGAGTAGCCGATCACCGGGCTGTCGACGCCATAGGTGTGCTCCTCGCCATCGGAGTGGAGCAGACAGACCAAGCGCAGCGTCGCGGTCGGCCCGTCCGGGGTGAGATCGCTGATCTCGAAGAACGAGCGGGACACCCCCTTGGACGCGGATCCCCAGTTCTTCTTGTGGCTGATCTTCTTGGCGCCGGGCCGGCGGATCGAGCAGTCGTTGAACGCCCCGAGCGCGAACGGCTGCAGCGTGACCACGGTGTCGCCCCGCCACACCACCCGGCAGGCCAGCCCGACCTCGGGCTCGATCTGCAGGTTGAGTGGGCCTGAGAATTCGGGGCTTTCGGGGGGCAGGCGGGTCTCGTCGTTGGAGAGCGGGAACTCGCCGAGGAAGGTGTCGGAGCCCGGCGCGTACCAAGGGAAGATGCCCTTGGGCGCCTCACCCTCGCTGGCCACGTTGACGAAGTCCACGGCTTCGCCGGCCTGCTCGAGATGTCCGGCGAAATTGCCCGCCACGCCGAAGCCGAACCAGTCCCGCATGTCGCTCAGCGCGATGTCGATCACGGAGGGTCAGCGTACGCCCGGCCGATAGCCTGGGACGGTCAGGAGGGGACGTGATGACCAAAGAGCACGACGAGCACGCAGACGACAAAGACCGGCCGGGACCTGCCGATCACGGCAAGGAAGGCGGCATGGCCACGCGGGAGAACTCGCCGGAGTTGACCGAGAAGGAGTGATCCGTCAGTTGCGGCGCCGCAACCAGATCAGAACGCCGACCGTCGCCACGATCGCGACCATCGCCCCGACCGGGAGGGCAGGCTTCGCCCTGACGGTGTCGACGGCATCGTGGCTGCGTTGTGCCACCGACTCCTTGGTGTCCGCGACCTTCTGCTGAGCGCGCCCTTTGACGTCCAGCTTGTCGGTCAGCGCACCGACGGTCTCCCCGAGTTCGGCGCGGGTGCGCTCGATGTCGGCCTCGATCTCGCCGATTCCCGCATCGGGGCCCGGCTCGGGCCGCTGATCAGGCTGTGCTGCCATGGCGAGCGCCTTCCGTGTGGGCCTTCAACTCGGTGATGTCCGTCTTGACGCTGTCCACCGCGACGGCTGCCGGCGGCGGCACCTTGTCGACCTGCTTCTTGCCGATGAGCGCGGCCACGCCTGCCACGGCGAACACCACCACGGCCACGATCACCGCCGCGGCCCACACCGGCAGCACCAGAGACAGCGCGGCCACCGCCGCGGCGATCAACGTGGCCAGGCCGAGGACTGCGAGCAGCCCGGCCGCACCGGCCAGACCGGCGCCCTTGCCGGCATGCTTGGCCGACTCCTGCATTTCCTTCTGCGCCAACCGCAACTCGTCGCGGATGAGCCGCGACGTCTGAGCAGACAGTTGACCCAACAACTCCCCGGTGGAGGGTTCGGTCTTCGGTTCCGTCATGTGCGTTTGAGTGCCCGCTGCGTTACCCGACAAACCAGGAACCCGCGCGTCCCGATGGTCGTTGTCTGTCGGTGAACCGCCGGACCCCCGAACCCCTCGCCGGCCGGCTGCTCGACGTCAGACGGATTTTCCACGAGCCCGACATCGAACGCTTCCCCCGCGCCCGCCAGGTACTCGACCGCCATCCCGACGCCGAACGCATCGAGGTCCTCTCGCACCAGGCGATTCCCGGCCTGTACGGCAACGAGGGAAATGTCGAGGACTGGGTGCGCAACAAGCGGGAAGTGCTGGTGCTGGGCGAGAAGAAGAGCTTGAGCGCGCGTCGCAACGAGCGCTCCAGCGATTGGATCGCACCGTCGACGTCCAACGGCTGCGCGATGGCCTGCTCGTACTGCTACGTGCCGCGGCGCAAGGGTTACGCCAATCCGATCACCGTGTTCGCCAACATCGAGAAGATCACCGGCTACCTCGAACGGCACGCACGTCGCCAGGGCACCAAAACCGTTCCCAATCAATGCGATCCGGTCGACTGGGTGTACGACATCGGGGAGAACAGCGACTGCTCGGTCGACGCGATGGTCTCGGACAACGTGCGCGACCTCGTCGACCTGTTCGCGCGCCTGCCGAACGCCAAAGCGAGTTTCGCCACGAAGCTGGTCAACCCCGAACTGCTGACCTACGACCCACGCGGCGGCACCCGCATCCGATTCAGCCTGATGCCGTCCGACACATCACGCATCGTCGACGTCCGCACGTCGAAGATCGCCGACCGCATCGCCGCGCTCGACGACTTCGTCGACGCCGGCTACGAGGTACACCTGAACTTCAGTCCGGTCATCGTGCACGAGAACTGGTTGGCCGACTGGGCCGAACTGCTGACGCAGGTGGCGGACGGCACCAGCGCACGCACCCGCGGCCAGCTGGCGGCCGAGATCATCTTCCTGACGCACAACGAAGGCCTGCACGACGTCAACCTCGGCTGGCATCCCCGCGGCGAGGAGCTGCTGTGGCGCCCGGATCTGCAGCAGGTCAAACGCAGCGAGAGCGGCCAGTGGAACGTGCGCTACAAGTCAGGGTGGAAAGGCCGGTGGGTGAACCAGTTGACCGACCTGATCGGCGCGACCCTTCCGGAGTGTCGCATCCGCTACGCCTTCTGACGGCTGCCGCAAGCGTTTGCGGGCACAGAGGGCGGGGCACTAACGGCCCATGCAGCATCAGGTCCAGGCTCCCAGATCGCGACGCAGCCCCGTGGCGCTGGCCGGAGCGTTTCTGGCAGGGCTGGCGACCGGTGCGCTGACGCGGTCGTCGCGCCCGGCACACCCGCCACGCCCGGTAGCGCCGGCCGTCGACCGCACGCCGCCGCCCGACGACGACACCCGCCCCGCCCCCGACGACCCCAGCAAGCCGGAGTCACCGACCGAACTGACACGGCCGTCGCTGCGGTACGTGCTGCGGCAGACCGTCGGCGAGTTCACCCGCGACCAGTGCATGGATCTCGCCGCGGCCCTCACCTACTACGCGGTGCTGTCGCTGTTCCCCGCGCTGCTGGTGGTGATGTCGCTGCTGGGGGTGTTCGGCCAGGGTGAGCGCACCGCCGACACCATCCTCGGGATCGTCGACGACGTCAGTCCCGGCGCTGCGGTCGACGTGTTGCGTCAACCGCTCGATCAACTGGTCAACGCACCCTCGGCCGGGTTCACGTTGGTCGCCGGCCTTCTCGGTGCGCTGTGGTCGGCATCCGGATACGTCGGCGCGTTCGGCCGCGCGATGAACCGCATCTACGAGGTGGAGGAAGGCCGGCCGGCGTGGAAGCTGCGTCTGCAGCAGCTCGGGCTGACCCTCGCCGGACTGATCGTCGTGGCCGTCGCCGCCTTCCTTCTCGCACTCAGCGGACCCGTCGCAGAAGTCGTCGGTGCCCGGCTGGGCATCGGAGAAACCGGACTGGCGATCTGGAACGTCGCGCGGTGGCCCGTTCTGTTGGTGCTCATCGTCATGGGCGTCGCGACGCTCTACTACACCGGCCCCAACGTCAAGCAGCCGAAATTCCGCTGGATCAGCGTCGGAGCGGCGATCGCGATCCTGACCTGGATCGTCGCGTCGCTGCTGTTCGGCCTGTATGTCGCGAACTTCGGCAGCTACAACAAGACCTTCGGCACGCTGGCGGGTGTCATCGTGTTCCTGCTGTGGCTGTGGCTGACCAACCTCGCTCTGCTGTTCGGCGCCGAGGTCGATTCCGAGCTCGAGCGTGGTCGTCAATTGCAGGCGGGTATGAGGGCCGAGGACGACCTTCAGCTGCCCCTGCGCGACACCACCGCGATCGAGAAGAACATCACCAGCGAGAACGAGCTGCGCCGCCGCGGCCGCAGGCTGCGCCGCTCGCGCGGACGGCGGGAGTGAATCAGCAGGTGAGCGGGTATCCCCGCAGCGGCGCAGGGCCGTGAAGGCGTGGGAGGTCACACGATGGTCAAGTGGCTGGATCGCCTGCAACAACGCAGCCGAGCGGCCGGGTTCACGATCGCCGTCGTCTACAAGTACGTCGACGATCAGGCCGGCTACCTCGCCGCCCTCATCACCTACTACGCCTTCGTCTCGCTGTTTCCCCTGCTCCTGCTCCTGACCACGGTGCTGGGCGTGGTGCTCTCCGGCCGACCGGAGTGGCGCGAGCAGATCGTCAACGCCGCCATCGACCAGTTCCCGGTCATCAGTGACCAGCTCAGCCAACCTGAGGCGCTCAGCGGCGGCACCACCGCGGTGATCATCGGTATCGCGGGCGCCCTGTACGGCGGGCTCGGCGTCGGCAACGCGCTGCAGAACGCGATGAACATCGTGTGGGCCGTACCGCGGTACACCCGCCCGGACCCGATTCGGGCGCGTCTGTACAGCCTGCTGCTGCTGTTCGTGCTGGGCTCGGCGGTCATCGCGACGACCGTGCTGACCGCTGTCGGCCGGGCCTGGGCCGGTCTGGGCTTCCTGGGCACCACCGGGGTGGTGCTCGCGTCGCTGGCGCTGAACACGGCGGTCATCGTCGCCGCGTTCCGGGTCACCACCGTGCGGCCGTTGAGCTATCGCGATGTGCTGCCCGGGGCGATCACTGCCGCGGTGCTCTGGCAGCTGCTGCAATGGTTCGGCGCCGCCTACGTCGCGCACGTGCTGAGCTCGGCCAGCGCGACCAACAGCGTGTTCGCCATCGTGCTCGGCCTGCTCGCGTTCCTGTACCTGGTGTCGACGACGCTGTTGATCTGCGCAGAGATCAACGCGGTGCGCGTCGATCAGTTGCACCCGCGCGCCCTGCTGACCCCGTTCACGGACAACGTCGAGCTGACCGAGGCGGACCGCAAGATGTACGCCGGACAGGCGGAAGCTCAGCAGGCCAAAGGTTTCCAACGCGTCGATGTCACGTTCCACCCGCAGGAGTCCGGTGACGGCGTTTGCGAGACCGATGACCCGGGTATGGCCGACGCACACTCACGAAGCGGAGGCAGAGATGAGCGTCACCAGCAAGACCCGGTCCGCGGCCCGCACGGGGCTGAAAATCCAACGTAGGGTCGCGCTGGCGCAATTCCTGTTCGTGCCCACGCTGCTCACTGCGACGCTGCTGACCGGCGCACTGATCATCGCGCGCCGGCGGGACCGGGCACGGTCGTCGGCGAGCGCCGATTCGCTGCCGGTGCCGGACAGTCCCGCGGCGACGGCCTGACGCGATGCGCGTCGTCATCACCGGCGCATCCGGCAACGTCGGCACAGCGCTGCTGCGCCGCTTCGCCGACGAGGCACCGGAGTGGGACATCGTCGGCGTCGTGCGGCGTCCACCCGACGCCGACGGCGTCTATCGGGACGTCGATTGGCAGGAACTGGATCTCACCGAACCCGATGCGGCGCAACGCCTGATGCCGATCGTCAAAGGCGCCGACGCCATCGTGCACCTCGCGTGGGGGTTCCAGCCGACCCGCAACACCGAGTATCTGACGCGGCTGGGCGTCGGAGGAACCCTGGCCGTGTTGCAGGCGGCCCATCAGGTGGCGGTCCCGCACCTGATCCACATGTCGTCTGTCGGCACCTACGCCGCAGGGCGGTACACCCGGCGCGTCGACGAATCCTGGGTCACGTCGGGTATTCCGTCCTCGCCGTACAGCCGGGACAAGTCCGCTGCCGAGGAGCTGCTCAACGACTACGAGCGCGAGCACGGCTCGGACGGTATCCGGATCGCCCGCATGCGACCGGGTTTCATCGTTCAGCGGGCAGCGGCCAGCGGGTTGATGCGCTATGCGCTGCCGGGGTGGGTGCCGATGATCGCCGTGCCGTTGCTTCCGGTGCTGCCCCTGGATCGCCGACTGTGCATCCCGCTGATCCACGCCGACGATGTCGCCGCCGCGATCCTGCGCACACTCGAACGGCGTGCCACCGGCGCGTTCAACCTGGCCGCCGACCCGCCGATCACCCGCGCCGAGGTGGCGCAGGTGTTGGGCTCCTTCCAGCTTCACGTGCCGTCCCGCGTGCTCGGTACGCTCGCCGATCTCACGTGGCGGGTCGGGCTGCAACCGATCGACCGCGGGTGGTTGGATCTGGCGTTCAGTGTCCCGCTGCTCGATTGCTCCCGCGCCCGAACCGAACTGGGCTGGGAACCGCGGTGGTCATCAGTGGGAGCACTGGCAGACCTCATCGCCGGCGTTGCGCTGCAGTCACATTCGAGCAGCCCGCCGCTTCGCGCGCGGTCGATGATCGACCAGGTGCGCCGCGATCTGACCGAGGGCGCGTTGACGAAGCGTCGGCTGCCCTGACTCGCTCAGAGGCCTTCGTTCGCCGCTTTGAGGTGAGCAGCGGCGACCTGCTTGAGGTGTGTCAGGTCCGACGCGACCGACGCGAACGTGAACCCCTCGGCGAGCCGTCGCGCGGCGCTCGCTCCGTCGGGGGTGTGGATGCCCGCGGCGATGCCGTGCGCCTCTGCTGCAGCCTTGATGCGCACGAGCGCGGCCTCGAACTCGTCGTCGACGGCGGGGTCCTGCGGATGCGCACCACCGACCGCCAACCGCAAGTCCGACGGGCCCACGTACACGCCCGCGAGACCGTCTGCCGCACAGATGCTTTCGACATTCTGAAGGCCCAGCGGCGTCTCGATCATCGCAAGCACCGCGGTCTCCGCGTTGGCGGCGGCGGGGACGGGCCCGATCCGAAGCTGTGACCGCATCGGCCCGTAGGAGCGGATGCCGGCCGGTGGGTACGTTCCCGCGCTCACCGCGCGGGCGGCATCGGCAGCGGTGTCGATGAGCGGGACGATGACGGCCGCAGCACCGGCGTCGAGAGCCCGTCCGATCGGAGTCGGATCGTTGGCTTCGACGCGCACCACGCCGGCCGGTCCGTGCGCGGCATCGATCGCGGTCAGGCCGGCCACCATGCCTGAGTAGCCGATCAGTCCGTGCTGCATGTCCAGCGCCAGGTAGTCGTAGCCGACATGGGCCAGCCATTCGGTGGACACGGGGCTGTCGAGCACTGACCAGTAGCCGATCACACGCTCCCTGCGGCGCAGTCGGGCGGTGAAGTCACGCGCAGTCATGGGTCTCCTAGCGGTTGTAGTTCGGCATGGCGCCACGCAGCGGAGCGCCGACGTCATCACACGCCGCGACCAGATCGTCGTCGAGCGGACCCGCCGCGATGGCCGCGATGTTGGCCTCCAGATGGCTGACCTTCGACGCACCCAGCAGGATCGGACCCGACGCGGGCTTACTCACCAGCCACCGCAGAGCCAGCTCCGACATCGGGATGCCCGCCTTCTCGGCGAGGGTCGACAGCTGGCTGATCGCTTCGAAAATCGATGCATTCCAATAGCGTTCGCGGTACATCGTGGCCAGGCGCGAATCCCCGAACCGCCCTTCGGACGGGTCGGCATCAAAGGTGTGCCGCCCGGTGAGCAAACCGCCGCCGAGCGGGTTGTACACCATCGTGACCAGCCCGGTCGTCGCCGCGAACTCGGCGTATTCGTCCTCGATACGCCGCGCGAGCAGGTTGTACACCTGCTGCGCCACGACGGGCCGGGGCGCCCCGACCTCGTCGGCGAGGTGGTTGATCTCCGCGATCTGCCACGCGGCGTAGTTGGAGACGCCCAGGGCGCCCACCTTGCCCTCGCCCACCAGATCCGCGACCGTCTGCAGCGTCTCGCGCAGCGGCGTGCGGCGGTCGGGCTGATGCAGGTAGAACAGGTCCACCCGATCGATGCCGAGACGGCGCAGGCTGCCGTCGAGACTCGCCCGCACGGCGCGCGCGGACAGCGGCGCGTCGTCGCCGGCGTCCGGATGGGGCATGCCCGCCTTGGTCGCCACGGTGACCTGGTCACGCCGGCCCCGCAACAGGCCCGCCAGGATCTCCTCGGTCAGCCCCGCCGCGTAGGCATTGGCCGTGTCGATGTGGGTGATGCCCGCCGCCAGCGCCACGTCCAGCATCTCTGCGGCGAGTTCGGCCGACACGGTGTCACCGAAGGTCATGGTGCCCAGGACGGGGCGGGTGAGATCGAGGGCGGGCATCAGGCGGCTCCTTGGGTGGCGGTGGGGTCGAGGCGCGCGACCACGTTGCGAGGTTTGATCCCGACCATCGTGGTGGGGTCGAGCGCGGCGGCGCGCAGAGCCTTGGTGTACGGCTCGGCGGGACTGGCGAGAACGGTGTCCGTCGAGCCACATTCGACGATGTTGCCGGACTTCATCACCACGATGGTGTCGCTGATCTCCCGAACCACGCCCAGGTTGTGGGAGATGAACACATAGGTCAGCCCGGTCTCGCAACGGATTTCGCGCAGCAGGTCGAGCACCTGGGCCTGCACCGACACGTCGAGCGCACTGGTGGCCTCGTCGCAGACCAGCAGATCGGGTTCGCTGGCCAGGGCACGCGCGATGCCGATGCGCTGCCGCTGACCGCCGGAGAACTCCGCGGGCTTGCGGTGCAACGCGCTGGTGGGCAGCCCGACACGGTCGATGAGTTCGGCGGCGCGAGCCTGGCGGTCCCGGCTGCTGCGCACCCCCCGGAGGCGCAGCGGTTCGGCGACGATGTCGACGGCACTCAGGTGCGGGTCCAACGAGCCGTACGGGTCCTGGAACACCATCTGGATCCGGGAGCGGAAGGGGCGGAGCGTGCGCTCGGACAGGCCGGCGATGTCGGTACCGTCGAAGACGATCCGGCCCGACGTCGGACGCAGCAACCGGACGACGGCCTTGGCCAAGGTGGATTTGCCACAGCCGGATTCGCCGACCACGGCCAGACACGATCCCTTCTCCACGGCCAGGCTCACCGAGTTCAATGCGCGGAAGACGCCGCCGGCGACCGGGTATTCGACCACGAGGTCGTCGATCTGCAGCAGGGGCTGGGTCATGCCGGAACCTCCGTGATCGAATGGGCATCCAAGCGGGGCACGGCGTCGAGAAGTCGCTTGGTGTAGGCGCTGCGCGGATTCCCCAGCAGCGCTTCAGCGTCGCCGCCTTCGACGAAGCGGCCGTCCTTCATGACGAAGATGCGGTCCGACATCAGCCGGGCGACGCCCAGATCGTGGGTGATCAGCAGCATCGCGACGCCGGTGCGCTGCTGCAGTTCCAGGAGCAGGTCGAGGATGCTGGCCTGCACCGTCACGTCGAGGGCGCTGGTCGGTTCGTCGGCGACGATCAGTTCGGGGCCGGCCGCCAGAGCTGTTGCGATGAGGACGCGCTGCAGCATGCCGCCGGACAGTTGGTGCGGATACTTGCCGAGTTGCTCCGCGGGACGGGGGATGTGGACCTGATCGAGCAGTTCGACGGCGCGGACCCGCTCGGCGGAGCGCCCCCGCACGCCGCCGTGGCGGACGGCGTCGCGCAGCTGCGATCCGATGGTGTGCACGGGGCTCAGTGCGGTCATGGGGTCCTGAGGGACCAGCGCGATGTGCCTGCCGCGGACCTTGCCGAGTTCGGCGTGATCGCCCAGTATTTCGCGATCCTTGAAGGTGGCGCTGCCCGACAGGACCGCCAGATCGGTGGGGAGCAGGCCGAGGATTCCCATCGCGGTGGTGGACTTCCCGGAGCCCGATTCGCCGATGATCGTCACGGTCTCGCCGGCGTCGATGCAGAAGGACACGCCGTCGACGGCGCGCACCACTCCCCCGGCGGTGATGAGTTCGACCTGGAGTTCGTCGACCTTGAGCAAGTTGCCCATCTCAGTTGTTCCTTCCCCGCAGCGACAGCGCCTTCCAGAGGCTGCGTCTGGTGCCGCCCGTGCGGTCGCGCAGCCCGTCGCCGAGGAAGTTCACCCCGACGACAAGCAGGGCGATCACCAGGCCCGGCAGCGTGACCAGCCACCAGGACGTCGTGACGTAATCCTGGCCGTCGGAGATGATGCGGCCCCACGTCGCGAACGGGCGTTGCGGTCCCGCGCCGAGGTAACTCAAGGCGCTCTCGAGCAGGACGGCCTGCGCGAGGAGCAGCAGGACCACCAGCGACACCTGCTTGACGATGTTGGGCACGATGTGGCGGACCAGGATCGCGGCATGCCCGAGGCCCAGCACCCGGGCGGCCGCGATGTAGGGTTTCTCCCGCTCGACCAGCACGAGAGACCGTGTGAGACGCGCGATCTCGGGCCATTGCGCGATCGCGATGACAAAGGTGATCACCGGGATCGACGGTCCGAACAGCGCGACCACCAACAGCAACATCATCAGCAGCGGCAGGGAGAGCTGGGCTTCCAACAGGCGGCTCACGATGGTGTCGATCCAGCCGCCGCGATACCCGGCGAGCGCTCCGAGCACCAGCCCGATCATCCCGGAGACCAGCACGGCGAGCAGGCCGATCGCCAGCGAGACCTGCCCGCCGTAGAGGACGCGGGCCAGCAGATCGCGACCGAGCTGATCGGTGCCGAACAGGTGGCCGTCGGTCAGCGGCGGCAACCGGCGGGCGGCGAGGTCGGTGGCATCAGGGGACGGCAACGGCAGTACGCGGGCCAGCATCACCGGGAGGATGACGATCAGCACGGCGATCGAGCCCACCCAGGTCTTGAGACGGCTGTCCCGGCGGCGCCGGGTCGCGCCGGCGCGGGCGATGTCGCGTGCGGTGACCGCCGACGGCCGCGGCTGCGCAGGAGGTTCGATGACATCGGTGGTGGGAGCGGTCATGCGCCCTGTCCTTTCCCGAGCCGGACGCGCGGGTCCAGCAGTGGATAGCAGAGGTCGACGAGTAGTTGAACGAGGATCGCGAGCACAGCGGTGACCAGCACCGTGGCCTGGATCAGCGGATAGTCACGGGTTTCCAACGCACGCACCACAAGTGATCCGACGCCAGGCCAGGCGAACACGACCTCGACGACCACGACACCGTTGAGCATCGACGCGAACCGGGTGCCCAGTGCAGTCAGCACCGGGATCGCGGAGTTGCGCATGGAGTAGCGCCAGATCAGTTCCCGCTCGGACACACCGCGGGAGCGTCCGACCGTCACATACGGTGACAGGAACGCGCCGACCATCTCTCGGCGCACCATGCGGGAGATCAGCGCGACCTGCAGCACGGCGATCGTCACCGTCGGCAGGATCAGACTGGACCAGGTGGTGAAGCCGGCCGGCGGCAGCACGGGAATCAGGACCGCGAAGATCGTGATGAGCATCAGGCCGGTCCAGAAGTCGGGCATCGACTGGCCGGTGATCGTCACCGCGTTGGCGGCCAGCTCCCGGCGAGTGTCGGCGTGACGGGCCATCCACACCCCGAGGGGGATCGCGACCAGCGTGGTCAGCAGAATGGCCGACACGGCCAGCGTCACGGTGTAGGGAAGGCGCGACAGCACGACGTCGAACGCGGGCGCCTGGAACGAATACGACGTGCCGAGATCGAGATGCAGCAGACCCTGCAGGTACTTGGCGTACTGCACGAACACCGACTCGTCCAGACCCATCTGCGTGCGGATGCGCGCGAGATCCTCGGTGGTGGCCAACGGTCCGGCCAGCGAGTAGGCCGGGTCGCCGGGCGCCAGACGGATCAGCACGAACACCGTCGTGAGCGTCAGGAACACCGTCAGCACGCTCTGGCCGAGACGCCGCAGGATGTAGCGCGCCGTCGGCCCGAACACGACACCGGCGATGCTGCGCCGCGCGGGCGCGGCGGACGGGGACGCCCGGTGCACCGGTGGTGCCAACAGTTGATCGGCCATCGTCGACCCTTTCCCTCGAACCTCGCGGCGGCGTCTTCGGTCAGACCCAGTGACCTGCCGGATACGCGTGCCCGGATGTCGCCTACATCACAATGGCACTAGTGCGTGTTTTGCGCAATTGTCTGCGCGTAGTTGCGCATTGCGCGCAGATTCCCTACAGTCGGTGTGGTAGTGGTCACAGCGCATCAGGGAGGTCGGCGATGACCGAGCAGCTGTTCGAACGGCGCCTGTCACGGCGGTCCATGCTGCGATCGGGGCTCTTCCTCGGTGCCGGCTTGGCGCTCGCCCCCAGCATCGTCTCGTGCGCCACGCCGACGGGGAGGCCCGGACCGACCACCGTGAGCCTCGGTCTCAACCGGGCACTGAACACGTTGGACAACAAGCTCCTTCAGTACGACGCGGCGCTGACGGTGCAGCGCGCGGTACGCCAGGCGCTGACCGAGATCGACGCGAACCTCAAGCCGCGGCTGGTGCTCGCCGATCAGTTCCGCCTCGTCGAGCCGACCCGCTGGTACGTCCGGTTGCGCCAGGGCATCCGGTATTCGGACATGTCCCCTGTGCGCGTCGAGGACGTCGCGACCGCCCTGTCGATGTACTCCCAGGTCGACGGATCGTTCGTCGCCACCTTCTTCCCCGAGTGGCCGACGGTCGAGAAGATCGACGACACCAGCTTCTGGCTCACCACCAACCGTCCGATCCCCGTGCTCGACTACCTGATGTCGAACATCCTCATCACCCCCGCAGCGGCCAACAAGCCCGAGGACCTGGCCGACGGCGTCGGCACCGGCCCGTTCACCGTGACGCAGGCCGACCGCGGGTCGGGCATCTACACCTTGACCCGCAACGAGAACTACTGGGCGCCGAAGGCGAACGTGGAATCTGTGCGCGTTCGCTTCATGCCCGACGAGTCCAGCCGGGTGGTGGCGTTGCGCAGCGGCGAGCTGGACGTCATCGATTCGATCACCCCCGACTCCACCGACCAGATCGAAGGCCTCTCGGGTGTCGCTGTCCAGCAGGCCGACGGCGTCCGGCTCAACCAGCTGTTCTACAACTTCCGCAAGCCGCCCAACCATCCGCTGGCCGATCCGCGTGTGCGCCGCGCGCTGACTTACGCCATCAACGGCAAGGCGCTGGTCGACGACGTCCTGCAGGGCTCGGTCACCGCGTCGCGAGGAGTGATTCCGCTGAGCCTTGCGGGCGCGATCGAAACCGGCAGCTACGTCTACGATCCCGACCGTGCCAAGGCCGAGCTGCAGAAGCTGGGACAATCCGCGCTGAAGGTCAAGATCATCTGGGAGAGTGGCGAATTCGCCGCCGACACCGACATCATGGAGTCGGTCGTACAGATGCTCTCGGCAGTCGGTGTCAACGCGACGTTGCAGCAGTTCGAACCCGGCGGCGACATCGCCAAGTGGCGTCAGGGCCGTGCCGGGGACTGGGACATCCTGGGCAACGGCTTTCCGAGCCCGACGGGGCTGGCGTTGACCATCATGCAAGGCATGTACGCGGGTACCGCCAAGAAAGAGGAAACCCGCGACACCTACCACGGCTACCTCTTCCCCGAGATCACCGCGATCATCACCCAGGCCTCCGAGGAGGTCGACCCCGTGCGTCGCGACGCGTTGCTGGCCGACGCGCAGCGCCGCATCTGGGCGACCTGCCCGTGCCTGTGGTCGTTCGTCCCCAAGGCCACCCTCGGCCGACGCACCCGCATCGATGGAATGCAATTGCGGCCCACCAACTCCTACGATCTCGCCGCGGTGACGCTGAACGGAGCGCGATGAACACCCCCACCACCGCTCCATCGGAGAGCCTGCGCGCCGACGGGGTAGTGCGTCCGCACCCTGAAGCCGGGCGGTTTGACGCGCTGCTGCGGCCACCCCACGTGCAGAACCACGCCGCCAACCTCGCCACCCTGCCCGACGGCTCGCTGGCCTGCGTCTGGTTCTCCGGCACCCAGGAGGGTGTCCCGGACATCAGCGTGTGGTTCTCCCGGCTGCCCGCCGGTTCCGACACGTGGACAGCGCCGGTGCAGTTGTCCGACGACCCCACCCGCTCGGAACAGAATCCCGTTCTGCACGTGCACGGCGGTGACGAGGTGTGGCTGCTGTGGACCTCTCAGCACGCCGGCAATCAGGACACCGCGCGGGTGCAACGGCGGATCTCCAACGACGGTGGTGTGACGTGGGGGCCGCCGCACACTCTGCTCCCTGCCACGGAGGCCGCGGGCGTGTTCATCCGTCAGCCCATCTGCGTGCTGCCCAGCGGACGCATGCTGCTGCCTGTCTTCTACTGCGTGCGCACGCCGGGTCAGCGCTGGGTGGGCGACCACGACACCAGCGCGGTGATGGTCTCCGACGACGGGGGCGCGAGCTGGCGCGAGGTCCCGGTACCCGACAGCACCGGCTGCGTGCACATGAACATCGGCCGACTCTCCGACGGTCGTCTGGTGGCGTTGTACCGCAGCCGCTGGGCCGACAACATCTACCGCAGCGTCTCCACCGACGACGGCGACACCTGGTCCGCGCCCCAGCCGACGGTGCTGCCCAACAACAACTCGTCGATCCAGTTCGTGGTGCTGCCCGACGACCGAATGGCACTGGTGTACAACGAATCCAGCGCAGCCGACGCCACCGCACGACGACTGTCGCTCTACGACGAGATCGACGACGACGGCCTCGCCGATCCCGCCGAGCCGCCCCCGGCGCCCCCGGTGGACACCTCCGGCGAGCGGACCGCCTTCTGGGGTGCGCCCCGCGCGCCGATGACGCTGGCCATCTCCGCCGACAGCGGGCTCAGCTGGCCGACGCGGCGCAATCTCGAGGAGGGCGACGGCTACTGCCTGTCGAACAATTCTCGCGATGCGGTGAACCGTGAGCTCTCCTACCCGTCCATCCATGCCCACGACGGTGCGCTGCATGTCGCCTTCACCCGGTTCCGGCAGGCCATCCAGCACGTCGCGGTGACGCAGGACTGGATCGACGGGGCCGCACCGTGACCCGACCCCGCTCGGTGGTCAGCGGTGCCAGCTCCGGTATCGGCGCTGCCGTCGTGACCCGCCTGCTCGACGACGGCTGGGACGTCGTCGGGCTGAGTCGCCGACCGCCGGAGGGATCGCATCCCAGGCTGACCTGGCTGCCCACCGATCTCGCCGACACCGAGTCCCTCTCCGCCGCACTGGACCCGGAGCGCGCCGCATTCGGTCACGTCGATGCAGTGGTGCACGCAGCAGGTGTGCAGTACAGCGCTCCGCTCGGCGAACTCGACGCCGACCACGGCGCCCGGATGTGGCGTGTGCACGTCGCAGCCGCCGAAGTCCTGGTGAACGGGCTTGTGCCGAGCATGGGCGACGGCGCCCGTGTGGTGCTCGTCGGGAGCCGAACGATGACCGGCAGCGCCGGCAAAAGCCAATACGCCGCAACCAAATCCGCTCTCATCGGGATGGCCCGGTCCTGGGCTGCCGAGCTGGTGGCCCGCGGCATCACGGTCAACGTCGTCGCGCCAGGACCGACCGACACCCCGATGCTCGCGGACCCCCATCGTGCCGGCACCCCACCGAAGATGCCCCCGATGGGCCGTTTGATCGCGCCCACCGAGGTGGCCGGCACCGTCGCGTTCCTCCTCGGTCCCGACGCAGGCAGCATCACGGGCCAGGTCATCACCCAGTGCGCGGGGATGTCGCTGTGAACGCGCCCGCCGACCTCACGATCCTGGCCGACGATCTGTCCGGAGCCGCCGAAGCGTCGGCCGCGTTTCTGGACCGGGAACCGCTGCCCACACTGGCCCTCCACGCCGGTGATGCCGATCGACGCGGCGTGACGATCGTCGACCTGAACAGCCGCACGCTGCCCGAAGCCGAGGCGGACCGCATCCTGCGCACCGCGCTCGATGCGTTACCCCCCGACCGGCTGGTCATGTACAAGATCGACTCGCTACTGCGGGGCCACGTCGGCGCGGCCGTCGACACCCTCGCGCGGCGCGGACCGGTCGTGCTGGCGGCCGGGCTCCCGACGCTGCGGCGTTCCGTCCGTGGGGGCGTGCCCTACGTCGACGGCGTCCCCCTCCACCAGACCGACCTGTGGCACTGGGAAGCGGCCGCGCCACCTCGCACTGTCGCTGAACTGCTCCGCCGCCCCGCGCGCGACGGTCTCTCCGCTCGCGACATCCCATCCGCCGTCGCGGCGGGAACGGTCGCCGTCTGCGACGTCGCCTCCGACGGAAACCTCGACGATGCGGTGCGAATCGCCCTGTCCGTCAGAGGCGTTCAGTTCGTGGGAACGTCGGCACTGGCCGCGGCGCTCGCACGCACCCTCCCATCGCCGACCGCCGACATCGCCGTGCCGCCCCGCGACCACGGCGCTAGCGTGCTCGTCGTCGTAGGTACCGCGGCTGCGAGCGCCTCCGACCAGGTGGGTGCGCTCCGGGAGCACGGAGCGGCACACCATGAATTCCACGCGGCCGATGTCCTCGCCGGAGCCGCCGACACCGACGCACTCGCCGGGCTGCTCACCGCTCATCCGGTCGTCGTCGTGACGCTGCGAGGCTCAGTGGACTCCAAAGCGCGCCGCACCCTGGCCGGCCGTCTCGGTCGGCTCGTGGCGGGCGCGGATCGCGCGGCGTCCTCTCGGCCCGACCTCGTGCTCACCGGCGGCGAAACCGCCCGCGCCGTGATCGACGCGCTCGGAGTCCGCTCGTTGCGGCCCGTCGACGTGGTCCACCACGGTGCGGTGGTCAGTAGGACGCCCGACGGGCGTCACGTCGTCACCCGGCCGGGAAGTTTCGGCGACCGCGCGAGCCTCGTCGACGTCGTCACCCATCTCGCTTCAGCGCAGAGGCAGACCCTGTTCACCACAACCACATTGAGGAACCAGTCATGAGTTCATCCTCCACCACCCTGCCGGTCGTCGCTGTCACCATGGGTGACGGCGCCGGTATCGGGCCCGAGGTGATCGTGCCCGCGCTGCTCCATCCCGACACGCTGAACCGCTGCGTCCCCGTGGTGATCGGTGACGCCACACGCCTGCGCCAGGCCGCTGCCCTGCTCGGAATCGACTGCGACATCGTGGCCGTCGATTCCGTCGCCGATGCGCGCCCCGCTGCGGGTCGCATCGACGTGATCGACCTGAAGCTGCTCCCGGAGAATCTGCCGTGGGGGGAGCTCTCCGCCGTCGCAGGCCATGCCGCGTACGAATACATCAGGGTCGCAGCAGAACTCGCGGTCCGAGGCGAGGTGCAGGCGATCTGCACCGCCCCGCTCAACAAGGAGGCTCTGCACGCCGCGGGGCACATCTATCCCGGGCACACCGAACTCCTTGCCGACCTCACAGGCACCGAGGAGGTGTCGATGATGCTCTCGACACCCAAGCTGAAGGTCATCCACGTCACCACTCACATCGGACTCCTCGACGCCGTCGCCAAGATCGAACCGGGACTCGTCGAGCGGACGGTCCGGCGGGGACACGAGGCGCTGGTCCGCTCCGGGAACCCGGCGCCCAAGATCGGCCTGTGCGGCATCAACCCGCACGCGGGCGAGAACGGCCTGTTCGGGTACGGCGAGGAGGACGCGAAGATCGTGCCGGCGGTGGCTGCACTCGTCGCCGACGGGATCGACGCACACGGCCCGCTGCCCGCCGACACCGCGTTCTTCCTCGCCGGCCGCGGCGATTACGATCTGATCGTCGCGATGTACCACGATCAGGGCCACGGCCCGGTGAAGGTCTTGGGCATCGAGGCGGGCGTGAACATCACCGTCGGGCTGCCGGTGATCCGCACCTCCGTCGACCACGGAACCGCTTTCGACATCGCCGGCAAGGGGATCGCCGAAGCGGGGAGCATGGTCGAAGCTCTTCGTCAGGCAGCCGAACTCGCAACCAGCACCACAGTTCTCAGCTAGGAGCAGGCAATGCCGCCACGTGGCTCGAAGGCTCGCCGGGACGAGATCGTCCGGCTGGCCCGGTCGACCGGGCTTGCCAGCGTCGAGGAGTTGTCGACCCAGTTCGGAGTGACGGCGTCGACGATCCGACGCGATCTGAGCCTCCTCACCGAGCAGGGGTTGATCGCACGGACATACGGCGGCGCGATGGCCCTGAGCCAGCAGTCCGAATCGTCGCTGAGGCAGCGGGCGCAACAGGGTTACGAGGCCAAGCAGGCGATCGCGCGGTGGGCGGCCCGCCAGGTGCAGCCCGGGGAGACGATCCTGTTGGACGCGGGCACCACTGTCGGCGCGATGGGCGGCTACCTCGGTCACCTACCAGGGCTGACCGTGGTGGTCGCGGGGCTGACCGCACTGGAAGCGCTCGCCGACGCCGACGATGTGCGGGTCGAGTGCATCGGGGGCACCCTGCGGCACCTCAGCCAGGGGTTCGTCGGCCCCCTTGCCGAGGCCACCATCGAACGGCTCACCTTCGACCGTGCGTTCCTCGGCGCGGACGCGGTGAGTGCCGAGTTCGGCATCTGCGAAGCCGCCATCGAGCAGACCCGACTGAAAGAGTTGATGATGGCGCGCGCCGAACACGTCTATGTGCTGGCGCACGCAGAGAAGCTGGGGCGTCGACCTTTTCACGCCTGGGCGCCCATTCCACCCGGCGCGACGCTCGTCACGGACGTCCACGCGACCGATGAGCAGGTGGCCTCCTTCGAACCCCTGTCCGTCAGCGTGGTCCGGGCGATGGAACGCACGGCAGACGCCACCGGCACCGGGTGAGTCAGACCGGTCCGACGTCCGTGCGCACGAAGTCGATGCGGATGTTCTGGCTGACGGGTTCGAAGCCGATACGGCGGTAGATCGCATTCGACACAGGGTTGGCCAGGTCGGCGAAGAGCACCACCTCGGGCACCCCCTCGTCACGAGCCAACTGCGCCGCCGCTGCCGTGACCGCCGATCCGAACCCGTGCCCGCGGGCCGCCACGGGCGTGTGGACGGGGCCGATCCGCGAGACTCCCGACGCGGGCGCGCGCAACATCGCCATGCTCACCGGATCGCCGTCGACCGTCCAGAGCACGAACCGATTGCCCACGGCCACAGCGTCTTCGACGTATCGTAGCCCGGCGTCCTCGTCGCGCTTCTCTTCGAATGCTTCGACGAAGAAGTCCTCCACGCGCGCGGCGAGCAGCGGGTGATCGGCTTCCGTGGCGAGGCGCTGCGTTCCGGACACACCGACCGGCGGACGCAGGGTGCTCAACCGGTACAGCATCTCCTCGACGTTGACGACGCTGCCCGCGTTCACCGTCGATTGCCATCTGGCCGCGAAGCACTGGGCGCGCTCGCGCAGACCACGGACCCCACACAAGTCGGGGTGACCCCTCGCGACCACTTCGACCGCGCTGTCCACGGATTCGACCGGCAGGCCATTGACCAGCAAGGGATACGGCGGAGTCTGCATCGCGGCACCGATGACATCGCGACCCTCGTGAATCGTCATGAGCAGCGCATCGTCGGCGACGCCGGCGGCGAGCGCCGTCAGTTCGACGGTGTGGCGGATCGGCTCGCGCGCGTACAGCGGATGGGCGAGGGCAGAGAAGCTCTCGGCGTCGTCGTGGACCCGGACCTGCATGTTGCCGACGATAAGGCGCTGAGACACGGTCGCGACATCGATTTATCGCCAGCCGAGACGCTCCTTGTTCCGGGCAGAACACCGCCCGCACGTCAGCGTTTGACGACAACCGATCGACACCGACCCTAGGTCTGGAAACTCACTTCGCGCGTGGCTACTTGGACTGTGATCCAAGTAGTCGGTGCTCGCACTCTCTACTCTGGGGACATGACCGTTCGGCAGCGCCTGCACTGGTTGACCCTGCACGGCGTCATCCGCGCCCTGACCACGGTCGGGGCCCGCCGCGGCGACCTGCAAGGCAGGCTGATCGCCGACCCCGCCGTCCGTGCGAACCCCGGCGAGTTCTCCGAAGAGATCCGCCGCCACGGGCGGCTCGCCCGGGCCCGCGCGGCCTGGTTGACGGCCGACCACGGCGTGGTGCACCAGGTCCTGCGCTCCGACGATTTCGCCGTCACATCCAGCGGTAACTCGCTGCCCGCGTTCCTCGGCCGGATCGAGGAACGCTTGCGCACCCGGGGTCGCATCCACCCGCTCCTGCCACCATCGCTGTTGTCGGTGGAACCGCCCGAGCACACCCGCTACCGCAAAACCGTCTCCTCGGTCTTCACCGCCCGCGCGGTGTCGGCGCTGCAGGAACGCATCGAGTCCACGGCAGTGGAGCTGATCAAAGATCTCGACGGTGAGTCCGGTGTGGTGGACATCGTCGAACGGTACTGCTCGCAGCTGCCGGTGACGGTGATCGGCGACATCCTGGGGGTGCCCGAACAGGATCGGCCACAGATCCTGCGGTTCGGCGAACTCGCAGCCCCCAGCCTGGACATCGGGTTGTCCTGGCCGCAGTTCCTTCGCGTCGAGGAGGGCCTCAGCAGCTTCACGAAGTGGTTGACCGACCACATTCGACAGTTGCGGGCCTCGCCGGGAGACGATCTGATGAGTCAGCTCATCGAGGCCAACGACGACGGCACCCGGCTCGATGACTCGGAGCTGCTCGCCACTGCCGGTCTGGTGCTGGCCGCGGGTTTCGAGACCACGGTGAACCTGCTCGGCAACGGGATCGAGCTGTTGCTACGCCACCCTGATCAACTGGATCTGCTGCGCGAACAGCCCGACCTGTGGCCCAACGCCGTCGAGGAGATCCTGCGGCTCGAATCTCCTGTGCAACTCACCGCGCGCATCGCCGTGGCCGACAGCGAGATTGCGGGACACCCGATCCGAACGGGCGACGCGGTCGTGCTGTACCTGGCCGGCGCCAACCGGGACCCCGAGATCTTCCCGAACCCCCACACCTTCGACGTGACCCGCGACAACGCCGGGCGACACCTGTCGTTCTCCGGGGGCCGGCACTTCTGTCTGGGCGCAGCACTGGCGAGGTCGGAGGGTGCAGTAGGCCTGCGCACCTTCTTCGATCGCCATCCGAACGCAACCCTGACCGACGGCGGCCGACGACGGGACACCCGCGTCCTGCGCGGATGGGCGACGCTGCCGATCGCCCTTGCCTGACGACGACCCGACGACACGGATCAAGCCGTGGTTCGCCGAACTCGGACCGCTTGCGCCAGAGGCTTTTCCGGGTAGTTCCGTGCTGCCCGCGCGCGCGCAGCTGCTCGCCGAGGCGCTGGGCCCCGGCCCCGCAGGCTGGGCCGTCGAACTGGGTGCGCTCATGGCGTCCCGTGTCACCGCCGCCATACCCGAGCTCGCGGTGGACGTGGTCGCGGATGAGATCGCGAAGGGTTGTGAAGCCGTCGCGCTGGGTGCGCTCGCCCTCGTCGCCCTCGACGACGACGTATCTTTCGCGCAGATGCCGGAGGTCCTCACGGGACCGATGGAAGTGGTGGCCCGCGGTATTGGCATCGAGCACATGCTGCGGAGCATTCACCTCGCTCACTCGACCGCGGTGGCATTCTTGCTCGACGCCGCCGAACGTCTTGTTCCGGAGACGGAGCGGTTCACCGAGATGCGGCGGATCAACGAGGCGCTGTTCGGCATCGTCGACGTCCTCACCACGCACATGGCCGCGGAATACACTCGCGCCCACGAGGAGTGGGTGGCGGGCTCGGTCGCGCTCCGCGCACAGATCGTGGAGGACCTGCTGGCGGGAACCCCGGTGCCGACGGACAGAGCTGTCCGGGTTCTCGGTTACGACCTGAACAGATGGCACCTCGGCGTCATCGTCTGGACCGGTCCGGCAGCATCCGCGGAACCGGCACAACTGAAAACGGTGGCGGTGGAAACTCTTACCGCGGCTGGGTGCGTGTCGACGCTCGTGCACCCCATCGGTGCACAGCGGGTGTGGGCCTGGGGTTCACGGACGGCGACGCCGCCCGAAGCCGTGAGGCCCGCGGCAGCGACGCCGCCCGGTGTGCGCATCGCGGTCGGCACCGCCGGCGCGGGGATCGAGGGCTTTCGCGAGAGTCATCGCCGGGCAGCAGAGGCCGCCCGCATCGGATCGATGTCGACGCGGCCGAACCACGTGTATCGCTATGAGGATCTGGACATCGTGGCGATGCTGAGCAGCGACCTCGCCGCCGCCCGGGAGTTCGTCGCGCGTGAACTCGGGGACCTCGCGGGCAGCGCCGAAGCGGTGAGAACCGTGCGTGACACTCTGAAGTGCTACCTCGACCGGGACAGGAGCCTGGCCGGCGCTGCAGCCGATCTGCAAGTCGCGAGGAACACCGTCGCCTACCGGGTGCAACGCGCCGAGCAGCTGCGCGGCCGGCCCGCGACGATTCGCCGCCTCCAGTTGCACGCCGCGCTCACCCTCGTCGACGAGCTCGGCGACGCCGTGCTGGAAAGAACATCCCCCGCATTGGACTGAGCGCGCAGACTTGCGCGTTGATCCTGGGTCAGAGACCAGGCGTCACGGGTCGGCTCAACAGTTGACTGGTCATCGAGCCGGTCGAGGGACCGGCAGATCGGGAGCCGTCGATGGTCGTCCACCTCGTCCGATATTCGCGCAACGAGCGCGCGTCGTGGGGCGTCCTCATGGGCGACCGTATCTCGCCCCTCAGCGGCGACTATCCGCGTACCGCGGATCTGATCGAACGCGGCCGCGCCGACTGGACGGCGGCCATGGCACACCCCGGGGACATCGGGCTGGATGACGTCGACCTGCTCTCCCCGGTCACCGTTCCGTGCCGGGTGATGTGCCAGGGGGCGAACTACCGCCAACATGCCATCGAATCCGGGATGGACCCCGACGCGCGAGATTTCAACCTGTTCTTCGACAAGACCGACGCCGCCGTGACCGGACCGTGCGACCCGGTCATCCGCCCAGCGCACGTGACCCTGCTCGACTACGAGATCGAACTCGCTTTGGTGCTTCGCGGAACCGTCGATGCACCGGTGACGATCACCGCCGAGAACCTGCCCGAGTACATCTTCGGTGTCACCATCGCCAACGACCTTTCGGCACGCGACGTCCAGCTGCCGCAGGGACAGTTCCTGAAAGGCAAGAGCTATCGCGGGTTCTGCCCCCTGGGGCCGGTGCTCGCGGTCCTCGAGCCCGACGACTTCGGACTCCTCGACGACCTCGAACTGCGACTCGAAGTCAACGGGTCGCTGCGGCAGGTCGACAACACCGCCAACATGCTCTACAAACCCGCCGAAACACTCTCCGAGATGAGTGAATTCTGCAACTCCGACCCCGGGGACGTCCTGCTGACCGGAACGCCGCACGGCATCGTGGCGGGGTCACCGCCCGCAGTGGTCCGCCGTCTCGCCACGGCGCTGCTGCCCGAGGACAAACTGTGGGCCGCCTTCGTCAGGATGAACCAGCGCAAGCCCTATCTGCGGCCCGGTGATGTCGTGACGGCGTCCATCCGCAACGCCGCCGGGACGCTGGACCTGGGCACACAGCGCACCACCATCACCACCGACGGGAGCTCGAATCCATGAGTGCCACACCCAATCCCTTGCAACCAGACCACCAGGACGACGCGGATACCGTCGCCACGGCACCGGACCTCGACGATCTCCCGGATCGTCTGGTCCCGGACTTCATCGCGCACTGGGTAGTCAAGACGGCGCGTAGCGCCGAGATGATCGAGTGGTACGGCCACGTCTTCGGAGCCCGCGTGGTCCACGAAGACGGCCAGATCGCCTTCCTCACCTGGGATCACGAGAGCCACCGGCTGGCCCTGGTCAAACTCCCCCCACCGCTGCGCTACGCGTTCCCTCTGTCGCGGTGGCGCCGCAAGACCTACGGCATCGACCATCTGGCCTTCACGTTCGTCTCGGTGGAGAAGCTGCTGCTGACCTACGAACGGCTCAAAGGCGTCGGCATCACCCCGGTGTGGGCCATCAACCACGGGCCGACGACCAGCCTCTACTACGAGGACCCCGAGGGGATCCGGTTGGAGTTCCAGACCGAGAACTTCCCCACCGCACAGCAGACCGCGGATTACTTCAACAGCCGCGAATTTGACGACAACCCCATCGGTGTCGACATCGATCCCGACTACCTGCTCGAGCAACTGCGCGCCGGATCCGACTCCGAGCAGCTCCTCGCCAGGGGCGCCGGCACGCGGCCCGGCACGAAGCCGCGCTCCAACAAGCGTGCGATCACGTGGAAGACGCTGTGACACATGGCTACTGAGCCGATCGTCATCGTCGGTGCCGGCGCCGCGGGATCGACCATGGCGCTGCTGCTCGCACGCTACGGCATCGCCAGCACCCTTGTGGAGGAGCGTCGGAACCCGCGCATGCACCCGGCGGCGCACGTCATCAACGCGCGGACGCTGGAGATCTGGCAGCAGGCTTCCCCGGACCTGAGCACCGCGCTGGACGCGATCACACCGCCGATCGACACCGTCAACATCATCCGCTGGTGCACCGACGTCCGTTCCGACCCGATCGGTGAGATCGACCTGCTGTCCCAGCCGGACCGGCTCGCAGAGGTCCGAACCCACAGTCGCCACCTCATCTCCCACATCGGTCAGCACCTGCTCATGCCGGCGCTGTGGAACGCCGTGGAGCACGAGCCACTCGTCGACTTCCGCCGCGGCTGCCACGCCGAGATCCTGGGCAACAGAGTGGTTCTACGGTCCGACGAACGCGATCCCGATGTCGTCGTCCCTCGGTTCGTCGTCGCCGCCGATGGCGCGAACAGTGGTCTGCGGGATGCCGCCGGAATCACCATGAGCGGCCCTGTGCTCGCCAACATGGGCAGTGTCTTCTTCCACGCCCCCGGGCTGTACCCGGAAGGTGCGAACCGACCGCTGCTGAGCTGGATCTACCACCCACGCTTCAGCGGGGTGATGATCGCTCACGCCGATGATGACTACGTCTTGATGACACCGTATCTGCATGCCGTGCAGGCGATTGCGCGCGACAGCCGGCGTTTCTGGAACGCCATCCTCCCTGACGTGATCGGATCCACCCACTATCGGATCCGTTCGACCGGCACCTGGACGATGACCAAGCAGATCGCCGACCGGTTCCGTGCGGAGCAGCTGCTGCTGATCGGCGATGCCGCCCACCGGTTTCCCCACACGGGCGGGTTCGGCCTCAACAGCGGCGTGCAGGACGCCCACAACCTCGCGTGGAAGCTCGCCGCGATCATGCGTGACGGCGCACCGGAATCGCTGCTGGACACCTACGAGATCGAGCGGCGCCCGGTCATCGAGCGCTTCGCCGAGCAGAGCACCCACAACCATTTCGCACTCGACCATGTCACTGCTCCCATGGGCATCACCAACCGGTCGTTGCACCGGGCCACCGAACTCATCGGCAAGCTCCCGCTGACTCGGGTGCCCGACGGTGCGATCGCGGCCGTCGCAGACGCCCTGACCACCGTTCAGACCTCACGCACCCGGCGCCTTCTGCGCAAGAACACTCGGAGCGACCGGCTACGGCAGCGAATGGCCGACGCGATTCCCGGGCAGGAGGAGCATTTCGTCGCCAGCGGTCTGGAGTTCGGCTACGCCTACCAGGGTAGGCTGATCGACGCGTCCGAAGGCCCATGCCCCGACGGAGATGTCGCGATCTACCGCCCGACCACGCATCCCGGCGCGCGACTCCCGCACGCGATCATCACATCGCACGACGGCGTCGAGACATCGACCCATGACGCCGTCCGCCGACGGGGACTCACCCTGTTCACCGCCGACCCGCAGGGATGGTCGGACGCACTTTCGCACCACCCCTTGTCCGCGCCGCTCGCCGTCGTCGCGGTGACCGGTACGTACGCGCTGGGCCTGCTGGAGGTGGGTGACCGCGGCGCGGTCGTGGTGCGCCCCGATGGCCACGTGGTGTGGCGGGCCCGAACCGGTCCGGCAGTGATCGACCAGCTCGTGTCGTTCATCGAGAGACAATGGCGGGATGTCTACGGCTACGCAAGCGCTGACCGCGGTGAACACTCCGCCTAGACCGGAAGGACAGCTGACGTCATGACGATTGCCCACTCTCCCGAACCCGTGTCCCGGTCCGACGATGCGGCGACCGTATCGGATCTCGACGCGATCGCTTCCCGCGTGCTCTGGCTGTCGACGGCGATGGTGCACCACGCCAACCGGATACGCCCCAATGCCAGCGGCCTGAAAGTCGGCGGACATCAGGCGTCGTCGGCATCGATCGCGGGGATCATGACCGCGTTGTACTTCGGACGGCTTCGCGCCGGCGACAGGGTTTCGGTCAAGCCCCACGCCTCCCCGGTGCTGCACAGCATCAACTATCTGCTCGGGTCTCTCGACGAGCAGTACATGACGAGCCTGCGGGAATTCGGGGGCCTGCAGAGCTACCCGAGCCGGACGAAGGACCCGGATCCCGTTGACTATTCGACCGGATCCGTGGGCATCGGGGCGACCGCGCCGATCTGGGCCACGGTCGCGCGCCGCTACGTCGACACCGTGTTCGGCGGCAGCGGTTCCGGCCGGCAGTACTCGCTCGTCGGCGACGCGGAACTCGACGAGGGCGCGATCTGGGAGGCAGCGCTGGATCCTGTGGTGCCGGAGCTCGGGGAGATCGTCTGGATCGTCGACATGAACCGGCAGTCACTGGACCGTGTGGTCCCCCACATCGCTTCCGGCCGGCTGGAGGCCATGTTCGCCGCCGCCGGGTGGCAGGTGCTCACCGTGAAATTCGGCACCGTGCTCGACGCGCTGTTCCGCCGCCCCGGCGGAGACGATCTGCGGACGCGCATCGTCACCATGCCCAACGCCGAATATCAACGGCTGCTGCGCTGTTCGGCGGAGGAATTGCGCAGCAGGCTGCCCGGGGACGGGAGGGAGTCGGCCGGCGTGGCCGCGGTGATCGCCGACCTCGACGACGCGACCCTCCTCCAGGCGATCGGGAATCTCGGCGGTCACGACCTCACCACGCTGCTCGACGCCTACGACCGGATCGACGACACCCGGCCCACGGTGATCCTCGCCTACACCATCAAGGGCTACCGCCTGCCCACCCAGGGACACCCGCAGAACCACTCGTCCCTACTGACCGACGACCAATTCGCTGATCTGGCGGCTACTCTCGGCGAGGACGCCGGTCAACCGTTCCACCGATTCGACCCTGAGTCGTCCCCCGGTCGACTCTGCCGCCGGGTCGCCGAACGGCTGCAGCGAGACGCCGTCCAGCCCGTCGAAACCCCGCGGGTTCCGACCGACATCGGGCGCAACCCGCCCGCGGTGTCCACCACCCAGAGTGCACTGGGGCGCACCTTGCTCGACCTGACCCGGGAGGCGCCCGAGGTGGCGCGGCGCATCGTCACCGTGAGCCCGGACGTCAGCTCCAGCACCAATTTGGCCGGATGGCTCAACAAGGTGGGCGTGTGGTCGCCGTCGGAACGCCCCGACTGGTTCGCCGACGACTCGGACACGATCATGCACTGGCGCGAACGCCCGACCGGTCAGCACATGGAACTCGGCATCGCCGAGGTCAACCTCGTCGGCCTGCTGGGCGAACTGGGTGCCACCTGGAGCCGCTGGGGCCAGCCGCTGCTGCCCATCGGCGTGCTGTACGACCCGTTCGTCGAACGTGCGCTGGAACCGTGGTCCTTCGGTATCTATGCGGGCGGACAATCGATACTCGTCGGCACCCCGTCCGGGGTCACGCTGGCCGCCGAAGGCGGTGCGCACCAGTCGATCACCACCCCGTCCATCGGTCTCGAGCAACCCGGCTGCACCAGCTACGAACCGGCATTCGCCGCCGAGGTCGAGTGGATTCTGCTCGAGTGTCTCAGCCGACTCGGCAAGCCCGACGGGTCGTCGTCCTACCTGCGGCTGTCGACCCGTCCGGTGCGTCAGGAGCTGGCCGGCATCCCGACGGATCCGGCGGCACGGGAACGACGCCGCCGGCACGTTATCGCGGGTGCCTACACCGTGCGCCCGGCCACCGCGCCCTCGGTGTCCATCGTGGCGATGGGCGCGCTGGTCACCGAGGCTCTCGCCGCGGCGGACCGGCTCACCGGCGCGGATGTGGAGGCCGAGGTCATCTGCGTGACGAGCCCGGACCTGCTGTACCGCGCGATCCGGGCCCGCGACGGGCTCGCCGAGGGACCATCGTGGATCCTCGACCAGATCTTCCCGGCCGATCGAGCCGCGCCCATGGTCACCGTGCTCGACGGGCATCCCCACACCCTGGCGTTCCTTGCGACCATCAACCGTGTGCGGTGTAAATCGTTGGGAGTGAGCATGTTCGGTCAGGTCGGCGACCTCGAGTCGGTGTATCGCCTCCACGGCATCGACACCGACAGCATCGTTGGTGCTGCGCTGGATGTATCGGCTCACGGCTGATACATCCAGCGATCGAGTACGGCGCCGGTGCCGATGGCCTCATGGTGCGGCGACCCGGTGCGCCACAGCGGTACGGCGAGCGAACTGCTCGTAATCGGTCGGCCTCCGCGGCAACACCTTCGGCAGATCGTCGAAATCTCCTGCGGGGAGTCCGTGTACGTCGTAGTACGTCATCATCTTCACGTACGTGTCCTGCGCCTCTGACGACCAGCTTAGAAATCCCCGCGCATTCGGCGCCGCGATCAGTCCCCGTACGACGTGGGGAAGGGAACGCAATCTGGTCGAGAGCAACGATTTCGCGATCGCCGAGCCGAACGGCGCTACCGCCGCCAGCGGGTTCTCCAGTGCCTGCGGCGGAATCCGGACGGCGAGCATGGGGTGACCGAGCACGCGGCTCCAGATGCGCGCCATGTCGTGGCGGGTGAGTTCCACCGTCGACAGGTCGTAGGTTTTTCCGATGTGCTCCTCGGGGTTGGTCAACACAGTGGCCGCCGCGGCGGCAATGTCCTCCACGTCGACGACGCCCATGGGGATTTCGGGTGAGGTGGGGTAGGGAAGTAGTCCCGCGCCGAAGAAATCCCAGAAGTCCAGAACGTTCTGCATGTAGTGCGACGGGCGAAACACGGTCACGGGCAGACCCGACTCCCGCAGGATGGTCTCCACCTCGAGTTTTTGCCGGTGGTGCGGAAGCTCCGCGATGTCAGGATGAATGACCGAGTGGAACACGATCTGATCGAGCCGTTCACCTTTGGCTGCGTTGATCAGTCGTTCGGCCACGGGCAGCTCGTCGATGAGCTGGGTCGGGGCGGCGTGGTAGATCTGGCGGGTTCCACTCAGCGCGCGTTCAAGGTCGCCCGGTCGCGCCAGGTCACCGATCACGGTCTCGCTGGCCCCGTCCGCCCGTGAGCGTCGCGCCTGATCTTCGTTCTTGACGAACGCTCTCACAGTGTGGCCGTCGGCGGCGAGCTGACGAACGAGGGGACGCCCGACGCCACCCGCTGCGCTGGTTACCAAGATCATGGCGTGCTCCTGCCGTAGGGATTGAATATTCCTGTTGTGCAATGGGATACGGTGGTCATCACGTGTCTTCCACGGGTCGCAGCGACCGCGCGAGCGCCGGCATGAGCACACGCCGCGGGACCAGCCGTGCCAGTGCCGCGGAGATCGTGTTGCGCACCCCGGAGACCGCAGAGGGTGGTGTCCTGCGACGGTCGAGCGCCCGCAAGCCCGCCGCGGCGACGTCGTCAGCGGACTGCATCCGGCCCACGGCGGTAGCGCTCTCGCCGATCACGTCAAAGAATTCAGTGTGGGTGGGTCCTGGCGCCAACGAGAAGACGGTGACGCCGTGTTCTCGCGCCTCGTACCAGAGGGATTGGCTGAAGCTGAGCACGAACGCCTTGGCCGCCGCGTAGACGGCCAGCGTGGGTACCGGTTGATACGCCGTTGTGCTGGAGACGTTCACGATCGCGCCACGACGCCGTCGGACCATCTCCGGCAGGAATGCATGGCAGAGGTCGACGACTGCTCCGACGTCGACGGCCAGTACCCGGGCGAAGTCCTCTGCGTCGCCCGCCATGAACGGACCTTGGGTGGCAAACCCAGCGCTGTTGATCAGGATGTCCACGTCACCGTCGACCAGTGCCCGCAGCTCGGTTCCCGGGTGCCGAGCAGACAGATCGAAAGGCACTGAGATACAGGAGATTCCGTGCCGCTCCTCGAGCTCGTTGGCCAACAATTCGAGCCGCTCTCGGCGGCGGGCGACCAACATCAGGTCACAGCCGCGAGCGGCGAGCGCCTTCGCGAACGCCTCCCCGATGCCCGAGCTGGCACCCGTCACCAACGCGCGCGCCGTCCGGTAGTCGTTGCGCACGAGGCGCCTCCCTTCCGTGTGAGGCGTACCGCTCGCGCGGACCTCCCAATGCGACTATTGCATGGCAAATGCAATAGACGCAAGACTGCGTCGTCGTACGATCGCCCCATGGCCGGTAGGTCGAGCCCAGGGATCTCCGTGCGGCAGTCGGCTGTGGAACGAGTGCTCAGTGGAGAACGGGCATCGACTGTTGCGGAGGAGGTCGGTGTCCATCCGTCCACCGTGCACCGATGGGTCAGCGGTGCATCCAACCCCGACACCAAGTCCGTTCCCACCGATCTACGTCTGATGATCGCCACGCAGGAACTGCTAC
Organism: Mycobacterium sp. PSTR-4-N; assembly: GCF_022348085.1. Classification (GTDB taxonomy): domain Bacteria; phylum Actinomycetota; class Actinomycetes; order Mycobacteriales; family Mycobacteriaceae; genus Mycobacterium. The sequence goes on along the minus strand of NZ_JAKRFN010000028.1, from coordinate 19,872 downwards.
GGAACCAGGACTACAGCCAGATCACCGTCGAAGAAGTGGCCCAGCATTGCGGTGTCGCGCTACGTACTGCTTTTCATCACTTCGACAGCAAGCGCGAACTGTTCAAGGCAGCAATCGACAACGCTGCCATCGTGTTGATCGAAGCCATGCGTCGTCACTACGAGAGTTCGCCGTGGCCGGACCAGCCCCTCTCGCAATTGAGCACCTTCTTGCAGCTGTCCGCCGAAGCCATCTACGCCACACCGTCCGCGCACGTTCTCTTCCGCGACCTCGGAGTTCCGCGTTCGGAATCGTTCGCCGAGCGCTGGCACGACACCTTCGAGCAGGGCGTCGAGCAGATCCTGACGCGATGCGCTGCGGACGCGACGATCGACCCGGACACCGACATCCCGGCGGCAGCGCACACGATCACCGGGGCCATGCGTGGAATCCACGCCGCGGTCTTCGATGGCGGCAATCCCGCACAGGCCGTGCGGATGGTCCGTCGCTTACATCTGACGGTGTCGACCGACGTATCCGGCGGCCCCTCAGCGGCCGTTGACTGAATGTCATTGAATTAAAATGATCTGGGTAGCGCTGCAGGTGTGCACCGGCTCGTTCCCTGGCGAGGAAGGAAGAACCCGACCGTGGCGGACTCGACCAAGAAGATGACCGCCCGGGCCCGGCAGGCAGCAGAGACCCGCGAGCGCATCGTGGCTGCTGCGGTGCGGATCTTTTCCGACACGACCTATGACGATGTCGCCGTTGGTGACATTGCGAAGGCTGCTGGAGTGGCGCACGGTCTGCTCTTTCACTATTTCGGCAGCAAGCGGGGCCTCTATCTGGAGGCGATGCGCGGGGCGGCGGAACAACTCGCCGCTGCATTCGTGTTTGAACCTGATCTGCCGCCGATCGATCAGCTGCGTCAGGCCGTTGCCTCGCACCTGAGGTATCTCGCCGACAACCCCGGCCTGGCTCAGCGCCTGATCTTAGGCGGCCGCGGCGCCGACCCACTGGCTTGGGAGGTGTTCGAGGCCGCCAGATGGAGAGCAGTGGAAGCCACCGCCGAATTGTTCGGAGTCGACGCACATCGCCCCGCGGTGCGCATGGCGGGCCGGGCCGCCGTCAGCGCCATGGACGAAGCGGCCATCTTCTGGCTGCACAACGGCCAACCGTATGACGTCGATGAGATGGTCGACTGGATGGTGGCGATGGCGGCCGCTGTGATGCGCGAAGCGATCCGACTCGATCCCGGGATGGGAATCGACGGGGCATTGAGCACGCTCGACGACCAGCCGACGCGCTAGGCTGCCACACCTTCGCAGTGAAAAGCGCTCCAGAACAACACTCTACGCGCCCACGAACGCGGCTGCGAGCTTGTCCAGCGAGGCGTCGAGTTGTTTTCGGAACGCCTTTTCGACCACTTTGCCCAAGGGACCGAACAACACCGAACTGGTGAACACGATGTGAAGGGTGACCAGGCAGCCGGTCGCGGACCCTGCCGTCACGGAGACGTCGAGCACGACGGTGGATCCCGTGCTGCCAGAACCGGACAGTGAGAGGAACTCGGGGTTACGAATGTCGTCGACGGTGAATGCGATCGTGTCGACGATGCCCTTGATCTTGACGACGTCGACCACGCGCACACCCGTGGTCAGTTCAGCGGGTGGTTCTTCATCCCATCTCAGGTGCAGCGTGTTCCAGTCGGCGAACCGTCGCGGGTTGGAGACCAAAGCCCATACTGCGGCCTGTGAAGCATCGATTTCTCGTGATGTGGTGATTTCGGGCATCAAGCATCTCCATCGGTAGCGGTAGGCATCAGACGATTGCCGTGATGTGGTCGACCCTGCCCAAGAGGGCCTTTCCGTAGGTCTCCATCGAGACGTGCGGGAGTGTCACCGCGTGACGTGCAGCGACGTTGGAGTCGCGCCAGATGCGCTGCATGGGGTTGACCTCGGCGAAACTGCCTGCGCCGCAAGCATTCAACAGTGTGTTGATGGCGTCGTTGATGCTCGTCAACGCGACGGCGGCGTCCGCCCGCATCCTGGCTCGCGCCTGGATGTCCGGGTAGGTGCCCTCGGTGGCGTATCGCTCGACGTCGTCGGCGGCGCGGTAGGCGTGCAAATGCGCGGTGTCGATCTTGGCCGCCGCGTCGGCCACCAACAGCTGAAAGGCGACGGAGTCGGTCTGACGTTCGATGTTGGTGTACGCCAGGGCTTTGCCGGACGCCTTTCCGACCGCGATGTCGAGTGCGGCGCGGCCGAACCCCAGCTGGGGGCCGACGAGGACGAGCACCAACATGGGGGCGAACGCCGCACGATAAAACGGATTGTCCGGGTACTGCTCCAGGTACCCGCCGGAGATCACCGGAAGCATCGAGCTGAGCCGGTGCTCGGGGACGAACATTTCGTCGGCAATGATCGTGTTGCTGCCCGAGGCGCGCATCCCGGCCACGTACCAGGTGTCCTTGATCTGAACATCCGAAATGGGCATGACGACCATTGCCTGGTCGATCTCGTCACCATCCTCATCGATCTCCCACACGCCACCGGACACCCACTGGGCGTGCAGGCTCGCCGATGAGTACGGCCATTGGCCGGAGATGATGTAGCCGCCAGGCACCTTGCGAGCCGTACCGCCCGGCGACACCACACCGGAGAGGATGGTGTCGGGTCCGTCGGCGTACATCTCGTCGACGGTGGCGGTCTCATACAGACACGTCGACCAGGCGTTGATGTTGGATAACGTTGTCACCCACGATGTTCCGCCGTCGGCTTCGGCGACCAAAGCAGAGAGGTCGAGCATAGCTCGCAGCCCTGCCTCGTGGCCGCCGAACCGGCGGGGTGCAGCCAATCGGAACGCGCCGGCGTCACGCAATGCGGCGATGACCTCGTCGGAGACCTTGCGGTCGCGTTCGTTCTGAGCCGAATGCTCACGGATCAAGGGCTGCAGCGCGCCCACTCGGTCGAGCACATCGTCGGCGGTCTCCGTGGTGGTGGGTACGGTCACGTCAGTTCTCCTGATCGGCTTGGATGGTCGAAGTTGGGAGGGGCGGTTGCTCAGGCGGCCAGACGGCGAAACGCCGAGCCGTGAAACACGAGCGGATGCGACCCCGGATGCACACACATCGAGTCGATGCGCAGGAGCACGATGAGGTGGTCGCCGGCTGCGATCGAGTCATGGCGGGAGCAGACGAACCAGGCCGTTGACTCCGGGATGAGAACTGCCCCTTCGGATGTCACCGTCACGTCAACCCCGGCTAGGCGCTGAGGCGCTGCGGCTGTGAATCGATCGCACAGCCCACCGTGTCCGTCTCCGAGAAAGCTGACCCCGAGCGAGTCAGCCGATTCCAATGAGGCCCACGTGCGCGATCCCTTCTGAATGCAGACCGACAACAGGGGCGGATCTATCGACACCGACGTCAAAGAGCTGACCAGCATCCCCGTGCTGTAGTCGCCAACATCGGCACAGACAGCCGCGACTCCACTGGGGAAGCATCCAAACGCGCGGCGCAGATCGGCCCGCTCATGGACAGGAACCAACTTGGCGTCGACCGACTGACCTTCAATACCCGCTCCGACTGTCGTCATAGGACTCTCCTGACTGCGTGAGATCGGAATGAACCCGAAGCTATCCGTTGGTTGACTTGATGTCAATGACAGTAAATCATGAAGTGCATGCCGCTGAGCCGGTGTTGCCGACGTCGTGAACTGGAGGTGTGCTGTGGGTGGCTCCCCTGACGTGTGGGCTGGTTACGGTTCGGCCCTACCTGGTGCGGTGCCGACGGCGCGGTGGCATGACTGCGTGCGCTACGTGGACACTTCCACCGCCCGGGTGAGTTGCGTCGACGTGCCTCACCCGCAGGGTCCGACCCTGGTGTTCTTGCACGGCATCTCGGCGGGCTGGCGGTGGTTCGCGCATCTCTTCCCGGTGTTGTCGCAGAGCTATCGCGTTGTGGCGCTGGATCTTCCGGGCTTCGGCGCCTCGCCATTCTCGCGACACCACATCACCTTCGACGGGCTCGCCGACGTGGTCGTCGATGCGTGCGACGCACTCGCGCTCGATGCTCCCGTGGTGGTTGGACATTCGATGGGGTCCCTGGTCGGTACACGTGTGGCGGTGCGACATCCGTCCCGGCTCGGTCAGTTGATCATCACCGGAGGTCCGATCCTGTCGCTGGTCCATCTCCTCCGACGTCCAATCGAAACGTTCTGGCGTCACCCCCGGTCGGTGGCCACACTGGTCGCCGAGTCGGCGGTCGTCGGCCTACCCCTGCCCGGGCCGGTCGCCACGCTCATCGCCAGGTCACCGCACCTGCGACAGGCTGCGCTGGGGGCGTTTGTGGCCCGGCCGGATCTGCTCGATGCAGAGGTGGTGCGCGCCACCATGCACGACCTGGGTGCGCCCGCGACCTTCCCTGTCCTGGCTTCGGCAGTGATCGGCGATCCCGGCCGCGACCTGGAGCAGATAAGGTGCCCCACGCGGATCCTGCGCGGTGACGGCGATGCGTTGTCGCCGCCCGAAGACGTCGCGCTGTTCCTGTCGAAGGTTCCGTCGGCCGACGAGGTGCGGTTCGACCACACCGGCCATTGGCCGCACATCGAACGTCCGCGCCGCTTTCTTGAGGAGCTGCACCGCTTCGTGTCGTCGGAGGATGCCGCGCTCAACTTCTGACGCCGGCGCACGCCCGATAACGCGCGCTCCACCAGAAACCAAGTCCAACAACAGCATGCGGATCACAAGCGATCCACGTCCGAGGAGGTCAGGCGATGATATTGGTGACAGGTGCAGGCGGGAACGTGGGCCGCGCGCTGCTCCGCGGCCTGCGAGAACGCGGAATCGACAGCCGCGCATTCGTCAAGAACACCGTGCAGGGTCAAACGGCACGCGCCGAAGGGGCGACCGAGACCGTCGTCGGCGACATCCGATCTCGCGACGACGTCCTCCAAGCGGTCGCCGGGGTTGAGCGGGTGTGGCACGCACAACCCACGAGCGTGATCCGCGAAGTGTCCATCGCGGAGAACATCGCCGACGCTGCGCGGAGGAACGGTGTCGAGCACGTGGTGTACCACTCCGTAATCCACCCCGACATCAAAGAGATGTTTCACCACCAGGAAAAAGGCCGGGTTGAAGATGTATTCCGCAACTCGGGCCTGCCGGCTACGTTTCTCCGCGCTTCGCACTTCATGCAGAACTACCTCGACTTCTGGGAATTCATCCGCGGCGGCGTGCTGCCCTACCCGTCGTCAGCGGACTCGGTAATGGGCGTCGTCGACGGCGAGGACGTCGCCGAGGTGAGCGCCCGCATCCTGGCCGGACCCGTCGAGACCCACGCCGGCCACACCTACGACATGTCCACTCAAGAACTCACCCGACACGAGATGGCTGCCGAGTGGAGCAAAGTTCTCGGACATCCGGTGTCGGCCGTGCGACTCGGACCAGGCGTGGTCGCCAATCCCGTGAACGGAATCGCTGCTTTCGGCCCGGTCGTGGCGAAGTCGTTGCAAGCAACCAAAGTCAGAGCCCCGATGCACATCATCCGAGGAATCCGGCAGTCATCAAACGCCAAAGGTGTCCGGGACTGGCCGAAGGAATCGCAGGACTGCTACGTGGCGATGATGCGGTACTACGACAAGAACGGCCTCCCCGCGGGGGACATGACCGTGCTGCCCAAACTGCTCGGGCGCCCCGCAACCAGTTACACGGAATTCGCTCGACGCGAGGCCCGGCGACGAGGAGCGGTGACTGTCGGTTGACACCGGCGGAGCTGGGTCCGAGGGCCCCTCCCATGTCGTTTGCGCTGACGTTCGCCTCCCGTCATGTTTGACCAGTTTGCCGCGCTTCGACGGTCGGGTAGAAATGGGTTGCACAGCCTGGAGCTCTTGACGGGTCCGTCAAAGACGTTGTCGGACAACAGACAGAGTGATTCACCGCACACTGTCAACGTCGACCGTGTCTCGCGCCGCTGCCTGCCGCGCCCCACCCATGAGGAGCCGACGTGACAGACAAGAGCTTTCCCGCCGACGACAGAACCCGGTTCCGCTTCGCGGTCACGTTGTCGCTGCTCGCTGGGATGGCCGACGCCATCGGGTTCATCGAGTACGCCCAGTTGTTCATGTCCTTCATGAGCGGGAACACCACCCGCTTCGGCGAGGCCGCCAGTGACGCCGATTGGATCGGCGTGGTCCGGTTCGGCGGCGTCATCCTCGTCTTCTGCTTCGGCGCGTTCCTCGGCACGCTGATCGCCGCGTGGTCGGGCCGGTGGCGGCTGGCGACGCTGCTGACCGTGCAGGGGTCACTGACCCTGCTCGGCGTGTTCATGCCCCACGGGCCGGACGCGATTCCGTGGCACGTCTACCCGATCGTGCTGGCATTGGGCCTGCAGAATGCGACGCTGCAGGACGAGGCCGGCCGCAGCCTCGCGCTGACGTACGTCACCGGCTCGGTCGTGCGCTTCGGCGCCGGGCTCGCGAACATGCTGTTGCACAAGCCCGCCCCGTCGTTCTGGATCCAGGGGCCGCTGTGGCTCGGGCTGACCTGTGGCGCCGTGATGGGCGGAATCCTGCAGCATTACTTCGGGGAGAAGGCTTTTCTCTTCCCCGCGGGAGCGGTGCTCATCCTCGCGGCGCTCGCCTGGGTCATGACCATGCTCCGACCGGAGAGCGAGGCGGTGTTCAGCCCGACGGCTCCGCAGCCCGACGCCCATCCGGATGCCAAGCCGCTGTCGGCGGGGTTGGGCACTCGCCAAGGGAAGTAGTCTGCCCCGGCGCCGGCTAGGTCTCGGCGGTCGCCGTCGGGGTGTCCCGCTTGCGCTCGTCGAGGTGGAGCAACTCCCGCACCGCGGTGCGGGTTCCGTACGGCCGGAACATCCGGCTGGCCGGGCTGGGCCGTACGTTCAGCGGCCACCAGAACCAGCGGCCCAGTAGCGCTGCGATGGCCGGTGTCATGAACGAGCGCACCACCAAAGTGTCGAACAGGAGCCCGAGCCCGATCGTGGTGCCGATCTGACCGAGCACCACCAGGTCGCTGAAGATGAACGACGACATCGTTGCCGCGAACACCAATCCGGCTGCGGTGACGACGCGGCCGGTACCGGCCATCGCCCGGATGATGCCGGTGCGCAGCCCCGCGTGCATCTCTTCCTCGAACCGTGAGATCAGCAGCAAGTTGTAGTCGGCACCGACCGCCAGCAGCAAGATGATCGCCAACGGAACGACGATCCAGAACAGATGGATGCCGAAGATGTACTGCCACAACAGGACTGACAGACCGACGGACGCCCCGAGGGACAGCGTGACGGTACCGACGATCACGATGGCGGCCACGATGCTGCGGGTGATGAACATCATGACCAACAGGATCAGCGCCAACGCTGCCAGCGCGGAGATCAGCAGGTCGTACGTCATCCCTTCCTGGATGTCTTTATTCGTCGACGCAAGACCCGCGACGTAGATCTTGGCGTCTGACATCGGGGTGGCTTTCAAAGCATCGAACGCCGCGTCCTTGATGGCGTCGATGTGCGGAATACCCTCGGGGTCAGCCGGATTGCCCTGATGGGTGACGATCATTCTGGCCGCTTTGCCGTCCGGCGACAAGAACAACTTCAGGCCACGCTTGAAGTCCGGGTTGTCGAACGCCTCCGGTGGTAGGTAGAACGAGTCATCGTTCTTGGCGTCGTCGAAGGCCTTACCCATTGCGGTGGCGTTGACCAGCGCCTCCTGGCTCTGGTTGTTGGTGCCACCCGTGGTCGCGTAGTTCGACAGCGTCAGCTCGCGGTTGCGTTCCTGAATGGCGATCTGCGGTGGTAGCAGCGCAACGAGCTGAGGCTGAAGCGCATCCAGCTTGTCCAGGCTCGCGGTGATCGCGTTGAACTTGTCGGCCAGCTCGGAGATCCCGTCGAGCGAGTCGAACACCGAGCGCAGCGCGGCACACAGCGGTATGTCGAAACAGTGCGGCTCCCAGTAGAAGTAGTTGCGCAGCGGCCGGAACTGATCGTCGAAGTTGGCGAGCTTGTCGCGCAGATCGGTGACTGTGTTCACGGTGTCATGGAATGCCTCGGTCTGCTCGTGGGTGACCGCGGCACTCTGTTGTTGCAGGGCCAACTGCTGCCTGAGCACATTGATCGTGTTGTCGATCTCGTGTGCTTGTTTGAGCAGATCCTGGGCGCGGTCCTGTTGATAGCTCAGGTTCATGATCTGGCTGGCACTGGATGCGCTGATCTGAAACGGTATCGAGCTGTGCGTGATCGGTGTGCCGAGGGGCCGGGTGATCGACTGCACCGAGCGATCCCTGGGGTGTGCAGGACCGCTTTGGCGACGCGCTCCAGGATGAGCATGTCGGCCGGGTTACGCATGTCGTGATCGGTCTCGATCATCAACAACTCCGGGTTGATCCGAGCCTCGGTGAAGTGCCGCTCGGCGGCCTGCATACCGACCACACCGGGCGCACTGTCCGGGATGTAGGGACGGTTGTCGTAGCTGGTCCGGTAGCCGGGCAGTGCGAGCACACCGATCAGCGCGATGCCCAGTGTCACGACCAGGATGGGGCCGGGCCAGCGCACGATGGCCGTGCCGATCCGGTGCCACCCGCGCGCCTGTAGCTTGCGCTTGGGTTCCAACAACCCGAAACGGCTGGCGATCAACAGAACTGCAGGCCCCATCGTCAACGCCGCGGCCAAGGTGACCACGACCCCCAGCGCCGCCGGGATGCCCAGGGTCTGGAAGTACGGCAGCCGGGTGAATTGCATACATGCGACGGCGCCGGCGATGGTCAAACCCGAGCCGAGAATGACGTGCACGGTGCCCTTATACATGTCGTAGTAGGCCGGTAGCCGTTCGAGCCCCTTGCTTCGCGCCTCCTGATATCTGCCGACGACGAAGATCGCGTAGTCCGTGCCCGCCGCGATGGCTATGAGCGTCAACAGATTCGTGGAGTACGTGGACAGGCCGATCAGACCGGAATGAGCCAGCACGGCGACCACCCCGCGGGCCGTCGATGCCGCCCAACACGGGCGCGCTGCGGACGGATCTTCTCGAGATCGGTCGCGCAGTGTGCGAGCACTCGCGCGAACACACTCCCACCATGCGGGCGGTGCTGAACGAGATGTCGCACAACCCGCGGCTCAGCCAGGCGTTGCAAGAGAAGTTCGTCATACAACGAAAACTGGTGATCGACGGCGTACTCGCCGCCGCGGTGGAACGCGGCGAGATCGACGCATCGGCCATCAACGAGGAGATCTTCGATCTGCTGCCGGGATACCTCGTGTTCCGAGCGTTGGTCGCCGACCGACCGCCGACCGAGGAGACCGTGCGTACGCTCGTGGACACGGTGCTTCTGCCCAGCTTGACCAGGAAACTCACCGAGTGAAGATGTCGAAAGCGTCCTTCTCATCTTGGTGGCGGATTCACGCGGAACGAGCCGACGTCGCTCACGCCACACCTGATTCCCGACCCGGGACAGGCACGTGTTGTGGATGAGCGTGTGCGTGACGCCCGCTGTGTGTCAGCGGCACCACGCGTGGACGCGGTTGCTTGTCACCGTGATCAGCGGTTGCATTTGTCCGGAGGCGGTGCGTCTCGGTCAGGTGAATGGGTTGTGCGGGTGTCGATGACGTCGGCTGCGATGTCAGTGAGTCGCCTGTTCGATTCCTGCGATAGTTGCCGGAGCATGTCGAACGCCTGCGTGTCACCGACGGCGTAGCGCTCCATGACGATGCCTTTGGCCTGGCCGATGCGGTCGCGGCTGGCCAACGCCGAGGTCAGCTGCTCAGCTTGGCGGCTGGCGGTGATTGCGGCGGCGGCGTGTGCCGCCAACACCATCCCTGTGATTTGGGCGTCGTTGCTCCAGCCGCGCGCGGCGTAGCTGACAAGACTCAAAACTCCCGCCGTCTGGTCGGCGGTGAACAGTCTCAGTGACATTGCGCCACGGATGCCCAGCTCGACTGCGGCAGGGCTGTAGCGGGGCCATCGCGATTCGGCGGCAAAGTCGTCGGCGCAGACCACGACGTCGTCTCGGAGAGCTTGCAAGCATGGTCCTTCGCCGAATCGACGTTGGAGTTCATGCGACTCGAGGGAAAGGCGGTCGGTCGGCCCGACGGTCTGCAGTGCGTTTTTCTTACCCATGAGCAGCACCGCGGCAGCATCGACACCAGGAATCAACTCGAGGGCGGTCGTCGATATGCGCATACAGATCTCGGCTGCGGTTCGTGGCGCGGCGACGACGCGGGCGACCTCGGCCATCCGCAGGGCCAAGTGGCGCGGATCGCCGTCAGGCGTTGTCAGCACCGGCTGACCTCATCGTCGTGACCCTCCGGGCTCTGCTGCGCGAGTTTGGCGGCACTGCTCGCCACATCAAATGTAACGTTACGGCTATGGCGGACGTGGCGTGTATCGGATGTGGTCATCGATTCGTGGCACGTGCCGACGCCAGATACTGCTCGCCGGCTTGCCGGCAGAAGGCGTACCGCACGAGGTCAGCCGGCGTACCCGTCACGCTGTCTGAACCGCTTCTGGAACTTCGACTGCGGCGTCTGCAGCTGAAGGCAAGCATCGACGACACCGTCGAGCGTGCTCAGCGCGCGTGTGAGCGATCCCGCGAACTCGCGACGTTGACGACAACGTGCGCCGAGCAGATGCGCTGGACTCGCCGCAATCCTGGACGAATGTCACGCCAGTCCCGCTCCCAACGAGGCGGATTCACCACGGACGCCGACTGACTTCGGAACCGACACCGCGTCTTCGTACCCGCTGGTCAGTAGGGGTCGGCCGCGACTATCGGTTGGTGACGCGAAGCGCCAACGGGGCCAGCTCGGTTTGCGTCGATGGATGGTCGTCGTTCAATCGCGTCGTATGGCGGCTTGAATGGCGAGGACGGCGACGTCGTCATCGGGTTCGAGTTTGGCGGCCAAGGTGGCGAGGTCTTGGGTCAGCTCTGTTGCGCTCAGGTGCGCTCGTTGGTGGACGAAGGCGGCGAGGCTGTCGATGTCGAAGGCGTCTTTGCCCTACGGGCTTCGATGATCCCGTCGGTGAACAGCAAGAGCGTTTGCCCGGGTCGTAGGTGCAGGCAGCATGTGCTGAACGAGGCGTCGTGGATGGCGCCGACGATCATTCCGGTGGTGGGCCGGACGGGCTGGGCGGTGCTGGAGTCGCCGCCGGGATCGATGAACAATCCGGGTTGATGACCGCCTGTGCACAGGGTGAAGTAGAAGCCTGCGCCTTGCGGTTCGGGTCGAAGGGTGCCCGTGATCACGGTGCAGGCTCAGCGCGGGTCGAGCTCGGCCATCATGACGGTGTTTGTGACAATGACGGCGTTTGACACATGACCACAGACATCCTTAGAACGACTTAATCGACTGAAGAATCTTTGGCTGTACTACTCCTGTTCCCGTGCCTAGCGTCGTCATCATGTCCCCTGCCGCCCTGGTCCTGCTGACCGGGTTCGCCACCTCGATGGCGCTCATCGCGGCGATCGGCGCGCAGAACGCCTTCGTGCTGCGACAGGGCATCCGCGGCGAACACGTCCTGCCCGTCGTCGCTGTGTGCACGGTGTCCGACCTCGTCCTCATCGCCGCAGGCATCGCCGGCTTCGGGGTCCTTGTCAGCGCGCACCCGCGACTCGTCGACGTCGCGACATATGGCGGCGCGGCCTTCCTGCTCGTCTACGGTCTCCTCGCCGCGCGCCGGGCGCTGCACCCGGGCGCGCTGACCCCCGCCGACGCCCGACCGGCGCGCCTGGCCGGTGTGCTCGCGACCTGCCTCGCGCTCACCTTCCTCAACCCGCATGTCTACCTCGACACCGTCGTACTCCTCGGCACACTGGCCAACGAGCACCGGGAGGACCGTTGGTTGTTCGGCGTCGGCGCGGTGACCGCCAGCGCCGTCTGGTTCACGACCCTGGGCTTCGGAGCCACGCGGCTGCGCGGCCACTTCGCCTCTCCCCGTACGTGGCGGGTGCTCGACGGCGTCATCGCCGTCGTGATGATCGCGCTAAGTGTGACGCTTGTTCTCGGCTGATCCGAACGGCAGTTCGTGGCAGACGACTGCGCCACAATCGAGGGATGTCCCCCGACCACGCTGAGGGGCTTCGAGAGCGTAAGAAGCGCCAGACCCGCGAAGCGGTGCGATGCGCCGCCTTCCGGCTGTTCGAGCAATTCGGCTACCCCAACACCACCGTGGAACAGATCGCTGCCGAAGCCGACATCTCGTCGCGCACCTTCTTCCGCTACTTCCCCACCAAGGCCGCGCTGCTGATCCCCGACCAGCTGACGGAACCCATCATCGAGATGTTCCTCGCAGCCCCCGCCGACCTGTCTCCCATCGCGGCCTACCGCCACGCGGTCGAGAAGATGTTCGCCAGCATCGACGAACCAGAATGGGCCGACGAGATGGCGCGCCAGCGGCTGCTGTACTCGTTGCCAGAGGCACATGGCGCGCTCTACATGACGTACATCGAGACGATCGAGCTGATCACCGACGGCCTCGCGTCCAGGGTCGGACTCCCCGCCGACGATCCGCGCCTGCGCGTCACCGCGGGCGCGATGACCGGGGTCATGATGGCCGCCCTGCACAACACCCCCATCGATCCCGCCGCGATCGTCGCCGGGCTGAACTTCCTCGACGAGGGCCTGCCGCTCACTCACTAGCACTGCAATGTCCGGCAATGACGAGGTGGGCTCTATATCCTCGCCGGGTGCCAGAAGTGTGGACCCGGCGGAACGTCCTGGCGTTGACGGCGGTGGCGGCGGTGCTGACGGCCTGCCGATCCGAGAAGCCGGGTGCGGTGGCCTCCGACGGTTCGGTCACCGTGAAACACGCCTTCGGGGAGACCAGGATTCCCCGACCCCCGACGCGCGTCGTCAGCGCCGGTCTCAACGACGCCGACGACCTGCTGGCAGTCGGCGTGGTGCCCGTGGCGGTCACCGACTGGTTCGGCGGGCAACCCTTCGGCGTCTGGCCCTGGGCGCAGGCCAAGCTGGGCGGAGCCACCCCGGCCGTGCTGTCGCTGGCAGACGGCCTGCAGATCGAGCAGATCGCCGCCACCCGGCCCGATCTCATCGTGGCGACGAACGCAGGCCTGGATCAGGACACCTACCAGGCGCTGACGGCCATCGCCCCCACCATTGCGCAATCCGGCCGCGACGCCTTCTTCGAGCCCTGGCGCGACCAGGCCGCGCTGATCGGGCAGGCCACGTTCCACCACGACGACATGACCACGATGGTCTCGGACATCGATGCATCGCTGAAGAAGGTCAAGGACGACCACCCGGAGTTCGCGAACACGACGGTGCTGCTGCTCGACGGCCGCGTCGACGACGCCGGCGCCCGCGTCACCGGCCCGGCCTGGCGGCGGGAGTTCCTCACCGAGATGGGCCTGACCCTCGCCGATGCCGACGGCACCATTGCGCGGGACCGGCTCGCCCAGGTCCTCGACTCCGCCGACGTGGTGATCTGGACCACGGAAAGCGACGAGGAGCAGGCGGCCCTGCTGGCCGACCCCGTCGTCGCCGCGTCGCGGGCTATCACCCGCAAGCACACCGTCTTCACCGGCAAGGAGCTCGCCGGCGCGATCGCCTACGCCTCGGTGCTGTCCTACCCGGTGGTGATCGACAAGCTCCCGCCGATGATCGCGACCGCGCTGAGCTGATCTAATGGGCCGGTGACCGAGCCCCAGACCGCAGAGCACGCCACCTTCGCGCGCGTCGGCTCGGCCTACTATCCGATTCTCGTCGCGGTGTTCACCGCGCTGGTGATCATCTCCAACGTGACCGCCACCAAGGGTGTCGCGTTCGGACCGATCATCACCGACGGCGGCTTCATCGTCTTCCCACTGACGTACGTGATCGGCGACGTCTTGAGTGAGGTGTACGGGTTCAAGGCCGCACGCCGGGCCATCTTCACCGGGTTCGCGATGAACATCCTCGCCGCCCTCGCGTTCTGGGTGACCATCTATCTGCCTGCCGCGGATTTCTACACCAATCAGGAGCACTTCGAGAACGTCGTGCACGCCTACACCCAGCTGATCGTCGCCGGGCTCGCCGGCTTCATCGTCGGTCAGACCCTCAACGCGTGGGTCGTCGTGGCGATCAAGGAGCGCACCAAGGAGAAGCACCTGTGGGCCCGGCTGGTCGGGTCGACGTTCGTCGGTCAACTCGGTGACACCCTGGTGTTCTGCACCATCGCCGCGAGCGCCATCGGCATCACCACATTCAAGGACTTCGCGGTCTACACCGCGCTCGGCTGGGTCTACAAGACCGCCATCGAGGTGGTCATGCTGCCGGTCACCTACCGGGTGATCGCGGCCATCAAGCGCCGGGAGCCCACGTATCAGCTGGTCGGTTGAAACGCTTCTGCTGAATCGTCGACTCAGCCGACCTCGATGTGCATGTCGGCCTGCCGGCCGCCGCTGCGCGCCGCCCCGACACCGGCGATCACCACCACGAAGATGCCGATGATCGCGGAGACGCCCAGCTCCTGGTGCAGCAGGGTGAACCCGACCACGAACGCGAGCGCCGGCTCCAGACACATCAGCGTGCCGAACGCCGCCGTCGTCAAGCGGCGCAGCGCCAGCAGTTCCAGGACGAACGGGACCACCGGCAGCAGGATCGCCATGCCCAAGCCGATCAGGACGACCTCCCACGTCATCCGCTCGAACACCGTTGTGCTGACCGTGAACGTCGACACCAGCCCGGCGATGGGCATCGACACCGCCAACCCGGTGACACCGGCGACCGAATCACCCACGTTCTGGGTCAGCAGGATGTAGAGCGCCCACGCGGCGCCCGCGGCAAGCGCCAGCACCACCCCCTTGAGGTCGACGCCGCCGCTGAACGGCTGGCTGAGCAGCACCACGCCGAGCGCGGCCAGACCCGGCCACAGCACCCGCGCGCGTCCCCTGCCGTGCGCGGCGGCCACCGTGAGCGGACCGAGGAATTCCAGCGCGGTCGCGGTTCCCAGGGGCAACCGGTCCAGCGACGCCATGAAGAACAGCGACACCGCGGCGCTGACGACACCCAGCACCACGCACATACCGAACGTCTTGGCCGTGAACGCCGACGGACGCGGGCGCACCACGATCAGCAGGATCAGTCCCGCCCAGGCCAATCGCAGCCACGCCGTGCCGTCGGAGCCGATGTGCTCGATCAGGTTGACCGCAACCGCCATTCCCAATTGCACCGAGACCATCGCGGTCACCGCCATCAGCGCGCCGGCGCGCGCCGACCCCCCACCCATCCGTGCATTCAACCCTGCGCGCGACGGTAGCGTTGGCAGATGGCGGTGACGGCAGACGCGATCCACGACTACGGCGATCGGGCTCTGCTGCTGGAATTCGGGACGACGACCGAGGTCCTGGCGTGGACCGAGACACTGCGGGCGGCCGAGCTGCCCGGCATGGTCGACGTCGTACCTGCCGCCCGAACCGTGTTGATCATCCTCGCGAGCCCGGGCTTGCAGACCCCCACGCGGCAGCGCCTCAGCCGGGTCGCGCCTCCTGCCGACGACATCGCCGACTCGACCTCTCCCCCCGCCGGAACCGCGGACATCGTCCTCGACGTGACGTACGACGGCGAGGACCTCGACGACGTGGCGCGGTTGACCGGCATGTCGGTCGACGAGGTCGTCGCCGCACACACCGGCCGGCCCTGGCGGGTCGGATTCACCGGATTCGCACCGGGATTCGGTTACCTGCTGGGCGGTGACGAGCGTCTTGCGGTTCCCCGGCGCGCCGAGCCCCGCACCAAGGTTCCCGTCGGCGCCGTCGGACTCGCGGGCGCGTTCAGCGGGGTGTATCCGCGGGAATCGCCCGGCGGCTGGCAATTGATCGGCCGGACCGACGCCGTGCTGTGGGACGTCGATCGCGACGACCCCGCGCTGCTGACACCGGGGCGCTGGGTGCAGTTCCGGGCGGTGACGGCATGACCGGGGTGACGGTGGAGATCCTGCAGCCCGGTCCGCTGGCCCTGGTGCAGGATCTGGGCAGGCCGGGGCTGTCGCATCTCGGCGTGACCCGCTCCGGCGCCGCCGACCGTCGTGCCCACACGCTGGCCAACCGGCTGGTGACCAACCCCGACGACCGCGCCACCGTGGAGGTGACTCTGGGGGGATTCACCGCACGCGTGTGCGGCGGCGACGTGGCCATCGCGGTCACCGGCGCCGACGCCGATCCCGCGATCAACGCAATCCCGTTCGGCACCAACAGCGTTCACCACGTTCGTGCCGGGGAGGTGATCTCCCTGGGGCCCGCCCGCACGGGTCTGCGGTCGTATCTCGCGGTGCGCGGCGGGTTCGACGTCGAACCGGTGCTCGGATCGCGCAGCTTCGATGTGCTGTCGTCGATCGGCCCGCCGCCACTGCGATCCGGGGACGTGCTGCGGGTCGGTGAGCACACCGACGAGTTCCCCGAAGTCGAGCAGGCGCCGGTTGCCGCGCTCGACGACGGCGTCGTCGAACTGCGGGTGGTGCCCGGGCCCCGGGACGACTGGTTCGTCGACCCTGACGTCCTCGTCCGCACGAACTGGCAGGTCACCGACCGCAGCGACCGGGTGGGCATGCGGCTGGCCGGCATACCGCTGGAGTACCGCCGGCCGGACCGTCAGCTACCCAGCGAGGGTATGACACGTGGCGCAATCCAAGTGCCGCCCAACGGTTTTCCGGTGATACTCGGACCCGACCATCCTGTCACCGGCGGCTACCCGGTGATCGGCGTGGTCGTCGACGACGACGTCGACGCGATCGCCCAAGCCCGATCCAGCCAGACGGTACGACTGCACTGGGCGCGACCGAGGGTGCCGTTCTCACCGCCGAGCGAGCGGTCCGCCTGGTAGACCTGCAGATGTGCGTGCCCGCCTCGTCCACACCTCCGATCTCGACGACGACTCCCGCGCCGACGCGCGGCGGATGCTCACCGACGCCTACGGCGGCGAGTTCTCCGACACCGACTGGGAGCACGCGCTGGGCGGTATGCACGCGCTGATCTGCCAGCGCGGGGCGATCATCGGCCACGCAGCCGTCGTGCAGCGACGACTGTTCTGCCGAGACACGGCGCTGCGGTGCGGCTACGTCGAAGCGGTCGCGGTGCGCGAGGACCACCGCGGTCAGGGACTGGCGCACGCGCTGATGGAGGCCGCCGAGCAGGTGATCCGCGGCGGCTACGCCCTCGGCGCACTGAGCACCAGTGACCTGGGACGGCCGCTGTACAGCAGTCGCGGCTGGGTGCCGTGGCCCGGCACCACCTCGGTGCTGACACCCACCGGCCTGATGCGCACCCCGGACGACGACGGCACCGTCTTCGTGCTGCCGGTGAGCTCGGCGGTGGACCTCGATACGGCCGTCGACATCGCCTGCGATTGGCGCGACGGCGACGTCTGGTGAGGCCTCACAATGACCCCGGACCTGCGGTGAGCGGAAATTCACGGCCTGCCCGGCGGTGACACCGCGCCGCAACGACGTGGTAACCGGAGCGAAACACGACGTGTTTAGACAGTGGACATGAGTGAGCCGGACTGGTCGCCGCTCACCGGATTCCGTGTCGCGGTGACCTCAGCGCGGCGCGCCGACGAGCTCGCCACCCTGCTGACCCGCCGTGGCGCGACGGTGACGAGCGCGGCTGCGATCGAGATGGTGCCGCTGCCCGACGACGACGAACTGCGCCACCGCACCCGGGCCCTCATCGACGAGCCGCCCGACATCGTGGTCGCCACGACCGGCATCGGGCTGCGCGGCTGGATGGCCGCCGCCGACGGCTGGGGTCTGGCCCCCGAGCTCACCGCCGCGCTGAGCAAGGCCCGCGTGGTGTCCCGCGGGCCGAAAGCCACCGGGGCACTGCGGGCGGCCGGCCTGCCCGAGGAGTGGTCGCCGGACTCCGAGTCGTCCCGTGAGGTCCTGCACTATCTGCTCGAGGGCGGTATCGAGGGTGCCCGCATCGCTGTGCAGTTGCACGGTGCGACCGCCGACTGGGACCCGTTTCCCGAGTTCCTCGACGAACTACGCGCCGCCGGCGCCGACGTGGTGCCGATCCGGGTGTACCGCTGGCATCCCGCGCCGCGGCACGGTGACTTCGACGCGCTGGTCGTCGGGATCGCCGAGGAGAAGTTCGACGCCGTCAGCTTCACCTCCGCGCCCGCGGTTGCCTCGGTGCTGATGAGGGCGCAGGAACTCGGTGTCGAGGACGCGTTGCTGGCCGCGCTGCGCGGCAGCGTGCACGCGATGTGCGTGGGCCCGGTGACCGCCCGACCGCTGGTGCGGCTCGGCGTACCGACCTCGGCTCCGGAACGCATGCGATTGGGCGCGTTGGCCCGCCACATCACCGACGAATTGCCGCTGCTGCAGGCCCGCACCGTTCGGGTGGCCGGGCATCTGCTGGAGATCCGCGGCAACTGCGTGCTGGTCGACGGGGCGGTCAAGGCGATGTCACCGGCGGCGATGGCCACCATCCGCGCCCTCGCGCAGCACCCAGGCGCGGTGGTGTCGCGGGCCGACCTGCTGCGCGCCCTGCCCGGCAGCGGCACCGACACCCACGCCGTCGAAACCGCCGTCCTACGACTGCGAACGGCCTTGGGAGACAAGAAGATGGTGGCCACCGTCGTCAAACGCGGCTACCGGTTGCCCGTCGACGAGGCGAACGCGTCATGAGTTACGTGTTGGTCGCCCATGGCACTCGCAAGCCGCAGGGCGTGGAGTTGATCGGCGACCTGGCCGGCCAGGTCGCCGAGCTGGTCAAGCATCCCGTGCATGTGGCGTTCGTCGACGTCATCGGACCCACCCCGGCCGACGCACTCGACGCCCACACCGGTGAGCCGGCGATCCTGGTTCCCGCGTTCCTGGCACGCGGGTATCACGTGAGCACCGACATCCCCGCGCATGTGAACGCCAGCGGGCACGATGCCGTCACGGTTACGCCCGCGCTCGGCCCCGATCCGGCCCTGGTGCGAGTGATCGTCGACCGACTCATCGAATCCGGCTGGCGCTCGGAAGATTCCGTTATCCTCGCGGCCGCCGGCACATCGGACCCGGCCGCGCTGCGCGACCTGCACACCACCGCTGCATGGCTGTCGGCGACGATCGGCAGCCGCGTGGAATTGGCGTTCGCCGCGACCGGCGAACCGCGGGTGGCCGACGCCGTCACGGCACTGCGCCGGCGTGGCCGACGCGTCGTGGTGGCCTCGTATCTGTTGTCCGAGGGGTTGTTTCAGGACCGACTGCGAGCCAGCGGCGCCGATGTGGTGACCGAGCCGCTGGGCCGTCACCCTGGTATCAGCCGATTGATCGCCCGCCGGTTTCTGCGCGCCCGGACGCCGAGCCTCGCCCGCTAGGGGTGCTGGGCCGTCGACGCTGGTTGTGCTGCCACCAACGGGGTGTCGACGCCGATCCGGCCCAGGGCGGCCGCACCGCCGGGGTCCCCGATCGGGGCGTCGCGGCCGGGCAGTATCACGCTGAAGAACGCCGCATTGTCTTCGAGGTGCGCGAGCTCCTCGTCAGGTAAGTCGGATTCGTAATAGATGGCATCGACGCGGCACGCCAACCGGCAGGCGCCACAATCCACGCACTCGTTGGGGTTGATGTACATCGCCCGTGCGCCCTCGTAGATACAGTCGGCCGGGCACTCCTGCACACAGGACTTGTCGACGATGTCCCTACACGCGCTACCGATCACATACGTCATTCCTACGACGGTAAGTAGTTTTCCGTCCGGTGTCGTGGGCCGAAAGTCCCTATCCTGTGCCGCCAGAGAGAAGCTGTGGTCGTGACACCGCCCTGGGAGCAGCCCGGAATGCTGATATGGAATGCGTTGTGTCAAGTGGGCAGGGTGAAGCGGCGGCCTCAACCGTCGTTGCGGCCGCCGCTTCGTCGGTCAGTGCTGGGTGTCGAGTGTCGGGACTGGCGCGCGTGTCTTGGCGAC
>NZ_JAKRFN010000027.1 GCF_022348085.1 Mycobacterium sp. PSTR-4-N | reverse complement strand
CGCAGCCGGGCGCGGAAGCAGGGTAGCCCCAGATTCAATGAGAAACGTCGCGATCGAAATTCTCATCCAATCTGGGGCAATGCAGGTCAGACTAGTAAATGTGCCCCAGATTCAATGAGAACGGACAGTGGTCTCCGACGCGGCGCCACCGACAGCGCAGTTCGGCGTTGACGGTTACCAATTCGAAGGTGGCTCGCCCGTCGGGACTGGCGAACGACCACGTCATTTCCAAGATGCCGGGCGCGCCGTGCACGGCCTTGACGCGCAGCGACCGCGGCCATGGGGTCCCCGGATCGGCGGCGTAGGCATCGCAGGCTGGGACGAACTTCGTCTTCACCACGTCGCGGAAGGCCGTTCGGTGCTCAGCCTTGAGCTTGCGGTAGTCCGCATCGAACGCCGGTGTGGTCTCGAACTTCACGACTCGGGCTCGGCCTTGGCCCGCGCTTCGTCGGCCTGGGCGTCAAGCTGATCGAGATGGTCCAGCAAGGCGCCGCCGTCGTCGTGAACGGTGACCCGCCCGGCCGCCACGTGCTCGTCGACTTCCTTCTCCCGCTGCTGCCAGCGCTCCTGCCAAAACCACCGTTGATCAGCCGGGATCGGTAGCACCGCCCGAAGCTCAAGCACCCCGTCCTCGCGCTCGGTGATCTCGACTTGAGCCCCCGATTCATCGAGGTGCAGCCGGCGCCGAACCTCGGCGGGCAGAGCAACGACACCGCGGCCCTGGACCGCCACGAAACCATGGAAAGCCATAGCTCCATCATCCCATAATGCCGTAATGCTGTAAAGCGGTAATTCAGCCAAGCGGCATTACCGATAAGCTCCGTTATGTCAACTCACAGTAGGCGGTAGCGCATACTGACACTTGACTCCGTCATAGCTTCGCAGAATACTTGGCGGCATGGCAACCCCTCGCCTGGTCGAGCTGATTGACAGGTACCGCAACGCTCACGGGGTGAGCGAGTCTGAGCTGGCCCGCCGCATCGGCGTCACGCGCGAGAACCTACGCAAATGGCGGATCAACGGTGTCCGACGGCTCCCGGACCGCGTGAATCTGGCTGCTACGGCGCGTGTGATCGGCCGCCCATATCGCGAGGTCCTATCGGCAGCCCTGTACGACACCGACTATCTGGACGCCGACACTGACGCTCCACGGCCCTACGATGAGGTGCTGCGTGACGCCATCAATGTGCTCACTGAAGCGAGTCGGCTCACGAATCAACCGATGCGCCAAATGAGTTCGGGCCAATGGGAGCCCGACCCCGACCCCAGAGCTGCGCTGGCGATCGACTGGGCGGCATTCGTCACCGATGCACTGGCCGGGGCGGCCGCCAACGCCGGGGGCATCGACGCGATCCTGGCCGGCCGTCCCGGCTCCTGGGAAGCCGCGGTGGTTGGCGACGCACTGCGCGCCGCTGTAGGGCACGACGAGTGGGATCTGTGGCGCCACCGCACCGAACCGGTGACCGTCGTGCTTCACCCCGAGCGGCTGTTGTTCGACAATGACGCCTCGGACTGGTTCAACGAACTCGACAACGCCGAAGCCGAGATACAACGCCGGGAGACCGCCGTGCGGCCTGGCGTCATCTACACCTACGATAAGGACCCGCAGACGCTGCAGTGGGCCATCGACGAGGGCATTGAGGTCATCCCAGGACCTCCCCCGCCGTTGCCAACGGATGAAGAGATCACGGCATGGCAGGCCGCCCAGCGCGAGAATCCCATCCCACTAACCCCCGAAGAACAAGCCGAAGAAGACGCGCTGGCGGCCCTGGAGGCCCTTCGTGAACGGGTGGAAGCACAGCACCGTGCCGAACTCGCCGACTACGGCGAGCGGGCCGCAGCCGCGGTTCGTACCGAGCTAGCGGCCCTCAAGCTGCCGGTTCCAGTGTCGGTGACTGTCGACCTCGACACGCCGTGGGATCAGGCCCCTGATTCGCCCACGCTGGGCTGGACGACAAACGCCATCGACAACGCCGTCGCTGCCGCCGTCTCCACCACACCCACCCCCGACAATCTCCCCGGGACGCTGCTCGAACGCGCCGAAGCGGCGCTGCGCCGCGAGGAAACGGATCATTCCGGCGAGTGAAGCCGTCGACCTGGCCAATTGCAACACAACAACTACGGAGGCTGTAACCGCTCATGACTGGCGTAATTTCCACACCGAATTTGGCGTTCTACTTCCCGGACGAGACCGTTAAGACGCTCAACGAACGCTGGGACGATTGGGTTGCACGAGGAGCCACTGTCGTCACGAAGAAGGACCAGGCCGAAGACACACCCGGGATCTTGTTTGAGCTTCTACGCACCGACATCCGCTTCACACCGGGCCTGACCCCCGCAGTGGCAATCGCTGAGCCGCGTCTGCACCGCGAGCAAACCGCCGCGTCAGGAATTCCGATTTTCTACCCGTGCCTACCGTGGCAGTGGCCGATGATCCTGGGCGCCCGGTTCAGGCAGGAACCCGACGTCTTGTGGGCAATCCCCCGCGAATTGACCGCAAGTGACTTCGAATGAGAACTGGATGCTCGGATACCAGTTGGCACGTTTTCGCGCCTGGAGTGCTCCGCAAGTGCCGGTTCGGTCCCGATGTCTACGCGGGTGCTGAGCAAAATGCCACCACTCGATGAGCTTCTCGATCCGAAATGGTGGCGCTGCGAGACGACCCTGCACACGCGCCTGCGCGACCTCGTTCCCGGCTTCGACAGCATCTGCTCGTTCACCATTCCGTACGCGCGGTTACCCCGGCGACTGAGCGCCTACGCCAAGGAGTTCCCTCGCTGGGCCGATGTGGCGGACCAAACTCCCCAGGCGTTGCTGTTGCGCCCCAAGTTGGGCGCGGCAGCAGTTCGTGCCTTGATCGAGGCCGCGCAACGAGCCGTGCAAATTCGGCAAGACACGATCGCCGCCGGCCGGGTCGGAGCCGATGCCGCGGTGGCCCGCCTGCTCGGGCAGCTCGACGATTTCGACCGTGAAATCCTGTCGGCCCAGGTGTGGGCGCTGGACCCGGTTCCTCAACACGTGGTGGCCCAGCGCCTGGGTGTGCATGCTGTCTCGGTGGGCCGCAACCTGCGCCGGGCGCGAGCGCGGTTCGCCGAGCTGCTCGCCGATCCGGCACACCAGGAGGTTGGCGAGCATGCCGATCAAGTGCGGCAACGCTTGGGCCCGTATCTTCCCGTGGAAGCGGTCCACCTCGACTTACGCCGACTGGGCGTAGAACCCGCGAGCAAGACTGCTGAGGTCCTGCTTCATGTCGCCGGCCCGTATGCCCGCCGTGACGGCTGGATGGAGGACACCTCGACGCCGCCGGGTGGAGGACGCGCGCAGGTGATCGCCGCCGTCGAGGCAGTGTTCGATGCCCAGCCCGCCCCCACCTCCGACACGCTGCTGCGCGCGCTGACGAGCCTGGGAATGCCGACCGGGGTTGCCCTGACCTTTCTCGAAAGCCAGATGAGTCTGCGTCGTTTCGGCGATGTTTGGGTGCGCTGGTCAGGTGATACCGCCGCCAACATGACAGAAGCGGCGCTGCACGTCCTCGGAGCCCCGGCGACCGCCGAAGCCATCCTCGCCACCATCGGAACCGGCGCGGCCGCAGGCACCAGCCTGCAGCGTGTCAAAGCGGTTCTGTCCAAGCACGACCGATTCGTTCGCACCAGCCGCAGCACATGGGGGCTGCGGGAGTGGGACGTTGCCGAGTACGTCAACGCCGCGCATGCGATCGGCGAACGCATCGACGCCGGCGGCGGCAAGGCCAGGGTCACCGCGGTGATCGACGAGCTTCGGGCACGGTATCCGGATATCAGCGAGGCGTCGATCCGGGCCTATCTCAGCACTCTGGAGTTCGTCGTGGAAAAGGGTGTTGTACGGCGCCGGACCAAGGCTGATGGCTGGCCGGCGCTGCCGCCGCTGAACACGGTCCGTGGCGTTTTCCGTAACGGGGCTAACGAGATTCGTGTCGCGCTACCCGTCACCTCGGAGGTGCTGCGCGGCTCGGGCCAGACGGTCCACCCGTCGGTGGCCGACGCTGCTGGCGTCCGCCCGGGCCGACAGCGAACATTCACCAGTCCACACGGGTCGGTCACGCTGTCTTGGAAGCTGGCGTCGACAAGCGGTGTTGGGATCGGTTCGTTGCGCGCCCACGCCGTCGCGGTCAACGCAGCCCCCGGTGACACGCTGGTGTTGGTGTTCAGGGTGGCCGATGGGTCACTGGAGGTGGTCCGCGTGGGCGCCGGCGAGGCCGGAAAGGCTCGGTTGCAAAAGCTGCTCGGCCACGCGGTTCGAAAGCCCGCCGCAGCGCTCGCGGCGGCCTTGGACCGCCACGCGGTTCGAAAGCCCGCCGCAGCGCTCGCGGCGGCCTTGGACTGTCGACAAGAAGACGTCGGTGCCCTACTTCGCGGCCGTGGAGATGACGGGCTGGCTGCCATGCTCGACGCCAACTGGCGCACGCAGCGCACGAGCGATGGGCACGTCGCGTGAAAGAAGCGCCAACGCGGGGCGAGGACCCCAACACCGCACCGTTACCAGTCCTCAGTCAGTTCTTCACCTGGGCGCCCGGGGAACAGCCCGCGCCCTACGATCCGCCGCGGACTTCAACGGAAACGCTGCGACCCCAAGGCCCTTCCTCGCCCCCTGTGATCGACGTCGTACGACCACCCCAGTCCGCGAACCAGTCAGGACACCGCCGCCGTTGGCTGCTCGCCGTCGGTGCCGTTGCTGCCGTCACCGCTGCCGCCGTGGTCTTCTGGCCCGAGCCCGGCACCACCGACCAGCCCGGAAACTTAGACGACCAGGCCTCCCCCTCCGCGACTGTCGCGGCGCCTCCGCGGCTCGATCCCCGGCTTGTGTCACTTCTGCCAGCCGGTTATCCGCCGGGGGCGTGCAAGCCGGTTCCCGCTGACAATCGCAGCGCCGCTGAGTGCGGTCCCAACATCGACGCCCCGAACACCTCCTCGCGATTCACCCTCCACCAGGACGCCGATGCCCTGGCCGCCGCACTCGACCAGTTCATCAGTGGCACAACAGTTCTCGTCTGCCCGGGAAACTACCTCTCGCCGGGCCCGTGGCGCCGCAACGCAGCACTCGACGTGCCCGTCGGCACCCTGGTGTGTGGCACCAGCCCCCAGGGGCATCCCCGGATCGGCTGGACCGTCGACAGCGAGCGACTGCTTGCCAGCATTGAATCCACTCAGGGCGGCCCCACGCTCCCTCAGCTCTACGACTGGTGGTCGAAGCACTCCTGACCCCGGTCGTCGCCTCTAAACGCGCTGCAAGGCAGCCCGGGGGATCACCACCGGGTGGGCAGTGCCCGAACCTGCTGCTCCAGCACAGCCTGGCTGCTTGCGGCCACGTCAGCGTCGTCAACAAGTGCGCACCCCAGATACCCGACCCGGTCGGGGTCCATCACCCCCGACACCTCCACAGCGGGGTCTAGCACCGCCGCCACATGCACTGGAAAGTCAACAATCCCGGACTGCAGAACCCGATTGCCCGCGGCCGGGGTAAGCACCACCGCCGAGACCGTGACTGACCCTCGGTCCTCGCTGAGCAGGTCAGGATGGATGTGATCGCGCTCGACGCCCTCACCCAACGCACACACCACGGCTGGCTGAATCTCACAGAACCAGAACCGGCCCGGCACCGTCGAACGCAGACGCCCGCTCACCCGCAGCTCCAGGGGCAAGTGCGCGGCAAAGTCCGTCACCGGAAATCCCCGCACACTGTGCAATACGAGACGGGCCACACGAAGACGCTAACACCAACCCGCACAGACGTGTTTACGAACCGTTCCCCAAATGACTGACGATGCACTATTCTGACCCGCATGGACAGGCAGGAACGACCATCACGTGGTGGCCCTTCGGACAGCGCCGCACCGCGGACTGCTGCACGCAACCCGCCCCGCCACCTGCGTATCCTCGCCGGAGCCGCCGGCGCCATCTTTCTGGCGGCATGCCAGGTACCCTCCGTCGCCGGGCAGCCGCCAACCGACGGCCCCGACTACCCCGCCCAACCGCCCGCAGACACCCTCACCGGGCCCGTACCGGTGTCTCGTGTGGTCGACGGTGACACCTTGTCGGTCAAAACCGACAACGGTGACACCAAGGTCCGCTTGATCGGCGTCGACACCCCTGAACTGCTCGACCCCCGCTCTCCGGTGGAGTGCTTCGCCCAGGAGGCTTCCGACTTCACCAAGAACGCCCTCACCGGACAGTTGGTGTACCTAGAGGACGATCCCAGCCAGGACAGCGTAGACCGCTACGGCCGCCGCCTGGCCTATGTCTGGACCCTCGACGGCCGCCTCATCAACCTCGACCTCATCACCGGGGGATACGCCAACGAGTACACCTACTCCACGCCCTACCGCTACCAGCGCCGGTTCCAGGATGCCGAAGCCTCCGCTGCCGAGCGTGAACGTGGACTGTGGAACCCGAAAGCCTGTGCAGCACAACGCTGAACCACACCGACAACCCCGCATAATGGGAGGCCATCGCCATCCGCATGTGGTATCCTGGAAACGGTTGAACACCCGCCTTCACCAGCGGCAATGCTGACTCTCTGGTGCGGCACGAATCAAAGGGGAGCACCTACAATGAGCACCATGACCACCGCGCCCAAGCGCCCGCCCACCCACGACGAGGCCGTGACCATCGCCGTGGCCGCAAGCGGCCTGGCCGGCCACGACGTCTCGCACGGCGCGATGGACCTCCTCGACCGAATCGGCCGCGGCGAACTGACCTACGACCAGGCCGTCGCCGAGGTCATCGCGGAGTTCGGTCAGCCCGCCGAATAGCACGTTGGCGTCCTACGACCAGTGGGAGGATTACTTCTGGCCCGATGCGCCAGGGGTTCTGAAAAATCGCCTCAACATCAAAGACAGTTGGCCACTGCGCGAGGCGGAAACGCGGATCAGCTTGGTGCGCATGGCCGAGATCATCACCGAGGACAACCAGGCCGACGTGATCGACCTCAACTACTACTGCGGCATACACCGCAAAATCTTCGGTGACGTCTACGACTGGGCGGGCACACCCCGCACAGTGCCGAAGTTCGCCATGACCAAACAGTGGCGCGATGTCGTCAACTTCGCCCCCGACGATCGCACCGCACCGTGGGTCAAGTACCGCTATCACCCAGGCCCGGAGGTCGCCAACCGCGCGGCCTCCCAATTCACCATGCTCGACTTCGAACTAAGTGACCCGCGAAAACAGGCTCCGCACCAGTTCATTCCACTCATGGCCACCTACTGGGGCGGGCTGGACAACATCCACCCATTCCGTGAAGGCAACACCCGAAGCCAGACGATTCTGTTCCACCAGGTCTGCCGCAAATACGGCTACGAGCTGGACGGCCAAGAGCTGTTCAACCGCCGAGAAGAGTTTGTCGGCGCCCGCTTTCACGGACACGCCACCCGAGGGTACGCGCGGTTGATCGCACTGCTGCTCGACACGGTGCACAAGCGCGAGTCCGAACAGCTCAGTGAGCGAGAGCAGCAGTGGGCACAATCGCTACGCGAGACTTCCGAGCGCCCCGCTGGCCCCGGAGGGCTGCACCTCTGACCGCCGGCCCTCCCCTACCCGTGGCGCCCGTCCAGCGCCGTGGACTCACAGCGGTCGCCCGGAGGAGGCAGGAAGTAGGTCGCCCCGCACTCGTTGCACTGCGCGGTGCGGTGCAGAATCCCGCACCGACAGTGGCTTACCCCGATCGTGACGCGGCCACGGACCCAGCTCGTGACCATTAGCGCACACCGCCGGATACGGCGGCTCCGACCAGCTCCCATCACGGTTGCGGCGCAACGGAACACCACCGACAACGACCACCTCGTCACCGGTTCCGCCCCCGCCGCGACTGCCCTTGCTCATGTCAGTCATTCTCGCAATCGGGTGGTTTTAGCCACCCGCTCTGGGGTAGGCTCAGCACAGCAGGTCTACCCAACGACCCGAGAGGAACCAGCATCGATGCCCGCCACCGCGACCGGCGCCAAGTCCCGCCCCGACCCTGACACCTCGGTGGCTGAGCGCGTCCTTCCGATCGTGGGCGCCAACGTCATCGCCCGACGCGAAAAGCTGGGCATGTCGCAGCGGGCATTGGCAGAAAAGGCCGGTATCGACCGAGTGTTCCTGCGTCACGTGGAGCAGGGCAACCGCGCGGCCACTCTCGTCTTCCTCGCCAAGATTGCCGACGCCCTCGACACCAGCATCGAAAAGCTCGCCCACGGCGTCTGACCCACATCTGCGGCGATGAACACCCCGACACCGACGCTCCCACCCGGAGATGTCGGCCCCTGCTGATAAGGATCAACCATGGACCGCAGCACACCGACCCGTCGGCACCAGGTGTTGCACACCTCAGTGCGCAGCGTCCAACGGATGGAAGGGGTGCTGGTGCCGTGAACCCGTTCGACTACAACCCACCCGACTCCCGGCAGGCGCCCGCCAGCGATGTGGTGTACGTCGCTGCGGTCAAGCCGTACTCGGCAGTCTCGCCGTCCGACCGGCAGCCGCTGGCCCGGGTCCGCTACACCAACGGCAAGACCTTCGTCGGGCACCACGTGGTGCGCCACATCGACCTGCTCCGCGAGACCGGCCGCCCGGCGGAATACTGGCTGGTAATCGACCGTCTTGCACGAGAGGTGGTTGAACAGATCGACAACCTGGCCAGCCAGGGCACGATCCGACAGGTCGTCTGCTTCAGCGAACTGCGCTATCAAATCGACGCAGACACCGGTTGGTCACCCGAGGTCGACGCCCTCCCCGCGGAGGACTGGGCCGCGGTGCAGTGGCGCGTCACCGACATTCTGCGCACCGGATAATCCACCCGGCGGTTCGCACTCACAGGCCCGCGCCGCGACCTCAAACCCTCACGCCCGCGGAACGCGCCCCTCCACTCGGAAAGGCCAGCGCCTGCCGCAATCCCGGTGGTGTGAGGGGCGGTCTGCACACAGGGCCGCGCGGTCGCCGCCGCGCCCCACGGTGGGCTGCGTGACGTGCCCCGAGGCCAGACGTGGCCTGGACAAGGAGAAGCGCCGACGGATCGGTGCCCGCATGGGCAGGCCGCTCCCGCTCGACGCGTGGGTCAGGCTCAGAACAGAAAGTCGCTGTTGGCCTGCGCCCACAAGGTCTCGAACGAGGGGCGCTGCTTGTCGTCCACCACCGCCGGAGCCACGACGAAGAAGTGCTCGCAGTTCGCCGCCGCGGCAAGGCGGTGCCGAACGATGCGGTCACCGCCGATGTCGCGGCGGCCGGGCAGCTCGGCCAGGTGGGCATCCATGTCGGCCCGTGACCCGCACGCCAGGCGGCGCACCGACCGCGCCGTGACGCCCTTGCGGCCCTCACGGCCCGACGGGGTGACCCGGCGAACCTCGTAGACGGCGAAGTCGGTCTCATCCCACAGCCGGTGGAAGGCCACCTCGACCTCGGCCAGTCCGGCCTCGGAGATCATCTGGGCCACACTGCTTCCCGCGATCAGGGTCTGGCGTTCGTTGAGTCGCCGCGACACCGCCTCCATGAACATCGCCTTCGCGCCGGCCATCGGCTCCCGGCGGTAGCGCTGCACCATGTTGGCCCGGCCTGCCGCCGTCGACATGGCATAGACGCAGAACGTGCAGCAGCTCTTGGACCAGGACGTGCCGAGTTTGGACTGCACATACTCAGCGCAGGCCTGTCGATCCATCCCCCACTCGATCAGGGGATACCATCCTGTGCGGCGCGAGTTGTTGTACATCCGGTCCTTATCCGCGCGTCGCTGTTCGCCGGCCTCGAAACCGATGACGTGCCGGTAGGGCTGACCCCCGGTAACCATGGTGATCACCGGATCGAGTGCCCAACCCTTCGCGTGGACCGAGCACTTGCGGGCACCGCCGAGCTGCGGAACCGTTCCAGCAGTGATCATTTCGGTCGACAGCCGGTAGTTCCCGTCTATGTGGAGCTGCTGCGGACAGGTGGAATCATCCAGGATCACCACACCGTCCCCACTGCTCGTTGTGGTCCGCTCCGACCGCGCACATTGGATGTAGCGCACCCCGTTGGCCCGAAACAGCGGAAGCACATGCTTCTCCACATCGCGTGCCGTGGAGGCGAATTCATCACCGGTCATCGCCGCCGCCACCACCATGTCGGCCAGGTCGAAATCCCGGGACTGCGGCTCGGTCAACCACCGCAACAACAGACAGGTGCTGTCCAATCCGAGGCCGTAGGACACCACGACGGACGGACGCCGAGCACCATCGGCGATCCCCGGGATCTCCAATTCCATTGCGCCCGTGTTGAACATAGGTCCTCCGCAAACTCGAGGGGTGGATGGCTATAGCCTACCACCCATGGTAGGCTAAAGGCACCCGCCCGTCCGAGACAGATTGGAGAACGCCGGTGACCGATCACACCGACGCCCACGCCGCCGACCTCAGCGCCCTGCGCCGCAACTACACCTTCGACCGGGCCCGTGACGCCATCGCCACCGCCGTCGCGCAGCTCGCCGACGCCCGCGCCACGCTGATCCTGGCCGAACGACTGCACGATCACCTCGGCGTCATGGATCACAGACTGCTAACCCACAGCATCCTGACCCTCGACGACGACCTGCACACGCTGCAGGAAGCCCTAGCCGCCACCACCGCCGCGCTGGCCCGATTCCGGGGCCTGCCACAGCCCGCCCGCATCAGGGAGTACGTTGCCGACGACGGCGTGCCCGTCGTGCAGATCGACACCGCGCCCGATGCGGCCCCGATCCGAGTCAACCTCAACGACACCCGCATCCACGACGTCGCCACCGCGCCCCAGGCCGCGACTCCGAACACCGCCGACTACTGGCCTACCGAGGCCGGGCTAGTGGCCCTCAACGCCACGGCCGGTGACTACGGTCGGCACTGACTCCTCGCCACTCGCTGGCTCAACAGCTGCGAGCTGGCTGATCTGCGGTCTTCGTCCGTCACGCACCAGGCGGCGGGACAACCGCTGTGGTGGCCGGCGCCGCCGAGGCCGGTGGTGCTTCTGACGGTATCGCCGCGGCGGGCTGGCCCTGTGCTGGCGGCGCTGAGGGCGCAGGGCTGGCCGGGGCTGGACCGTGGGGCTGCCCCTCGACGGGCGTACCCGAGCTGCCGGGGGCCTCAGCGGTGGCAGCCTCCGGCGCTGGAGCACCCACCGGGGTGCCCGTGCTGCCCGTGGGCAACGGGGTGCCCGAACTTCCGGGCAGCGGGGCCCCGGAGCTTCCCTGGGGGACACCGTCGGCGCCGCTGGCGGCTGGTGTGGCAGGCACCAGGCCTGGTTCCTGCTCAGTGGGGACCGCGGCCGCGGCCGCCGAGCCGCTGCCCGAGGAGCTGGTGCCGGGTGTGCGGCTTGCTCCGGTACTGGCCCCACCGTCGCGCGGTGCTGGCGCCGGTGTCACCCACACCGCCAGATCGGTGCCGCCGGCGTTGTAGACGACGCTGTCGGGCTCGGCCCCGGTCACGTCGAAGTAGAGCTTGCCGGTCGTCTGCTGGCCCTGAGCGATCGTGGCAGGGTTGACGCCCTGGGGTGTGGCCGCACCGAACAGGACGCGGTAGGTCTCGCCGTTGCGGGCGCGGGCATTGAAGTTCGACACGATCGGGATTACCGACCCCGCGAGGGCGGTGTCGGTGGCCGTCGCCTCCCACAGCACCCCATAGACCCGATGCGGGATCACATCGCTGCTGGGCTTGAGGTCTTTGACGGTCCAGCCCTGCACCACGTCGCCATTGACCAGCTCGGCCTGGCTGCCGAGGGTCGTCGTGGTGGGCTCGGCCAGCACCGCTGGCGCGCCCGAGAGCCCCAGCGCCGCAGCTAGTGCTGTCGAGGCGATCGCGGCGGAGACGGTTGAGGTCTTCACGGATTTGAGTCTCCTGTCGCTGTCGTCTTCCGTCGTCCAGGTTCCCGACAGAAAACTGTCGTCCTCTTTGCAAGCTATCAGCCGCTGAGGCCAAACACGCTGGTTACCGAGGAGGCGGGGTGCCGGCACCCCTTCGGCGGGCCGCCCGCCACCTCGTGTGCAACATCCCCTCTGACATCCGCTGCAACGTCGCCTGCAACACGGCCTCTGGCGGCACCCCTAGATGGGCGACCAGGCCAGGTCGAATGCCGGGTCCTGGCTCGCATCCCGGTGGGCCGGCTTGCACCCAGGCGCAGCCGCGGCCGCGTCGCCCGCAGCCCCGTCGTCGGCCGCCGACGCCGCCTCAACCGGATCAACGACAGCCAGGACAAGCCGAACGTCGCCCTACGCCCCGATCCGCCGACCAAGGCTGCTGAGCGCCGCTAGCACGAAATACACTGCCGCGCATCACTTTCAGAGCATATACGGGTGGCTAAAGCCATCCGTTAGTGGTAGGCTAAAGGCACCCATACAGAAAGGCCGCGGAGCACGCCATGACCGCCACCACTGAACGCCCGCAGGGAACCGTCACCGTCGGTGACGTGCCTGACCTGCGTTGCTACGACGTCATTCTGGTCAACTCCAGCGCCGGAAAGGACTCCCAAGCCAGCCTCGACGTGGTGGCTGCCGCCGCCCGCCGGGCCGGAGTGCTCCACCGCGTCGTGGTGGTGCATGCCGATCTGGGCGAGGCCGAATGGGATGGCGTGCCCGAACTCGCCGCCGAGCACGCCACCCACTACGGCCTGCGATTCGAACTGGCCCGCCGCGAACGCAACGGAGCCCTCTACACGATCCTGGATCACGTTCAGCAACGCCGACTTTGGCCCAGTGCCTCCCAGCGTTGGTGCACATCGGATTTCAAGCGCGGTCCGATCCGCAAGGTGATGACCAAGCTGGTCGCCGAGCTGCGCGACAGCGGCCAGGTCGCCGGCCGCCCCGTGCACCTGCTCAACGTCATGGGCCTTCGCGCCGAGGAGAGCAGCGCCCGCGCCCGCCGACTGGCCTACTCCCCCAACACGGCCGCCTCCAACGGACGTCGCCGCGTCGATGACTGGTACCCCATCCACCACTGGTCCACCAAACAGGTCTGGGAGCGCATCCGCGCCGCCGGCACCCGCCCCCACCGGGCCTACATCGAAGGCATGTCACGCCTGTCGTGCAGGTTCTGCCTCCTAGCGTCCCGCGCCGACCTGGTGTGCTCGGCTCGCCTGAACCCCGAGCTGGCCCGCCGCTACGCCGAGGTCGAAGCCGAGACCGGTCACCGATTTCGCGCCGACCTATCGATGGCCGACATCATCGCCGAATCCCAAGCCGGTGAGCAAGGCGCCTTCATCGCACTCGCGGACCTGCACCCCATCGGGGCATGACCACCCACGCCAGTCAGGAGCGACCATGACCGCCAACATCATTCACCCCGTGCAGGGCCGAGATTTCCACGCCGCCCGCCGCGTAGCGGTGTACAAGAACCTCCACAAGGCCGCCTGGTCGATCAAAGCTCTCGACGGTCCCCACAAGGGCAAAGTCGTCGCCCACGCCGAGGTCGTCGGCCTGCTCGACTGCGCCATGCACGTCGGCCTCACCGCGCAGCAGCGCATCGCCCAGGGCGCACCCCGCGAGGTGCACGCCTGGATCGCCGGCCGCCTGAGCGAGGTCACCATCGACCACCCCACCCGTGTCGTATACCGCCCGCACGAACGGCCCGAGTTCTACCTGCCCAGCACCGGTCACGGCGTGCACACCGCCCCGGCGGTGCTGTTCACCGACCACGCCTACGTCAACGCTGCCTGAGTCCCTTCGGAAGGAGACCACCATGACCACCCCCGCACCAGTCCTGCCCGCCATCCCCGACGACGCCCGCCGAGGCCGCGGGCGCCGTCGCGGTGATGGCGCTCGAGCGCGTGCCCGCCGACATCCGCGCTCAGGGTGGGGTGTCGCGGATGAGCGACCCCGACATGATCGAGGGCATCATCTCGGCGGTGACCATTCCGGTCATGGCGAAGGCGCGCATCGGGCACTTCGTGGAGGCGCAGATCCTGCAGAGCCTCGGCGTCGACTACGTCGACGAATCCGAAGTGCTCACCCCGGCCGACTACACCAACCACATCGACAAGTGGAAGTTCACCGTGCCTTTCGTGTGCGGTGCGACCAACCTCGGTGAAGCGCTGCGTCGTATCAGCGAGGGCGCGGCCATGATTCGTTCCAAGGGCGAGGCTGGCACCGGAGACGTCTCCAACGCCACGACGCACATGCGCAAGATCGGTGGCGAGATCCGCCGGTTGACCTCGCTGTCGGAGGACGAGCTGTACGTCGCGGCCAAGGAATTGCAGGCGCCCTATGACCTGGTGGTCGAGGTGGCGCGGGCTGGCAAGCTGCCCGTGACGCTGTTCACCGCCGGTGGCATCGCCACCCCGGCCGACGCCGCGATGATGATGCAGTTGGGCGCCGAGGGCGTCTTCGTGGGGTCGGGCATCTTCAAGTCGGGCAACCCCGAGGAGCGCGGCGCGGCGATCGTGAAGGCCACCACCTTCTTCGACGACCCCGACGTGCTGGCCAAGGTGTCACGCGGACTCGGCGAGGCGATGGTCGGAATCAACGTGGAGGACATCGCGCAGCCTCATCGGCTCGCCGAGCGCGGCTGGTAGCGGACCGCCGGCGCGTCGAAACTCCACCACGAAAGTAGCGCGTCGCTGCATCATCATCGCCAAATACCCTGGCGGTTGCACTTTTGGCCGCCAGATCACGTCCCTGGCGGCCAAAGCTGCTCCGGAACCGCAGGATCCACGACGCGGCTGGCGGATCGACGACTCGGGCCCTGCTCGACTGCGCTCAGCCTGACGTTTTCCGGGATTTCCCTGGCGTCGGCCCGCGGCTCAGTCAGCTACGGCGGGACGCAATTCACCATCGGGCAGTCCGACATCTTTCTGTCTTTCCCGGACATGGCCTTGGGGGTGCGAGCATCACCAGCACCGAAGAACGATCTGCGGTCCACCCGGCCATGTCATCTTGGTGGGCTCTCGACTCTCGTTGACGTTTTCGACGACGCGTAAAACCCAGTCGGTGGCCCTCGGTCGGCAAGCCAACGCACGAGATCCGCTGCAGAGCCCAATGGCTACCGCGGGACTCAGCCGCCTCCATCGGAGGTCGACGGATGTCCGCTCGGAAGGACACGGCTGCAGCCCTTTCCACAGACCAGGATCGGAGATGGCAACGTCATGGCGGGCTTGGTGAGTCCATCCGGCACGAACAGCGACGCATCCGTGTACCTCGTAGTACAGTCTGCCGCACACAGTCCAATTTTGGGCAAGCCTAGCGAGACGGGAACCTCACCGTGAACGAGATCGCGACGCCAGACGACGACGCAGCACCTGCCTTTGATGGCCTACGGGCGATGTTCGTCAACTGCACTTTGAAGAAGTCGCCTGAGCGCAGCCATAGCCAAGGTCTGGCCGACATCAGTCGCGCCCTGTTCGAAAAGCACGGCGTCGCCGTGGACGAGATACGGGCCATCGATCACGACATCGCCACCGGCGTCTATCCAGACATGACAGAGCATGGCTGGGACACCGACGACTGGCCCGCACTCTACGAACGCATCATCGCCGCCGACATCCTCGTCCTTGTCGGGCCGATATGGCTTGGCGACAACAGTTCAGTGATGAAGAGGGTCATCGAGCGACTCTACGGCTGCTCGGGACTATTCAACGACGCTGGGCAGTACGCCTACTACGGACGCGTCGCCGGGTGCCTCATCACCGGTAACGAGGACGGCGTCAAGCACTGCGCGATGAACGTTCTCTACAGCCTGCAGCATCTCGGCTACGTCATTCCGCCACAAGCGGATGCGGGTTGGGTTGGCCCGGCCGGGCCGGGCCCCTCCTACCTCGACGAAGGGTCCGGCGGCCCGGACAACGATTTCACCAACCGCAACACCACCTTCATGACCTACAACCTGATGCACATCGCATCGTTGCTGCGCTCAGCCGGTGGGGTTCCCGCGTACGGCAATCAACGCGCAGAGTGGGATGCCGGTTCACGATTCGGATTTGCCAACCCCGAATACCGGTGATTGCAGGCATTGCCTTCAACCCAAAGGCGCCGCCCCGCCACAAAGAGGCGAACGGTTAAGGACTTCAAGTCAAAAGGTCTCGATCGTCACAGCGCCCCTGCGCACCAGTGCCCGTCGACCCTTGCGATTTACCCCAGTCGGCGTGCGAGCCATTCACGTGTTCACCAAGGTAGACCGCAGTGCCACTCGGCATAGCCGCCTTCGTGTCGACGGGTGACGTTGCCGGATTACGGGCGATTGACTTCTCGGATCTTCTTGGCCGCAATGCCTTTCACATCGGGAGGCGACCTCGATCATGGCCTCGATCTCATCGACGATGGCGACAGCCACACCACCGGGCGAGTGGATGTACCCCGTAGTACAGTTCGCGGTACAGAATCGCGAGTACCGCAAGCCCAGCGAGGACACGGATGGAGGCGACCGCCATACCAGTCAAACCAAGGCAACGGCAGGCCGTTTCATCCCCACGTATCGGTTCACAAGCGACCGCGGACGGCGGTAACCACGACCCTCTCAAGTTCACGAACGCCACTCGCTTGCACCCGTCGATCCCAGCCGCCTGATGCCACGCCTCGACGCATACGACATCTGCAAAGGAACAATCATGATGATCAGTGCCGCCGCACACCGCAGCAGTCGACCGAAACCCTGCGGAAGGTTCGCCGCCGCAGGCCTTTCCGTCATTGCGATGCTCACGCCATTTTCCCCGGCCACTGGGACCGCAGAAGCGGAACCCGACTGTCCGAGTGTTCAGATGATTTTTGCTCGGGGGACGTTTGAACAGCCAGGCGTGGGTGCGACCGGGCAAGCCTTCGTTGACGCCGTGAGCGACCGCCTAGGCGGCAAGTCCATGGACGTGTACGCGGCGAACTATCCTGCATCGCTCGACTTTAAACACGCAGCCGAAGGCATCGTCGACGTGCGCAACAAGGTCCAGTCCGTTGCGACTACCTGCCCGAGCACGAAGATCGTCCTCGGCGGTTACTCGCAGGGTGCCGCGGTGGTCGGCTATACCCTCGAGGACACGATCCCGGTGGACTATGAACTCCCGACCGGCATCACGGGCCCCATGCCCGCGGCGATGGCTGACCACATCGCCGCGGTGGCACTCTTTGGGACCCCAGGGGCCGGTTTCATGGCCCTCTTCCAGCGCAACGCACCACCCATCGTCATCGGCAATCCCTACCTGGCCAGGACGATCCAGCTCTGCGAAACAGGCGATCCGGTTTGTTCTCCCGGCGGCCGAGATCGCGCAGCACACAGCGCCTACAAGGACAACGGGATGGCGGTAGAGGCAGCGGAGTTCGCCGTTGGTGCACTGACGCGGACTCCGACCGCTTGAGTGTGCGCTCTTTCTGAAATGCAACGCCGAATGAAACAACCGCCATAAGCGAATGTGATACCTAAGTAAAAGCACTACTTCTAGACGATCATCTATCAGCCGACATGCGGTCGCACCCTCTATAGCTCCGGTGTATCTTTTGCCCTGAAGGCAGTCGCAAGTGCATTTACATGCGGTTCATATCCGCCAAAGTAATACGATGTGCCCCACTCAGGCATATTAGACGTATACAGTCCCCGAAATTCTAGAACGGAAGGCATAACTAATGGCTACGGATATCAAAGTCGTCATGGCTAGATTGTCGAATGCCGAGTCTGCGGTTAGCTCTGTGGGCAATATCGTCGCGCGTTACGGCTTGGCGGGTGTCATCGGGTGGATAGGAATTCTGAAATTCCACACATACGAGGCGCAGAACATCCAACCCTTGGTGTCGAATAGTCCCTTCATGGGTTGGATGTATCACCTGTTCAGCGTTGACGCTTTTTCGCTGATGCTGGGCATCGTCGAGATCGTCACCGCTCTACTGTTGGTCGTAAAGCCGTGGTTTCCTGCGATCTCGGTGGCAGGGAGCCTCTTGGCAATTCTGCTCTTCGTGAGCACCCTGACTTTTCTTTTCACCACTCCTGGAGTGGGCGAGGCGTCGGCCGGCGGATTCCCGCTCCTGTCGATGACCGGCCAGTTCCTTATCAAGGACATCGTCCTACTGGGAGTCTCGATTTTGACGCTCGCAGACGCCCTACAGGCTATCGCCCCGAGTGCGTCGATGACTGCCGATCGTGGAGACACACCGCACTGACATACCGGTGCCAACAAATCGCTGCGTGAATAGGTGTACGTACCCAGCACACAGACGCGATCATCGGTCCGATAAAGGAAAGTCAATTGTCGTCACACATAGGAATAGGCAAGACGGGCCACTACGTGAGCATCTCGGCACAATGACAGACCTACCGCTTCAGTACGGCGCGGAGGCACTGCCGAATCCGGGGCACAGGGGTCGAGATACGCCCAACGCCAGGTGTCCAGCTGGGTCGGCACCGGCGCTTGCCGAGCGGTTCGAACGTGAAGCCCTGCCCTATCGTGCCGCGCTCCTCTGCTCGGCCCGGCGACTCACACGCCGGGATGTTGATGCGGAGGATTTGGTTCAGGACACGATGATGAACGCATTCCTGGGATTCGACCGCTTCCAGCCTGGCACCAATCTGAGGGCGTGGCTCTATCGGATCATGCACAACCGCTGGATCAGCTCCCACCGGCTGAAGCAACGGCGCCCAGAGGCCTTTAGCGTCGTTGCAATTGCTGATATCGGGATCGTTGGCATTACTTCTCGTTCGGCACGGTTCGCGCGCTCGGCGGAAGACGAGGCCTTGGACGGTCTGTCCGACCGCCGAATAGAAGAAGCACTGCGGTCGCTGCCGGAGGGGTTCCAGAAAGTGCTGTACCACGTTGGCGTCGAGGGTCTCACCTATGCCGACACCGCGATCCTCCTGGGGATTCCACTTGGAACGGTCACTTCCCGCCTATCGAGGAGCCGGATTCGACTGCGCGCACAGCTGGCTGACTACGCGAACGGTCCAAGAGCCCGGTCACCTCGACGTCCCTCTGGCCTATAGTCGCCGCCACCAGTGGGCATCGGTGTTTGGATCGTAACCCGTTGGTGTCCAGCGCCTTTGGCGGTGGCACGGGTCATCAATTGTCCCGGTGCGGTTCCAACAGAGAGGCCTGCCCCACCGCACTATGTGCGCGCCGCAGCCAGTCATGGGTGGCGGCGTGGGACTGTTCGATCAGCGACGCGGCCTGGGAGAAATCCGTTGGCGCCACGCGAACCGGGCACAGCGGTGGGATCACACGGATGTCGACGGCGCCCTCGAAGCGGTCGACATCGTTGGCGAGCCTCTGGTTGATCGCGATCGTCATTGCGTGCATTGCCAAACCCATCGCGCCTTTGGGTGCAGATCGCAGAGCGCACGCGTAGCCGGTTGGCAACACGTAGATGACGTCGGCGCCGAGTCCCACGGCATGCGACAGCGGGGTGTTGTTGACGACGCCACCATCCATCAGGTCCCGGCCGTCGATACACACCGGCGGAAGGATCGCGGGTATGGCCGCACTTGCGGCGATGGCGTCGGCCGCATCTCCCGACGAGAGCAGCACATCTTCCCCTGACAGCACGTCGGTTGCCACGCAATGAAACGGCGTGGGGGCGTCCTGGAGTAGCTGAAAGCGTAGGTGCTGATCAAGGATGCGTCGTAATCCGTCACCGGATGCGAAGTGTCGGCGTCGCCCGAGGATGCAGAGCACGCTGGTACTCAGGCGGGTGGGAAACACGTCTCGTTTGGACAATGAGTGCCACACACCGATTAGATCCTTGGTTCCGGCGACATCGGGTCGGGCCGCTACCCACGCTCCGTTGAATGCGCCCACTGACGTGCCGACGACCATGTCCGGCGTGACGCCCGCCTCGAACAAACTGAGGAGCATCCCCGCCTGTACCGCGCCCAGGCTCCCCCCTCCGGAAAGCACGAATGCGGTAACCATGATCGTGCGATTATGGACGTCTGGCGAGGCGCACGTCGACGTTTCGAGCATCCTGCGGGTCCCAAGCGTTGCTATGTCTGAATCGGTTGTTACGCAGATGTTTTGCTAGATGGAGCCGAAGGTCGCAATCGCGTCTTGCAGACTCATGCCCTGTTGAAGGGCGACCCTGATGTCCCGCTCACGCTCGGTGACCGCCTCTGAACGCTCTAGGACCTGCAGGACATGCTCAGCAGGAATGACCACCACCCCGTCGATGTCGCCGAGGACGAAATCGCCGGGGCTAACGGTCACAGCCTCAACGTTGGCCCCTGGAAGGAGGATCGGCTGGGCCCATCTCTGCACCTGCCATCGCCCGATCGACTGAATAGGCGTGCGGTAGGTGGAGAAGGTGCTGAATTGAGCCTGCT
Organism: Mycobacterium sp. PSTR-4-N; assembly: GCF_022348085.1. GTDB lineage: Bacteria > Actinomycetota > Actinomycetes > Mycobacteriales > Mycobacteriaceae > Mycobacterium. The sequence continues at coordinate 61,012 of NZ_JAKRFN010000027.1, read as the reverse complement.
CGAGCCAGGCTATATCGCGCACTCCGCCGTCCACGAGGGCACCGCGACAGCCGAGCGACTGAAGACCCAGAGCGATCAACTCCCCGAAGTAACAGGCGCCGTTTCCGGACCCCGACCACACCGTGACGTCGCCGTCCTGCACTCCGGCGCACGCTTGCACCTTCAGTTCGTCGGTCGGGGGGCCACCGCTGATCGAATCGCCACTGATCGTGTAAGCCCAGCCTGCCAAATGCGTGCCCGAACGCGGCACAAAGTCGGCCGACAGGGCCCGATTGGTTAACCCCATGGAATCCAATACGTCAGAGACGTTGGCGGTTTCGACTAGAAGGAAGCGTTCACGGATCTCGGTTCGGTTTGACGTTGACACTTGTACTCCTGCCTCAAAGATGGCGGCCGCGCCGACAGTGTACGGAGTGGTACAGTATCACGGCAACTGCCGTTCATACTGGAGCGTGGGGCTGGCGTCGTATCCAAACACCGGTATGAAACTCGGACGTCACGACACCGCTGACAGCTCAGATCCTTGGCGAGACGCGAAAACCATGCGGCCCGAGGTTTAAGGAGGTCCTGCAGATGCAACTCTACGACCGAGGTGTCTCCGCCCTACGCCTTGCACCCCTAGTAGACGCCGGGTACGACGCCGGAGGGGTATATCGCTAGATGGAGCCGCGGATCGACATTCGGCATCTGCGTGCGTTCGTCGCAGTGGCTGAGGCCGGTAGCCTGTCGGCGGGAGCTCGCAGCCTGGACGTGAGCCAACCTGCAGTGTCCCAAAGCCTCGCGGCGCTAGAGGAATCCCTCAATGTGCGCCTGCTCGTGAGGGGGCCAGGCGGGACATCACCAACTGCGGCGGGGGCCGTATTGCTGAGTGAAGCACGCACCTTGATTGGCCGGTTCGAAACGGTCCTAGCCAAGGTGGCGAACATCTCGCCGGATGTCGGCGCTCCATTGCGGATCGCCGTTCCTGCTGAGATGACGATCCAGCCGCTTACCGATGCACTCTCCAAGCTGGCGGCCTCACGCTTTCGCAATACGGTTGTCCAGCTCTCGCAACTGCCCTGTCCTGCTCAACTGGAAGCGCTGAGGAGAGGCACGTTGGATTTAGCGCTTATACGAGAGCGGCCTACTGGTGAGAACCTCGATGTCGCTCTTATCGCCGAGGAACCCTTGGGTGTCCTGGTAGCCACCGAGCAAGCTCATCGTTTGCGGCTGGGCACGGCTGACCTACGGTTGGACGACTTAGGGAGTCTGCAGTGGCTCGGTTTCCCGAGGTCCGACAGTCCGACATGGCATGACCACATGGTGGCCGTCCTCCGCAATCACGGAATCGGGGCCGGTGCAGAGACTGCTGATGCCAGGGGCCAGGTGCCGGAGGTGAAGCTTGCCCAATTGAGCATGGGTGGGCGGTTCGCGCTGGTTCCGCGTGGATATCTGCATTGCTTTCCCAGCTCGTTGTTGTGGATGCCGCTGGCTGGCGAGCCGCTCGTGCGACGGACGTGGGCTGGATGGCCGGCCTCGTCGAGACGTCGAGATTTGGCTCTGTTGATCGCGGCAATGGATGGCCCGCACCGCTCGGCGGTGGCAGGCGGGACCGCTGACGGCACGACGGAAACTGAAGCTGTCGGCGCTCGCTAGTCGTTGGGCGGGGCAGGGCGCCATACGCCATGATGGTGACATTGGTTGCCGCCGTTCCGTTTTGCGCGGTACATGGCCATGTCTGCGGCGCCGATCAAGTTTTCCATGGCCTCGTCCAGGACATGGCGGGACAGCGAGTCCAGCGCCACACACGACGTACCTATGCTGGCCGTGACGGGCATGGGCAGTTCCCTGATCGCCGCACAGATGCGCTGATAGTGCAGCACGTCGCGGTGTGAAGGCGCGACATCGGCAATGAGGAATTCCTCCCCGCCGCTGCGTGCGATGACGGCAGTCGGTGCGGAGGCAGATCGGAGTGCGCCGGCGACCGCCACCAGCGCTCGGTCGCCGGCAGCATGTCCGTGGGTGTCGTTGACAGACTTGAAGTCATCGAGATCCACCAGTGCAATGCGCAGGTATCCGCCTCTCGCGCTCTGGTGATGGGAGAGCAGGCCCGGTATCCGCATGCGGAAGGCGCGCCTGTTCAGAAGTCCGGTCAAGGGGTCGAGATCGGCAGCGGCCAAGTCTCCCTTCACTGTCCGCAGCAGACTGCAAATGGATATCGCCACGGCGAGGTTTGCCTGCAGCACCAAGAACAGGTCGACTGTTGCCAGCGCGATGCGTCCGTCGTCGGCCAGCTCGATGACTTGGCTCAGCGCTACCGCCGCGACGACGAGGAAGACACCGAGAACCATGGAAGGCGAGTGGAAGAATGCCACGTAGGCGGCGATGGTGGTGAACGCAATGCATCCCAGAAGTGCCGCCAAATGGTCAGGGTAGGCCAAGCAGGCCAACGCGATTGACCCTGTGGCAATCGCAGCGAACCCCATCGACTGCATTCGAGAGGGCCACCGCAATAGCCATAAGACCGCACCCGCGACTCCTCCGCCCACGGCGAGCCACATCATTGTCTGCGCCGGCTGGTGCTGCGGGCCGCCGGCGCCGATCAGGAGTACCAGCGTTGCCGCTGACATCGCCAGCGAGGTGGCGGCCACGAAGAGACGGGTGATGAGCGTCGCGTTGCGTGCGTGCATGAAGGCGGTGACCCACTCGTAGTGTTCAGCGTCTATTGGCCCCGTCACCTGCCCACCATTTGTCCGTAACCCTTCTCGCCTATGAGCAGGGCCGGAAACGCAATGCACGTTTTCGTGAATGGTTTGGCAACCCCCGGTTCGCCAGCTGTATTACCTCCCAGGGAAGTCGACTTCCCAAGACCGAGCGGCCTACTCGGCTGTACGTCCCCGTTGCCGGGCGAGGAGCGGGTTCCAGACCTGGTTGACCGACGGGTGCGGCGCCACCACGTGACGCAGTGTCTCGATCGGGACCTTGGCGACGACGGCGAGTGTGGCCGCTTGGGCGAGTTCGGCGAACTCGGGTCCGACGAAGGTTGCGCCGAGCAGGGTGTCCGTGTCGGCGTCGATGACCAGTTTCGCCCAAGCGTCGAATCCGTCGCGGAAGATGGCGAGGTCGGGTACGGCTTCCGGGTAACGCGCGGTGCTCGTCGTAACCGTGAATCCGTCAGCGCGCGCTTGACTTTCGGTTCGTCCCACTTCGATGACCTGCGGGTCGGTGTACACGACCTGTGGAAGGTTGTGCGGGTCGCGGGCGATGAGTTCGTCGTCCGCGAGCTGACGGCCTCGCGCGCGGGCGGCGATGATGTCGGCAACCACGACTGCGTGATATTGCGACAGATGCGAGAGAAGCGCACGCCCGGTGGTGTCACCCATCGCGTACAGCCAGGTGCCGTCCACTCCAAGTGCCTGCAAATGGTCGTCGACGGCAACGAACTCTCCGGCATGCAACCCAACGGTTTCCAAGCCGAGGGAATCGGTGTTGACCGTCCGTCCCGCAGCTACGACGACTTCGTCGACCTCGATGTACTCGTCACCGACGGTGACGCTGACGGCGCCGCCCGCAACCGGTCGGGCCACGCCAGATGGGTGAGCGTGGAAGCGAAGGTCTACTCCCTTGCGCCGCAACGACTCGGTGACCATTTCGCTGGCGACGGTCTCGGAGTTGCGCAGCAGGGTGTCGCCGCGCGCAAGCAGTGTGACCTTGGAGCCAAGGCCAGCCAGGATGGTGGCGAACTCGACGGCGACGACGCCGCCACCGATGATCAGGCTTCGTGGTGGCACGTGCGTCATGGTCGCGAGGTCCCGGTTGGTCCAGGGGTGCGCGTCGGCCAGTCCGGGTACGTCGGGGATGGCGGGGCGGGTGCCGGTGGCGAGCACGACCGCGTGCCGCGCCCGGATGGTCTCCTCGCGGCCGTCGGGGTGGGTGACGGTGACCTCCCGTTGGCCGGCGAGCCGCCCGCGGGCGTGGAACACCGTCAGCCCACTCTGCTGCAACCCAGCGGTGGCGCCGTCATCGTTGAGGTGGTCGACGATGGTGTCCCGTTTCGCGAAGACGGCTGCGACGTCGAGCTGGCCCTCTCCGACGGCTTCTCGGGCGCCGGGAACGGCCTTCGCCAGGGCCAATACCTCGATCGGACGCAGCAGCGACTTGGTGGGATTGCACGCCCAGTAGTGGCATTCGCCGCCGATGAGGCGCTCCTCGATCAAGGCCACGTCGAGGCCTTCGGCGATGAGGTACTGCGCCGCTGAGGCGCCACCGGGGCCGCCGCCGATGACGACGACGTCGAATTCTGAATCTTGGGTCATGTCAGCCTCTGTCTTGGTGCTTCAGCGGTATGGATGGACACTTCGGAACGAAGGGTGCGATGCACCGGGCATCGGTCGGCGATGTCGAGCAGCTTGGCGCGTTGGTCGGCGTCGAGCGGGCCGATGAGGGTGATGTCGCGTTCGATCCGGTCGACCATCCCCGTGGCGGTCTCACACTCGTCGCAATCCTTGGCGTGGATTCGGAAGTGGCGCGAATCGACGACGATGCGTTCCAGCGGCCACTGCTTGCGATCGGCGTACATCCGCACCGTCATCGACGTGCAGGCACCGAGCGCGGCCAGAAGAAGGTCGTACGGCGTCGGTCCGGCGTCGTCACCCACGGGGGCGGGTTCGTCCGCGGTCAGCCGATGCCGACGCGCGCTGATCTGCTGGGTGAGTCTGCCGGGACCGCTCTCGGCGACCCGAACGGCACCTTCGGCGGGATCGTCGGTGATCGGTCCGGCGGTGGTCGTGGGGTTCGACACGTACTTGCTCGCCCATGCGGCGAGGACGTTCGCCGCGTACTCGGCATCGGCCCGATCGCTGAGAAGATGGTCTGCGCCGTCGAGAGCGACGAACGACTTGGGATGGCGCGCGGTGTCGAAGATGATTCGCGCGTTGTCCACCGACACCACCTGGTCGACTGGGGAATGCATGACGAGCAGGGCGGCGTCGAGGGTGGAAATGCGCTCGCGCTGCGGTTGCATCGCGATGTCGTCGAGGAATTGGCGACGCACGCGAAACGGTCGCCCCCCGATGGACACCGTGGCCTCACCCGATTCGACGACGGGCGTCACGTCGCCGAGCATTCCGACGACATGGAAGGGGTCAGCCGGGGCTCCGATGGTGACGACTCCGCGAACCTCGGGAATCTGCGGCGCGGCGGCCAAGACGGCCGCCCCGCCCAAGGAATGCCCGATCAAAACTGCCGGGGCACTGAACTGATCGCGGAGATGGTTTGCAGCGCAGACCAAGTCCTCGACGTTGGAACTGAAGCCGGTCGCGGCGAAGTCACCGTCGGACTCCCCCAAGCCGGTGAAGTCGAACCGCAGTACTGCGACACCCCGACTCGCCAGTGCGCGCGAGATCCGGCCTGCAGCAGAGTTGTCCTTGCCGCACGTGAAGCAGTGCGCGAACAAAGCCCACGCTGTCGGGGCGTCACTCGGCAACTCCAGCTTGCCGACCAACTCTGCGCTACTGCCGCGGAAGACCGTTCTGGTTGGGGTGCTCATACGCCTTCCTGGGCTCATAACGACCTTCGGTGAATGTACTACACGGAACAGTTCGTCACGCGATGCCGACCTAACGGACAACCGTCATCGCACGTCGCATGCACAGCCCGTTTGACGTTCGTCGCGGACTGGCCGCACCGATCCCAGGGATGGAGGTAACCGCATCGCCAAATGTACTGGACGGTACGCTCGATGACACACGCCCTGGCGCCCGCCTCCGCCAACGAGGACGAGTATTCGTTCCACGCCTGGCGACTTGGCAAGCCACTGCCGAAACAACTTTCGGTAGACCAACATGCGAGCGAGTTGTCATCGACTCAGCGTCTCGCTCTCGTCGACCGGTTCACCGAGCCAGTGGATGGCGACGCGGTCACCGTTGCCTGCCTCGACGTGGCGGTCCACGCAGTTGTAGGCGACGTTGAGCTTGCCGTCGGGGAACCACTTCGCGAACGGTGCCTCCGACCAGTCGAGAACCTCGGTGAAGGGTTTCGCCCACGACAGTCGCTCGGCCTGGGTCGCCCAGAACGCCAGGCGGTCGGCTTCGGCCTCGTCGTAGAGGGCGGCGGACGCGTTGGCCTGCTCGGAGAACGCGGCGGAGGGCGGATAGACCTCCTCGGTGGGCAGCGCTACGTTGGTCGACAGCGTATCTCTGGCGGACGTGGTCATCGAAGTAGATCTTCCTTGGGTACATGCCCGAATAGCGTGCTCTTCTGGCGGGATTGACGGTGTCAGGTGAGTTCGACGTCAGGTTCGGGCCACTTGGCGAGGGTGCCGACGAGTTCGACGAAAGCGCGTTCTGGCGGAGTGAGTGCGCGACCGGCTCGTGTCACCAGCGAGACGGTGCGACGTGGAGGTGGCGGCTCGATCGCGAGCACCACCAGCAAACCCGAGGCACGTTCGCGGGTGATCGCGTGCTCGGAGATGAGGCTCAAACCCAGCCCGGCACATACGGATTCCTTGAGTGTGGCGGGTCCCCACATCTCCCACCGCTCCACGTGCGGCAGATTCCAAGCCGCCAGAGCCGCTTCCTGCTGTCGGCGAGTCGCCGAACCAACTTCCCGCAGAATGAACCGCCGATCGGCGATGTCGGCGGGGTTGAGCACCCGTGACCGCAACGGGCAATCTGCCGGCCCGATGAGCTGCAACCGTTCCTCGAACATCGGTGTGGTGGTCAGGCGCTCGTCCTTGGGTTCCTCGGCACACAGTGCCAAGGCGACCTCGTTCTGGAGAAGCCACGCCTCGACCACGTCCTCGTTGCCTACGCGAATTTGGCAGTCGACACCCGGGACCCTCGTCGAGAAATCGGCGACGAGCTGAGGCAGGAGATAGGTGCCCAAGGTGGTGGTCCCCGCCACGGCCAGGCGGCCGGTCTTGAGTCCTTGCAGTTGTGCCACTTGACCTTCCAAGCTTTCGAGTACGGAGAACACCTCGCGAGCGTGTTGAAGAACCACCTCACCGGCATAGGTAGCTCGCGCTCCGCGGCTGGTCCGTTGGACCAGTTGCACTCCGAGTGAATTCTCAAGTGCGCGAACGTGGCTGGACACAGAAGACTGGCTCATAAACAAGCGTTTGGCCGCACCGGAGAATCCTCCACACTCGACCACGGCGGCGAAGATTTCGAGCTGGTTAAGCGAGATCATGCCGTCGCCCTCTCTGCTGCTGGGACATCGCCGCAACCTTCGTCAGTGTGCCATCCGTCCCCGGCGTTCCCGAGTAAGACTCAGACGGGACGCCGAGGACGGCGACGGTCAGCGGCGGACCGTCAAGGCGAGAAGGCAACTGCACGTGCACACTCCGGCTACCACGGGGAAGATCAACGCGGTGTTGCCCGTGATGTCCATCATGTGCCCGATCAAGGGCTCGGCAACCCCGGCGAAGATGTAACCGAAGAAGTTGACCACACCGATCGCCGTACCAGCCATCGCCTTGCCGGCAATGTCGGTGCTGAGCGCCCAGAACGTCGAATGCGGTCCGTAGACGAAGAACCCGAGCAAGAACATCAGCCCCATTTCGGGCAGGATCGGCAGTGCCAGAAGGTACATCGCCAAGGCGGTCACGGCACCGAGGCCCATGAACAACGCGATGGGATAGTCCCGCCGAGACTTGAAGATCCGGTCGGAGAGTTGGCCGTTGACCAGCGCCCCCAGCGCCATGCCGACGGGTAGAGCTACCGAGACCCACAGTGGGCTGATCTTCGAGCCGTCCGACTTCCAATCGCTACCGAGCAGATACACCGGCACCCAGATCAGCAACCCGTACCGTGCAGCGTTGTTGAACCCCAGGGCCGAACCCGTCACCCAGACCTTCGGATTCCGGAGCATAAGTTTGTAGCGATCCAGGGACTTGACGCCACGTGTCTGACCGGCCGAATCCAAGTGCTTACCGGGTTGGTCTTGATCGGCCTCCCAGGAAGGCGGGGGCTTGATCTTGGCTTGGCGTGGATTGTCGCGCGCGATGATGAAGAACGCGACACCGCCGACCAGCATCAGCAGCACGGGGATCCGGAAGATCCATCGCCAGTCGAGATCGAAGACCTCGACCACCAACGTCGAGGTCACGAACGCGAGCACGGAGGCAAGGCCGGCGGCGAAGTTGTAGAAGCCGAAGCTCTTGCCGCGTTCGTGGGTGCTCCACCAGCCTGAGATGACCTTGCCACCCGACGGGAATCCCATTGCCTGGACGAACCCGTTGGCACCCCACAGCGCACCGAGGGATCGTGGGCCCACCGAGAAGCTGGTGAACCAGTTGAACATGGTGGACAAAACGGCACCGAGGGCCATCACGCGGCGGCCGCCGAACTTGTCGGCGAGGTTGCCGTTGACGATCTGGCCGACCGCGTAGCACCACAGCATCGCGCCACTGATGGCGCCCAAGGTGGACTTGCTCAGACCGAGCTCTGCTTGTATTCCGGGGATGGCGAACCCGAAAGTTTGTCTGCCCGTGTAGAAGAACAGATAGCAGAACATCGTGGCGAGCAACATCCGCCACTTGTATTTGGCGAACTCCTGCTCGGTGACTTCATGGAGAGACGATGAATCGCTGACGAAGAGATCTGACGGGGCGCGTCGTTGCGAGTTTGTCATTTCCAGACCTCAGACTTCTCAAGACACGCGAGCAGCCGAGGCGCGATCGCGGCCGTGCTTGGCCACGTTGGCAACGAGAGTCGTTGCGATCCAAAAAGCGTCGTAGTTGTGCACGTACGCGGTGTCTCCGAACGGCTCGTCGAGCGGCGTGGGCCTCGGCAAGGCACGGTTGACGATGAACGGGATCTGCAACTCTCCCAATGCTCCGTGTGAGCGAAGCGGGGCATCCAAACCGCTGAGGTCATGCCACGCCTCATAGCGTCCAACCGCCGTCCCCGCAGCTGAAAGCAAGATGACGTCCCCGATGCGGTCGGCGGGCAAGCTGTACAAAGTAGCCGCCTCCTCGCGCTCGAGAACTTGCTCGACACCGTCGATGGTGCGCAGGCCCTCGACGACGTCCTTCACGGGGGCGTCGTTCGGGAGGTAGATGCTTGCGAACGAACCGAGCGCGCCGTGATGCACGGTGTAGGGATCGGTGATCGGCAGGATCACCCGGACCCCGTTCTCCGCGTCGGGAGCGGCACCCGTCGGGTGGCCCAGGATCTGACGCACCTCGTCCTCGACGTAGATGACGTTTGCCGTGCCACTCGCGTCGGTCTTCGCGCTCATCCCGTGGTCCGCGGTGATGACAACGACGGCACCGAGTGCGTCGAGCTTGGCCGCATAGTCGTCGATCATCGCGTAGAAGTCGTTCGCTACGTCGGAGCCGGGGGCGTTCTTGTGCTGAATGTAGTCGGTGAGCGACAGGTACATCAGGTCGGCGCCCCGCGTCTTGAGGATGGCGACGCCGGCAGCCAGCGTGAACTCGCTCAGTTCCGCGGAGTACACGCTGGGCAGCGGCATGCCCACCAGGTCGAGCACGTCGGTGATGCCGTTGCTCGACACCGTCGCCGTGTCCGCCTTCTCGGCGGAGAAGCAGATTCCGTTCCTCGACGGCGCCACGAACTGGGTGGCGTCACCGCTGAGGCTGGGACCCTCTTCGACCAGTCCGGCGCCCAGGAGACGGCGCAGCTTGTCCTTCGCCGTCACGACCACCACGTCCAGGCCGGCCTCGTTGGCCGCGGCGAAAACCGTCGGTGCCCGCAGGTACTTCTTGTCGTTCATCAGCACTTCTTCGCCGGTCTGCGTGTCGAAGATGTAGTTGCCGCAGATGCCGTGGGCAACGGGCGGGCGACCCGTGGCGATCGACAGGTTGTTCGGGTTGGTCAGTGCCGGCATGGCGCAGTGGGCCGCCCACGTGCTGCTCGACTCGCCGTCGAGAATGCTGCTCAACCAAGGCATCTTGCCCGCTGCCATGGCTTCGACGTGGTAGTCGGGTTCGCTGCCGTCGATGCAGATGACGACCACGGGCTTGTCGTGCAGAACGTAGGTTCGCTCGTTGACGGAGAAATTCTTGGGCTTCACGGAGAACTCCTGGCTAGTGGTTTCGTACCTCGGCATAGCCATGGTGTGCGTGACGCCCGCCACGCAGAACCCCCAGAATGCCGATCGCTGACATCGCCGACGGCGATAACGTTCGCGGTAGACGGTGATGGCGGGCGACGGCGTGGTAGCTATCCGGCGGACACGCTCTGGTGCTCCCGAGACCAGCGTGGTGGCCACCCAGAAGGCGTCGCAGTGTGTACGTAGGCGGTCTGACCGTAGGTCTCGGCGGCCCCCTCGCGGATGTGGGAGGCCTGCACCTCATCCAGGGAACGCAGTCGATCGATGACCGAATCCCGGTTCGTCGACGGGGCAGATAGATGCTCGGGAACGAACCGAGTGCGCAGTGCCGCACGGTGTGGGGATCGGTGATCGGCAGGATCCCGGACGCCTTCCGCGCCACCCTCATGGGCGCCCTCGGGAAGGCGACGATGCGGCGGAACTCGTCCTCGAATGGCACCGCGCCACACCGGCCTTCATGGCCTCGCGACTGCCGGCTTGGGGCGTCCTCACGCCGGGGTGGTGAACATGAAGCTGAGCGTCGTGACGAACATTCCGATTGCCATACCACTGCCCGCGATGGACGGCGATCAGCGCGGCGACTGCGAGTTCGACGACACCCAGCACGGCTTAGATGGCCGTCACCGAGAAGGCGTCTTAGACCCAGCTCATCAGCGGGCTGCTCGTCATGAGCGGCAGCGTCGATTTGGCGTCATAAGTGGTGAACTTCAGGGCACCGATCCATGCAATGGCGAACGCGAGTGCGCACCGCGCCGCGCGACTTAAGCCCCACCGGGGCCAGCCGAGACGCGACGCGTGAGCGATACAGGCGAGATATGACATCGCCCAAAGACATTGGCTTCTTCCGCCGCTGGGTAAACCGCTTCCGGAACGGGAGTGCCTCCGATGGGGCGCGGCGTTACACGACGGCGTCGACAGGTCGCCCTTTGGGCTGCAGCGGAAACGCCCAGCCGTGTAACGGATGCCAACCACCCCGGCACTCACCCACGTCTGATCATCGTGTGGCGCCCGTGGCTGCCAAAGTCAGTGTGCGCCGAGGCCTCGGATAATGAAATCGGTGAGTTTGTCGAGGTATTCGGGCTCGATCTCCCCGTCTCGCACCAGGAGTCGCCAGTAGATCGGCGCGGGGAACAAGTCGAGAGCAAATTCGATGTCGATGCCGGGGTCCAGTTCGCCGCGCGCGATCGCTCGATCGAGAAGGATCCGCCCGCGTGCCCGGCGCGGCCGCCCGATCATGCCTTCGACGAAGTCGCTCAACTCGGGATTGCGGCCCATTTCAGCGACTAGGTCGGCAAGGATACGAGAGAACTGCGGATGAGACAGCCAGTGCGCCATGGCTTCTAGAGACTTTCGCACATCACCGGCGAGGGAGCCGGTATCCGGGATTTCGGCTCGGCCCACGCTGAAGTCGGCGACCGCAGCCAACGTCATGTTCAGCTTCGAGGGCCAGCGTCGATAGAGCGCGCTCTTGCCGACTCCGGCGCGTTTGGCGACCGCTTCCATCGACAGTCGCGCATAACCCCGCTCCGCCAACTCGGCAAGGACCGCCTCGGTGATGGCCTTGGTGATCCCGGGCTGCAGCACGGCAGCACCGGTAGGCGTGCGACGGGTCATCAAGGAAGTCTAGCGAATGGACGATACTGGCCCGACCGGCGTACGTTCAGTAGGACGGTCCCGTATCGTCCACAACGTCGGGAGAGTTTCATGGTGACGAAGTCCGAGCAGCTGCAGCGCGCATTTTCTGGGCCAACACATGAATAGGGTGCTGATCACCGGCGCCACCGGAACGACGGGCAGCCGGGTTGCCGCCGATCTAGCGGAGCGTGGCGTGGCAACACGACTCGCGACGAGGACACCACAGTCGACTGGGCAGATTCAGTTCAATTGGGAGGACTGCGACACCCATAAGGCTGCCTTGCAAGGTATTTCGGCGATCTACCTCATCGCTCCCATGGGAGTTGCCGATCCGGTTCCCCTGGTGCAGACCTTCCTCGACGAGGCCCTTGATCAGGGGGTGCAGCGCGTCGTCGCACTCAGCTCGTCCGCACTGCCCGAAGGGGCGCCCGGGCTCGGCGCCGTCCACCATCTCGTCAAGACGGCCATGCCCGAATGGACAGTGCTGCAGCCGTCATGGTTCATGCAGAACTTCACCGGCGATCACCTCGTCGCTCAGGGAGTGCGAGACGGTGAGATCGTCACCGCCACCGGCGACGGCAAAGTGGCGTTCGTCGACGCAGCGGACATCGCGGCGGTCGCCGGGTGTGCCCTGACCGATGACCGCGCGCACAACACCGAGCATCTCTTGACAGGCCCCGAGGCGCTCAGTTACGCCGATGCCGCCACGATCCTCTCCCAACAGACCGGCCGCACCATTCGGCATCGATCCGTTCCGGCGCGAGAAGTTGCTCGGCGTATCGCCGCCCATGGAATCCCCGCCGAGTTCGCACAGGTGCTCGCCGCCATGGACGTGGCGATCAGTGCCGGCGCCGAAGACCGCGTCACCGACACCGTCGAGCGGGTCACGGGCCGACCCGCTCACACCTTCACGGTCTTCGCCTCGGAGGAAGTCCAATGAAACAACCACCCCTTGGCGAATCCGTGAATGAATCGGCCACCTCCCCTGCCGCCCGCAGCACGTCGGCACCATCGCATCACCGGCACGCACGTGCGGCGATCGTCAACACTGCCGCCTCGATGATGTACCACCACGGCATCGCCGCGACGTCGCCCGGCGACGTCGCCCGCGCCTCCGGCGCCGAGCCCAAGGAGCTCCGTCGCCACTTCCGCGACAAGACCGAACTAGTCCAAGCAGTCATCGACCGCGAACTCGCCGTCGTCCTCGACGGCCAAGACACCACCGAGGCGATCACCTCCTGGGACGGGCTCGAAAGATGGGTGTCACGCGTCGTGGACGCACAACCGGCCGAAGACCGTCCGTTCGCATGTCCCCTCGGGACCCTCGCAACCGACCTGAAGCACTCCCAGGAATACCGACCAGCCCTAGCCGCTGCATTCCGCATCTGGGAGGGACATCTCGCCGCCGGCCTGCGCCGCATTCAGCAGCGCGGTGAACTGGACTCCGACGCCAACCCAGACCGCCTCGCCGCCAGCCTCGTCGCGGCCCTGCAAGGCGGATACCTGCTGGCCTCGGTCCACGGCCGGATCGAGATCATGCGCGACGTGCTCGACGACGCCGTCGCGGCCCTGCGCCGCTACCAGGTATAAGCCAAGATCCGCAGCGCACATTCAAGAGTCAGCCGAAGGGCACGACAAACTTTGGAGTGAACGCTGCGATCTCCTCACAGCCAGATGTACTCTGCAGTACAACTTTCACGTCGGCGTCCCCATGAGCACCCCCACACGCGTGACCCGCGAAGGAGCTTCCCATGCCAGTGATCAACAGCGGGTTTGGTGGTCGTCGCGGGGCCAGCGACGCACGGTTGCCACCGGGCCAAACGCTCGTCGACGACTGGCCGGTCCTGACGGCCGGCCTGACGCCCGACATCGGGGCGCACGAATGGACGTTCACCATCACGACCGAGACGGGCACCGAACACGGATGGGATTGGAGCGCGCTCCAGAACGTGGGCGTAGAGGACGTCGTCACCGACATCCACTGCGTCACCCACTGGTCGAAGCTCGACATGGCCTGGCGCGGAGTGCCATTGGACCGGCTGTTCGAGGACGTGGAGACCTCTTGCGACTACGTCATGGTCCGAAGCCACGGCGGTTACACCACCAACCTGCCCCTCGACGATCTCCTCGAAGGCCAAGCGTGGATCGCCACCGAGGCAGAGGGTGAGCCCTTGACTGCCGAACATGGCGGACCCGCGCGTCTCCTCGTGCCCCACCTCTACTTCTGGAAGAGCGCCAAGTGGGTCCGCGAGATACGGATGATGCCCAACGACGACCCCGGGTTCTGGGAACAGAACGGATACCACCTCCGCGGTGATCCATGGCGCGAGGAACGGTACTGGTGACGTCTCCGATCCGGGCGAGCTGGCACGTCGGACGCGTCGCCAGCCGCCGTCGAGAGACCGCGTCGGCGGTCCGCCTCGAGCTGGACGTGCCGACCTGGCCGGGAAACCACGCTGGTTCCCACCTCGACGTCCGCCTCACCGCCCCGGACGGCTATCAGGCCACCCGGTCCTACTCGGTCGCATCGTCGGGCGAGACGACTCGAGTCATCCTCGCGGTCGACGAACTCCCCTCAGGTGAAGTCTCGCCATATCTCGTCCACCAGCTCGCCGATGGCGACGAGCTCGAGGTGCACGGCCCGCTGGGGCGATACTTCGTCTGGACCCCAACCGAACCCGATCGATCCCCCGTTCAGCTCATCGCCGGCGGATCCGGCGTCGTCCCGCTGTTCGCGATGGCCGCAGCGCGTGAGCACGAGACCGTCGATGCCGAGTTCCGCCTGTTGTACTCGGTCCGGACGCCCGAAGACGTCTTCTTCGCCGAAGAGCTCTCGGCGCTGTCGAAGACCACCGTCGACGTCGTGCACACGCGGACATCTCCCCCGGGATCGCCACGTGCTCCCGGGCGACTGACTCAGGAGTCGGTCGCCGATCTCGTCTTCCCAGCCACGGCGACACCGCGCATATTCCTCTGCGGACCGACACCTTTCGTCGAGACGATCGCCGGTTGGCTTCTCCAACTCGGCCACGACCCCACCCGAATACGCACGGAACGCTTCGGAGGCAGCGGATGACCCACCTCGACGGAAACGCGCTCGCCGGGCTCTTCGCCGACACCGTCGGCATCGAAATCACCGCCGCAGTCGGACGATGCGGAAGCTGTCATCTCGTCTTCGAACTCGCACGGGCCAACGCCTTCGTGACCGCCATCGGGGCAGTCCTGCGATGCGCGCATTGCCAGAGCGTGCTCGCCGTCATCGTCCAAAAGCCGCAGGAAGTGCTGATCAACCTCTCGGGGCTGGCGCACATCGCGATCGCACGGCCGTAGCTCCTGCCACAGCCCGCAAGCGACGATCAGTCGACTGTCGTCTCGTTGACTGTAGCCAAACGTTTCGGTCGTCGGGCCCAGCTGCACGTCGATGGTGGCCTGATCCCCCAGCATTCCAACGAGGGTCAACCGGCTGGCGGAGTTTCCGTCCCAGCACCAACGCGCCGAGCGGTGCTCAGGTCTGAGTCATGCGGGCGTCCAGGCGCGGAGAAACGCGAGCACCTTGGCGGTGGGCATCTCACAGGCCCGTAGGTGGTCGGCCGCGACGGTGCGGTACACGTTCGCGCTGATCAGGTCGGTGCCGCCGAGCTCTTCGGCGAAGATCGCGATGCTTCGCCCACCTGCCCGGGTGGTGCGGGCCAATCCGTATGTTCGCCCGTTGTAGATCGCACGCGTCCAACCCTCCGGCACTCTTTCGACCAGGGCCGGCAGGTCGCTCGGCGCCGCCCGATCGGGGGCTTGCTGAGTCAACGCTCGGTCCCGTGTGCGTCGTCAGCACTTTCTCGCGCAATCGCGGTGCGGTGGAATGCGTCGTCGCGCCGGATCTGGTGCGCTGTTTCGAGCACTTCGTCGATGTCGGCCTCCGGGATGAACACGGCCCCCGACGAGTCACAGAAGACGTACTGTCCAGGATGCACACCGACTCCTCCGATGACGACGGGGACGTTCGCTTGGAACGGCGTGACCGCGCCTCCACCCCAGGCGACAGCCTCTCCCGAGCACCAGGCCGCATACGGTTCCTCTGCCAGTTCGTCGAAGTCACGGAGACGACCGTCGGTGAGCACCCCCGCAAGGCCGGCGTTGGTGAGTCGAGAGAGTTTCGTCCCGCCAGCAAGTGACACATCGGGGTATCCGTTGCTGGCCATTACCAGGACAGTGTGTTCGGGATCGGACGCGGCGCCCTGCACCGCCTGATGGAACAGTCGGCCGAAGTTGAACTCTTCCGGGCCGAGTCTCTCGGCGCACGTGGGGAAGAACGAGATCGTGACGACTCGGCCGAACAGGCGACGTGTGGGCACGGGGCTCACAAGCCCGGTGACGTGTGCTCGGTGTCGATGCGCTCGTCCCAGCGCGTCCGTCACTTCAGCGCAGGCGAGGCCCTCGGCAGCAAGTGCACGATGCGCATCCGCCTCTATATGCGAGCGACCTCCACCAGTTGTCTCCATCGGCCCTCCTCCACTCGTTGTCTCCATCGGCACTTTTCCACTCGTCCGCACCTGCTTCCGAACACTTTTAGACGCTCGATGCTCACGTCGACACTCGACAGATCGTGACCCCACAGACCGCCTTTGATTTCATGGCCTGAGACTGCCGAGGCGGAGTGCTGGAACTTGAGAAACGTCATTCGCAGGTACACCGCGATCGACGGCCGACCTTCGGGCATCGAATACTTCGCGCAGGGTGTGAAGAAGTCGGGGATCATCGAGCAGTGCGCCCGCCCGGCCCAGCCCCACTGGTAACGCGAACAACTCGGCCAGCGGTTCGAGTCCGCAACGTCGGCTGATCAATTACAGACGAACGAGGTGCGGCTCCGCTCCGGCACCTCACAGGCCACCCCGCGTGTGGGGAGAAGAGGTCTTGTGTGTCACGCGACGGTGAGTGGGATTGCGACCCATAGCATCTCGCAGAAGACGGAGGAACGTAACGCGTAACTCCTCTACCGTTCGATCGTTGCGGCCGGAAGGCGCCGTGGACGTCGGACGCCTCCATGCGCGTTCTCCCAAAGCTCGCGTGAATCGGCATTCTGTGCGCCAGACTGTACTACATGGTCCAACATCTGGCTGCGCGATTCGGTTCGGCTCACCTCGGCAATGAGCTGGACAGCGGTGGCCAGCCCTATTCGCGGATGCGAACGGGGATGGGCGGCCGCCATCCTGCCGAACTACCGTGGACGGGGATTGGCAACCGAACTCATCTGCAGGGCGCTGGACAGCATTCTTGCGGAGGCATACGAGCGACCGCGAGGTGCCCGGCGGTCCGGCCCTTCATCGCACGCAACCCCGAGTACACCCTGGCCGTGAATGTGCCCAACGGAGGAAGGGATGGTGCTGGTGATGCCTGAGACCAACGCCGCAAACCAGAACTCGATGCTCGGGAATGTCCGGTTCGAAAACATCCGGTTCGACCCAGACCTCACGCCGTTTCACCAATTGGCCAAAGACATGGCTGCGCAGTTCGGTTACTCGGCAAACCTGTCGGGAGATCGTAGCCTGCTACAGCTCCTCCGCCTGCGCGTCGCGCAGCTGAACCCTTGCTCCTATTGCCTGATTCTGCACGCCGCGGTCGCGGCCAGCATCGGGATCGCGTCCGAACAGGCTGCACACCTGGCGTCTTGGCGTGAGAGCAGCATGTTCTCGCCCGCGGAGAGAGCCGCCCTCGCGTACTGCGAAGGCCTCACCTCGTTCAGTCACGTGCAGGTCCCTGCCCTGCACGACGAGCTGCGGCTGCACTTCACCGAGCGCGACGTCGCAGAGATCGCCGCGGTCATCATCAACATGAACGTGTGGACCCGTCTGAAGCTGGCCCAGGGCGCCATTCCGGTCGCCTCAGCCATGTAGCGAATCGGTTCATTGACGGACTCGTCGGTAATTGGAACGGTGCCGACCGGAAGCCGAGTGCGGCCATGGTTGACCCAGCTCATGACAACTCCAGCAGTGGTTGTCGCCTCGCGGATCAGTTGTGTTCCCCTCCTGCCGCCAGATACTTCGATTGGCCTCCGCGGTTACCTTCGCACCAGGCCACCGCGCCGAATTCGACAGAAGGGTGCAGTCGTGGAAGTGATCAACAACAGCTTCGGAGGACGGCGTGGTTCCAGCGACTCGCGACTGCCTCCCGGGCAGACTCTCGTCGACGACTGGCCGGTGCTCTCGACCGGACCCACGCGCAACGTCGACGAGAGCCGATGGAGCTTTTCGATCACAACGGAGGACAAGGTCGCGTACCGGTGGAATTGGAATGAGCTTCACCAGGTGGGCGTCGAAGACATCGTCACCGACATTCACTGCGTAACCCACTGGTCGAAGCTGGACATGGCCTGGCGTGGCGTATCGCTGGACCGGCTGTTCGATCATGTCCAGACCAGCTACGACTACGTGATGGTGCGTAGCTCCGGCGGATACACCACCAACCTTCGTCTCGAAGATCTCCTCGGTGGGCAGGCCTGGATAGCCACTGGGGCGCAGGGCAAACCCCTTACGCCGGAGCACGGCGGTCCGGCCCGACTTCTCGTGCCGCATCTCTACTTTTGGAAGAGCGCGAAGTGGGTTCTCGGAATGGAGATGATGCCGTCGGACGATCCGGGATTCTGGGAACGGAACGGATACCACCTCCGCGGCGACCCTTGGCACGAGCAGCGTTACTGGTGACAACCCCGGGCCGCGTGCCGGGGCACCTCGGGCGGGTGATCCCGTCGCGGGTCGTCGACGTCGGTGACATTCTGGTCATAGCTGACCTCCTGGCCGCATTTCGACAGGCGCGCTTGAATAGCTCGAAGCCGCAAGGAAGGCCAGCACCTTGGCCTAGGGCATTTCAGAGGCGTAAAGGTTCCGCGTTGCGGGTGCGGTGCACGTAGGCGCTTGAGCGTCCAGCCACGACTGTTATTCGCTCATCGTGCTTTCGCGTTCTGGTCGCCAGAAGCATCACGAATCACGCGGAATCCTTCGATGGCGTGTGCGGTTCCTGTTCTGGGTCATCCGCTTCGCGATTGCCCATAGGCGTACCTGACGTACCTGACGACCGGTCCGGTCCCCGCCGCTCGAGCACCGAGTCGATGGCGAGACTGATCGCGTGCAGGTCCGCCTCGACGTGCTGAGAAATGTGGAAT
Source organism: Mycobacterium sp. PSTR-4-N (assembly GCF_022348085.1). GTDB lineage: Bacteria > Actinomycetota > Actinomycetes > Mycobacteriales > Mycobacteriaceae > Mycobacterium. The sequence continues at coordinate 42,171 of NZ_JAKRFN010000027.1, read as the reverse complement.
GCCTCAATGTCTCGCGCGCGGTCACGATCGGACTCGCGGCGCTGGGTAAGCAGGATAAGCGGTCCCTGCAAGGCCGCGACCGTCGCGAGAGCCGTTCCGAGATAGTCGAGCATGGCCGACGAGTCAGGATCAAAGAGCGGCACGATCGTGTTGATCACGAGCCACGCGACAATGGCCAGCACCAGGATCAGCAGGAAGGGCCAAGAACCGGCAACGTTGGCCAGCCGGGCAGCAGCCATATCCCCTCGTTTGGACCGCGCCTCCATGAACATGCTGAGCTGGTGCCCGCAGTTCGGACATGCGAACATCTCGCGGCTGAAGTCGCCGGAGCGCCCAGCGGTCTCGAACTCGGTCCGGTCTCGGGAAGCGCGGCCGGAACCGGCGGCGCCGCCGGTGCCGACCGCTGGGGAGGCGTCTGTCGGCTCGTCGGGGCTCATAGCGTTCATCGCTCTCGATTTCCCCGGGTGCTCTCACCGGTACTGGAATGTTCGTGCGAGATTTGCTCGCAGAATTCCGCGGCCTCCTGTGTCACTGCTGTCGCGCCGCGAAGGGGAGCGCGTTCGAATCCCGTTGGTACTCGGTGCCCCGCCTCGGTCGTGATGCTGATCGTCCACTCGTGCGCCCCGACGTCGGCCGTCAGGCCAGCCGTCAGGACCGGCCAGTCGTCCACGAGCCTCTGACCCGGAGGCAGCCGCAATTCGGGGACGCCGACACGTCCCCCAGATTCGATACTCATCACTGCCATGGGAAGGCTCCTTCGCATGTCATGCGAGTCTTGGGTGCGCACGTGAGACGTCGACGACCACGGGGTTGTCTGACGCTGTGCAGGGCTCAACCGTAAGCATCGTCTTGGTCTCAGAATAAGGCTCGATTACAGCGCGAATCCCGACCCATGAGACGAGCCCCTCAAGGGGCACTGCTGTGACGGCGACGGCGCGATGGAACCGTGAGAGGTCGACCTGTCCCGCCGACGATTAGGGCGAGCACAGCGACGATGATGCCACTGGAGGCGAGCGACCGCGTTGGTGATCGCGACGCACGCGCCGAGCCATCGAAGGCGATTTCGGCAACCAATTTTGTGACCAAGTAGTTTGACACCGCGGGCGACGACGCCGTCCAAGAAGCGGATCGGCAAACTACATCCCGCCCCGACGCGGCCGAGATGACTGCTAGGCCTTGATCTGGGACGCCGCCTCCACGTCGAGCAGCCAAACCGTCTTGTTCGTGCCGGCCGCACCAGCGGCGGGTACCTCGACCGCCTCGGCCCCGCCCAACGCCGCGGCAACCGCGTCGGCGTTCTCGACGCCGGAAACGACGAACCAGACTTCCCGCGAGCGGTTGACGGCGGGCAGGGTCAACGTGATTCGACGCGGCGGCGGCTTCGGCGAATCCTCGACACCCACGACGAGCCGGGACGTCTCCTGCACCGCGGGGGTGTGCGGGAACAGCGAGTTGATGTGACCCTCGCTGCCCATCCCGAGCAGATGCACATCGAACCGTGGGGTCGGCTCGCCGTCCGGTGCATGGGCGGCCAGCACCTGCTCGTAGGCCAGTGCCGCCGCATCCAGATCGGCATCAAACTGGCCGTCGGAGGCGGCCATGGCGTGGATGTTGTGGGACGGGATGTCGATGTGGTCGAGCAGCGCTTCGCGGGCCTGCTTCTCGTTGCGCTGGTCGTCGTCTGCTGCCACGTAACGCTCGTCGCCCCAGAACAGGTGCACCGCCGACCAGTCGATCTTCGAGCCGTGTTCACCGATGTGTTTCAGCACCTTCACCCCGGTGCCGCCGCCGGTCAGCACGATGAACGCCTGATCCCTGGCCTCGACCGCAGCGTGGATTGCACTGATCAGCTGATCGCCAGCTGCCCCTACCAATTCTGCTGTGTCGGAATAGGTCGCGACGACTTGACTCATGTGTATTGCACCTTGTCTATGCCGCGCAGGGCATCGAGATAGATTGCGTCGGCATCCAGCCTGCGCATGTCCTCGGCCAGACAATCGCGAGTTTCTCTGCGCGCCAACGGAAGTTTCGCCTCCGGCTTGGCGGTGCGGGCCAGGGTCGCGGTGACGCCCTCCTGGGGTCGACTGAGGGTGATCGTCTCGCTGGCCCGGACCAACTCGACCTTGAGATCGCCGATCGCGCGCTGGACGGGGCCGTCGACGCGGCTGGCCAGCCAACCCGCCAGGATGTCCAGGGCGGGTTCCTCCTTGCGCCCGGACACCAGTGCGGACTGGATCGGTTCGTGCGGGCCCTGGTCCAGCGCCGAGGTGAGCATCGCCCGCCAGTAGGTGATGCGGCTCCACGCCAAATCGGTGTCACCGGGGGTGTAACCCTCGAGCCTGCTCTTGATGCAGGCCAGTGGGTCGGCGCCGTAGGTGGCGTCGGTGATTCGCCGTATTGCCAACTGTCCCAATGGGTCCTGCGCGGGTACTCGTGGCGCGACGTCGGGCCACCACGCCACCACCGGGGTGTCGGGTAGCAGGAACGGTGTGACGACGCTACTGGCCTGGGCGGCCAACGGGCCGGTCAGCTTCAGCACCACGACCTCGCCAGCGCCGGCGTCGTGCCCCACTCTGATCTGGGCGTCCAACTTCGGATCGGCGGCCTCGCGGTCGACGGGGAGTACCACGATCACCCGGCATGGGTGCTCACGGCTGGCGGCATTGGCCGCCTCGATGGACTCCTCGAGGACGGTTTCGCTGTCTGGCGCGATGACCAGGGTGAGGACCCTGGCCATCGTGAACGCGCCACCCTCTTCGCGCAGCCCGTCGAGCTTCTTGTTGACCGCGTTGGTCGTGGTGTTCTCGAGATCGACGATCATGGCCGCCTCCATTCCCTGCCGGACCGCTGCAACATCTCGAACGCCGAATCCGGACCCCAGCCGCCGGACTCATAGGGGTCAGGTTTCCCGTGGGAGGCCCAGTGCTCCAGCGCGGGATCCAGGATCTTCCAGGACAATTCGACCTCCTGATTGACCGGGAACAGCGACGGCTCACCGAGCAGGACGTCGAGGATCAACCGCTCGTAGGCCTCCGGGGAGTCCTCGGCGAATGCCGAACCGTAGGAGAAGTCCATGTTAACGTCACGGACCTCCATCGCGTGGCCCGGCACCTTCGACCCGAAGCGCAGCGTGATGCCCTCGTCGGGCTGCACCCGGATGACCAACGCGTTCTTGCCGAGCTCGTCGGTCATCGTCGCGTCGAACGGCAGGTGCGGAGCCCGCTTGAACACCAGGGCGATCTCGGTCACCCTGCGGCCCAACCGCTTTCCCGTGCGCAGATAGAACGGCACCCCGGCCCACCGACGCGTGTCCACCTCGAGGGTGATGGCGGCATAGGTCTCGGTGGTCGACGTCGGGGAGAAGCCTTCCTCCTCGAGCAGCCCGACCACCTTCTCCCCACCCTGCCAACCCGCGGTGTACTGGCCGCGGGAGGTGTTCTCACCCACCGGTTCTGCCAGCCGAGTCGCCGAAAGCACCTTGATCTTCTCGGACTGCAACTCCGCCGGACTGAAACTGACCGGCTCCTCCATCGCGGTGAGCGCCAGAAGTTGGGTGAGGTGGTTCTGGATCACGTCACGAGCGGCGCCGACCCCGTCGTAGTAGCCGCCACGCCCACCGAGGCCGATGTCCTCGGCCATGGTGATCTGCACGTGGTCGACGTAGTGCGCGTTCCAGATCGGGTCGAACAGCTGGTTGGCGAAGCGCAGCGCCAGGATGTTCTGCACCGTCTCCTTGCCCAAGTAATGGTCGATGCGGAACACCGACTCTTCTGGGAAGACGCTGTTCACCACCTGATTCAACGACTGTGCGCTGTCCAGGTCGTGCCCGAACGGTTTCTCGATGACGACCCGGCTCCACCGGTCGCCCTCGGGCCGGGCCAGCCCCGAGGTGGACAGCTGCCCGCAGACGGTCGGGAACGCGTTCGGCGGAATCGACAGATAGAAGGCGTGATTGCCGCCGGTGCCGCGCTCGGCGTCGAGCCCGTCCAGCGTCCGCTTCAGGCGTGCGAACGAGTCGGCGTCGTCGAAGGTGCCCTGGACGAAGCGGATCCCTTCGTTGAGTCGGTCCCAGACCTCCTGCCGGAAGGGGGTGCGGGCGTGACCCTGCACCGCCTTCAGCACGACGTTGCCGAAGTCCTCGTCCTGCCAGTCGCGCCGGCCGAACCCGATCAGCGAGAACGTGGGAGGTAACAACCCGCGGTTGGCCAGGTCGTAGATCGCCGGCATCAACTTCTTGGTGGCCAGGTCACCGGTCACCCCGAAGATGACGACCGCACACGGACCCGCGATGCGCGGCAACCGCTTGTCCAGCTTGTCCCGCAGCGGGTTACCCCAATCGGCGGGTGCGGCACTGCTGCTGCTGCTCATTTCTTTTCGTCGAGCTGACCCTGGGTGGCCTCGAGAAGTTCATGCCAGGACTTCTCGAACTTGTCGACGCCCTCGTCCTCCAACACGATGAACACGTCGGTGAGGTCGATACCGATGGCTACGAGTTCGTCGAATACTTCCTGGGCGGCGTCGGCGGTGCCGGACAGGGTGTTACCGGTGACGACGCCGTGGTCGGCCACGGCATCCATCGTCTTCTCGGGCATGGTGTTGACCGTGTTCGGCCCGACCAGTTCGGTGACGTACAGGGTGTCGGAGTAGTCGGGATTCTTCACGCCCGTCGATGCCCACAGCGGCCGCTGCACCAGTGCACCATCGGCTTTGAGTACCTCGAACTCGGCTCCCCCGACGAAGACCTCTTCGTAGGCGGCGTACGCGAGGCGGGCATTGGCGACGCCGGCCTGGCCGCGCAGGGCCAGTGCCTCCTCGGAGCCGATCTTCTTCAGTCGGGCGTCGATCTCGGAGTCCACGCGGGAGACGAAGAACGACGCCACCGAATGGATCTTCGAGAGGTCATGTCCGGCCTCCTTGGCCTTCTCCAGGCCCTTGAGGTACGCGGTCATGACTAACTTGTGCCGCTCGACGGAGAAGATCAGCGTGACGTTGACCGAGATGCCTTCCGCGATCACCGCAGTGATGGCGGGCAGACCCGCCTTGGTGGCGGGAATCTTGATCAGCACGTTGGGCCGGTCGACGATCTTCCACAGCTCGATCGCCTGCTGGATCGTCTTGTCGGTGTCGTGAGCCAGGCGTGGGTCGACCTCGATGGAGACCCGGCCGTCGACGCCGCCGGACCTCTTGTAGATCGCGGCGAACACGTCGCAGGCGTTGCGGACGTCGTCGGTGGTGACGGTCCGGATGGTGGCGTCGACGTCGGCGCCGCGCTCGGCGAGCTCGGCGATCTGCGCGTCGTACGCGGTGCCCTTGGACAGGGCGGCCTGAAAGATCGACGGGTTGGTGGTGACGCCGACAATGCTCCTGGTGTCGCGCAGTTCGACCAGGTTGCCTGATGTCAACCGGTCGCGGGACAGGTCGTCGAGCCATACCGAAACCCCGGCAGCGCTCAGGGCCTCCAGGTTGGAATTCTGTGTCATTTCGCGTGCCTCATCCTCTGGTTGTCAGTGTGAGCTGGTGGTCGGTGAGAACTAGTTGGCGATGGAGCGTTCCGCGGCGGCGGCGACGGCTTCCGGGGTGAACCCGAACTCGCGGAACAACGTCTCGTCGTCCGCCGACTCGCCGTAGTGCTCGATGGAGACGATCTCGCCGGTGTCGCCAACCAGCTTGTGCCAGCTCTGCGCGACGGCGGCTTCGACCGCGACACGGGCCGACACCTCGGGGGGCAGCACGCTGTCGCGGTACTCCTTGGGCTGGCTCTCGAACCACTCCACGCAGGGCATCGAGACGACGTAGGCGGTGATGTCCTTCTCCGCCAACAACTTCTTCGCCTCCACCGCCAACTGCAACTCCGAACCGGTACCGATGATGATGACGTCGGCGTCGTCGGCGGGGGTCCCGCCGCCGAGGACGTAACCACCCTTGCTCACCCCTTCGAAGCTGGTGCCCTCGAGTACGGGGATGCCCTGCCTGGTCAGGATGAAGCCGACCGGGCCGCTGCCGTTCCCGCGGGCGACGATGCTGCGCCAGGCGTAGGCCGTCTCGTTGGGATCACCGGGTCGGACGACCGACAGGTTGGGGATCGCGCGCAACGCTGCGAGGTGTTCGACCGGCTGATGGGTGGGACCGTCCTCGCCGAGCCCGATGGAGTCGTGGGTCCAGATGTAGATGGTGTCGATGTCCATCAGTGACGCCAGCCGGACCGCGCCGCGCATGTAGTCGGAGAACTGCAGGAACGTGCCGCCGAACGCGCGGGTGGGACCGTGCAGCACGATGCCCGACAGGATGGAACCCATCGCGTGCTCGCGGATGCCGAAGTGCAGCACCCGGCCGTACGGGTCGGCGGTGTAGTCCTTGGTCGAGATGGACGCAGGGCCGAACGATTTCACGCCCTTGATCGTGGTGTTGTTGCTTCCGGCGAGATCGGCGGAGCCGCCCCAGAGCTCGGGAAGCTTCGGCGCGACGTCGTTGAGCACCTGACCGAAGGCGGCGCGGGTGGCGACGGCCTTGGAGCCCGGCTCCCAGTACGTCACGTCGGCGTCCCAGCCCTCGGGCAGCTCTTGGGCGAGCAGGCGGTCGAGCAGCTTCTTGCGCTCGGGCTCACGCTCGGCCCAGGCGTCGAATTCCGGCTGCCACTTCTCGTGGGCCTCGCGGCCGCGGTCGACCAGCTTGCGGGTGTGCTCGATGACCTCGGGCCGGACCTCGAAGGTCTTCTCGGGATCGAAGCCGAGGATCTTCTTGGTGGCGGCCACCTCGTCGTCGCCGAGCGCCGAGCCGTGCACGCCGCCGGTGTTCATCTTGGTGGGGGCGGGATAGCCGATGATCGTGCGCACCGAGATGAAGGACGGCTTGTCGGTGACGGCTTTCGCCGCTTCGATGGCTTCTTCAATGGCTGTGACGTTTTCGCCGCCCTGAACCTCTTGGACATGCCAGCCGTACGCCCGGTACCGGGCCGGGACGTCTTCGGAGAGGGCGATGTTGGTGTCGTGCTCGATCGAGATCTGGTTGTGGTCGTAGAACACGATCAGGTTGCCGAGCTGCTGGGTGCCCGCAAGCGAGCTGGCCTCGCTGGTGACGCCCTCTTCGAGATCGCCGTCGGAGGCGATCACGTAGATGAAGTGGTCGAACGGGCTGGTGCCCGGCGCCGCGTCGGGGTCGAAGAGACCGCGCTCGTAGCGGGCGGCCATCGCCATGCCGACCGAGGAGGCCAGGCCCTGGCCCAGCGGACCGGTGGTGATCTCGACGCCCTTGGTGTGCCGGAACTCCGGGTGACCGGGGGTCTTCGACTTCCAGGTCCGCAGCGACTCGATGTCGTCGATCTCGAGCCCGAACCCGCCGAGGTAGAGCTGGATGTAGAGCGTCAGGCTGCTGTGGCCGCAGGACAGGATGAACCGATCCCTGCCGAGCCAGTGGACGTCGGACGGGTCGTGCCGCATCTGCCGCTGAAACAACGTGTACGCCAACGGCGCCAAGCTCATTGCGGTACCGGGGTGGCCGTTTCCGACCTTCTGAACCGCGTCTGCCGCCAGGACCCGAACCGTGTCGACGGCGACTGAGTCGACGTCGGCCCAGTCTTCGGGATGGTGCGGTTCGGTAAGGGCCGAGATCTCTTCCGTTGTGGTCACAAGCTCACTCCTCGATGGCAAATCATTTGTCCCTGAACGACGTTCACAACTTGGCCTCCAGATGGATGTGTCGCGTGTGCGACAGACTGGTGGGTGGATCTACTTCTGTTCGGCATGGCCGCCGAATTCGCTGCGCATGGCTGAGACGATCTTGTCGGTGAAGTTGCCGAGTTGTCGGGACTCGAATCGCTCGAAGAGCGAGGTCGTGATGACAGGAGCCGGAACACCCTCGTCCACCGCGGCGAGGACCGTCCACCGGCCTTCGCCGGAGTCAGATACCCGCCCGCTGAATTCGTCGAGATCGGGTGAGCGGGCCAGGGCGTTGGCGATCAGGTCGACCAGCCATGATCCGATCACCGATCCGCGCCGCCAGACCTCGGCCACCTCGGCGATGTCGATGTCGTATTGATAGGCCCACGGGTCGCGCAGCGGGGTGGTCTCCGCGTCCACGGCTTGGGTTGCCTTGCCGGCGTCGGCGTGCTTGATGATGCTGAGGCCCTCGGCGATCGCGGCCATCATTCCGTATTCGACCCCATTGTGGACCATCTTCACGAAATGCCCTGCCCCACTTGGCCCGCAGTGCAGGTACCCGTCGGCCGCGGTGCCGGCGCTGCTGTCACGGCCTAGGGTCGGTTCGGCGGATCCGGCGCCGGGGGCGATCGTCTTGAAGATTGGGTCGAGTCGGGTCACGACTTCGGATTCCCCGCCGATCATCAGGCAGTATCCGCGATCGAGTCCCCACACCCCGCCGCTGGTGCCGCAGTCCACGTAGTGAATGTCCTGGGTCACCAGCTGCTTGGCCCGGGTAATGTCGTCGCGGTAGTAGGAGTTGCCGCCGTCGATCACCGTGTCACCGGGCGCCAACAGGGGGACGAGGTCGTCGAGGGTCGAGTCGACGATGGCCGCTGGCAGCATCAGCCACACTGTCCGGGGCTGTTCCAGCTTCTCGACGAGGTCCGCCAGGGATGCGGCCCCGGTCGCCCCGTCGTCTGTCTCGAGCTTCTTGACCGCGTCGGGGTTGACGTCGTAGACCACGCAGCGATGTCCGTCGCGGATCAGGCGCCGAGCGAGGTTGGAGCCCATCCGGCCTAGCCCGACCATGCCCAGCTGCATTGATGTGCCAGTTGCCATGTTGTTCTTCCTCACTTGAGTGATCGGTAGCGCTGGATCAGCTTGTTGGTCGACGAGTCGTGGTCGAGTTCGGGTTCGGCATCGCTCTGCAACCCCGGCAGGATCGCCACGGCCAGTGCCTTGCCTAGCTCGACGCCCCATTGGTCGAAAGAGTTGATGCCCCAGATGGTTCCCTGCGTGAACACGCTGTGCTCGTAGAGCGCCACCAGTGCGCCGAGGATGTGTGGGGTCAAGACCTGCGCGAGCAGCACGTTGGTCGGACGGTTTCCCTCCATGACCCGGTGCGGCACCACCGCCTCGGGAGTCCCTTCCGTACGGAGCTCCGCGGCGCTCTTACCGAAGGCGAGTGCCTGGGCCTGCGCGAAGACATTCGACGACAAGATGTCGTGGTGGTCGCCCAGGGGGTTGAGGCCTTGGGCGAAGCCGATGAGGTCAACCGGTATCAGCGACGTTCCCTGGTGGATGAGCTGGTAAAAGCTGTGCTGGCCGTTGGTGCCAGGCTCGCCCCAGTACAGCGGGCCGGTCTGGTAGTCCACGACTGTGCCGTCGAGGGTGACGTGCTTGCCGTTGGATTCCATCGTCAGCTGCTGCAGATATGCGGGAAAGCGCTTGAGGTACTGGTCATACGGCATCACGCCGACCGCGGAGGCCCCGAAGAATTCCACGTACCACACAGTGAGCAGGCCCATGAGCACAGGGAGGTTTTGTCGCAGCGGCGTGGTGCGGAAGTGTTCGTCCATCGCGTGCAAACCGGCCAACAATTCGTGGAACTGGTCGGGCCCGAGTGCCACCATGGTGGACAGGCCGATCGCCGAATCCATCGAGTACCGACCCCCGACCCAGTCCCAGAAGCCGAACATGTTCGCGGTGTCGATCCCGAACTGTGACACCCGCTCGGCGTTCGTCGAGACGGCCACGAAGTGCTTGGCGATCGCGGACTCCTCGCCCAGCTGGCCAAGCACCCATTCCCGGGCCGAGGTGGCATTGGTCAGCGTCTCCAGGGTCGTGAACGTCTTCGACGACACGATGAACAGCGTCTCGTCTGCTGACAGGTCCCTGGTGGCTTCCGCGAAGTCCGTCGAGTCCACGTTGGAGACGAACCGGAATGTCAGATTGCGCTCGGTGTAGTGGCGCAGCGCCTCGTAGGCCATTACCGGGCCCAGGTCGGAACCACCGATGCCGATGTTGACGATGTTGCGAATCGGCTTGCCGGTGTGGCCTTTCCATTCACCCGAGCGGATCTTGGTGGCGAACTCGGCCATCCGGTCCAAGACGTCGTGCACCTGGGCGACCACGTCGACCCCGTCGACGATCAGCGTGGCGTCTTTCGGCATACGCAGTGCCACATGCAGAACCGCACGGTCCTCGGACACGTTGATCGGCTCGCCGGCGAACATCGAGTCCCGGCGCTCCTCGAGACTGCACTGCTGGGCCAACTCGACTAGCAGATCCAAGGTTTCATCGGTGATGCGGTTCTTGGAGTAATCCAGATATAGCCCGGCCGCCTCGTTGTTGAACCATTCGCCACGATCGGGGTCGTCGGCGAACAGGTCACGTAGATGGCGGTGCCCGATCGTGGAGTGGTGTTCGGCGAGAGCGGCGTAGGCGGGGTGAAGACGCAACGGTGAATCTGGCATGTGATGTCCTCTTCGAGGGTCGGCGTCGGTGGGTCGGTGTTGGAGGCTCAGACGAGTCACTACGCGGGTAGTGAGCTCGTCGGCGTGCAGTTCCTCGCGGGTCGGGTCGGAGAAGGCCGCGCGGTGGCCCTCGAACGTCGTCTCCGACGCCCGCAGGGCCTGGTCGCCGGGGGCGGTAATGCTTGAGGCGAAACTGTCGTAGACAGTGGCGGGGACATGGAAGTCGGCCTCCACGCCCTTTGCCGTCGGCATTCGGGATGACTGCGCGACGCTCGAATCATGTTGACCGTGAGGGTATCGACGCCGGTATCATCTGAAACAGTCTGCGCGACAATGCAAGTGGCAACGTATACCAGATCAACCACTGACCGTGCTCGAGGGGTGGTCCGTTGGGGTGCCCGTTCACCTGGGGTGTTCATTCGTCTGTTCTTTTCACTCCGTGGTTTGTAGCGCGGACGGTGGTTGGTGCGGCGGCGGTGATGAGTCGTCTAGATCGGTGCGGCGGCGGGTAGGAATACTCCGGCGCTGTCTGATGCTTCTTCGGACCGGATGACGTGCACCACGGCGTTGATCAATGCCAGGTGGGTGAACGCTTGGGGGAAGTTGCCCAGATGCTGGCCGGTGCGCGGCTGGATCTCCTCGGCGTAGAGGTTGAGCGGGCTGGCGAACGACAGCAGCCGTTCACACAGCTGCCTGGCGCGGGTGATCTCACCGATCTCCACCAGCGCCGAGACCAGCCAGAACGAGCAGATGACGAATGCGCCTTCCTCACCGTGCAATCCATCGTCGGTCTCCTCGACCCGGTAGCGCAGCACCAGGCCGTCTTCGGTGAGCTCATCGGCGATCGCCAGCACGGTGGCACGTATCCTCGGGTCGTCGGCGGGCAGGAAGCGGAGCAGCACGGCCAGCAGCAGCGCCGCGTCCAGCGCGTCGGAGCCGTAGCGCTGAACGAGCACGCCTCGGGAATCGACGCCGTTCTTCAAGACGTCGGCCCGGATTTCCTCGGCGATCGGGCGCCATTTCTGCGCGTTGGATCGTTCACCTCGAATCTCGGCCAGTTTCGCGCCACGGTCCAGCGCGACCCAGCACATGATCTTCGACGACGTGAAGTGCTGGGGCTCGCCGCGGACTTCCCAGATCCCGCGGTCCGGGTCGCGCCAGTGCTTGATCGCCTCCTCGACCTGCTGTACGAGCATGAGCCACAACGTTTCTGGGATGTCATCGCGTGACTTGGCATGCAGATACACCGAGTCGAGGATCGTGCCCCAGATGTCATGCTGGTCCTGGTCGTAGGCGCCGTTGCCGACCCGCACCGGGCGAGCCCCCTCATATCCGGTCAGATGGGTGAGCTCCTCCTCGACCAGCGCCCGCTCCCCGCCGACGCCGTACATCACTTGCAAGGGACGGTGTTCATCGCCGTTCGCGCAGGACACCTCGGCGATGAACGAGAAGAAGTCGTCCGCCTCCCGGTCCAGGCCCAGCGTGTACAGACCCCACAGCGCGAAGGTCGAATCGCGCACCCACGCGTAGCGGTAGTCCCAATTCCGCTCGCCGCGTGGCGTTTCCGGCAATGACGTGGTGCTCGCCGCCAGCAGCGCGCCCGTGGGGGCGTACGTCAGCCCTTTCAGCGTCAGCGCGCTGCGTTGTAGATATGTCCGCCACGGGTGATCCGGAAAGTTTCCCGTATTGATCCAATCCCGCCACATGTCGCCGGTCTTCCACATCTTCTCGGCAGCTTGCTCATAGCTCTGAGGCGGTGGCGGATCCGACCAGGACAATGCGACAAAGACGTTGTCGCCCTCCTTCATCCGGGTACGGGCGTGGGCTTCGCGGCCCTCAATGCCCAACCGCAGATTGGTCGTGAGCCTGAGTTTCGGGTGAGTGTCCGGATCATTTTGGGCCGAAGCGACGGCCTCGCCGTAGGCGGGTCCGCAGTATTCCCAGCTGGCGCCGACCCGGTGGTAGTCGAACGACGGCGCGCAGTTCACCACCAGCTCGACGGTGCCGCTGACGCAGCGCACGGTGCGCAGCAGGGTGTGCTCGGCGTCCCAGTCCATCGGGGTGCGGTGGTGGGTGGGTGACCGCGACCCGACGTCATGCCAGGGGCCCATCACGAGCGCGTCGCGCACGATGAGCCATCCGGTGTGGGTCTGCCAGGTGGTTTCCAGGATGAGGCTGCCCGGCAGATAGCGGCGTGCGGCCGGGACCGAGACCCCTTTGGGGCCGAGCCGGAAATGGCCGGCAGATCGGTCAAGGAGTGCGCCGAACACGCTGGGTGAGTCCGGTCTAGGCACGCATAGCCATTCCACCGACCCAGCCGATGAGATCAGACACGTTGTCTCGCAGTCCGACAGGAACGCGTAGTCGGCGATGGGCGGGAACGGACTTCGGTGAGAACCTCCTGCTGTTTCGGGAATCTCACCGATGTCCAGCTCCTGCGATGGGTCAATGCCGTCGGGCCCAGTCCGCGAGCGGCGCGGTCGTTCACTCTTCGCGCCGCCGTGGATGGACGCAACGTCGGGCGTGGTCATCGGCTCATCCGACCGAATGTGATTGCGCTGCAACTCTTTTGAGACCAGACCGCCGCGCCGAGTTGGGTCTGCGCTGCTTTCATCAATAAACCCCAGGATCCCTGAAACTTCTCGACGCCGTCGTTCTCCAAGGCCAAATGGACGTCACCCAGCTCGACGCCAACGGATGGCAGTTTGTCGAAGCCTTCCTGCGACTCGGCCGCCCAGCAGGTCACGGCGCCCGCCGCGATGACCCCGTGGACAGCCGACGTGCTGTGGTCTGTCGGATTCAGAGCGCCCGGCGGGAGCTGAGGTGGAAAGCGCAACTCGGTCAATGTGAGCCTCTCGAACCATTGCGGAGACATGCGACCAGGGGCGGTCGTCGTAGCCGTGAGACTGGCCTACTCACTCGCCCAAGGGAGCTCGACGCCGAACTCCTAGGAGGTTGAGCATGTCCAGTCGAGCGACACTGTACTGGAAGGTACACTTTGATCTACGGTGGGGGAAGTTGAACCACCCAGGAGGAAGCCTTGTTTTCGAAGGACTACGTCAACACTGAGGGGGCGCTCAGCCACCTCCCCGAACAGCAACGCTATGTCATCCAGGTCGTCTCTGGGCAGGATCTGTTCTACTCAACCGAAAGGTACGACAATGGCACGGGGCGGCCAAGTTTCACCAAGCCGATTGACGACGGCGCCTTGGACACCAGAACCCACCACCAGCCGACCACGCCACGCAGCGAAGTGCGTTCGGCGGGTGCTGACAGCCACCTCGGCCACCCCGTGCCGGACGGGCCGCAGGAAGCCGGCAGACGTCGGTACGGCATGAACTCCACCACCCTCCGACTTGTCCAGGACTCATCGCTCGAGGAGGAGGGATACGGCCAATACCGTTCCCTGGACGACTCTCGAGCAGAATCGACAGGAGATTCAGCGTGACCAGCAGCATCGACGGCACCGGGACGATCACCCGCAACCCCGACACCGAGACGGCCATCCTCGCCGGTGGGTGCTTCTGGGGTATGGAAGATCTGTTCCGGCAACAGCCAGGCGTAGTAGACACCCGTGTGGGCTACATCGGAGGCGACAACGACTACGCAACCTACCGCAACCACCCTGGGCACGCTGAGGCGATCGAGATCGTGTTCGACCCGACCCGGACAACGTATCGCGACATCCTGGCGTACTTTTTCCAGGTCCACGACCCGACGACGCTGAACAGCCAAGGCAACGACTTCGGCACGAGCTACCGATCCGCGATCTTCCCCACCTCCATGGAGCAGGAGCAAATCGCGCGGGACACGATCGCGGACGTCGACGCGTCCGGCCTGTGGCCAGGCGACGCCGTCACCACCATCGAGTCCGCTGGGTCGTTCTGGGAAGCCGAGCCCGAGCACCAGCGCTACTTGATCACATACCCCAACGGCTACACGTGCCACTTTGCGCGCCCGGACTGGGTTCTCCCGAGGCGAAGTGAGGCGGAGGAACCGGCCTAGCACGGAGGGTTCCGGCGCGAATTTTCGCCACTCCGCACCTCCGTGATCACGGTGTTGCGACTGCCAGTTGAATCCGACCCGTGGTGGTGGGACGGCGTTCAGTGGACGGGCGCAGTCAACGAAGCGGCAGCCGCGGCTTCCGTCCCGCCGGCGCCGCGGTAGCTGAGTTGGCAGGCAAGCTGGAGATGCCGACCATCATCTCGACGCTTGAACGCCGGCGCCCGTCACTCCGGCAGACACGGATTCGGGTGACCAGTCAGCCCCAGGGCTGCGATCTGGCGCTTGCCGTGCTCGAAGCCGCACACCGCGATCGACGCGGCAGCCATCGACACGCGGATCCCGTCGCTGACCGGCAACTCCATCCACCGCATCAATATCGAGCGGGAAAAGTGGCCGTGGCCGACGAACACGACATCGCGGGAGTCGAGGTGTGACAGCGCCAGTTCCACAGCGCGGTCGGCACGCTCGGCTACCTCGGAGACGCTTTCCCCACCGGGGCTGCCATGCGTCCACACGGTCCAGCCGGAAACGCTCTCTCGGATCTGCGGCGTGGTCAGCCCCTCGTAATCGCCGTAGTCCCACTCTGCGAGAAGAGGGGTGACCTCGTGAACCGTCAACCCCGCCAACTCGGCGGTGACCAGCGCCCGACGCCGTGGACTACTGAACACCAGCGGGTTCGTTAACCGGAGAGCGGCGATCGCTTCGGTAGCCAGCCGAGCCTGGTTTCGGCCGACGTCGGTGAGCTCGAGGTCAGTGGTCCCGGTGTGCCGCCCGTTGGCCGACCACTCGGTCTCGCCGTGACGCAGCAGGAACAGACGGTGCCGTTCGATGGTCACGTTGTGGTCCTACGCGCGAATTGGGTTGCCGTTACACGACGATGCCATGCAAGCGGAACTCCGTCAGCGGGTCGTGTCGTTGGAGCGAGCAGGCGCCCGCCGACATACGTGCCCAGAATGGCATATCGCAGATGAGCGCGCGGGACATGACTGAGTGCATCATCGCGGCGTCGGCGGTCCTGGTGATGACCACCGTAGGCATCGCGAGCACGTCGTGGAGGCGCAGATCCTGCAGAGCCTAGGCGCCGAAGTGCTAGTCCCTGATGATCACGCGACTGTACTGACAAGGCGAAGGTCACCCTGCCGCTCCTGTGCGGTACGGCGAATCTGACTGCGAGTCTGACATTTTGAACAAGGGCATATGTCAGAGTGTACTGGTAGGTACATCTCGGGTGGCCCTGACCTTGCTTCATAAAACCTAAGAATCCGCGGGCCTTGGCCTCTGCGCACATTCAACGGGCGGCATCGGACGATGACACTTCTCGTAGGCACCTCGCCCGGCGCTGAAGCACCCGCATTCGCGGGACCGGTTGCCGCGCAGTGGTTTCACCCAACAACGTCCGAACCCTCTACTACGCTGCCCTCAACCCGGAGTGACAGCCCACCATGGAGGCGGCACAAAACCTCGGCTGATTCCACTTGCTCCGCCGCGACGTGCGGGTTTCCGCCCCGATGACGTCGGGTTGTCAAGGCCCCCATGAATTCAACAAGGGCTTCCGGTCTCGGGTGCCCGAGTGAGGTCACTGCTCACAGGCGGCGAGGCTGAGCATTTGCATCACTGAGCGTCGCCCCCGATGCTCATCGGATTCACCCACTCAGCACCTGCTGCAACGACTCCCGTCTCGGCGATGAAGTCGTGACGGCTACACGTTCAGGGATTCGGTCGATGCCCGGTCCATCCGCCGTAGGTGACGGTGCGCTGGACGAGGCGCCCACCGTGGATCCAGCTCAGGGCGCGGGTGGCTACCGCCAAGTCGGCAGTGGCAATCAGCACCGTAGAGCTGGTGGGGGTCATCACCCCGTACTGCAACACCGACCCATCGGCATCGGGACCTTCCCAGTGGGCCTGCCCGACGACCCCGTCGGCGTCGCGCAGCAGAGGTAACCTGCAGACCATCGTCAGCCCACCGGGGTCGTAGTCACCGTTGGCGGGCACTTTCTGCACTTCAACCACATGAACCCACCCCGCGGCGTGCGGAGAATCATCGACACGGCGATCGCCGCCACCGACGCCGGACGGGTCCACGCCTATATCCTGTAGCGCTACGACGAGTTCGTCGAACGCCGCCCGCTCCGAGCACCCGCGCAGCGTCATCAGCACCCCTATGGCTTTGTCGATCATCTCGCGAATCGTCGCATCCGTATCGGCCATTTGCCCGCCCATCCGACTCCAATTCCTCTGTAGCGCATGCGATCTGAGAGGATGTGCCCCGGCGTCAAACCGCCCGAGCGGCGCAGCGCAAATTGTACCGCGCAGTTCATCTCGAAGTGAACCGAGTAGTTCAGATTGTGCGATCGGCGCAAACATGGCGAGTAGCGCACATGGAGCGCCCGAACGGCAATGTCGAGCCAACGGAACACCTCGCTGGTTGACGCCTCCACGTCGAGGACGTTCACGGTGTCGCCGTCGACCACCCGCAGAGCCGCCGGGATGTCTCCGTGCCAGCAAGGGCCGTAACGGCGGTCTGCACGACTTAGGATGGCGACGATGCCGAGCGCTTTGCTGAGGCCGGTCATCCCGAACCGCGTAGCCCGGCAGATGTACCGCGTAGTGCAGTATGCCTGTCCACTCGACCTGCCTCGGGCGAACCAACATGGAGGCGTCCGCGGTCGCGGGATAACAATGGTAGCTCCGCGCTAGTTCATGCCGGCGCCTTCGGGCCGGCTGGCTATTCGCGACCGGCAGTGAACGCGACCCCGTCGTATTCACGACGTGGCACATTTGTAACCGCCGATGTGGGAGCCTCAGAGCGGCAAGTCCGTAGAGGTGTACGCGGCGAATTGCCTGCTTCGCTTGACTTCAAGCGCGCCGCCGAAGGCGTCGCCGAACGCAACACGGGCCCGAGTTCTTGACTCCGAACACCCGCTGTTCCTGCCCGTACACCTCCGCGACCACCGGCAGGCCCAAGGGCATCGTGCCCACCACCGGTGGGTGTCTGACTCAGACCTGCTACAACCACGTAGCCTACTTTTTCAACCGCCGCTTCTGGCCCGGGTTGGACCGCGTCAACAGGAGAAAATCAATGAACGAAGGCCCGACCCCAACAACCGGTGGCCACACATCTGCCACGCACCGTCATCACCAGCACGCACGTGCGGCGATCGTCGATGCTGCAGCATCGATGATGTACCGCCGCGGCGTTGCCGCGACGTCGATCGGCGACATCTCTCACGCGACCGAAGCCAGAGATCTTGATCTCCATTTCCGCAACAAGACAGAACTAGTCCGAGCGGTCATCGATCGGGAACTCGCGGTCCAACTCGACGGTCACGATGGCGCCGACTCGATCGATTCGTGGGACGGGCTCGATGCGTGGCTGTCGCGCGTCGTGAACGCACAACACGCCGTGGATGGTCCGTTCGCGTGTCCCCTCGCGACCCTGGCGACGGAATTGAGACACTCCCCGGAGTACCGGCCTGCGTTAGATGCTGCATTCCGCACCTGGGAGGGGCACCTGGCGGCCGGTTTGCGCCGGATTCAGGAGTGCGGCGAGTTGGATTCCGACGCCGATCCGGACCGCCTCGCCGCCAGTCTCCTCGCGGCTGTGCAAGGCGGATACCTCCTTGCCTCAGTCCACGGCCGAATCGAAGTCATGCGCGACGTGCTCGACGACGCGGTGGCGGCCCTGCGGCGCTACCAGGTCTAGACCGAGATCTCGTCCACTCAAGTGGAACCCGGCTCAGTCAGCTCTTCGCCGCGACCGGCCGTCGCCGTGGCGTTGCCCTGCGACGCAAGGACAGCAGCGCATTTTCCACCGCATCCTCGAAAACCGCTCCGTCATCGTGTATTTGGGCCATCATCAACCCGCCCTGCACAGCGGCGACGATCGATTGGGCAAGTCGATCAGGGTTTGATTGCCGTGTGAGCTGACCCCGTTCGCGCATGACCTCCAGGCCGCGCGCCAGCGGTTCCTCCCATCGGCGGAAGGCCGCGTCCAAGTGTGGAAGGTAGGCGTCATCATTCTTGAGTTCAGCAGCCATCGATCCGAGCGGGCACGCGAACGGCCCGTCGACGACACGGTGACTCTCCAACACCTGGTCAGCCCACCGCCGCAGGCCCGCCCAGGAATCCGCGTGATGTATCGCCGGTTGCGCCGCCAAGATCAGTTCGACCTGACGGTCGATGACTGCCCGGATGAGGTCGGCTCTGTCGTCGAAGTAGTGATAAAGCTGCGATTTGCCGCAACCCGCCGCCGCCAGAACGTCGTCGAGACTGGTCGACGCCACACCACTGTGACGCATCATGGTCGCGGCCGCGTCGACGATTGCGGTACCGCTGCGCAGGCCACGCGGCGACAACGGCGGCCTCGGAGTCTCGCCCGTTGCAGCCTTCTCGAGCGTCCGCGTTACTGCCATCTAACCAGGATAGCGTCTCGTCAGTCGCACTTCCCCCGTCGACCGCACGCACCGTCGAGCCGATACCGCGAGTTCGTCACAGCCGGATGTACTCAGCCGTACATTTCGGATCGCACGAGCTCGCCGGGCAGTCAAGAGGTTGACGACGACCTTGGGGACACGACGTGAGCACTGACGAGATCATCTGCGTGCAATTCGTCGAGAGACTTCAGGGAGTCTGCGACGGGCGTCACGGGTTGGGGCGCGGTCGGTCGTCGATTTCGCGGCTTGGCTCCACGGCGTCGTCGAGGTCGTCGTGCGCGCGTACGTCTGACGGGGCAGGTTCCTTCGTCCCCCGTGCCAGCAGCAGGACTGCCAGTCGTGGAAAGACGATGACCGACAACAACCCCGCGGCGACTAGCGCTGCGTAGTTGGCCGGTTGCATCAGGCCCAACTCCACGCCGATGCCCCCGGCCACCACCGGAATGCTCAGCGAGGTGGCTTGCAGCAGACCTACGGCCACGACGTCGCGGCGATGGCCGAGCAACGGACGGTAGAAGACGGCCGGCAAGGCACGCACGACCAGGAGGGCGATGAGGAAGACAGGGATCTTGGCCAAGGAGGACACCTGGTCGACGAGTGCTCGAACGTCGAGTGACACGCCGGTTGCGACGAAGAAGAACGGGATGAAGACGCCAAATCCGACTGCATGCAGCTTGGTATAGAACTGAGTGTGGGTCATGTCGTCATCGCGGTCGAGCAGGGTCAAGGCAGCCCCGGCTAGAAACGCCCCCAGGATTGACTCGAGCCCGAATGCCGTAGCGAGAGAGGCGAAGACCAGCAGCAGCGCGACGGTTCCGCGGACTCGGATCTCGGCGGTGGTGTCCTGCAAGTCGAGCAGCGTCTTGCAGACGGTGTGGGCACGCTCCAGGCCGAGAACGACGACGATGACGGCACCGGTGAATCCGAGAAACGCCGCTAGCAACGTCAGCTTGGCCCCCACCCCCGCCGACGTGTCTTCTGAGAACAACAGGGAGAGAAGGATGATGGGCACTATTTCGGCAATCGACGCACCGGCCACGATGACTTGCCCTGCTCGGGTCTCGACGACCCCTGCGTCCTTCAGGACCGGAAGGATGATGCCGAGTCCGGTTGCCGACAGGATCACGGCCATCAGCACCGGCGACCGAGCCAGGCCCAACATCCCCAGGCCGACGCCTACGGCCACCGCGAGGACGAACGACACCACGAAGGCGCCCGAGGCGCGCCGCAGCACTGGCCCCTTCAGCTGGCGGACGTCGATCTCCAGCCCGGCGAGCAACAGGAGGAAGCTCAAACCGATCGTCGACAGCACCTGCAGCGCAGCGTCCATGTGCACCCAGCCGAGCACCTGTGGGCCGACGATGACGCCCAGGAGGATCTCGAGCACGATCGCAGGCACGGGCAGTCGGAGCACCTTGACGCTGAGCGGTGACAGCAATGCCACGACCGCGACGATCGCTACCACAGTCAACGAGACGATGTGCGGATCCTTCCTCGCTGTGCCGCAGGAGCGGTGTGCGTACTGTACCTCAAAGTACAGTTGCTGACACGGCTCCATTAGGCGGCATCTCGGCAGTGACGAATGCGACGTCGAGACGGACCGTCAGACCACGCATCGGCTAGATCGGTCTCATGGAGCGGCCCACAGCTCTGTCGCGGCGCCTACTTCGCTGGCCTCAGAAGGCTGAGGGGTCGGCATCGGTACCTACGGCCTCACTGCTAGGACCGGTCACCCGCTGCCGCTGCCGGGTGCGGCCATCCCCGCGCCCTGGCCGGACGTCGACGAGGACGTCGACACAGCAGCGTGACCGGGTCTTGAGGAGAGTCCGGTGCACCGAAAGGTGCGCTCCGGGGTGCGGGGAGCGGCCCGAAAAGCGGAACAGCCACAACGACTGTCACCACGTCCCCGAACGACTTTCACCGACCCCCGAAACCGATGATCATCAAATTCGTCGACACGATTCGATCCAAAGGTGCTGCGGTCGAGTCGATCTGCCGGAGTCTGCGTGAACAGGGCTGCCAGAGCGCCACGCGCACCTACCGGGCCTGGCGCAGTCGCCGACCTGCCGCTCGCCCTGCCAGGTGGCTGCACAGCCTACGTCTCCACCATCGCTTGGTTGACCAACCTGTGCGAGCAGTCCAGCTGGACCTGCGACATGGCACCGTCCACGCTTAGTTCGCTGCCGGCCACGAAGCTGCTTTCGGCGGATGCCAGGAATAGTGCTCTGGCCGCGGCGGCATCGTGTCGTCGAGCCAGTCGAAGATACGCCCGACGGCGAGTCGTTGGGCACCCGAGTGGCAGTGCTCGGCGGCACCTTCGGTGGCGGTGAAGGTCAGCAGCTTCTTCGGTGCGGTGAGGTGGTCGTAGAGGCGCCGCGGCTCTGACTCACGCGACTCATCGGCGGCGAAGAACAGGTCTTCAGCGGCTTCGCAGACCAACACGGGGCAGGTGATCTGTTCGGCGATCCCGTCCATGACGTTGTATTTCAGCAAGGCCGCGAGGAACTGGCGGTCGGTCTGGACGCCCATCGCGTACCGGCCGTGGCCGTAGGCCCAGCGGATGACGGGACTGTCGTCGCGGGCGGCGGCGATCAGTTCGTCGAGTTCCTCGTCGTGGTCGGCATTGGCTCTCCTGGAGATCTCCACGCGGTCCAGTTCGAGGAACGTGGTGATGGCGGTGCTCCCGTCGTAAACGCCGTCGACGGCCACCACCGCGGCCAGTCGCGTTTCGAAAGCTGCTGCTCGGGGTGCGAGCATGCCGCCAAGGCTCAGGCCGAGCAGGGCGATGCGCGCCGGGTCGACGCTGCGGTCGGTGAGCAGGAAGTCCAGCACGGGGCCGACGACGTTCTCCCAGTCGGGACGGAACGGCAGCTTGTCGCGGTGGATTGCGGTCGCCTGGCCTGGCCCATCGAAGGTCAGGACGTGGTAGCCGCGTTCTTGACCTCCGACGGCTCCGAAGAAGTGGAGCTCCTCGGCGCTGCCGTCGAAACCGTTGTGCATGACCAGCGTCGGCTTTGGCCGCTCACCCGATGCGCGGTAGAAGTAGCCACTGAGGGTCGTCTCCCCGTAGGGGATTTCGACGGGTTCGACCGCGGCGAGGTGGGCGATCGCGGAACGGAAGCAGGCGACGCCTCGGGTGAACGCGTGCTCTATGCGCGGGTCGTCGGGGTTGCCATGCAGGAAGAACTCGGCGGACCGGTAATAGGTCGATGCGCGAAGGAAGCCGTCGCGTGCGCTGATGGGATGGGCTGCGCGGGCTTCTGCCTCCACCCGCTCCGCCGTGGCGAGCCAGGCGTCGTGCCAGCTGTCGTAGTCGCCTGCCGTGATCTGAGATGCGGTCGCGAC
Organism: Mycobacterium sp. PSTR-4-N; assembly: GCF_022348085.1. Lineage (GTDB taxonomy): Bacteria > Actinomycetota > Actinomycetes > Mycobacteriales > Mycobacteriaceae > Mycobacterium. Next base: position 19,995 of record NZ_JAKRFN010000027.1, on the reverse strand, counting down.
TACCTCGCCGAAGTCTGCCCCACCGTAGCTGGCATGCCCGATGACGCGCAGTGTCTCGAACCAGAACTGGACGTCGTCGTGAAATAGCAACTGTTTCATTGGATTTCCTTTGTTTCGGAGGTGCTGAAGCTGCGAGCAGGTTGGCTGGCGATTCGCTCGTCGGTGTCGGTGTCGGTGGCGTGGTCTTCGTCTCCGTCGGCGATGGCGATGGCGACGTCCGTGGCGGTGAGGACCTTCCCGATTGCAGCGGGTACGCCGTGCTGGGCGATGCGGCTGGCGACCTCCTCCTCCGAGACGGATTGGCGCCGGACGGTGTGACCGGTCAGTCGGGTGAGGATGTCGGCAGCATCGGTGCAGGTGAGTGCCGCAGGCCCGGTCAGGATGTGCGCGGTGTCGTGCGCGGCGTCGTCGAGGAACACCGCTACCAGGGGCACCGGTTCACTGAGGCCCCTGGGGGCGATGAAGTAGATCGCGGAGATGCCTTGCAGCGCTTCGTTGCAGGTCTCTTGGTCGGCCCAATCGAGCCGAAGCTGCCGGGTTGTGTTCGGTTTCATGTCTCAGGCGAGTCGCGACGCCGCGTCCGGCCAGGAAGTCCGCCGCCGTGCTGCTGGTCGTTGCGGTGGCTCCGGTGGCCAGGACTCTACTCATGCGTCGACCCGGGAAATGCGTTCAGCAGTGCCTGCGCGCCACCTATCACGTCGGCAGCCGCCGCTGGGCTCCAGTAGTCACGGTAGGACTGGATTTCACCGTTGCGCGTGGTGATCACCGCAATGTAGGTCATCCGGTACGGCGCCCCGGTGGCGGTGACGGTCCCGGTGATCTCGAATTCGACGATCACCACGTCCGGATCGACACTCTGATGGACCCTCTGCCGAGGGATGTCCTTGATCTGCAGGATGTCCGGGTAGTCACTCAGGTACTTCGCCACCGCCGCACGTCCCTGCACGCGAGTCGGAAAACCGGGCGCGGCGAATGGGAATTCCAGCACGCCCTCCTCCGCCCACAGCCCGGCGAAGCCGGCCATGTCCTGTGCGAGCAGCAGCTGCAATGCGCGGCGAACGACTTCGTCAGATGTCATGATCTCTCCCACCTACGGACGGCACGGGTCGGTCTCGTCCATTCCATAACCGTACATGCTGGACCGGTACCGTCTCGTCCTATTGGTATCGGCCGACGTCGACTCGCCGATCCGAGACCCGCGCCGCCGCCCTACGACCACGGATCACCGCGGCAATCCGCAACGCGGTGATCGACGAGTTGGCCGAGCGGGGTTTCGCGAGGTTGTCGATCGCAGCCGTGATCCGCCGGGGTTGAGGTCGGCCCGCTCTACCGGCGCAGGGCCGCGCTCTAAGTTCGCTTGCCTGGAACAGGCTGACACCAAGCGCCGAATACAAGCCTGCTCAAAGAAAGAAATGAGTCGTTGATTCTGGCGCTGTCTCGCTAGGCTCCTTGGCTCATGGCCGACCCGCTAGGCATCGCTGCCCAACTGTTGTCGCCGGCGTTCGCTAAAGTTGCCGGTGCGCCCGACATAGATCCGGTCGTGCGTACAAGCGATCACGCCGACGCTCAGGCCAACGGCGCGTTGGACGTGGCACGACGGCTGGGCCGCGACCCTCGGCAGGTCGCCGGGGGAGATGCTCGACATGACCGATGCCAGCCCGGTGGCGTCACTGGAGGTCGCAGGGCCAGGTTTCATCAACGTCACCTTCCGCGGCCCGTTCCTTGACGAGCAGATGACGCTGATGTCGGAAGATTCTCGCCTCGGTGTGCAGTTGCCGACCACGCTTGAAACCGTCGTCATCGATTACTCGGCACCCAACGTCGGCAAGGAGATGCACGTCGGTCATCTGCGAACGACCGTCGTCGGCGACGCGTTGGCCCGCCTCTACGGCTTCGATGGCCACCGCGTCATCCGCGAGCATCGGCGACTGGGGCACCCCGTTCGGCATGCTCATCGAGCACCTCGTCGACGAGGCCGGCACCGACGCCGTCGCCGACTTCACCGTTGGTGATCTCGACGCGTTCTACAAGCAGGCCCGGCTCAAGTTCGATGACGACGAATCCTTCAAGGCGCGGGCGCGGGAGCGGGAGCGGGTCGTGAAGCTCCAAGGCCGTCGGGACTCGCAGACCACGGCACTGTGGAGTGTCCTCGTCGCTGAATCCACCAGGCACTTCAACGAGCCGTACGCCAAACTCGGCATCCTGTTGACCGACGACGACCTGGCTGGTGAGTCGACGTATCAGTTCCTGATGCCCGACGTCCTCACCCGGCTGGAGAGTGCGGGTCTGCTCATCGAATCCGACGGTGCCGAAGTCGTATTCGTGCCCGGGTTCACCAACCGAGAGGGCGCGCCTCTGCCGCTGATCGTGCTAGCCCGCACCGGTGGGTTCAACTATGCGACTAGCGACCTCGCCTGCGTGATCGACCGGGTGGAGCACGTGAAGGCGACACTGCTGCTCTACGTCATCGGCACCGAACAGGCACAGCACCTGCAGATGGTGTGGGCGGTGGCGGAGATGGCAGGGTGGCTGCGGCCACCTGTGCGGCCCGTACACGTCAACTTCGGCCTCGTCCTCGACGCCAACCGCATACGCCTGCGCAGCCGCAGCGGAGACCCGATGAAGTTCATCGAACTCGTCGACGAAGCGATCCAGCGTGGGCGCCGTTAGTCGCGGACCGCTCACCCAACCTGCCCGACGACGATGTGGGCACTCTCGGTGCGGCGATAGGTCTGGGTGCGTTGAAGTACGCCGAACTGTCTACTGACCGGATCGAGGACTACGTCTTCGACTGGGACCGGATGCTGGCCTTCGACGGCAACACCGCGACCTACCTGCAATACGCTCACGCCCGTATCCACAGCCTCCTCAACCGCGCAGGTCTCACCCCAACAGCTCTGCACGGGAGCGTATTTCACATATCTACACGCCATGAGCGGAAACTCGCGCTGCGGCTTCTGTCCTACGACGGCGCCGTCCGTGAGACCATCGAACGCTGCGCACCCTACCGGCTGTGCGCGTACCTCTTCGATCTCGCCAGAGATTTCACCGCCTTCTATGAGAACAACCCCGTTCTCGCTACTGAAAGCAGGATCCGCGAGAGCCGGCTCGCACTAGCCGGCCTGACTGCCCGAGTACTGGCGCATGGCCTCACACACCTCGGAATCGCTGCACCGGAACGAATGTAGAACGCGCTCGAGTGCACCCAGCGCGTGGCAATGACCCCGCCCTCGTTCCTAGGTAGGAGACCGATCAGACCCGTTCTCGGACCGAGCATTCTCCTAAAAGGGGGCAAGGGTGTTCGATACCGGGCCGATGCCGAATGATTTCGTGCCTCCTAAGCAGTACTCCCCGCAGCCCGCTCGCGTGCGGCAGGTACGGGTGCGCTGATCGCGTTGCCTGACGGGCAGGTGGTGATGTGGCTTTACCACTACCCGATTCCACAAAGCCGGGTACCGCGCCCGCTCGTCATCCGACCACCCCTCCCCCGAAGGCAACGTCACCGTGAACCGGTACGTAAGGACAGTGTCGGACATCTGATTTCGTCTACTAAAAGAAGCGGTCTCGATCACGTTGCTGTCAGTCCGACGCATGGGCACGCGGTTGCGACACCCCAACTCAACGGCCGAGGTCATTCAGGACGTGTGCAGCGACGCACGACCATTCCCACCGTCCGTGCGCACCGCACCCCGGCTGATCGCGGGTCGTCGGCTCGGCCAGCCGAAGTCTGGTAAAGCATGCGAGAGCCCGCAGAACGGCTCCTAATCGGCGAGCGGCGGTCGCCGATCGCCGAGACCACCCTGTCGTTCCAAGAGGCTACCGAGCCTGAGAATGGTCGACTCGTCGAACCACTTCGCGACGAGCTGGACCCCGATCGGCAATCTTCCGGAGCTGAACCCATAGGGCACCGAAAGTGCAGGCAAGCCAGTCAGATTGAACGGCGCCGTGGCACTCATGACGTGGCTCCAACGCACCGTGGTCCCGTTGACCGAAAGTGTCTGCGCACCATGCGGTGTGGCGGTAACCGGGTTTACCGGGCAGAGCAGCACGTCGAACCTGTCGAAGTACCCAGCGAACGCCGACCGCAACGCCTCCGCCTTCGCCCGAGCGGCGTGAAGCTGGGCGAACGCAGGGTCGTCCATCCTGATCATCCGCGCGCCGACCGGGCTGAGCTCACCCTCCCGTCCGACGGCCAGGCTCTTGACGTATGGAACCAACTCACCGTAGACGAACGTAAACAGCGTCGTCGTGGCGTCGGCGTCGTCGAGGAACGGCACCGCGACCTGCTCCACGTGGCACCCTAGTGCAGCCAGTCGTGTCGCCGCGTGCTCGACGGCGCTGGCGATCTCCGGATCCACGGGCCCGAACGCATCGTCGGTGACCCAACCGACCCGGAAGGTCTGTCCGGCGAATCTGGTGCTGGCGGAGTCGACCTCCTTGGCGTGTACGGCGTAACCGTCGATTCCGTCGGGTCCGCTGAGGATTGAATAGCCAAGCGCGACATCGCGAACGGTGCGAGCCATGGGGCCCACGTGCCACCAGGCCGACGTCATCGGGGCGAAGTGGCCGGTGAACGGTATACGGCCGTGAGTAGCCTTCAGGGCGGCGACGCCGGTGAACGCGGCAGGGCCCCGCAACGAGATCGCCACATCGCTGCCGATACCCATCGGCGACATGCCAGAGGCGACCGCAGCGGACTCCCCGCCCGAGGACCCCCCGGGGGTCCGTTCCAAGTTCCACGGATTGTTGGTGCGGCCCGTGACCGCATTGTCGGTTTCAGTCCACGCCGAGAACTCCGGGGCGTTGGTCTTGGCAAGCAGGATTCCGCCGGCGGCCTTGATGCGCTCGACCGCGGTGGCGTCGACGTCGGGGATGAATCCGGCGAAGATCTTGGAGCCACGCTGAGTCGGTATCCCGGCGGTGTCGAGAGAGTCTTTGACGGTGACGGGAACCCCGTGAAGGGGACCCACGTCGCGTCCATCCGCGAGGGCGGCGTCGGCGGCGTCGGCACCGCGTAGCGCTTCATCGGCCAGCAGTGTGACGATCGCGTTGATCTTTGGGTTGACCTCGGCGATGCGGCCCAGGTGGGCCTGCACCACCTCGCGGGAGGACACCTGCTTCGAGGCGATGAGAGCTGCCAGGGCCGTCGCATCCTGATAATGCAACGCCTCTGAATCCGTTGCCCCTACTGCAATTTGATTCACGGCACTAGTCATTCGCATTCCCGTCTTCAATGGAGATCGTCTACCCAAGATCGGATCGCAGAGGAGCTAGCGGCGGCGCTGCAGCCATCTGATCCGCGGCCTATCTGCCGGTAGGTAGACAAGCTACTCCCGGGGCCGCCACCTGTCTACCTGGTGGCAGGTAGAGTGGTTTCGCGCTAGGTCGTCCGACCCACAGCGCAATGTGCAGGAGGGACGCGAGATGACGCAAGACGCCCCGAGTACCCGCGACAAGATCCTGGCCGCAGCCAGAGCGGTGGCTCAGGCACGCGGGTACGGCGGTATGAGCTACCGAGACCTCGCTCGCGACGTCGGCATCAAAGCCGCCAGCATCTATCACTACTTTCCGAACAAGGGCGACCTCGGAGCCGCGGTGGCCGAGCGCTACCGGGAAGATGCAGTCGCCGCACTCGAGTCGCTCACGGCAAAATCTCCCAATCCCATTGACGCTCTTCGCCAGTACCCGATGATGTTCCGTCAGGCGTTGGAGGATGACAACCGCATGTGCATGTGCAGTTACATGGCTGCCGAGTACGACGATCTGCCCGACGCGGTCAAAGCCGAGGTGATCGCCTTTGCCGACGTGAACGTGGCCTGGCTGGCGAAGTCGTTGGTGTGCGCCTCGGTGGTGGACGGAGACGGTGAATCACGGGCCGCCGCCATTTACGCCGCGGTCGCCGGCGCCCAACTCATCGCGAGGAGTCGCGCTGACATTGAGGCGTACGACGCACTGATCGACGCCTACCGGTCAGCTGGCCTCATACCGTCGTGAGGAATGGCAGCATGTGGCTCGGCGAGCACCGCATGCGGAACACCCGACGAGGACCATAAGTGTCTAGTCGGCGACCGGCGAAAAGCGGGAGCGCCGTGCGAATTCGCGCTCTGGCACTTCGTCGGATAGCAAGTCGCCGGTAAGCGCCCCAGCTCGCCTTGCAATCCGAAACGTTCCGCCGCAACGGGTTCGCGCTACGCACATGGATGATTGCGAATCCCCCCGAACATGGCCGAGCTGTCCTTAACTCGCAGATCACTCCGGGTCTGCGTCTGCGTGCTGGACCATCCGGTGCCATCAATGGTGTTGGACGGGATGAAGATAGACCGTCTACGTCTGTAGTGTCAGCACGGCGCGATGCCACCGAAGATCCCGCTGGGGCCAACGACCGGGATCGATGGAGCTCTGCAACCATTCTCGCAAACTGCGCAGGCCCGCCCATGGCTTGTCTCGTTGTGCAACAAGGACGGCGGCAGGTCCGCTGGTCTGATCGGCGGGGAAGCGCAGGTCGGCGACGAGTCGCATTCCTGCCTGCTGCACGAGGGCGATGAGTTGTTCCGGCTGCCATTGGTAGGTCGCCTACTGGACCGGCACCCGCTGTAGGCCTCGGCGCGCTCGACATCGCCGGCACCGACGTGGGTAGCGAATATCAGCTGGCCGCCTGGGCGCAAAGCCGCAGCGAAAGAGGCTATAACGGCCGGTAGGACGTTGCGTGGCAGGTTCAACAGCGACCATTAACCCAGCACTACGCCCAGTGACGCCCCCGGGAAGATCGAGCCGGTCGACGATCCCACGGTGAACGTGCACTAGGGATGCAGGCGCCGCGAGTGGTCGATCACGCGCGGTGAGGGCTCTACTCCACGGGTCAAGTGGCTTCGGTTTTGGCGACTGAAGGGTCCCTCCGTCGTCGAGCGAGGAGCGGATTCCGGCACCGCGCATGCGATGTTTCCATGGATCACCCACGCGTATACGCAAAACGGCTGGATTCGATGTACCGTCGGGTACAGTTCGGTCGCGAACCCTTCCTGACACTCAACGCAGATCGGATACCAAGATGCGCAATTCCCGGTTCTGCAAGACGACTGCGGCGCTCGGTGTCACCGCTATCGTGTCGATAGCGGCCTTGACCGCCTGCGGCGGAAGTGAGACCGAGAGCCCGTCAACCACCACGCCGACCCCCACTTCGACGCCCGGCGTCACGCCCACCGAGAAGGGCATCGCTCCGACTGGCGGCAATTCCTTCAGCCCTCCAGTCAAGGCTCCGCCAGCTCCCACGGGCGTCCCCGGCACCAATCACACCGGCTGACAGCGGCCTCCAGTTTGGAGTACCTAGTCTTGATCCGCATCCGTTGCGCCCATTTTCTGGTGTGTGCTGTTGCGGGGTGCGCCGAAGCTCTCCCGGACCCCTAGCCCTTTGCCGAAGCCCAATCGTGCGAGCTTGCCGTAAAGAGTTTCGACGAGATCTGCCGGCACCCGGTAGGTCTCGTGCCAAATCCAATGTCGCCGGTACCAGCTGCATCCCGGTTGAAGGCCGCCCATGCCGGTGCATGGGTAAGCGAGGCTCCCTGGCGAACTTGCCGAGTTCCTTCGACGCTGCGCCAGTATTGCACCACTATGACGTTGCTGGGATCGCGCCACGGGGCAGAAGCCACAAGACTCACACATCACCGGCCACGGGCGTCATCATCACCGCCGGTCAACACCACCGACACCGCCGTGTGACTTCTCAAGTGTCGTGTCCACTTGCGATCCCCTGAACTGTGACGACGCCACCGTTCTCACGGAATGTCCACATCAAAATTCTCACTTTCATGTCCACTCGCCCGGGGGGCCCGACATGATGCGGGGCCGCTATCTGCCTACCGGATCGAAGCCCGCCCACCGATTTTGGTCACGTGACGTGCGATGCTGGACCGTCCAGCGAACACATATACTTGCTCAGCCGCAACGGGTTTCGGGAATGCGCGGAACCACACAGTTGTCATCCGCCCTAGCTTCGCGCTTCGCAGCCGCGGCGCCCGACAACGGCCCGACGCAAAGGCCATGGGGTGTGGGAAAGAGAGGCTCGATGCTGGTTCCGTCGTCCGATTGCCATGCCGACCTTCATATTGCGACGACTTCTACCCGTACCCAGTTGAGCCCTAGTCGCTGTCTTCCCGCTTCGGGTTGGAAGGGTTCCGCTATCGCACCGCGGCGTCCTGAGAGACGGCGCACGACCAGCTTTCTTCGGTCCGCGAAGGGTCTACCCTGAAGCGGGCTCCTGGCCCTCCCCCACGGTCGCTGCAGATCGACGGGGAGCGCCCACCAAATGGTCTTGGGCCTGAGTCCCAGAGTGCATCGAACCTACCCGTCCGAGGCCCACGCGACGCCCCGCTGATCAAGCAGCTGCCATCCACGCTCAGCGGCCTCAAAAGCAGCGGAATAGTGGCTGGAAAACGTTCCAAGACTTGATTTGACGACGAATGGGCTTAGGGGCCCGCTGTCTGTGGGACCTGCCAGCCGCATTGCGTCAGTGTTGAAGTTCGGCCACATTTGACCGTGGGCGGCGCCGGACCCTGATTGCCACAACAGGTTCGCGTTCGCGGTTAAGTCCACTTGATCAGACGCTTCGCTAACTACATCCTCGATCATCTCACCGGTCACGAGGTTCTCCCCCTTCGGTTGCCCGTCGGCGGTGCGCTTGACTTGAAGTTGCTGTCCCCGTTCCTCGTCATTCAAAATCTGCAAAACTGAGGTTTGGGTCTTCCGTGGCGTTGAATTCTCGCAGTTTGTAGAGAAACTTGAGGCGATGCGCGTAGACGTAGGCAGCCACGGTGCGGGCGCGCCTTAACCGGATCGTCGGGTCGTCCGGCGACAGCACCCACACGGCCTGGCACGCACCCACTAACGCGCTCCGACACAGCGTCAATTGCGCGTATGGATGTAGGGGTATGGGCCGGTTGGTGAGTTGGCGTTTTATCGCGTCGAGGTGATCGGCCGCGCCACCAAGTCCAATCCACGCCACCTGCGAAACAGGCATATACGGCCAATCGTTATCGTCTGCCGCTAGGGCGCTGCCAGCCATCGGGACGTAGGTGACGCCGAGCCGCTCGAACCAGTGACTCACAGTGTCAAACGTCGATTCGATGCCGCCAGGACTTCCAGCTCAGTTGGCATGGGAGAAGGCTACTTTCCGTGGCACGCGCTAGCGTGCGCATACGCGGAAGGTTGGGCGGTGACGGTGAAAGGCTGCTAACGTCGACCGGCTCGCATGCCTTGTGCGACGGCCACTCGCGCCCTGATAATTGTTGCAGCAGAGCATCCTTAGGCCCTATAGGCGAGCAGCAACAATTTATCCGTCGATCACTGCCGCACCCAGATTCTGGGCACACGCTGGCCCTGATACAGACTGATCTGTTCGACGGCTCCCAGGTCGGGCAGGGCAGATCGCGGCTTGGCCGCCACGCGTTCTACCGCGCGGCGCGCTGACGACCACCCCCAGCCACACATTCAATTCCCCACTGAGGCAACCATGATCGTCATCTTCTCCACCTTCACCGCCGACCCGAGCCAACGCGGCCAGCTTGACGCCGAGATGGCCGCCTTCCTCGCCGCGACAACCGACCAACGACGAGGGGCCAGCATCTACCAATCCTCTGCCGACCCGACCGATCCCGCCAAAGTGTTCGTCTTCCAAACATGGCCCAATGACGACGATTTCGCCGCCTGGTCGCAGCAACCGGCCTTCACAGAGTTCCTCGACAAGGCCCAAGCGAGCGACGCGATCACTGACGCCACCGCCGTCCTACTCCGAGGATGCACCACAGCACAGGACTGCCCGTCCCCATGAGCGCGTCATCGCCCCGATCGGAGGGTTCATCAGGGCGCGTCGCCGGCCGCGGAGTCGTCGTTCTCCGCCAGGTGCTCCAGGATTCGCTCGTTGAGGGTGGCGAGCATGTCCAGCTCAGCCGGGGTCAGCAAATCGATGAAGTTCCGGCGGACATCCGCCACGTGCCCAGGCGCCGCCTTCTCCACAGTGGCGCGGCCCACCGGGAGCAGACAGACCACAGAGCTACGGGCATCGGCGGGATTGGGCTCGCGGCTGATCAGCCCGTCCTTCTCCATACGCCGCAACTGGTGGGACAGACGGCTCTTCTCCCATCCCAACGCGTTGCGCAGCTCCTGGGACGGCATGCGGTCCCCGTCATGATCGGAGAGCAACGCCAACACCTCGTAGTCGGCCCCGGACAGGCCCGACTCCTGCAGACCCCGCTCCAGGTGCACACCGACCTGATGCCGCGCGTCGATGAAGGCCCGCCAGGCACGAAGTTCGGAAGGGCTCAGCCAGTTCGGTTCCATCGGTTTCCACGCCTCCACTCAATTGGTTGACTCCTCATCCAAGCCGACCTATGGTGGATGAGTCAACCAATTCGATCGTACGTCACGACGGGAGATGTCTTGAGCAGCATCAGCATCATCGGCGTGGGGAACATGGCCAGCGCTCTCGCTGGCCGGGCGGTCGCCGGCGGCAACACCGTCGAGATCATCGGCCGCGACCCGGCCAAAGCCCACGCACTGGCCGCCGCACGTGACAGCGCCACCGTCGGCACGTCTCCGACCGGCGACCTCGTCATCGTCATCGTGGCGGTGCCCTACGCCAGCGCGGTGGCGGCTTTCAGCGAGTACGGGGACACGCTGAAAGGCAAGGTCATCATCGACGTCACCAACCCCATCACCCGCGATTTCACGGGTTTCCTCACCCCCGAAGGCAGTTCGGGCGCACAAGAGATCGCCGAGGCCGCTCCCGCCGGCACGCACGTCGTCAAGGCGTTCAACACCCTGCCCTGCGATGTGCTGGCAGCCGGGTCAGTCGAAGGTCGCCCGGTGGACGTATCTATCGCCGGGGACGACGCAGCGGCAAAGGCGCACGTGTCGGCGTTCATCGAGAGCATGGGAATGCACCCGATGGACGCCGGGGCACTGCCGATGGCCCGGGCACTGGAGCACCTCACCCTGCTGCAGCTGGGCCTCATCACCCATTCGGTCAACAACACCAACCTCTTCCTCGGCGCCAGCATTCTCCGCTGAGCGCCCCAACTCTGAAAAGGACAGTCACATGCGCGTTTTCATCACTGGCGGAACCGGCCACGCCGGTTCGCGCATCATCCCCGAGCTGATCGCCGCCGGGCACGACGTCACCGGCCTGGCCCGATCGGACGCCTCCGCGGACGCCCTGTCCGCGCTCGGCGCGACGGTGCGCCGCGGCGACCTCGACTACCTCGACGGGCTCAAAGAAGCAGCCGCTGACTCCGACGGCGTCATCCACGTCGCACACCGACAAGACCTCCTTCCGACCGGCGGGATGGACGCCGTGGCCGCCGCGGAACTCCAGATCGTGCGCGCTTACGGCGAGGCACTCGCGGGAACCGGCAAGCCGCTGGTCGCCGCGGGCAGCATCGGCTCGGCCGGCAGCCTGGGCCGCCCAGCCACCGAGGAGGACCCCGCCCTTCCCACCCGGCCGAAGGACACCGGCACCCTGCGGGCCCGCAACGTCGTCGAGCGCGCCGTCATCGACCTCGCCGAGCAGGGAGTCCGCTCGTCGATCGTGCGGCTTCCGCCCATCGCGCACGACACGACCGATAACGCCGGCTTCCTGCCGGGGCTGATCGCGCTCGCCCAGGAAAAGGGCTTCGCCGGCTACCCCGGAGACGGCGAAAACCTCTGGGGCGCCGTGCACATCCGTGACGTCGCCTCACTGTTCCGACTGGCACTGGAGAAGGGTTCCGCCGGCCGCTATTGGCACGCAAGTGAGGGCGCGGACACCCCGCTGCGCGAGATCGCCGAGGCCATCGGCGCCCGCCTGGGCCTTCCCGCGGTGAGCGTCCCCATCGACGCACTGATGCTGCCGGGCTACTTCGGCATGTTCACCAATCTGGTCACGCTGAACCTCCCGGCGAGCAGCACCATCACGCGCCAAACCCTTGGCTGGGAACCCACTGCGCCCCAACTGCTCGCCGACCTGGACAACGGCCACTACTTCCCGACCAGCTGACCGCCAAGAGCCGTCGACCACATTCCCCCCACCCCGAGGAGTGACCCATGACCACATTCGCCCCACATCGCGACACCGTGGAGTCCTTCGTCGACTGCATCAACAACGGCGCCGACAAAGACACCCTTACCCGACTGCTCGGTGAGGACGTGCGCCTCTACGGCCCCTTCAGCGATGAGCCAGTCGTCGGACGTCAGACCGCCGTGGACACCATCAAGTCGGTCAACGGACTGTCCTCCGACGACACCTACCTGGAAGCCCTCAGCGGCGACACCCACCGCGCCGCACACTTCCGGCTGCACGTCGGAGACGCCGGAGTCAACGGGATCGCGCGAGCTGCTCAACGCCTACTTCGTCGCCCGCGACGACCTCTACGAAGCCGAGGCCGCCGCCGGGCCCGACGACCCCAGCCGCGCCATCAGCCAGCAGGCCGTCATCGACCTCGCCGACGAGCTGGTTGCCCGCTTCGTCCCCGACATCGCCGCCCGCTGCGCCCTGACCGGCGAAGACCCCGCCGACCTCGCCTACACCGGCCCGACACTGCCCAGCCCAGGCCACGCCATCTCAGCCATCCAACCCGGCGTCGGCCGCGTCTGCGGCTCCGTCGAGGCCGTCAGCGACCGCGGCGTCCTCGTGCAATGGCAGTACACCAACCTGCTGCCCATCACCTACCCCCGCAGTCAAGTGGTGCCCACCGCGTGGGGATGGCACATCCGCCGCACCTGATCACCCCTGCACCCAACGCACCCCAAACCCCGGCCCGGAGAAAGGAATCCACCATGCCCACCACCGATCGCTTCGCCGACAGCGTGCGCCACCACTTCAGCAACCCGCCGCAAGATTGGACCGTCCGCAAGCTCGACCCCCGACGTTGGGCGATCGTCAACACCGCCGAGGACATCGTCAGCACCCACCGCACCCGCGCTGACGCCGAGCACAACCACAGCGCCGGCCCCTACGTGCGGATCTGGGCTGACCGCACCGCCTGGTATCTGGGCACCAGCACCGACCCACGTTGCCGCGCCCTCACCCCCGAGGAACTGCGCACCATCGCCACCGTGCTCATCGACCTCGGCCACCCCGAGGCCCCCGCCGCCTGCCACCGCGCCTGGCCCGACGCCGAGTTCTGCGACGTGTGCGACCGGCCCCTGCGCGGGCCCAACCGGCTATGCCCCCACTGCGATCACTGCGCCACCGAGGGCTGCACCAACCCGCTGGACGACGGCGAAGGCTTCGACGGCTACTGCGGAGAGTGCGCCGACCGCCGCGACCACCTATACGCCTGACCCCCGCCGAGCGCACCGGGCTGGACTGCGGCAGGTATACGCCGGCCTGGCACCCCGACGTAAACCACCACGACAGTCCAGCCACGTCCGACGGGAAAAGGGCCGTGCTGCACCCAGGTCCAGGGCGACAACGTCTACCAGCCACCCAACCCCCGATCACAAGCACAAGGAGCAAGAAGCAGAGATGCCCGACGACATCGTGGCCCGCGCCAAAGCCGCCCTGGACGGAGTGACCTACGGACCGTGGGAGATCGACGAACGATACCCAATCATCTGGCTGGGCGACTTCTGTCCGGGATTCCGCATCGAAAGCCACGACAAAGCCGAGGAGAACGCGACGTTTGTCATTGAGTCGCGCAGCCTCGTTCCCGAGCTGGTCGCCGAAATCGAAGCATTGAGAGCAACGGTGGCCAGATTGACCACGAACCCATTCGGGAGCACGGCTGACTCCACGACACGCCTGGCGAAGCGTTTCTGAGTGCGAACGTCACACGCAGCTCCCCGCACGTCCGTGTCATTCCCGGGGCGAAACCAAAACCGCTGATACACAGGCGGATTCCCGCCGCTATGGGTGGCTATAGCACTCCGCTAGTGGTAGGCTATAGGCATCCGCCCCCTCGAGAGGAGCCCCCGATGCCTGAACCGCAACCGGTCACCCTTCGCACCGTGCCGGCCTACCGCTACCGCGAGCACCTGCTGTGCCCGACATGTGCCCAGGCGGCGATCCTGCCGATCACCGAAGGTGCCGAGTACGACGACACCGAACACGTCCTCGATGTCGTTGCCCAGGACCGCGGCATCGACCGCACCACGGCCACCAGTGACGCCTTCCCGACACCGATTCCGGCCGCCGAAGCCCTCAACCAGACCTGCGGTGAGTGTGAGGCGACGCTGCTGGAGGGCGACTACTGGACGCTCTACCACGCGGCCCTGGACGCCATCGCCGCCGAGGCCGACTCCGTTGAAGCGCTCATTGCCGTGCTCAACCACTTCTACCGGCCCGAGTCCGGAGCGGCGTTCCACCCCGGTGGCGCCGACCGCGACCTGTGGAACGTCCTGCGGTGGGAGCGCAGCGACTGGACGACGGCCTGGTCCAAGGCCAGCTACTGGTACGCGATGCGCGACAGCCAGGGCAACGCCTTCACCTTCACCGAAGGCGACATCGATCGGGGGTCGCAGCCGTGAACGCCGTCGCAGCAACGCACCCCATCGAGCAGGACGGAGAAACCGCAATGACCATCACCCTCTACACCAAGCCCGGATGTGTGCAGTGCCGCGCCACCGCCCGCCAGTTCGACAAGGCCGACGTGCGTATCCAGACCGTCGATGTCTCCGTCGACACCGCAGCCGCGCAACTGTTGGAAGACCTCGGCTTCCGTAGCGTGCCCGTGGTCATCGCCGACGGGCAGTCCTGGGCCGGGCATCGGCCCGACCGCGTGGACGCAGTGATTCGCCAGAAGGCCGAGGCGATGTCATGCCCGCGACTCTGAGCGAGGAACAACGCCACCTGATCGCCTTCGTCGCACGGTCCAACGGAACCATGCTGCTGGAGGCCATCATCGACGACCACGCGATGCGGGCTCTGCTCGCCCGGGCCGGAGGAGCCTCGGGGCCCACCGCCCCCGACGGTGCCCCGGACTGGATGACCAGCTACTGGACCCTCGGAGACAGATTCGTCAGCCCCGGCCGCGACACGGTTCGCGTCAACGTCACCGCCGCCCAGGTCCGCAATCTCGGCCGGCACCTACCCGCCGAGCTGCACGCCGAAATTCGCCGATGCCTCGACGCCCACCGCGCCGAGCGCGAGCGCACTCGCGAATGGTGCTACTGCCCCTATGCGCACACCGCCCCCAACGCCCACAGTGGCCCGTGCACTCGCCATCACCCCAGCGACGACGAGGACGCCGAACACCGCCACCGCACGGCCGAACTGCGCACCTGGTCGGAAACGCTGCTGCGCCAAGCCCTCCACCCCGCCGCCGGCGTGCAGCTCGACCTGTTCGCCACCCTCCGCTGAACTCCTGACTTACAGCCGCCGCGGCCACCCGACACGCACTGCGCCACAAGGGTGATGCCGCTATTGGTGGTTGCCTAAAGCCACCCATCAATGGTAGGCTATAGGCATCCACCCTAGGAGGACGGCCCCACGATGAGCACCTGCACCTGCCACTCGATCCGCGAAGGTCACGGCGGAATCACCTACACCCTCCACATCCTCGGCGTCCTGTGCGACCACTGCGAAGCCGCCATCGCCGACGCCGAAGCACAGGCTGCATGGGACGCCATGACCCCGGCCGAACAGATCGCCGCCCGCTGGAACTACGCCCGCCGGTACTCCCTTCCCCGCCGCCGCCCCGGAGCCCCCGTCATCCCCGACGCCGCCCCGTTCTGAACCACCCACCCAGACCCCGCCCCGCACCCCCAAGAGAAAGGCCCGTCAACATGACCCTCACCCTCACCGACCTGTTCTGCGGCGCCGGCGGAAGCTCCACGGGCGCGATCGCGTTCGGCAACGTCACGGTCAAGACGGCCGCGAATCACTGGGCGAAGGCCATCGAGACCCACAGCCTCAACCATCCAGACGCCGACCACATCCAGGCCGACCTGTCGCAGATCGACCCCCGCTACTTCCCCAACACCGACCTGCTGTGGGCCAGCCCGAGCTGCACCAAGCACAGCATCGCCCAGGGCAAGAAGCGCCAGGACGCCCAGCCCGACCTGTTCGGCGAGACCCTGCCCGAGGAGGCCGCCGAACGCTCCCGGGCCACCATGTGGGACGTCGTCCGCTTCGCCGAGTACCACCAGTACCGCGCGGTCATCGTGGAGAACGTCGTGGACGTGGTGTTCTGGCCGCCGTTCCAGGCGTGGCGGATGGCGATGGAATCCATCGGCTACACCGGGCAGCTGATCTACCTCAACAGCATGCACGCCCAACTTTTCGGGCCCGGCGCCCCGCAGTCCCGCGACCGTTTCTACGCGGTGTTCACCCGCACCGGAGACCCCTGCCCTGACGTGTCGCGGCTGGTGTCCCCGCACGCGGTGTGCTCCGAGTGCGGCCCGATCCGCGCCATGCAGGTCTTCAAGCGTCAGGACCGCCCCAAGTGGGGCAAGTACCGCTCCCAGTACGTCTACCGGTGCCGCAACACCGTCTGCCGCAACCAGATCGTCGAGCCGCTGTACCGGCCGGCCGCCGAGATCATCGACTGGTCGCTGACGGGCACCCGCATCGGAGACCGCACGCGCCCGCTGGCCGACAAGACGATGGCCCGCATCGCCGCCGGAATCGAACGGTTCTGGACCCCGATGCTGGTCCCCGTCGAGGGACGCGATGGCAAGACCGCCGTCCCGGTCGATCAACCGGCCCGCACCATGACCACCCGCAACGAGACCGGCCTGCTGGTCCCGACCGGCGGCACCTGGCGCACCGAAGCCGTCCCGACCAGCGAGCCGATCCCGACCCGCACCACCCGCGAGAACGACGGAATCGCCTTCCCCGCCTTCGTCGCCGAGCTGCGCGGCGGATCCAGCGATGCCCGCTCCGTGGCCGAGCCGCTGGCCACCGTCACCGCCTCGGGCAACCACCACGGCCTCGTCTACGCCGACGCCCCCCGACCACTCATTACGAGCTTCTACGGCTCCGGCGGCAACAGCACCGTCGACCAGCCGCTGCCGACGGTCACCACCCTCGAACGCCACGGACTGCTCAACCGCGGCCCCGTCCCCACGCCGCCACCGACCATCGACATCAACGATGTCTACTTCCGGATGCTGGAGCCCCGCGAGATCACCGCCGCGATGGACTTCCCGACCGGCTACCGGATGGTCGGCACCAGGCGCGAGCAGGTGCGGCTGGCAGGGAACGCCGTCACGCCGCCAGCCGCCCGTGACCTGGTGGGTCTGGTCGTCGAAACCGTCACCGGCGAAACGCTCCAACCCACCGCCTGAGAAGCCACCCGGTGGGGTGCTCCCCCCACCCCCCACCGGGCGCCGACCCCACAGCCCAGCCACCGCAGAAACGAAGGACCGCCGCCATGAAGTACTTCTATCTCGGAACCAGCGAGGTGCGCTGGCTCGGCCAAGCCAACGTCCCGCTGTTCATCTCCCACCGCCGCCTGGCACCCCGCAAGAGCTTCCCGCGTGCGCTCACCGGATGGGCGCTGGACTCCGGCGGATTCACCGAACTATCGATGTACGGGCAATGGCGCACCACCGCCCGCGACTACAACGCCGCGGTCTGGCGCTACGACCAGGAGATCGGCAACCTCCAATGGGCCTCGCCCGGCGACTGGATGTGCGAGCCCGAACAGATCGCCCGCACCGGACTGAGCGTGCGTGAACACCAGCGCCGCACCATCGACAACTTCCAAGAATTGCAGGACCTCTGGCCCGGCCCCGACTGGGATGTGCCCTACGTCCCGGTTCTGCAGGGCTGGACGCCTGACGATTATCGCCGCTGCGTCGACATGTACTACGCCGCCGGCGTCGACCTGTCCGACTGCTTCCTCGTCGGCGTCGGCACGATGTGCCGCCGCCAGGCCAGCGCCGAGATCGACGTGATCCTGTCCACCATCCAGCGCCACGACCCCGACATCCCACTCCACGCGTACGGCTTGAAGCTTTCGGGCCTCAAGCGCTACGGCCACAGAGTCCTCAGCGCCGACTCAATGGCGTGGAGTTGGGCAGCGCGAATGAGCGAGCCGCTTCCCGGGCACACGCACGCCGCGTGCAACAACTGCCTGCCCTACGCCCTGGCCTGGCGCGAACGCGTCCTGGACATCACGCCCTCCGGACAGATGAGCCTGTTCGACGCCGCCTGAACCACCACCGAATCGGAAGGAACCCTCCCATGACCATCCCGCCTGCGACCGCCGCCAACGCGGCCGATGAACCCGCACGGCACACCCGAGAGAACACGAGCAGTGTCAAGCTGGCAGCATTCGTCGCCAAAGGCGACGTACTCGCCGACGGGCGGGTCGTCCGGCGCCGCTGGAGTATGCCAGTCCCGGATGCCACGTACTCGACAGATTTGAGCTTCACCGACGGCACTCACCAGTGGTATGACCACGGCGCGACTGTCACGGTGGTGGACCACATCAACGAGTGGCGCATCCGATAATTGCCGATCCACCACCGTCGCCTCCGCGCCGCGAACCGCTGTCACTCGCACAACTCCGATGACCCCCTGCCGGTGACTCTCACCATGCAAACGCCGACGGGTGCAGAGTCTGACCCTGCACCCGTCGAATGCTTGAAACCCGTTCCCGGTCACCACAACCGTGGCTGACCTCCGAGCATGGCCGCCTCCACTGCGGCCGAGTCCCACCCTGACCGCACCGCCTCCCGCAGCGCCAGCGCACGCTCGCGTCGGGCCCGCAGACCCGCGCCCCGCGCGATCACGCGCGGCCGGCCACCGCCGCGGCCCCGCGCCGCCATCTGTTCCATGTTCTCCTGCTGGGTGCCCGCGGTCACGTGCGCACGCACCCCGGCCGCGATCTCCTCGGCGCCCACCACTCGCACACACAGGGTGACGTCGCATTCGTGCAGTGCCCGCACATCCCCCTGTAGCGGTTGCCCCGCCCGTGCGACCGCCAGCGCATAGCGCGGCGGCCGCACCATCATCACGTGCCGCCAGCCGCCACGCCGCAATGCGAAGCGCCCGTACCCATCTGATCCGATGGCGCCCGTCCATAGCCAGCAGTCCTGTCGCCCCGGACCACGCACCACGTGTGCGAAGAACCGTGCGATCTCACTGCCATGACGTATCGGGTCGACCACCAAGTCGCGGCCCTGTCGCCGCCGACTGGGGGTACTCACGCGACTGCCCGTCAGGCGCTCAGCGCCTCGGTCGCCGGATCATCCACCGCCGCGACCCCCTCACTCATCTGCGCCGCTTCGCTGAGCGACGCCGGGGTATCGGCGCCCCCATTGGGGACCGTCGCCGAATTCTCGGCGTGCGCGTCCTGCGGTGTCTGTTCGCCGGCGTCGTGCTGCTCAGTGTCGGCCAGGCGCAACAGTTCTCGCACCTGCGTCTGCGTCTGACCACTCTGTGCGGCGATGCTGGCGATTGTTTCGCCGTTGGTGCGCATCACCTGTGCTGCCGCGCCGGCCGTCCGCCGAATCGTCGTCGCCTTCTCCTGCGCGCTCTGCCGGATCCGCTCCAGCCGTTCGTTCAACTCACTTTCGATCCGGGCGATCTGTTCCTCGGCCCTGGTCCGCGCCGCCGCCTCATCTTTAGCTGCGGACTGCTCGGCGTGCTCCAGCTTGTCCAGCTCGTCGAGGAACTCCTTGAGCGATTGCACGATCGCGCGCTCCCGCGCCTCCCTCTCAGCATTCGCGCGACGCCGCGCCTCCAAAGCCCGTTGCAGATTCCCTGATTTCGTCGTTGCTTTGCCCATGGTTGCGGACTCTAACCAGCCCTGCTGACGTAATCACGCCTCCAACTCCCCCTTACCCCATCACGTCTCACTACAGCCCACCTTCCGCCCCACACCCCTTCCCACCAGCACCTCCATCTGCCAGCCCACGTTTGTCCCACACACCTCTTGCACTCAGGTCACGAAGGTCGCGAATCAACCTGAAGTTGACGCGTATATCTGGCGCATGGGACCAGCGCCGGATGCGCTTCATTGAACCACTTTCGTGTTCCTCCTGGTAGACGGATTTCGCTCGCAGGTGTGGTAACTT
>NZ_JAKRFN010000026.1 GCF_022348085.1 Mycobacterium sp. PSTR-4-N | reverse complement strand
CCCCCAGGACCAAACCCGGGCAGAATTCGAATCAGAAAAATCCGATCACAAACAAAAGACACCAAAAACTGGCATCCAAAAAACATTGCGCCCCACAAACGGGAAAATCCGGGACACAACAAAAAAACAACAAACAAAAACCACCAAACACACTATTGAGTTCTCAAACAACAGATGCCGTTTTCAGGCAACCCTGCCACTGTACTGCATGTGATCAGGGCGGTCAAGCTCCAGCCTCAGGTCTTTCGACCGGGGTCATCGGCTTGTGAAGGAAATACTACGTGCTGTCGGCCAGACGCCCAAATCCCCAGCGCAAGAGGCCAAAACGGGCGCCGGAGACTAGCTGACGCGCTCGATCTCCGCGCCCAGACCGACCAGATTTTCCACGAACTTCGGATACCCGCGGTCGATGTGAAACACGTCGTGCACCTCGGTGTCACCATCGGCCACGAGTCCGGCCAACACCAGCCCGGCGCCGGCACGGATGTCCGACGACCAGACCGGAGCGCTGGACAGTTGCGGTATCCCCCGCACCACCGCGTGGTGTCCGTCGGTGCGTGCGTCGGCACCGAGCCGGATCATCTCTTCGACGAAGCGGAACCGCGCCTCGAAGACGTTCTCGGTGATCATCGATGTGCCGTCGGCGATCGCGGCCAACCCGATGGCCATCGGTTGCAGATCCGTCGGGAAGCCGGGGAACGGCAGCGTGGCCACGTTCACCGCCTTGGGCCGTTCGTACTGCACCACCCGGAAGCCGTCGTCGGACTGCGTCACGGTCGCCCCGGCATCGTGCAGCTTGTGGAGCACGAGTTGCAGATGCGCGGGATCGATCCCCGTCACCGAGATGTCCCCGCGCGTCATCGCTGCGGCTATCCCCCACGTCGCGGCCACGATTCGATCGCCGATGACGCGGTGCTCGGTGGGATAGAGCCGGTCGACGCCGGTGATCGTCAGCGTCGATGACCCGGCCCCCGCGATCTCCGCGCCCATCTGATTCAGCATCGTGCACAGGTCCACGACGTCGGGCTCGCGTGCGGCGTTGTGGATCGTCGTGACACCGTCGGCGAGTACCGCCGCCATCAGGATGTTCTCGGTGGCGCCGACGGACGGGAACTCCAGCTGGATCTCGGCGCCGTGCAGGTGGTCTGCTTCGGCGACCACACAGCCGTGCTCGATCGTGCAGCGCGCCCCGAGTTGGCGCAAACCCGCCTGGTGCATGTCCAGCGGGCGGGATCCGATCGCGTCACCGCCGGGCAGTGCCACCTTCGCTCGCTTGCATCTACCGACCAGGGGCCCGAGGACGCACACCGACGCGCGGAACTGGCGCACCGCGGCGAAATCAGCGTCGTACTTCGGCTCATCCGGTGAGGTGATACGGACGACGTCGCCGTCGAGATCGACGGTCGCTCCGAGCCCGCGGAGCACCTCGGCCATCAGCGGCACGTCGAGGATGTCGGGACAGTTCGTGATGGTGCTGGTGCCTTCTGCCAGCAACGACGCGGCCATCAGCTTCAAGACGCTGTTCTTGGCGCCTCCGACGGCCACTTCGCCTGCCAACCGGCTGCCGCCGGTCACCACGAAACGCTCACCCACGCGGTCAGTCTAAACAGCGCGATGACCCATGTCAGTCTCCGCGAACGCGCCCTGACACGCGTCCCGTACGGTTTGGGCATGGCGGTGCATCTGACGCGGATCTACACCCGGACCGGCGACGACGGGACCACAGGCCTGAGCGATTTCAGCCGGGTGGCCAAGAACGACCCGCGCCTGGTGGCGTATGCCGATTGTGACGAGACAAACGCTGCCATCGGTGTCGCGATAGCGCTCGGGCACCCGGACGAGCACGTTCTCGAGGTACTCCGCCGCATCCAGAACGACCTGTTCGATGCCGGTGCCGACCTGTCCACGCCCGTGGTCGAGGACCCCCAGTACCCGCCGCTGCGCATCCAGCAGAGCTACATCGATCGCCTCGAGAAGTGGTGCGACGAGTTCAACGAACCCCTTCCGGCGCTCGATTCGTTCGTGCTGCCCGGCGGCACCGCGCTCTCAGCTCTCCTGCATGTCGCACGCACGGTGGCGCGCCGCGCCGAGAGATCAGCCTGGCTGGCTGTCGACACCCACGGTGACTCCATCAGCGTGCTCCCGGCCAAGTATCTGAACCGACTGTCCGACCTGCTGTTCATCTTGTCGCGAGTGGCCAACCCGGAAGGTGACGTGCTCTGGCGTCCCGGCGGTGGCGCTCAGTAGCTGCGTCGGCGGGCCCGCGGCGAGGGTCGCGACTCGACCCATGACGTGAACGCGGTCAGTGCACCGCGATCGAGGGCGATCTCGTATCCCCGGCCGCGGTCGGGCATGACGTCGCGCAATTCCAGGACGACGATCTCATCGGTCATGATGTCGAACTCGTCGCCGCGCGGCGAACGTCGCGACACGACCTCCAAGCCGCGACGGCTGAGCGTGCGATCGGGCCACCACCGCAGGCTGGACAGTCGGTAGAACTGCGCTTCGCCACCGCGGTACCGCATCACACCGTGCCGCCAGCCGTGGCCACCCACCGCAGGCACATCACGCAGGATCGCCGCGGTGCCGCCCACCTGACGCAGCTTCCACAACCGGTAGCTCAACGCGATGACGGCCAGCAGAAGCACGCTGACCAGCGCGACCATGAACAGCATGGACGCGCTCATCGCCGGTCAGTCCAGCTGGCCGAGGGCGCGCAGCCGCGCCCTGCCCCATGCCGCCGTCCGCTCGTCGTCGGACTCGGAATCCTGCTTGGCCTCGTCGCTGTTGATCTCGGACTCGAACTGCGCGTTCTCGACCAGAATCCGGACGGTCTCTTCCGTCACGGACAGGAATCCGCCGTCGACCGCGATCCGCAGATCGTCCTCGCCGTCCCGCTCGACGCGCACCATCGCGTCGTCGACGAGCTGCGCGACGAGTGGGATGTGCCGCGGCAGGATGCCGATCTCCCCGGCGGTGGTGCGAGTGAACAGGAAGGACGCCTCGCCCTTCCACAGTTCACGCTCGACGGCGACGATCTCGACGTTCATCTCCGCCATGTCACACCACCTTTCCCGGAACAGTCACTCGCGTCATCACAACTTCGCGCCGAGGCTTTCGGCCTTCTTCGCCAGGTCGTCGAGACCGCCGATCAGGAAGAACGCCTGCTCGGGCAGGTGATCGAAGTCGCCCTTGGTGAGCTTGTCGAACGCCTCGATGGTCTCTTTGAGCGGCACCGTGGAGCCCGGCTGACCGGTGAACTGCTCGGCCGCCATCATGTTCTGGCTCAGGAAGCGCTCGATACGACGCGCCCGGTTCACCAGCTGCTTGTCCTCTTCGGCGAGCTCGTCGATACCGAGGATGGCGATGATGTCCTGAAGGTCCTTGTAGCGCTGCAGGATTCGGATGACTTCCTGCGCCACGCGGTAGTGCTCGTCACCCACGACGGCCGGGTCGAGGATCGTCGAGCTCGACGCCAGCGGATCCACGGCCGGGAAGATGCCCTTCGAGAAGACCGTACGAGAGAGCTCGGTGGTCGCATCGAGGTGCGCGAACGTGGTCGCGGGCGCCGGGTCGGTGTAGTCGTCGGCGGGCACGTACACGGCCTGCATCGAGGTGATGGACTTGCCTCGGGTCGAGGTGATGCGCTCCTGCAGCTCACCCATCTCGTCGGCCAGCGTCGGCTGGTAGCCCACCGCGGACGGCATACGGCCCAGCAGCGTCGACACCTCGGAACCGGCCTGGGTGAACCGGAAGATGTTGTCGATGAACAGCAGCACGTCCTGGCCCTGCTCGTCGCGGAAGTACTCGGCCATGGTCAGCGCCGACAGGGCCACACGCATACGCGTGCCCGGCGGCTCATCCATCTGACCGAACACCAACGCGGTGTCCTTGAGCACGTTGGCGTCCTCGAGCTCGACCCACAGGTCGTTGCCCTCGCGGGTCCGCTCACCCACACCGGCGAACACGGAGGTGCCACCGAAATTGCGGGCGATGCGGTTGATCATCTCCTGGATGAGCACGGTCTTGCCCACGCCGGCACCGCCGAACAGGGCGATCTTGCCACCACGCACGTAGGGGGTGAGCAGGTCGACGACCTTGAGGCCCGTCTCGAGCATCTCGGTACGCGGTTCGAGCTCGGAGAAGGCCGGCGGCTTGCGGTGGATCGACCAGTGCTCGAAATCCTTGCCGTAGCCGGGCTCGTCGAGGCAGTCGCCGAGGGCGTTGAACACGTGACCCTTGACGCCGTCGCCGACGGGCACCGAGATCGAGGTACCGGTGTCGGTCACCTCGACGCCGCGGACGAGACCGTCGGTCGGCTGCATCGAGATGGTGCGCACCAGGTTGTCACCGAGGTGCTGCGCGACCTCCAGCGTCAGCGTCTTCGACAGCTCCTTGTAGGAGATGTCGGCGTGCAGCGCGTTGAACAGCTCGGGCACGGCACCGCGGGGGAACTCCACGTCCACGACCGGACCGGTGATGCGAACCACCCGACCGGTGGTCTCCTTGGTGCTTTCCTTGGACTTCTCTTCTGCGGGTGCGCTCATTTTTCTTCGCTTCCTAACCGATGCTGCTGGAGGTCATTTGGCGTCGGCCAGCGCGTTGGCGCCGCCGACGATCTCGCTGATTTCCTGGGTGATCTGTGCCTGCCGCTCGCGGTTGGCCGCCAGCGTGAGGGACTTGATCAGATCGTCGGCGTTGTCGGTGGCCGACTTCATGGCCCGTCGGCGTGACGCCGACTCCGAGGCCGCCGCCTCGAGCAACGCGGCGTAGACGCGGGTGGCCACGTAGCGCGGCAGCAGTGCGTCGAACAGCGTTTCAGCGTTGGGCTCGAACGTGAACAAGGTGCGCGGACCGTCCTCGGGACGGTCGTCTTCGACGTACTCGACGACCATCGGGGCGATCCGGCGCGCCGCCGCGCTCTGCGAGAGCATCGACTTGAACTCGGTGAACACGATGTGGAGTTCGTCGACGCCGAGCACGCCGTCTGCGCCGGCATCGTCACCGTCGTCGTCGGCTCCCGCCATGAACGCCGACACCAGGGTCTCGGCGATCTCCTTGGCGTTCTCGTAGTCGGGTCGCTCGGAGAACCCGGTCCAGGACTCGACGACATCGCGCTGGCGGAAGTTGAAGTAGCCCAACGCCTTACGCCCGACGACGTAGAGCACGGGGTCCTTGCCCTCCTCACGCAGCAGGGCGAAGAGCTCCTCGGACTGCCGCAGCACGTTGGCGTTGTACGCCCCGCACAAGCCGCGGTCCGAGGACACCACCAGCACACCGGCCCGGCGACGGTTCTCCCGCTCGACGAGCAGCGGATGATCCAGCGCGCTGGCGCTGGCCAGCTCGGTCAGCATGTTGGTGATCTCGGTGCTGTAGGGCCGAGCCGCCTCGACTCGGGCCTGCGCCTTCGAGATTCGCGAGGTCGCGATCAGTTCCTGGGCCTTGGTGATCTTCTTGATCGACCCGGCGGAACGGATACGCCCCCGAAGCTCGCGCAGTGTTGCAGCCATCTAGCTCTCCAGACCCTTTCGGTCCAACGTCGTTGTCGGTCTTACTTCTTGGCCGGCTTGCGGACCTTGACGGACTCTTTCTCGACGTCTTCTTCGTCCATCGCCTCGGTCTTGTCGTCGACCGCGACCGAGCTTCCGTCCGTGGCGGAGAAGCCCTTCTTGAACTCGTTGATGATGTCGGAGACCTTGTCCTGCTCCTCTTCCGGGAACTTCTTGCTCTCCCGGATGTTGTCGAGGATCTCGCTGTGCGAGCCCTTGATGTGCTCGAGCAGCTCGGACTCGAAGCGCGCGACGTCTTCGACCGGAACCGAGTCGAGGTGCCCGCCGGTGCCGAGGAAGATCGCGATGACCTGGTCCTCGACGGGGTACGGCGTGTACTGCGGCTGCTTGAGCAGCTCGACCAGGCGCGCGCCGCGGTCCAGCTGGGCCTTGGACGCGGCGTCCAGGTCAGAGGCGAAGGCGGCGAAGGACTCGAGCTCGCGGTACTGCGACAGCTCCAGACGCAGCGAGCCCGCCACCTCCTTCATCGCCTTGATCTGGGCGGCGCCACCGACGCGCGACACCGACACACCGACGTTGATGGCCGGGCGCACACCCTGGTTGAACAGGTCGGACTCCAGGAAGCACTGGCCGTCGGTGATCGAGATGACGTTGGTGGGGATGAACGCCGAGATGTCGTTGGCCTTGGTCTCGATGATCGGCAGACCGGTCATCGAGCCGCCGCCGAGCTCGTCGGACAGCTTCGCGCAGCGCTCGAGCAACCGCGAGTGCAGGTAGAACACGTCGCCGGGGAACGCCTCGCGGCCCGGCGGGCGGCGCAGCAGCAGCGAGATCGCGCGGTAGGCGTCGGCCTGCTTCGACAGATCGTCGAACACGATCAGCACGTGCTTGCCGTCGTACATCCAGTGCTGGCCGATGGCCGAACCGGTGTACGGCGCAAGCCATTTGAAGCCGGCGGCATCGGACGCGGGCGCGGCGACGATGGTGGTGTACTCCATCGCGCCACCCTCTTCGAGGGCCCGCTTCACCGAGGCGATCGTGGTGCCCTTCTGGCCGATCGCGACGTAGACGCAGCGCACCTGCTTGCTCGGGTCGCCGGTCTCCCAGGCCTCACGCTGGTTGAGGATCGTGTCGACCGCGACCGCAGTCTTACCGGTCTTGCGGTCACCGATGATGAGCTGGCGCTGGCCACGGCCGATCGGGGTCTGGCTGTCGATGGCTTTGATACCGGTCTGCAGCGGCTCGGACACGCCCTGGCGCTGCACCACCGACGGCGCCTGCAGCTCGAGGGCGCGACGGCCGTCGGCCTCGATGTCGCCCTGGCCGTCGATCGGCTCGCCCAGCGGGTTGATGACGCGGCCCAGGAACTTGTCGCCGACGGGCACGGACAGCACCTCGCCGGTGCGCTTGACCTGCTGGCCTTCTTCGATCTTTCCGAACTCGCCGAGGATCACGGCGCCGACGGTGTGCTCGTCGAGGTTCAGCGCGACACCGAGCACGCCGCCGGGGAACTCGAGCAGCTCCTGGGTCATGACCGAGGGCAGGCCCTCGACGTGGGCGATGCCGTCACCCGCGTCGACGACCGTGCCGATCTCTTCACGGTCGGAGTCGGCGGCGAAGGAGGAGACGTAGTCCTCGATCGCGCCCTCGATGTCAGAAGCCGAGATTGTCAACTCTGCCATGGGTTCGTCTTCCTGCCTTCGTGTTTCGTTGCTGGGAGTGCTGGGCCGGTCAGTCCGGCAGGCCCGTGCGGGCCGCTGCCAACCGGGAGGAGATGGATCCGTCGATGACCTCTTCGCCGACGGTGATGAGCAGACCTCCGAGGATGTCGGGGTCGATCTCGAGCTGCACCGACACCTCGGTGCCGTAGATGCGGCTCAGCACCTCGGTGAGACGGGTGCGCTGCGCGTCGCTGATCTCGGTCGCGGCCGTCACCTGCGCGACCGCCTCGCCGCGGCGGGACACCGCCAACTCGGCCAGGTCGGCGACTGCTGCGTCGGCGAGATCGCCGCGGAGCAACCGCACGGTCTGAGCCAGCAGCGCCGCGGTGGTGTCGTTGACTCCCCCGCCGGCTTCGACGACCTTGTTCAGCAGCTCGATCCGCTTGTCGGCCGGCACCGTCGGATCGGACAGCAGCCGGTTGAGCCGCGACTCCGCGTCGAGCACACGGCCCACACGGAACAGCTGCTCCTCGACCTCTTCGCTCTGCTCGTCGCGCTCCGAGCGGACCAGCAGCGCGAGTCGGGCGACGTGCTCGAGGGCATCCACGAGGTTGCCGTCGGTCGACCAGCGCTGCGCCACAGCGGTTTTGAGCAGATCAACCGTTGTTGCACTGAGCTTGTCGCCGAACAGCCGCTCGACCAGACGCTCCTTGGCGGCCGAGTCGTCGGTCGGCTCGGCGAGGTGGGTGTTGAGCGCGTGCTCCTCGGTCAGGAGCGCGGCAACCGAGGTCAGCTCCTCGGCGAGCGTCGTCAGCGCGTCCGCATCGGCGCCGTCGGCGACCGACTCGAACTTCTTGACGACCTCGGCGAGCGCCTCGCGGCTGGCGGCGCGCAGTGTGAGCGGGGCACCGGCCTCGAGGACCGCCGGCGACGGTGCCATGTCGTCGAGCTCGTCGAGGAAGCGGTCCACCGAGGCAGCCTGCGCCTCGTTGTCGGCGAGCTGGTCGCGGATGATCTGCTCGGCCTTGGCCACCGATTCCAACCCCAGCTGCTGGCGCAGCTCACGGATGGTCTGCTGCCGCAACAGCGAGACCTGTTGATCGCCTTGCGCTTTGATGCGCTCGGCTTCGGTGCCCGCTTGTTCGCGCAGGTGCTCGGCAATCCGTGACGAGTCGGCGCGGGCCTCCTCCGTCAGCTTCTCACCGCGGCTCTTTGCTTCTTCGACGGCCTTGGCGTGTTCGGCGTCGGCATTCGCCAGCTTGTCGGCGGCGGCCTTGCTCTCCATGAGCGCGGCGCGCACCGCTTCCTGCTGGGTGTTCATCAGCTTGCGCACCGGCGGGACCACCCATTTGACGATGATCGCCACGATGATCACGAATCCGACCAGCTGTCCGATGAAGGTGGACATCAGCGCCTCTCGCTCGCAGTGCCGTTGACGTCGACGCCGAGGATGCGACTGGCCAGGGTGGCCGACAGACCGTCGACCGACGACTGCAACTCCTCGTTGGTCGACGCCGCGTTGCGCTCCAGTTCGGCGTTGGCCGACTGCAGCTTCTCCGACACCTCGTTACCGGCCTCGGTTCTGGCCTCGTCGACCACCTGGCGACCTTCTGCGCGGGCCTCGTCGCGGATCGACGCCGCCTCACTGCGCGCCTTGGCCATGGTCTCTTCGTAATCCGCCTGGGCAGCCGCCGTCAGCTCGGCGGCCTTCCGGTTGTCGGCAGCGGTCTTGGCGAGCATCGCCTCGCGCTCGGCCAACACCTTGCTCACCGGAGGCACCACCCATTTCCAGATCACGCCGAGCACGATCAGGAAGATGAGCAGGACGAAGAAGAAGGTGCCGTTGGGGATCAGGAAGTTACTGGTCCCCCCGCCTCCTTCTTCGGCTGCCAAGACCCGTGCGGTGGTATCACCCATGACGACGAGTTAGCCGCCGACCGGGGTGGCGAACACGAACAGCGCCATGAAGGCCAGGTTGATGAAGTAGGCCGCCTCGACCAGACCGACCGTGATGAAGAACGGGGTGAACAGCCGACCCTGTGCCTCCGGCTGCCGGGCGATGCCCGAGATCAGGGCGTTACCGGCGATGCCGTCACCGATGCCTGCGCCGATCGCGCCGCCGGCCATGATCAGACCACCGCCGATGAGCGCGCCTGCAGCGATAGTGGGATCCATTACTTATCCTCCTTGATAACTGGCTGTCGGTTGTCGCCAGGTTCTGTTGGGTCTAACGGGTACTGCTGGTCTCAGTGAGCCGCGGCCGCGCCCTGCTTGGCGTGGTCGGACTCTTCCTTGGAGTCGTGTCCGGTGTCGTGGTCGTCGTGGTCGAGCTCCATCGACTGTCCGAAGTACAGGATCGTCAGCAGAGCGAAGATGAACGCCTGGATGAGGCCGATGAACAGGTCGAACGATTTCCAGATGGCGTTGGGCAGCCACAAGATCCAGGCCGGGAACAACGCGATCAGTCCGACCATGATGCCGCCGGCGAAGATGTTGCCGAAGAGTCGCAGTGACAGCGAGATCGGCTTGGCGATCTCTTCGACGATGTTGATCGGCGCGAGGAAGGCGACGTGGCCCTTGGCGACCTTGATGGGGTGGCCGATGACGCCGCGGCGCCACACGCCCGCTGCGTGGTAACAGAGGAACACGAACAGGGCCAGCGCCAGCACGAAGTTGATGTCCGAGGCCGGCGGCTTGATCAGTTCGGTGGTGACGCCCTCGGAATCGGTGTACTGCACGGGCAGCACCGACAGCCAGTTGGCGAACAGGATGAAGCAGAACAGCGCCACGGCCAGCGGCAGTACGAAGGGCGCGATGCGCATCCCGATCGCGCTCTCCACCTGGTTGCGCATCTGGATGGTGATCGCCTCGAAGAACAGCTGCACTCCGCCGGGGACGCCGGTCGAGGTGACCTTGGCGCGCAGGAAGAACGCCAGCGCGATCACGATGACGCCGGCGATGGCGGTCGACAGCACGGTGTCCACGTTGACCGTCAGGCCGAACCACTTCTGCTCGATGTGGTGACCGACCTCGAGGGCGAGCACGCTCTGGTTCATCTACGTATCAGTCCTTGAAGCTATCCGTCGGTGGGCGTCGAGGTGTCAGCAGCGGGGGCCGCTGCGCCGGCTTGGGTGTCGGGGTCACCGGCGCGCAGCTTCTTGAGAACGGGCAGGGAGGTGCTCATGACGAGAACCACCTGGAACAGTGCCAGACCGAACAGCACGCCGAGGCCCATCGGGCGAAAGACGAACGCAATGGTGAGCCCGACGACGGTGATCGCCAGCAGCCGGGACGCCGAGTTCAGCGCCATCTTCTTCTTGAGCGGATGGTCGTCGGCGGTGATGGACTCGACCGCGCGGCGCACCATCAGCGCGTTGGTCAGGCCCAGCGCCATGCCGATCGCGAAGAACGCACCGAACAGCGGGTAGCCGACCAGGGCCGCGGCGACGGTGATGAGCCCGGAGACGGCCGCGCAGATCACGAGCAGACGAACCGGCCGGAAAGCCACGGACGGGAACACCAACGGCGCGTCCTGCGCTGGCGTCGTCACTGCGTCACCTCAATCCCGCGGTCGTGTCGTGTGAGCGTCGTCTCGTTATTCCTGTGAGCGTCCGTAGCGTATCGGAGGGCGACGGGCGCGCGGGAATCACCCAAGAGGTAGCTCCTGAATCGGTTGATCTGTCGGTCGTGTGTCCGCCCCGATCGGTACCCAGGAATCTGGGAACCAATGGTTCGGAGGCCGGCAACCCGCGAGGTTTTTTCGGGTTCTAACTGAACCCTAACACATGGTGAGAGCCCAAAAAGGGGGCCTACTACTTTTTGTCGTATATCGGGTCTGCAGCGCTTCCCACCACGTCCTCGCCGTCGGCGTCGCGCCGCCTGAGCAACGGAATCAGTGTCACCACCCCGGCCACCACGATGGCACCTGCCATCACCGCGGCGGTGTGCCGCGGATCGAAGAAGATCGTGCTCGCCGCCCCCAGCGCGACGATGCCCACCCAGACGTAGATGAGCAGGACCACCCGGCGGTGCGAATGACCGATCTCGAGCAGACGGTGATGCAGGTGCATCTTGTCCGGGCTGAAGGGACTCAGTCCCGCGCGGGTCCGCCGGATGATCGCCAACAGCATGTCCAGAGCAGGCACGAACATCACCGCGACCACGAGCAGGAACGGCGACAGCAGGGCGAACACGTCGCGGGCGCCGTAGGCCGTCTGCGAGATCGGTCCCGCCGCAGTGGTGGAGGCGGCCGCGAGCATCAAGCCGATCAGCATCGACCCGGAGTCACCCATGAAGATCCGGGCCTTGTGGAAGTTGTGCGGCAGGAAGCCCAGGCACGCCCCGGCCAGCACGACCGAGATCACCGCGGGCGGATAGAACAGCACGTCGCCGCCGTGGTCGTGGAGCAGCCCGATGGAGAAGATGCAGATCGCCGACGCGGTGATCAATCCGAGGCCGGCGGCCAGCCCGTCGAGGCCGTCGACGAAATTCATCGCGTTGACGATCGCAACGGTCAGCGCGAGCGTGAGCAGAATGGATGCGACCTGGTCGAGCACGATGGTGCCGACCCCGCCGATCGGGATGTAGAGCACGCTCCACGCCACGCCCATGGTGACCATCACGCTCGCCGCCGTGATCTGACCGGCGAACTTGGTCAACGCGTCGAGTCCCCAGCGGTCGTCGATGAGTCCGACCACCATGATCAGGCCGCCCGCCACCACCACGGCCGGCAGGCCGGAGGAGTACACGAAGCCGCGGGTCAGCGCCGGCAGCTGGGACGCGAGAAGGACCGCGAACACCACTCCCGCGTACATCGCGAGTCCGCCCATCCGCGGCGTGGGCTGCATGTGCACGTCACGTTCGCGGGGATAGGCGACCGCGCCCCATCGGGTGGCCAGCACGCGCACCCAGCCGGTCGCGAGGTAGGTGATGATCGCAGCGGTCAGACCCACCAGTGCCAGTTCACGCAGCGGCACCCCTGCTCCGCGGTCGGTCAGTGCCAGCAGGGTGGTCGTCATGATCAGTCCGGGAGCGCCGTCAGCGTGGCGGCCTCGACGCCCAGCACGCCGGCCACCGCGTCGGCCGAGACCGGACCTTGGCGCAGGACGCGGGGATGCGCCCCGGTGAGGTCGACGATGGTCGACGCGGCCTGCTGCTCGGCCGGTCCGCCGTCGAGGTAGACCTCGACCAGATCGCCGAGTTGCTCACGGGCCTGCTGCGCCGTGACGGACGCGGGCCGGCCCGAGATGTTCGCGCTCGACACGGCCATGGGTCCGACTTCGCGAAGCAGTTCGATCGCCACGGGGTGCAGCGGCATGCGCAACATGACGGTGCCGTTGGCATCGCCGAGATCCCACTGCAGCGACGGTGCCTGGCGGACCACCAGACTCAACGCGCCCGGCCAGAACGCCCGGATCAGTTCTTTCGCGCTCTGCGGTACCGAGTACACGAGCCCGTCGATGGTGTGCCAGGAGCCGACCAGCACGGGGACCGGCATGTCACGGCCCCGCCCCTTGGCGGCGAGCAACGCGGCCACGGCGGCACTGTCGAACGCGTCAGCCCCGATGCCGTAGACGGTGTCGGTGGGCATCACCACCAGGCGGCCACCCTTGAGCGCGCTGATGGCTGACGCGATCCCGGCCTCCCGCTGCTCGGGATCGCCGCAGTCGAACATCTCGCTCACAAAGACCAGCCTCTCACTCCGCGCGCACGGCCGTCACGAAGCGTGGCCGCCCGGTGAGGTCGTGTCGAGCCGTCACGTCGGTGAACCGTCCGGCGCGGGTGAACGCGTCCACGGTGCGCGCCGAGGTGGTGTCGTCGTGTTCCACGGCACACGAGCCGCCCGGCCGCAGGAGGCGGGCGGCGGCGTCGACAATGCGGTCGATCACAGCCATTCCGTCCGGTCCGCCGAACAGCGCACGTGACGGATCATACTGCGCCACTTCAGGTTCCAGCTGCGCGCCGGTCGGGATGTAGGGCGGATTCGCCACCAGCAGATCGACGGTGCCGTCGAGTTCGGCCAGCAGACCGGGCGCGGTGACATCGGCGCACAGCACCTCCACCGGGGTGCCTGCGGCGTTACGGCGGGCGTAGCGGAGAGCATCGGACGAATCGTCGACCGCGATCACCCGGGCGCGCGCGCAGCCGCTCGCCAACGCCAGCGCCAGCGCGCCCGAACCGGTGCACAGGTCGACGATCAGCGGCTCGGCGGGCAGCGGCTGAGCCAGCGCCCATTCCAGCAGCGCCTCGGTCTCCGGACGGGGCACGAAGACCCCGGGCCCGACGTGCACCGACACGGGGCCGAAGGCGGCGGTGCCCGTCAGGTGCTGCAACGGCACGCGCTGGGCGCGACGTGCGACCAACGCGGCGAAACGTTCCCCGAAGTCGGTGTCCGGAACGGTGAATCCGAGCAGTCCCCGCTCGGTACCGGCAACGTGCGCGGCCAGCAACTCGGCGTCGACCCTCGGCGATGCGACCCCGGCGGCTGCCAACTGCTCCGCGGCATCGTCGATCAACAGGCGCATCGTCACGGGGCCACCGGCCACACTCACGACGCGCTCTGCAGCTTCGCCTGCCGGTCGGCCGCGGCCAGCGCGTCGAAGAGCGGGTCGAGATCGCCGTCGAGCACCTGGTCGAGGTTGTGGGCCTTGAAGTTGATCCGGTGATCGGCGATCCGGTTCTCGGGGAAGTTGTAGGTGCGGATGCGCTCACTGCGGTCGACGGTGCGGATCTGGCTGGCCCGGTCGGCGGATGCGTCGGCCTGCGCCTGCTCCTCGGCCAGCGACTGCAGCCGCGCGGCGAGCACCTGCATCGCCCGCGCCTTGTTCTGCAGCTGCGAGCGTTCGTTCTGGCACGTGACGACAATGCCGGTGGGCAGGTGGGTGATGCGCACGGCGGAGTCGGTGGTGTTGACGCCCTGGCCGCCCTTGCCCGAGGAACGGTAGACGTCGACGCGCAGGTCTGATTCGTCGATCTGAACCTGCTCCACCTCTTCGGGTTCCGGATACACCAGAACACCGGCCGCCGAGGTGTGCACACGACCTTGGGACTCGGTGACGGGCACCCGCTGCACGCGGTGCACGCCACCCTCGAACTTCAACCGTGACCACACGCCGTCGGCGGAATCGCCCTTGCTGCGGATGGACAGTGTCGCGTCCTTGTAGCCGCCGAGGTCGGAGGCGGTCTCGTCGAGCATCGTGACGGTCCAGCCATGCCGCTCGGCATACCGGATGTACATCCGGGCCAGATCGGCGGCGAACAGCGCGGACTCCTCGCCGCCCTCGCCGGACTTGACCTCGAGCACGATGTCGTCGGCATCGTGCGGATCGCGCGGAGCCAGTAGGTCGGACAGTGCGGTCTCGAGCCGCTCCACCGTTTCCGCCAGCTCATCGACTTCGCCGGCGAATGACGAGTCATCGGCGGCGAGCTCCCGGGCGGTCTCCAGATCTCCGCGCGCAGCCTCGAGTTTGCGATAGGTGGCCACGATCGGGGAGATCTGAGAGAACCGGCGCCCCACCTTGCGGGCCATGGCCGGATCGGCGTGCAACTCGGGTTCGGAGAGGCGCTGCTCGAGTTCAGCATGCTCGGCCAGGATGGCGTCGACCGCCGTCGCGGTGTCGCTCATCTCGCCTCCTTCGTCCGAACCGGTTGGTCTACCCCAGTCATGAAACGGCGCCCGGCCTGCGCAGAGTGCGACAGAGCGGGCGCCGTTGTGTCAGCTATTTGTCGGCAGAGGCCGCCGAAGCGTCAGCAGCCTTGGTCCGCTTGCCGTACCGCTTCTCGAAGCGGGCGACGCGGCCGCCGCTGTCCAGGATCTTCTGCTTGCCGGTGTAGAACGGGTGGCACTGCGAGCAGACCTCGACGGTGATGTTGCCGCTCTTCTTCGTGCTGCGGGTGGTGAAGCTGGCACCGCAACCACACAGCACCGTGGTGTCGACATAGTCCGGGTGGACGCCTGATTTCATGGTTTCCTCTTCGATCGTGGGCCCCGGGTCGCCCCTCCCGTGTCGGGAAGTTTCGGCGTGAACCGGAACCGAGGTGTAGGCACCCGGCCGGAGGCCGGAAGGCTGGCCCAAATTATGCCAGGTCAACCGCCAAGAGCCTAAACGTGCGCAGTACGCCCCCTATTCCGTCACCTCGGAGTACGCCCGACCGTCCCGACGCCAGAGCACTCGACCCGCGGGTTCGACCCCCATCGCGACGAGTTCCCGCTTGAGCACTTTGTTGGTCGCCGTCGCGGGCAGTTCAGGGGCCACCCAGACGTGGCGCGGCCAGGCCTTCGGCGACAGATCCGGCTGTGCCGCGAGGAAGGCGCCGAAGTCCTCGGGTGTCAGCGTCGCGCCGTCTGCCAACACGAGCGCGGCCATCACCTGGTCGCCGACGAGCTCGTCGGGAACGGGATAGACCGCGACCTGGCTGATCGCGGGCAGGCGACCGAGGATCCGCTCGATCGGCGCGGCGGTCATGTTCTCTCCGTCCACCCGCATCCAGTCGGCGGTGCGCCCGGCGAGGTAGATCCAGCCGGCGGCGTCGCGGTAGGCGAGGTCGCCGGACCAGAACATGCCGTGGCGCATGCGCTCGTCGGTGGCGTCCTGGTCGTTGTAGTAGCCGGCGAACATTCCCGGCCCCTCGGTGTTGACGAGCTCCCCGATGGCGGCGTCGCCGTTGCGCAATGCCCCGTGCTCGTCGAACTCGGCGACGGCGCACTCGGTCAGCGTCTCCGGGTCGTAGATGGCGACGCCCGGGAACCCCTTGCCGATCGACCCGGGCGGACAGCCGTCCTCCCGAGTGACGGTGACCGCGTTCTCGGTCGAACCGAAGCCGTCCCAGACCTGGCAGCCGAACCGGCGGGCGAATTCGGCGATGTCCCGATCGCTCGCCTCGTTCCCGAAGGCGATGCGCAACGGGTTGTCGGCATCGTCGGGTTGTTCTGCCCGCGCCAGCAGGTACGCCAGTGGCTTACCGACGTAGTTCATGTACGTGACGCCGTGACGGCGCACGTCGTCGAGGAACCGCGACGCGCTGAACGGCGCGGGCACCATCGCCGCTCCGGAGTTCAGCGCGACCGACCAGCCGGCGAGGATGCCGTTGCTGTGGAACAGCGGCATCGACAGGTAGCAGACGTCGGCGGGGGTGAGCTCGAACCGCCCGCTCAGTGCGGCACCGGCCAGCACCACCATTGCGTGCATCATCTTCACGGCCTTGGGGTCGCCACTGGTCCCGGACGTGAAGATCAGCATGAACGTGTCGGTGGCGCCGACCTCGCGGTGCGGCACCAGTGGTGGCGCACCGGCGATGACCTGTTTCCATTCGGCACTGCCGATCGTCAGCACGCGGACGTCCGCCAGGTCCAGACCGTCGAGGAGGCCGGCGTGCGCCTCGTCGGTGAGCAGGATCTGCACATCGGCGCGGCGGATGTCGCGGCCCAGCGCCTCGCCGCGGCGGGTGTCGTTGATCCCGCACAGCACGTAGCCGCCCAATCCCGCGGCGGCCAGCGCGGTCAGCATCTCGGGGGTGTTGCCGAGCAGCACGCCCACATGCAGGGGCCGCGTCGGATCGGCCAGGCCGATGAGAGCAGCCGCCTGCGCCTCCGCATCTGCGAGGTGCTGACGCCACGTCCAGCGCTGCCCGTCTCGGGTCACCGCGAGTCCGTCGTCGTCGCGTCGTTCCCGCAGCAGCTGCTGCAC
Source organism: Mycobacterium sp. PSTR-4-N (assembly GCF_022348085.1). Classification (GTDB taxonomy): domain Bacteria; phylum Actinomycetota; class Actinomycetes; order Mycobacteriales; family Mycobacteriaceae; genus Mycobacterium. The sequence continues at coordinate 73,933 of NZ_JAKRFN010000026.1, read as the reverse complement.
GGTCTCGGCCATCGGCACGTCCTTCGCGGTGGTGAACACTTTCCCGTCGGTGTCTACTCGACCGGCCGGCGCAGCGTACCAACGGCGCGTCGACCATTTGCGAAGATAGGGCGGTGAGCGTGGACACCGGGGCAGATTCTGTGACCGATCCGCAGACCGCCCGTGGCCGGTCGGTGCGAGATCGCCTCATCGACGCCGCCGAGCAGTGCTTGACCGCCAAGGGCATTCGCGCGACGACGGTGTCAGAGGTCGCCGAGGTGGCCGGCGTGAGTCGGGGCTGGCTGTATCGGCACTTCCCGGACAAGGCCGAGCTGCTCGGAGCCGCGATCGTCCGGCTGAACGAGGCGTTCTGGAGCGAGTCGAAGTCCCGACTCGATGCGGTCGACGGGCTCGACGAGCGCATCGCCGTCGGTGTGGCGCTCGCGCGGCGGGAGTCGGAGGCCCCGGGTGCGTTGGTGCTGAAACTGCGTCAGCAGGAGCCCGAAGCGTTCACCGCCTGCGCCGGACTGGGCGTACGCGGCCTGATCCCGGAGATCGCCGCGTTCTGGAAGCCGTATCTGGAGGCCGCGGTGGACGCCGGGGAGATCCATCCGGCCACCGATTGTGCGGAGGCCGCCGAGTGGATCGCGCGGATCGTCGTCAGCCTGGCGACGGTGCCGGGCGAGCACTGCGACCTCGATGACCACGCGTCGGTTCTGCGCCACGCCCGGCGCTACATCGTCGCGGGACTGCGGGCCGAGCCGGCGCCCTGAGTCACGCGGCGGCCGGCGGCCTGCCCGTCATCTGCATCAGGAGCTCGCGGATCGGCGCGTGGTGTGTGCGGCTGCCCTCCCCCACCTCGAAGTCGACATCGGTGGCGACGAGCCGCACTCCGGCGAGACGCCGACGCGCCTGGAACGGGAAACCCATCTGCCAGACGCGCTGCGCGGCCGCGACGGCGGCGTCGTCGGGCATCGCTCGATCGACGCCGAGAGGAACGCACAGGTCCTGGCCATGGACGAGCAGGTCGATCAGCGGCTCCACCGCCGAGGTTCCGGGCGGGTGCCGTCGCGATTCGGCGTCGGCCCGTAGCGCGGCGGCGATCTCCGCCGGGCTGCGCCGGTCTGTGCGAGCCATGCGATCGACCACAGCGTTGAAGCGAAAGCCGCTGCGTGCGGCCTCGAACAGCATGCGCGGCACGGGCAGGGTGCCGTGGGTGAGATGAGCGGCCACGTGACGGACCGACCACCCGGCGCACAGGGACGGCGTCTCCCAGCACCCCGGCTGGTCGGCGTCCAGAGCCTCGACGAGGTCGGCGAGCTCACGACGCTGGGCGGCGATGTGTCGCCACACGGCTGCATCCTCCACGAGACCCTCCCCATTTAGTCAGTTACCCTGACGAAAATAGTCAGATACTCGTACTAAAGTCAACGATCATGGCGGACGACCCGAGTACGGCAACGCTGATGTTCATCGCGCACCGCGACGTCGAAACGCGGGTGATGGCCGCGCTGGCCACGGCGGGAATCACCGATGTGACGCTCGCGCAGTCGCGATTGCTCCAGCGCCTGAGCCCGGAAGGCACGCGTCTGACCGACCTGGCCGATCAGGCCCGGATCACCAAACAGACCGCCGGCGCGCTCGTCGATCAACTGGAACGTGCGGGCTACGTGGACCGCAGGCCCGACCCGCGTGACGCACGGGCACGCCTGGTGACGCTCACCGACAAGGGCGACGCACTGTGCCGCCTGGCAGCCGACGAGGTCGCCCGGGTCGAGCAGCGGTGGCGCGAGCGCCTCGGGGCACGGTCCTTCGAGGCGCTGCGCGCGGCCTTGATCTCGCTACGCGAGATCACCGACCCCTACCGCTGACGGGTCAGTCGTCGCCGTTGCCGCCGGGGGTGTTCTTCGAGACCTGGACCAGGAACTCGTAGTTGTTCTTGGTCTTGCGCAGCTGGCTCATCAGCAGGTCGATGGCCTGGTGCGGGTCCAGCCCGGAGAGCACGCGGCGCAGCTTGTGCACGATCGCGAACTCGTCGGGCGAGAGCAGCAGCTCGTCCTTGCGGGTACCGGACGGGTTGACGTCCACCGCGGGGAACACCCGGCGCTCGGCGATCTTGCGGTCGAGCTTGAGCTCGGCGTTACCGGTGCCCTTAAATTCCTCGAAGATCACCGTGTCACCGGTGGAACCGGTCTCGACCATCGCCGTGGCGATGATGGTCAGCGAGCCACCCTCTTCGATGTTGCGCGCCGCACCGAGGAACCGCTTCGGCGGGTACAGCGCGGTCGAGTCGACACCACCGGAGAGGATGCGACCGGACGCGGGCGAGGCGTTGTTGTAGGCGCGGCCCAGCCGGGTGATGGAGTCCAGCAGCACGACGACGTCCTTGCCCTGCTCCACGAGGCGCTTCGCCCGCTCGATCGCGAGCTCGGCAGCCTGCGTGTGGTCTGACGGCGGACGGTCGAAGGTCGAGGCGATGACCTCTCCCTTGACCGAGCGCTGCATGTCGGTGACCTCTTCGGGCCGTTCGTCGACCAGCACGACCATCAGGTGGCACTCGGGATTGTTGCGGGTGATCGCGTTGGCGATGTCCTGCATGATCGTGGTCTTACCGGCCTTGGGCGGCGAGACGATCAGGGCGCGCTGGCCCTTGCCGATCGGCATGATCAGGTCGATGACGCGCGTGGTCAGCTTGTCTCCGCTGGTCTCCAGGCGCAGCCGCTGGTTCGGGTAGAGCGGCGTGAGCTTGGTGAACTCGGGCCGCTTGCGGGCCTCCTCGACGGGCTTGCCGTTGACGGAGTCCAGGCGCACCAGCGGATTGAACTTCTGGCGGGAGTTCTGCCCTCCGCCGTCGCCCTCCTTGGGCACCCGCACGGCACCGGTCACCGCGTCACCGCGGCGCAGCCCGTTCTTGCGGACCATGTTCATCGACACGTAGACGTCATTGGGCCCCGCCAGGTAGCCGGAGGTCCGCACGAACGCGTAGTTGTCGAGGACGTCGAGAATGCCGGCGACCGGCTGGACGACGTCGTCTTCGCGCAGTTCGGTGTCGCGGTCCGCACCGCCGCCGCCACCCTCACCACCGCGTTCGCGGCGGCGACGATCACGGAATCGGCGGCCCCGCCGGCCCTGCCGGCCGTCACCGTCGTCGTCGTTGTCGTTGTCGGAGTTGCGGTTGTCCTGGTTGCGATTGCCCTGGTTGCGGTCGTTCTGCTGGTTCTGCTGCCGGTTGCCACCATCGTTCTGGTTGCGGTCGTTCTGGCTGCGGTCGTTCTGGTTGCGGTTGTCGTTCTGACGACCACCGTCGTTCTGCCGGTTGCCGCTCTCGTTCTGGTTGCGGCCCTCGTTCTGACGGGTGCCGCCCTCGTTCTGGTTGCGACCATCGTTCTGGGTGCGGCCGTCGCGGTCGGACTTCTCCGCCGCGTCACGTGTGGTGTCCTGGCTGTCCTGACCGCGCTCCTGCTCGGGCTTGCGCTCCGGGGCCTCGGTGGGCGCCGGGGCGGCCTCTGCACGCGGGGCGTCCTGGCTCTCGGGCTGGTCAGTGGTCTTGGCTTCACCCTGCCCGCGGGACGCGGATCGGCGCTCGCGGCGCTGCGGCGGCGCCGCATCGGCCGGCGCGGAGGCCTCGGCTGCGGGTGCCTCGGCTGCGGGTGCGGATTCGGCAGACTTGCCGTTGGTGTCGCCGCGGCGCTCACGGATGGCGGCGATCAGTTCGCTCTTGCGCATCCCGGAGGCGCCTTCGACGCCGATCTCTTTGGCCAGCGTGCGCAGCTCGGGCAGCACCATGCTGGTCAGCGCGCCGCGGCGCGCGGGCGCCGCGGATGCAGCGGGAGCGTCGGTGGTCACGGCAGGAGACGCGCCGTTGTCAGCGCTGGAGTCAGCCGTGATGAGGTCCGTATCGGTCACGGATTTCCTTTCTTCCCTCGCTGATCTTCGTCTCGCGAGGGGTCTGTGCGCTCAGTCCAATCCGCTGAACGCTGAGGTCACACCGCTGCCACAGCATCGGTGATCCACGGGTCCGCCGGGATACGACACAACCGCCGGTCCACGAGTTGAGCAAGTGAAGAGTTTGGGTTGTCCTGAGGTCTGCAGTCGACGCAGGGCGAAATGCCTGCGATTGCTGGACGACTGCGAGAATAACCCGCTTCGGAGCCGGAAGCAAGAATCGCCGTGATTCATCTGGTGCGTGTGTGACTGCGGCGGTGCCGGCGATCAGGACCGCGCGGCGACACCGGCCGACCAGGTCACCCCGTGTCCGACCGGGGTCTTCACGACGGTGAACCCGAGTTCCCGACCGCGTTGCACCGCCTCGGCGGGCAGTTCGGCATGGTGTTCGGCGTGGTTACCGAAGGCGAGCACTGCGGGCCCGGCGCCCGACAGCACTGCTGGTATGCCACAACGACGCAGGACGTCGAGGTATTCCGCGGACGCCGGTAGCGCAGGGGCCCGTTGCGGCTGGTGCAGCACGTCCTCGGTCGCAGCCATCAGCAGATCGGGCCGCTCGGTCAGCGCCACGACCAACAGCGCCGCCCGACTCAGGTTGAAGCGGGCATCGGTGTGGCTGACCTGGTCCGGGAGCAGGATTCGGGTCTCCGCGGTGGACGAGCGCACGGCAGGGATCGCACTGAACAGCACGATGTCCGGATGCAGCCGGATCGGCGCAGCGGAGTAGCGAGGCGCTCCCCCGGCGCCCTCGGTCCACGACACCACTGCGCCACCCAGCACTGCAGCAGAGGCGTTGTCGGGATGCCCTTCGAACTCCGAGGAGGCCTGCACCAGGGCCTCGGTACACATCGGACTCGAACCCGCCTGTGCGGCAAGGCCGTTGGCAGCAGCCAGCCCGCCGACGACGGCAGCCGCCGACGAACCGAGACCGCGCGAGTGGGGAATGGTGTTGCGGCAGCGGACGATCAGCCCCGGCGCCGAGACGTTCGTCTCCTGCAACCCGCGTTGGATGGCCCGCACCACCAGATGTGACGCATCGAGAGGCACTTGCCCCTCGCCTTCGCCCCGCACCTCGACCACGAGGCCCGATTCTGTTGTCTCGACCACGATTTCGTCGTAGATGCCGAGCGCGATGCCCATGCTGTCGAAACCGGGGCCCAGGTTGGCGCTCGAGGCCGCCACCACTGCGGTCGCGGTCAAACCCGGGGGCAGGGTACGGGTCGCGGACACGTCGTCTCAGACCAGGCCGAGCTTGGCGACGACGGCGACCGGATCGACCGGGACGGGGATCACCGCGGGCATGCCCTTGAGCGCCGTATCGGGATCCTTGAGGCCGTTCCCGGTCACGGTGCACACCACCGTGGACCCCTTGGCCACCCAGCCGTCCTCGATGGACTTCAGCAGGCCGGCGATGCTGGCCGCCGACGCCGGCTCGACGAAGACACCCTCGGTGCGCGCCACCAGGTGGTAGGCCGCGAGGATTTCCTCGTCGGTGGCTGCGAGGAACTTGCCGTCGGACTGCTGTTGGGCTTCGACCGCCTGCGTCCACGACGCAGGCGAGCCGATCCGGATCGCGGTCGCGATGGTCTCGGGGTCGCTGACGGGTTCGCCGGACACCAGCGGCGCGGCACCGGCTGCCTGCGTGCCGAGCATGCGGGGCAGGCGCGCGGCCAGGCCGTCACGGTGGTATTCGGTGTAGCCCTTCCAGTACGCGGTGATGTTCCCGGCGTTACCGACCGGGAGCGCATGCACATCGGGTGCGTCACCGAGCGCGTCGACGATCTCGAACGCGGCGGTCTTCTGGCCTTCGATGCGGAACGGGTTCACCGAGTTCACCAGCGACACCGTTGGGAAGTCGGCGGTGAGTTTGCGCGCCAGCTCGAGGCAGTCGTCGAAGTTACCGTCGATCTGAATGATCTTCGCGCCGTGCATGACTGCCTGCGCGAGCTTGCCCATCGCGATCTTGCCCTGCGGCACGAGCACTGCGCAGGTGATGCCGGCGCGGGCGGCGTAGGCCGCGGCCGAGGCCGACGTGTTGCCCGTGGACGCGCAGAGGACCGCCTGCTGACCGCGCGCGACCGCCTCGGTGACGGCCATCGTCATGCCACGATCCTTGAACGATCCGGTGGGGTTGAGACCCTCCACCTTGAGATGCACGGTGCAGCCGGTGTAGTCGGACAGCCGCGGGGCCGGCAGCAGCGGAGTGCCGCCCTCTCGCAACGTGATCGGCGTCCACGAGTCGTCGATGGGCAACCGTTCGCGGTAGGCCTCGATCAGTCCGGGCCAGGGCTGGTGTACGGCACGGGTGGTGTTCACTCTGCAGTCCCTTCCATCCGCAACACGCTGTTGATGCTGGACACGACTTCCAGATCAGCCAGTGCGGCAACGGTTTCCGATAATGCGGCATCGGTTGCCCGGTGGGTGACCACGACGATGCGGGCGCCGCAGCGCGTTCCGCCCTCGTCGACCATGCCTTCCTGACGCACCTCGGCGATGCTGACCTCGCGCTTGGAGAACTCGGCGGCGACGGCCGACAGCACGCCCGGGCGGTCGGTGACGTTCATGTTGACGTAGTAGCGGGTCGCGATGTCGCCGATCGGCGCCACCGGCAGCTTGGCGTACTTGGACTCTCGGGGCCCACGCCCGCCCTGCACGCGGTTGCGTGCGGCCATCACGACGTCACCCAGCACGGCCGACGCGGTGGGAGCACCGCCGGCGCCCTGCCCGTAGAACATCAGCCGGCCGGCGGCCTCGGCTTCCACCACCACTGCATTGAAGGCCCCGTTGACCGACGCGAGCGGATGGGTCAACGGCACGAGCGCGGGATAGACACGGGCCGAAACCCGCTGCTGCCCATCGTCATCGGTGAGCCGCTCGCAGATCGCCAGCAGCTTGATCGTGCAGCCGAGCGCGCGCGCCGAGGCGAAGTCGGCGGCGCTGACCTTCGTGATTCCCTCGCGGTACACGTCGTCGGCGGTGACCCGGGTGTGGAAGGCAATCGAGGCGAGGATGGCCGCCTTGGCCGCTGCGTCGTATCCCTCGACGTCGGCGGTGGGGTCGGCTTCGGCGTAGCCGAGCGCGCCGGCGTCGGCCAGGGCGCTGCCGTAATCGGCGCCCGTGCTGTCCATCGCGGACAGGATGTAGTTCGTGGTGCCGTTGACGATGCCGGCCACCCGGAGCACCGTGTCGCCGGCCAGCGACTGGGTCAGCGGACGGATCACCGGGATCGCCCCGGCCACGGCAGCCTCGAAATACAGGTCCACGTGCGCGTTCTCGGCGGCCTGGGCCAGTTCGCCTGCCGCGACCGCCATCAGCGCTTTGTTGGCGGTGACGACGGACTTGCCCTGCTCCAGTGCCGCCAGGATGGCCTTGCGCGCCGGTTCCACCGGGCCCATGAGCTCGACGACGATGTCGATGTCGTCGCGCGAGACCAGGCCGTCGATGTCGTCGGTGAGAAGGTCGACGGGCACCCCACGATCGTCGGCGACGCGGCGCACGCCGATGCCGCGGACCTCCAACGGCGCGCCGATGCGCGCGGTCAGGTCGGCCGCGCTGCGCTCGATGATGCGCACCACCTCGCTACCGACGTTGCCGTGGCCCAGAACGGCCACCCCGATCGCGTCGCTCACCGCGTTACCTCACTTCCAGACTCAACAAGTCGTCAACCGTTTCCCGGCGCAGGATCAGGCGGGTCTGCCCGTCGCGCACGGCCACCACGGCCGGCCGGCCGATCAGGTTGTATCGGCTCGACATCGAATAGCAGTATGCGCCGGTGGCCGCCACCCCGAGCAGGTCACCCGGGGCCACGTCACCGGGCAGCCAGGCGTCGCGCACCACGATGTCACCGCTTTCGCAGTGTTTCCCGACCACCCGGGAGAGCACCGGGGCCTCCTCGGTGATGCGGGAGAGCAGGCGGACGTCGTATTCGGCGCCGTAGAGCGAGGTGCGGATGTTGTCGCTCATCCCGCCGTCGACGCTGACGTAGCGGCGCTGCCGGTCCGCCGCGATCGCGACGTCCTTGACGGTGCCGACCTCGTAGACCGTGATGGTGCCGGGCCCGGCGATCGCCCGGCCCGGTTCGACGACGAGTCGGGGTGCCGGCAGCCCGACGGCGGCAGATTCGTTCTCGACGATGGCCCCGATCTTGGCGGCGAGATCCTCCATCGGCGGCGGATCGTCCGAGGGCAGATACGAGATGCCCAACCCACCCCCGAGGTCGACGATCGACATCTGTGCGGTCTTGTCGACCCCGAACTCGGCGATGACGTCGCGCAGCAAGCCGATGACCCGGTGCGCGGCGAGCTCGAAGCCCGCGACGTCGAAGATCTGCGAACCGATGTGGCTGTGCAGGCCGACCAGGCGTAGGTGATCGGCCTCGAACACCCGGCGCACGGCGGCCATCGCGGCGCCGCTGGCCAGCGACAGGCCGAACTTCTGATCCTCGTGCGCGGTGGAGATGAATTCGTGGGTGTGCGCCTCCACGCCGACGGTGATGCGGATCAGCACGTCCTGGACGACACCAGCGGCACCGGCGATGTCGTCCAGCCGCCCGATCTCGATCATCGAATCGACCACGACGTGCTCGATCCCGGCCTGCACCGCCGCGGTCAGCTCGGCGATGGATTTGTTGTTGCCGTGCAGCGCAATGCGATTGGCGGGGAAGCCGGCATGCAGGGCGACAGCGAGCTCTCCCCCGCTGGCGACGTCGAGGGACAGACCTTCCTCGTCGACCCAGCGCGCGACCTCGGTGCACAGGAATGCCTTGGCCGCGTAGCGCACATGGTCGCCGCCCCCGAAAGCTGCCGCGATTTCGCGACAGCGAGAACGGAAGTCGTCCTCGTCGACGACGAACACCGGGGTGCCGTACTCGGCGGCGATGTCGGTCACCGAAACCCCGCCGATCGTCAGGACACCGGCGTCGTCGCGAACCGCGTTGCGAGGCCAGACATTCGGCGCCAACGCCGCGACATCGGCCGCGGTCTGAGGCCGGGCCGGCGCGCCCGCGTGGTGAATCTCTTCAGCGTGACGGGGCCCGGCCGGGTGGGCGATCACATCCGCTCCGGCGCGCTGACGCCGAGGATGCCCAGACCGTTGGCGATCGCCTGACGGGTGGCCGCGCACAGTGCCAGCCGCGCAGCGTGCAGATCGCCGGGCTCCTCGTCACCCTGGGGCAGCACCCGGCAGGAATCGTAGAAGCGGTGGTAATCGCCCGCCAGATCCTCGAGATAGCGCGAGACACGGTGCGGTTCGCGCAGCGCTGCGGCGGTGGCGAGCACCCGTGGGAACTCGCCGATGTTGCGGATCAGGGTGCCCTCTTTGTCGTGGGTCAGCAGATCCAGATGAGCGGTGTCGGGCGCGATGCCGAGGTCGGCGGCGTTGCGGGCCAGCGCGCACAGCCGCGCATGCGCGTATTGCACGTAGTAGACCGGGTTTTCGGCCGATGCCGAGGACCACAGCTGCAGGTCGATGTCGATAGGCGTGTCGACCGAGCTGCGGATCAGCGCGTAGCGCGCGGCGTCCACGCCGATCGCCTCGACGAGGTCGTCGAGCGTGATCACGGTGCCGGCACGCTTGCTCATCCGCACGGGCTGACCGTCGCGCACCAGGTTCACCATCTGACCGATCAGCACCTCGACGGTGTCGGGATCGTCGCCCAGAGCGGCAGCGGCGGCTTTCAGGCGCGCGATGTAGCCGTGGTGGTCGGCGCCGAGCATGTAGATGCACAGGTCGAACCCGCGCTGGCGCTTGTCCAGGAAGTAGGCGAGGTCACCGGCGATGTAGGCCGGGTTGCCGTCGCTTTTTATGACGACGCGATCCTTGTCGTCCCCGTAGTCGGTGGTGCGCAACCAGGTGGCGCCGTCCTTCTCGTAGATGGCGCCGGTGTCGCGCAGCTTGGCGATCGCCTGGTCGACGCGGCCGGAGGTGTGCATCGAGTCTTCGTGGGTGTAGATGTCGAAATCGGTGCCGAAGTCGTGCAGCGAGGCCTTGATGTGGTCGAACATCAGGTTGACGCCGATGGCGCGGAAGGTCTCCCGCATCTGCTCGTCGGGCAGGTTCATCGCATCGGGTTCCTGGGCGAGCACCTGTGCTGCGATGTCGCCGATGTAGGTGCCTGCGTAGCCGTCCTCGGGCGTCGGCTCACCCTTTGCGGCCGCGATCAGCGAGTTCGTGAACCGGTCGATCTGCGCGCCATGGTCGTTGAAGTAGTACTCGCGTACCACCTCGGCGCCCTGGGTGGTCAGCAGCCGGCCCAGCGCGTCACCGACGGCCGCCCACCGGGTGCCGCCGATGTGGATGGGTCCGGTCGGGTTGGCCGAGACGAACTCGAGGTTGACCTTCGTGCCGGCGAGCTGGGCCGACGTCCCGTAGCCCGCGGCGGCGGCGATGACGTCGCCAACCAGCACGTTCTGTGCGGCCGCCTCGATGCGGAGGTTGACGAAGCCGGGTCCGGCGACGTCGGCGGCGGCGATGCCGCTCTGCTCGGTGAGTGCGGCGGCCAGCCATCCGGCCAGCTCGCGGGGGTTGGCGCCGACTTTCTTGCCGAGCTGCAGGGCCAGGTTGGTGGCGTAGTCGCCGTGCTCGGGGTTGCGGGGGCGTTCCACGGTGACGGTGGCCGGCAGTGCAGAGGAGTCCAGGCCGTGCGCATCGAGCACCGCGGCAGCGGTGCTGCGGAGCAGTTCGGCCAGATCGGCGGGGGTCACGAGGGACCATCCTATGGTCTGGGCCCCTCATGCCCCGAATCCGTTTCCCCGCACGGATGCGCTACGCTAACCACGCCCGATCGGCGCAGCATCACCACGCGCCCCCGTAGCTCAGGGGATAGAGCGTCTGCCTCCGGAGCAGAAGGCCGCAGGTTCGAATCCTGCCGGGGGCACTTTTCGCGGCCAGGGAATTCCCGTTCAGACCGTCGCCTGCCGGCAGTCGGCGTCACGAACGTCGACGCCGCACCACGGTGGAGATCGCGTAGTAGACCGGCACACAGGCCCACACGAGTGCCAGTGACACGCTCAAGCCGAGTGGGTACTCGCGGTCGAGAACGGTCGGGTTGTCCGGTTTGGCGCCCGGGGTGTCGAAGACCGGTATCGCAAGAAGGACCAGGGTGGCCGAGCACATCGCAGCGACGGCGATCGGTGGCCACCAGCCTCGCCCCAGCACCCGGCGCCCGGTGTAGCCGAGCGCTGCGGTGACCGGGGCGAACACGAAGTCATGGACCGCCACGCCGACTGCAATCCATATGCCGATGCGGATGAGGGTCTGGATGTTCAGATCCAGGAGCAGCCAGACGCCGCAGGACGCGCTGACGATTCCGGCGATCACAAGAGCGCCCCGTAGGGCGTTGGTCGCGGCACTCGACGACGCGGTCTGCCCCGTCATTCGCCGACCACCTCGATTCGGGTCAGCCACTTCGTCTGCAGGACACCGGGCCTCGTCGGAGCGATGAGCCGGCAGGGGTAACCGTGGTCGAGGTCGAGCTGCTCACCGTTGAGCCGCAGAGCGATCAGCGTCGCCGAATCACGGGCGTGCGGCGCAGGCAGGATCGTGCGCGAGTACGGTCCTGGCGGTTCCAGTGAGATCATTCGCGCGGCGGATTCCGGCGAACCACCCACCGCTGCAATGAGATCGGCGAGTACGACACCCGTCCACGACGCATTGACGCTCCATCCCTCGACGCAGGCGATGGGCAATTCGCGTGTCGACTGGGGCATGGCCTGCAGGTCGGCCAGCGTGAAACTGCGAGTGGCGGCGGGGCCGACGACCGTCAGCCGGTAATCCGGCGACTGGGCGGCACGCACGACACCGGCGGCGAATGCCGTCCGATTGATGGGCACACCCTGCGGGCCGTCGCCGGAGCGAGGAGCGAGCACCGACAGCCGTCTCAGCCACGGCACCGTCTGACCGGCGGTCGCGACGGTCGCCAGCGCGGTGGCCGCAGCAGCGCCGATCAGGACGGTGCGGCGGGTCGCCCCTACCGCGCCGCCACCGGCGACATCGCCTGCATCGATCGGCTCACCGAGTGCGCGACGGATCACCGGGAGCTTGACACCGACGTGCACCGCAACCGCCCCCAGGGCGACCCAGGCCATCGCGAAATGAACTGGCGGAAAATAGAATCCGAACACATACCACTGAGCGATGTTGAGAAGGCCGGTGCTCAGCTGGAAGATCATCGAGCCGACGAGCACGAGGATGGACAGTCGCTCGAGCTGGCGCGCCACACCTCCGATCACAGGCCGGGCGAAGAGCTTGGGCCACACCGACCACAGCTTGACCATCAACAACGGAATCGCGGCGATCCCGCTGATCACGTGCAGCCCCTGCGTGACGCGATACAGCCAGACCGGCCGCGTGGGCCACCAGAACCACGGCTGTGGATGTTGTATGAGGTGACTGATCAATCCTGTCGCCATGCACAACACGACGGCGACCCCGAGCCACATCCCGACACGGACGGTCACCGCCGTGCTGCGGCTCCTCGCGAAGCCCCGTGTATCCGGCGCTGCCGGCGCGCCAACATCTGCAGACATGTCGTCTCTCACTCCGTCACCGAACCGCCCAGAACTGTACTGTCCGATACAAAGAATGTACTGTCAAGTACAGAGACGTCGAGAGCGAGAGGAGGAGGCTGTCGTGAGGGTGCCACCGACGACGGATCGCGGTCGAGCGACCGTGACGCGCATCCTCGATGCAGCGTGCGATCTCTTTGGCGCTCAGGGTGTTCGGACCACGACGCTCGACGAGATCGGCGCCGCCGCAGGTGTCGGGCGCAGTCAGCTCTACCACTTCTTCGTCGACAAGTCCGACCTGGTCGCCGAAGTGGTCGCCTACCAGGTCGAACGGGTCGTCGCCGGTCTCGCTCCGTTTCTGGAGTCGATGTCGACACCTGCCGACGTGCAGGCCTGGTGCGATGAAGTCGTGGCTTTCCACGCCGCGTCCGCACCATCGATTCGTTGCCCCATCGGGTCACTCGTGCACCAACTCGGCGAGTCCGACACAGCAGCACGCCATGCGCTGCTTTCCGGATTCCAACGATGGGAAGAGCTACTGGCCAGGGGACTTCGGCGCGTCGCAGACAACGGTGGTCTGACCGAGAGCTCCGACGCCGACACTCTGGCCTCTGCGATGCTCGCGGCCTATCAGGGCGGCGTGCTGCTCGCCGGTGCCACCGGCGACGTAGCCCCGTTGCGTCGCGCCCTTCTCGGCGTCACCGCCGCGGCGATCGCCCGCTCCCCTCACCCAGAACGGACGCCGAACAGGACAGCGAAGGCCTGACCGATCGTCCCGAGCACCGCCGTTTCATCACGAGCCGATCCGAACTTTCGGCGGCATGACCCATGTGGAGGACCCGATGAGCTATCCCGATCGATTCGACGTGGTGGTGATAGGCGGGGGCCCGGGCGGGGTCACCGCGGCCATTCGGCTCGCGGGCCACGGACTCGCCGTCGCCGTCATCGAAGACCGGTTGATCGGCGGCGAATGCCACTACTGGGCGTGCAACCCGACCAAGACGCTCATCAGGCCCATCGAGGTTCTCGACCTCGCCAAAGCCGTACCCGGTGTGCGCGAGGTTTTGGCGAGCCAGACCGTTGACGTTGGTGCTGTCTTGAGCAAGCGAGACGCGGTGATCGACCACCTCGTCGACCGGGACCTCGTCGCCGGGTTGACCGAAGCCGGGATCGAGGTGGTCCGGGGTCGAGGTCGGCTCGACGGCGAACGCACAGTGGTGGTGAACGATCCCGACGGACACGAGCGCCGACTTCATGCCGAACACGCCGTCATACTCGCCACCGGGACACGCCCGTTCATCCCGGACATCGACGGATTGCCTTCTGCCGCACCATGGACCAACCGCGAACTCGCGACCATGACGCGCGTCCCGGACAGAACCGTAGTCCTCGGAGGCGGAGTCGTCGGCGTGGAGAGCGCGACCATTCTGTCCGGGCTCGGAAGCGAGGTCACGCTGTTGGCACGCGGGTCCGGCCTTCTGCGAGGTTCCGAACCCTTCGTCGGTGCGCGCGTGTTGCGCGCTCTGCAGGACCGCGGTGTCGAGATCCGCTGCGAAACGCCGGTGACGTCGGTCGTGCGAAACGATTCCGGCGGTGTCACGATCGTCGCCGCCGGCTCACGCTTGGAGGCCGACGAAATCGTCGTTGCCACAGGTCGTTCGGTGAACACCGACGACGTGGGCCTGGACACCGTGGATCTTCCGGTGGGAGAGTTCGTCGCCGTCGACGATCACCTCACGGCGACCGGAGTCGGTGGTGAATGGCTGTACGCGATCGGCGACACGACGGGTCGTGCGCTGCTCTCCCATGTGTCTCAGTATCACGCGGGCATCGTGGCGGATGTCGTGGCCGGTCGCGCACGCGGCGTCGCACCGGACGCGACGGGATCGTCCGCACAGGACACCGGCCGACTGCCTCAGATCATCTTCACAGACCCGCAGGTGGTGGAGGTCGGTTACACCGAAGCCGACGCGCGCGCAGCGGGATTCGCCGTCACCACGCGGTGCGCGACATACCCCGGTGGTCTCGGAGAACTCCTGATCCTGCGCGACGGCTTCGAAGGCGAGGCCAAGTTGGTGATCGATGCCGAACGCGACACACTTCTCGGAGCCACATTCGTCGGTCCGAATGTCGCCGACTTGGTCCATGGCGCCACCGTCGCAGTCGTCGGCGAAGTTCCCCTGTCGGTGCTGCGACACGTCATAGCGCCTCATCCGTCGCTCAGCCAGATCTGGAACCCGCTTCTCGCCGGCTGATCAGCGGGCCGTCCGGCCCGCTGTCCACCGATCGGCCGGACCTCGTCATCTGCAGTGTCACAACCTATTCATGACGAGTCTGCGACCCCTGAAGACCTCACCCCGAGGGCCGAAAGACAGCGCGGACGCAGCCATCGGACTTGTTCTTGAACATTCGGTAGCCCTGCGGGCCCTGGTCCAACGGCATGACGTGGGTGGCGAGATGTTCGGTGTCCAGCTCCCCGTCCGCCATGTTCTGCAGGATCCTGGGAATGTAGCGATGACCGTGTTGCTGCGCCCCACGCACAGTCATCGACTTGTTCATGATGGCACCGAGCGGAAACTTGTCGACGACTCCGCCGTATACGCCCAGGATGAACATGCTGCCACCCTTGCGGCATGCGTAGGCGGCCTCGCGGAGTGCCGTGGGCCGGTCGCTCTGCAGGCGTAGTTGCTGCTTCACCTGATCGTAGAGATACGCCGGGCCCGTGCCGTGCGCTTCCATCCCGACGGCCTCGATCACCACGTCGGGGCCACGGCCGCCGGTGCGCTCCTTCAGCTCGGCCAAGACGCTGTCCTTGGAGTAGTCCAGTGTTTCAGCGCCGATGTGTGTGCGCACCTGCCCAAGTCGTTCGGGGAACCGGTCGATGACGATGACCTGCTCTGCGCCCATGAGCATTGCGCCGCGCGCAGCCATCTGCCCCACCCCGCCCGCGCCCCACACGGCGACGATGTCGCCGGGAGCGACGCCGGCACCGTCAGCGCCGGTCCACCCGGTCGGGGCGGCGTCGGAGGCGAACAGCGCCGCCAGGTCCGAAACCCCCTCCGGCACGGTGAATGCACCATGGTCGGGATAGGGCACGCGAATGTATTCGGCGTGGCTGCCGGCGTACCCACCCAGCGCATGGCTGTACGCGAAGCATCCGCCGATCGCAGACCCCCACATCGCCTCGGTGAGTGCAGGGTTGGGATTGCCGTTGTCACACAACGAGAACAGCTGGTTCTGGCAGTACCAGCACTGTCCGCAGGCGACGAACGAGCAGACCACGACTCGGTCACCCACCTGATGGTTGCGGACGGCCGGGCCGACTTCCACCACCTCGCCCATGAACTCGTGTCCCAGTACGTCGCCGGCGCGCATGGTCGGGATGTAGCCGCCCAGCAGGTGGAGGTCCGACCCGCACGTCGTCGATAACCTGACCCGGAGGATCACGTCGTGATCGTTGAGGATTTCGGGGTCGTCGACGGTCTCCACCGACGTCTCGTTGACTCCTGTCCAACAGAGGGCCTTCACAGGACTCCCTCCCCACCTGCGCGGCGGGTCGCCAACTCGACCAGTTTGCCGGTCGGGGCGGCGCTGCGGGTGCCGTGCGGTACGGGGTCGACCCGCAGCACCTCACCCACTTCGATCAGTTGTTTGGCTTGACGCAGGGCCGACCGGAGCTGCTGGCGCGGGTCGTCTCCCGACACGCGGCTGGCAACCGACCCGGGCCCACTGGGCTCCGCCTGGCGCAGCCGCGCGGCGAGTTCCGTGCCCTTCCCGCCGGGAGCGGTGCGGACGTGCACTTCGATGCGGTCGCCGAGCGCGGCGAGGGGCTCGGGCACCCGGCCGCCCGGCATGAGGTCCTCCGCAGGCCTGTTGATCGTCACACTGCGCCACCGCGAACGCGGCTCGGGGTCTGCGGCCTGGGACGTTTCGCCGGCGAGCCTGCGTTGCAGCTGGCGGGCCAGCTGACCGGCGACGTTCAGACCCGCCTGCGCAACCTTGCTGACCGGGGTACTCACGAGCCGCTCCCCGCGCCGGCGGGCTGTGCGGCCGAACTGAACAAGTCCACGATCGCCGCGCAGAAGGCGGGGAGGTCGTCCGGCGATCGGCTGGTGATCAGGTTCCCGTCCCGCGCCACCTCCTCGTCGACGACGTTGGCGCCGGCATTGCGCAGGTCGGTGCGGATGCTCGGGTACGAGGTGAGCGTCCGGCCGCTCGCGACGCCGGCCTCGATCAGCGTCCATGGTCCGTGGCATATCGAAGCGACCGGCTTACTCGCGGACATGAAGTCGCGGACGAACGCGACCGCGGCGGAATTCATTCGCAGCTGGTCCGGATTCACCGTGCCGCCAGGCAGCAACAACCCGTCGTAGTCGTCGACCGACGCCGACTCCACCAAGCCGTCCACGGAGAACGTACCTGCCGATTCCAGGTCGTGGTCGCGCGCTTGAATCTCGCCGTCGTGCAACGACAGCAGATCGGTGGTGCCTCCGGCGTCGTGCAGAGCCTGTCTGGGCTGTTCCAGTTCCACCCGTTCCACGCCGTCCGCGGCCAGAATCGCAATTCGCCTGCCGCGCAATTGGTCTGCCACTGTGAGTTCCTTTCGTTGTGAGGTGACGGCGTGCCCGTGCGGCACGTCGTCGGTCGTCAGTACCGATGTGATGCCGTGGATGGGTCAGCGTGCGCCCGCGCCGGCCTTCTGCTTGCTCGACCCGTTCGGGTGCAGCACGACCTTGGTCCAGCCCTCGTCCCGGCTATCGAAGTGCTGGTAGGCCTCGGGGCCCTCGTCCAGGGAGAGATTGTGCGAGACGATCCAGGACGGCTTCACCTTGTCACCTGCGATGAGATCGCGCAGGCGCCGGTTGTACCGTTTGACCGGACACTGTCCGCTACCGAGGGTCTGGCCCTTGAACCAATGCAGGCCGTAGTCGAAGGCCACGTCACCCTTCTTGGCCAATTCGTCTGCGCCGCCCGGATCTTGGGGGACGTACACACCGACGGAGCCGATGCCCCCGGTGAAGCGAACCGCTTTCACCAAACTGTTCAGCGTCATGTTCGGATGCTCGGTGCCCTGCGGGTCGTGCGCCTGGTAGCCCACGCACTCGCACCCGCGGTCGGCACCCAGGCCCTTGGTCTCGTCCATCACAACCTCCACCGGGTCTACCTTCGAGTCGTCGATGGCGATGGCGCCGATCTCCTCGGCAAGTCTCAACCGGTCGGGATGGCGATCCACCACCATCACCTTGGAGGTGCCCTTGACCGCCGCGGACAAAGCGGCCATGAGACCGACTGGTCCCGACCCGAAGATCACCACGGAGTCACCCGGTACGACCCCGGCCAACTCCGTGGCGTGATATCCCGTCGGGAAAATGTCTGCGAGCATCACATAGTCGTTCTCTTTGTCCACCGAATCTTCGGGCAACCGCAGGCAGTTGTGGTCGCCATAGGGCACACGCAGCAGTTCCGCCTGGCCGCCCTGCCACGGCCCCATGTCGGCGAAGCCGTAAGCCGCCCCGGCCATGTGCGGTTCGGGTTGGGTGGTGAGGCAGTAATTGGTGAATCCTCGCTCGCAGTTCTTGCAGAACCCGCACGAAACGTTGAACGGTATGGCTACCCGGTCACCGATCTTGACCTTGTCGACGCCGTCTCCGACCTCGACGACTTCACCGAGGTTCTCGTGGCCGAAGCAGCGGCCGGTCTCGAAGTCGGTTCTGCCTTCGTACATGTGCAGATCCGAGCCACAGATGTTGGTTGCGGTGATCTTCACCAACACGTCGCTGGGCCGCTCGACTTCTGCGTCAGGTACGTCCTTGACGCTGACCTGGCGCGGTCCCTCGTACACGATGCCTTTCATAGTTTTCTCTCCTCCGGTGAGTTGGTGCGGGGGGATGGTGCCCCTGCACTTCGGCGCTAAACAATTGCGAGACAATTTGTTTCTGTGTTCGCGCTGAGGCCGGCCGACCGTTTTTTCGGCAGCGGCGACACTGGTTGGTCGACCGAGTCAGGCACGACCGAAACGCACACATGCAAGGAACTTCTCAGCGGTGAAACGTGTGTGGATTTCCACTGAGGATTCCGGTGTCGGCCGGGTAACACCTGGCGGACAGGAAGAAGTGCGAGCCCCGAACGGGTCGGCCTGGGGCCGCCGAGCCTCCAGGGGTGCCGGTGTGCTCACCTCGGCTCCGGCCTGCATTCGCAGTCCACATCAAGGCACATCGATCACCGCTCGGTGGCGGCCGATCGCTGATGCGCACGCCCACGATTGTGACGACTCAGTCGCGCAAGCGCCTGCGCCCGACGGGACCAAAACATGGGAATCGATTCGTCCTGCCAGCACCATTTCCGCCACCCGCGGCGTCCGGCCTGCTTCGCAGGACGCCCTACTCCGCCGTTAACGGTCGTCTGTCGGCCTTCAACATCCCAGCTCGACCGCACCGACACCCTGCGTCACCGCACTGAGTGGCGCTGCCGGATCCATCAGACTGCTGCCGCTTCACCCGTCGGTCTGCCAGGGCAGCCTGCACCGAGGACCAATGCCCGATCACTATGGCGTAGAGCGACATCCACGAAACCCAGACCACCGAGTCCGACCACCACAGCAGGGTCGCGACCGTGCCCGGTATGAGCCAAACCAGCAGCCAGCTCGCGTGGAACCCCACTGCGTACTCGGGCTTGGTGACAACCTTCGTGACCCTCGTCGCGGCCGCAGACAGTCTCCCGGCGCGGATGGAGGCCAGCCGCCGGGCGGCAGATCGATGGGGCAGGTCGGCGAGGCGCGACGATGAACACAACTGCGGATCCTTTTCTCATGGTGACGATTCATGCGCTTTCACAGTGCATCTCTCAGGAATCGCGTTGGCCTGCAACGTTGATGGCTTCGACCGGCCAATGTTTGCAACCAAGCCCCAACGCCTGGGCCTCGCGAGGATCGAAGACGGTTCAGCCTTCTTTCCAGCCCCGCGGTCCCGCCCCACTGTGCACGCGCACGCAGGCCGGGCGAATGGGTGCCACGCGACGAATTCCGACGGGCCAATTGGACCTGCGGGGACAAGTGGTGCCGCTCCGCCTCCGCGACGGCCCGCAGGAGCCATGTCGCCCGACGTCCTGTCGGGCGACATGCTCCCGCGGTTTCCTCAGTGGCCGCTCGGAGGGTTGGGTGCCGGAGCGGCTGGACCGGGGGCACCGCCTGCCGGCGGAGCCGGAGCCTGCGCACCGTGGCCCGGATTGGCCGGGACGTTGCCGTCGTTCTGGCCGTACTTGGTCAGCACGACAGCGCCACCTGGCACGTCGCACACGGTTTGTGGTGCGCCGGTGGTGTCGACGGTCCGTGCCATTGCGGTCACCTCCGCAGGGCTGTCACCGCAAATCGCGGCGGATATCCGCGCAGCGTCCCCGGGGCTGGTGTTCTCCCGAATGATCACGGCGTCGACCGTCACATTCACATTTTCCGATGCGGGCTGCGCCGCAGCCACGCCGGCGCCCGTCATCGCCAGTGCCGTTCCGCTCAACACGGAGCCGATCATGAACTTCGCTGTTCCCATCATTTGCTTTCCTCATCTGTGCGGTGGAATGGAACACGCACGGCTGCTTCGCAATGAAGCGGCAGTGGCCGGCGGTAGGTGTCGGCAAGAGCTTTTCCCCGCGCTCCGAGAAACCGGCTACCCGGGTCATCCGCTGCGATTCGCACGAACCGCAATCGGCTTGAACATGTTCGGACAGCGGATGTTTCACTGATATGCCTCACACGCCGCGCGACATCCTGATCGCCTGTCGAACACCCGGTCAGCCGGGCCCAGGCGGAGACTTGGCACCGCGGGTCGAAACTCGAGCAGCAACTTCACGCCTGCGGGATCAAGTATTGGGCGTCCTGGGAGCTGATTCTTGTGCTCTTGGGTTCGGCTAGGTCATGCGCCCGCGGGAGGAGGAGCTCAGATGAACGTCACTCTGTCACGACGCCCTGACGACATCTGCTCGGGAATGAATCCGATGTCACGCAATGTCATCATCGACACGGACGACCTCGACGAGGCAGAGAACGCGGTGAGCGCGTACTACACGAGAACGAAATTCGCGCGAAGTCCTGATCGACCCACCCATACATGGGCCATGCGGTCACAGCTCGGGTCGATGGCGTTCGACCAGTTCCGACACAGCTATCGCTGTCGCTACGAGGCCGACCCCATCCATGGCATCGTCCTGTGTCGTGTGCGGTCGGGCTCTCTCCGGCATCAGCAGACGTCCGGTATGGGTGACCTGTGTCCGACGGGAACGACAACAGCGATAGCGTGGCGAGAACGCGTACCGTTGGTGGGCGACATCATTCACGGGCACTTCGACCTGATACAGATCAATCGGAGTGTGCTCAGCGCCGTAGCTTCGACGGCACCCCGGGCCGGCAACACTCCCGAACTCGTTCGGCTCACAGGGGGGATGCCGGTGTCGTCCGCCGCGAACAGAATGATGGCCCAGACGATCGACTATGTGCTCGACGGAATTGTGACCAGTGCGGACGCCACACACAGCCCGCTGTTGGTCGGTACGGTCGCCCGGCACCTCGCCGCGACCATGCTCGCCAGCTTTCCCAGCAATGCCTTGCTGGACCCGACCATCGAGGACCGGCGCGATTCCACACCAGCGCTTCTCCGACGCGCCGTTGCCTACATCGACGACCACGCGCACACCGATATCACCGTCTCCGACATTGCGAACCACATTTTCGTCACCACCCGCGCGTTGCAGTACATGTTCCGCAGGCATCGCGACTGCACCCCGATCGAGTACTTGAGGCGGGTCCGATTGCACAATGCGCATCTCGAACTCGTCGCCGCCGATCGCGCCGTCACCACAGTCGCCACCATCGCCCGCCGCTGGGGCTTCTGCCACACCGGGCGATTTGCCGAGTACTACCGACAACATTACGGATGTAACCCCCGCCAGACTCTCAGCTCGTAGGCGCTTTCGGTTATCCACGTCTGCGTCGACCAAGTCGGCCGGCGGCAAGGGAACGTGGGGCTGACGTAATCGGTGGCCCGGCGTGATGGAACCGCACGCACTGAATTCAGCTCGGTGTTCGGATGCCGCAAACGCGATCGGAGTACCAGCCGCCGTGAAAGACGCGAATGCCACGCACTTCTGTCCACCAATCGGGGGGACCGATACTCCCCCTCCTCACGAACCGATCAGCGGATACCCGCGTCGCCGCGGCCGCGGCATCGTCATCAGCAGCGCCACAACCGGCCACGACGACGGGAGGCTCATGATGACATCCGCGAACAACGGCAGCGGAAGAACATGGTCTGCAATCATCGATTGCTACGCAGTGGCTTTCGGAATCATACCGGGTCCACCGGACCGCCTCGACTCCGACAGCGCCGGGCCATGCTGCAGCGCTGACGAATGAATGCGCGCCTACCCCGCGCCCAGTCCGAGCCGCGTCGCGGCGTCGCGCAGATCGGTGCGGAACTGATCGAGGCTCGCCAACGTGTACATGCCGTCGATGTGGTCATTCGCCCACAAACTGTGGATCTTCTTCAGGTCGGCCTTGCGCCGGTGCCAGCCGATACCGTCGATCACTGCGAACACGAACTGGCGCGGAAGCCGCACCTCGGCCATCTCCTCGATCTCCCGGACCGCGTCGGTGAGCTTGCTGCCGGTGGAGTCGAAGCCCTTGGCCGCGACGACGATCGATGCGTTGTCGGCATCGGGCACGATCAGGTCGGCCGGCGCCGTTCGCCCCTGACGGCCGGTGAATCGGGATCGCTGAGTATGCGGCAAGCCGAGATCGCTTGCTATCGACGAGATTTCGTCTTCGATCCTGCGACCGGACGCCTGTCCCCCTGACGCGGTCGCCCGCGGCCCGGCGCGCGCGATCAACACATCGGCCAGCGTGTACGTGCGGTTGCGCTGCATGCGCAGCAACCGCAGCAGATCGAACTGTTCGTCGAGCATTGCGATGAGCTCCGCCGGGCGCTGTCGCGCCAGCGTCACGAACCCGGCCGTGCCGAACTCGGTGGTGACCGCCGCTTTGAGCTTCTCCTGACCGAGCCCGACGGTCAGCCCCAGCACATGCACTGACTGCGGATTGTGCCGCGCCCACCAGGCCAGAGTCGCTGCGTCGATGTCGGGCAGGTCTTCCAGGCTGGCCACGGCCTCGCTGATCGCCTCGGCTTCCGGCGTCGCCGCCGTCGGATCCACGATCGCGGTCAGCCGTCCCAGCGACGCCACGTAATCGTCGAAGGCGACGGCACTGCTCATCAGTCCCGCCCGATGAACAGGTACTCGCTCACGTCACGCCGGGCGGCCGCCACGTGCGTGCCGAAGCTGTACTTGTGATCGATCGCGATCATCTCGACCGACGGCTTGACCTTGCCCAGTAGGTCGCGGATGCGCGTCGCTCCCGGAATCGCATTCGACGAGTACGACAGCACGATCGCACCCGCGTCGGCGAAATGCTCGAACGACCGGAGCAACGCGTCCTCGATCGTGCGCTTGTAGGCGAACGGCGTGAACCGCTTCTCCAGCTTCTTGGTCTTCGTGTTCTCCATGATCCTGACGTCGCGCCAGTAGACCGACAGACCCTCGAGGAAGTGATAGCGCTTGATGTAGTCGTTGTCGTCGCTGGGCGGCGCGTAGGGCGGGTCGAGATACACCAGATCCGGTGCGTTGTCCGGGATCTCGAACACATCGCCGCGGCGCGCTCGGCTGCGGGCGCCGTTGCTGAACACCGTCGCGTTGTAGTCGAGCGCGCGTTCGCGGAAGTGTTCGCGCAGCGTCAGTTTGAGGTCGCGGCGCCCGTCGGCGTACTTGGTGCCGTCGGTGAACGTGAACACCCCGCGCGGCTGCTTGCGCGCCGCGGACAGGACCAGCGCGGAGATCGCCAGATCGCGCCGATGGCCCCTCAACGTGTCGATGTGCGACCACGCCGAATCGAGGAACCGGCGATCCTCCGGCGTGAAGTAGAGACCGTCGAAGGTGCGCTGGATGAAGTCGCGATCGTCGGCCGGCGGCCCGCAGATCGTGTCGATCAGCTCCTGGTCGAGCCGTACGGACGAGTTCTGCACCGTGGCCGCCGTGATGACCGCCGGGAAGTTGAGGAAATCGTTCGACGTGACCGCGAAGCCCTGCACCTTGAGCAGGTAGGACACCACCCCGGACCCCGAGAAGGCGTCGACGGCGGTTTCCCCGCCGATCTCGGCGAACACGCGTTCCAGGTGCGGCAGCAGTCGGTACTTGGACCCCATGTAGCGCAGCCGCGGGAAACGCTGCGCCTTGGCGACGACATCCGCGGAGGACAGGTCGGATCTGCGCGCCACCGACACAGATTCCCACACATCAGCGCGCTTCTCCGGCACGCTCACCGGCGCATGTCCGCGATCTCAGCATTCATCACAGTGCGGGTCACCGTATCGGCGAGCACCGACAACCGGCGGCCGCCGAGTGTACGAATTGTGACGCGAAACGCGAGTGAGCCCCTCAGAAACCGTGCGTTCGGCGTGAACGAACGCCGGGCTACGCCCCCAGCTGCTGATCGAGCGCCGCCACCTGGTCCTTGCCGTACTGCGTGGCGAGGTCGGCCGGAACCGGATCGTTAGCCGGACCGTCGAACTCCACGTCGACCGCGGCGTTCCCCCGGGTGAACATCAGCACGCCGACGGACTGCGACCCGTTGGGCGACAACCCGGTCGCCCACATGGCGCCGGGAGCCACATCGACGGGCTCGGACTTCGGATCGGCGACCACGCCACCCAGGCCGTCACGCCAGGCGTTCATCGCGTCGGTCGCCGCCTGCGGCGACGACAGCACCAGGATCTTCGTCGTGATCCCGCGCGTGCCGTCCCGGTGGTTGAAAACCTGTTCGACGCCCTGCTGGCCGCCGGGGTCGAGCACCGGCGGGACGGGTACATAGGCCGTCGAGTCGGTGGTCACGTTCGGGTTGACGGGCAGCGTCCCGTAATCCGGTGCGGCTGCGGCTGTCCCGAGACCGAGGGTGAGGACGGCCGACGCGGCGGCCAATCCCCCGAGCGAGATGGCAGGAAGTTTCATGCGTGTCTCCGCGGTGTTCGAGGGTCGTCGGGTCAGCAGGGATAGCACGCGAAGCCGCGCCAGCCGTCGCGCCAGGTCCAACCGGGGCCACACCCCATCCAGCCGGTGGACCCGTAGCAGTCGAGCAGCTGCACCGTCGGGCGCTCGGGCGTGGGCGCCGGTGCCGGCGCCGGAGCGGGGTTGGCGAGCAGTGCCGCCGCGGCGGTCGGCGCCCCGAGTAGTGAGCCGACGATCAGGGCCGAGGCCCCGACTGTCCTCGCGAGTCTGCGCATGTCCAATCCCCTCTTCAGACGCTGTGCGAACACCTCGAGAGGTTACGCGTCCGGGTGAGGCCGCAAGCAGTGAATCGCACGCAGAAATGACATCGCCCGCACTGCGCGGAGGGGCTGCCAACCAAGTGGTTAGTCTGCAGGGAGTCCATCGATGGAGCAGGAGGCCGCCATGCAGCTGGCACTGACACCCAGCGAAGCCGAGTTTCGCGACGAGCTTCGCACCTTCTACCGGACGGAGATCCCTGCCGAGATCCGGGAACGCAGCCGCGCCGGTGTGGAGATCACCAAAGAAGACATCGTCACCACGCACAAGATCCTCAACGACCACGGCCTCGCGGTGCCCAGCTGGCCGGTCGAATGGGGCGGCAAGGACTGGACGCCGACCCAGCACCAGATCTGGTTGGACGAGATGCAGTTGGCCTGCGTGCCGGAGCCGCTGAACTTCAACGCCAAGATGGTCGGGCCGGTGATCGCCGAGTTCGGCTCCCAAGCGGTCAAGGAGCGCTTCCTGCCGCCGACGGCCGCCCTCGACATCTGGTGGTGCCAGGGCTTTTCCGAACCAGAGGCGGGCTCCGACCTCGCCTCGCTGCGCACCACGGCGACGCGCGACGGCGACAGCTACGTGGTCAACGGCCAGAAGACCTGGACCACGCTCGGCCAGTACGCGGACTGGATCTTCTGCCTGGTGCGCACCGATCCCAACGCCCCGAAGAAGCAGGCCGGCATCTCGTTCCTGCTGATCGATCTCGACACCCCCGGCATCACGATGCGCCCCATCAAGCTCGTCGACGGCAGCGTCGAGGTCAACGAGGTGTTCTTCGAAGACGTCCGGGTGCCCGCTGAGAATCTCGTCGGTGAGGAGAACCAGGGCTGGAGCTATGCGAAGTTCCTGCTCGGTAACGAACGAACGGGCATCGCCCAGGTCGGGCGTACCAAGGTGCGCCTCGCGGAGGTCAAGGAGCACGCCAAAGCCAATGGCCTGCTGGAGGATCCGCTGTTCGCGGCGCGGCTCGCGGAGGCCGAGAACGACGTGCTCGCACTGGAATTGACCCAGATGAGGGTGGCCTCGGGCTCGAAGGGCGGCAAGCCCAACCCCGCGTCGTCGGTGCTCAAGCTGCGAGGCAGCCAGCTGCAGCAGGTCGCCACCGAGCTCATGATGGAGGTGGCCGGATCCGACATCCTGCCGTTCGGGAGCGACGCCGACATCGCGTCCCCGCAGTGGGCGCAGCACAGTGCACCGCGCTACCTGAACTACCGCAAGACCTCCATCTACGGCGGCAGCAACGAAGTGCAGCGCACCATCATCTCGTCGACCATCCTCGGACTGTAGAGACAAGGCGAACCCATGGACTTCCAGTTCAGTGAAGAACAGACCCTGCTGCGCGACACCACTCGCGAGATGCTCACGCGTGCGTACGACATCGAAAGCCGTCTCAAGGTGCTCGACACCGATCAAGGCTGGAGCCGCGACGTGTGGAACCAGCTCGCCGAAACCGGGGTTCTCGGCCTCGGCTTCGACGAGGATGCCGGCGGGCAGCTCGAGATCCACGCGGTGCTCGTCGAAGCCGGCCGCCGGCTGGCACCTGAGCCGATACTGCACGCTGCGCTGGGTCCGGGCGCGGTGATCGCGGAGGTCGGCAACGACGAGCAACGCGCGCTGCTCGACGAGGTCGCCGGCGGTCAGCGGCTGCTGGCGTTCGCCCACACCGAGCCGGGCATGCGCCGACCCACCGCGACGGTCAAGACCACCGCCGCGCGCGCCGGCGACGGGTGGACGGTCAGTGGCACCAAGAATCCGGTGCTGGCCGGCGACAGCGCCGACACATTGGTGGTCACGGCCGCGCTGCCCGACGGTGGCACGGGGCTGTTCCTGGTCGACGGGTCGGCGGTCTCACGCAAGCCCTACAAGACCTTCGACGGACAGCGCGGCGCCGAGATCGACCTCGACGCCGCTTCGGCCGAGCCGCTCGGTGATGCGGTCGACGCATCGGAAGCCGTCGAGCGTGCACTGGCGCGGTTCTCGTCGGGCCTGTGCTCCGAGGCTCTCGGGGCCATGGAGGAGGCTCTGCGGTTGACCACCGAATACCTCACGCAGCGCAAGCAATTCGGCGTCACGCTGAGCAAGTTCCAGACGCTGACCCAACGCGCCGCCGACATGTACGTCTCGCTCGAGCTCGCCCGCAGCATGGCGCTGTACGCCGCCATGTCGATCGCCGACGGTGACCTGTCTGCGACCATCGCCGCGCGTGCCAAAGTGCAGATCGGCCGGTCCGGCCGCCACATCGCCCAGGAGGCGATCCAGCTGCACGGCGGTATCGGCGTCACCGCCGAGTATCCGGTGGGCCACTACGCCGCTCGGCTGACGGCCATCGAGCAGACACTGGGTTCTGCGCAGGACCACCTGCACACGCTGGTGGGTCAGCTCGGCGACTACGAGGTCGTCACCGTCTAAATCCTGCCGGGTAGCGGCGCATTGCGTACCCTGCTGCAATGGCCGGCAGCCACACCATCGTCAGCGGTGGTGACGCACTGGCGGTGCGCATCGCCGAGGAGCTGCGCAGCGCCGGCGCCACAGTGACGGTGATCGATCAGCCCGATCAACTCACCCCGGCCGGCGTCGCAACGGCGACCGCCGTCGTGTGTGCCGGGCCGGACGACGCGAAGAATCTCGAGATGGCGCTGCTGGCGCGGCGATTCAGTCCCACCGTGCGGGTCGTGGCCCGCCTGGCGAACACCGTGTTGCGGGAGGCGATGGCGGCGGGCAACGGGCCGGGCGCGGTCCTCGACGTCGCCGACCTCGCTGCGCCGTCGGTCGTGGAGCGGTGCCTTGCCCGCACGACGCACTCGATCGCCGCGGGTGACCTCCGATTCGTCGTGTCGGGCACCGCGGTGACCCGCGCGGGCACGTTGCGCGAGATCCACGGTGACCTCGCCCCGGTCGCCGTCGTGCACGGCGAGCACAGTTCCACCCCGGGCGCAGTGGTCGCCTGCCCGGGGCGGGACCTGCACGTCGACGAAGGCGACTGGGTGGCGGTCATCGGCGACACCGGCGAGTTCGACGACCCCGACACCGCGGCCCGCCCCCATCCCCGCCGCTCTGCGATGACCCGAATAGCCAACGCGGCGCGCGCTTTTCGCGAAGACGTCAACCCCAATTTCTATCGCGCCCTCTCGGTGTCGATGAGCCTGCTCATCGGATCGACGCTCCTGCTGTGGTTCGCCTACGACAAGCCCGGGATGAGCTTCGTCGACGCGCTGTACTTCTCCACCGAGACCATCGCGACCGTGGGATACGGCGACTTCAGCTTCAGCGACCAGCCGACGTGGCTGCGCCTGTTCAGCATCGTGCTGATGTTCGCCGGCATCACCACCACGGCCGTGCTGATGGCCTTCGTCGCCGACCTGCTGCTGTCGCGGCGCCTGGCGTACTCGGCGGGTCGACGCAAGGTCCGCGAACTGGAGCGCCACATGATCGTGGTGGGCCTGGGATCGTTCGGCATCCGGGTGGCCGCCGATCTGAAGGCCGCCGGCCACGACGTCGCGGTCATCGAGCTCAACGACGAGAACCGTTATCTGTCCGCGGCTGCCGACCGGGGCATCCCGGTGATCTTCGGTGACGCCACGCTGCCCTCGACGTTGCACGCGGCGCGCATCGACGACGCCACGGCGGTGGCGGTGCTCACCGACGACGACGTGGTGAACATCGAGACGGCCATCGTCTCCCGCGAGCAGCTCAGGGCCAGCACCGCCGCGCCGGTCGTGCTGCGGGTCTTCGATCGGGCGCTGGGCGCCGCGGTCGCGCACCGGTTCGGTTTCGACACCGTGCTGTCGACCGTCGAGCTGTCCGCACCGTGGTTCATCGGGGCGGCGCTGGGCCTCACCGTGTTCGGCACGTTCTCGGTCGGCCAGGCGTCGTTCATGGTGGGCGGGGTACGGGTGGATCCCGGAAGCGAGCTGGACGGCATCCGGATGGCCGAGCTCTCGACACAGACCCGGGTGATCGCGATCGTCGGCAGCGATGGCGCCCGTGAACTGCACCCGCGGCGCGACTCGCAGCTGCATGCCGGCGACACCGCCTATCTCGTCGGTCCCTACCGAGAGTTGCTCGCGACGCTGAGCAAGGGCCGTGGTCGTGCCTCCACCGACTCCCCGGCATTCAGCTGAGGTCGGACACCACCTCGGCCACCTGGCGCAGCTGATCGATGTCGGTACTGGTCGGGATCAGGTGGATCTCATCGGTGCCGATGTCGGCGAATCGGCCGAGCACGACACGTAATTCGTCCTGGGTGCCGGCCCAGCCCGTCGTCGGGGCCATCGCGTCGACGATCTCGGCCGGTATCCAGTTCATGTACCGCCGCAGGTGGTGATGCACCTGTTCGCGAGGTGCGGTCCCCTCCCCGATCGCGAACCAGAACGAGGTGGCCAGGTGCGGTGCCGGCTTGCCGGCGTCGCGCCATGCGGCGCGCGCGACGTCGAACAGCTCGTTCTGCGCCGCGGTATCGAGATCCAGGCTGATGCCCGCCAGGCCCGAAGCCCAGCCCGCGGCGCTGCGCAGCGTCTTCGGACCCGTTGTGCCCACCAGCAACTCGGGTCCGCCGGACTGCACGGGCGGTGGCCCCACCGGCAGCGTCGCGTCCGTGACGTTCTCCCCCGCCCACACCCGCTGCATGACAGCGACCCGGTCGGCGAGCTGGCGCATCGTCTGGGTCGCGGGGTCGGCGCCGACAGCGCGGTAGTCCTCGTGCCGCCCGCCCACACCGATCCCGACCGTCAACCGCCCGTCGCACAGCAGGTCGCCGGTCGCGAGAGCCTTCGCCAGCATGACGGGGTCGTGCAGCTGCGGGATCACCACCGTGGTCACCAGCCGCACCCGCTCCGTCCACGCGGCCAGGGCGCCCAGCAGAGTCAGGCTCTCCGGATTGTCGAACGCGATGCGCTCACCCCAGCACAACGACGAGAACGGCCCGTCGTCGACCAGCCGCGCCCACGCCCGCAGCGTCGCACTGTCCAGGTCGGGCTCCATCACCGGCATCGTCATCCCGATTTGCACGCCGCGATTCTGACATGCGAGGGGTCAGCACCTAGGTGGGCTGGCCGTGCAGGTTCTTGGCGGTCGGTGACGTCTCGACCGCGGTCGGGGATGGGCACGTACCCAGCACCCGGTCGGCGGTGCCGGCACTCGTGACGGTGAACCAGTAGTGCTCGTTCTTGAAGTGGTGCTGCCGATGATTACGCCACACTGCCCGGTAGACAGCCGTTTTCGGCTTGTAGTCGCTGTGCACCAGATAGTGGCACCACTCGTAGCACAGCCCCAGCACGGCCAGGAACGTCAGGAACGTCAGACCCAGGGCGGGTCGCGGAAACGCCAGCAGCGCGATCGCGACCGACACGGGCAACACCCACAGCAGCGCAGGCCACGGGATGAAGATCAACGCGACATCGCGCGGGTCGACGTGGTGTTCGCGGTGCTTGCGCGCCAACAGGGAGTCGATGCGCAGTCCGGCGATGCGGCGGGGCTTCCAGTGCAGGATGCACACGTGGACGACCCATTCGAAGAACGGGAACACGGCGAGCATCACGACGGGCACCACCGCGTCGGTCCACGTCCAATCCCCGAGGTAGAGACGCGCGGTGAGTGCGGCGGCCAGCGTCGTGCCGATCATCCACGGAGACGGATGCGCCGCGAATTCGCGTGCGGCGTCGCCGAGGGTGAACTGTCGGCGGGTGGGGCGGACGGGTGCGCTGGTCAAGGCTTCTCCTCCAGGTGTGCCAGAGCGGTGAGCAGGGCTGTGGTCGCCGGTTCGAGCAGACGCCGGGCGTGTGACGACGCCGCACCGGCGTCTCCGGCGATCACGGCGCCGGCCAGGTCTCGGTAGTCGTCGACGCGTTCGACCTCGGCGGTCATCACCGCGGCCAGGGCGGGCAGCACGGGTTCGTACGTGGCGCGCAGCGTGTTGAACATCAGCCGGAACGCGATCGAGTCTGCGCAGTCGACGATGTGATCCCAGAAGTCGAGTGCATGACGTTGCGCGGCAACGGGATCGGTTTCCTCGGCCAAGGCGGTCAGAACCTGGTCGAGCATCTCGCGCGCGTGCGGGCCGCCGCGGCGGGCCGCGAGTTCGGCGACCTTCGGCCCGTTGTGCAGGCGTGTCTCGAGGATGCTGCGCACGACGTCGAGGTCCAGCTCACCGCCGCGCATCAGCAGCGTGGGGAGCAGGTCCAGGCCCGCGGTCCGCCGGAAGTCTCGCACGGTCGTGGCGTCACCCTGGCGCACCTCGACCAGACCCGCGGCCGCCAGGCGCTTGAGCGCCTCCCGGATGGCCGGGCGCGAGACGCCGAGGACCTCGGCGAGCCGCCGCTCGCTGGGCAGAGCTTCCCCCGGCTGCATCTCACCGCTGAGCACGTCCGCGACGATCTGGTCGAAGACGTCCTCGGGCACCGAACGGCGGTTCACGGGGCGCAGCACCATGCCCGACACTGTGCCCGCCCCACGGCCAGTTGGTCAAGTGGTCAGACCAATCTAGGTTGCGGCGGGGGTTATCCCCCGCCGGACTGGCGGGAAAACGCCGTCCCGCTCCCGTGCCGAGATCCCTAGGTTGGTGACCATGACCGCACCCGCTGAGACGACGATCGAGTCGGCACCCGACATCGCGGCGCCACCCCCGGTTCCGCGCACGACGACCATCGGCGTGGTGCCGACGGCCTCGATGGTCACCGGCGCGGCGATCGCCACCGTCTGGTTCTGGATTCCGTTGACGCTGTTGATCATCGGCGTCTCCTCGATCCCGAGTGTGATCGGTTTCGTCCTGGCCGCCGTGGTGTTCACCTACCTGGTGCGCGGCGTCGAGCGCGTCGAACGGGTGCGCAGCGAAGCGGTGTTCGGCATGGGCATCGGCGTGCCGCCGCGCCGGCTCTCCCCACACACCGGATTCCAACGCTGGGCCCACCAGATCCTGCTCGACCTGGGCAGCGCCCGGTTCTGGAAGGCGGTGGCCCACCACTACCTGCGCATGACCTACGACCTCCTGGCCACGGGTCTGGCAGTCGCCCTGCTGGTGTTCGCCTTCCTCGCACCAGCTGCCGCGATCGCGATCGGCAACAGCGACGCCGATGCCGGCCTGTCGTTCCTCCCTACACCGGTGGCGTTGCTGCTCGCGGTGGTGGCGCTCGTCGCCGCGGGCGCGCTGCTCGTCTACGCCCCTGCGCTCGACGCCACGATCGACCGCTGGCTGCTGACGCCATCGCCGACCGCCCACCTGCAATACCAGGTCAGCGCACTGGCCGATGCACGGCAGGGCGCGGTGACCTCGGCACAGACCGAACGCCACCGCATCGAACGCGACCTCCACGACGGTGTGCAACCTCGCTTGGTGTCCCTGGCCATGACGATCGGGTTGGCCCAGACGAAACTCGACACCGATCTGCCCGCCGCCAAGGCGCTGATCGCCGAGGCCCACGACGAGGCGAAGAGCGCTCTCGTGGAACTGCGCAACGTGGTCCGCGGTATCGCTCCGACGATTTTGGCCGACCGCGGCCTCGACGCGGCGCTGTCGGCGGTGGTGCAGCGCGCGACGACATCCGGGGTGCCGACCACGTTGAGTGTCCACCTGCCCCGCCGCCTACCCGACGAGGTCGAGGCGTGCGCCTACTTCGTCGTCGCCGAGGCCCTGACCAACGTCACCCGCCACGCGGGAGCCGGCCAGGCCGCCGTCACGGTCCGCCTGGACGACACCGCACAGCAGTTGCACGTCAGCGTGTTCGACGACGGACGGGGCGGTGCGCAGATCACCGGCGACGAGAACGCCACGGGACTGCGCGGCCTCGACGAGCGGGTGCGCGCGGCGCGCGGCACGTTCACGGTGTCCAGCCCGGTCACCGGTCCGACCATCATCACCGCGGTGCTGCCATGCGCATCGTGATCGCCGAGGATTCCGCGCTCCTGCGGGCGGGCATCGAACGCATCCTCACCGACGCCGGCCACGACGTGGTGGCCGGGGTGCCCGACGCGACCAACCTGCTGCGCTTGGTCAACGACACCCGGCCGGACCTCGCGATCCTCGACGTCCGGATGCCGCCCACCTTCACCGACGAGGGGATCCGCGCCGCAGCACTGCTGCGCAGCCAGAACCCGGAGTCGCCGGTGCTGGTGCTCTCCCACTACGTCGAGGAGCGATACGCTGCCGACCTGATCGCCTCGGACACTCGCGGCTTCGGTTATCTGCTCAAGGACCGGGTGGCCGATGTCCCGGCCTTCCTCGATGCCGTGGCCGTCGTCGGGGCCGGCGGGACCGTGCTCGATCCAGAAGTGGTGTCGCAGATCCTCGTTCGCTCACACCGTCGCAACATCCTGGATGCGCTGACCCCGCGCGAACGCGAGGTCCTACAGCTGATGGCCGAGGGCAAGACGAACTCGGCGATCGCGACGGCCCTGCACATGTCGGTCGGATCGGCCGAGAAACACATCGCGTCGATCTTCACCAAGCTCGGCCTGGCCCCCGACGACAGCGGCAACCGGCGTGTCCTCGCTGTGCTGCGATATCTCGAATCCTGAACGCGCGAAGGGACTCCCGCATGACCACCATGACAACCACGGTCACCCCACCCACCCCGCCACCGGCGCCGTCACCCGGCGGCCGTACGGCGATCCGCGCCGTCCTGGTCGTCGCCGCGACGGCCCTGATCATCGGAACCGTGGCGTCACTGGCCGTCTTCGCTTGGGGCGTGAGCACGTTCCGGGTCGTCACCGACAGCGCCGCGCTGCCCGCGACCGTGCGCGCGGTGACCGTCGACACGGGCTCCGTTCCGGTCCTCGTGCGTATCACCACCGATCGCGAGGCCCGCACGCCACGCATCGACATGACGATGGTCAATTCCGTACGCGCCGATGCGGATCCGTTGTCCGTGGCCGCCGACGGCACGTCGGCGCGCGTGACCATAGACGCCGAACCGACTGCCCTCCTGAACTGGGGGCGCGCCTCGCGGATCACGGTGGTGTTACCCGGGGATCAGGCCCGTCGGACCACGGTGACCACCGACCAGGACACCGGTGTGGTGATGCTCGAGGCCGACATCGACCGGCTGGTGGCCCGCACCCGCGACGGCGCGGTAATTCTCGGCGGCGCCGCGCGCGACGTCGAGATCACCGCACAGAACGGCGACATCGACACCCGTGACACGATCTCAGTGACCGGGACGTTTCGGGCCACCACGGCGACCGGCGACATCGACGTCGACTTCTCCGGCGTTCCCGCGACGCTGGACGCCCGGACAGAGGACGGCGACGTGACGATCGCGCTGCCCCCGCCCGGCCCGTACCTGGTCGACGCGACGACGGGACAATCGTGGGGTTCCACGGTGGTGCGCGTACCGCAGACCCGGGATCCCCGCGGCGCCGCGTCGGTGGTGAGCGTGCGCTCCGAAAACGGCGACGTCACCGTGGAACAGCTTGGCTAGCCGGCCGCAGCGCAGCGCCCCCGCATGCTCGAGCTGACCACCCTCAGCGACATTGTCGGCGCCTGATGAGCACACCTCACCATCGGCCGACAATGTCGCTCGGGGTGGGCCGATGTCAGCCTTGGCCGCCTTGTTCGGATGTCAACTTCTCGATGATCGCGGCAGCGGGAGCGGGCTCGGCCAGCCGGAACCCGGTGCCGGCCCAGATGTTGGTGCCGTGCGGATCGCCCGCCCGCACCGCCGCCGCCCGCAGCGGGCTCGTGAGATAGTGCACCTGCGGGTAGGCCAGCGGCGCCTGCGCATCATGGTCGTCGACGAAGCGATTGCGCAGGCCGCGCGCGTAGCGCCCCGAGAATGCTTTCGTGACAACAGTTTCGGTGAATTCGGGACTCACCAGCGCGGCCCGGTGCACCGGACTGCTGCCGGCTTCGTCAGCCAGCAGGAAGGCCGTGCCCAGCTGCGCGGCGACCGCCCCGCCGCGGCGTACCCGCGCCACGTCTGCCGCGGTCATCAGGCCGCCGGCGGCCACCACCGGAAGGTCGAGGACGGCCGTGATCGCGGCCAGTAGATCGTCGAGCGGCTGCTCGGCCGGACGCGACTGCGCGTCGAAGGTTCCGCGGTGCCCTCCTGCGGCAGGTCCCTGCGCCACGAGCACGTCGACGCCGCGGTCGGCCGCCTCGTGGGCCTCCGCGAGCGTGGTGATCGTGCCCGCGACGGTGACGCCGGCGGATCGGAGTCGCGCGACGTCATCGGCCGTCGGGAGCCCGAAGGTGAAGGACGCCACCGCCGGTCGCAGATCCAGCAGGACGTCGAGTTTCCCCTGCCACGCGTCGTCGTCGATGCGAGGCGCACCGACGGAGACGCCGTAGCGCTGCGCGTCCGGCACCAGCTGCGCGGCGTACCGTTCGATGCGCTCCTGATCACCGGTGTCCGGACCCGGCACGAACAGGTTCGCACCGATCGGGCCGGACGCCGACCGCATCGCCGCGCCCAATTTGTCAGCGAACACGTCGGCGCTGAGATAGCCGGCCGCGACGAAACCCAGCCCGCCGGCATTCGTGCCGGCCGCGGCGAGTTCGGGTGTCGAGGGTCCACCCGCCATCGGGGCGACCGACACCGGTGCGGTGAGATCACGAAAGTCGAACACGATGGGTAGCCTTTCCCGCGCGATCAGGTGACGGATCGCCCGCGCTGTTCTTCCTGGGTGCGGTAGTCGTCGGCCAGCGTGCGCACGTGCTTCGGCAGGGCACCGGCTGCCACATCGGCAAGGCTCGTGGTCTCCAGAACCGAACGCATACTGGCGCGCAACGCTCGCCACACATCGGTCAGCGCGGCGGTCGGTCCGCTGTAGGGTAGGTCACCGAGCCCGATGTCACGGACGCTGGCCAACGGCCCGTCGATACACCGCAGCACGTCGGCGATGCTGATCTCGGTGGCGCACCGGGCGAGTTCGTATCCGCCGTCGCGACCACGATGGCTGCGCACCAGTCGGTCGGTGCGCAGGTCCGACAGGATGTCGACCAGGAATTGCGCCGGAATGCCCTGTGCCCTCGCCAGATCCTCGGTCTTGACCAGCGCGCCATCGTCGGCGGTGGCCAGTTCGACCATCGCGCGGATCGCATACTCCGCCTTCGCCGACATTCGCATGCGCAGGCCTACCCGGGGATGTCGGCGGCGCGGGGCACGACCACGGCGAACAGGTCGGCGACCGCGGCCAAGCTCGCGGCCTGAAGCGCCGAAGCGGGCACGGGCTCTCCCCCGACCCCCGGTAGCGGGCGCGTCGCGGTCGCGGTGGCGACCACGGTCGGCGCATAGCCGAGGTTGAACGCGCCGCGCGCTGTCGAGTTCACGCACATGTGCGTCATGAACCCCGCCAGCACGAGATTCTGCACGCCCAGGGACGTGAGCCTGTCCTGCAGGTCGGTCTGCACGAAGGCGTTCGGATAGTTCTTCACCACAACCGGTTCGGTGTCGAGGGGGGCGACCCGCTCGACGATCGCGCCGGTGTGGCCACCGATGTCGTACAGCGAACCGGGGCCGTCGTCGTGCTGCACGTGGATGACCGGCGCACCGGCCGATCGAGCGAGGTCCAGCAGTACCGCCGCCTCGTCGAGAGCATCCTGCACCCCGTCGAGCTCCAACACCCCTTCGGTGTAGGTGTTCTGGCAGTCGATCAGCACCAGCACCGAATCGCCGAGCCGGGCCGGTGTGAGCGGCAGTCCCGACAGCGCGCGCAGAGTATTGGGTTCGGCCACCTCCGCAGCCTACAGTCGGGCCGTCACCGCCAACACCGCATCGGCCAGCTCGGGCCGGCAGACGATGAGGTCGGGCAGCTTGGAGTCCCGCTGGTTGTAGACCAGCGGGGAGCCGTCGATGCGGGAGGTGTGCAGTCCGGCCGCGCGGGCCACCGCGACCGGCGCGGCCGAATCCCATTCGTACTGACCACCGGCGTGCACGTAGACATCGGAGACGCCCTGCACCACGGACGCCACTTTCGCTCCGGCCGAACCCATTTCGACGAGCGTGCCCTCGAGCGCATCCTTGACCTCCAAGGCGATCGCGGGCGGCCGGGTGCGGGAGACGACGATTCTCGGCGCACCGGGCTGCGCAGGCGGCACAGGCACCGTGGGAGTGGCCAGCGTGACGCCCTGCGCGGGCAGCGCGACGGCGCCGGCGACGAGTTCGCCTGCCTGCCACAGCGCTACGTGTACGGCCCAGTCGGACCGCCCTGCCTCGGAGAACTCGCGGGTGCCGTCCAATGGATCCACGATCCAGACCCGTTCGGCGGACAGCCGAACCGGATCGTCGATGCCCTCTTCGGACAGCACCGCGTCGCCGGGCCGCACCGATGCCAACGCCTCCATCAGGAAGTCGTGGGATCGCTTGTCCCCTGCCGCTTTCCGCTCCGCCGCGTCCGCGTCGGCGAACTCGGCGCGTACGTCGAGCAGCAGCACACCGGCTTCCGTGGCGAGTCGCGCGGCGACCTCGTGATCGGATTCGGTCATGGCCTGCTCTCCAGCATCTCGATCACCCGGTCGGCGAGTCCGTCGAGGGGTAGATCCGGTGTCAGCTGCAAGTCGGGATCCTTCGGTCGCTGATAGGGGCTGTCGATACCGGTGAAGTGGGTGATCTCGCCGGCACGGGCCTTCGCGTACAGGCCTTTCGGATCGCGGCGTTCGCAATCCTCGAGCGGGGTGTCCATGAAGACCTCGAAGAAGTCCAGACCGGCCGCCGTCGTCACCTGCCGGGCCAACTCGCGATGCTCCTCGAGCGGACTGATCGCAGGCACCAGCACCACCTGGCCGGAGTCGGCGAGGATCGCCGCGATGTGGGCGAGCCGGCGCTGGTTCTCGGCGCGGTCGGCCATCGAGAACCCGAGGTCGGCGTTGAGCCCGTGCCGCAGGTTGTCTCCGTCGAGAACATAGGCAGGCACGCCCTTTTCGAGCAGCTTCTGCTCCACCAGCATTGCCACCGACGACTTGCCCGAACCCGACAGACCGGTGAACCACACCGTGCGCCCCTTGGACAGCCGGTCGTCGGAGGTGCACAGCGACTGGTGCCGCACTGTGTTGGGGCTCGACGTCCGCGCCGTCACGTAGGGCAGGATCATCCCCGCGGCGACCGTACCGTTGGTGTTCGGGTCGATCAGGATGAACGATCCCGTCGCAGCATTGCGGCTGTACTCATCGAGGAGCAGAGGCACCTGGCTGCGCAGCGACACCCGGCCCAGCTCGTTGAGTTTCAGCGCGGTGGCCGTCTTGTCGCGGTGCAACGTGTTGACATCGAGCCGGTAGTCCAGCGCCGTCACCCTGACGCGGGTGGTGCGCGTCGTGTGCTTGATCAGGTAGTCCCGACCCGGCTCCAGTGAGGCTTCGTCGGCCATCCAGCACACCGTGGCGTCGAACTGCTGCGTCACCCGGGGCTGGTTGTTGGGCCGGGCGATCAGGTCACCGCGGCTGATGTCGATGTCGTCGGCCAGGCTCACCGACACGGCCATCGGCGGAAACGCTTCCTGCACAGGGCCACCCGGGCCCTCGATGGCCGTGATGCGGGAGGTCTTGCCCGTGGGCAGCACCACGATCTCGTCGCCCGGACGCATGACGCCGCTGGCGACGGTGCCGGCGTAGCTGCGGTGATCGGCGTGCTCGCGGGTCTGCGGCCGGATCACGTACTGCACCGGGAACCGCACATCGACCAGGTTGCGATCGCCCGCGATGTACACGTCCTCGAGGTGGCTCAGCAGCGACGGCCCGTCGTACCACGGCGTGACATCGGATTTGGTGACGACGTTGTCTCCGTTGAGCGCCGAGAGCGGGATCGTGGTGACGTCCTGGACGTCGAGACGCGCGGCGAATTCGTAGAAGTCGTCCCGGATCTCGTCGAACCGCTCCTGACTCCAGCCGACCAGATCCATCTTGTTGACTGCGAGCACGATGTGCCGGATGCCCAGCAGCGAGGCCAGGAACGCGTGGCGGCGGGACTGCTCGAGCAGACCGTGCCGGGCGTCGACGAGCACGATCGCCAGCTGCGCGGTGGAGGTGCCGGTCACCATGTTGCGCGTGTACTGGATGTGACCCGGGGTGTCGGCGATGATGAATTTGCGCTTGGCGGTGGCGAAATAGCGGTAGGCCACATCGATCGTGATGCCCTGCTCACGCTCGGCGCGCAGGCCGTCGGTGACCAGAGCCAGGTCGGTGTAGTCGTTCCCGCGCTCCTTGGACGTGCGCTCGACGGCGGCGAGCTGATCCTCCATCACGGCCTTGCTGTCGTAGAGCAGCCGACCGATCAGCGTGGACTTTCCGTCGTCGACCGAACCGGCGGTCGCGATACGCAGCAGTGTCGTCGCCATGCTATTTCCCCCGTCGCTTCGCTCGCCCCATGTCAGAAGTACCCCTCACGCTTGCGGTCTTCCATCCCCGCCTCGGAGATCCGGTCATCGGCTCGCGTCGCGCCCCGCTCGGTCAAACGCGACACAGCGGTCTCGGCGATCACCTCGGACACCGTCGCCGCCGTCGACTCGACACAGCCGGTGCAGGTGACGTCGCCGACGGTGCGGAACCGCACGGTCTTCTCGATCACCGGCTCGTCCTTGCGCGGCTGCATGAACTTGTGCACCGCCAGCAGCATGCCGTCGCGCTCGAACACCTTGCGCTCATGCGCGTAGTAGATCGACGGCAGCTTGATCTTCTCGGCACCGATGTAGGACCAAATGTCGAACTCGGTCCAGTTCGACAGCGGAAAGGCGCGGATGTGCTCACCCTTGCGGTGCCGGCCGTTGTACAGGTTCCACAGCTCGGGGCGCTGGTTCTTCGGGTCCCACTGGCCGAACTCGTCGCGGAAGCTGAACACGCGCTCCTTGGCGCGCGCCTTCTCCTCGTCGCGGCGCGCCCCACCGAATGCGGCATCGAACTTGTTCTCCCGGATGGCCCGCAGCAGCGTGAACGTCTGCATCGGGTTGCGCGAGGGAATCGTCTCGACCACGCGGCCCGCGTCGATGTCCTCTTGAACACTGGCCACCACCAGGCGCACGCCCGACTGGGCGACCAGCTCGTCGCGTGCGGCCAGGACCTCGTCGAAGTTGTGGCCCGTGTCGACGTGCATCACCGGGAATGGCAGTCGGCCGGGCGCGAACGCCTTGAGCGCCAGGTGCAGCATCACGATCGAGTCCTTGCCGCCGGAGAACAGCAGCACCGGCCGCTCGAACTCGGCGGCCACCTCCCTGATGATGTGGATGGCTTCAGCTTCGAGCGCACGCAGGTGGCTCAGCTCGTAGCGACCCGCGTTGACCGCGGTGTCTTCGGTCGTCGTCATCGTTTCCCTGCAAAGTTGGTAGATTTGACCAGAATTACGATCATCACCGGGCAATGTAATCGCTGGGCCTGCAGGTGTCAACGGTTCGGAGGCGCCGAGCGTGGGGGTTGTGCACGCGACACGGGCGGCGGGCGTGCACAACCCCCACAGTCGAGGCGGCTACAACGTGACTTCGGTGAGCCTGCCGGTCGCGACATCGAAGACGAAGCCGCGCAGAGACTCGTGCTGTGTGACGAACGGGCTCGCTTCGATGCGGCGCAGCGACTGGCGGACGTCCTCGTCGAGATCGCCGAACGATTCGGCGGCCCATTCCGGCTTGATCCCGGTCTCCTCCTGGATATCGCGCTTGAACTCGTCGTCGGTGAATGTCAGCATGCCGCAGTCGGTGTGGTGGATGAGGATGATCTCTCGAGTGCCCAGCAGGCGCTGACTGATCGCCAGGGAGCGGATCTCGTCGTCGGTGACGACGCCGCCGGCGTTGCGGATGACGTGCGCCTCGCCATCGGAGAGCCCGAGGATCCGATACACGTTCAGCCGCGCATCCATGCAGGCGACAACGGCGACATGCCTGCTGGGCGGCAGCGGCAACGGCCCGGAGAACGTCTTCGCGAACTCCTCGTTGTTCCTCAGGTACTCGTCTGTCACCGACATGGCGCGACCGTAGAGATGCGGCTGCACAGCGTCACTGTTAAGAATCAGCCCGCGCGCAACCGTTCCGAGCGTGGGGGTTGTGCACGCATCGCGACAGCGAGTCGTACACAACACCCACGCTCGGCTGACTAATGCGCGAGGTCGTAGACCGTCGCGCCGCCCACGTCGCGCGGGGTGAAGGTCTTCTTCACCCAGGCGGTGATCTCCGCGGCGGAACCGCTGTCCCGGTGGCGACCGGGGCCGCCGTCGCCGCCGGCGATGAAGTAACGCACCTGACCGTCGTCGACGTACTGCTGGAATTGCGCCAGCGTCGGCGACGGGTCACTGCCCATGAAGCCGCCGATCGCCATCACCGAGGTGCCGGTGCTCAACTCCAGGCTGCTCGCCGTCATCGAGCCGACACTCGCTGCGGCCCAACGATTGTCGGTTGCTTTCACCAGGTTCTGCAGCGCGACGTTGTCCGATGCGCGCACGAACCCCGGACCGCCGGGACCGCCGGGCCCACCCGGCCCGCCGGGCATGTCGCCGAAACTGCCGAAGTCGGCGTGCGCAGCCGCCGGGCCGGCCATGGCGCCCGGCCCGCTGGCGGGACGGGCCGCCGTCTCGATCGCGTATGCCGCGGGGGCGGCAGCCCCCAGGATGAGCGCGGCGCCAGCCACTGCCGCCGCGAGCCTGCCCCACCGCTGCACACCCGCCACCAGCAGCACAGCCACCGCGAGCGAACCGATCAGCACCACCCAGCGCAGCCACGGCTGCCACCCCGGCGCTCGGCCGAGAAGCGCGAACGCCCACACCCCGGTGCCCGCCGACATCACCGCCAGCACCGCCCGCGCCGCCCAGAACTGCCGGGCGCGCCACAGCTCAGCCGCGCTGATCCCGATCAGAGCGGCAACCGCCGGCGCCAGCGCCAGCGTGTAGTACGGGTGGATGATGCCGTCCATGAAGCTGAACACGGCGGCGGTGACCAGCAGCCAGCCGCCCCACAGCAAGAGACTGGCTCGCAGTGGCGACGTCCGCGGCGCGCGGCGGGTGGACCACAGCAGCGCCACCAGCCCGATCAGCGCCGCGGGCAGCAGCCAGGACACCTCGGCACCGAACGACGGGCCGAACATCCGGCCGATGCCGGGGGTACCGCCGAAGAACACGTGCGCCCCGCCGCCCGGACCGTCACCCATGCCCGGGCCCCCGCCCCCGGGACCCTCGCCCCGACCGGCGATGCGCTGAATTCCGTTGTAGCCCAGAGCGAGCTGCAGCAGAGAGTTGTCGGTGGACCCGCCGATGTAGGGCCGCGAATCCGCCGGCCACAGGCTGACCAGCGCCAGGAACGGTCCCGCGGTCGCCACCATCGCGACGCCACCGGCCAGCAACGCCCGGACCCGCGGCCAGAACGCGATCGGCGCCGCGACCAGGAACGCGAGCGCCAACCCGGGCACCACGAGGAACGCCTGCAGCATCTTGGTCAGGAACGCCACGCCCAGGACCACTCCTGCACCGACCATCCAGCGGGTACGTCCGGTCTCGATGGCGCGCACCGTCAGATAAGCCGCCACCACGAGCAACAGCACCAGCAGCGCATCGGGGTTGTTGTAGCGGAACATCGACGCCGCCACCGGCATGACGGCGAGCGCGGCGCCGGCGATCAGACCGGCACCCGGCCCGCTGACCCGGCGCACCGCCGCGTAGAGCACGCCCACCGATGCCACGCCCATCAGCGCCTGCGGCAGCAGCATCGTGAACGGGCTGAAGCCGAACAGCCGGCCGGACAGCGCCATGAACCAGATCGACACCGGCGGCTTGTCCACGGTGATCGCGTTGCCGGAATCGAGGGATGCGAACAGCCAAGCCTTCCAGCTCTGGGTGCCGGCCTGCGCGGCCGCGGCATAGAAATCGTTGGCCCAGCCACTCGAACCCAGACCCCACAGGTACAGCACCGCGGTGGCGGCCAGCAGGGCGGCGAGTGCGAACCGGTGCCATCGCGCCGCCGGCTCACGCGCGGGCACGGGTGCGGTGGTGACCGAGGAATCGGCAGTGAGGGTCATCGGGCGACTCCTTCGGTGGCGGTGCGGCGCGGATGGAACACCCAGCCGCGCAACAGGACGAAGCGGACCACGGTGGCGAGCAGGTTGGCGCCGATCAGCACCGCCAGTTCGACCATGCGG
Source organism: Mycobacterium sp. PSTR-4-N (assembly GCF_022348085.1). Lineage (GTDB taxonomy): Bacteria > Actinomycetota > Actinomycetes > Mycobacteriales > Mycobacteriaceae > Mycobacterium. The sequence continues at coordinate 31,117 of NZ_JAKRFN010000026.1, read as the reverse complement.
TGCGGTGCCGCGGAGGTGGCGTGCAGCAGGCTCAGCGATCCGCTGGTGATGCCGAGCGCGACCCCGAAGACGATGAGTCCTTCGAGATGGTGCTGAGCGAGCCGGGACTGACCGCGGACACCGAAGGTGAAGCGGCGGTTGGCCGCGGTGTTGCCGATCGCGGTGAGCAACAGAGCCAAGAGGTTCGCCCACTGGGCGCCGACGCTGCCCCGCAACAGCATGAACAGCACGATGTAGGCGATCGTCGACGCGACCCCGATCGCTCCGAATCGCACCACTTGCCGCAGCAGCGAGCTGGGCGCTGCCGGCTGCTGGGACGGACTCAGCTGGGCAGCGATCATGTTCACCGGGATCGCGCCGCTGGCGAATCCGCGCAGCAGCCGCCCGATGCCGCGCAGATCGGCTGCTGCCGTCGCGACGATGTCGACGCGGCTGTCGGGATCGTCGACCCAGTCGACGGGGACCTCGTGGATGCGCAGTCCGCTGCGTTCGGCGAGCACCAGCAGCTCGGTGTCGAAGAACCACCCGGTGTCTTCGATGTAGGGCAGCAGGCGGGCCGCGACATCCGCGCGGATCGCCTTGAATCCGCACTGTGCGTCGGAGAACCGCGCGGACAGTGTGGATTTGAGGATGAGGTTGTAGCAGCGGGAGATGATTTCCCGCTTCGGTCCGCGGGTGACGTGTGCGCCGCGCGCCAGCCGGGTGCCGATCGCGAGGTCCGAGTGGCCGGAGATCAGCGGCGCCACCAAGGGGCCGAGCGCGGCCAGGTCGGTGGACAGGTCGACGTCGGTGTAGACGAGCACCGCCGCGTCGGAGGTCGACCAGACGTGGTGCAGTGCGCGTCCGCGCCCCTTCTCCTCCAGACGGACCATGCGTACCCCATCCAACTCGGCGGCGAGTTCCGCAGCGATACGCGGGGTGTCATCGGTGCTGGCGTTGTCGGCGATCGTGATGCGGGCCGTAAAAGGCACCGCATCGCTGAGATACCGGTGCAGCCGATACACCGAGTCGGCCAGGACGGCCTGCTCGTTGTAGACGGGAACGACGACGTCGAGGACCGGCGCCCCGGTGACCCGGGCGGTGCGGGCTGCGTGGGGTCGACGTTCGACAGGGGTTCGGCCACAACGTGTCTCGGCCACGGTGTCGGTAGGTGTCATGGTGTCCATGTTCTGTCGCTTCTGTGTGCTCATCGTTGGCCCGAGCTATGCGCCGGCTGTGACTGATGTCAGGTCGTAGACCACCGTGCCGTCGACGGTGCGCGCGACGAAGTTGGCGGCCACCCAGTCGCGGATCGCTACGGACTCCTTCGAGCCGCTTTCCGGGGCCCGGCCCATCGTCATCATCCGACCGGCGACGAAGTAGTGGATGCGCCCGGCAGCGACGTCGTCGACGAATTGCGCCAGCGTCGGCGCCGGATCGGTGCCGTTGAATCCGCCGATCGCCATCACCGGTGCACCGATGGCGAGCTGATATCCCGCGGCGTTGTTCGATCCGACAACGGCTGCCGCCCAGGTGAATCGGTCGGCGTCGGCGGCCAGCACCCTGGTGAGCTCCGGCCGCGGTGACGGTGCACTCAGCAGACCGCCACCGGGGCCGCCGCCGAAGAAGCCGCCACCCGGGAAACCACCCGATCGCGCCGGCCCGACCGACGGAATGGCACCCGTGTGGGGGGTCGCAACGGTCGCCAGCGTGTAGGCGGCTGGCCCGGTCAGGCAGCACACGAGGGCGAGGCCGCCGACGATCCGCGCCACCCGGGGCCCCAGCCGCGCGTTGACGACGATCAGTGCCGCGGCCGCCACTCCACCGACCACGATCGCGACGCGCAGCCACGGCATCCAGTCAGGGGTGCGGGTCAGCAGCTGCGCGGCCAGGAACACCGTCACCACCGTCGTCGCCGCCAGCGCGCTCGCCGCGCGCGGATCAGTTCGGTTGCGCCACAGTGCAGATGCGCCGATGCCGACGGTGGCGGCGATCGCGGGTGCCAGCGCCACGGTGTAGTACGGGTGCACGATGCCGTTCATGAAGCTGAACACGACGGCGGTGACCACGAGCCAGCCGCCCCACAGCACGAGCGCGGCCCGCGTGGCATCGGTGCGGGGTGCGCGGCGGGTCAGCACCAGCCCGGCGACGGTGCAGACGAGTGCGGCGACCAGCAGCCAGCCGATGTCGGCACCCATCGAGAAGCCGAACAACCGACCCCAGCCGACGTCGTGGTTGAGGTTGCCCAGCCCGCCGGGCTCGTTACCTGTCAGTCTGCCGAAACCGTTGTAGCCCAATGTCAATTCGAGAATGCTGTTGTGCTGCGAGCCGCCGATGTACGGTCGCGCATCGGACGGCCAGAGCTCGACGAGCGCGAGGTACCAGCCGGCCGAGACCACAACCGCGGCCCCGGCGATGCCGAGGTCGAGCACTCTCCGGCGCAGCGGCGACGGCCCGGCCATCAGATAGGCGGCGGCGAACGCCGGCAGCACCAGCAGCGCCTGCAGCATCTTGGCGAGGAACCCGAATCCCACGGCCACGCCCGCCGCGACCAGCCACCACCGGCCGGCGTCCTTCTCGCAGGCGCGCTGGGTGCAGTAGGCACCGAGCACCAGCATCAACACCAGCAACGCATCCGGGTTGTTGAACCGGAACATCAGCGCAGCCACCGGTGTCAGGGCGAGAATCCAGCCGGCCAGCAGAGCTGCGCCGGGGCCGGCGGCGCGGCGCACCGACGCGTAGAGCACGCCGACGGCGGCCACCCCCATCAGTGCCTGAGGCGCCAGCATGCTCCACGGCGAGAAGCCGAAGACCCGCGCGGAGAGGTCCATCACCCACAGCGCGGCGGGTGTCTTGTCGACGGTGATCGCGTTGGCGGCGTCGCTGGAACCGAACAGCATCGCGGTCGCGTCGCTCGAGCCGGCCTGCACCGCGGCGGCGTAGAAGGAGTTGGCCCATCCCGACGCGCCGAGGTTCCACAGATACAGCACGGCCGTGCTGACGAGGAGCACCAGCAACCCCGGCGAGCAGACGCGAACTCGAGCCGACACGCCGTGAAAAAGTCCAGTTCGCGTCTGCTCGCCGGGGTTCGGCGCAGCCTCGGGCCCCGACGTCAACACGCTCACCCGTTCGATCATCTTCGGCCCCGCTAGGCGCCCGATTGGTCTCCGCTGTGCCTTGGCTGTGAATCCACAGGAAGAGTCACGACGAATTCGGTGCGCCCGGGGACGCTGCGCACCACGATGGTCCCGTCGTGGGCCCGCACCACGGCGGCCACGATCGCCAACCCGAGACCGGTGCTGCCCCCGCGGCGCGACCGCGAGGAATCGCCGCGCGCGAAGCGCTCGAAGACCTCGGGCTGCAGGGAAGCCGGGATGCCGGGGCCGTCGTCGACGACGGTCAGCACCACGCCATCGGCCGTCGCTACCAGCGACGTCGTGACGGTGGTGCCCGGCGGCGTGTGGATGCGCGCATTGGCCAGCAGATTGGCCAACACCTGATGGAGCCGGGCCTCGTCGCCCGGCACCGCGACCGGTTCGTCGGGCAGGACGAGCTCCCACTCGTGGTCGGGCCCGGCGACGTGGGCGTCGCTGACCGCGTCGACGACCAGCCGGGTCAGGTCGACGGGCTCGCGCTCGAGCGGGCGACCCGCGTCCAGCCGGGCGAGCAGCAGCATGTCCTCGACGAGGCGGGTCATGCGCTCCGTCTCGGACTCCACGCGGTTCATCGCGTGCGCGACGTCGTCGGGCAGCTCGGCGCGCCTGCGCTGCGCGAGCTCGGTGTACCCGCGGATCGCGGCGAGCGGGGTGCGCAGCTCGTGGCTCGCGTCGGCCACGAACTGGCGGATCCGGGTCTCGCTGGCGTGCCGCGCCGACAGCGCACCCGCGATCCTGTCGAGCATCCGGTTCAGCGCCGAGCCGAGCCGCCCCACCTCCGTGTGCGCGGCGGCCGGGTCGACCGCGACGATCGGGGTCGGCAGGTCGACCTCGCCACGGTCGAGCTCGAGGTCGGCCACCTCGCGCGCCGCCGACGCCACCCGGGACAGGGGCGCCAGTTGCCGTCGGACGATCGCGATGCCCGCGAAGGCGGCGGCGATCAACGCGAGCACGGCAGCGACGCAGAACATGGCGAGGACCCACAGCAGGGTGTCGTCGACCACGGACAGCGGCAGCCCGGTGACGATCGTCTGAGACCCGGCGCGGCGGTCGTGCAGCCCGATGACGCGGTAGCGACCCAAGCCGTCGAGAGTGACCGTGCGCGGCGTGCGGTCGGGCGGCACGGCAGCCAACTGCGCGGCGGCCGCATCGGTGACCGTCGAGCGCGAACCGTCTGCGGTGATGACGCCGGCGTCGATACCGCGCCCGGGCGTGACGACGGCGCCGACGGTGCGGGTGGCCTGTCCGGGAGCGTTGAGGAAGCCGGGGCCGGGACCGGCCTCGGGGTCGAACCGCCTGCGGTCCTCCCAGCCCGGAGTGCCCGGCGTGAACACCGGCGGGGGCAGGTCGAAGATCGCCGCCGAGCGCCGACCGGCCTCGACGAGTTGTTCGTCGAGTTGGTGGGACAGGAACCGCTGCAGCGCGAATTCGGTGGCGACCCCGATGCCGGCGATGACGACGGCCAGCAGCACCATCTGGGTGACGATCAGCCGTACGCGCAGCGACCAGGTCCGAGGTGCGAGAACACGGCCCCGCGTGGCGGTCTGCCCGTCAGCGCGCGGGCTTGAGGACATACCCGGCGCCGCGCAGCGTGTGGATCATCGGCTCCCGGCCACTGTCGATCTTCTTGCGCAGATACGAGACGTACAGCTCGACGATGTTCGACCGTCCACCGAAGTCGTAGCTCCACACCCGATCCAGGATCTGTGCCTTGCTCAGCACCCGCTTGGCATTGCGCATCATGAACCGCAGCAGTTCGAACTCCGTGGCGGTCAGCGTGATCGGTTCGCCCGCGCGGGTGACCTCGTGACTGTCCTCGTCGAGGACCAGATCGCCGACCACGATCGTCGCTCCGGCGGCCTCTGTGCTGACCCCGGTGCGACGCAGCAGCGCCCGCAACCGCAAGACGACCTCTTCGATGCTGAACGGTTTGGTGACGTAGTCGTCGCCGCCGGCGGTCAGTCCGGCGATGCGGTCCTCCACCGAATCCTTGGCGGTGAGCAGCAGCAGCGGCAGGCCGGGGATCTGCTCTCGCAGCCGGTGCAGGACGTCCAGACCGCTCATGTCCGGCAGCATCACGTCGAGCACGACCACATCCGGTGGGTTGTCGCGCGCCGCCGCGATCGCGGTGGCGCCGTCGCCGGCGGTCGAGATCTCCCACCCCTCGTAGCGCAGCGCCATGGACACCAGCTCGGCCAGCACCGGTTCGTCGTCGACGACGAGCACGTGCACCGGGCTTCCGTCAGCGCGGCGCATCACCACCCGCGCGGCGTCGATGTCGCTGGTCGATGAGGTCACGCGTTCCATTATGGGTGCCGTCCGTGGGGCGCGGCTGTGCCGAAGCTATGCGCCTGCTGTGAAGCGGACACACAGCCGGCACTCATCTGAACCGGTCATCCTGGGCCCATGACCGAATCAGCAGCCGCCCTCGACGACGGAGCGTGGGCGACCCCCGAGCCCGAGCCGCGCCGGCGGCGAGTCCGCGAGGTCGCGGCCGCGGTCGCGATCGCGGCGGTGATCGGCGGGGTGGGCGGCGCGGCGATCCATGCCGCGCGCGGTGGCGGGCACCACCCGGGACCGTTCATGGTCGACATGTCGCGCCCCGGCGCGCCGGAGGGCCGCCCTGTCGGAGGCCCGGCGATCCCATAGCCTGTGCGGGTGCAGCACCGAGGCGGACCCGCCGGATGACCCGCTTCCTGGCGCGGCGGCTGCTCAACTACCTGGTGTTGCTGGCGCTGGCCTCTTTCCTGGCGTTCACCCTGACCTCGCTGACGTTCCATCCGCTGGACAGCCTGCTCGAACGCAGCCCCCGCCCTCCGCAGGCCGTCATCGACGCCAAAGCCGCGGAACTGGGCCTCGATCGACCGATCCCGGTCCGGTACGCCCACTGGGTGTCCGGTGCAATGCGCGGTGATTTCGGCACCACGGTGACGGGACAGCCGGTGACCGACGAGTTGTGGCGCCGGGTCGGGGTGAGCCTGCGGCTGGTGATCATCGGCTCGGTGCTCGGCACGATCATCGGCGTCGTCGTGGGCGCGTGGGGCGCCGTCCGGCAGTACCGGCTGTCCGACCGCGTGATCACCGTGGTGTCGCTGCTCATCATCAGCGCCCCTACGTTCGTGGTGGCCAACCTGCTGATCCTGGCGGCGTTGAAGGTCAACTCGGTGCTCGGCGTGCAGCTGTTCGAGTACACCGGCGAGACCTCGACCGACGCGGTGGGCGGCGGGTGGAACCAGTTCGTGGACCGGCTGCAGCATCTGGTGCTGCCGACCGCGACGCTGGCGCTGGGCTCGATCGCGGGTTTCAGCCGCTACCAACGCAATGCGATGCTCGACGTGCTGGGCCAGGACTTCATCCGCACCGCCAGGGCCAAGGGATTGACGCGGCGTCAGGCGCTGTTCCGGCACGGGTTGCGCACGGCGCTGATCCCGATGGCGACGCTGTTCGCCTACGGCATCAGCGGTCTGGTGACCGGCGCGGTGTTCGTCGAGAAGATCTTCGGCTGGCACGGCATGGGTGAGTGGTTCGTGCAGGGCATCGCCGCCCAGGACACCAACATCGTGGTCGCCTTCACGGTGTTCTCCGGGACGACGATCCTGCTGGGCGGTCTGCTCTCCGACGTGCTCTACGCCGCCCTCGACCCCCGGGTGCGTGCCTCATGACCACTCCGGAGTTCGTGTCACGGCGCACCCTGGTGTGGCGCCGCTTCCGCCGCAACCGGCCCGCGATGGTGTCGGTCGTGGTGCTGATCGTGCTGTTCGTGGGCTGCTGGGCACTGCCGCCGCTATTGCCCTACTCCTACACCGACCTGGATTACTACGCGCTGCAGCAGCCGCCGTCGCCGCAACACTGGTTCGGCACCAACGCGCTCGGCCAGGACCTGCTGGCCCAGACGCTGCGGGGCATGCAGAAATCGATGGTGATCGGTGTCTGTGTGGCCGTGATCTCCACGCTCGTCGCCGCGACCGTCGGCGCGGTCGCGGGGTACTTCGGCGGCTGGCGCGACACCGTGCTGATGTGGTTCGTCGACCTGCTGCTCGTGGTGCCGGGCTTCATCCTCATCGCGATCGTCACGCCCAGCACGCGGGGCGCCGGCACGGTGGTGTGGCTGATCGTGCTGCTGGCCGCGTTCAGCTGGATGATCAGCTCCCGCATGGTGCGTGGCCTGACGATGAGCCTGCGCGATCGCGAATTCGTCGCCGCTGCACGCTACATGGGGGTCAGCAACACGCGGATCATCGCCCGCCACATCGTGCCCAACGTCGCGTCGATCCTGATCATCGACACCACCCTCAACGTCGGCGTCGCGATCCTCGCCGAAACCGGGCTGAGCTTCCTGGGGTTCGGCGTGCAGCCGCCCGACGTGTCGCTGGGCACGCTGATCGCGGCCGGCACCGGCTCGGTGACGACGTTCCCGTGGGTGTTCCTGTTCCCCGCCGGCGTGCTGGTGTTGATCGTGTTGTGCGCCAACCTCATCGGCGACGGCCTGCGCGACGCGCTGGATCCGGGCGCGCGCCCGGCCCGACGGGTCCGTCTGGGGTCACGCCGATGACCCTGCTGCAGGTACGGGACCTGACCGTCACCTTCCCCACCGACACCGAACGGGTGCCCGCGGTGCGCGGCCTGGACTACGACGTCGCCGCCGGTGAGGTCGTGGCGTTGGTCGGTGAATCGGGGGCGGGCAAGTCGGCGGGCGCGATGGCCGTGGTCGGCCTGCTGCCCGAGTACGCCGAGGTGTCCGGGTCGGTGCGCTTGCACGGCTCCGAGTTGCTCACCGGATCCGATGCGGAGATGTCGCACATCCGCGGCGCGAGGATCGGCACCGTCTTCCAGGACCCGATGTCGTCGCTGACCCCGGTCTACACGGTGGGCGACCAGATCGCCGAGGCGGTCCGCATCCACCGCCGCGACGTGAGCCGCCAAGCCGCCCGCGCCCGCGCGGTGGAACTGCTCGAACTCGTCGGCATCGCGCAGCCCGCCCAGCGCGCGGCGGCGTTTCCCCATGAACTCTCCGGCGGGGAGCGCCAGCGGGTGGTGATCGCGATCGCGATCGCCAACGATCCGGATCTGCTGATCTGCGACGAACCCACGACCGCGCTCGACGTGACCGTCCAGGCTCAGATCCTCGAGGTGCTGCGCACCGCGCGCGACGTCACCGGCGCGGGCGTGCTGATCATCACCCACGACCTCGGCGTCGTCGCCGAGTTCGCCGACCGCGCACTGGTCATGTACGCCGGCCGCGCCGTCGAGACCGCGCCGGTCGCCGACCTCTACGCCAGACGCCGAATGCCTTATACCGCCGGCCTTTTGGGGTCAGTGCCGCGACTGGATGCCCCGCAGGGCGCTCGGCTGGTGCCGATCCCGGGCGCTCCCCCGTCACTGTCCGCACTGCCCCCCGGATGCCCTTTCACGCCGCGCTGCCCCCTGGCCATCGCCGAGTGCAGCGCCGCCGAACCGGAGCTGACCCCTGTCGGGCCGGACCACACCGTCGCATGCATCCGACACGAGGAGGTCACCGGCCGCAGCGCGGCCGAAATCTTTCGCGTCAGCACCGGGTCGCCCGGCGTGACGGACCCCGAGGCGCCGGTCGTCGTGTCGGTGCGCGGTCTGGTGAAGACGTTCCCGCTGACCAAGGGCGTGGTGTTGCGGCGCCGGGTCGGCGAGGTCCGTGCTGTCGACGGCGTGGATTTGACGGTGCGGCAAGGCCGCACGCTCGGCATCGTCGGCGAATCCGGCTCGGGAAAATCGACCACTCTGCACCAGATTCTCGGGTTGACCGCGCCGCAGCAGGGCAGCATCGAGGTGCTCGGCGCCGACGTCGCGTCACTGGACCGCCGGGCACGCCGCGCACTGCGCGGCGATCTGCAGGTGGTGTTCCAGGATCCGGTCGCCTCCTTGGATCCGCGGCTGCCGGTGTCCGATGTTCTCGCAGAGCCGTTGCAGGCCAACGGTTCTGACAAGAGTGCGATCGCCGACCGGGTGGCCGAGTTGCTGATGCTCGTCGGGTTGCGCCGCGAGGACGCCGCCCGCTATCCGGCGGAATTCTCCGGCGGACAGAAGCAGCGCATCGGCATCGCCCGCGCGCTGGCGCTGCACCCGAAGATCCTGGCGCTCGACGAACCCGTGTCGGCGCTCGACGTGTCGATCCAGGCCGGCATCATCAATCTGCTTCTCGACCTTCAGGACCGCTTCGGGCTGGCATACCTGTTCGTCTCGCACGACCTGTCGGTGGTCAAACACCTGGCCCACGACGTCGCGGTGATGCACCGCGGCCGGATCGTCGAGCAGGGCACCAGCGAGGACGTCTTCGGCAACCCTCGCGACGAGTACACGCGGCGATTGCTGGCCGCGGTTCCGCGCCCGCCCGGTTAGAGTCTGTCCGCATGAACCTCCTGCTGCGTCTGCTCTGTCTCGGGTTCGTCGGCATCCTGGTGCTCACCGGATGCTCGGGTTCGCAGGAACCGGCCCCGTCGGCAGGCGGCAGCGCCGAGCTGGGCGGCACCGCCGACATCAACCCGCAGGACCCCACCACGCTGCAGCAGGGCGGCACGCTGCGGCTGGCGCTGACCGGCTTCCCGGCCAACTTCAACAACCTGCACATCGACGGCAACCTGGGCGAGATCGGCGCGATGTACAAGACGATGCTGCCGCGCGCGTTCTTCATCAAGCCCAACGGGGAGATGACCGTCAACAGCGACTACTTCACCAACGTGGAGTTGACGGGTACCGATCCGCAGGTGGTCACCTACACGATCAACCCGAAAGCGGTGTGGAGCAACGGCAGGCCGATCACGTGGGAGGACATCGCGGCGCAGGTGAACGCGACCAGCGGTAAGGACAAGCGGTACCTGTTCGCGTCCCCCAACGGTGCAGAGCGTGTCGGCTCCGTCACCAAGGGTGTCGACGACCGGCAGGCGATCGTCACCTTCGCCAAGCATTACGCCGACTGGAAAGGCCTGTTCGCCGGTAACGGCATGCTGTTCCCGAAAGAGATGACCGGTACGCCGGAAGCGTTCAACACCGGCTTCCGGGACGGCCCGCCGCCCACCGCGGGCCCGTTCATCATCACCAACATCGACCGCGGCGCCCAACGGATCACGTTGGGCCGCAACCCGAAATGGTGGGGCACTCCCCCGCTGCTGGATTCCATCAGCTACACCGTGCTGGACGACGCGGCCCGCATCCCTGCGCTGCTGAACAACTCGATCGACGCCAGCGGTGTCGCCACGCTCGACGAGCTGAAAACCACCCGCTCCGCGCCGGGCATCGCGATGCGCCGCGCCCCGTCGGCGCAGTGGTACCACATGACATTCAACGGGGCGCCCGGCTCGATCCTCGCCGATCCGAAGCTGCGGATGGCGATCGCCAAGGGCATCGACCGGCAGGCCATCGTCACCGTCGCCCAGAACGGCCTCGTCGACAAGCCCGTCCCGCTGAACAACCACATCTATCTGGCCGGCCAGGAGGGCTACCAGGACAACAGCATTCCCTTCGACCCAGAAGCCGCCAAGAGAGAACTCGACGCGCTGGGCTGGCGGCAGAACGGCCAGTTCCGGGAGAAGGACGGCCGACGGTTGACCATCCGCGACGTGTACTACGACGCGCAGAGCACCGGTCAGATCGGGCAGATCGCGCAGAACAACCTCTCCCAGATCGGTGTCGACCTGCAGCTGGTGCCCGCCGCAGGCGGGAAGCTGTTCACCGAATTCGTCACCCCCGGCAACTTCGACATCGTCCAATTCGCCTGGGGCGGCGATGCTTTCGCCCTGTCCAGCCTCACCCAGGCGTATGCGTCTGCCGGCGAGAGCAACTATGGCAAGATCGGCAGCCCGCAGATCGACGCCAAGATCGACCAGACGCTGTCCGAGCTGGACCCTGCCAAGGCCCGCACCCTGGCCAACGAGCTGGACACGATGATCTGGCAGGAAGTGCACAGCCTGCCGCTGTTCCAAGCGGCCGGCAACGTCGCGGTGCGGGCCACACTGGCCAACTACGGCCCCGCCGGCATCGGTGACCTGAACTACAGCGCGATCGGCTTCATGAAGCAGTGACCTGCCGGACCGCGCGCGGCAGCGCGTCGGGCACCGTGCCCTCCGCGCGGGCGGCCAGCCGGATCGCGCCGACCAGCAGCCGGATCGTCAGGTTGGCCGGCAGCGCATCCAGTTCCGTTCCGCGCGAGGCCAGTTCGGCCATCTGACCGGCGGCCGCCGCCCGGCACACCTGCAGTGCGGCGTGCTCGCGGGTGTCGAGCATGCTGTGCCCGGCGGTGGGGAGGTCGACGAGCACCGCGTCGGGAACGAGGCCGGCGACCCGCTGGGCGATCCCCGGGGGCGTGGTGAGGTCGCGACCGCCGGAGAGCACCGCGGTCGGCCACCGGAAGTGCGGCATCGCCGAGGCCAGATCGTAGGGCTCGGCGACGAATTCGACGTCCCCGAGCGCCATCTCGCGCAGCGCGACAGCCGGGTCCAGGGGAAGGCCGTCTGGCTCGGCACCGTAGTTCAACTCGCGGTAGGCGATGCGCTCGACGAGGTCGGGCTCGTGTTGATAGGGCGTCTTGCGTTCCAGCAGGTTGCGCTCACCGAAGCCGACGGCCGCCCACAGCCAGTCGTGTCCGGCGAGCAGGAGGTCCAGTTGCCGGCACAGCACCTCCGGACCGGCGACGCCGTACACGTCTCCGATGAGCTGCGCGTCCTTGCTCGTCACCACGCCGCCCTGTACCAGGCGGCGCACCTTGGCCGCCAACTCCGCCGTGCCCGGTTCGGTCCCGTCCCACAGGACGCGGCGCGTCTGGGCTCGCACCTCGGCGATGTCGCCGGCCGACAGCAGTGGAGAGTCCAGCACCATCGCGTGCACGCGCTCCGGGTGGGACACGCCCAGACCGGCGGCCAGGTAGGTGCCGTAAGAGGCGCCGTAGACGATGGCTTTGTCGACGTGGGCGTCGTCGAGCACCGCGGCGAGGTCGTCGACGACGGCGCGGATCGTCAGCGCTTCAGGAGGCAGATCGTGGCCGCCGTCGTCGTGCCGGGACAGCCCGACACCCCGGTGCTCGACCATGATCACGTCCAGCCCGGCGAGCGCCGCACGCCGGCGAAATGAGCGGTACAGCGCAACCGACGCGGCCCCCGGACCGCCCGGGATGATCAGCAACGGATGCGTCGATTTACGCCCGGTACGCACGTAGTACACGTCGAACTCGCCGGTGCCGCCGTGTGCGCCGTTCGCCCCTGTCGGCCGCCGGACCGGCCGCACGCCCGGCAGCGCGGCCAGCTTGGCGTGCGTGCGCCGCCGCTTGGCGTTCATCGTCATCAGGGCCCATTGTGCCCCCGGCGCTCAGGGCCGGCCATTCCGGCTGCGGTTAGGGTCGAGGTTCGGTTCGAGCTGAGCGAAAGCAGTGGCATACCGATCGCGCATCGGTACACATCACGGTCATGACCTCCGTCGATCACCTCACCGCCCTGCTGCCCGACTCCGAGGACTTCGCCGCGCTGCTGCGCGACATCGCCGCCGGCGCCGCCGACCGCGACCGCCACGACGAGAACCCCGTCGACCAGGTGGCGGCCCTGAAGCGGGCCGGCTTCGGCACATTGCGGCTGCCCGCGTCATTCGGCGGCCCCGGACTGACGGTGCCGCAACTGTTCTCGGCCGTCATCGACGTGGCGCGTGCCGACCCGATCGTGGCGCACATCTTCCGGACGCACTTCTGGTTCGTGGAGGAGAGACTGCGCACCCACCATGACGGCGCCGATCCGCGTTCGGCAGCGTGGCTGTCGACGGTGGCCCGAGGCAAGACCTTCGGCAACGCATTCAGTGAGAAGGGCGCCCAGGCGGTCGGCAGCCTGGTGTTCAACACCCGGCTGCTGCCCGCCGAGGGCGGCTACCGGCTGGACGGGACGAAGTTCTACAGCACCGGCACGCTGTTCTCCGATTACCTCACCGTCACGGCCACCACCGACCACGACTCGGTGGCCACCGTCGTGGTGCCCGCCGACCGGCCCGGTGTGCAGATCATCGACGACTGGGACGGCTTCGGGCAGCGCCGCACCGGCACCGGCACGACCGTGTTCACCGATGTCGCGGTGTCGCAGGACGAGGTGCTCAGCGACACGCCCTACGACGCGGAGCCCCAGCCGACGGTGCAGTACGCCTCGCTGCAGCTGTTCATCCATGCGGTGGTCGCCGGGATCCTGGAGTCGGTGGTCGACGACGGGGTGGCGCTGCTGCGCTCGCGCGAGCGCAGCTTCAGCCACGCGGTGACCGAACGACCCATCGACGACCCGCTGCTGCAGCGCCAGCTCGGTGAGATCGCCAGCACCGCGGCGATCGCCCGGGCGGCGGTGCTGGACGCGGCCGCTGCGATCGGCGCGGCCACCGACTCCTACGGCGAGGATCGCGTGCCCGACGCCGTGCTCGCGACCGAGGCGCAGCTCAAAGTCGCCAAGGTCAAAGTGCACCTGGACGCCGTGGCTCCGGAGGCCGCGACGCGTCTGCTCGAACTCGGCGGGGCCAGCGCGGCGAGCCGCAGCCGCAACCTGGACCGGCACTGGCGCAACATCCGCACGATCACGCTGCACAACCCGGTCGGGCTCAAGGCCCGCGCAATCGGTCAGAACCTGTTGCACGGCACCGCACTTCCGGCCAACGCCTACTTCTGATCGAGTGGCCGAGCGCCCGCTCAGGAGGCCAATTCGATGTGGCGCGCTGTCTGCACCCCGGCGTAGCGCTGCGGACTGCACGTCAGGATGATCACCTGCCCGTCGCCGGCCACCGCGTCGAACACCTCGGCCATCCGGGTCAGACGATCGGGATCGGTGAAGCCGAGCGCGTCGTCGATCACCACCGGCACGGTGTCGTCCTTGGCGACCAGCGCCGCGCCGGCCAGCCGGGCCACGATGCCCAACTGTTCCTTGGCGCCGCCGGACAACGAGTCGTACGGCACCGTGCGCCCGGACAGCGTCCGGTGCCCGATGCGCAGCTCGCTGTCGACGTCGACCTCGAACGTGTCGCCGAAGACGATGCGCCCCAAGCGTTCCACCTCGCCGCGGAACGGATCGACATAGCGCGATCGCATCGCGTCGCGGTGTCGGCCCATCACGCTGCGCAGCAGTTGTGCCGCGCGCGCCCTGCGCTGCACCCGCTCGTGGTCGGCGGCGGCCCGTTCACGCTCGGTCTCCGCGGCGTCGAGCCGACCCTTGCGGCCCTCGGTGCCGACGACCTTCAGCTGGGCGGCGACGTCGCGCAGCGCCTCGGCCACGTCGTCGAAGCGAGCGACCGCCCCTGCCGCGGCGCGGCGCGCCTCGGCGACCCGCGCGCCGACCACGTCGGGCTGCTGGCTCGAAAGCTCCTGCCTGAGGCCGTCGACTGCGGCGTGCGCCGCGGCAGCCGCCTCGGCGTGGGACTGCACCGTGACGGCCAGCTCGTCGTCGCTGACCGCAGTTCGCGCCTCGGCGAGCCGCTTCTGGGCGGCGGCCAGCTCTTCGGTCATCACTGCGAGCTTCTCCGCCAGCCGCGCCCCGCGCATCTCCCGCTCGGCGAGCAACGCCGCGGCGGCCTCGGCGACCTTGACGTGGGTCTCGCAGTCGCGCAACGCCTGCTGGTGTGCTGCGGTCGCTTCCACCAACTCCAGCCGCTGCGCCTTCGGATCGAGCGAGCTCCCGGCCGAGTCTGCGTCGAACAGCCCGCCGTCGGCGGGCACGCGCGCCTGCACCGCAGCCAACCGGGATCGCAGGGTCTCGACGGAGTCGTCGGCGGCGAGCGCCTCGAGCACCGCGGTGATCTGCTTGCTGCTCGCCGCCAGCTCCTGGCGGCGGGTATCGAGTGCCCGCGCCGACTCGAGGTCAGGCGCCCCCACCGCGTGCAGAGCGCGGTCCAGCATCTCTTGCGCACGGTCGAGGGCGGCCTGGGTATCGGCTGCCGTCGCACCCGCGATCACCCGGACCGCGAGCACTCCGGGCAGGTCGATGCCCGTCGTACCCGACACCGACGTCGTCCACGTCTGGCCGGCTGCCAGCGGCACCGGCGCCCCGTCGATCGCGACATCCACATCCGCCGCCGCGACGACCTCGATGCGGGCCGAGGTCTGTTCGACCGCCGCCGCCGCACGCTCGACCGCTGCCGCGGCTTTCTCGAGTCCCGTCATCGACTCCGGGGTCACCGTGATTCGTGCGAGCTCGCGGCGGATGGCGTCGAGTTCACGCTGGTGCCGCTCGATGGTGGCGATGCGCGCGGTGAGCTTGTCCGCCTCCTCCCGGTCGGCGAGCAGTGCCACCGCGGCGTGGGCGGAGTCGACACGGTCCTTGCACCGCTGCAGATCTGCTTTCGCCTTCGCGACGGTGTCATCCGCGGCGACCCGCATCTCGCGGGCGGTGTCCGCATCCTCGGCGGCCGCGTCGGCGTCGGCGCGTAGGCGTGCGACGGCCGCGATCCGGTCGTCGACCTCGGCGCGGGTGCGTCGCCGCTCGGTGAGCGTCGCCAGGGACGCGGCGTGGGTCGATGCGGCTGCCTCCGCGCGGGCCTGTGCCTGCTCGAGCCGGGCCGTCAGCGCCGCCACCGTGTCGGCGGCCTCCTGAGCAGAGGCCAATTCGATTGCCGCGCTGTCCTTTTCACACGTCAGCGTCTCGAGATCAGCGGTCAGCGTGACATGCCGGCGGACCGCCTCGTCGACCTCGGCGATCGCCGCGGCGCAGCGGGCCACGTCGTCGTCGGCGGCCGTGAGCCGGTTGATGGCAGCCAGCCACTCTCCGGTGGGCCGGCCGGTGGCGGTGAAGTAGCGCCGGTACTCCTCCTCGACGCGGTCGACCAGCAGGGCATCGGCAGGGCCGGCGCCCGCGGTGGTGTCGTCGTCGACCTCGCCGGCGACGACATCGAGGGCACGCGACAGCGCATCGCATCCCGAGAGCTCGGTCGCCGACGTCGATGCCGCTTGGATCACCCGCTGCGCCTGCCACAGATCCAGGTCGACCGTCTCGGCGAGGATGGCGCGCACCCGCTCGTGCGCCTCGTCGCCGGTGAGCTGTTCGCGCCGCGGCGCCAGGACAGTCAGCTCGGTTTCGGGCTTCTTGTGGAACCGCTTGCGGTAGACGAATCGGTAAGCGCCGGTTGATATCTCAGCTGTCACCTCGGCACCGACATCGGCGTGGGTGGGCTTGACCTGCTTGACGTCCTTCTTCGTGGAGCGGTCCTTGGCGTCGAGCAGCAGGTCGAGCGCCTCGAGCATCGACGACTTGCCGATCTCGTTGGCTCCGCTGATCACGATCACGCCGCTGTCGGGAAAGGTGATGTCGCGGTGGGTGATTCCGCGATAATTGGTCAGCGTCAGCCGGTGCAGCTTCATGCCGCCCCTCCCTCGGTCAGGCGCAACAGCAGAGCCAGCGCGGCGCGGGCGTCCTCGGCGTCCTCACCGGCGGTGCGAGCCGTGGACACCAGCTCCTGCACCGCAGCGGCGGCGAACCCGCCGATGCCCAGATCGTCGAACTCGCCGTCGGCGGGCATCACCGCGATGTCGGTGTGCCGATCCCACGGGATCAGCGCGGCGAACAGGCGGGCGTAGCGGTCCAGGCACAGATCGAGGGCCGCCTTGTCGGTGACGGTCAACGAGCCGGTCAGACCGAGCCGGATCACCGTGCGGTCCTTGTCCGGCATGAGATCGAGGTTGATGTCGAGGTCCGTGACGTCACGGCTGTCGTCGACGTCGCGGCGCAGTGAGAGGAAGCGCCACGTGCCGACGGGGCGCGGATCGACGCGCACCGGACGGTGCGGGGCCGTCTCGTCGACGTCGACCACCAGTACATGACCCGGCTTCGGCTCGACGTCGTCGAAGTTGGTCACCTCGGGCGACCCCGAGTACCAGATACGACCGGACGACCCGACGTCGAACACAGAGTGCTTGTCGCCCAACGCCACATAGTGCACCGCACCGCGTGCGATCGCGCTCTCCACCGACGCCAGCGCGATCAACGACGGCCGGTCTTTGTCCGGCACCAGGATGTCGACCGCGCCGTGCCCGACGACGATGCGTGTCACCCCGTCGGCAGGCAGCCCGTCGAGCACCTGCGCCACGAGGTCGCTGGTGGGGAACTTCGAGGACCACGGCGCGGCGACCAGCTCCAGACCCGGCCGCACCTCATGCACCCCGGGGCGATCGAGCACGATGACGTTGTCGGGGCGTTCTGCGGTGAACAGCGCGCTGGTGTACACCGACGCCGCATCGAGCGGATCATGGTTGCCGGGAAGCAGATAGACCGGCACACCGATGCCGCGCATGGCCTCCAGCGACTGGCTGACCTCACGCGGCGCGAGCTGGTTGTGTTCGAACACGTCGCCGGCGACCACGATGAACTCGGCACCGGTATCGGCCGCCAGCGGCCCCAGCGCGGTGACCGCGGCCCGGCGGGCCGCCGAGTAGCGGGGCTGCGCCTCACCGCTGAGGAAGTGCCGCGTCATGCCGAGCTGCCAGTCAGCGGTGTGCAGGAATCGCATGCGGATGACCGTCCTTTCCTCGTGTCCGGCGGGCTCGTGGCGAGTGCATCGGAAGTCTAGGGCGGGCCGCCGACAAGTCCGGGGATGCGCACCGAGATGGCCTACGGTTATCTCCCATGAGCGACAGAACGCGCACGCTGGTGCTGATGCGGCACGCCAAATCGGACTATCCCGACGGGGTGTCGGATCACCGGCGGCCGCTGGCGCCCCGCGGGCAACGCGAGGCGGAGCTGGCAGGGGAATGGCTCCGCGGCAACGTCGGAGCGGTCGACGCGGTGTTGTGTTCGTCGGCGACGAGGACACGCCAGACGCTGGAGCGCAGCGGCATCACCGCCCCGGCGACGTTCTCCGATCGGCTCTACGAAGCGAGCCCGGGCATCGTCATCGAGGAGATCAACGGGGTCTCCGACGACATCGCGACGCTGCTGGTGGTCGGACACGAGCCGGTGATGTCATCGCTGGCACTGAGCCTGGCCACCGAGGAGAGCGCCAACGGCGAAGCCGGGCAGAAGATCTCGGCGAAGTACCCGACGTCGGCGATCGCGGTGCTGCGCGTCGCCGGGCCGTGGGTGGAGCTCGAGGTGGGCGGCGCGGAGCTGGCCGACTTCCACGTTCCGCGGTAGCCGCGCCGAGATGGACGAAATGGTTGCGTCTACTCGCACTTTTCCGCCCGAACGTCGGTTTGGGCGTACTGAAAGTCAGGCGCGGGTGGCGAGTGTGAGCTCCATCAGCTTGATCGCCATGCCACACGCGTCGATGCCGGGCGCCTGCGGATTGATCCACCAGCCCACGACACCCGCGGCGTCACTGGCCACGCCACACGCGCCGTTGGGGTCGTTGGGCCGCATCACGAAGGACTGGATGCCCGCGATCGACCGGTTCTCGATCTGGTAGTTGAGCTGCTGGGCGGTCTTGCGTTCGTTCTCGAGATCACCCTGCTCGTACCAGAACCGCGTGATGTCCACCAGCCCTGCGGGATTGGCCGCCTGCCAGCGGCACACCGCGCCGACGAACGTGCTCTGGATGTCGAGCGGGTCGGCACCGACCGTCTGGGCCAGGATGTCCTGGGTCAGCACGTCGCACTCTTTGAGCAGGTTGGGGTACTGGCGTTCAGAGTTGTTGTTGCGGGGCACATCGCCGGCACCCGACTTGGCCGCCGTGCCCTCGACCGTCTGCGTGCACCCGGTCAGCAACACCAGCGCTGTCATACCGGCTGCGGCCGCTGTTCGTCCCCGTCGAACGCTCATTTGGAGTTCACAATCGATTGGCGGGCGAGTTCCTTGGCGACATCACACGGGTCCGGGAACGGCTTCTGCGCGTAGCTGATCGACCACTCGATGAAGTCGTCGTCGAAGCCGATGCCGATCTCGCACAGGTTGACACCCAGGATCGGATCCTCGTTGGAGGCGATGAACCCGTCGTGACCCTCGATGTTGATGTCCTCGACGCTGGTGCGCGAAAGCTCCTCGGTCTTGCGCTCGCGCCCGATCGGGCTGCCCCGGAACCACGTGAAGGAGAAGTGCGGGCCGACGATGCTGCCGTTCATCAACCACTGACAGCCCGCGGAGTTCGTCGCGGTGTTGACCAGACCGGGGACCTGTGTCTGCTTCATGATCTCTTCGTCGCTGATGCCTGCGCACTGCGGGAAGAACGGGCCGTGTTTGGCGGCCGCGGACGGCGCATCCGTCGACGGCACCGTCGGCGAGGTGGGCTGATCTTGCGAACACCCGGCCAGCACCGGAAGCACGGCCGCGGCAGCAACGGCGAGCGCTTTCGCGGGCCGTCGGATTCTGCGGGGGCTGCGGGTCACGCCATGCACTGTAGCGGCAGGGTTTGGGGTCAACCACCGACAGGCCGACTGACCTGGGAATTCACAGTATTCTCAGGTACCGCGCCGGACAGGGGCCCCGATCGCGGGGTGTGCGACAGTAGCGGGATGCTCTGGGGCCTGCTCCGCCGGCACACCCGGCCGTACCGCCCGCTCCTCGCGGTGGTGGCAGCCCTCCAGCTCGTCAGCACCCTGGCCACGCTGTATCTGCCGACGATCAATGCCGCGATCATCGACGACGGGGTCGCCCGGGGGAACCTGCGTCGCATCGTCGAACTGGGGATGGTGATGCTCGGGGTGACCGCCGGCCAGGTGGTGTGCGCCGTCGGCGCCGTCTACTTCGGGTCACGCGCGAGCATGGGCGTCGGCCGCGATCTGCGGTCGGTGGTCTTCGGCCACGTCACCGGGTTCTCCGCCGAGCAGACCGCGCGGTTCGGCGCACCGTCGCTGCTGACCCGCACCACCAACGACGTCCAGCAAATCCAGCTGTTGGTGCAGCTGACCGCGACGATGCTCATCACCGCGCCGATCATGTGCATCGGCGGCATCGCGATGGCCGTCCACCAGAATGCAGGGTTGTCCTGGCTGCTGCTCGTCAGCGTCCCGGTGCTGGCGCTGGCCAACTATTGGATCGTCTCGCACCTGTTGCCCATCTTCCGCCGCCTGCAACGCCTCATCGACGGGATCAACCGGGTGATGCGGGAACAGCTGACGGGTTTGCGGGTGGTGCGCGCGTTCGCGCGCGAGCCTTACGAACGCACCAGATTCGCCGCGGCCAACACGGCGCTGGCCGACGCCGCACTCGAAGCCGGCCGGTGGCAGGCGTTGATGCTGCCGGTCACCACGCTGGTGATCAACGTCTCGAGCGTGGCGTTGATCTGGTTCGGCGGCCATCGAATCGATGCCGGCCAGATGCAGGTCGGCTCTCTGATCGCGTTCCTGTCGTACTTCATGCAGATCCTCGTCGCGGTGTTGATGGCGACGTTCAT
Source organism: Mycobacterium sp. PSTR-4-N (assembly GCF_022348085.1). Lineage (GTDB taxonomy): Bacteria > Actinomycetota > Actinomycetes > Mycobacteriales > Mycobacteriaceae > Mycobacterium. The sequence continues at coordinate 10,691 of NZ_JAKRFN010000026.1, read as the reverse complement.
CCTCGTGATCATCCCCCGCGCCTCCGCGTGTGCCGAACGCATCACCGAGGTGCTCGCGACACAGCCGACCATCGTCAGCCCGGCCCGGCCGGTGACGCCCGAGTGCATCCGCGGGGAGGTCCGTTTCGCAGGCGCCACCTTCTGCTACGACGGCGCCGACCGCCCGGTGCTGCAGGACATCTCGTTGACAGCCCGGCGGGGGGCGACGACCGCGATCGTCGGCTCGACGGGATCGGGAAAGTCGACGCTGATCTCCCTGGTCTGCCGGCTCTACGACGTGACCGACGGGGCGGTCCTGGTCGACGGTGTCGACGTTCGCGACATGGACATCGAAACACTGTGGGCGGCGATCGGATTGGTGCCGCAGCGCGGGTACCTGTTCGCCGGCACGATCGCCGAGAACCTGCGCTTCGGGCGCTCCGACGCGACCGATGACCAGATGTGGGCGGCGTTGCGCGTCGCGGCCGCCGAGGACTTCGTCGCCGCGCACCCCGACGGTCTGGAGCAGCGCGTCGCCCAGGGCGGCATGAACTTCTCCGGAGGCCAGCGTCAGAGGCTGGCGATCGCGCGCGCCGTCATCCGCGACCCGGCGATCTACCTGTTCGACGACGCGTTCTCTGCGCTCGACGTGCACACCGACGCCACCGTGCGCGCGCGGCTGCGCGAGGTGTCCGCCGACGCCACGGTGATCGTTGTCGCACAACGTATCTCGACGATCGCCGAAGCCGACCACATCGTCGTGGTCGACGACGGGCGCGTCGTCGGCGCCGGCACCCACGACGACCTGATCGCCGGGTGCACGGCCTACCGCGAGTTCGCGGATTCACAGTCGGTCGGGACGCCGTGAGCGGACCGCTGGGCCGCTCGATGCGGATGAACGAACCCCCGCAGGCCCGTTCGAGGAACTTCCGCGCGTCGGCCCTGCGGTTGCTCTCGCGGTTGACGCCTCAGCGGGGCCTGACCGTGGCGGTGATCCTGCTCGGGATCGGCGGCATCGCGGTCGGCGTCGTCGGGCCGCGCATCCTCGGCCACGCCACCGATCTGCTGTTCAACGGTGTGGTGGGCCGGGGATTGCCCGCCGGGTCGACCAAGGAGCAGGCGATCGAAGCGGCCCGCGCGCGTGGTGACACCACCTTCGCCGACCTGCTGTCCGGGATGAACGTGGTCCCGGGCCAGGGCGTCGATTTCGGTGCGGTGGCCCGCACTCTGGCGCTGGCTTTGAGCCTGTACCTGGTTGCGGCGCTGATGGTCTGGCTCCAGGCGCTGCTGCTCAACATCGTGGTGCAGAAGACGATGGTGGCGTTGCGCGCCGACGTGGAGGACAAGATCCACCGGCTGCCGCTGCGATACTTCGACACCCGGCAGCGCGGGGAAGTGCTCAGCCGGGTCACCAACGACATCGACAACCTCGCCCAGTCGTTGTCGATGTCGATCACCCAATTGCTCACCTCGGTGCTGACCGTGTTCGCCGTGCTGGTGATGATGCTGACGATCTCACCGCTGCTGACGCTGTTCACGGTGGTGACCGTGCCGCTGTCGCTGTGGATCACCCGGTCGATCGCGGGGCGATCCCGGCGCCTGTTCATCGCTCAGTGGACCAACACCGGAAAGCTGAACGCCCACATCGAGGAGACCTACAGCGGCTTCACGGTCGTCACCACCTACGGCCACCGCGCCGCGGCTCAGAGGCAGTTCGCCGAGCTCAACGACGACGTCTACCACGCGAGCTTCGGGGCGCAGTTCCTCTCCGGCCTGGTGTCTCCTGCGACGGTTTTCGTCGGCAACCTCAGCTATGTGGCCGTCGCGGTGGTGGGCGGAATCCAGGTCGCCACCGGCCAGATCACTCTCGGCGGGATCCAGGCGTTCATCCAGTACGTGCGGCAGTTCAACCAGCCGCTGACCCAGATCGCCGGCATGTACAACACACTGCAGTCGGGGATCGCCAGCGCCGAGCGGGTTTTCGAGCTGCTCGACGCCGACGAGGAGCCGCAGGCGCCGGACCGGGAACTGCCGGCCGCGGGATCTCGTAGCGGCCGCGTCGAGTTCCGCGACGTCCGATTCGGTTACCGGCCCGACGCGCCGGTGATCGAGGACCTGAGTCTGGTCGTGGAGCCGGGCACCACGGTCGCGATCGTGGGACCCACCGGGGCCGGCAAGACCACGATGGTGAACCTGCTGATGCGGTTCTACGACGTCGACGCGGGACAGATCCTGCTCGACGGTGTCGACATCACCACCGTCAGCAGGTCCGCGTTGCGCGCCCGCATCGGCATGGTGCTGCAGGACACCTGGCTGTTCGCCGGCACGGTGTACGACAACATCGCCTACGGACGGCCCGATGCCGACCGCGACGAGGTGATCGAGGCCGCCACCGCGGCCTACGTGGACCGCTTTGTCCACACACTGCCCGACGGCTACGAGACCCGCATCGCCGACGGTGGCACGAACATCAGTGCCGGTGAGCGCCAACTGATCACGATCGCGCGGGCAGTCCTGGCCCAGCCTCGGCTCCTCATTCTCGACGAGGCGACGAGCTCGGTGGACACCCGCACCGAAGTGCTGATCCAGCACGCCATGACGTCACTACGCCGGGGTCGCACGAGTTTCCTGATCGCGCATCGACTGTCGACGATCCGTGACGCCGACCTGATCCTGGTGATGGACGCGGGCCGCATCGTCGAGCAGGGCACGCACGACGAGCTGATGGCTCGCCGCGGCGCCTACTGGACGATGATCTCGGCCTAGTCGGTCTGGGTGACCTGCGGCCCCTGCGCCCGCAGGTCGTCGACCTCACGCATCGCGTCGCGCAGCTTGCCGAGCCACTCGTCGGCGTGCTCGCCGACCAGGCGCACCGACCAGGCCAGCGCGTCGGAACGCGACCGTGCCACGCCCGCGTCGACCAGCGTGTCGAGCACCTGGCGCTCGCTTTGACGCAGCCGCGTCATCACCGGAACCGCCATGTTGGTGAAGAGGATTCGCTCGTCACCGACGGTCACACCCCAGGACACCTTGCGCGCGTAGCGCGCCTCGGCTTCGTCGGCGATGTGCATGCGTTCCGCGCGGGTCTGCTCGCGGAAACGTGCGGCCCGCCCGGAGGCGCGGGCCTCGCTCTCGGGGTTGTCGCCGTCGACGTCGGGAAGACGTCCGATGACGGTGATCTCTTCGCGGTCGACGATGACCTCGGGGTCACCGGCGAACCACTCCTCGGGCAGTCGTCCGGCGAACCATTCGGCGGCGTCGCGGGCATCGGGTTGATCGGCCTGTTGCCAGCCTCCGGAGCGGCCGGCTCTCTTGTGTGGATGGTGTCTCATGATTACATAATTACACCGTTACGACCTCACAGGAACGGGGTTCACCGTCGGCGAACGGCACTAGGGTGAGGCGCATGAGCGCACCCGGACCCGGCACGTGGCGGCCCGATCCCGAGGGTCGGTACGACTATCGGTGGCACGACGGGCAGCAGTGGACCGACCAGGTGTCGGCGGGCGGGCAGGTGATGCGGGCGCCGCTCGGCCAGCAGCCACCGCAGGCGCAGGCCCAGATGCAGGCCCAGCCCGTCGGTGACGGCGGATTCGCCGGCATCAGTGGCGATCTCGTCGACGGACGGTTCAGCGAGAAGGAAGCGAAGGCGATCGGCAACCAGAACGCCAAACTGTTGCGCGTTCGCCTGGGCGAGCCGTTCATGGCACGGCAAGGCTCGATGGTCGCCTATCAGGGCAACGTCGACTTCTCGTTCGAAGGCGGCGGCGCCTCCCGCTTCATCAAGAAGGCGCTGACCGGCGAGGGCCTGCCGCTGATGCGCTGCGCCGGGCAGGGCGATGTCTTCCTCGCCGAGCGCGCCTACGACGTCCACCTGCTGAACCTGACGAACTCGGGCCTGTCCATCAGCGGGAAGAATGTGTTGGCGTTCTCGTCGAGCCTCGACTGGAACATCGAACGCGTCAAAGGCGGCAGCATCGCGACCGGCGGCCTGTTCAACACCACGTTGCGCGGAACCGGGTGGGTCGCGCTGACCACCGACGGACCGCCGGTGGTGCTCAACGCCGCAGAAGCGCCCACGTTCGCCGACACCAACGCCGTCGTCGCCTGGTCGGCCAATCTGCAGACCCAGCTGAAGACGAGCTTCAAGGCCGGCGCGCTGATCGGGCGAGGCTCGGGCGAAGCCGTGCAGGTCTCGTTCTACGGCAACGGATTCGTAATCGTGCAGCCGTCGGAAGGGGTGCAGGTCACCACCGCGCAGTGACTGCTCTACAGCTCCAGCATCACGGTGACGGGGCCGTCGTTGACGAGTTCGACGGACATGTCGGCGCCGAACGCACCGGTCTGAACTTCTGCGCCTCCAGCGCGCAGCGCGTCGCAGAACGCATCGACCAGCGGCTCGGCGACCGCACCCGGTGCCGCCGCGTTCCACGTCGGCCGGCGACCCTTGGTGGTGTTGCCGTACAACGTGAATTGACTGACGACCAGGATCGGTGCGCCGATGTCGGCCGCAGATTTCTCGTCGTCGAGAATCCGCATTTGCCACAGCTTTTCGGCCAGTTTGACGGCGGTAGCGGCATCGTCGTCGTGGGTGATCCCGACCAGCGCGAGCAACCCCTGCGTCGCGGGTGTGATCTCGCCGACGACCTCCCCCGCGACCGTGACGCGCGCCGAGGTCACCCGCTGGACGAGCACACGCATGTCTAGAGCGATCCGAGGATTTGTTTCATCGTCGCGATCTCGCGCTGCTGGGTGTCGATGATGCTCTGTGCCAGCTGCTTGGCGTCTGCCGCCTCACCGTCGTCGAGTTCCGTCTGCGCCATCCGCACCGCGCCTTCGTGGTGGGCGATCATGCCGGTGAGGAACTGGCGCGCCGCATCGGTGCCCTGAGCCTGCCGCAGCTGGTCGAGCTGCTGGTCGGTCATCATGCCCATGCTGGTCATGTCGTGGCCCTCGTGGTTCATCGGCGGGGCACCCCACTGGGTGAGCCACTGCTGCATGGTCGCGATCTCGGGGCCCTGGGCGGCTTTGATCTGGTTGGCCAGCTCGACGACGCGGGCATCGATGCCCTGCTTACCCAGGATGATGTCGCTCATGACGATCGCCTGCTCGTGGTGGGGCACCATGCCGGCGGCGAAGGACACGTCGGCGTCGTTGTGGTCGGCGGCGGGATCGGCGCTGTGCGTCATCGAGCCGTGGTCGTGGCCGTCGTCGCCGTGTGCGCTGGTCGTCGGGCCGGCACTGTCCTGGCCCGCATCGCTACATCCGCTCAGCAGCAGCATCAGCGCAGTCCCGGCGGCCGCCGCCGCGGCCCTGTAGGTCGTCATCGTCATGGCTCCCATCAGCGTCGTTGAATACCCTAGGGGGGTATGGTACACATGTCGGGTAGGCGCGTCACACCGCCCCGGAAAGGATTCCCATGAGCACCACCACGATCACTGTCGAGGGTATGACGTGCAGCGGGTGCGCCTCCTCGGTGCGCGCCGAGCTCTCGCAGCTGCCCGGTGTGACCGACGTCAGCATCGACCTCGCCGGTGGCACGGTGACCATCGCCAGCACCCGGCCCGTTGACCCCGACGCCGTGCGCGCCGCCGTGGAAGAGGCCGGCTACCAGCTGGCGAGCTGATTCGTCATGCCCCCCATGACCTCGCTGGAGCTGTCGATCGACGGCATGACGTGCGCCTCCTGCGCAGCCCGCGTAGAGAAGAAGCTGAACAAGCTCGACGGGGTCGCCGCGACGGTCAACTTCGCGACCGAGAAAGCGCGCGTCACCTACGACGGCCACATCACCACCGACCAACTCCTCGCCGCCGTGGAGGCCGCCGGCTATCACGCGTCGCTCCCCCAGCAGACGCCGGTCGACTCGCAGACGGCGGACCCCGCCGCCGAGCTGCGTCGCCGCCTGCTCATCTGCGTGGCACTCTCGGTGCCGGTGATCGCGCTGGCGATGGTGCCGGCCTGGCAGTTCACGTACTGGCAGTGGCTTTCGCTGACGCTGGCCGCACCCGTGGTGATCTGGGGCGGCTGGCCGTTCCACGTCGCGACCTGGACGAATCTGCGGCACCGCGCCGCAACCATGGACACACTGATCTCGATCGGCACGCTCTCGGCGTTCGGGTGGTCGATCTACGCACTGTTCTGGGGCCACGCCGGCATGCCGGGGATGACCCACCCGTTCGAGCTCACGATCGCGCGCACCGACGGCTCGTCGAACATCTACCTGGAGGCGGCGGCCGGCGTGACCACCTTCCTGGTCGCGGGGCGCTACCTCGAGGCCAGAGCCAAACGACAGGCGGGTGCGGCGCTGCGCGCCCTACTCGACATGGGCGCCAAAGACGTGTCGGTCCGAAGAGACGGCGCCGAACAACGCATCCCGATCGAGCGACTCCGGGCGGGCGACGAGTTCGTGGTGCGGCCCGGCGAGAAGATCGCCGCGGATGGCGTGGTGCTGGAAGGTGATTCCGCCGTCGACGCCTCGATGCTGACCGGTGAATCGGTGCCGGTCGACGTTCATCCCGGTGACGAGGTGGTCGGGGCGACGGTCAACGTCGACGGGCTGCTGGTGGTACGGGCCCGACGAGTCGGCGCCGATACGCAGCTCGCGCAGATGGCCCGACTCGTCGAGAACGCACAGAACGGCAAGGCCTCGGCACAGCGGTTGGCCGACCGCATCTCCGCGGTGTTCGTGCCCGTCGTGATCGGATTGGCCGTCGCGACACTGGGATTCTGGCTGGCCGTGGGGGCGCCGGCCGCTGCCGCCTTCACCGCTGCGGTGTCCGTGCTCATCATCGCGTGCCCGTGCGCGCTGGGGTTGGCGACGCCGACCGCGCTGATGGTCGGCACGGGACGCGGTGCGCAGTTGGGCATCCTGATCAAGGGTCCCGAGGTGCTGGAGTCGACGCGGCGGGTCGACACGGTGATCGTCGACAAGACCGGGACGGTCACGACGGGGACGATGGCGATGACGGGTGTCATCGCTTCCGAGGGCGAGCAACCGGACGAGGTCTTGCTGATCGCCGGAGCCGTCGAAGCCGCATCGGAGCATCCGATCGCGCGGGCGATCAGCGGCGGTGCCCGCGACAAACTGGGAAACCTGCCGCCGGTCACGTCCTTCGAGAACCTGCGCGGCCTCGGCGTGCGGGGCGTCGTCAGCGATCGGACCGTGCTGCTCGGCCGGCCCCGGCTGTTCGACGAGCAAGGCTTCGCGGTCGCGGCGGATGTCAGGGTTGCCGTCCAGCGGGCCGAGAGTGAGGGCCACACCGCGGTGATCGTCGGATGGGATGGTCGGGCGCGTGGCGTGGTGACTGTGGCCGACACCGTGAAAGCAACGTCCGCTGAGGCGGTTTCGCTTCTCGAACAGCTCGGCCTGACGCCGATCATGGTGACCGGCGACAACGAAGCGGTCGCGCGCGCGGTGGCTGCCGAGGTCGGCATCGAGCAGGTGGTGGCGGGCGTCGTGCCGCAGGAGAAGGTCGACACCGTGATCCGGCTGCAGCGCGAGGGCAAGGTCGTCGCGATGGTGGGCGACGGCGTCAACGACGCGGCCGCACTGGCGCAGGCCGATCTCGGCTTGGCCATGGGTAGCGGCACCGACGTCGCGATCGAGGCCAGCGATCTCACGCTGGTGCGCGACGACCTGCGGGCCGTGCCCGACGCGATTCGCCTGTCCCGCCGCACTCTGAGCATCATCAAGGGCAACCTGTTCTGGGCATTCGCCTACAACGTCGCGGCGCTGCCGCTCGCCGCAGCCGGCCTGCTGAATCCGATGATCGCCGGGGCGGCAATGGCTTTCAGCTCGGTGTTCGTGGTGACCAACAGCCTGCGGCTGCGGGGGTTCACTCCCGCGCGCTGATCACGGCCCGTGGTCGTCTTCGGGCAGAAGGTAGCGCTCGGGGTGGTGGTAGCCGTTCACGCGCCGTCGGCCGGTGTCCAGGTCAGGTGGGGGAAGCCATTCGGTCCGGCCGCGATCGTTGATGCGGGTGGTCCAGCCGGTCTGCTCGATCATCCGATTGATGCTCCTATGCAGCGTCAAGCACTTCTTTTGGTGTGGCTAGATCTGCTTGGAGTGCTCGGTAGAGCTCGCGTACGACTGCCCGTTTGAGGCAGCGGATGATTTCTTTTTTGGTCTTTCCTTCCTGGATTCGCCGTTCGAGATAGCGCTGAGTGGGTTCGTGCCATCGCAGACGATTGATCACGATGAGGTGGATGGAGCAGTTGGCGTGACGGTCGCCGCCGCGATGCAACCGGTGGCGAGTGGTGTTGCCACTGCTGGCTGGAATGGGAGCCACCCCGCACAAGCGAGCGAGGGATGCTTCGGAAGAGAGTCGGTCGCTGTTCTGGCCGGCAGTTGTCAATAGCTGGCCAGCGGCTTCAGTTCCAACTCCGTTGATGGATAACAGGTTTGGTGCGTGCCTGGTAAGGATGGCCTTGAGTTCGGTATTGGCTTCGGCGATCTCCTCGTCGAGATGTTGGATCCGTCGAGCCAGGCGTCGCAGCATCCTGCGGGCGGTGATCGTGGGATCGTCGATGGCGCCGGCGGTCGGTATGCGCAGCCGGGCGCAGCGTGAGACCAGGGCGGCGCGGTCATAGCTGGCGAGTTTGGCTCGCAGATCTTCGGGTGCGCACCAGAGCAGGCCGTGGATCTGCTGAAGCGCTGCTTTGCGCGCCTTGGCGGCGCTGCGGCGGGTAGCCCGGATCTGTCGTACGGCCTCGACATGACCGTCACGATCTTTTGGGGTGGTGGTGGCTGATTCGCTGAGTACCGCGCGGGCGGCGTTGATCGCATCGATTGGATCGGACTTGCCTTGCCGGCGGCGGTCTTGGCGGTTAGGTCGGGCCACCTCGATCACTCTCACGCCCTGGGCTTGCAGATGACGGTGTAAGCCGGCCCCGAACGAGCCGGTGCCCTCGATACCGACGGTGGTGAGGCCGCCTAGCGACTGCGCCCAGGACAGCAGGCGTTGATACCCCGCCGGTGTAGCTGCGAACTCCTGATCACCCAATAGCTGGCCCGTGCCGGCATCCAAAACGGCGGCGTGATGGGTCATTTTGTGAGTGTCGACGCCCGCTACGACGTGACGAGTTGGCGATAGCTTTGTCATGCTGGTTCCTGCCGTCCTCTATCCGGTGGATGGGTGGGCGTCACCGGCGTCGATGGTTGGACAGGACAGAGATGGGGGCCTGTTGGCGCAAGCTCCTATGAAGTCACAGCCGTCACGTCGGTGACGTCGAGCACGCCACTATCGACGACAGCCGACAGATCAACACGCAGGACAACCCGTTAAGGGTGTCAGTCGGGCCCGGAGTCAGACCGCCGCCGACAGTGGCGCCCCTACATGCTCTCTATCCGGCCCACACGCGAGCGTGAGGTTCGTGATGTCGGTGGTGCCGCCGTCTTTCCAGTCCCGGACGTGATGCACCTGCGCCCAGTATCCGGGCACGGTACAGCCCGGCCGGGTGCAGCCCCGCGCGGAGGAATGCAACACGATCCGCTGGGCTGCCGATGCGAGTCGTTTGGTGCGGCCGAGGTAGAGCGGCTTGTTGGTGTGCTGATCGAACACCGCCAGATAGTGGTGCGCGTGGGCGGCCATCCGGATCAGATCACCCATCGGCAACAACGAGCCGCCGCCGGTGACCGCCGCCCCAGCTGACTTCTCCAATTCCTGCAGTGTCGTCGACACGATCACCGTGACCGGTAACCCGTTGTGCGACCCCAGCTCTCCCGACGTCAACGCCATGCGGCCGACGGCCAGCCAGGCGTCGTGAGTGCGTTGCGCGGCGGTCCGCGTGTCGCGACGCTTCTGCTCGGGGTCGGGGTTGCCGTCGACGCAAGGTGTCTCGTCATCAGGGTTGCACATGCCCGGCGCGGCCAACTTGGCCTGGATCGCTTCGTAGTGGGCCCGGAACTCCGGGGTGATCCAGCCGGTCAACCGGCTCATGCCGTCGGGCTGCTGCTCACCCAGGCAGATGCCGCGCCGCCGCGCCCGATCGGCATCCGACGGTTCGGGCCCGTCAGCGTCGATCATCGCAGCCAACCGGTCCGCAGTCTTCTTCAACTCGTTCGGGGTCAACCCCGCACCCAGCTCAGCGAGCTGCCGATCCGCGGCAGCGCGGGTGTCGACATCCACCCACACCGGCAGCCCGTCATGAAACGCGCTGATGACCGCGACGTGCTCCGCATCCAACGCTCCCGCGGCCTGGGCAGCAGCAGTGGCTTCCCACTGCGGCGGCAACGGCTCCCCGGTCAGCGCTTGCCGCGGCCCCAACGCGGCGGCGTCAGCCAGGCGGCGCTTGGCGTCGCGCTCGGAGACCCGCAGCGCGGTGGTCAGCACCTTCTTCCACGATGCTTCCCCCAACCGGCGCGGCTCCGTCTCCGCGGTGAGCCGCGCGATGATCTGGTGCTCCAACGCCGCACGCTACGGACCAGCGTCGTGACCTCCGACATCAGCGACACCAGCTCGCGATGGGTCAGCGTGTCGCAGGCGTCGTGCAGGATCGCGAGCCGAGCCCGCATCCCCTCCACTGCCTCCGCGACCACATCCATGTATCGAACACTAGTGGCGCTCCTAGTGTTCTCATGGGCGCATTCATGCTGGTCAGCAAGGTTTTGCGGTGCGATACAACGGGATCGGCGTTCCTTGGGTGAATTGAGGGACGCGCACGCGGTGTGCCTCTAGGTTTCGGGGTTACCACACCAACCGCAACCACAAGGA
>NZ_JAKRFN010000025.1 GCF_022348085.1 Mycobacterium sp. PSTR-4-N | reverse complement strand
GACACCTCCGGGGCGTGTCAGGAGGTCCGCGCGCGTCAACATACGGACCCCAAAGAGATCGGTTACAGATCCCTTCCTGACACCTCCGGAGGCATTTGAGAAGGACTAACTCGATCTATATCAGCGGCTAGCGGACGTCGTGCGGCCGGAACTGGATGCTGATCCGGGGACCGGTCGGTCGCGCCGTCTTGGGAATCGCATGTTCCCAGGTGCGTTGACAGGAACCACCCATCACCAGCAGGTCGCCGTGGCCGTGCCGGATACGCAGGGACGGCCCGCCACCGCGGGGACGTAACGCGAAGACGCGCGTCGCGCCCAGGCCGACGATGGCGACCATGGTGTCGTCGGTACGGCTGCGGCCGATGTTGTCACCGTGCCAGGCGACGCTGTCGTTGCCGTCGCGGTAGAGGCACAGGCCTGCGGTGACGAACGGCTCGCCCAGCTCGCCGGCGTAGGCGTCGTTGAGCCGCCGCCGCAGTTGCTTGAGGCGCGGATGGGGCGCGGGCTCGTCCAGCAGGTGGTGGAAACTGACCAACCGCGGCACGTCGAGCACGCGGTCGTACATCTGCCGGCGCTCGGACCGCCACGGGATCACGTCGCGGAGTTCGCCGAAGAGTGCGTCGTCGCAGACGCCGTCCTGGGCGAGCCAGCCGGAGCGCACCTCCAGCCACGCTCCGTCGCCCAGCTCCCGCCGATCAGCCTCGTCGAACAAAGAGCTCTGCACCGCCTGCTCCATGGCCACCACTTTATCGCACAGGCGTTCGATCTCGCCTAGAGGCGCGCTGCGCCCGGGCCGTGGGCGGCGAGTACGTCGTCGGGGTTGGCGAGCGTGCACGTCTTCAGCGACAGGCACCCACAGCCGATGCACCCGGCGAGGTTGTCGCGGAGCCGCTCGAGGTGGGTGATGCGCTCGTCGAGGTCGTCGCGCCACCCCGCGGAGAGGCGTGCCCAGTCCTTGCTCGTCGGGGTCCGGTCTGTAGGCAGGGTCGCCAGCGCTTCGCGAATGCGCGCCAGCGGGATGCCGAGCCGCTGCGACATCCGGATGAACGCGACCCGGCGCAGGGTCTCGCGGGGGTAGCGGCGCTGGTTGCCACTCGTGCGGCGACACGAGATCAGGCCCTCGCGTTCGTAGAAATGCAACGCCGACACCGCCACGCCGCTGCGCACCGACATCTCGCCCGGTGTGAGCTCTTGCGCCCTGGTCATAGGTAAACCCTAGTTGAGGTCGCTTTCCCGCTACGGTGCTACTTGTGACAGAGCTCGGGTGTAACTCGGAGGTCGGCACGTTGCGGACGGTGATCCTGCACCGGCCCGGCGCCGAGCTGAAACGGTTGACGCCGCGCAACAACGACACACTGCTGTTCGACGGGTTGCCCTGGGTGGGCAGGGCCCAGGAAGAACACGACGCGTTCGCCGCACTGCTGGCATCCCGCGGCGTCGAGGTGCTGCTGCTGGGGGATCTGCTCAGCGAGGCGCTCGCCCACAGCGGTGCCGCACGGATGCACGGGATCTCCGCGGCCGTCGACGCGCGACGGCTGGGAGTGCCGCTGGCGCAGGAACTCTCGATGTATCTGCGCACCCTCGACGCCGGCGCGCTGGCCCACGTGCTGATGGCGGGTATGACGTTCGACGAGCTGCCGTTCGGGGAGAACGAGCTGTCCCTGGTTCGACGCATGCATCACGGCGGAGATTTCGTCATCGACCCCCTGCCCAATCTGTTGTTCACCCGGGACTCGTCCTTCTGGATCGGGCCGCGGGTGGCCATCACGTCGCTGTCCATGCACGCGCGGGTGCGGGAGACGTCGCTGACCGATCTGATCTACGCCCACCACCCGCGGTTCCTCGGGGTGCGTCGCGCCTACGAATCCCGCTCGGCCCCAGTCGAGGGCGGCGACGTGTTGTTGCTCGGCCCCGGCGTCGTCGCGGTCGGGGTGGGGGAGCGCACCACGCCGGCCGGCGCGGAAGCTTTGGCGCGCAGCCTGTTCGACGACGGGTTGGCGCACACCGTGTTGGCGGTGCCGATCGCGCAGGAGCGGGCGCAGATGCACCTGGACACCGTGTGCACGATGGTCGACACCGATGCGGTGGTGATGTACCCCAACATCGTCGACTCGTTGACCGCGTTCCCGATCCGACGCTCCGCCGACGGCGTGCGCATCGACCGCGCCGCCCCGTTCGTCGACGTCGCCGCCGACGCGATGGGCATCGGCAAGCTGCGCGTCATCGACACAGGCCTCGATCCGGTGACCGCCGAACGTGAGCAGTGGGACGACGGCAACAACACGCTCGCGCTGGCGCCGGGTGTGGTGGTCGCCTACGAGCGCAACACCGAAACCAATGCCCGGCTGCGTGATTCGGGTATCGAGGTGCTCGCTATCGCGGCGTCGGAACTCGGCACCGGCCGCGGCGGGCCGCGCTGCATGTCGTGCCCGGCCGCCCGCGACCCGCTCTAGCCGCGCGGCAGAAGGGGCTAGCGCCAGGACGGCAGCCAGATCTGCATGTTCCACGTCCCCTGTGAGATCGGCAGGCCCGTCAGCACCGGGTACAGCCACGCGAAGTTCGTGATCACCAGCGCCACATAAAGGCTCACGACGAGTAGTCCGAGCGTCCGCCGTTCGGAGCTCTGCCGCGGCGCGTGCAGGATGTCGCCCGCGATCATCGCGATCATCATGACCAGGAACGGCGCCATCGTCGCGGCGTAGAAGAAGTACATCTGCCGGTCGATGTCGGCGAACCACGGCAGGAATCCCGCGCCGTAGCCGACCAGCAGCACCGCGTACCGCCAGTCGCGCTTCACGAACGCGCGCCACAGCGCCCACACCAGAACAGGGACGGCGAGGAACCACATCGCCGGCGTGCCGACCAGCATCACGGCCTTGACGCACGACTGGGCGCCGCAGCCGGGGATGTCCTGGTTGTCGATCGCGTAGAGCACCGGGCGCAGGGACATCGGCCACGTCCACGGCTTGGACTCCCACGGATGGTGGTTGCCGTCGGCGTTGGTCAGCCCGGAATGGAAACGGAACGCCGCATACGTGTAGTGCCACAGTGAGCGGATCGCATCCGGCAGCGGCACCACGCTGTCCGGCCCGATGGAGCGCCCGACCTCATAGCGGTTCACCCCGGTCTCGGACGCGAACCACATCGCGTACGACGCCAGGTACACGCTGAACGGGATGGCCACCAGCGCGTACAGCGACGGTCCGACGTCGCGGCGCAGCGCTCCGAGCCACGGCCGCGGCACGCGGTACTGCTTGCGCGCCGCCACGTCGAACGCCACGCTCATCACCCCGAAGAACAGCACGAAGTAGAGCCCCGACCACTTGGTGGCGCAGGCCAGCCCGAGCAGCACGCCGGCGCCGAAGCGCCACCATCGCACACCAAGGCGAGGGCCCCAGCGGGTCTCGGCGACCCGGCCGGCCATCAGCGCGACGTGCATGCGTTCGCGGACCTGGTCCCGGTCGACGATCAGGCAGCCGAATGCGGCGACGACGAAGAACACCAGGAAGATGTCCAGCAGCGCGGTCCGGGCGGTCACGAAGGACACGCCGTCGGCGATCAGCAGGAGCCCGGCGATGCCCCCGACGAGGGTGGAGCGACTGATCCGCCGGGCGATGCGCACCACCAGCAGCACCATCACCACGCCGCACATCGCTCCGGTGAACCGCCACCCCACGCCGGTGTAGCCGAACAGCGCCTCGCCCAGCGCGATCATCTGCTTGCCCACCGGCGGATGCACCACCAGGCCGTAGCCCGGATTGTCTTCCACACCGTGGTTGTGCAGCATCTGCCAGGCCTGGGGCGCGTAGTGCTTTTCGTCGAAGATCGGCGTGCCGGCGTCGGTGGGCGAGCCGAGATTGAGGAAGCGTGTCACCGCGGCCAGCGCGGTGATGACGAGCGTCATCGCCCAGCCGCGGAAGCGGTCCAGCGGTCCGAAGTCGGCCACCGGTACCAGCGGCCCGGGGGAGATGACCGGCACTGCGCGACGCGCGACAACGAGCTCGTCGGGCGGGGCGGTCACGCCTGTTATCGTAGGCTGTGGAGCATGACTGCCGGACGACTGCTCATCGGCGCCACGCCGCTGGGCCAGCCGTCGGATGCCTCCCACCGGCTGATCCGGGCGCTGGCCAGCGCAGATGTGATCGCCGCCGAGGACACGCGGCGGGTCCGCACGCTCGCGACCGCGCTCGAGGTCCGTCCGTCCGGGCGCATCGTCAGCCTTTACGACCAGAACGAGGCGTCGCGGGTTCCCGCGCTGCTGGACGACATCCGCGGTGGCGCCACGGTGCTGCTGGTCAGCGATGCGGGCATGCCCCTCATCAGCGATCCCGGCTATCGGATGGTGGCCGCCTGTGTGGAGGCCGGCCTGCCGGTGCACTGCCTACCGGGACCGTCGGCGGTGACGACCGCGCTGGCCGTCGCCGGGCTGCCGTCGGAACGGTTCTGCTTCGAGGGTTTCGCCCCACGCAAGAAGGCTGCGCGCGCCACGTGGTTGCACGGTCTTGCGAGTGAACTGCGTACGTGTGTGTTCTTCGAATCCCCGCGCAGGCTGGCGGAGTGCCTGGCCGACGCGGTCGAGGTGCTCGGTCCGGACCGGCGCGCCGTGGTGTGCCGGGAGCTCACCAAGACCCACGAGGAGATCGTGCGCGGGACGCTCGGCGAGCTGGCCGAGTGGGCCACCGGTCCGGTGCTCGGTGAGATCACCGTGGTGCTCGCAGGAGCCACGCCGACGGCCGACCCCGATGTGCTGGTCGAGGAAGTGAACCGGCTTGTCGACGACGACGGGCTGCGGGTCAAGGACGCCTGCGCGCAGGTGGTTGCGGCACACCCCGGCGCTCCGTCTCGCCGGGAGCTCTACGACGCGGTGCTGCGCGCCCGCGCCTGATCGCCAACGATGGGCGCCGCCTTGTGGAGGCACTCCTCCCACTCGCGCAACGGATCGGAGTCCGCGGTGATACCGCCGCCGACGCCGAGTACGGCATCGCCCTCGGCGGTGAACTGCACCGTGCGGATCGCGACGTTCAGCTCGCATCCAGCCACAGGCGACGCCAAACCGGCAGTGCCGCAGTAGATTCCGCGACGCTGCGGTTCCCACTGGCGGAGCAGCTCCCGAGCCCGAGTCTTCGGCGTCCCGGTGACCGAGGCCGGCGGGAAGGTCGCCGCGAGGATCGCGGCCATCGGCACGTCGACGGGAACCCGAGCCGACACCGTCGACACCAGATGCCAGACCCCCGGCGCCGGGCGGACGGCCAGGAGCTCGGGCACCACGACGGTCCCGGTGCGGGCGACCCGGCCCAGATCGTTGCGGACCAGGTCGACGATCATGATGTTCTCCGCGACGTCCTTGACCGACGCGCGCAGCTCGGCCGGGTCGGCGTGCCGGGGCAGCGTGCCCTTGATCGGGCTCGAGATGACGGCCTCGCCGCATCGGCGCAGGAACAGCTCCGGAGACAGCGATGCGACCGCACCCCAGGCGCCCGCCAGGAATGCGGCCCGCGCGGGAGCGGTGCGCGCCACCGCGTCGGCGAAGAAGTCGACCGGCTCGCCGTGCAGGGTGCCGCGGAATTGTGTGCACACGCACGCCTGGTACACCTCGCCCGCGCCGATCGCCGCCAGGCATGCGTGCACGCCGCGCTGGTGGGCCTCGCGATCCGCGTCACGCCATGTGACGGAGGCCGGCTTCGGTGCCGCAGGCGCCTGTAGTGCCTCACCGACCCAGTCGGCTATCGCTGCGCCGCTGAGGCTTTCGTGCCACCAGGTGCCGTCGGCGGCGCACCGCAGCACGGTGTCCGACCAGCCGCCCGCGGCCTCGGGCACCCGCGGTCCACGCCCGTCGGCACCCGGGTCGGGGTAGGACAGGTGGCCGAACCATCCGCCGCCTACGGGGCCGTCGTCGCGCGCCCCGACGGGAACGTCGAACGCTGAGCCGGTCGGCACGGGGGACACCGCCACGCTCGGCGCGATCACCGCGCGTGAGCCGAACCAGTCGCCGATCAGGGCGGCCGGCGGCGGTAGGCCTCGCTGGGCGGCTGCGGTCGCGAGCGCGCGCAGGACCGACGGGGCAGCGCCCAGGGTGCCGAGCCGGTCGATGCGCACCGGGTCATTATCGGCCGATACGCCGCGGCACCATCACCGTGGCGAGCTTCTCGGGGTTGCGCATCGCATAGAAGTTCGCGATCTTGCCGTCGTTGATGTCGATCAGCACCACGCCCTCGAGCCGGTCGCCGGTGTAGAGCACCAGTGCCGGCGTGTTGTTGTACACGGCCGGCTCGACGCGGCCCTCGGGCCCGCCCAGCCGAACCAGGCCCATCACCAGGCGGGCGACGCGTTCGGCTCCGGCGACGGGCCGGCGCGCAGCGCTCACCTTGCCGTCGCTGTCGGCGGTCCACACGACGTCCGGGGTGAGCATGGCCATCAGCCCGTCGAGGTCCCCGGTCGCCGCCGCGGTGAAGAACCGCGTGGTGAGTTCCGCCGAGAACTGCGGGTCGACGGGCTCGAAGCGTTTGCGCCGGGACTGCACGTGTTGCCGTGCTCGGTGGGCCATCTGCCGCACAGCGGCCGTCGACTTGCCGAGCGTCGAAGCGATCTCGTCGTGGTCGAAGCCGAACACCTCGCGCAGCACGAACACCGCGCGCTCGTCCGGGCTCAGCGTCTCCAGCACCACGAGCATCGCCATCGAGACCGACTCGGCGAGCACCACATCCGCCGACGGATCGGCGTCGGTGAGTAGCGGTTCGGGGAGCCACGGCCCGACGTAGGTCTCCTTCCGCCGGGACTGGGCGCGCAGGGCGTTGAGTGCCTGGCGGGTGACGAGCCGGGCGAGGTAGGCCCTGGTGTCGGCCACCCCGCTCAGCTCGACCTGCGCCCACCGCAGATAGCTCTCCTGCAGAACATCGTCGGATTCCGTTGCGCTGCCCAAGATTTCGTAGGCGATCGTGAACAGCAGCGGCCGCAGCGCGGTGAACCGCTCGGCGTGTTCGCTCACCGGTTCGCCACCGTCTCGGGCGCGGGAGCGGTGCGTTCGGGCCCCTTCAATGACCGGTAGGACCCCGGCGCGGCGGCTTCACCGGCCATCCACGTCACCGTCCACCGGCACACCTGTTCCTTGATGACCGCGCCGGCACGCCCGCCGATGAACACGGGGACCGGGGTGTCGTCCTTGCGTTGCAGCTGCAGGGTGCCCGCGCGCCGCCCGAGGCTGATGCACTGCGCGGTCATCGGCACCGACCGTTGCGATGGCTCGTCGCCCGCCAGCCGTGCCAGCACGGTGTCGGCGGCCAGCACCCCCATCGGCAGGCTCGCCTGGCAGCTCATCCGGTACGGCCGCCGCGACGGCGCCACGGCGTCGCCCGCGCCGACGATGCGCTCGTCGTCCAGGCTGGTGTACGTCTCGTCGGTGATGAGCCGCCCCATCCCGTCGGTGGTCAGGCCGCTCGTCGCGGCCAGCGCGGGAACGCCGAAGCCGGCGCTCCACACCGTCGCGGCGCTGCCGAGCCGGCGGCCATCGGCCAGCACGACGTGATCGGGCCCGACCGCGGTGACCGACGCCCCGGCGCCATCCAGCATCGTCACCCCCAGTCGGCGCAGACGCTTGGTCACCGAGCGGCGGCCGGGCCGACTCAGCGACGGCCCGATCTCGGTGCTCACCAGCGTGACGGGGCGGCCGGCCTCGGCGAGTTCGGCGGCCGTCTCGATGCCGGTCAGGCCCGCCCCGACCACGACGATCGGCCCGGGCAGCGGTACGTCGGCCAGCCGTTCGCGCAGTGCCTCGGCGTGCTCCCACTCGCTGATCGGATAGGCGAACTCGGCCGCACCCGGCACCGACGCCGGGGCCGCACCGGTACTGCCCGCGGCGTAGACGAGGTAGTCGTACGCCAGCTCCGCCCCGGAGGACAGTGCGAGGCGGCGGGCGGCGGCATCGATGTGTGCGACGCTGTCGACGAGGACGCGCACCCCGCCGTTGAGCACGCGGTCGTACGACGTGGCCGCATCGTGGTTCCCGACGACCATTTGGTGCAGTCGGATGCGCTCCACGAACTGCGGTCGCGGGTTCACCAACGTCACGGTCAGATCGTCACGTGACATCAACCGGTTGGCGGCCATCACGCCGGCGTAGCCGCCGCCGATGACAACGACGCGGGGCTGGGATTCGGTCATGGTGTCTCCTTCATCCGAGGTGCTTGTGACCTCGAGACACCGGTGACCGCCTCGGTGTGACACGACGTGATGCGTATCACACCTGCGCCTATCCCTGGGGGTCGGCTTGGTATCGCGGGAAGACCCCGCTCGGCGCCGGCAGTGCGGCACCGGGAGCAAGCCGAACCGGCACGGCGGCGAAAGAGCGCTGATCGGCAGGCTGGCCGAGAAGGTCGAGCAGGCGGGACGTCGATTCCGGCATCACCGGCTGGCTGAGCAGCGTCGCGATCCGGACCACCTCGAGCGTGGTGTAGAGCACCGTGGCGAAGCGCTGCGGGTCGGTCTTGCGCAGCACCCACGGCTCCTGTGCCGAGAAGTAGCGATTCGCCGCGCCGAGCACCGACCAGATCGCCTCCAGTGCCAGATGCATGGCCGTCGCCGCGTAGTGCGCGCGCACCCGCTCCAACAGCTCGTCGGCCGCGGCCAGCAGCTCGAGATCCTCAGGGGTGAAGTCGCCGGGTTCGGGCACGATGCCGTCGAGATTCTTGGCGACCATCGACAACGAGCGCTGCGCCAGGTTGCCGAACTCGTTGGCCAGGTCGGCGTTGATCCGCGCGATGATGCCGTCCTCGCTGTAGCTGCCGTCCTGACCGAAGGGCACCTCACGCAGCAGGAAGTAGCGCAGCTGGTCGAGCCCGAACGTGTCGACCAGGTTGGCCGGGTCGACGGTGTTGCCGATCGACTTGCTCATCTTCTCGCCGCGGTTGAACAGGAAGCCGTGCGCGAAGACCTTCTTCGGCAGCTCGATGCCCGCCGACATCAGGAACGCCGGCCAGTAGACGGTGTGGAACCGGATGATGTCCTTGCCGATCATGTGCAGGTCGGCCGGCCAGTACCGCCGGAACGCCGCGGACTCGGTGTCCGGGAAGCCCACGCCCGTCAGATAGTTGGTCAGCGCGTCCACCCACACGTACATGACGTGGTCGGGGTGGTCGGGTACCGGAACGCCCCAGTCGAACGTCGTGCGGGAGATCGAGAGATCACGCAGCCCGCCCGAGACGAAGCTGACGATCTCGTTGCGGCGCACGTCCGGCTCGATGAACTCCGGGTGCTCGGCGTAGAGGGCGAGCAGCCGCTCCGCGTAGGCGGAGAGCCGGAAGAAGTAGGTCTCCTCCTCGGTCCACGTCACGGGTGTGCCGGTCTCGATGGCCGTCCGGACCCCGTCCTCGCCGACCTCGGTCTCGTTCTCGGCGAAGAAGCGCTCGTCGCGCACCGAGTACCAGCCCGAATACTTGTCCAGGTAGACGTCGCCCGCATCGACCATGCGGCGCCAGATCGCCTTCGACGCCTCGTAGTGGTCGTCGTCGCTGGTGCGGATGAAGCGGTCGAACGAGACGTTGAGCTTGCGTTGCAGTTTCTCGAACACGTCGGAATTCGCGCGCGCCAGTTCCGCGGTCGGGACGCCGAGCTTGGCCGCGGTCTCGGCCATCTTCAGCCCGTGCACGTCCGTGCCGGTGAGAAACCTGACGTCGAAGCCGTCGAGCCGCTTGAAGCGGGCGATGGCATCGGTGGCGATGTACTCGTAGGCGTGTCCGACGTGGGGGTCGCCGTTGGGATAGGCGATCGCCGTCGTGATGTAGTAAGGCTCGCTCATTTGTGCTTCACCCTAAGGTGTGGACGGTGAGCTCCTCCTCCCGACAGCGGCGTGAGCCGCCGCCGCTTCCCGAGCCGCTGGCCCCGCTGATCGACGCACACACTCATCTCGATGCCTGCGGTGCGCGCACCGCCGAGGACGTGCGGGTCATCCTCGACCGGGCCGCACGTGTCGGGGTGGGCGCCGTCGTCACGATCGCCGACGACCTGGACTCGGCGCAGTGGGCCGTCGCCGCCGCGGAATGGGATGCCCGGGTCTACGCCGCGGTGGCGCTGCACCCCACCCGTGCCGGTGCGTTGACCGAGGATGCGCGCGCGACGATCGAGACCCTCGCGGTGCATCCCCGGGTCGTGGCGATCGGGGAGACCGGCCTCGACCTCTACTGGCCCGGGCGCCTGGAGGGATGTGCCGAGCCGGCGGTTCAGCGGGAGGCGTTCACCTGGCACATCGACCTCGCCAAGCGCACGGGCAAGCCGTTGATGATCCACAATCGCGACGCCGACGCCGAGGTACTCGACGTCCTGCGCGCAGAAGGCGCCCCCGAGAGTGTGATCTTCCACTGTTTTTCCTCCGATGCGGAGATGGCGCGCAGCTGCGTCGACGAGGGGTGGCTGCTGAGCCTGTCCGGCACAGTGAGCTTCAAAAACGCCCGTGCGCTGCGGGAAGCCGCGCCGCTGATCCCGCCGGACCAGTTGCTCGTCGAAACCGACGCCCCGTTTCTGACCCCTCATCCGTTCCGCGGCGCACCGAATGAGCCCTACTGCCTCCCTTACACTGTTCGTGCGCTGGCCGAACTCGTCGGCCGGGCGCCGGAAGTGATCGCCGAACAGAGTTCGGTGGCGGCGGAGCGTGTCTACGGCCTGCAGAGTTGCCGCACGTAGGCCTTTTCGTTACCGTCTTGTGATACTGCACGCGCGTACAGAAGCTGCGCGCGTCCAAGAAGTTGGGGTCGACGACATCGTGAATGCCATCACCAGACTTCATCGAACGCGTTCGCCCATTCTGCGGGCCTTGGTCCTGGCGACTTTGCTGGCGCTCGTCTTCGCGGGCGGCGCGGCGGTCGCGATGCACAAGACGGTGACGCTCACCGTCGATGGTGCGTCAATGACGGTGCCGACGATGAAGAGCCGAGTCATCGATGTCGTGAAGGAAAACGGCTTCGATGTCGGCGAGCGCGACGACCTGTTCCCGGCCGCCGATACGCCTGTGCACCAGTCCGACACGATCGTGTTGCGGCGCAGCCGTCCCCTCGAGATCTCCACCGACGGCGGCGGCACCGAGCAGGTGTGGACAACGGCGTCGACCGTGCAGGAGGCACTCGCGCAGCTGCGGATGACCGACAAGGCGCCGCTGGCCGCGTCGCGCGGCAGCCGCGTGCCGCTCGGCGGGATGGCCCTACCGGTGGTGAGCCCCAAAACAGTTCAGCTCGACGACGGCGGCGCGGTGCGGACCGTGCGACTCGCGGCGCCGAATGTCGCAGCGCTGCTCGACGCCGCCGGGGCGCCGCTTCAGCAAAGTGACATCGTGAATCCAGCACCTTCGGCTGCCATCGTCGATGGCATGCGGATCACGGTCACCCGCGTGCGCATCGAGAAGGTCACTGAGCGACTCCCGCTCGCCCCGAACAACCAGCAGATCCCCGACGTCACGCTCAACATGAGCCGCCAGGTCGTCGAGGATCCCGGCATGCCCGGGACTCAGGACGTCACATTCGCGGTTGCCCGCGTCAATGGCGCCGAAACAGGCAGAATGCCAGTAGCCAATGTCATCGTGGTTCCCGCCCGTGACGGGGTTCTACGCATCGGTGCCAAGCCGGGCACCGAGGTGCCGCCGGTGTCCAACCCGGGTCAGTGGGATGCCCTCGCTCGCTGCGAAGCGGGAGGTAATTGGGCGATCAACACGGGCAACGGATTTTTTGGTGGCGTCCAATTTGACCAAAACACCTGGGAGCGAAACGGTGGTCTGAGGTATGCTCAGCGTGCAGATCTGGCAACGAGAGAAGAGCAGATCGCAATTGCTGAAGTGACCAGGGCGCGCCAGGGTTGGGGTGCGTGGCCGGTCTGTAGTGGAAGGATCGGTGCGTCATGACAATTCGGCTGCTCGGGCGAACTGAGATTCGTCACTTGGCAAAGTCGATTGATTTCCGACCCCGGAAATCGTTCGGTCAGAACTTCGTCCACGATGCCAACACGGTGCGGCGCATCGTCTCCGCGTCGGGGGTGAACCGCAACGATCACGTGCTGGAGGTCGGCCCCGGACTCGGGTCGCTGACCCTGGCCCTTCTCGATCGTGGCTCCCGGGTGACGGCCGTGGAGATCGATCCCGTGCTGGCCGAACAGCTGCCCACGACGATCGCCGACCACTCGCACAGCGAGATCAACCGGCTGCGTGTGCTCAACCGCGACATCCTGACGTTCCGCCGCGAGGATCTCGACGACGAGCCCACCGCGCTGGTCGCGAATCTGCCTTACAACGTTGCTGTACCTGCACTGTTGCACCTGCTCGCCGAGTTCCCGTCCATCCGCACCGTGATGGTGATGGTCCAGGCCGAGGTCGCCGAGCGCCTCGCCGCCGAGCCGGGTGGCAAGGACTACGGCGTGCCCAGCGCGAAGGTGCGGTTCTTCGGCAACGTGCGGCGCTACGGCATGGTCTCGCCGACGGTGTTCTGGCCCATCCCGCGCGTGTACTCCGGGCTGGTCCGGATCGACCGCTACGAGACGTCTCCGTGGCCCACCGACGCCGAGTTCCGCCAGCAGGTGTTCGAGCTCGTCGACGTCGCGTTCGCGCAGCGCCGCAAGACCGCACGCAACGCGTTCGCCGAGTGGGCGGGGTCGGGCAACGAGTCGGCGAGCCGACTGTTGGCCGCGAGCATCGACCCCTCGCGTCGCGGCGAGACGCTGGCCATCGCGGACTTCGTGCGGCTGCTGCAGCGCAACGCGGATTGGCACATCGTCCCGAAGGCGGCCCCGGCTGCGGCCGTCGAGTCCACCTCCGACGGACTCGACGCTCAGGTCACCTCCCCGTAGGTCCTGGGCCGACGTCGGTCTGAGCGTGTGCGCCGGGAGGGCCGTGGCGGAAGCCGGCGAAGCCTTGGCTGGGCGACGGCACATTCCCCGAGTGGGGTTCACCCTGGCTTCATCGCGGCGTTAGGGTCGTTCGGTGTCCGCGCGCGACGGTAATACCGCCCCCGAGTGGGTTCCCACCGGTTCGGTCACGGTCCGGGTGCCCGGCAAGGTCAATCTGTATCTGGAGGTCGGCGACCGCCGCCCCGACGGCTACCACGAGTTGTCCACGGTGTTCCATGCCGTCTCGCTGCTCGACGAGGTCACGGTCACGACCGCCGATGTGCTGAGTCTCGAGATCAGCGGGGAAGGCGCGGACTCGCTGCCGACCGACGAACGTAACCTCGCGTGGCAGG
Organism: Mycobacterium sp. PSTR-4-N; assembly: GCF_022348085.1. Taxonomy (GTDB): domain Bacteria; phylum Actinomycetota; class Actinomycetes; order Mycobacteriales; family Mycobacteriaceae; genus Mycobacterium. Next base: position 78,595 of record NZ_JAKRFN010000025.1, on the reverse strand, counting down.
CGGCCGAGCTGATGGCCGAGCACGTCGGACGTGCGCCCGACGTCGCGATCGCGATCGAGAAGACGATTCCGGTCGCCGGCGGGATGGCCGGCGGCAGCGCCGACGCCGCCGCCGTTCTGGTCGCGATGAACGAGCTGTGGGAGCTGGGCGTGCCCCGCCGGGATCTGCACGCACTGGCCGCCCGACTCGGCTCCGACGTGCCGTTCGCGTTGCACGGCGGCACGGCACTGGGCACCGGTCGTGGCGAAGAGCTGGCAACGGTGTTGACCCGCAACACCTTTCACTGGGTACTCGCGTTCTCAGACGGGGGGCTGTCGACCGCCCGGGTGTTCGGCGAGGTCGACCGGTTGCGTGATCTGCAGGACCACAGCCTGCCCCCGCGGCTGGAGTCCGCCGAGCCGGTGCTGGCCGCCGTGGCCACAGGTGACCCGGCTGCGCTGGCCCCGCTGTTGGGCAACGATCTGCAGCCGGCGGCGCTGACCCTCGATCCGGGGCTGCGACGTACCCTGCGCGCCGGCGTCGAGGCGGGCGCGCTGGCCGGGGTGGTGTCCGGCTCCGGGCCCACGTGCGCATTCCTCTGCGGGTCGGCGGGGTCGGCGGTGGACGTGGGCACCGAATTGGCGGGCGCCGGGGTGTGCCGGACGGTGCGGGTGGCCAGTGGCCCGGTGCACGGCGCCAGGGTGGTGCCCAGCGCGACACCGTCGGCGTGACCGTCGGCGACGTGTGACGAATCCCTCAAAGTCCGCACTCGTTTGGCAGTTACTTAAGAGTCTTCTAAGATGACAGACGGTGAGAGCTAGCGGTCAAGCAGTGGACGCGTCAGGTTCCCCCGTCCTCGTCGACGGAGGGTGCTGCTGTGGTCGCGGCAAAGGCTCCGGCCGCCGTGCGCATCGCCGGAACGGACCATCACCGTTTCGAGACAGAACCGCTGCCTTAATGTGTGCGCGCCTCCATGAAAAGGCCGTTCAACAGGCGGAACATGGCAAACGGGCATGTGCACACCAGCAGATGTCGGCGAGGAGGTCGTCGTGAGCAGATTCACCGAGAAGATGTACCGCAACGCCCGCACGAGCACCCGGGGCATGGTGACCGGCGAGCCGCATGAGCCCGTCCGGCACACCTGGGGTGAGGTGCACGAGCGTGCCCGGCGCATCGCCGGTGGCCTCGCCGAGGCAGGCGTGGGGCTCGGCGACGCGGTGGGCGTCCTCGCGGGGCTCCCGGTGGAGATCGCTCCGACCGCACAGGGCCTGTGGATGCGTGGCGCCAGCCTCACGATGCTGCACCAGCCCACGCCCCGCACCGATCTGGTGATGTGGTCCGAAGACACCATGAACGTGATCAGCATGATCGAGGCGAAGGCCGTGATCGTGTCCGAGCCGTTCCTCGTGGCGATCCCGGTGCTGGAGGAAAAGGGCATCACGGTCCTGACCGTCACCGATCTGCTCGCCGCCGACCCGATCGACCCCATCGAGGTGGGCGAGGACGAGCTGGCGCTGATGCAGCTGACGTCGGGGTCGACAGGCTCCCCGAAGGCCGTGCAGATCACCCACCGCAACATCCACTCCAACGCCGAGGCGATGTTCATCGGCGCGCAGTACGACGTCGACAAGGACGTCATGGTCAGCTGGCTGCCCTGCTTCCACGACATGGGCATGGTCGGCTTCCTGACCATCCCGATGTACTTCGGCGCCGAGCTGGTCAAGGTCACCCCGCTGGACTTCCTGCGGGACACGCTGCTGTGGGCCAAGCTCATCGACAAGTACAAGGGCACGATGACCGCGGCGCCCAACTTCGCCTACGCGCTGCTGGCCAAGCGCCTGCGCCGCCAGGCCAAGGAAGGCGACTTCGACCTGTCGACGCTGCGCTTCGCGCTCTCGGGCGCAGAACCCGTCGAGCCCGGGGACGTGGAAGACCTCATCGACGCCGGCAAGCCGTTCGGATTGAAGGCATCGGCCATCCTGCCCGCCTACGGCATGGCCGAGACCTGTCTTGCCGTGTCGTTCTCCCCATGCAACGCGGGTCTGGTGGTCGACGAGGTCGACGCCGACCTGCTGGCGGCGTTGCGCCGCGCCGTCCCGGCGACCAAGGGCAACACCAAGCGGCTCGCCGACCTCGGCCCGCTGCTGACCGATCTGGAAGCCCGTGTCATCGACGACCACGGCAACGTGATGCCGCCGCGCGGGGTCGGTGTGATCGAGCTGCGCGGCGAATGCGTGACGCCCGGCTACATGACGATGGGCGGATTCATCCCGGCCCAGGACGAGCACGGTTGGTACGACACCGGTGACCTCGGCTACCTCACCGAGGACGGCCACGTCGTGGTGTGCGGCCGCGTGAAGGACGTCATCATCATGGCCGGGCGCAACATCTATCCGACCGACATCGAGCGGGCGGCCGGCCGTGTCGAGGGAGTGCGGCCGGGCTGCGCGGTGGCCGTGCGCCTGGACGCCGGGCACTCGCGCGAGACGTTCGCCGTCGCTGTGGAGTCCAACGCCTGGCAGGACCCGGCCGAGGTGCGCCGCATCGAGCATCAGGTCGCGCACGAGGTCGTCGCCGAGGTCGAGATGCGGCCGCGCAACGTCGTGGTGCTGGGCCCCGGCAGCATCCCGAAGACGTCGTCGGGCAAGCTGCGCCGCTCGACCTCCGTCTCGCTGGTCACCTAGAGCGACAGCGCGCGGCAAAAGCATTCGCCGGATGTCGGCCCCCGCGGATACCGTCGGGGAATGGATTCGGCCATCGAAGCCGTCGAGCTGGTGAAGCGCTTCGGCGAGAACACCGCTGTCGGAGGTGTCAGCTTCACCGTTCCCCCGGGAACGGTCCTCGGTCTGCTCGGCCCCAACGGCGCGGGCAAGACCACCACGGTGCGCATGATGACGACGCTGACCGAGCCCACCAGCGGCACGGCGCGCGTCGCGGGGTTCGACGTCCGCACTCACCCTGATCAGGTGCGCCGCCACATGGGCCTCACCGGACAGGTGGCCACCGTCGACGAGCTGCTGACCGGTCGGGAGAACATCCGGATGATCGGCGGCCTTTACGGCATCCGTCGCAAGGCCCTCGAGAAGCTCGGCGACCAACTGCTGCAGCAGTTTTCGCTCAGTGACGCCGGCGACCGGGTGGTCAAGTCCTACTCGGGCGGGATGCGCCGTCGCCTCGACCTGGCGGTCAGCCTGCTCGCCTCGCCGCCCGTGCTGTTCCTCGACGAGCCGACCACCGGACTGGACCCCCGCAGCCGCAGCGAATTGTGGGACGTGCTGCGGGAGTTGGTCGCCGGCGGCACCACGCTGCTGCTGACCACGCAGTATTTGGAAGAGGCCGACCAACTGGCCGACAACATCGTGGTGATCGACCGCGGCCGCATCATCGCCGAGGGTTCCCCGTTGCAGCTCAAGCAGCAAGCGGGTCGTGCCAGCCTGGTCATCACCGTCGGGGATGCCGGAGACTTACCTGCTGCGCAGGAACTGTTACAGCGGACAGGCGCCGAGGTCCACGTCGACGCGGGCGCTCGCCGGTTGACGGCCTCGGCGGACGGGCTGGACGACATGATCGCCGTCGCCGGATGGCTGCGGGACAGCGGCATCGCCGTCGACGACATCGGCCTGTCGCGGCCGAGCCTGGACGACGTGTTCCTGAGCCTGACCGGCCACCGTACCGACGACACCGAGGAGGTCGGCGCATGACCGCGTTGGACACGCACCGCCCGAAGGTCAGCGCCGCCGCGGTGGCGACGCACCCCACCAACATCGTGCAACAGTCGTGGATCATGGTGAAGCGCAACATGATCCACACCAAGCGGATGCCCGAGATGTTGAGCGACGTCACCGCGCAGCCCATCATGTTCGTCCTGTTGTTCGCGTTCGTGTTCGGGGCGTCGATCACCAACACCGGCGGGGCGTCCTACCGGGAGTTCCTGCTGCCCGGGATTCAAGCCCAGACCATCGTGTTCTCGGCGTTCGTCGTCGCGTCGGGCATCACGGCCGACGTCGAGAAGGGCATTATCGACCGCTTCCGCTCGCTGCCCATCTCGCGGTCCTCGGTACTGATCGGGCGCAGCATCGCGAGCCTGATGCACTCGTCGCTCGGTGTGGTGGTGATGGCGCTGACGGGCCTGGCCATCGGTTGGCGCATCCGCGGCAGCATCGCCGAGGCGGTGTTGGCTTTCGCGCTGATCCTGGTCTTCGGCTTCGGCATGATCTGGTTCGGCATCCTGGTCGGATCGCTGATGCGCACGGTCGAGGCGGTCAACGGCGTGATGTTCACCGTGCTGTTCCCGGTGACGTTCCTGGCCAACACCTTCGTCCCGACCGAGCCGATGCCGCACTGGTTGCGTGTCATCGCCGAGTGGAATCCCGTGTCGTCACTGGCACAGGCCATGCGCGAACTGTGGGGCAACGGCGGACCGGCCGCTCCGGATGCCCAACTGCCGCTGCATCATCCGGTGCTCGCGACGATCCTCTGGTCGCTGGCGCTGACCGCGGTCTTCGCGCCGTTCGCCCTGGCTGCCTACCGGCGCCGCACCACGGACTGACCCCACCACCGCTGGGTATTGGGTACGATACCCAGCATGGTGCAGAAGTTGCCGGCCCGGCTCGCCGCACACCCGACCGTGCGCGCGGTGCAACAGCGTTCGTCACAGCCTCCCGGCGTCATCGACGCCGAGTGGTTGCGCGCGGTCTGCTGGGAAGCCGGTGTCGACGACGTGGGCTTCGCCCGTGTCGACAACCCGGCGCTGGCGAGCGAGGTCGAGTACGTCGAAGCGGCGCTGCCGGGGGCCGTCAGCTATGTGTCGCTGGTGGTGAAGATGAACCGCGACAACGTCCGCTCGACCGCCCGCAGCGTCGCCAACCAGGAATTCCACCGCAGCGGCGAGATCATGAACGAGGCCGCCCATCGCATCACCCGCGCGCTGCAGGATGCCGGCCATCGGGTGGTCAACCCGTCGGCGACCTTCCCGATGGAGATGGACCGCTATCCGGGGCGCATCTGGGTGGTGGCGCACAAGCCGGTCGCGGTCGCCGCCGGCATGGGGGTGATGGGCATCCATCGCAACGTGATCCATCCCCGCTTCGGCAACTTCATTCTGCTCGGCACCATCCTGGTCGCCGGCGACATCTCCGCCTACGATGCGCCGCTGGACTATTCGCCGTGCCTCGAGTGCAAGCTGTGTGTGGCGGCCTGCCCGGTCGGGGCGATCAAGAAAGACGGCGGGTTCGACTTCTTCGCCTGCTCGGTGCATAACTACCGCGAATTCATGGGCGGCTTCACCGACTGGGTGGAGACCGTCGCCGACAGCGCGGACGGCGACGACTTCCGTTCCCGCGTCACCGATTCCGAGAATGCCTCGATGTGGCAGAGTCTCTCGTTCAAGGCGAACTACAAGGCTGCCTACTGCCTGGCGGTGTGCCCGGCGGGGGAGGAGGTCATCGAGCCCTACCTCGACGACCGCAGGGCGTTCATGGATCTGGTGCTGAAACCGTTGCAGGACAAGCAGGAAACGCTCTACGTCTTGCCGGGTTCGGCGGCCGAGGACCATGCGCTCAAGCGGTTTCCGCACAAGCCGGTGAAGCACGTCGGCAGTGGCATCCAGGGAACCCGGAGCGTGCGCGGCGATTAAGCCCAGGCGTGCACGACGTTCTGCGCCGGTTCGAGGCCCTGCGCGATCAGCAGTTCGACTGCATCGGCGGCCTGCTCGCAGATCACCCCCACCTCGGGCCGCTCGCGGGCAGCGAACGGTTCCAAGACGAACGACGCCCCGGACTGCCGGCCCGGCGGCTTGCCGATGCCGACCCGCACCCGGTGGAAGTCGTTGGTGCTCAACGCCGCACCGACCGACCGCAGGCCGTTGTGACCTGCCACGCCGCCACCGTACTTGAGCCGGATTCGGCCGAAGTCGATGTCGAGCTCGTCGTGCACGATGATGACATCGCGTGCGGGCACCGAGTAGAACTTGGCCAGCGGGCCGACCTGGCGCCCGGATTCGTTCATGTAGACCCGCGGCTTGGCCAGCACCACCGGGCGGCCGGCAAGCCGCCCGGTGGCCACGTCGGCCCCGGATTTCTTGTGCACCTTGAACGTCTCGCCGATGCGGTCGGCGAGAATGTCCAGGACGAGGAAACCGAGGTTGTGCCGGGTCAGGGCGTACTGCGGACCCGGGTTGCCCAGGCCGACCACCAGCAGGGGTTCGGCCACGTCGGTGACTACTCGGAGTCGCCGTCGGCAGGCGCGTCGTCAGCGCCCTCGGCCCCGGCCTCGGCCTCTTCGGCCTGCTCTTCGAGCGACTCACCGCCGCCTTCGGCCTCGAGCTCTTCCTCGCTGGGCGCGGTGATGACGTTGACGACGAGCAGCTCGGGATCGGACACCAGCGTCACACCCGAGGGCAGCTCCACCTGGCCGGCGAGCACCTGGGTGCCCTCCTGGGCGTCCTCGATCGAGACGGTGAGCTGCTGCGGGATCGACAGTGCGTCGGCCTCGATCTCGATGACCGCCTGCTCCTGGGTCACCAGCGTGCCGGGTGCGGCCTCGCCTTCGACGACGATGCTGACCTCGACCGTCACCTTCTCGCCGCGACGCACGACCAACAGGTCGGCGTGCTGGATGTTGCGACGGATCGGGTGGATCTCCAGCGACTTGGTCAGGGCGAGCTGTTCCTTGCCGGCGATGTCGAGGGTGAGCACGGCGTTGGTGCCTGCGTTGCGCAGCACGGCGGCGAAGTCGTGGCCGTCGAGCTCGAGATGCTGCGGCTCGGTGCCGTGGCCGTAGAGCACCACCGGCACCCGGCCTTCGCGGCGGGCGCGGCGGGATGCGCCCTTGCCGGTGGTGGTGCGGACCGCAGCGGTCAGATTGTTCGGGGCGTTCTTCGCCATGTTCGGTGCTCCTGTGCCGGTAGTCGGACACGGCCAGGGCGACACGAACTGCAGATGCTCGGTCCCGTCGATAACGGCGGTCACAATGACCACCCTCGCCGTGATGCGTCGACCAGGGTAGCCCAGTACCGGGCTAGAGCGGAAATTCCACCCCGGTGAGCTGCTCGGACAGCGTCCACAGGCCGGCGGCTTTGGCGCGGTTGCGGGCCAGCGGGGTGCGCCAGTGGGCGCCGGTGCGGCCACGCATCGAGAACCGCGGGCCGACGAACGTGTCGCCGGGCAGGTCCTCAGCGACGGCGTAGAGCGTCTGCCGCGCGCCGAAGTCCGCATCGGTGGCGAAGAACGCGTTGCCCGCGTCCGTGATGCGGCTGCCGAGCCGACTGCCGGTCTGGCCCTGCAGGTTGGTCGCCGAATAACCCGGGTGCGCGGCCAGGGCCCGGACCGGGGAACCGACGGCGGTGAGTCTGCGCTGCAGCTCGCTGGTGAACAGCAGATTCGCCAGCTTCGACGCGCCGTACGCGGGCCAGGCGAGGTAGGGCCGGGACTTCCAATTCAGGTCAGAGAGGCTGAGGTAGCCGAACACGTGCATGAACGACGACACCGTGACCACTCGGTCGGTGAGCCGAGGCAGCAGCAGGTTGGTCAGTGCGAAATGGCCCAGGTGATTGGTGCCGATCTGGCTCTCGAATCCGTCGACGGTCAGCGCGTAGGGCACGGCCATGATCCCGGCGTTGTTGACGAGCACGTCGGCTCCCGAGACGCCGTCGGCGAACGCCTTGATCGATGACAGATCCTGCAGATCCAGTCGGCGTACCTCGACGTCGCCGGACATCGTCGCCGCGGCGTCACGGCCCTTGTCGACGTTGCGCACGGCGAGGATGGTGCGGGCGCCTGCGTGGGCGAGCTCTCTGGCAGTCACCAGGCCCAGTCCGCTGTTGGCGCCCGTCACGATCACGGTGCGGCCGGCGAAGGAGGGCAGGTCGGCCGCGGTCCAGTCGCTCATGGCCTCACTGTAAAGAGGCCCTCAGCGCGCTGGCGGGGTGGGCACCTTCACCGTGAAGCCCTTGATCACGGCTTCGATGTCGCCGGCCTCTTCGGCCGCCTTGTCGGCGAATCCCGTCACGGTGAACTGGATCAGGTAGCGCTGCTTCTTGGGGGCGGCACCGGTGGCGATGACGATGCGGTTGTAGCTGTGCATCCGGGCGCCGTTGAGGTCGTAGCTACCTTCGATCATCGACGACGGGAAGCCGTCGAAATCCGCTGTGGAGGCGTTGAGTTCGCGGAAGTTCTGGCTCATCTGCGCATCGACGTTGGCGTGGGTGAGCGCCTCGGCGATGTTGAAGTCGCCGGTCAGCTCGAACATGATCAGCATCGCGGTCGGATAGGTGTCGCCCTTGACGATCATCCGGGTTCCGGGCGAGAGGTTGGTGTTCTGGTACGGATGCCAGCCGGGTGGGGTCGGCATCGTCACCGTCAGGTCGGTCACCTTGTTGTAGGCGACGGGTTGGCCGGTGACCCCGGCCTGTTCGAGGAATGCGGCGATGGGGACCGGCGCCCCAGAAGGGTTCGCCGCCTGCGGCGACGGGCTGGGCGCGCTCGTCGTCGACCAGACCGCCTGGTAGTCGGGTGCTTCCGGGGAACACGCGGCCAAAGTCAGCGCTGCAGCGGCCGCTGCGAACACGTGCCGCGCCCTCACAGGATCTCGCGAACGCGCTCCAGGGGCCGGGCCAGCCGGGTGCCCTTGCCGGTGACGACGAACGGCCGCTCGATCAGGATCGGGTGTTCGACCATCGCGTCGAGCAACCCGTCGTCGGACGCCGAGGCCAGCCCGAGTTCGGTGTAGAGCGATTCCCGGGTCCGCACGGCCGCGCGCACGTCGATGCCGGCGTCGGCGATCATCGCTTGCAGCTCGCTGCGCGACGGCGGGTTCTTCAGGTAGAGCACCACCTCGGGTTCGGCCCCGCTCTCGCGCAGCATGTCCAGCGCCTTGCGCGATGTCGTGCAGCGCGGATTGTGCAGGATGCGTGCGCTCATGCCGATCCGTCGAAAAGCCCTGTCACCGAGCCGTTCTCGAACACCGCGCGAATCGTGTTGGCCAGCAGCGGCGCGATGGACAGCACGGTCAGCTGCGGGAACATCTTGTCCTCGCCGATCGGCAGCGTATTGGTCACGATCACCTCGCGGGCTCCGCTGTCGGCCAGCCGTTCCCGCGCCGGATCGGACAGCACACCGTGGGTGGCGGCGATGATCACGTCGCCCGCACCGTCCTGCTTGAGCAGCTTGACCGCCCCGGCGATGGTGCCGCCGGTGTCGATCATGTCGTCGGTCAGGATGCAGGTCTTGCCCTTGACGTCGCCGACCACCCGGTTCGACTTCACCTGGTTGGGCACCAGCGGGTCGCGGGTCTTGTGGATGAAGGCCAGGGGGACACCGCCCAGACTGTCGGCCCACTTCTCGGCGACGCGCACGCGGCCCGAGTCGGGGGAGACGACGACCATGTCGTGATCGGCGTAGTTCTCGCTGATGTAGCCGCACAGCAGCTTCTGCGCCCGCATGTGGTCGACCGGGCCGTCGAAGAAGCCCTGGATCTGATCGGTGTGCAGATCGACGGTGACGATCCGGTCGGCGCCGGCCGTCTTGTACAGGTCGGCGACCAGGCGCGCGGAGATGGGCTCCCGGCCGCGGTGCTTCTTGTCCTGCCGCGCATAGGGATAGAAGGGCAGGATCGCGGTGATCCGCTTGGCGCTGCCACGCTTGAGCGCGTCGATCATGATCAGCTGTTCCATCAGCCACGTGTTCAGCGGCGCGGGATGGCTCTGCAGGACGAAGGCGTCGCTGCCGCGTACCGACTCGTCGAACCGGACGAAGATCTCACCGTTGGCGAAATCGCGTGCGGTCTGCGCGGTGACGGGAACGTCGAGTTCCTTGGCGACCTGCTCGGCGAGTTCGGGGTGCGCCCGACCCGAGAAGAGCATCAGGTTCTTGCGGTTGTCGGTCCAGTCGTGGCTCACGGGCTGCCCTCGGCTTCTCGCAGTCGATTCTCGGGCCATCGTACGTAGCGGGGATGCTCACACGTCGGCGGGTTACCAGAATGCCAATAAACGGCGACGAAATGCTACTCGCCGGTAGCTTGCCCTGCCTGACGCGCCGCGGCGGCCGCCTGCGCGGCGGCACTGCCGGGCCGTTTCCGTTCCACCCAGCCCTCGATCGTGCGCTGCGGTCCGGCGGACACTGCGAGCGCGCCGGGGGGCACGTCCTCGCGCACCACGGTGCCCGCGCCGGTGTACGCGCCGTCACCGATGGTGACGGGCGCGACGAACATCGTGTCGGACCCGGTGCGGACGTGGGAGCCGATCGTCGTCCGGCTCTTCGTCTCGCCGTTGTAGTTGACGAACACGCTGGATGCGCCGATGTTGCTGTGCTCGCCGATGTCCGCGTCGCCGACATACGTCAGGTGCGGCACCTTCGTCCCGGTGCCGATCGTCGCGTTCTTGGCTTCGACGAAGGCGCCCAGCTTGCCGTCGTCGCCGAGGACGGTGCCGGGGCGCAGGTAGGTGAACGGTCCGACGGCCGCGTCGACGCCGATGACCGACTCCGAGCCGTGGGTGCGCACCACGGATGCGCCGTCGCCGACGGTGACGTCGGTCAATGTGGTGTCGGGCCCGATCTCGCACCGCGCGCCGATGGCGGTCGCCCCCAGCAATTGGGTGCCGGGGCGGACCACGGCGTCGCGTCCGATCGTCACGTCGACGTCGATCCACGTGGTGGCCGGATCGACGACGGTCACCCCGTTGCGCTGGTGGGCCGCGACCACGCGACGGTTCAGTTCCGCGCCGAGCGCGGCCAGCTGAACGCGGTCGTTCACGCCGGCCACCAGCGCAGCGTCGTCGATGTGCTGGCCGAGGACGGGCAGTCCGTCGCCGCGCACGATCGCGAACACGTCGGTGATGTAGAGCTCGTGCTGGGCGTTGTCGGAGCGCAACCGGCTCAGCGCCGAGCGCAGCTCTTCGGCGTCGAACGCGTACACCCCGGCGTTGACCTCATGGATCGCGCGTTGCGCCGGGGTCGCGTCGGCCTGCTCGACGATGCCGATCACCTCGCCGTCCTGCGTGCGCAGAATGCGGCCGTAGCCGGTGGCGTCGGCGAGGGTGGTCGTCAGCACCGACGCCGCGGCGCCGGCCGCGATGTGGGCGGCGATCAGCGCGTCGAGCGTTGCGGAGTTCAGCAGTGGCACATCGCCGGAGGTGACGACCACGACGCCGGTGAAATCCTCGGGCAGTGCCGAGAGCCCACAGCCGACGGCATGGCCGGTACCGCGCTGCTCTTCCTGCACGGCGATCTCGACCCGGCGGCCGAGGGTCTCGCCGATCTGCAGTGCGGCCGGGGCCACGCGCTCCCGATCCTTGCCGACGATCGTCACCAGGTGCGTCGGCTCCACGCCGGCGACAGCATGCAGGGCGTGGGCCAGCATGCTGCGCCCGCCGAGGGTGTGCAGCACCTTGGGGGTGTCGGACTTCATCCGGGTGCCGGCTCCCGCGGCGAGGATGAGGACGGCTGCGTCACGCGTCATCGCGGCTCCTGCCTATCGACTGTGCAGGTTCATCCGGGACACGCCGGGTGCGCCGTATCGATCCGCACACTCGCGGCGGTGAGCTCCGTGTTGTCATGTCGCTCGGCAAGCCTCGCTCCGTCGCCAGGACTCGAACCTGAACTATCTGAACCAAAATCAGAGGTGCTGCCGATTACACCACGACGGATCGGTGACGAGATACGCGTGCGACTTTAACGCACCGCGCGGTCACCGCCTCGCGATGTACGCAGCGGTTTACCCTGAACGGCGTGCCAGCTCCCGACAAGGATGTCCGCGCTGACGTCCGCGCCCCGCGCGCCAGGATGACCGGCAGTGAGCGCCGTCAGCAGCTGATCGAGATCGCGAAGTCGCTGTTCGCCGAGCGCGGTTTCGACGGCACCTCGATCGAGGAGATCGCGCTGCGGGCCAATGTCTCCAAGCCCGTGGTGTACGAGCACTTCGGCGGCAAGGAGGGGCTCTACGCCGTCGTGGTCGACCGCGAGATGTCGGCGCTGCTCGACGGCATCACCTCGTCGCTGACCAACAACCGGTCCCGTGTGCGCCTGGAGCGGGTCGCGTTGGCGCTGCTGACCTACGTCGAGGAGCACACCGACGGGTTCCGCATCCTGATCCGCGATTCGCCGGCCAGTATCACCGCGGGCACCTACTCGACGTTGCTCAACGACGCCGTCAACCAGGTGTCGTCGATCCTGGCCGGCGATTTCTCTCGCCGCGGCCTCGACCCGGAACTGGCGCCGCTGTACGCGCAGGCGCTCGTCGGGTCGGTGTCGATGTCTGCGCAGTGGTGGCTCGACACCCGCGAGCCCAAGAAGGAAGTGGTGGCCGCGCATCTGGTGAACCTGATGTGGAACGGCCTGACCCATCTCGAGGCGGACCCGCAACTGCGGGGCGAATAGCCGCCTCGGCCGATTCCGCGGCCTCGCCGGCGGGGCCTACGATGGGGTCATCATGACCGTAGCGGGGCTTCACCATGTCCACACCCCGATTGCGGGCCTCGTCGAGCTGGCACTGCGCGACCCCTCTCTGCAGGACGTCACGCGCCGCGCCGCCGACCGGCCCGCTGATCTCGATCTCGTCGGCCCGGCCAGCGCGCGCCTGTTCGTCGCCGCCGCACTTGCCCAGGCCGGCCCCGTGCTGGCCGTCACCGCGACCGGACGGGAAGCCGACGATCTGACCGCCGAGCTCACAGGCGTGTTCGGCGATGCGGTCGCGATGTTCCCGTCGTGGGAGACACTGCCGCACGAGCGGCTCTCACCCGGCGTCGACACCGTCGGCGCCCGGATGATGGTGCTGCGCCGGCTCACCCATCCCGACGACGAGCGGCTCGGTCCGCCGCTGCGGGTTCTGGTGACGACGGCCCGTTCGCTGCTGCAGCCGATGGCGCCCGACCTGGCCGCCGTCGAGCCCGTGACGTTGACCGTCGGTGAGGACTCCGACTTCGACGGCACCGTCGCGCGGTTGGTCGACCTGGCCTACACCCGCGTGGACATGGTCGCCAAGCGCGGCGAGTTCGCCGTGCGCGGCGGCATCCTCGACCTGTTCCCGCCGACGGCCGAGCACCCCGTGCGCATCGAGTTCTGGGGCGACGAGGTCTCGGAGATGCGCATGTTCGCCGTGGCCGATCAGCGCTCCATTCCCGAGATCGATGTCTCCACGGTGATCGCCGTGCCGTGCCGGGAGGTGCTGCTGACGGCGGAGGTGCGTGAGCGGGCCGCGGCGCTGTCCGCCGAGCATCCGGTCATGGAGAACGGTGTGCCGGGCAGCGTGCCCGACATGCTGGCCAAGCTCTCCGAGGGAATCCCCGTCGACGGCATGGAGGCGCTGCTGCCGCTGCTGAAGCCGGTCGGTCTGGTGACGCTGCCCTCGCTGCTGCCCGCGGGCACGCCGCTGCTGATCTGCGATCCGGAAAAGGTGCGCAGCCGCGCCGCCGATCTGATCAAGACGGGGCGCGAGTTCCTGGAGGCGTCGTGGTCGACGGCCGCCGTGGGCGGTGACGCGCCGATCGACGTGGAGGCGCTGGGCGCGTCGGGTTTCGTCCCGTTCGACGAGAGCCGTGACGCAGCGCGCGCGGCCGGGCACCCGTGGTGGACGTTGAGCCAGCTCGACAGCGGCGCCGACGAGCCGGTACGCCTCGACATCCGGCCGGCGCCGTCCGCGCGGGGCCAACAGCACAACGTCAGCGAGATCTTCGCGATGCTGCGCGCCCACGTCGCCACGGGCGGATACGGCGTCGTCGTCACGCCGGGCACCGGCACCTGCATGCGGGTGGTCGAGCAGCTCGGCGAGGCCGATACGGCCGCAACGATTCTCGAGCCCGGCGCGGTGCCGCGCGAAGGCGTCGTCGGGGTGATGAAGGGTCCGCTGCACGACGGTGTCGTGATGCCGGGCGCGAACCTGGTGGTGATCACCGAAGCCGACCTGACGGGCAACCGGGTCGCGGCCACCGAGGGCAAGAAGCTGGCGGCCAAGCGGCGCAACGTCGTCGACCCGCTGGCGCTGACCGCAGGTGACCTGGTGGTGCACGATCAGCACGGCATCGGCCGGTTCGTCGAGATGACCGAGCGGGTGGTGGGCGGCGCCCGGCGCGAATACCTGGTGCTCGAGTATGCCTCGGCCAAACGCGGTGGCGGGTCGGACCGGCTCTACGTGCCGATGGATTCGCTCGATCAGTTGTCGCGCTACGTCGGCGGCGAGGCGCCCACGCTGTCCAAACTCGGCGGCAGCGACTGGGCGAACACGAAAACCAAAGCGCGCCGGGCGGTTCGGGAGATCGCGGCCGAGCTGGTGACGCTGTACGCCAAGCGGCAGGCCTCGCCCGGTCACGCGTTCGCGCCGGACACCCCGTGGCAGCTCGAGATGGAAGACGCGTTCGGTTTCACCGAGACGATGGATCAGCTGACCGCGATCACCGAGGTGAAGTCGGACATGGAGAAGCCCGTCCCGATGGACCGGGTGATCTGCGGCGACGTCGGCTACGGCAAGACCGAGATCGCCGTGCGCGCGGCCTTCAAAGCGGTGCAGGACGGTAAGCAGGTCGCGGTCCTGGTGCCGACGACGCTGCTGGCCGATCAGCACCTGCAGACGTTCAGCGCACGCATGGCGGGCTTCCCTGTCACGGTGAAAGGCTTGTCGCGCTTCACCTCCGGCTCGGAATCCAAGGCCGTGATGGAGGGGATGAAGGACGGCTCGGTCGACATCGTGATCGGCACCCACCGACTGCTGCAGACCGGCGTGACGTGGAAGGACCTCGGCCTCGTCATCGTCGACGAGGAGCAGCGCTTCGGTGTCGAGCACAAGGAGCACATCAAGTCGATGCGCACCCACGTCGACGTGCTGACCATGAGCGCGACGCCGATTCCGCGCACGTTGGAGATGAGCCTGGCCGGCATCCGCGAGATGTCGACGATCCTGACCCCGCCTGAGGAACGCTACCCGGTGCTGACCTATGTCGGCCCGCACGACGACAAGCAGGTCGCCGCGGCGCTGCGCCGCGAGATGTTGCGTGACGGGCAGGCGTTCTACATCCACAACCGGGTGCGCTCGATCGATCAGGCCGCCGCGCGGGTGCGGCAGATGGTGCCCGAGGCGCGGGTGGTGGTCGCCCACGGGCAGATGCCCGAGGAGCAGCTCGAGAAGACGGTCGAGGGGTTCTGGAACCGCGAGTTCGACATCCTGGTGTGCACGACGATCGTCGAGACGGGCCTGGACATCTCGAATGCCAACACGTTGATCGTCGAGCGGGCGGACACGTTCGGCCTGTCGCAGCTGCACCAGTTGCGCGGCCGTGTCGGGCGTTCCCGCGAGCGTGGCTACGCGTACTTCCTCTATCCGCCGGAGGTTCCGCTGACCGAGACGGCCTACGACCGGCTCGCGACGATCGCGCAGAACAACGATCTCGGTGCGGGCATGGCGGTCGCGATGAAGGATCTCGAGATTCGCGGCGCGGGCAACGTGCTGGGTGCCGAGCAGTCCGGCCATGTCGCGGGCGTGGGGTTCGACCTGTACGTGCGGCTCGTGGGCGAGGCCGTCGAGGCCTATCGCGCGGCGGCGGACGGGAAAACCGTTCTCGCACCGGAAGAGCCGAAGGAAGTTCGGATCGACCTGCCTGTCGACGCGCACCTGCCGCCGGACTACATCGGCAGTGACCGGCTGCGGCTCGAGGCGTATCGCCGGCTGGCCGCTGCCGCCGACGATGGGGCGGTCGACTCGGTGATCGAGGAACTCGTCGACCGGTACGGCCCGCTGCCCGAGCCGGCTCATCTGCTGGTCGCGGTGGCCCGGCTGCGGCTGCTGGCGCGGGCCTTCGGGGTGACCGAGGTCGGGGCGCCGTCGGGGTCGACGGTGCGTATCGCGCCGCTGACGCTGCCGGATTCGGCGCAGTTGCGGCTCAAGCGGCTCTATTCCGGCGCCAATTACCGGGCCACCACGTCGACGGTGCAGGTGCCTATTCCGCGGGCCGGCAGTGGGGTGGGGGCGCCGCGCATCCGGGATCTCGAGCTGATCGCGTTCGTGGCAGGGTTGCTCGTGGCGATCGCGGGGGATGGGCAGGCCCCGGTCGACATCGCGAAGTTCGGAGGTGGCGCATGACGGTCGTCCTGGTGGATCCGCGCCGCCCGTCGCTGGTGCCGATCGAGGCCATCGACCTCCTGGCGGGCGACGTCCAGTACACCGAGGAGATGCCGGTCAAGGTGCCGTGGTCGCTGCCCTCGGCGCGGCCCGCCTACAGCGGGGAGCCGGCGCCGACGCTGCTGTCGTCGGACCCCGAGCACCCGTCGGTCGCCGCGCGGATCGCCGCCGGGGAGCGGGTGATCGCCGCGCCGGACCCGCAGCCCGGTGAGCACCTGGTCGACGCGGTCGCGATGATGGACAAGCTGCGCACCGCCGGGCCGTGGGAAAGCGAGCAGACGCATGACTCGCTGCGGCGTTATCTTCTCGAAGAGACCTACGAGCTGTTCGACGCGGTGCACGGCGGTGACCTGACCGAGCTGCGTGACGAGCTCGGAGATGTGTTGCTGCAGGTCCTTTTCCACGCGCGCATCGCCGAGGATGCCCCGACCGATGCGTTCGGCATCGACGACGTCGCTGATGCGCTGGTGCGCAAGCTCGGCAACCGGGTGCCCGCGGTGCTGGCCGGCGAATCGATCTCGCTGGAGGATCAGCTGGCGCAGTGGGAGGCGCGCAAGGCGCTGGAGAAATCCACGCGCGAGTCCATCATGGACGACATTCCGACCGCACAGCCTGCATTGGCGCTCGCGCAGAAGGTGCTCGCCCGCGCCGAAGCGGCCGGCTTCCCCGCAGAGCTGGTGCCCGACGCGCTCACCTGGATCACCGTGAGCCCCGAGTTCGACGCCGAGAACGCCTTGCGCACAGCGGTTCTGGAGTTCATGGAGGATGTGCGAGTCGCTGAGCGGGCAGCCGTGGCCGCCCGGCGCGGAGACGACGTGGCTGAGGAGCTCGACGACAGCCCGCGCGGGGTGATCAGTGCCGACGAGTGGCGTGCCCATTGGCCGCATGAGGTGTTCGACGAGCCCGAGCCCGAGGACGCCCAAACCGACGAACGGGCGCAAGAAGTCGAGTAGATCTCGCCATATCGTCGAGTTCGATCACGCTCTCGCAGTGGCCACCAGGTGTTCGCTCGTCGCCCACAGGTCCAGCGCCTTGGCCGTGTCGTAGGAGTCCGCCGACGACCGGATCGGACGCGCGCCCTCGTAATAGGTTCCGGTGATGCCGTCGTAGCGCGCATCGTGCACCAGGGCCGCCAGTCGCCTGCCCGACGTCGTGGTGCTGTTGACGTTGGGTAGGACGCGAAGAACTGGAAAGATATAGCGCCACAACAACTTCTGTGCAGGCGAGTACTCCCGCGCCAATCCCGATCCCGGCATCAAGCCGGGGTCGAACGCCGTCACGGTGACCCCGCGCGCGCCTTCGCCGAGCCTGCGATCGAGTTCGTAGGCGAACAGCATGTTGCACAGTTTCGACGTGGTGTACCGGCGACGCCCGTCCTTGTCGCCGGGGCTCCCCGGCCGTGCCAGCTCCGCGGCGCTGGTGTAGAGCGGATGGGGCATGCCGCCGGTGAACTTCGTCGGATCGTGAGTCCCGCTACTGACGACCACGATGCGCGCGGGCGCGACGAGCTGGTCGAGAAGGCCTGTGACGAGCGCGAAGTGGCCGAGATGGTTGACCCCGAATGTCATCTCCACTCCGTCGGCTGTGGTCTGACTGACGTCGACCACCTGCAGGCCGGCGTTGCAGACGATGGCATGAAGCGGGGGCACGTCGGCGTGGGTGAACGCATCGACGAACCCGTCGACCGATCGCAGCGACGCGAGGTCGCAGGGCAGCACGGTGCAACGATCGGGCGCGCCGAGCTCGTCGACAGCGGCCGCTCCGCGTGCGGGGTCGCGCACCGCGAGTACCACATGCCAGGTCGGGTCCTCGGCGAGGACGGCGCGGGCACATTCGAGGCCGAGCCCCGCGCTGGCGCCGGTGATGACGACGGATCGTGATGTCATGTCTCCTCCAAGAGAATGGGAATGAGGGCCTGCACGGCCTGGATCATGCGGACGTACATCCGGTCGACGTCCGTCGTCTCGTGTTCGAGGTGGTCGGCGAAGAACACCCCGTCGGATACCGCGGTGGCGAACGCGGCGAGTTCGTCGACGACGCGCTCGGCGCGCTCAGGCGCGACGCCGGCCGGGATCATCGGCGCGATCGCCTCGCGGAAGCCGGCGATGGCGGTGTCGCGCACCCTGCGGATGGCTGCGCCGACCGCGGGGTCGGTGTGTCGCTCGAGTGACAGCATGTAGGTCAGCCGCAGGAAATCCGGATGCTGCGCAAGGAGTTTCGCCGCCTCGGCGCGCCGCGTCTCGATGTCGGGATCGTCCGTCAAACCCGGTTCACGCCGCGGCAGCTGCGCGAAGAAGCGATCGGCGCCGCGTTCCATGACGGCGGCCAGCACGCCCTCTTTGGAGCCGAAGTGCCAGTAGATGGAACTGGCGGGGAGTCCGCATTCTTTGCGGATGTGGCTGATCGACGTCGCCGCGTAGCCCTGCGTGGACATCAACCGTTCAGTGGCGTCGAGGATCTGTTCTCGGGAGTTGTCTCCCTGCTGCTGACGTTTGCTCTTGGTCGGTGCCACGTCGCCACTCCTCTGTAAGGATCGTTACAGACAGAGTAGCGGCGACAACACGGCCGTGCAACGGGCAACCTCGTGCCGAGATCGACGAAATGGCGGCGTGGTCTCGCGATTGTTCGCCCGTGTGTCGGTTTGGGCGAAAAGGTGGGGTGCGCGATCAGCGCTACTCGAACAGCGTCGAGCCCCAGAACGTCGAGGTGTCGCCCTCGCGGATTCCCGGCGGGCATGCGAACACCGCGGAGCTGGTCGGCGTGACGTATTCGTTCATCGCGTCGTTGCGCGAGATCGCGTTCTGCATCGGCACGAACTGCTTGACCGGGTCGCGCACGAACGCAATGAAGAACAGCCCCGCGTCGAGGTGGCCGAACCCGTCGGAGCCGTCGGTGAAGTTGTAGCCGCGGCGCAGGATCTCGATGCCGCCGAGGTTCTCCTTCGACGCGAGACGCACGTGCGCCTGCTCGTCGATCAGCGGCTTGTCCTTCTTGTCCGTCAGCGAGAAGTTCAGCTCGTCGAACTCGTCGTTGAGCCCCATCGGGGCGCCGCTGCCCTTCTGCCTGCCGATGACGCGCTCCTGCTCGAGCAGCGTGGTGCGGTCCCATTGCTCGATCCGCATCCGGATCCGCCGCGCCACCAGGTAGCTGCCGCCGGTCAACCACGAGGGCCCGTCCCCGTCGCCGACCCAGACGAACTGGTTCAGCTTGTCGGTCTCGTCGGAGCGCAAGTTGGCTGTTCCGTCCTTGAAACCGAACAGGTTTCGCGGGGTGGACTGATCGCGGGTGGTCGACGAGGTCCGGCCGAACCCGAGCTGCGAATAGCGCACCGCGACGGTGCCGAAGCCGATGCGGGCCAGGTTGCGGATCGCGTGGACGGCGACCTGCGGGTCGTTCGCACAGGCCTGCACGACGATGTCGCCGCCGCTGCGCGCCGGATCGATCTTCTCGTTCGGGAACTTCGGCAGGTCCACCAGCTGCGCCGGCTTCTTGTCCGCGATGCGGAACCGGTCGACACCGTCTTTGACGAAGAACGACGGTCCGAACCCGATCGTCAGCGTGAGCTGTGACGGGGGCAGGCCGAGCGCTTCACCGGTGTCGGTCGGTGGGGAGTACGGATTCTGGCCCGTGGCACCGTTTTTGAACGCCTCCTCGCCCTGCGTCATCCGCTCGGCCATCTCGGTCCAGTCGGCCAGCATCTTGATGACGTCGTCGCGGCTGTTCGTCGTCACGTCGAACGTCGCGAAGTGCATGCGGTCCTGCGCCTCGGTGATGATCCCCGCCTGGTGCTCACCGCGGAAGGGCACTGCGGTGTCCAGGTGACCAGCGGGCTGGGCCGCCGAGGCCCGGCCGGCCAGCGCACCCGCGCCGGCCGCACCGACCACCGCGGCGCCGACCCCGGCCGCGCCGAACAGCTTGCGCCTGCTCAGCCCCTGGCGCGTCGAATCGTTCGGGGCCACCGGATCATTGGGGTGCGATGACACCTTGCACCTGGCTCACCTCTTTGCTCAGCGCGTCGATCGCCCGGGACAGCTCCTGGCGCTGCGGTTCGGTCACGGTGTCGTAGCTGACGAAACCGTCGCCCTTGCGGTACTGCTCGAGCATCTTCTCCACATCGGCGAACCGCTCGTCCACACGCTTGCCCAGATCAGGGTTGCGCTCGTCGAGGATCGGCCGCACCGACGCGACCGCCGTCTGCGAACCCTGCAGGTTGGCGTTGAAGTCCCACAGGTCGGTGTGGCTGAAGATGTCCTCTTCGCCGCTGATCTTGCTGGTGGCGATCTCGTCGAGCAGGCCCTGCGCGCCGCCGGCGATCTGGGTCGAATCGATCGTGTAGTCGGGCGCCTTCACGCCGGCGTCGAGTTCTTTGACGTCGGCGACGAGCTGGTCGGCGATGGCGTTGGTGTCGGGCTGCAGGCCGCTGACCCACAGGTCCTTCTCCAGGCGGTGGAAGCCGGTCCACTTCTGTCCGGGCTCGAGGTCGGCTTCGCGCAGATCGATGCGGGGGTCGAGGTCGTTGGGGAACGACTCGGCGACGGGTTCGATGCGTTCGTAGTACGTCCGCGCGACCGGGTACTGCGCCTTGGCCGCCTCGATGTCGCCCGCCTTGATCGCGGCGACGAACGATTCGACCGCCGGTATCAGCGCGTCGGTCTGGCTGTTGACGTAGCGCTTGTAGCTGTCGGCGGCCTCTTTGAACTTGCCTTCGGTGTCGATCTCGACGGCGTCGCCGGTGACGGTGTAGTCGGTGCGGATGCCGTCGCCGATCATGCCGGGCTTGCAGGCCGTCTGATAAGTGCCCGGCTGGGTGAGCTGCACGATCAGCTTGCGCTGGAGGCCGGGGGAGATGTTCTCCACCTCGCCCATCACCCGCTCGCCTTCGCCGTAGACGTAGAACTCGGTGACCTTGTTGCCGTTGTTGGTGACGACGAAGGTGTTGGCGCCGGTCGTGCCCTCGGTGCCGGACAGCTCACAGGAGCTGTCGGAGGCGTCGACGGTGATCTGGGCCGGCGCGTCGGTGCCTTCGGCGGCGTTGGCCGGCTCCTCTTTGGCCTGGCAGCCACTCAGCGCCAGTGCGGCGACGGCCGTACCGAGAACGGCGACAGACGAGGAGACCTTCACGTGGTGGACCTTTCGGGGTCGGGGAGTGGGGATGTCGGGGCCGAGCGTGTCGCTGCCGGGGTGGGACGCAGGAACAGCACCAGGATCACGACGAGGTAGGCGAGCCAACCGCACAGCTGCAGCACCGTCGGGGTGGGGGTGACGTTGAAGACGCCCTGCACCACTTCGCCGTACCAGGCGGACCAGTTGAACCACGCGGTGATGTCGAACGCTTTGGTGCCCAGGCCGGGCAGCCAGCCGACGGTCTGCAGTGCGCCGATGCCGTAGGACAGGATTCCGGCGGCGACGACGATCAGGAACACACCGGTGTAGGTGAAGAACTTCGCGAGGTTGATGCTCA
Organism: Mycobacterium sp. PSTR-4-N; assembly: GCF_022348085.1. Lineage (GTDB taxonomy): Bacteria > Actinomycetota > Actinomycetes > Mycobacteriales > Mycobacteriaceae > Mycobacterium. The sequence continues at coordinate 57,054 of NZ_JAKRFN010000025.1, read as the reverse complement.
GGGCCCCGCGGTACATGCCGTAGGCGATGGCGCCGGCGATCAGCACGCCGACGATCAACCCGACCAGCGGCCAGTTCGTCGAAGCTTCGGCGTATCCGACCATGAACAGCGCGGTCTCGACGCCTTCGCGACCGACTGCGAAGAAGGCGAGCAATGCGACGGCCAGCGGCCCCGTTTCCAGTGCTTGGGCCATGTCGTTGCGCAGCTCACCGGACATGCCCGCGGCCGCGCGACGCATCCAGAGCACCATCGTGGTGACGATGACGACCGCGATCACTGACGCCACGCCGGCGATGGCTTCGGCGGCCAGACCGGTGATCGTGTTCTCGCCGAACTGGATGACCAGGAACACGGTCACCGTCATCGCAATCGCGGCGCCCACCCCCAGCCACACCCATTTGAGTGCGTCGCGCCGGTCCGATTTGACCAGGAAGGCCACCAGGATCGACACGACGATCGCGGCTTCGAGGCCTTCCCGCAGCCCGATCAGTCCGCTACCGAACAGTTGGGAGGTGACGTTGGGCGAGGCCGCCAACGTGGCCGAGTGCATGGTGACCGTCAGATCGGTGCTCATGCTCATCGCGTAGTCCTCGTCGGTATTCAGTGTTGGCTTGCCAAACATAGGTTCGGCTCACCTTGGTTGGTGATGCGCTCACTGAATGTACACCGCCTGTGTCGGGCCCGGGATGGGTCTTAAGTCCCCGGGCGCGTGGCAGCATGGCTAGGACGAGATTGGCGTTAGGGAGTCCGGTGACACGGGTGCGGTGGCTGCGAACGGTGGCCGTGATCGGCGCGACGGCGCTGCTCCTCGGCGCCAGCTGTTCGTGGCACCTCGGCAACCCGATTCCCGAGGGTGTGCCGCCGCCACCTGGGGATCCGGTGCCGCAGATCGACACCTACGCCAAAGGCCGGCCGGCGGATGCGCTGCACGACTGGGCGGCTGCCCGCGCCCCCGCGCTCGGCATTCCGGTGACCGCGCTGGAGGCTTATGCCTATGCAGCGCGGGTGGCCGACGTGGAGAATCCCGACTGCCATCTGAAGTGGACCACGTTGGCGGGCATCGGGCAGGTGGAAAGTCACCACGGCACGTATCGCGGTGCGGTGATCAGCCCCGACGGGGATGTCGAGCCGCCGATCCGCGGGGTGCTGCTCGACGGCACCGGAGGCAACCTGGAGATCCTCGACCACGATTCGGTCAGCCACGATCCGGCCACCGAGAACAGGGGCGACGAGCCGTTCGCCCGCGCGATGGGGCCGATGCAGTTCATCCCCGAGACGTGGCGGCTCTATGGCGTCGACGCCAACAACGACGGCAAGATCAGCGCCGACAACATCGACGACGCGGCCCTCTCGGCCGCGGGCTACCTGTGTTGGAGTGGCAAGGACCTGGCCACCCCGCGTGGCTGGATGGGCGCGCTGCACGCCTACAACCACTCGGATCAGTACGCGCGGACGGTCCGCGACTGGGCGACTGCGTACGCCGAAGGACACCCGCTGTAAGACCCTCTAGGCTCAGTGCTGATCGTCACGCCCGGAATGACCCCGGATCTAGCAAGGAGGCAGTAGTGCCCATCATCGAGCAGGTCGGAGCCCGCGAGATCCTCGATTCCCGGGGCAACCCGACAGTCGAGGTGGAGGTGGGCCTGCTGGACGGCACGGTCGCCCGCGCCGCCGTCCCCTCAGGTGCCTCCACCGGTGAGCACGAGGCCGTGGAGCTGCGTGACGGCGGGTCGCGCTACCTCGGCAAAGGCGTGCAGAAGGCGGTCGAGGCGGTGCTCGACGAGATCGGCCCCGCGGTGATCGGGCTCGGTGCTGACGAGCAGCGCCTCGTCGACCAGGCGCTCGTCGATCTGGACGGCACCCCGGACAAGTCCCGGCTGGGCGCGAACGCGATCCTCGGCGTCTCGCTGGCGGTGGCCAAGGCCGCCGCGGACAGTGCCGCGCTGCCGCTGTTCCGCTACGTCGGCGGCCCGAACGCGCACATCCTGCCGGTGCCCATGATGAACATCATCAACGGCGGCGCGCACGCCGACACGGGCGTCGATGTCCAGGAATTCATGATCGCCCCGATCGGCGCCGCGAGCTTCAAGGAGGCGCTGCGCTGGGGTGCGGAGGTGTACCACGCGCTCAAGTCGGTGCTCAAGAAGCAGGGGCTCGCAACCGGTCTGGGTGACGAGGGCGGGTTCGCCCCGGATCTGCCCGGCACGACGGCGGCGCTGGATCTGATCGGCACCGCCATCGAGGCCGCGGGCCTGAAGGTCGGCAGCGACGTCGCCCTCGCGCTCGACGTGGCGGCCACCGAGTTCTACACCGAGGGCACCGGTTACGCGTTCGAGAAGCAAACCCGCACCGCCGAGCAGATGGCCGCGTTCTACGAAGAGCTGATGGGGTCCTACCCGTTGGTGTCCATCGAGGATCCGCTGTCGGAGGACGACTGGGACGGCTGGGTCACGCTGACCACTGCGATCGGTGACCGGGTGCAGATCGTCGGCGACGATCTCTTCGTCACCAATCCCGAACGGCTCGAGGACGGCATCGAGCGGGGCGCCGCCAACGCGCTGCTGGTCAAGGTGAATCAGATCGGCACGTTGACCGAGACGCTGGACGCGGTCTCGCTGGCGCACAACGCCGGCTACAAGACGATGATGAGCCACCGCAGCGGCGAGACCGAGGACACCACGATCGCCGATCTCGCGGTGGCCGTCGGGAGCGGGCAGATCAAGACCGGCGCCCCGGCCCGCAGCGAGCGCGTCGCCAAGTACAACCAGCTGCTGCGCATCGAAGAAGAGCTCGGCGACGCGGCGCGTTACGCCGGCGACCTGGCCTTCCCGCGATTCGAAGGCGGAGCGAAATAGCCTGTGCCCGAAGCGAAGCGGCCCGACCCTCGGCGGCGCACGTCCCGGCCCGCCGGGCCGGGTAAGCCTGGGCGGGCCAAGCCCGGGGTCACCTCGGGCCGTCGTGAGCGCAGCGCACCAGAACCACGGGTGGCCGACGGGTCCGACGGCACACCTCCCGCTGAGGTCGAGCAGACCGCCCCGGGCACGTCGATCCGTGCGTCGATCGCTGCATCCATGCAGGCGTCGGCCGATCAACGGTTCGGCTCGACGGCGCGGCGCGCCGCGATCCTGGCAGCAGTGATCTGCGTGCTGACGTTGACCATCGCCGGGCCCGTGCGCACGTACTTCAGCCAGCGCACCGAGATGAAGCAGTTGCAGGCCTCGGAGTCCCAACTGCGGGATCAGATCGCCGATCTGGAGTCGCAGAAGGCGAAGCTGGCTGATCCGGTGTTCATCGCCGCGCAGGCGCGTGAGCGGCTGGGCTTCGTGATGCCGGGGGAGATCCCATATCAGGTGCAGCTCCCGGCCGGGGCCACGCAAGCAGGCCAGGCCCCGCAGGGTGCGGGGCCGGTCGCAGGTTCCGATCCCTGGTACACGGCGCTGTGGCACACGATCGCCGATGCACCGCATGGCATCACGCCGACGGCTCCGCCCGTGCCGCCGCCGCCTGCTCCTGCCCCGCCCGCCCCACCGCCGGCGCCCGGTGGTTGAGCCGACGGATCTGGAGATGGTCGCGCGGCAGTTGGGCCGTGAGCCGCGCGGTGTTCTCGAGATCGCCTACCGCTGCCCCGACGGGGATCCCGCCGTGGTGAAGACCGCGCCGAAGCTGCCCGACGGCACCCCGTTCCCGACGCTGTACTACCTGACGCATCCGGCGTTGACGGCGGCGGCGAGCCGGTTGGAATCGTCGGGGTTGATGCGGGAGATGACCCAGCGGCTGGCGGAGGATCCCGCGTTGGCTGCGGCGTATCGGCGCGCGCACGAGTCGTATCTGGCCGAGCGCGACGCGATCGAGCCGCTGGGCACGACGTTCTCGGGAGGCGGCATGCCGGACCGGGTGAAGTGCCTGCACGTGGTGATCGCCCACTCGCTGGCCAAGGGCCCCGGCGTCAACCCGTTCGGTGACGAGGCGTTGGCGCTGCTCGCGGCCGAGCCAGAGATGGCCGGCATTCTCGATTCGGAGGTGTGGACATGAGCGCGAGGGTGGCCGCGGTGGACTGCGGAACCAACTCGATTCGCCTGCTGATCGCCGACGTCGCGGGCGGGCGGCTCACCGATGTGCATCGCGAGATGCGGATCGTGCGACTGGGGCAGGGCGTGGACGCCACCGGCGAGTTCGCGCCCGAGGCGTTGGCCCGGACCCGGGCCGCACTCGAGGCCTACGCCGCGTTGATGCGCGATCACGAGGTGTCGGCGGTGCGGATGGTGGCGACGTCAGCGGCGCGCGACGCCGGCAATCGGGACGAGTTCTTCGCGATGACGTCGGATGTGCTCGGTGCGGTGGTGCCGGGGGCGGTGGCCGAGGTGATCACCGGCGAGCAGGAGGCGCGGCTGTCCTTCCTCGGTGCGGTCGGCGAATTGGATTCCGCGGCAGCACCGTTCGTGGTGGTCGATCTCGGTGGCGGCTCGACCGAGGTGGTGCTCGGCTCCGACGATGTGGAGGCCGCGTACTCGGCGGACATCGGGTGTGTGCGGTTGACCGAACGGTGCCTGCACTCCGATCCGCCGACTCCCGACGAGATCGACGCGGCGCGGGCAGTGGTCCGCGAGGCGCTCGACACCGTGCTCGCGCAGGTGCCGGTGCAGCAGGCCAGGACGTGGGTCGGCGTTGCGGGGACGATGACCACGCTGGCGGCGCTGGCGCGGAAGATGACCACCTACGACTCGGACGCGATCCACCTGTCCTCCGTGAGTTTCGACGACCTTCTCCCCGTCTGTACCGACCTGCTGGCGATGACGCGGGCCCAGCGTGCGGTGTTGGGCCCGATGCACGAGGGCCGGGTCGACGTGATCGGCGGCGGCGCGCTGATCGTGACGGAGCTGGCTGCGGTGCTCGGCGAGCGTGCCGGCATCGACCGGTTGCTGGTCAGCGAGCACGACATCCTCGACGGGATCGCGCTGTCGATCGCCTGACGGCGTGGCTCAGTGGCTGGCGGCGCGGCGAACCCGCGAGCGTCGCTTGGTGGGGTCGTGCTGGCCGGCGAGCGTGACCGCCAGCAGCACCATCACCGCCCCGATGCCGGCGTGCAGCCAGTTGTCTGCGCCGTTGAGCGGGATGACGTGGGCGTTGCTGCCGTGTTCGACGAAAATCCCGTAGAGCCACAGGCTCAGATAGATGAGTCCGCCGCCGAGCAGGTAGGCGCGCGCGGCGGCGTAGCTGCGTGCGCCCGCGAATCCCGCGACGCCCACCACGATGTGCACGACGTTGAGCAGCACCGAGACCACGAACATGCCGAACAGCAGGGCGCCGGAGTGCTGGCCCGCCCAGCTCAGCCGATCGAGCCCGGAGGTCACACCGGGGACGAAACCGAGGACTCCGATGACCGTCAGCGCGACCGCGACGATCAGCGCTGCGCCCTGCACGGCCATGTATTTCGGGCTGTCCGCCATCCCGTCCTCCTTCAGCGCGTCATATTGACGTGCGTGCCGAAGAGGTACCCCGCCCGCCGCGGGGTTAACACCCCTCAGGGGCGCAGGATCGGCCCGAGCTTGTCCAGGACGGCCGGGTCCTCGATGGTCGACGGCACCGGTTCGTCCCGGCCGGTGGCCAACCCCCGCATGGTCTTGCGCAGGATCTTGCCCGACCGCGTCTTCGGCAGAGCGGGGACCACGTCGACGAGCCGGAACGCGGCGACGGCCCCGATCTCGTCGCGCACCAGTTGGACCAGCTCATCGGCCAGACCGTCGGTGGCGGCGCCGGCTTTGACGACCACCAGTCCGCGCGGCGCCTGCCCCTTGATCTCGTCGGGCACCCCGATGACCGCGCACTCGGCGACGGCGGGGTGGGTCGCCAGCACCTCTTCGATCGCGCCGGTCGACAGCCGGTGCCCGGCGACGTTGATCACGTCGTCGATCCGTCCCATCACGAACAGGTAGCCGTCGGTGTCGAAGTGGCCGCCGTCGCCGGTCAGGTAGTAGCCGGGATATTCGGACAGGTAGGACTGCTGATAGCGCTCATCGGCGTGCCACAGCGTCGGCAGGGTCCCCGGCGGCAGCGGCAGGCGGATGCAGATGGCGCCTTCCTGCTCGGGGTCGCAGTCGCTGCCGTCCTCGCGCAGGATGTGCACGTCGAAGCCCGGCATCGGCACCGTCGGTGATCCCGCTTTGATCGGAAGAGCTTGCGTTCCCATGGGATTCGCCGCGATCGGCCAGCCGGTCTCGGTCTGCCACCAGTGGTCGATCACCGGGACGCCGAGTTTGTCGGCGGCCCAGTGGTAGGTGTCGGGGTCGAGGCGCTCGCCGGCCAGGAACAGGTACTGCAGCGACGAGAGGTCGTATCTGCCCACATGCGTGCCCTCGGGGTCCTCCTTGCGGATGGCGCGGATCGCGGTGGGCGCGGTGAACAGTGCTTTGACGCCGTGCTCGGAGATCACCCGCCAGAACGCGCCCGGGTCGGGGGTGCCGACAGGCTTGCCCTCGTAGAGCATGGTCGTCGCGCCGAGAAGCAGTGGGGCGTAGACGATGTAGGAGTGGCCGACCACCCAGCCCACGTCCGAGGCCGCCCAGAACACGTCGCCGGGGGCGATGTCGTAGATGTGCTTCATGCTCCACAGCAGCGCGACGGCGTGGCCACCGTTGTCGCGCACGATGCCTTTGGGTTTGCCTGTGGTGCCCGAGGTGTAGAGCACGTAGAGCGGATCGGTGGCGGCGACGGGGACCGGGTCGACGGGACTCGCCGCGGCCATCACGTCGGCCCAGTCCAGATCGCGGCCTTCGATGAGCTCGCAGCGATGCCGATCCCGTTGCACCACAACACAATGGCGTGGTGGGTGGCTGGTCATCCCGATCGCGGCGTCGAGCATGGGTTTGTACTCGACGACGCGGGTGGGCTCGATCCCGCAGGACGCCGAGACGATCACCGCCGGTTGCACGTCGTCGATACGGACCGCCAGTTCGTGGGGTGCGAAGCCGCCGAAGACCACCGAGTGCACCGCGCCCAGTCGCGCGCAGGCCAGCATCGCGATGACGGCCTCGGGGATCATCGGCATGTAGATGATCACCCGGTCACCGCGGCCGACGCCGAGATCGCGCAGCGCGCCCGCGAATCGCGCAGTCTCGTCCGTCAATTCGCGATAGGTGTAGGTGCGCTGGGTGTCGGTCACCGCGGAGTCGTAGATCAGCGCGGCCTGCTCACCGCGGCCGGCCTCGACGTGTCGGTCGAGGGCGTTGGCGCAGGTGTTGAGTTCGGCGTCGGGGAACCACCGGTAGAACGGCGGCCGGCTGTCGTCGAGGATGCGCTGAGGCGCGCGGGTCCAGGTGACAGCGGTGGCCGCGTCGGCCCAGAACGCTTCGGGGTCGGAGATGCTGGCGTCGAACAGGTCGCGGTACCCGGGCATATCAGCACCGTAAACCCTCCCCGTTAGTCTCAGGGGCATGACGAACCAACCCCCGCCGATCGGAGGGGTCCGCCGCAGTCACGTGACCGCGCGAGGTGTCCGCTTCCACGTGACCGAGGCCGGACCCGAGGACGGCAGGCCGGTGCTGGCGCTGCACGGCTGGCCTCAACACCACTGGGCGTATCGCGACCTGCTGGCCGATCCGCTGCCCGGGCTGCGGATCATCGCCCCCGACCTACCGGGCTACGGCTGGTCGGGCCCGGCACCGCACAAATGGGCCAAAGAGGACGTGGTCAGTGACCTGGTGGCGCTGATGGACGCAATGGGTCTGGAGCACGTGCTGCTCGTCGGTCACGACTGGGGCGGATTCATCGGCCATCTGCTGGCGCTGCGGGTGCCCGAGCGGATCGACGGCTATCTGGTGCTCAACATCCCGCACCCGTGGATCTCGGCGAAAGCCCTCGCCCCGCACCTGTGGCGGTTCCTGCTCTACCAGCCGTTCGTGGCCACGATCGGAGCGCCGCTGCAACGGCGCACACCGTATCTGGAGCGGGTGATCTTCCGGTCGGCCGCGCCGAATCTCGACCGGCAGACGGCGAAGGTCTACGCCGACGCGTTCCGGGACCCGATGGTCGCCCGCACCGCGCGCGACACCTATCGGACGTTCCTGCTGCGGGAGGCCCGCGAAAGTGCGCGCAACCCCGAGCGGCGGTGGTCGACCGTGCCCACCCGGGCGCTGTTCGCCCGCAAGGATCTCGCGATCCATCCGTCGCTGGCCGCGGCCGAGACCGCCCGCGCCGACGACTACACGCTGGAGCTCGTCGACGGCGGCCACTTCATCCTCGACGAGCAGCCCGAGTTGGTCCGCGCCAGGCTGATCGCGCTCGCCGACGAGATCCCGGCCCGCTGATCCCGTCTGCGACGTGATCCGGGCCTAGTGTCCGGGTTCGCTGGCCACCAAGCCGGCGGCCTGGGCTTCGGCGACGGTGTTCTCCCACGCGCATTCGCCGGCGACGAGCACGGCCAAAGCGATGGCCAGCGCGATTCCTGACACCGTCCAGTACAGAAGCGGCGAGACCGCGCCCGGCGTCGCCATCAGCATCACCGCGAGGCTTGCGGGTAGCGCGAGGACAGCTGCGCACCCGAGCAGCCGGGTGTCGATCGAGCGAGACATGTCTCCACGGTCCGACGAGCGATTAAGAACATGCCCATCGAGAGCTGTGGAAAAGCTATGAGTTCACTGCTCAGCCAGGCGGGGGTTCGTTCGTGAGCGCTTGATAACCGTGAGCGCTGGCCCGCTGCAGGCTGGCCCGCACCAGGCCGACGATCAGCCCTTGCATCGCGCCGGCGATCAACACCGACTTCGTCGAGTAGCTGAGGTCTTTGGGGTCCGGGGGTTCGGGATCGTTCTGTCCGACCCGCTTCCAGATCTGACCGAAGATCTGCCCGGCAAGCAGGCCGCCACCGACACCGGTGGCGACCGACAGCGGGGTGTACAACTTCCTGGACAGCCTGCTCATGGCCCGCTGATTACCCGAGCCCGCCGTTACCAAACTCTGTGCGACGGGAAGGGGCGGATGCGAAGATCGACCCGTGAACGCGCATCCCCTCGACGGCGACGGAGGATGGGACCGGAGCGCCCGGAACGAAACGGAAACCGAACGGCTGGACCGCAATTGGACCAGCCTTCTGCAGGAGCTGCGGGTGGTGCAGACCGGGGTGCAGCTGCTCACCGGGTTCCTGCTGACGCTGCCGTTCCAGCAGCGGTTCACGATGCTGGGCCAGAAGATGCAGGTGGTCTATCTGGCGACGGTGAGCGCGGCGGTGCTCTCCATGGCACTGCTGATCGCCCCGGTCGGCATGCATCGACTGCTGTTCCGACGCCATCGTCTCGGGACGTTGGTCAAGGCAGCGCACCGGTGTGCCTACGCCGGTCTGTTGCTCCTCGGTGTCGCGGTCACCGGGATGACGGTCATCATCTTCGACGCCGTCGCCGGCCTGACCGCGGCGCTGATCGCCGGGCCGGCCGCGCTGGTGGTGTTCGCCTCGTTCTGGGTGGTGCTACCCCTCGCCCTTCGCCGCACGGACCCGTAGTTTCGCCACCCCTTCCCGGGGTACGACGACGCCCTGACAGCCGACGAGCTTCAGGAGGTCCCATGCCAGACGGTGTGATTCCCTATCCCGGCCAGACAGCCGATATGGCCGACAAGCCACGCGACGAGATGGCCGACTACGTCGGCACCGGACTGCTCGAGGGCAAGCGGGCGCTGATCACCGGGGGTGACTCCGGTATCGGACGGGCGGTCGCGGTGGCCTTCGCCAAGGAGGGTGCCGATGTCGCGATCGCCTACCTCGACGAACGCGACGACGCTGCACACACCGTGTCGCTGGTCGAGGCGGCCGGCAGGCGGGCGGTCCATCTGCCCGGTGACCTGGCCGACGCCGCGCACTGCCGGTCCGTGGTCGACGAGACGGTTCAACAGCTCGGCGGACTGGACATCGTCGTCAACAACGTGGCGTTCCAGTCGCCGGTGTCCGATCTGACCGAGATCAGCGACGAGCAATGGCGGCGGACCTTCTCGGTCAACATCGACAGCTTCTTCCACGTCACGAAAGCCGCGCTGGCGCATCTGCCGGACGGGTCGGCGATCATCAACACCGGATCGATCAACGGGCTGCGTGGCAACAAGTCGCTCATCGACTATTCGGCGACCAAGGGCGCGGTGATCGCCCTGACCTACTCGCTGGCCCAGTCGCTCGCCCAGCGCAACATCCGGGTGAATTGCGTTGCGCCCGGGCCGGTGTGGACCCCGCTGATTCCGGCGACGATGCCGGCCGAGAAGACCGAGTCGTTCGGTGAGCACGTGCCGATGGGGCGAGCGGCCCAACCCGACGAGATCGCGCCGTCGTACGTGTTCTTCGCCGCGGGCCGGTTGTCGTCGTACTACAGCGGTGAAGTGCTGGCCCCGATCGGCGGTGAAACCCTTCCTGGCTGAGGCTCCCCCAGTCGGGCCGTTGTTCCGCGGGGGCCCGGCGACAATGCCTCGGCGCACCTGATCATGCATCCATGTCACAGACCGACTGGTTTGCTCCCGGTAGTCCTGTTCTGCAGGTTTGGAAGCGCGCGATGGACAGCATGCTGGCCGGCGACCGCGCCCGGGCGCTGGACTGCTTCACTGAGAACGCACTGTGGTACGACACATTCGTCGGAACACTGCGCGGCTCTACTGCAATCGCCGAGCATATCGGGGGCATGCTCGGGCGGGATTTCGACCGGTCCTCGATCGAGGTCGTCCGAGCTCTCGCCGACGGGGACACCGCAGCTGTCGAATGGACGCAGACGATCCACACCGGAAATCGGTCGGCGACCGTGGAGGGCACCACCTGGGTGACGCTGACGGACGGACGATTGAGCCGGTTGTGGGACTACATCCAGCCGCTGAAGAATCGCAAGCCGTGACGAGGAGCGCGTACGACCTGTTCCTCGCAGTCAAGAACGCGCAGGCGAACGCGGACGTGGCGACCATGCGCCAGTTGTTCGCCACCGACGCGACGATGTACGAGCCCTACGTCAGCGGGACAGTGCACGGTCCGGCGGTGGCCGAATACCTCGGGACCATCTGCGGTACAGAGTTCGCGGCGTTGGAGTACGTGGTCCTCGGCTCGATCGGGGACGGCGACCGGGCGGCGGTGGAGCTCGATGAAGTGGTCACGCTGCTCGACGGTTCCACCGTGGGCTTACGCAACTGCACGATCGTGGAGTGCCGGGACGGGCTGGTCGTGCGGTGGTACGAGTATCTGCAGCCGATGAAGCGCCGAAGCTAGAAGCAGGCAGCGTGCGAAAGCAGCTGTGCACCTTGGGTGTTACGCATCCCCCAGTCGGGTGTGCTTTCACCCATGGCTAGGCATGTGACACTGGCCACATCACAGAATCTGAGTTCCCGCCCGTGTGCACGGTCGATCCGTGTGGCAGCCGGCGGCCGACCCGGATCGAGGAATGAGAGCAATGACCGTAGCTGACCCCCCACATCAGGCGGTATCGACGAGCGCGCACGGTGGTCACCGTCTGCGCGGCGACATGAACACCTTCAAGCTGCTGTTCACCGTGCTGGCCTTCAACGGCCCGATCATCGCGGTCGTCGCATTCCTGCCCGTGGTTATCGGCTACGGCAACGGGCTCGGCGCACCGGTCATGTATCTGGCCGCCGGTGTCATCGTCGCTCTGTTCGCCGTCGGCTTCGTCAAGATGTCGCGCCACGTCGACAATCCTGGCGGCTTCTACTCGTTCGTCACCAAGGGCCTAGGGCGCGAAATGGGCTTGGGGGCTGCGCTGGTGGCCATCCTCGGCTACGCCGTCCTCTACGTCGGGAGCTATCCGCTGGAGGGCACGTTCTTCCAGGCGTTCCTGCGGGACACCCTGGGTGGTCCCGACATCAGCTGGTGGGTGTGGACGCTGGGCATGTTCGTGGTCGTTTCCGTGCTCGGGTACTTCAACCTCGAGTTCTCTGCCCGCACCCTGACGGTCTGCATGTCGCTCGAGGCGGTGATGATCGTTGTTTACAACGCGGCGGTGGTCTTCCGCGGTGGAGCGAACGGGCTGTCGGCCGACTCGTTGCTACCGCACAATGTGTTCTCCGGAGACGTCGGGATCGGCCTGCTGTTCGCGATGCTGTGCTTCACGGGTTTCGAGTCCACGGTGATCTTCCGCGACGAGGTGAAGAATCCCGACACCACGATCCGGCGCGCGTCGTTCGGCTTCATCGCATTCATCGCCACCGGTTACGCATTCTCCTGCTGGGCCATCATCCAGGCTCTAGGCGCCGCCGATGCGGTCGCGGCGACGTCGGCCGATCCCAGCGGCGCCGTCATGGCGACCGTCGAGCAGTTCGCCGGTAAGACCGCCCGCGACATCGTCACCGTGCTGCTGTGCACCAGCGGATTCGCCTCGGCGCTGGCTCTGCACAACGTGCTGTCCCGCTACTTGTTCAACCTCGGCGTCGACGGCATCATCTCGCCGCGGCTCGGCGCAACGCACGCCAAACACGGCTCGCCGCATCGTGCTTCGCTGGTGCTGTCCGGCGTCGTCCTGGTCGCGATGATGCTGCTGATCGTCAACCACGTCGACCCGCTGCTGGTGTACGCGCCGTTCTCCGGCGCCTTCGGCTACGCGTTCGTCTCACTGCTCATTCTCACCACGCTCGCGGTGATCGTGTTCATGCGTCGCGACAAGCCGCACGGGACCACAGTCTGGCACCGGATGGTGGCGCCGGTGCTCGCGCTGCTGGGGCTGGGCGGCACGCTGTTCCTGGCGACCCAGCACATCGAGATGCTGGTGACGGGCGGCCCGTGGGCGATCACCCTGATGTTCGTGTCGTTGGCGGGCGCGCTCGCGCTGGGCGCGTGCTGGGCGATGATCCTCAAGCGCAGGCGCCCTGCCGCTTACGCGCGCATCGGCCGCCAGTAGGCCCTTCCCCCGGTCGGGGGTAGTTCTGCGCACGAGGTCACCGACGGGCCGAGTCGGGGCGCATAGTCGTCTCGACGCTCTGGCCACTGACGTCGAATCCGTTCGAGTACAACCACTTCAGAGGAATCACCGTGAGTTCGTCGTTCATCGACTTCAGAGTCCGACCCGCCGGCATCGAGGATAGTATCGAGGTTCCCGCCCGCGACGAGCACTACGCCCGCGTCTATAAGTCGAGATTCGCGGCCGACCGGGGGATCTCGACGTTGATCCACGCCCTCCAGACGCACGACGGTCAGGCGGTGATGCAGGCGGAGTGGGAGGAAGACGATCCCGTCGCGGTGAACGAGCTCGTCGCCGACGCCGTGCGGAGCCATCCCGACCGGCTGGTCGCTGGGATCGCGACCACGGATCCGCGGCTGCCGAACGCGCTGGAGATCCTGCGCCACGCACACGACGATCTGGGTCTGCGGGGCTGGAACTTTCAGCCCGGGTTCCTCAAGATGGCGATGACCGATCCGCGTTGCGCCGAACTCTTCGCGTACTGCCAGGCCGACGGGCATCCGGTGACCGTCCACACCGGGGTCAACTTCAGCCCCACCGGGTCGATCGAATACGGCCGTCCGCTGGGGTTGTGCACCCTCGCCTGCGATTACCCCGATCTGGTGCTGGTGGCCAATCACGGTGGCTGGCCCTGGGTGACCGAGATGCTCGCGGTGCTGTGGAAGCACCCCAACGTGTACGCCGACTTCGGTGCCATCGCCCCGAAGCGCATGGTCGGTTCCGCAGGCGGATGGGAGCCGGTGGCGCACTGGATGAACACGATGGTGTCCGATCAGGTGCTGCTCGCCAGCGACTGGCCGATGATGCGCCACGACCGGCTCCTCACGGAGGCGTCCATGCTGGGCCTCAGTGAGGATTCCCTGGCCAAGTACACCCGCGGGAACGCGGCTCGACTGCTGGACACGATGTGGGGGACGAGGCTGTCATGAGCGACGACGTGGTGGTGCGCGAGGTCGATCGCGAACCGGTCATCGTGGTCGGCGCCGGCCTCGCCGGCCTGACCACAGCCCACATGCTGGGACGCGCGGGCATGCGCACCGTCGTGCTGGAGGCGGGTGACCGTCCGGGCGGCAGAATCCACACGTGCACAGAGGGATTGGACACCGCGAAGTACGGTGAGCTCGGCGCCGAGTCGATCAGCGCGAGCGATGCCGCCGTCACGGCGCTGTGCGCCGACCTCGGCGTCGAACTGTCCGAGCCGGCCCCACGCGACGGCGCACCGATGACCGCGATCGAGAGCCTCCTGGACACCCACACCGTGGTCGTGGGAGGACACGTCGTGGCCGGGGCTCAGCTCGCCTCGATCCGGCGGGAGGCGACGACGGCCCTGCGGGGGCTCCCGCCCGCCGCGCACGAAACCGTCGCTCAATGGCTCCGCCGGGCAGCGTTGTCCGACTACGCACGCGCCGTGCTCAGCACGGCGACTCGCGCGCGGGCACAGCGTGATCCGGCCCAGACCGATGCACACGTACTCATCGAGGACAGCCCCGGTGCGCGACGGACGATCCGCGGTGGCACGCAGCGCCTCACCGACGCGTTGGCTCGCGACGAAGACGTGCGCCTCGGCGCGCCGGTGACGGTGATCCGACAGCGTCGCGGCCGCATCACCGTGACGCTCGACGACGGGGACACCCTGTCGGCCAAGCAGGCGGTGGTGGCGGTGTCGCCGTTCGTCTTGGGCGCCATCGGTTTCGACCCGCCGCTACCGCCGGCCACGCTGCTGGCGGCCGTGTCGACGCCGCGGTCACAGGGCAGCACCGTGGTCGCGCACTACCGCGACGGTGCTGCGGTGCGCGGGGCCCTGGCACACGGGGTCTGCACCGACGGCCCGATCAGTCGCGCCTGGCTCAGTGGCGCGGACACCGCTGGTCCCGCCGTCGTGCGTGCACTCGTCTGCGGCACCGGGCGGGCGCAGGTCGAGCAGGGTGACGCCGCTCTCGAGGAGTTGGACGTGCTACTGGAGACCATCGTCGGCCACGGCGTGACCCGTGTCGGTGGCTGCGTCAAGAACTGGAGCGCCGACGAGCGCTTCCTCGGAATGGGTGGAGCGCCGCCGATCGCGTTGCGGGGCAGCCACGTCGCGCTGCTCGCCGCCGCGGAGCGACGGGTGCATTTCGCCGGCGCGCACACCGACGAGATGTTCTGCGACACCCTCGAAGGCGCGGTGCGTTCGGGTCAGCGCGCCGCCCGCGAGGTCCTCCGTCATCCGGTGCGGTTCAGCGCCGACGACTGCAACCTGAAGTTGGTGAGGGCATGACCACGATCGTCGTCGGAGCCGGGCCGGCCGGCTTGGAAGCGGCCCGGGTGCTCGTGTCCCGGGGCGAGGACGTCACCGTCCTCGAAGCCAATCCGCACGTCGGTGGACGCACGCGGACCGACCGCACGCGCCTGTGCTACGGCCAGCCCGCCGATCTCGGCGGATCGTTGATCGACCTGGGGCAGGACAAGATCCTCGCCGTCTGTGCAGAGCTGGGCATCGAGCTGACCTCGCAGTTCGCGCTCTTTCCGGCCGAGCCGGGCGGCTCGTACACCGCGGCCAGCCATGTCCGCAATCCGATGGTGCTCGACGGTGCGCGCGTCGACGACATCGCGGCGCAGCGCATCGCCCAGGAGGTGAGCGACGCGCTGACGCGCACGCCCCCGGAGCCGACCGAGCCGGTGTTGGCGTGGACCCGCCGCAGCGGCGTGTCGCAGTGCGCGCGCACCGCGCTGGCGGGGGTGACGGGATACAACCCCGTCAGCCATCCGGCGCTGGTCCCGATGGGGGAGATCCACCCGCCGACCACCGGACGCGTGGTCTGGATGCTGGCCGATGGCACCGATTCGGTCACCAGGGCGATGGCCGAGGGCCTCGACATCCGGCTCGAGCAGCCGGTGCGGCTGATCCGTCGCACGCAGCGCGGCGTCGTGGTGGAGACCGACAGCGACACCTTCGCCGCCGACGACGTGGTGGTCGCCACCCCCGTCACTCCGACGATGGCCATCGGGTTCGATCCGGTACTGCCGGAGTGGAAGGCGAACGCGCTGCTGTCCACGCCGATGTCGCAGGGCGCGAAGGTGATCGGGCAGTACAGCGATGGCGCGGCGATCGCCGCCCGACTACCGAGAACAGCTCTGGGCGACGATCGCGTGACCGCGCTGTGGACGAGAGCGGTCGGCCCGCACGACAGCATCGTGGTGCTGGGGTTCGTCCCCGACCGCGGGGACGGAACGTCGCACGACGAGGAACAGGCTCTGCAGGCCCTCGACGGTCTCGTCAGGACGGCATCGGGAGTTCCCGCCCGCCGGTTGAGCGGAATCCTGAAGGACTGGACGCAGGACGAATACGCCGGCGGGGTGGTGTCGATGCTCTTCGGCGATCGCATCCGGTTGCAGGCGCTCCTGGCCGCAGCCGTGGGGCCTGTCCACTTCTGCGGGGAACACACGGCCAACATGTGGGCGACCGCGATCGACGGCGCGATGCGCTCCGGCGAGCGTGCCGCCGACGAAGTGTTGCAGCGGCGCGAATCACTGCGGTGAATGGGAGGAGACGATCGTGTCCGAAACGCTGAGAAGCCACGAGGATCTGACGGCGATGCTGACGGCTCAGGGCGACAACGTCGTCGAGCAGCTCGACCGCTGGACGCACGAGACACCCGATCGGACGTTCCTCTACTACGGGGAAACCGATCGCGAGTACAGCTTCGCTGAATTCGGTTCGTGGACAGACACTCTCGCGGGCAACCTGCACCGCTTCGGGATCGCCAAGGGTGACCGCGTGAGCGTGCTGTCGACCAACTCCCTGCTCTGCGCAGCGGTCATGTTCGCGGCATGGAAGCTCGGCGCCGTCTACGCGCCGGTCAACTACAGCTTCCGCGGGCGGTTGCTGGCCTACCAGATCGACGACACTGCCGCCCGGCTGCTGGTCACCGACACCACGCTGATCGCTGCGGTGAACGAGGTCGCCGATCAGGTCAGCCACCATCCGGTCGTCGCCGTGTACGACCCGACGGCCGGCGGCGCGCCCGGGGCGGTGGCCCCGTTCACCCCGCTGGAATGGGCTGAGCTGAATCGCCCCTGCCCCCGGCCTCAGGTGGAGCTGGCGTTCGACGATCCGGCCAGCGTGTTCTACACCAGTGGAACCACGGGCCCTGCCAAGGGCGTGGTCCTGCCTCACCGGTGGTTGGCGAGCTACACCTTCTACCACCGCATGCTGCTGTCACCCGACGACGTCATTTACTGCGATCTCCCGCTGTATCACGTGGGCGGTGCGATCTCGCACGTGTCGCGCGCGGCCTGGGTCGGCTGTGAAGTCGCGGTGTGGGACCGGTTCTCTCCCAACGAGTTCTGGTCTCGTATCGCGTCCCGCGGCGCGTCCGTGGCAGCGCTTCTGGACGTGATGATCCCGTGGCTGTTGAAGGTGCCGCCGCGCGAGGACGACGCGGCGAACACCCTGAACAAGGTGAACATGCAGCCGCTGCCGGCACGGCATCGGGAATTCGCACAGCGATTCGGCATCGACATCGTCTCGACCGGCTTCGGACAGACGGAGTCGGGGTGTCCCATCGGGCTCATCATCGAAGAGACCGCGCAGGACGAGGGCACCCCGGCGCATCTGTATCGCGGGCTGTCACATGCCGAGATCCTCTCGCGCGCAGCAGATGCCGGCGTCGCCACTCTTTCCGCAGGTGCCGCGGCGCGTAAGGGGGTGATGGGCCGACCGGTGCCGTTCATGGAGGTCGCGGTGCTCGACGAGCAGGACCAGCCGTGCCCGGTGGGCGTCCCCGGGCAGCTCGCGGTACGTCCCCGGGTGCCGGGCGTACTGTTCACCGAGTATCTCGGCAAGGCGCCGGCCACGGTGTCGGCGTGGCGCAACCTGTGGTTCCACACCGGCGACGCCGCAGTGCTCTCGTCGGACGGCATGTACGACTACGTGGACCGGCTCGGCGATCGCATCCGGGTACGCGGGGAGAACCTCACCTCGTCCCAGGTCGAGGATCAGCTCAACCAGCATCCGCACGTGCAGATGACCGCGGCCTTCGGCATCGCCAGTGCCGAAGGGGACGAGGACGACATCTGCGCGTTCGTGGTTCCGCTCGGCGGCGCCACCGTCAGCGCCGAGGACTTGCACACGTTCGCCGTGCAGACCATGCCGAAGTTCATGCGGCCGAAACACATCCGCGTGGTCAGCGACGTTCCGCGCACCCCGACGAACAAGATCGAGAAGTACAAGCTCCGGCAGATGATCCTCGCCGACGTGACCGGTGCACCCCCGACGTAGTCGAGGCACACGAAAGAATCCCCGGCTCAGGAGCCGGGGATTTATTCGTTGGCGCCCATCACATCACGGTGGTCTGGGCGTACAGGCTCAGTTCACCGAGACCCTTGGCGCGCGCAGCGTCCAGAGCCTCTCCGGTGGCGCGCAGGATCCGGCCGTTGAGTCCCTCGGCTGCGAACGCGGCCAGCGAGCCCTCGACGGATTCGGCGAAGGTCTCCAGGCTGGCCTGATCGCTCGCGAGGTCACCGGTGTCGAGCGCCTCGACCACTTCGGGCAGCGTGCGCTGCAAGGACTCCGCCAGATAGCCGGCGGCGTGCAGCAGCTGCTCCGTCGGCACCTTGCGCCGCTGCAGATAGGTGGCCGCCTCGACGAAGCTGCTGAGAGCCGGGATGAGGAACGCGCACAACCCCTGCAGCAGTTCAGAACTCACACACTGCGCACCGGGGATGTAGTGAGACGGCCCGAGCAGCGTCAGCATCGGTTCGGCGCGCTGCCACGCGGCCGGCGGCCCGGAATACATGAAGTAGGCCTCAGCGGTACCGACCTGGCGCGGATAGTTCAGGATCGAGCCGTCGAGGACGTCCACGCCGTGCTGGGCGGCCCAGTCGGCGAACGCATCGCTCTCGTCGGGCCGACCGCTGGTGAGGTTCACCAGGAGGTGGCCGTCCCAGGAGGTGACGTCACCGATCGCCGCGTAGACGTGCTCGTAGGTGGCGGTGATCGCCACGACGATGTCGGATTCTCGGACAGCGCCGTCGATGTCACGCACCGGGGTCACGCCGTAGTGGCTCAGCGCCTCCGCTTTGGTGAAAGTCCGGTTCCAGGCCGCCACCCGCAAGCCCTGCTCGGCGAGCGTACGGGCGAGCGCAGAGCCCATGAACCCGCAGCCGACGATCAGGACGTCGAAGGTCGCGGATCGTTTGTTCTCGGTCATGTCAGTGCTTCCTGGTCAGGAGGGAGGGAACGGCTCAGCGCGGCACCCACGGCGTCCATCGCGGCCTCGATTCCGGGGGCGGAGTCCGAGGGGTCTTCCGAGTCGTGGATGAACGTCATCGCGCCCCGGACTGCTCCGCAGAAATCGATGAGCCCGTGCTCGATCTGCGCCCGCAGGGCTTTCTCGTAACCGTGCCGGTCGTACACACCGGCGCTGCTGGCCGCGACGGGCAGCACGTGGATGGTGAGCCACTGCAACGCCGGCTCGACATCGCCGGTGGAGGTGTAGCCGAAAGCCCAGCCGTTGACGAACACGCGGTCGATCCAGCCCTTGAGCAACGCGGGCATCGACCACCAGTAGACCGGGAAGACCAGTACCAGGTCGGTGGCCCTGTCGACCCGAACCTGTTCGGCGACGGCGTCGGCCGGGACCGGGCCCGTCCCCTGGTAGGCGGCGCGGTCGGCGGCGGTCCATCGCGGATCGAAGCCCTCCCACGCCAGATCGGCGATCTCCGATGTACCCCGCTGCGCGGCGGCGGCCGCCACGGCGTTGGCCACGTGATGGCTCAACGACGTCGGGTCGGGATGCGCCACGACCACCAGGGTGTGTCCACCGCCGTGCGCCATGCTGGTCTCCTGCCTACGTTCGTCCGTCAGACCAGAGCGAGTCCACCGTCGATGGCGATCGTCGCACCGGTCATGTAGCGGCTGGCGTCCGAGGCCAGGAAGAGGTAGAGCTGGGCGATGTCGTCGACGTCGGCCAACCGCTTGAGCGGCACATGCGACGCAGACTCGGCCTTGTGCTCCTCGACACTGGTGCCGGAGGCGTAATCGGTCTGCGACAGTTTCGCCATGGCGTTGCGGTACAGCGCGGTGTCGGCCGGCCCGGGATCGATGGCGTTGACGGTGATTCCGTCACCGGCGAAGGCGAGCGCGGCCGACTTCACCAGCGAGTGCACAGCGGCCTTGCTCGCGCAGTAGGAGCCGCCCTCGGCGTAGGGGCGTGTCGCCGACACCGACGCGGTGGCGAGCAGCTTGCCCTTGCGGCCGGTGTCGATCATGTTCAGCGCGGCCGCCTGGAAAGCCCGCAGCATGCCCAGGACGTTGACGTCGAAGACACGCGCCCAGTCCTCGGCCTTGGCGGTGCGCAGGTCGTCGATGAGGATCACCCCGGCATTGGCCACCAGGATGTCGAGCCCGTCGTCACCGGCTGCGGCCTGCACTGCTGCCGTGACGTCCTCGTCTTGTGTCACGTCGCCCTGGAACGGTTTCACGCCGTCGAGTTCCCCGTCGAAACGCAGGTCCATGCCGACGACGTGGGCACCCTGGCGGGCGAAGAGTTCGGCGGTGGCGCGGCCGAAGCCGGTGGCCGCTCCGGTGACGAGCGCGCGCTTTCCGGTCAGTACTCCTGACATGGCGTCCTCCCTGTGGGTGCGGGTGTTCGAGATGCGACTGTGCACCGCCCGACGCTGCGGACGGACCTCGTCGCCGACAAGTACGCCCAGATGGGGGAAACGCCCTCGAGCCCCTTCGGCCGTTATTCTCTCCAGATCGGCTCGCTGCCGACGATGATGTGGTGAGGAACAGGTATGCCTTCTGAGTCGGCAACGTCGTTGCCCGCCGACATCGCGAGCTTCGTCGGTCGGCGCGAAGACATCCTCGTTGTGCGCCAGCTCTTTTCGTCCACGCGGCTGGTCACCCTCACCGGAATCGGCGGGGTGGGCAAGACCCGGCTCGCGCTGCAACTCGCCAAAGAACTGCAGAGGGCGTTCCCCGACGGGGTGTACGTCGTCGAGTTCTCGACGCTGTCCGAAGGGCGCCTGCTGCGGCAGGCGGTGCTCGATGCCCTGGAGGTCCGCGAGCTCCGCAGAGAGGATGCGGTGAACTCGCTACGCGGCTTTCTGCGACGCCGACGGATGCTGCTGATCCTCGACAACTGCGAGCATGTCGTGGAGGACGCCGCTGCGCTCACCACAGAGTTGCTCCAGATGGCACCGGAGCTGCGCATCCTCGCCACCAGCAGACAACCGCTGCGGGTCACCGGGGAGCACGTTCACCACGTCGCGCCGCTGCCGACACCCGACCCGGACGGGTCGGTGCTGCCCGGCGCGGTCAGCCACTACCCGGCGGTGCGGCTGTTGACCGAACGCACCGCGGCCATCGTGCCCGAATTCGAGGTGACACCGGACAACGAGATGGCGGTGGCGCGCTTGAGCAGTCGCCTCGAGGGCATCCCGTTGGCCATCGAGCTGGCCGCCGTGCGGCTGAATGTGCTGTCGGTGACAGAACTCGCGGATCGGCTCGACGATCGATTCCACGTCCTGCGGGCGGGCAACCGCAACATGCCCGAGCGACACCGGACTCTGCAGAATCTGGTCGACTGGAGCTTCGATCTGTGTACGGAGTCCGAGCGGCTGCTGTGGATCCGGTCGTCGGTGTTCGCGGGCAGTTTCGCATTCGATGCGTTGGCCGCGGTGTGCGCCGACGACCGGCTGCCCGCCGACGAACTGGTCGACGTCCTCGCGGGCCTGGTCGAGAAGTCGATCATCGTGCGCGACGACAGCGGCGGGCGAGCGCGCTACCGGATGCTCGAGACGCTGCGTGCGTACGGGCGGGTCCGGCTTCGGGAATCAACCGAGGATGAACTACTGGCGCAGCGCCACTGTCGGTGGTACGCACAGCTCGCCGATCGGGTGACCGACGAGTGGATCGGGCCCCGGCAGGAGGAGTGGGCCGAGCTGATGCACCTCGATCACGCGAATCTGCGTGCCGCGCTGGAGTATTGCGTGTCCTCCCCGGAGCGGGCGGCCACTGCGATCAGGATCGCGGGGCAGACGTGGTTCTGGTCGGCGACCTCGCACATGCACGAGGCCACGCTGTGGTTGGATCGCGCGCTGGAGCTGGCCACCGAACCGACCCCGGATCGCGCGTGGGGGCTCGCCGCGCGCGGATACATCGCTGCGTTCCTCGGCGAATCCGACGTGCTGGACACTCTCCCGGAGCAGGCGCGCGACCTCGCCGCGGTCCTGGGCGACACCCGGGCGTTGGCGTTCGCCAACCACGTGATCGGTTTCCGGCAGTCCCTGGCCAGCGGTGACGCCGTTCGCGACGCGATCCCGCTGCTCACCGATGCGTTGCAGCAGCACGTCGACAGCGGGACCGCCGTCCAGTACCACGACGCGGCCATGGTGGAGCTCGCCGTCGCCCATCTGCGCGTCGATGAGCTCGACGGTGCGGCGGCGTTGGTCGACGAGCTGCACCAGCGGTGCTCGGCAGCGGGGGAACGCTCGCATCTGGGATACGCGCTGTGGCTACGCGGGTTGCTCGCGTTGATCCGGGGGGACGCGCGTCAGGCCGCTGCGTTGTTGGCCGAGTCCGTGACGATCCAGCGGACCTTTCGGGACAACCTGGGTCTGATCCTCACCCTCGAGGCGCTGGCGTGGAGCTTGGCCGCATCGGGGGAGGGGGAACGCGCGGCGACGATCCTGGGCGGCACCGAGGTGGCCTGGAAGTCGATCAGCGCGACCGAGAAACTCATGCACGGATGGCGGGTGCGCCACCTCCTGGCGGAACCCTCCGACCTCGGAGACGGCGCGTTCGACGATGCCCGGCGTCGGGGGAGCGACCTGAGCCTCGACGACGTCGTCGTCTATGCGCTCGACGAGCGGCCCGACGATGCGACGACGACCACCGCAAGCCACACCCTCGATCAGCTCACCCGCCGCGAGCGCGAGGTGGCCGGGCTGGTGGCCGAGGGTCTGTCCAACAAGGAGATCGCGGCCAAACTGGTGGTTTCGTTGCGCACTGCCGAAGGTCACGTCGAGCGCATCCTCACCAAGCTGGGGTTCCGGACTCGCGCTCAGATCGCGTCGTGGTTCACCGAGGCGCAGGCCGTGGGCGATGAACGGGGCAGAAACAGGTAGTTTCCACCGTGTGCCGTGACAGCCGGCCGCGCGACCGTGAGAGAGGCATGGCAACCGCCATCACCACACCGTCGCGCAAGGGGAACCACCGATGACCATCAGTTCTGCCGCCGTCGCTGTCGAGCCGGAAACCGAGTGTCAGCCGCAACGCATCCTCGTGGTCGACGAGAACGAACTCATGCAGGCCGGGCTGCGGTCGGTCTTCCTGGAGGCACCCTGGGTGGCGGCCTGCTTCGTCGCCGGCAACGCCGATGTCGCGATGCACGTGATCCGGCGCAGGCAACCCCACATCGTGTTGATCAGTGCCACGCTGGGCGCGACCGCGGGCCCCGATCTGTGTCACTGGCTCAAGGAGAACACACCCCACATCAAGGTGGCGGTGATGTCCGGCGGGCGAGTGCCGGCTGCCCTCGCGGCCTCGCTGGGGGCGGTCGCGGTGTTGTCGAAGCAGATGCCGCGGGGTGCGGTTCTGGCCGCGATGAAGCGCGTCGCCGAGGGTGAGCGGCTGCTTCCGCGCACGACCACTCCGGCGACTCTGCACCTGTCCAAGCGTGAACTCGATGTGCTGCACCACGTGGCGGCCGGACTCAGCAACCGGGAAACCGCGGCCATCCTGAATCTTTCAGCGCACACCGTCAAGCAGTACACCAGCGCGCTGTATCGCAAGCTCGACGTCCGCAATCGTGCCGAGGCGGCCAGCCGCGCCCAGCAGCTCGGACTTCTGCTGTGGAACCGTTCCGCGCCGCCACTCACCGCGGGTTAGTCTGCGCGCCAGACACATCGAGAACATCGAGGCCGGGCGCCGTAAATTCCACGGCGCCCGGCCTCGTTGTCACTTCACGTGGTAGTCGTCGAAGTCGAATCGCTCCATCGCCAGGAACGCGTCCTGAACGTGGAAGGGGCAGTTGAGTTCGTTGCGGCCGTACTCATTGAGGTAGTAGCTGCCCTTGCCCTCCTGCTGCCAGAGCACCTTGGCGTCGGCTTCGTCGACCTCTTCGTTGTAGGCGTCGAATGCCTCCTGGCGCACCTCCACCGACGAGTTCCCACCCTCGACCAGACCGACGATCCCTTCGAGGATGTAGCGCGTCCAGATCTCGGTCCACATGGGGAAGCCGCCGGTGCGTGCCTGGCCGGACGGCCCGTACATCGCGAACATGTTGGGCATGCCCGGGAACGTCATGCTGAGAAACGCGCGCGCACCGTCGTTTTCCCACAGCTCGTCGAGCGTGGTCGAGTCGCGACCCACGAACGTGATCGGGAAGAAGTACTTCGACACCTGGAATCCGGTGGCGAGAACCACCAGGTCGAATTCGCGCGAGGTGCCGTCGACGGTGACGATGCCCTTCTCGTCGAATCGCTCGATGTGATCGGTGACGAGTTCGACGTTGTCGCGCTTGAGGGTGTCGTACCAACCCATGTCGATGACGAACCGACGGCCGAGCGGGGCGACCTTCGGGATCACCTTGGACTTCAGATCGGGTCGATCGCCGACCTGTTCGTCGATGTAGTCCAGCAGCTTGAGCTTGAGGTTGTCGTTGAGCTCGTTGATCTTTCCGCCGCGGGCCTGCCACTCGGGGTCGTAGTCCTGCAGTTCCTCCAGGTTGAGGATCGCCAGGAAAGACGTGTAGCTGAACCAGTTCCAGTAGTAGGGGAAGTTCTCGAACAACCACTGGACTTCCTCCGACCACTGATCGAGGTAACCCGGCATCGGCATCACCCAGTGCGGCGTCCGCTGGAACAGGGTCAGCGATTCGACGTCGCCGACGATGCTCGGAGCGAGTTGGGCACCTGATGATCCGTTACCGATGATCGCGACCTTCTTGCCCGTGCAGTCGAAGCCGTGATCCCAGTTCGTGGTGTGCACGATGCGCCCCGAGAAACGTTCTTTGCCCTCGAAATCGGCTTCCAGCGGCGTGGAGAAAAGCCCTGCGGCACAGACGATGAAGTTGGTGCGCCAGCTGCGCTGCAGGCCGGACCGATCGGTGACCGTCACGGCCCAGGTGCTGTCCTCCTCATTCCATTCGGCACGCTCGACCTGCGTTTCGAACTGGCAGTGGGACAGCACGTCGTACTTGGTCGCCACGTGGGTCAGGTAATCGAGAGTCTCCTGGCGCTGGGGGAACAGCGACTTCCACGGATAGCCTTTCTCGAACTTGTACTGGTAGTTGAAGCTGGGCACGTCGACGCGGGCGCCCGGGTACGAATTGGTCAACCACACACCCCCGACACCGGTTTGGCGTTCCACCAGCGTGTAGGGGATGCCGAGACGACCCAGCTGCACCGCCATCGCGATGCCGGAGAACCCTGCGCCGATAACGGTGACATGGAGGGTGTCTAGCACCGAGGCGTCCGGCTTCGCGGTCCACTCGATCTCGCGCGGAAAGTCCTCCAGCGCCAATTCCTCGTAGCCGAACCGAAATTCCTCGTCGGTCAGCTCGGCGCCCTTGGCGACGCTCATCAGCTCGCGGATGTCGTCTTGCGCCGGTGTCGCGGCAGGCGCACCGGATTGCAGGAAGGCGCGCGCCTTTGCTCTGACCTCGTCGTGATGCTCGGGGGCCAGAGCGCGGGCCGGGAACAGGCCGCTCTCGACCAATTCGGTCCGCATCCCGGCCAGCGACTGATCACCTGTGGCGTGCAACAGGGCCAGACGCAGGATGTTGGGATCGGCTGCCTCGATCGCCCGGTCGGCGAGGCTGCCACTCGTATCGCGGTCGACATCTCGGTTCATGGTCACTTCGCTCATCAGTCCTGACTTTCATTGCTCGGAAACGAATCAACTGAGGGCATCAGGATGCGAAGGAATTGCGACCGAGCTCACATGCATGGTCGAAACTCCGCCCGATTGGGGGGACCTGGCTATGGATCCGTTTGGCGCCCCACCCATTCGGGCGGTTTTTGGTTGTGACCCGCATTCGACGCAACGTTCTTCGGTGACGCTGATGCCCATGACGACACAAGAACTGAGTGCGCCGGCATCCTCTCTGTTCGACCTCACCGGTCGACGGGCACTTGTCACCGGAGCTAGCCGCGGAATCGGCCGTGCGATTGCATTGGCCCTGGCGCAGAACGGCGCCCACGTCTTCGGTGCCGCACGCTCCGAGCAGGGACTCGCAGAAACCGCCGAGTTAGCGTCGGGAGCATCGGGGTCGTTCGACTCCGCTTCGATCGATCTGCGCTCGGCCGAGGGCATCGACTCGTGCGTGGCGCAGGCCGCGGAATCGCTGGGCGGACTGGACATCCTGGTGAACAACGCCGCCGACGATCACGAGTCGACGATCGAGGACACCGATCCGGCGGTGTGGGACCGGGTGCTCGATCTCAACCTTCGCTCCTGCTGGTTGATGACCCGCGCCGCGTCGCCATACCTGCGAGATGGCGGCGGCAAAGTCATCAACATCGCCTCGATCCTCGGGCTGGTCGGCATCCGAAACGACAGTGCTTACGTGGCGGCCAAGCACGGGTTGATCGGTGTCACCCGTGCGGTCGCGCTGGAATGGGCGCGCTCGGGTGTGCAAGTCAACGCGATAGCTCCCGGTTTTGCTCAGACGGCGATGCTGCCTGATCTGACGACGAATGACGCTGCGGCGAACTACATCCGCAAGCAGGTGCCGATGGGCCGCTGGGCCCAACCGGAGGAGTTCGCCGGCGCGGCCGTGTTCCTCGCATCGCGGGCATCGGATTATGTGACAGGGCACGTACTGGTCGTCGATGGTGGGTTGACCGCACGATGACCTCGACAGTGCGAGAAACGCACGGCGCGGCGCGGCCGATATACCCGGATCTTCGCGGTCGCTGCGGGGCAGTGACCGGCTCTGGACGGGGGATCGGTCTCGCGATCGCGCTCGCGATGGCGCGGTCCGGAATGCACGTGCAGCTGGTGGACGTGGACAACACGGCGTTGCTCGAGGCCAGGGAGCTGATTGCCGCACGCTGCCCCGACGTCGTCGTCGACGTGGCGCCGGTGTCGGTCAGTGACGTCGACGGTGTTGGGGACGCCTTCGACCGCTTCGTCTCGGCCACGGGTTCGCTCGATGTGCTCGTCAACAACGCGGGAATCGCCGCCAACTCGCCCAGCCTCGAGCTGGGCGTCGAGCATTGGCAGCGCGCCGTGGATGTCAACCTGACGGGCACGTTCGTCTGCGCACAGGCCGCGGGTCGGGCGATGGCTCGCCAGCGGCGTGGAGCGATCGTCAACATCGCGTCCATGTTCGGGGTGACCGCCGCCCCCGACCGGGCCGCCTACTGCGCCACCAAGGCCGGCGTCGTCGCGTTGACCAAGGTTCTCGCCGTCGAGTGGGCCGACCGCGGCATCAGGGTCAACGCGATCGGCCCCGGATACATCGGCACGGAACTGGTAGCGGCCCTGGTCGCCCAGTCCCGCCTCGACATCGAGGCGGTGCGCCGCCGCACCCCGATCGGACGTCTGGGCACGGCGGAAGACGTCGCAAATCTCGCGTTGTTCCTGGCATCGGATGTGTCGCGGAACATCACCGGGCAGGTCGTCGTGAGCGACGGTGGCTGGACCGCAGACGGTTTCGGGGTCATCGGTGACCTTTGAGCAGTCGACGGTTCTGCGAGCAACCATCCCGCTCCGTTACGGCGACGTCGATCGGCAGGGCCACGTCAACAATTCGTCGGTGCTGCAGATCGTTGAGTCGGCGCGCATCGCGCTGTGGAAACGGGCCGGTTTACCCGAGAGTCCGGGGCAAGTGATCAGGCAGCAGGCCATCGAGTACCTGGCGCCGATCCACGCCGGCCACGATGTGGTCGTGGTCGAACACTGGTGCGCCAGGATCGGGCGGACGTCTTATGTGCTGGAGTTCCGAGTACTCGACCGCGACGGTGGGACGTTCTGTCGGGGGTCAGTCGTTCTCGTCGCCGTCGACGCCGTCGGCATCCCCCACGAGATCCCGCCGACGTTGAGATCGATCCTCGAGTCGCTCGCCGGCGCGACCGGTCGCGTACCTGGCTGAGCGCGTTTCAACCGCACCGGCTCGGGTACGGCAGGCGTCATGAAGGCAGTGACATGGCACGGCCGGCGCGATGTGCGCGTCGACACCGTGGAAGACCCCCGCATACAGGACCCGACGGACGCGATCATCGAGGTGACGTCCACGAACATCTGCGGCTCGGACCTGCACCTCTACGAGGTGCTCGGCGCGTTCATGAACGCCGGTGACATCCTCGGGCACGAGGCGATGGGCGTCGTGCGCGACGTGGGTGCGGGCGTGACGAACCTCGCGGTCGGCGATCGCATCGTGGTGCCGTTCCAGATCTCCTGCGGCAGCTGCTTCATGTGCGACGAGCAGCTCTACACGCAGTGCGAGACGACGCAGGTTCGCGACCAGGGGATGGGGGCGGCGCTGTTCGGATACTCCGAACTCTACGGCGAGGTGCCCGGCGGTCAGGCCGAGTACCTGCGCATCCCGCAGGCCCAGTTCACCCACATCAAAGTGCCGGAGGGACCGCCGGATTCGCGATTCGTCTATCTGTCGGACGTGCTGCCCACGGCGTGGCAGGGCGTCGCGTACGCGGGCATTCCCGACGGCGGATCGGTGACCGTGCTGGGGTTGGGACCGATCGGCGACATGGCGGCCCGCATCGCCAGCCACCTCGGCTATCGGGTGATCGCCGTCGACCGAGTTCCGGAGCGTCTCGCCCGGGCGAGTGCGCGGGGTATCGAGACCATCGACATGATGGGGCTCAGCGGCTCGGTCGGTGACGCAGTGCGTGAGCTGACCGACGGGCGGGGCACCGACTCGGTGATCGACGCCGTCGGGATGGAGGCACATGGCTCACCGGTTGCGCAGGCCGCACAGACCGCGGCCGCGTTCCTCCCGGATTTCGTCGCGAAACCCTTCATGCAGAAGGCGGGAGTGGACCGGCTGGGCGCGCTGTACTCGGCGATCGACTGCGTACGCCGGGGCGGCACGATCTCGCTGAGTGGTGTCTACGGCGGCGCGGCCGATCCGATGCCGATGCTGACGCTGTTCGACAAGCAGATCCAGCTGCGGATGGGGCAGGCCAACGTGAAGAAGTGGGTCGACGACATCATGCCGTTGTTGACCGATGACGACCCGTTGGGCGTCGACTCGTTCGCCACCCACGTCCTGCCGCTCGATCAGGCGCCGCACGCGTACGACATCTTCCAGAAGAAGGAGGACGGCGCGGTCAAGGTGATCCTGCAACCCTGAGCGGGTATCCCCGGCTGACGTTGGGTTGGTAACAAGGGGCACATCACGATGCGGCTGGCACGAAGCAAACTGGACACGCCGGGGATCGTCCGCAAGCGGCGCGGCAAGGGTTTCGCCTACTACGGGCCCGACGGTGAGCTGTTGGCAGACCCCGACACGGCGCAGCGGATCAAGGATCTGGTGATCCCGCCGGCGTGGAAGAACGTGTGGATCAGTCCGCGGCCGAACGGTCACATCCAGGCGGTCGGCACCGACGCCGCGGGCCGGCGCCAATACCTCTATCACGAACGGTGGCAGCAAGAGCGGGCCGAGGAGAAGTTCGACCGGGTGCTCGAGCTCTCCACGCGGTTGCCGGAGTGGCGATCTCGCATCGCGCGAGATCTGGCCGGTCGCGGGCTCACTCGTGACCGCGTGCTCGGGCTGGCGCTGCAGCTGCTCGACAGGGGCTATTTCCGCGCCGGCGGTGAGCAGTCGGCCGAGGAGCACGAGCACTACGGACTGGCCACTCTGCTGTGTGAGCATGTGACGCTGAAGAAGAACGCGGTCGAGTTCGACTATCCGGCCAAGAGTGGGGTGCAGCGCACCGTCGAGATCGACGATCCCGAGGTGGTGCGGGCAGTCCGTTCCCTCATGCGGCGCACCGAACGCACCGAGCGACTCCTGGTGTGCCGCAGCGGGAACAGCGGCTGGGTCGATGTGAAGGCCGACGATCTCAACACCCGGTTCAAGGAGATCGTCGGCGACGAATTCACCGTCAAAGATCTGCGCACCTGGCATGGCACCGTGCTGGCTGCCGCAGCATTCGCCGACGCGAAGCCGCCGACGTCGAAGACCGCGATCAAGCGGGAGACGTCGGCGGTCATGAAGGAGGTATCGAGCGAACTGGGCAATACGCCGGCGGTCGCCCGCGCCTCGTACGTCGACCCGCGAGTGGTCACCGGTTACGAGAACGGGCTGACCATCGCCGCGGCGACCAAGCGGGCTGACAAGATCGAGGAGCCGGAAAAGGCTCAGGAGCTCCTCGAGAAGGCCACCCGCCAATTGATTCGGCGGGTTGCCAAAGGCCGGTGACGTGTTTGGCAAACCTCCCGCGCGGAAAACCTACGGGCATTGTCGACCGTTCAGGGAGGTTGGTTTCGATGCCGAACTCATCGATCAAGAACGAGAAGATGTACGAAGATCTGCGAGCCGAGGGGAACTCGAAAGAGAAATCCGCGCGGATCGCCAACGCGGCCGCGGCGCGGGGTGCTTCGGCGGTCGGCAGGAAAGGCGGCCGCTCGGGCTCGTACGACGATTGGAAGGTCGACGAGCTCAAGGAACGAGCCAGAGAACTCGGCCTGAGCGGATATTCGCGACTGACCAAGGACAAACTGATCTCGAAGTTACGAAGCCACTGACTCCGCCGCTGCGTCCTGCAGCGTCTGCGCGAGACGCGCCGCGGGGGGTGTCATGCGCTCGGCGCCCGGCGTGGCGAGATAGACCGTCCACAGCACTGGTTCGGCGAGTTCGATCGCGCGCAACGCGGTGAAGCGGGCGGCTTCCGACTGGGGTGCGAATGCTGTGCCCAGGCCGCTGCCGACCAGATCGGCAACCGCATGAAACCCGGCCGGCACTTCGTACAGCGTGCGTGCCCGGCGGCCGGCGGCATGAAACGCATCGTCGACCAGGCGGCGAAGTCCGAAGCCCGGGGGAAATCCGATCAGATCTTCGTCGTCCAGTTCGGCGATCGACACCTGTTGCCGTCCGGCGAGGTGATGATCGACGCGACAGACGAAGACCAGCGGATCATCGAACAGCTTCTGCAGCGTCAGCGGGGCGGGGAAGCGGTCCGGCACGGAAACGAGTGCGAGGTCCAGTGAGCCTTCGAGTAGTGCGGCGAGGTATGACGACGCCCCGGTCTGGCTCAGCCGCAACCGAAGTCGGACGTGGGGGTGTTCGCGGTGAAAGCCGCCCAGGGCTGACGCGACGTCAAGGGGGCCGAACGCGATCAGCGAACCGAATTCCACCGTCCCCATCAAGGTGCCGCGAAATTCGGCGACGGAGTCGACGGCGGCCCGTCCGGCGCGTAGGACATCGTGCGCGTGGTGGCGGAACCGTTCTCCGGCAGGGGTGAGGTCGATCTGCTGGCGAGAGCGGTCGAACAACGTGACCCCCAGCTCACGTTCGAGCTTGCCCACCGACGTCGACAGCGCGGATTGCACGACGTGTGCACGTTCGGCGGCGCGCGTGAAGCTCATCTCCCCGGCGACGGCGAGGAAGTGTTCGAGCTGACGGAACTCCATCACACCAACGTATCTGTTTCATTGATGACAATCATCAAAATCAATCGTTGGCATTGATCGCTACCGTCCGCTGTCATGGATTCATGAGCGATGGCGTGAGCAGGCGGCGGTTCGGCTTGCTGATGACGGCTGCAGCCGGGGCGGCGACGCTGGCCGCGTGTTCGTCCACTCCGGCGGCCGCGGTTCCGTCACCCGCACCGCCCGCACCCAGCCACGAGCTCGGACCGGTCCGACAGATCATCGCGGGCGATCTCGACGTCGGCTACGTCGAGGCCGGGCCCCGCGACGGTCAGCCCGTCATCCTGCTGCACGGGTGGCCCTACGACATCCACAGCTATGCCGACGTGACCGCGATCCTGGCCGGGCAGGGGTTCCGAGTCATCGTGCCGTATCTGCGCGGCTTCGGCAGCACCCGCTTCCGTTCGACCGGCACAGTTCGCAACGGACAGCAGGCCGCACTGGCGCACGACGTCATCACGCTGATGGATGCGCTGGACATCCGCGAGGCGATTCTCGGCGGCTACGACTGGGGTGGTCGGACCGCCAACGTCGTCGCCGCACTGTGGCCACAGCGCTGCACGGGGCTCGTTGCCGTCAGCGGCTACATCGTCGTGAACCGAGAGGCCAATCTGGCGCCCCTCGCCCCGCAGGCCGAGTACGGCTGGTGGTATCAGTACTACTTCGCCACCGACCGCGGTGAGCGCGGATACCGCAGCAACACAGCCGATTTCAACAAGCTCATCTGGCGTAACGCCTCCCCGCTGTGGAAGTTCGACGACGCCACCTACGACCTGTCGGCGGCCGCATTCACCAATCCGGATCACACCGACGTCGTGATCCACAACTACCGGTGGCGCCTCAGCCTGGCCGAGGGAGAAGCCCGGTACGAGGACGACGAGCGGCGGTTGGCCGACAGACCGGCCATCACCGTTCCGACCATCACCATCGCGTCCGACTTCGACGGTCCTGCAAAGGACGGCGCCGCCTACCGTGCGCTCTACACCGGCCGCCATCAGCACCGCGTCCTCGACGGAATCGGACACAACGTGCCGCAGGAGGCGCCCCGCGACTTCGCGTCAGCAATCGCCGACGTGACCCGACAGTGAGGACGATCATGACCACATCAACCCCGTTGGCCGGCCGCACCGCTCTGGTGACCGGCTCGACGTCAGGACTCGGCGCAGGCATCGCGACGGCGTTGGCCGACGCCGGCGCGCACGTCGTGATCACCGGACGCACCCGCAGCCGTGGGGAGGACGTTGTCGCGAGGATCGAATCGTCGGGCGGTAAGGCATCTTTCGTCGAAGCCGACTTCTCGAAACCCGCGCGGGCAGCCGCCGACGTCGCGTCACGAGCCACTGAAGCGGTCGGCGGAACGCTCGACATCCTCGTCAACAACGTGGCCACCCTTGTCTTTCCGGCTCCGACAGCGGACGTCACCGCCGCCGAGATCAGCGACGCCTTCGCCGTTAACGTCACCGCTCTGTTCCTGCTGACCGGGCTCATCGCGCCGGCGATGGTCGAACGTGGCGAGGGTGCCATCGTCAACATCGGCTCGATCAGCGCACTGTTCGGCGCATCGGGCTCGGCGCTCTACGGTGCGACGAAAGCCAGTGTGCACCTGCTGACCAAATCATGGGCAGCTGAATACGGGCCGTCGGGTGTGCGGGTCAACGCGGTCGCACCCGGGCCCATCGCCACCGAACGCATGGCGGATTTCGGTGAGGCGGTCAATCCGGTGCTGGCCCGCGTACCGTCGCACCGGATGAGCGCCATCGACGAAGTCGCCTCGGCGGTGGTGTTCCTCGCGGGCCCGCACGCCACCAACGTCCACGGCGCCATCCTGAGCGTCGACGGCGGATTCGCTGCAGCCTGAGACAAGGAATCCTCGTGCACCACGTCGTCACCGATCCGCTGGCACGCCTGTTCGCGGCAGCGGTCAACCCCGTTCCGAAGCCGGCGGTGCGGTTCCCCGGAATCCCAGGACATACGTCGCTGATCAGCATTCCGACCCGGCACGGCCCTGTGGAGGCCACCGCGTACCGGCCGGACCCGCGGGTGCGTCGCCCGCCGGTCTACGTCAACATCCACGGAGGTGGTTTCGTCGTAGGACATCGCGACCAGGACGATCCGTGGTGCCGGTTCCTGGCCGACTCCGCCGGCGTGGTCGTCGTCAACACCGACTACCTCCTCGCTCCGCGACATCGTTTCCCCGTTGCAGCAGAACAGATCTACGATGTGGTCTGCTGGGCCGCCGACGCGGCGCGGGAGTGGGATGGCGAGCGTTTGTCGGTAGGCGGTCAGAGTGCGGGCGGCAATCTCGCGGCCGCAGCTGCCCGCCAGGCTTTCGAGAACGGCGGTCCGACGATCGGACTGCAGGTGTTGCACTATCCGCCACTGGATCTGGTGACCGCGGTGCGTGACAAGCCGTCAGCTCTGGGGGCACGCGCGGTGATGAAACCGTGGATGGGACAGGTGTTCGACAACGCCTACGTCCCGGACAGGCTGCGCCGCCGCGACAGGTTGGTCTCACCCGCATGGGGCGCCAACGCCGACGACATCGATGGCATCGCGCCCGCGGTGGTCGTCACCGCGGAGTACGACCGGTTGCGCGACGAGGCCCGGTGGTATGCCGACCGGCTGGCTGCCGCGGGGTCACTCGTCGACTACATCGAGGTGGCCGGCGCGGACCACGGTTACAACATCATGAGCGACGCCGCGTCCGTGACCGAGCGGGTCTACGCGCAGATCGCCGCACACGTCGTCGGCAACGGGTCGCGCTAGTCCTGCTGCGCACGCGCCTCTGCGCCGGACTCCTGGGTGTCGATGTCGTCGTCGGACCCTGCCCGCCCGACGTACGGGCCCTCTGCCTGATCGTCGTCGCCCTCACTCGCACGCGAGCCGGCCACTTTGGCGTCGGGCTCGACGTCGGACTCGGCCTTTTCGGATTCCGGATTGCTCATCGATGCCTCCTGATCGGGTCCGCACGGCATGCCCCGACGGCCCGAAACCAAACCCGGCGGCGTTTGGTGGGTCGTGTCACCTTCGAGGGCGATGAACTGGTGTCGCGGCGAATCGATGACTGACTTGTGACCGGTGGTCGTCGTTCGTTTGGCGGGTAGGCCCTCGGGTATCGCCTCAGCATGGCTGAAACTGATTCTTCGCTGCGCGCCATCGCGCTGGTGTGCAGCCTGAAACCGAGCCCCGCCGAGTCCAGCAGTGCACTGATCGTCGAGCACGTCTTCGAGTCGCTGCGGTCCGAAGATGTGCTGTGTGAATCCGTTCGGTGTGTGGACTACAACATCGCCCCCGGCACCGAAGCGGATATGGGCGACAGCGACCAGTGGCCCCAGATCCGCGACAAATTGCTCGCAGCAGACATCCTGCTGCTGAGCACACCGACGTGGGTAGGCCATCCGTCGTCGGTGGCCCAACGGGTGCTCGAGCGACTGGACGCCGAGTTGTCGAACACCGACGAGCAGGGGCGGCCCGCGATGTTCGGCAAGGTCGCCACGGTTGCCGTCGTCGGCAACGAGGATGGTGCGCACAAGATCGTCGCCGATATGTTCCAGGCGCTCAATGACATCGGCTACACCATCCCTGCACAGGGGTCGACGTACTGGAACGGCCCCGCGATGAATTCGACCGACTACAAAGAGCTGGACGAGGTGCCGAAGGCCACCGCGTCGACCAACGCGATGGTCGCGCGCAATGCCGCGCACCTCGCCCGGGTACTGCGGCACTCCCAGTACCCACCCGTCGAGTGAGAGGAGTGAAGATGCCGGATACATCGAGAGATCCCATCGACCACGCCCGCACCTACCGTCAGCACGCCGGCGAAACAATGAAGGCCGGCAAGAACGCAGTGGGCCTGATCGGTATCGGCCTCGGGGTGTTGTCGATGGTGGTCGCGTTGTTCTCGTTCGCCAACGGATCGCGCACCACGGGCGTCGTCGCGATCATCGTGGCCGTGCTGTTCGCCGCCGCAGGGTTCGCGTGGCTCGCGTTGCGCCACCGCAAGGTGGTCGAGAACAAGGTGGAATGGCATCGCGAACACCCCGAAGTGCCCTACGAGCCACCCACGAGCTGAGGGCCGACGCGCTGAGGGCTCAGCGGCCGGAGGTGAAGCGCCGCAGGAACTGTCGCGTCCGCTCCTCTTGCGGTGTGTCGAGAACTTCGGCGGCCGAGCCGGATTCGACGATCCGGCCACCCTCGAGGAAGTGGACCGTATCGGCGACGTCGCGGGCGAACGCCATCTCGTGGGTGGCCATCACGATCGTCGCCCCTGCCGCAGCGAGCTCGCCGACGAGAGTGAGTACGTCGCCGACCAGTTCGGGGTCCAGAGCACTTGTGATCTCGTCGAGCAGCAGGAGTTTCGGGTCATAGGCCAGGGCGCGTGCGATGGCCACTCGTTGCTGTTGGCCGCCGGACAGCTTGTCCGGATAGGAGTCGGCATGTGATTGCATGCCGACCCGGGCGAGCAGAGCGCGAGCGCGCTGCTCTGCGTCACCGCGGCTGTGGCGGTGCACGACCCGCGGGGCGAGGGCGACGTTGCCCAACGCGGTCATGTGCGGAAACAGGTTGAACGATTGGAACACCATGCCGATGGCCTGGCGGGCTTCTTCGGCGTCGATGCGGGGATCGCTGATGTCGCGCCCACTCAACAAGATTCGACCGTCGTCGATCTCTTCCAGCAGATCGATGCACCGCAGCAGCGTCGACTTGCCCGAGCCGGACGCGCCGATCAACACCACCACCTCGTGCTCGGCGACGTCCAGATCGACCCCCGCCAGCACGGTCCGGTCGTGATACGTCTTGACCAGGCCCTGCACCTGCAGCAGCGGCGTCACAGCGCGCCCTGCCGCATCGCGGATCGACGCGCGACCCAGTCGGCGAGCCGGGCCGACGGCACCGCGAGCGCCACGAAGAGCAGACCGGCCACCACGTACGGAGTGAAGTTGTAGGTGGTCGCGGACTGGATCTGTGCGGCGCGCACGGCGTCGACAGCGCCGAGCACCGAGATCAGCCCACAGTCCTTCTGCAGCGCGACAAAGTCATTCAGCAGCGCCGGGGTCACGCGGCGGGTGGCCTGGGGCAGCACCACCAGGCGCATGGTCTGGCGGTACGTCAGTCCGAGGGAGCGTGCGGCGGCGAACTGCGACGGGTGCACGGATTCGATGCCGGCGCGAAGGACCTCGGCGACGTAGGCCGAGTAGACCAGGACAAGGGCGAGGCCGCCGAGGATCACGGGGCTGGTCGGCAGGCCAGTGAGGCGCAGACCCGGCAGCCCGAACCCGACGAGATAGAGACAGATGAGCAGCGGGAGGCCGCGGAACAGGTCGACGTAACCGGTGGCCACCGCGCGCAGGGGAAACCAGACTGGTCCGCGCAGAGTGCGCAGTGCGGCGAGGGTGAGGCCGACGACGAGGACGAGGATCTGGCAGACGATGAGCACGCGGATGTTCAGCCAGAGCCCCGACAGCAGCGCCGGCAGGCTCTCCCAGCCGATCCGCAGGTTGAAGAACGAGTCGCGCACCCGGGGCCAACCCGGTGCCGAGGTCACCGCGAACAGCAGGACCGCGGCGAACACGACCGTGGACAGCAGCGCCACGAGCGTGGAGCGGCGTGCCCGCGCCTGCCGGTAGGCGACGCGGTCGATGCCGACCGTGGTCACGACAGGACCGGTGCGTTCCCCGCCTGGGCGAGCCAGGTCTTCTGCAGCTCGGCGAGCTCGCCGCGATCGCGGAGTTGATCGACGGCGCGGGAGACGCAGGCCGTCAACGGGCTGCCCTTGTCGAGAACGATGCCGAACTGTTCGGGCTTGTCCGTGCCGGCGGGCAGCTGCCCGACGATCGTGCCGTCGGTGAGTTCGGCCTGGATCTGGAACGCGGTGGGCAGATCGACGACGAGGCCGTCGATCTGGCCGTTGGCGAGCGCGGCTTTGGCGTCGTCGTTGTTGTTGAACACCGCGACGCCGGGGTCGATCTTCTGGGCGGCGGTGTAGCTGGTGGAGCCCACCTGCGCGCCGAGCTTGAGGCCTTTGAGGCCGTCGACGGTGGTGACCTTGGCTGCGGGGGAGGACTTCAGCGCGACGACGGTCTGGGTGACGTCGTAGTAGGGGGAGGAGAAGTCGACGGCCTGCTTGCGTTCGTCGGTGATGGAGAACTCGTTGAGGTCGGCGTCGAATTGCTTGGGGCCGGGAGCGATCGCGGCGTTGAAGGGGACGCGAATCCAGGTGACGTTCTCTTTCGCGTAGCCGAGTTCGTCGGCGACGGCGTAGGCGACGGCGGACTCGAAACCCTTGCCGTTGGATGGATCGTCGTTGTCGAACCAGGGGGCGTAGGCCGGTTGGTCGGTGGCGAAGGTGAAGGTGCCTGGCGTGAGCGTCGTGAGGTTGTCTTTGGTGCAGGTGTCGGCGCTGGCCGAGGCAGACGACGACGCGGCCGGCTGCTCGTCGGCCGGGGCGCAGGCGGTCATGGCCGCGGGGACGAGGGTGAGCGCGCAGAGGACACCAGTGAGGCGATGCATGCGCGGCATCATCGCGCATCCGGCCGCCCGACGCCACGGATCGGAGCGAGGTGATCGGATCGGCGGCAAGGTGGACCTACAATCCGAGCCACCTGCTTGTTCGTGTGCAGGATGATCTAGCGATACAGGAGCCGGCGTGAAGGACAAGCTGGTCAGCGACGTGGACCGAGCCGCAGCGGCCAGAATCCTCGGCGATCTGCTGCACTTCATTGAAGTGGGTAACGCCAACGCCGCCGCTTACCCACGGCCGGGTCGATTCACGTTCTCGGTGACGCATGCATGGACCGAGGCCACGGCTATGTACGTCGTCTTTGTTGCGCCACCGTCCGTTCGTCACTGGGGATTGGTCCGCGATACGCGCAGCTCATTGATCAACATGTCGGGTTGGGATCGGGCCGACGACCCCGCGCGGTACTACTACCTGCTGGATCTTGAAGAGGACTGGCCCGGCGCAGCGTTCCCGGAGCCGGGTGAGAACCCAGGACTTATCTGGTGGCGGGGTGATGTGCGGGATGGTCTACCGCAGGAGCTCTCCAAACTTCCTGAAGAGCATCGCTATACGCCACCACCAGTCGACCCGGCGTGGATCGACCACACACCTCCGCCTGTTGTGGAACCCCGCCGTTACGCCGACCCCAACGGACCACTTCCGCCCGGGACCAGGAATCCTTGGTGACGGTCGTGGGCGCGTGTCGGAGGGTTTCCGATGGAGACACATGAGCATTATTCGCGTCGAACTCGCCGAGGACTTCATGCTGGGCGACGACGTTGTGTTGCTGGCCGTGGACGTTGATGGAATTGCAGAATTCACCTCTGCCCTGAAGTGCCTTTCAAAACAAAGGAAAGTTGGGAACTCGAGTTTGGGCACCTTCGGTCACCGGTTCACGATTCGCACGGCCAATCCACGGTTGACCTGCAACGCTTACACGTTGACTGGAGCCTGGACCAGACCAAGGTCGTCGAGATGATCGACGCACTGAAATCGCTCGCTGATGATGGTCGTCGCCCGGGTCGTCACTACGTCGATAACTCCCAGCCGGTAAGCACCTTGGTGCTGTCGCTCGACGAGTACGTTCGACCAGACTCGTTACCCCGCCTGTGACGCCCGCAGAAGGCTCAGGACTGTTTCTGCAGCGGGTGCGAGGGGAGAGCGAGAAGCACGAAGAACGCGCCCGCGAGGCACACCCCGGCTGCCGTGAGGCACCCCGCGCTCATGCCGGACAGGAACGCATCGCCCACGGCAGTACGCACGGAGCCGGCGATCGCCGCGGGGGACTGCGCCGCGACAGCGAGCCCCTGCGCCAGCCCTTCGCCAGCGACCGCGCGGGCGGGCTCCGGCAAGATCTGCACGGCCGCTGCATCATTCAGGCGGGTGAGATAGAGCGTCGAGAAGATGCTGCCGAGC
This sequence comes from Mycobacterium sp. PSTR-4-N, assembly GCF_022348085.1. Classification (GTDB taxonomy): domain Bacteria; phylum Actinomycetota; class Actinomycetes; order Mycobacteriales; family Mycobacteriaceae; genus Mycobacterium. The sequence continues at coordinate 17,615 of NZ_JAKRFN010000025.1, read as the reverse complement.
ACGGCGACTCCGAGCGTGCCTCCCACCTGACGGGTGGCGTCGTTGACGGCCGAGCCGGCGCCGGCCTGCTCGGGACGCACGACGCCCATGATGGAATCGGTCGCCGGGGCACTCGTCAGTCCGAGCCCGCCGCCGAGAAGAACCATCTGGGCCGCCATCACCGGATAGGTCACGCTGACGTCGATCACGCTCACCCAGGCGAACGCCGCGGCCATCAGGATCAAGCCCAGCGCCACAATGACTTTCGTGCCGATACGGCCGACGGCGAGCCGGGTGCCGAGCACTGACCCGATGGCGATGGACAGCGCGACCGGGAGAATGCGAACGCCGGTCTCCAGGGGGCCGAACTCCTGCAGCAGTTGCATGAACTGGGTGATCAGGAAGATGAAACCGAACAGTGCGAAGAACGCCACGGTGACGGCTCCGCTGGCTGCGCTGAAACGCAGGTTGGCGAAGAGGCTGATGTCGATGAGGGGGTCACGCTGGCGGCGCTCCCAGACTGCGAACCAGATGCCCGCGACGAGCGTCACCGCGAAGCCGGCGAGGGTCGGAAGCGACGTCCACCCCCGCTCCGGTGCCTCGATGATCGTGTAGACCAGCGCGGCGAGCATGACCACGGACAGCAGCAGCCCGCCGCGATCGAGGCGTGACTGCGTGTCGGCCTTCGCGGCGGGAATCAGCACGGGCGCGGCGACGGCTGCGGCCAGCGCGATCGGGGCGAGCGCGAGGAACAGGCTGCCCCACCAGAACACCTCGAGCAGAGCGCCGCCGAGGATCGGGCCGATGGCCACGCCGAGGCCGGTGACCGCACCCCACAATCCGATCGCCGCCGCGCGTTGGCGGGGATCGCGGAAGGTGTCGGTGATGATCGCCAGCGTGGTCGGATAGATCATCGCGGAGGCCACACCCATCACCACCCGCATCGCGATGAGCTCGCCGGTGGTGGTGCACAGCGCCGCGCCGACGCTGGCTGCCGCGAACAGGACGAGGCCGGCGATGAGCGTGCGGCGCCGGCCGAACTTGTCGCCGATGGTGCCGCCCGCGAGGACCAGTGCGGCGAATGCCAGGTTGTAGGCATCGACGATCCACTGCAGTCCACGGGTCGAGGCATCGAGCGACGAATTCAGCGTGGGCAGAGCGACATTGACGATGGTGGTTTCGACGTTGATCGCCAGGGCGGCGACGAGGACAACGGCCAGTACTGCTCCGGGTCGTTTCGCCAGGGGCGCGATGCTGCCGGTTGCGGATCGGTCGAGCGTGTGTGAGGCCACGGGAGGAACCGCCTTATGTTGACGCTGATAACTTCGTCGAGCATGACAGTTGAAGTTATCGCTGTCAACATATTGGGTGGCTAGCGGATGCCCGCGCCGATGACCTTGAGCAGGCGGTCGGTGATCACCTTTCTGCGCGCGTCGTCGGTCGTCGCCAGGGGGCCCTCGAGGTAGAGGACCGAAAGCCCGTGGACCGAAGCCCAGGCGGCTTCGTCCAGCCCGTCGCGGTTGCGCTCGTCGAGGAGGCCGGCGGTCACCAGGTCGTCAATGCAGCCGCTGAGGATGCGGAAGGGGTGACGACTCGACAGAGTGGCGTCGTCGGAAGTCGACTCGCCGGGGGAGAACGCGGCACGGAACAGGCCGGGTTCGGCGAGTGCAAAATCGACATAGGCCTGACCGGTGGCGCGGAGGCGTGCCAGGGCGCGGGGGCCACGGGGGCCACGGTTGGGGACGTGGGAGAGCGCCTCGAGCATCTGGTCGCCGAGAAGGCCCATCGCGTGCTCTTTGACGGCGTTTAGAAGTGCGTGGCGATCGGAGTAATGCCGATATGCCGCAGCATTACTCACGCCGACGGCGCGCTGGACGTCGCGCATGACCACGGCATCGGGGCCGCCGGTGCGAGCGAGTTCGACGGCCTGCTCGAGCAGCGCTTGTCGCAGATTGCCGTGGTGATAGGAGCTCGCCGCCATGTTGACCAGTCTTACATCGGGTGCGCGACATCAGGGCCAAGGCGGCCTCAAGTATGTTCTGAAGACGCACGCCCCCATAGCCCAATTGGCAGAGGCAGCGGACTTAAAATCCTCTGAACTGGGCGTTTGCTGTGTTTGCTAGCTCCGGTAGCAGTAGGAAGAAATATCTCTAGCTGCGGATACGGTGTTGGCTGCGTTGGCTGGTGTTGACTCCGAACGAAGGCACTGCGGTATCTACTGCGGTACGGCAAACGGCTCTCAGGTCGGCTGCATGGGGAGTGGCGTCGCGGAAGCGGCCCTGAGGCTCCGGAAGATCGTGTGTCGGCGACTTCTTCGTCCCGAACCACGAGACCTGGGAGTTTGAGTGAGACGGTTGTGTTGGCTCGCGGGCGACGTCGCATGTGAGCGGCGTTGGTTGCGTTGGGTGCTGCTTGCCTCAGTGTGGAGTGCTGCGGACCTACTGCGGACCGGAGGACGGAGCAAGCAGACCTGAGCAGGATGGAAACGAAGGTTCAACCGCAACTCTGCGGCGACATGCAGTACTTCATTTCTCGCGGATTCAGGCCATGTGTGCTTCACTAATTGCATGGATCGATGGGACCGGGCGGCTGCGAATCGTCTTGATGTCATAGTTGAACAGCTGCGGGAAACCCGCGTGATTGAAGTGCTTGAGTCCACAGTTGCACGAGTATGGCGAGCCAACACCGCTCGCTACGAGCCTAGTGAACTGGGTGACACGCCTCGTTCGTTGGGCGTGACGGCGGCCGAGAACATTCGCGAACTCGCACTCCGTGAGCGCTGGTCTCATATGGGCGACGGCAAACTCGATCCACGAGCGCATGTCACGGCACCGAATGATTCTCTTCTTATTGAGTCCGGCGGCGTCAGTCTTCGAGTAATGAAGGCGAAACCAATGGTCACTCTCGCGGAACCCGAGTGGGCAGAATTTGAGTGGGCTGGCGAGAGTGACGTGCGGAAGGCTGCAGCCCGTAACAACCGGACACGCTACAACCCATATCAAATTGGCAGCGGGACTCTTTTCGATGGTGTCTTCCCTCCAGAAGGTGACCCGAGAGCCCTATGTGACGTCGTCTTGGTCTGGGCCGGCGGTTCATCTAACCCAGACACCGCAGGCTGGATAGGTCTACCTACGCTAAGCCATGACAACCCTTGGCTCGCAGTGCAACGTGTTTGGTGGCATCAGGCAGGCGGCGGAGGTATGCGGACCGACCGTACTCGGCCACCAACGGGGCCGGATCCAGACACATTCGAACGAAGGCCGCTTCCTCAGCCGGAGATTCGCCTGAAGCCGAAGCCTAAGACGGCAGGGGAATGAGCGATTCAAGTGATGCGGTTCAGGCTGCGCGCCGACGTCGGGGTAGCGGCTCCGTCGCGACGTTCAGCGGAGCACGCCTATCCATCGCGCGTCGTATGGCTCGCATGTCCCGTGCTGAACTTGCGGCATTAGTCGACATATCTCCCACTGCTATCACGCAGCTTGAACGAGAGCAGTACCGGCCGACAACCGCCGTGGCCGCCGAACTAGCACTTCGGTTAGGGCTACCACGCGAGTTCCTGATGCGCAGTGTGGGCGATCAGTCGATACCCGCTGCGTCGGCGCATTTCCGCTCGCTTCGTGCTACGCCGGCCATCAGTCGCGATCAGGCTCTCGCGCACGCGGAACTCGCGTTAGAAGTTCTCACCGCCGTAGAGGACTTCGTTGATCTTCCGCCGCCGAGCTTGCCGTCGTTGAAGGGTTACTTCGGCGAAGTATCCCAAGCCGACATCGAACGTGCCGCAGCGGAAGCCCGGCAGATGCTAGGGATCACTGAGGGGCCGATTCCCCATGTGGTCCGACTCCTCGAAGCAAGAGGAGTCCTAGTTCTCCGCTATCCGGGAGACCAATTTGACAGGCGCGTGGACGCATTTTCGACGACCGCGACTGAGCGTCCGGTCGTGCTGCTCTCTTCGATGAAGGATGACAAAGCCCGAAGCCGATTTGATTGTGCTCACGAACTCGGGCACCTGCTGCTGCATCCAGATGCGGAACCGGGCTCGAAAGTGATTGAGAACCAAGCGCAGGACTTTGCCTCCGCGTTTCTGGCACCTGCTGATGAGGTCATCGACGACCTTCCCCGTACCCTCAACTGGGACATGCTGCATGCGGCTAAACGACGCTGGGGTATCAGTCTGCGCGCTCTCGTTTATAGGGCTCACAGTCTTGGATTGTTCTCCGAGTCTGCGTACAAGCGCGCCAATGTTGCTCTATCAAGCTGGGGGACACCTGAACCCGGCCCGCTCGGTCCTCCGGAGTCGCCGTCTCTACTTGGTGCCGCGGTTGCGCTATTGGCCGAGAACGGTACTACAAAAGAAGACCTGGCACGGCATGCCGCCGTGTCACAGCAGCAGCTTGAGCTGGTTGTTGCGGCAGCCACGGACAACCGCCCGAGTGTTCGGCCAGATTCGACACTTGCAGTCCACGACTGACGCGATTCAAGAGTTCGCTGGCCCTCGTAGACGCGAAATGAGTTCACCTGCTTCGTCTCTGACTCGCCGCGACGGATGAGCGCCCGAAACATGCTCCACAGCAGACACCAGCCGAGGGTCAACTCTAAGGGACCCGTTTGCCAGACCCCGGATTGCTAAGAGCGGCGCTATCATTCCGTCGGAATGAATCAGATCAATTAGCCGGAGAACGCAAGGCTCAGACCCAGCGGAAACTGGATTTGACAGCAGGGCCAGGGCGTTCGCGGCATAGCCCTGCATTTCTGCGTTTTGCTGATAGCTAGATTGAAGAGCTAGTGGTGTCAGCCACAAATAATCAGCCCTTGCGGCCAGCATCGATAGGCATTTTGCTGCTTCGATGCGAGCTCGTGTTGAGTTCATGCCAGCGAGACTCGTCAACATGCCCATAAGCTCGGGTTCCTGGACGAGTTGCCATGATCCAGCCAGCCGGACACCAGCAGGATATGGGCGGATCGAATCTGCTTCTACCGGCATTGCATCCCGTGCGGTCAGAAGGCTGTCGAGGCCCTCAACGACGGTATCCGTGTGTTCCGCCGGGAGCTCGATACCGGAGGTCAAAACTCGATCAATCGCGCGGGTCTTGTACTTCCTCGAGACTCTGGGGTCCAGAAGGAACGCGAGGAACGGAGCCCAGACACGGGTGATTCCCAGGCGTATGAGATCCACCGCGAGTTGAGCCGGATCCAGGCCACCTCCCGGGAACCTGCCCTTCTGATTCGCCAATTGCAGATCAATGATCTCGGCGACCACAATATCTGCTGCCGCGTTCAATTGTTCTGGTGGAACGCGGTGGCCAGAAAGTGCGTCGCCGATTACCTCACCAGCCCCAGTGACGTTCGAAACCGTCTGACCTTCTGCCACGAACTGAACGCCCAACTTCTGACGGGCGACGTCTCGTGTGTATGTCCAGAGATCGGCATCTTCGATCCACGCGGCCCAATCGGCACCGCCTTCTGATTCGCGCCAGTCATCACCGACCTCGATACTCTGGAACGCTTTGGCGTAGGCGAGATCTACTGATTGGTCGTAGTTCTCACCGTTGAGATCCGTGCTGGCCTGCCGAACATCGCTCAAGAGTTTTCGTACCGTCTCGTCGGTTTCATCCGCAGCATTCGCCAGCGATGCGACAGTAAGCCAGCTGCGTTCCAACCGAGCGAAGTGGGCTGACCATCTCCCCGGATCGTTTGTTGGGCTACCTGCATCAATTAGACCCAAGACAGCAGACAGCGCGCGGGCAGCCTCAGGTTCTGATAGGAGATCGGCCGCAGCCCGAAGTACAGAAAGATCAGAGCTACGAACGTGACCGGGCGTTAATCTTCGGGCGATGACCTGGCGGGCATCGGCGCTAAGGGCGGCTAACGGGCCGCCTAATCTCACTCGGTCGAGTGCGAGCATCAAGTGATCGCTATGCCGCCCGTAACGCAGCAGCCTTAAGCAGTCAGCATAGTTTGTGCCAGTCTCGCTTAGTTCCGCTTCAACTAGTCTAAGAACAGCTAGATTTTGCCGCGACTCGTACACTGCTCCCGATCCGTACAATTCATTGCGAAGATTCACGTAGAATAGGTCGGAACTAGTGTTTCCGAACCTAATGGATCTGTCGCTGTAAAGCCGGCGAAACTGCGACTCCACGAAACGTTCGTACTGCTCTGCTTCTGTGCGGTGAATAATCAGTATTTCTTCGGACCGCCCATGCTGCACAATGGATCGCCAATCTATTGCGTCCTCGTTCCCCAGCTCAGACGGTGTAAATGTGTTGGGAATAGTTGACCAAATCGCATACTGAAGCGCCTCACAAATTCTGCGGATGGTGACGCCCGAGTCAGTTGTGCTGCCTTTCCCGACGCTGAAAGCTGGAACGGCTTCTGGTCGAACCTCGGCAAGTAGTGAGTTCGCTTCACTGCTCAGCCGCGTGTCCTTTGATCCCCAATCACGCCTTCGAAGGCTTAATTGCTGCAGTAAACAGATGCGCACCAGTTTATGCGATAAATCCGCGTTTGCGGCTGTTGCATCTAGGCCGAGAGCCAGAATCTTCTCGACGGATTCGCGCTCTTCGAGCTCGGCCAGGGCAGATGCGGCGACTAAGGTCAAAGCGCAGCGTACGCCGAGGTCTAGATCTTCTTCCACCAACAACCCGAACAGATCCGTCGTCGCTGCGCGTAGCGTAGAGTCGGCGAACGTCTTTAACGCGAGTTCGGCGCCTAGGGTTTCAGAGTCTTTGTGCGAAGGTTCGGTTTCAATCTTTGCCGTCGTCGATGGCCACCGAGCTGTAGACCTGCCCAGGATAGCGGTCGCGAGAATTACGTGTGGTTGACGGTCATATTCCGGAACTGGAAAGTTTGGATGAGCGGCTATATCGTGGGGCCGGAGAACCGCGGCTAGCCATTCCAGCTTCATCTGTATTCCTCGATATCAGCAAGGCGCCTGTAAGGCGACGGCGGCTGGAGAATATCGCCCAGTGAGGTCTCTTGAAAATTAGCGAAATTCATTGATTCAGTAAGAATTGAGTCCAACCATTTTCGCATGAGCAACTTGAGCTGAACAGAACCTGATGCCCCTTCAATGTAGAACCGCCGGTACGGGCGGTTGGGGGCCAGCCAGGCCTCCATCTTTGTGCAAGCTTGCGCACAATCTCTGCCGACTGGCGCCATCGCGACGGTTAGGCTGTTCTCTTGCTGGTGGCGTCGTTGCGCTTCTAATACAATTTTGTGCTCGGACTCCGGCGTCGCGAGCACGCGTTGAGTACTGTGGACAGAAATCAGCAGGTCAATCCCAGCAGCATCCTCGGCAAGTTGACCTTTATCGTGAATCGCCACCTCAGTCCGGTCGCTACTATGCTCGAGAGCGACTTCATGTCGAGCCTGATCGTATATAGTTCGATATTCGAAACCACTCGTGTCGGTCCACAATTCAGCGAAAAACAGGGCACGACGTTTCGATTTCTCGGCTGAGTGTGTTGCTGCATGTGCGCGGCCCCGGAACCATTGCGCCCGCAATTGATCGATACGCCTTTTCTCGCGACATAGCCATGTAACTTGTAGCGAGGTGGCGGAAGTAGGTTTTGGCAACTGCCCATGGTCTAGATCTGGGTAGTAGATTCGATCAGCCGGCATCCCGTAGGTCACGCTGAATTCTTCTGCAACAGCATCGGCATTGCCCATGCACACAAATCGAGGAATCAAGAACGGCTTACGACCCGGATCTGCAACTGCTTCGCTTTCGACGTTATTAGTGAAGAATTTCTCAGTGGACGTGATTCTCTCTGAGAATCGGGCCAACCACTTGAATTCGCGGTAGAACCAGGTCAATAGTGGCAAAGCCATCCAATTGCCGGCGCGAGGGCTGCCGAGAAGGAACATGCCTCCAATTATCGTGCTGAACGTCTTGTGGTTGTATGTGTGTTGATTTAGATAGTTTTCGATCGCGACATGCGCCAATAACCCACCGAGACTGTGGCAGACAAAATAGATCGAGCTATAAGTTGCCGAAAGCTCTCGAATAGACTCCGCGAGACGTTCGGCTGCGACTGGAAGATTGACCTTTCGTTTCAGTGCAGCGATATGTCCCGTGTCGTACCTAAATATTGCGACGTCGATTGCTGTGCCGTCGGGAGTGCCGTTAAATATGTACTTGGGAAAGTCTAGCCATGTTCCATAGCCGTCACCGTCAAATCCATGGACAAATATAGCAAGCGTTTGTCCAGGACGGCCGGGATTCCGGTGAAGGTTCATGCCCGACTCGTCGAAATCGCATCGTGAGAACGACGACTGTGGGCAGTCGTTGTAATACACGGGCGAGCGATTTAGGACTGGGGGCATGGGCAGGCGGTATTATCGTACAAACCTAGTTCCTTTGATGGGGATGATCGCATTCTATTGAATGTTCAGGCGCGTCGTGCCCATTGCTTCGCGGCGCGCAATGTCGCAAGTGTGTGCCCATGCGCTAATTCTTGTCCTGATTAGACACGCTAGAACCGCACCGGGTCGCGGCGGTGATTCGGTCTGCGCGGTGGATGAAATTGACGGTCGACCGCTCCCTTTCGCGCAGGGACTGCTCGATTCGTTTACTCATCAGGAGCCTCGGCCAAGAGTGTGACTAGCTTGGCCGTTTCCACACTGACGGTCGTAACCCTCTTGATGAGGTTAACGATATAGGTCGGGTCGTTGTGCTCGTCACACCAGTCGTTGGGGTCGTTGACGATGCCGGACGCTTTGTCAGTCTTGACTTGGTAGCGATCGATAAGCCATTCAAGTGCGGTGCGCGAGCCGAGGATGTACTCGTGCGCGGTGTCGGGGATACCAGCGATGGTGATGCGGCCGTTGTACAGAATCGCTGATTTGTCGGTCTTCGAACGCCAGCGCATCTTTGCGATTCTCCATGTTTCGCGATCTTTGGGATCGGTTCCCGATTTGAGGTTCACTTCCAGCGGATAAGGCTCTGACTGTTCGTAATTGAGATGAAGCTGCGCAAGCTTGCGGCCGATGTCGGCAACGAACTTGAAACGTTCAGCACCGTTCGGTGTAGGCACGTGCGGAAGCATCTTCTTCAAGTCAGCGGCGTAGCGGGATCGGTACGCAGGGTCGTGCAGGATGCCGTAGACGTAGTAAAAGATGTCATCTTTTTCGACCGGGGCTCGGATTGCGTCCCGGTACCACACGAGTATCTGGTCGGTGATGTTGTCGAGGCGACGGTAGCCGTGTTCATCGACGTCACCATTTTCGGATAAGTCCAGCGTTCCCTCGTCAGCCTTCTGGTACCTCCAGCGGGTGAAGAACTGAGCGGTGTCAAGCAGATGCAGATTGGGTAGCTCAGAGGTGATGAATGGCGTGAACTCGAAGTGTGATGCCGGGCCTGTAAGAACTATCCCGACATTCTTATGCCTTGGGGTGGGGAATAAGGCGGGCAGCTGATACAGCATTGCGTTCATATCCCGGTGGAAGTAGCAGTACTGCTTGGTGAACGGCCTGTACATCGCAGGTGTAACTGCGGAATCCACGTAGCGATACTCACGGTTCTTAACGAGGTCTTGTTTTGCGTTGCGGTTCCAGCTGATTCGGTCCAGACGCATATGCTGCGGGTGGGTATCGAGGAATATGTTCACCGCATCTTCAATTCGCTTCGTGGAGTCCGCGGCTAACGTGGAGAAGTCCGTGCGGGCATCCTCATAGGTCCCGATCATCGTCTTGACTTGCGTCTCGAGTTTGCTCTTGGAGAAGTTGTAGCACCAGGCATCTCTGCCCGTTGCGAGGCCGAGGGAATAGGTGGCGAATACGCTTGGCAGACTTGAATCGTCGCCCTTCTTTCGTCCGAGCGCCGGCCATGAACCAAACGCTGAGTTGCGTTGGTTAATCCAGTCACCCTCCTCGCTAGGGACAATATCCCTCCACTCGGGACTGTCGAGAGTGCTGTCGGAGACAATCCGAAGCTTCTGCTCGCGACTGAGATACTCGCCAACATCGCGGTAGTGAATCTGGCAAGAGCCTGCGTGGGCAGGGGCCTTTACTCCTATCAGGATGGCTACGGTGTTTCGGCTGCCCCCGCCGAAGACCTTGCCGCCTTCTCTGCGTGACAGTTCTCCCGCGGTGCGTTGATTGCCGCGCAGGTTGTACACGTAGATATGGCTGTAGTCCTCAGCGAGGGTTAGGCGTATGCCGTCTGCGGTGTTGCCGTCGATCCAGCCACCGTTGGACACGAAGGCCACAACGCCGATGTCGCCAATCCTGTCTGTAGCCCAACGGAGAGCGCGGATGTAGGAGTCGTAGAGCGTCCGTTGGCTGCGCGCCGTTGAGCGCCTTGCATAGGTAGCTTCAATGCGGCGGTCCAGGGTGGGGTATCTGTTGTTGGCGTTGAGATCGTTGGCACTGGTCTGTCCGACGCTGTAGGGCGGGTTGCCAATGATGACGCCAATTGGAGTCGCTATCTCTGCGGCAATTCGTTCGTTGTTCGCCGCGAAGACCTCTGCGTCGAGTGTGTCGTCGGCTTCGTGGATCTGGAAGGTATCGGCCAAGACGATGCCGGGAAATGGCTCGTAATCATCGGCGCCGGTGGTCTTGCCGGTCAGAGCGTGATACGTAGTTTCGATGTTCACCGCGGCGATGTAATACGCGAGCAGCATGATCTCGTTGGCGTGAAGCTCTTCTGAGTACTTGCGTTTCAGATCGCCACGAGTGATGAGCCCGGATTGCAGTAATCGGGTCAGGAAGGTGCCTGTGCCGGTGAAGCCGTCAAGGATGTGCACGCCTTCGTCCGTCAAGCCTTTTCCGAGATGGGCGCGGCTGGCGTGGTCGGCGGCTCGGAGGATGAAGTCGACTACTTCCACCGGGGTATAGACGATGCCGAGAGCATCGGACTGCTTCTTGAATGCGGTTCGGAAGAACTTTTCGTAGAGGTCGGCTATCAGGTGCTGTTTACCGTCAGCGCTGACAACCTGTTCGGCGCGTAATCGCACTGAGTCGTAGAACTTGTCGAGGCGGGCAGTCTCGGATTCGAGGCCCGTGCCGTCGAGAGCATCGACCATCGCCTGCATCACCTTGGAGACAGGGTTATGGATGGCGAAGTCGTGGCCGGCAAACAACGCGTCGAACACCGGCTTCGTGATCAGATGTTGTGACAGCATGCTGATTGCATCCGAGCGGGTAACGGAGTCATTGAGATTGTCACGCAACCCTTTTAGAAACCAATCGAACTGCTCGATGACCGCTTTATCGGCGCTCGGGTCATCGAGTATGGCGTTGATTCTTGTGATTTGGGCTTGGGCGATGTCTGCGACGTCGGTAGCCCATTGGTCCCAGTACACGCGTGTGCCGACTTTATCGACGATGCGTGTGTAGATGGCCTCCTGCCATTCCGACAGCGAGAACAGCGCCATCTGCGCTGGCACAGCTTTCGTCGGCACTTCGGTGTCGCCGTCAGTACCGTTCGCCGTCGGACCGATGTGGCCGCCAAGAAGGCGGTTGTTGCCCTGGCCGGTCTTCTTGTCGGTCTGGTTGAGCGCGATGCTGTTGATCATCGCGTCGAATCGTTCGTCGTGAGAGCGCAAAGCATTGAGCACCTGCCACACCACTTTGAATCGCACATTGTCAGCCAGCGCGGTGGCTGGGTCGACACCCGCGGGGACTGCGACGGGCAGGATGACATAGCCGTAGTCCTTGCCGGGGGATAGCCGCATGACACGCCCGACGGATTGCACGACGTCGACTATGGAGTTGCGCGGGTGCAGGAACAGAACCGCATCGAGGGCCGGCACGTCCACGCCTTCGGATAAGCAGCGAGCGTTGGTGAGGATGCGACATTCGCCTTCAGCGACTGGCGATTTGAGCCAGGCTAGTTCGGCGTTGCGTTCCAGCGCGTTGAAAGTGCCGTCGACGTGGTGCACCTCGCAAGCGAGGTCGCGATTGGTGCCCTCGACGGGGTGCCCCTCGTTTTCCTGCTTGTTGAGGGATTCCTGGTAAGCGGTGACGACGCGGGGAAAGAGGTCGGCAATGTGCTTGGAGGTGGCGATGTCTTTAGCGAACGCGACCGCTCTCTGCATCGGAGGCTCACCGAGGGTGAAGCTGGGAGTTCCGTCGGCGGTGGCGCCTGCGCGTTTTGCGAGCCCGTTCCAGCAACCGATGATTTTGGAGGCGTCGTCGAGGTTCGGGATCTCGCCGAAGATGGCTTGCTGCTGCTGCAGGGGTGCAGCCATGACCGATTCGTCGACGGTCAGCACGAGGACTTTGTAGTCGGTGAGCAGTCCGTGTTCGACCGCATCCCCGAAGGACAGGTGGTGAAACTCCGGGCCGTAGCGCAGCTCGTCGTCCATCGACACCAGCTCGGCGGAATGTTGGTCGGCTTTGTCTTTCACGGCGTCGCTGAAGATGCGCGGAGTGGCTGTCATGTACAGCCGCAGGTTGGCGTGCAGGTAGCCGTTGTCGTGGATGCGGACAAAGTTCGAGTCGTCTTCGCCGGCCAAGGTGACGCCGGTGGTGCGGTGGGCCTCATCGCAGATCGCGAGGTCGAAGTCGTCCAACCCCAGCGTTTGCGCGTCGGCGACAGTCGGCAGCGACTGATAGGTCGAGAACACGACGGTGAGGCCCTTAGCGCGCTTACGGTGCGCCATGGCGTCGACGAGGTTGGCGGGGCTTGTGGTGACAGGGATGGGGACGTCGTGGACGTTGAAGTCTTCGGCGTTTCGCAGCCGTCCAACTTTGGTGTCGGAGCACACGGCGAATGCGCGGATGTCGAGTGCGGTTTGGGCGGTCCACTCGCGCAGCGACTGGCTTAATAGCGAGATAGACGGGACCAGGAACAGGATGCGGGCGGTGCCACCGTTTTCGCTGGCGACGCGCTCGGCGAGCTTGAGGGCGGTGAACGTTTTGCCGGTGCCGCACGCCATGATCAGCTTGCCGCGGTCATTGCCGACCGCGTATCCGGCCAGCACTGCGCCGATCGCCTCGACCTGGTGTGGGCGCGGTTGCTTACGTTCAGCGGGGGACAGCTCGATGGTCAGGCTGTCCTGCGGCCAGGCAATGTCCCAGTCGATGGGTGATTCGGCGATGTCTGCGAGATTTATCCGCTGCACCGGGATGGCCTGATCGTCCAGGGCGTCCTCAGCGTTCTTTCCCCACTTGTCCGTCGTGGAGATGATCACGCGGTTGGTGAAGGGTTTCTTGCCTGAGGCGGTGAAAAACGAGTCGATATCTGCCTTGGCAAGAGTGTGCGTGGGCTCGTAAAACTTGCATTGGATTGCCGTGTAATTGCCTGTGTCGCGCTCGCGTGCCACCAGGTCGATACCGGTATCGGGCTTGCCCTGACGGTCCGGCCAGTCGATCCAACGCCAGACCGATTCGTACTGCTGGTTTAGCGCCGGATCGAGTTCGAAGAAGCGCACCATGAGCTGTTCAAACAAGGTGCCGCGGTCGACGTTGGTCGGCGCTCGACGGAACGCGTCGATAACGTCGTTAATCGTCCCCAAACCCGCCCCCTTCGGGCAACGCCGTCGTAGATTGCCCTCTCGGGAAGAACATAGTCACAAAACGCTACCGACAACATCCAACGGCGCCGCCTGACTATCCTGCGTTAGATGCGTGCCAAGGAGGGGACCTTCCGCGATCTGATGACGCAGGACCGCCAGTTTCAGGTGCCGCTGTACCAGCGGCACTATCGCTGGAAGACAGGTCAGCAAGAAGATCTGTGGCAAGACATCGCCGAACAAGACCGAGCGCTTGCGGACGGGAGCGCGGTCCCGAAGCACTTCATCGGCAGCATCGTGGCGGTCGAGAAGGATGCCGACCCGCTGCATGACTTCCGCGAGTTTCGCGTCGTCGACGGTCAGCAGCGTCTGACTACATTGTCCGTCGCGCTCGCAGCTCTGCGGAATGTCGCGGCGCTTGACGATCCTGACCAGTTCGACCGGCTCAACAAGAAATACCTAATCAACGACACCGAGCCGAAGGGGTCGCCCAGGTGGGCACGCCTAGTGCCGGGCGACGAAGATGCTGCTCCGTACTGGACAGTGCTGACCGACCCGGCCGACGTGTCCGGCCACAGTGCGATCGTGAACGCCTACCGATTCTTCCATCGCAAGATCAGCACTCTCCGCGAAGCCGGCGAGCTTGTCCCGGAACGGCTCGCGACGACGATCGGTGATCGGTTGGCGCTCGTCTTCGTGACTGTTTCCGAAGGCGAGCGGCCCCACAAGATCTTCGAGTCGATCAACGCGACTGGTGTGGGGCTGACGCAATCTGATCTGTTGCGCAATTACCTATTCATGGCGCTGGGCCCCCGCTCGAATACGGTCTATACGCAGCACTGGCGTCCACTCGAAAAGGCGCTAGGAGTGGAGGGCCTGGAAGGGCTGGTTAGGGACGATCTTCAGTCGACGGGCGATTTCGTCAAGCAGGGCGATGTTTATCGAGCAGCCCGAAGCCGCCTCGAACCGTCAGCAGCGGATCTCGATTTCCTCGAAGAACACGTCAAGCGGCTTGCGCGAAGAGGCGCCTACTATTCGCTGTTCCTGCAACCAGCAGATCCGAACTCCACGGCATCGGATCTCGGACTTAGCAAGAAGGCGCTGAGGCACTTGGCATTCCTGCGTGGCTGGGGTGCCGGCACGACGTATCCGCTGCTGCTCCACATTTACGCCGAAGTCGATGCCGGCCGCGCCACCACCGCGCAAGCTGAGTCCTGCCTCGAAGCGATCGAGTCCTTCATCGTCAGGCGCTACGTCGTCGATGTACCGACGAACGTATTGAACCGGCTCTTCATTGCCGTGATCAACAATCTTCCCCAGGGTGAGCCGATTGACGTGGCGGTGCGTCGAGAGCTGTCACGGGACAAACGGTGGCCCGACGACGAGCGTGTCCGCGACGGGATCGCCAACGTGCACTACTACTCCAATGGGCGGGCCCACCAGCAGCGGTTGGTTCTACAGCGCCTGGAATCCCATTTACGAGCCGAGGTTGATCTCGACTTCGACTCTGCCAAGCTCTCAATCGAACATGTCATGCCGCAGACGCTCAGTGAGGGCTGGAAGAAGCACCTGGTGGATGCCGGTCACGAGCCGCGCGAGGTCTTCGAGCGGCTCGGCCACACGCTAGGAAATCTGACGCTGACGGCGTGGAACTCGAAGCTTTCGAATCAGCTGTTCGAGCGCAAGCAGGAGATTCTGCAGAACTCGGACCTCAAGCTGAACGAGCATCTCGCCGCCGCTTCCCAGTGGGGAGTCGATGAGATTCAGGCGCGTTCGCAGGTGCTCGCCGACGCTGCAATCGCGCTGTGGTCGGCCCCTGTGCCGGGGGTTGTAACGGCGCACTCTGGGTTCGACTGGACACGGGTCGACGATGCCGTTGCAGCGCTGCCGGCAGGCTCGTGGACGTCCTACGGTGACCTCGCAGAACTCGTAGGAACGGCGGCACAGCCGACCGCAAATCACATCGCACACGACCCCGCGGTGACGAACGCTTACCGTGTCCTCAGCAGCGATGGGTCCATCAGTTTCAAATTTCAGTGGCACGATTCGGCCGACACCCGCGATCCGATGGAAATGCTGATCGGCGAGGGCATCGAGTTCGACGACAATGACAAGGCCTCGCAGGCGCAACGCCTGGGTCCTCCTGAGCTCGAAGCTCTGCTCGACAACGTGCCGGCCGAGGTGCAATGACCCGGCTCGCGCCGGACCGATCGTCGAGATATGACGTGCAAACGTCACTCGCCATCCTCGCGCAATACGTCAGGTAGGAAGGGTATCCGGAGCGGGGCAGCTCATAGTCTCGGGCGGGATGGCCGAGCGCTGGCTGCACATCGGTCTCAGAACGAGTGCACGCGTTCGATACTGACGAACATGCCGCGGCCGCTGGCAGCATTAGTGAAGCGGGTTCCGTCCGCGCTTGCCTCGATGATCCACCCGTTGAAGTGTTCCTTCGTCCCGTAATCCAGCATGACGTCTTGATTCGGATCTGCCCCGCCGATGTTTCCTTCGGCCCAAGCGAATGCGCCGCGAAAATCCACGGTTGCGAGATTCCAGTGCGCCGCTCCGCCGGTGCTGACAGGTGCCTGCGGAAAGCCGTCAGCCGAGTTGCGTTCGCACGCAACAGATCCTTGGGAAACGGCACATCGAACCTGCCGAGACTGCGTGATCACGTACTGCGTTTGTGGTTGAGCAGAGGGCGCCGGCGCCGACGTGTGATCAAGCTGCCAAAGCTCAACAGCCGGCTCGATGTAGGTTTGTGTTGCCGTGATGATTGTCAGCCCATCGCCACGCACTTGGTACCGCGTTCCGTCGACGGTGTTGACGGCGTCGAAGCCCCGAGGAACTTCGGTGACGTCAGTTAGGGCAATTGAAGCTCCGTCGCTAAGGCGGCTTCCACGGTAGTAGTAATTGGAGCCCCGAAGGCAGACGACAAGGGCCGAATCTGAGGTGATCTGCGCGAGCTGTAGCTCATCCGCTGGTTCACAGCGGGCACCGGGGTGCTCGCGAAAGCCGCTTGTGTCCATGCCTGCTAGAGGTGGCGGTATCTCGGGAGAGACGGTCGGTTTGACGGTCTGGGGTACCGGCTGCCGGATCGGAGCTTCAGGTGTCTCACGAGCGGGCGCATTCCAGCCGCAATTTTGCCCGCGAACCGGGAAGATATTCGGCACCGAATCAACGCGTCCTGCCACCATCTGAACGATCTGAACATCTGCTTTGAATTCGCCCTCGCCGAGGATGGTCGGCTGGTTGCTGAGGTCGAGACGCAAAGTGAGAATGCGGCCCTCGGTCGCGACAGAGGTCAAGACGTCGGGGTTCGCAGAGTCGAACTCAGACACGTCCGCATACCAGCCTTGTCCGATGCTTGGTCGCGGGCCAGAGATCGCCACTACACCGTCCGCGTGGTGGGGCTCTATCAGGTAGTCGGTAAGGATGCTGCCGGGGGCATCCGTCGGCCCGAACTCGTTCCGAGCGACGCCCGGTTCCGGCGGAATCTGAAAGTTGAACTCGACGTCAAGCTGCAGCTGATTCGGGTCGACGTGGGACAGCGTGATCTCGCGGACAAGCGCCGATCCGGGCGGATCCGCAGCTCGATCCGCTGGGTCTAATGCGCAACCCATCGTGTGGGGAAGCGCGTCCCATCGCACCGAATCCTGATCGGCGCCGACCCCGCACCCAGCTGCCGCCAGGCTTACAGCGAGGGCCCCAAGACCGATTACAAGCCGCTTCACCTTGCCAACCCCCGGCACTCGCCTAAGCCTCGTAACTACCGCGGGCAAGGCCCGAGGTGGACGCATCGACGAGCGTAACAACGAAGACCTAGGAGCAGCCCCTATCGCAAGTGAAAGCGACCGAAGGTGGGCCTCCGCCGACGACCACTTCGGCGTGTATCCGGTCGGTTGTTCTGCGGGGATGTTCTAGCCCCCTGAGGACCGTCGTAATCGCCGGAATGTCGCTGTTAACTTGGGCGCAGACGTGGCCAATTCCGAATTCGTCCGTCGTTAACCGACGGATCATACCGGCGCAGGGGTCGTGTTCATTCGGGGTGAATACGCCTTCACGCTGGTCGGCATGTAGCGCCGGGTATTGCTCTGTTCGCTTTTCACCTCTCCTGGACCAGCACGTGAGGTGCGTCCTTAATGCCTCCTGGGTTGGTCTGACCGGGTCGCGGGTTTGTTGCTTTGG
>NZ_JAKRFN010000024.1 GCF_022348085.1 Mycobacterium sp. PSTR-4-N | reverse complement strand
GTTGCCGCCGTCGCCCCCGTCGCCGCCCCGGGCGCCGGTGCCGCCCGTGCCGCCATTGCCGCCGCGGCCGCCGAACGCGGCGGCACCGGGTGCGTTCTGCTGGGCCAGCCCGGCGTTCCCGCCGTCACCGCCCATACCTCCGCCCGCGCCGTCACCGCCGTCGCCGCCGTTTCCGCTGACCGTGAACAGGTGGCGGCCTCCGAAGAACCCTCTGGCGCCCTGCCCGGTGCCACCCTGTCCGCCGGACTGGTTGCTGCCGGGAGCTCCGCCGGCACCGCGGCCGCCGTTGGCCCCGGTGATCGCTCCGTCGACGACGGTGCCGGTGAACGGCAACCCCGAGGTCCCGAGATAGCTGGGGTTTCCCGTGGCGCCGCGGCCGCTCGGAACCGGATTGTCGCCGTCGAGCCCAACCCCGCCCTTGCCGCCGTTGCCGCCGTTGCCGCCATTTCCGTGCAGCCGTCCCGCGGAACCACCGGCACCGCCCTGCCCGCCGGCCATGCCCGGTCCACCATCTGCGCCGTTGCCGCCGTCGCCGCCGTTTCCGGTGTCGGCGAAGCGGCCCGCGTTGCCGCCGGCACCCCCGTCCTGGCCGGGATATCGACCGTCTCCCCCACGGCCGCCGTTTCCGCCAAGAAGTCCGCCGTTGCCACCTTTGCCACCGTTCGCACCATCACCGCCGTCGCCCCACAGCAGCCCCCCGTTGCGGCCGTTGCAGGCCGCGCCGGTGCAGTCGGCCGGGGCGTCGGCACCATCGCCGATCAGCCAGCCCCCGGTCCCGATCATCCGGACGCGTGGAGTCGCCGCCCGCACGCCGACAGCGGCGGAGCCCGTGTCGCCGTGCACAGATCCGGACCGACCCAGCCACCAAATCGGTTGGAGTACTGCGGTTTCCGAGGACATCGCCGACTCAGTCGAGGCCAGAGCGACGTCGAGGCGGACGGGATTGCCCGCACCGGGCGGCAGAGTCATGACGACGCCGGCCCCGATCATCGCCGCACCACCGGTGCTTGCCGCGAGCCACTGCAGCACCGTCGTCCGGCCCCGTCCCGTCGCCGCGCCACGCTGCGCTCTGGACATGTTCGATCCCCCCGCGATTGACGTCCATGAATTGCTGGAATCTAACCGGCAAATCATGAGGTCCGTCAATAGGCTCGCCGTGACAGGCCCGCGGTCGCAGCGGCGGCACCACCGGACGGACGCTAGGTTGGCACCGTGCACCAGCGCGTCAACGTCTCTTCCGACTCACCCTTCGAAGACGCGGTCGGCTATTCGCGCGCAGTACGGGTGGGTCCGTTCGTCGCGGTCGCGGGCACCACCGCCCCCGGTGCCGATGCAGCGGAACAGGCTCGAGAAGTGTTGCGGCGCATCGCTGTCGCACTCGGCGAGGTAGGCGCTTCGCTGTCCCACGTCGTGCGCACCCGCATGTTCGTCACCGACATCAGCACCTGGCAGGAGGTGGGCGCGGTGCACGCGGAGGTCTTCGGTGCCGTCCGCCCCGTCACCACCATGGTTGAGGTCGCTGCGCTCATCGATCCGGGACTGTTCGTCGAGATCGAAGTCGATGCCTATGTCGAGAGCGACATCTAGGTCGGAGTCGTCAGCGGAGCGAACTGACCGTCGAAGCCGGGGACGTAGGGAGTGACGCGGATCACAGCAGTGACCGGCAGTTCTCCATACAAATGTGGGAACTCCATGCCATCTGGATCGGTCGGAACCCCCGGCTCCCAGCGAACAGGAGATGTCAACCGTGCCCCGTCGATGTGCAGCAGCACCAGGTCCGTGCGTCCGGCGTAGAGCCGGTTCGCGGGCAGATGGACCTGCTCCGGCGTGGACAGGTGGACGAATCCGACCTCGGTCAACGACGACGGCCGGTGGGCGCCGCAGCCGGCCGCTGCCGCCCACTCGTCGGCACTGCACAAGTGCACATAGTCGGCACCGTCTCGAGGATGGGACACACCAGCCGCCTTTCGGAGTCGTCGGCCGAAGGGCCGTGAGACACGACACACCCGTAAACACCCGGGGAACAAGGCCGAAACCCCGAGCGTCTGACACAGTAGAACTACGTCGCTACACCCTATGGAGGTGCCATGACCGCAACGCTCACCAGTCCGGAATTGACCAGGGCTGATCGCTGCGACCGGTGTGGAGCGGCGGCCAAGGTACGTGCCAAGCTTCCGTCGGGAGCTGAGCTGCTGTTCTGCCAACACCACGCCAACGAGCACGAAGCGAAGCTCGTCGAGCTGGCCGCGGTGCTCGAAGTGAGCCCGGTGGAGTCGTAAACCGAAATTCGGCATGCTGGGCTGGTCATGAGTGACCAGTCTGAGCGGCCGGCTGATCGACCGCCGCGTCCGTCGCCCTCGCGTCACCACATCCGTCAGATGTCGGTGAGGACCCTGTCCAAGAGTTGGGACGATTCGATTTTCTCCGAGTCGGCTCAGGCTGCCTTTTGGTGCGCGCTGTCGCTGCCCCCTCTGCTCCTCGGCATGCTGGGAAGCCTGGCCTACATCGCGCCGCTGTTCGGGCCCGATACGTTGCCGATGATCGAGAACCAGCTGATCAGCACGGCGGGGCGGTTCTTCTCGCCGAACGTGGTCAGCGAGATCATCGAGCCGACCGTTCGCGACATCGTGCGTGGCGCGAGGGGCGAGGTGGTGTCGATCGGCTTTGTGATCTCGTTGTGGGCGGGCTCGTCGGCCGTGTCGGCGTTCGTCGACTCGATCACCGAAGCACACGACCAGACCGAGCTGAGACACCCCGTCCGCCAGCGCTTCTACGCGCTCGGGCTCTACGTCGTCATGTTGATCGGCGCGATCATCACCGCGCCGTTCTTGGCGCTCGGTCCGCGCAAGCTCGCCACCTTCATCCCCGACAGCTGGGACACGGTGCTGCGCCTCGGCTACTACCCGGTGCTGTTCGTGGCGATCACGCTGGGAGTGCTCGTCCTCTACCGGGTGTCGCTTCCCAAGCCGCTGCCGACGCACCGACTGCTTCTGGGCTCGGTGCTGGCGACCACGGTGTTCCTCATCGCCACGTGGGGTCTTCGGCTGTACCTGACGTGGATCACCAGCACCGGCTACACCTACGGCGCGCTCGCCACACCGATCGCTTTCCTGCTCTTCGCGTTCTTCCTCGGTTTCGCGATCATGATCGGGGCCGAACTGAACGCGGCGATCCAAGAGGAGTGGCCGGCGCCCGCCACACACGTCAACCGCGTGCGCGAGTGGCTGGAGACGCGCTCGGATGTGCCGAGCAGGAATGGATCCGCACCCGCAGGCACCCCCGCGGCGCCCGCGGTGCCGGACTCCGACGCGGCTACTTCTTGAGTTGGTCGTAGATGCGCTTGCAGTCCGGGCAGACCGGCGATCCCGGCTTGGCCGAACGCGTCACGGGAAACACCTCGCCGCACAGCGCCACCACATGCGT
Source organism: Mycobacterium sp. PSTR-4-N (assembly GCF_022348085.1). Taxonomy (GTDB): domain Bacteria; phylum Actinomycetota; class Actinomycetes; order Mycobacteriales; family Mycobacteriaceae; genus Mycobacterium. The sequence continues at coordinate 98,834 of NZ_JAKRFN010000024.1, read as the reverse complement.
ACCCATGACGGCGCTCTCGGCGATCTTGTCCTTCTTGACGTAGTGGAAGACCTTCGGGGTGTCGTCATCGGTCCCGTCGTCGACGCGTTCGTCGGTGTCGGGGCGCTCGATCGTCTGCGTTTGCATGACGCCATTCTGCCTGGGAACGAAACGGTAATAAATGCGGCAGGCATGGCCTGCCCGAGATGTGGAACAGTAGAGACATGAAACAAGGCCAAGAGCTGAGTTTCGACGACGAGGGCCGGCCCGTACTGATCACGAGGGCTGCCCCCGCCTACGAGGAACAGCACCGTCAGCGGGTTCGGAAGTACCTGACATTGATGTCCTTCCGCATCCCGTCACTCATCCTTGCCGCCGTCGCCTACGGCATCTGGCACAACGGTCTGGTCTCGTTGGCCATCGTGGTGGTGGCCATCCCGCTGCCGTGGATGGCGGTGCTGATCGCCAACGACCGGCCGCCGCGGCGCGCCGAAGAACCGCGGCGCTACCAGAACCAGCAGCGCATCCCGCTGTTCCCCACCGCTGAGCGCCCGGCTCTCGATGTCGGGCGTCCGCGGGCACCGCAACCTGATCCGGACGAATTCGGCGACGGCTACCGCAGCTGAGCGCGTTCTTGCTCATTTCTCAGCACATTCTCAGGTCGTGCCCGAATAACCGCTGATCAGAAGGTGTGAAGCGGATCCTTCGTGGGAACTCTGAGCGGGTCTGGGGCGTTGAAGCTCTTGAAAGTTCCACCCGATCAGGAGGCCGTCATGGCAAATGCCACCACCAGCCGCATGGACCAAGACCTCGACGCTCAGTCCCCCGCCGCCGACTTGGTGCGCGTGTATCTGAACGGGATCGGGAAGACGGCTCTGCTCAACGCCGCCGACGAGGTCGAGCTGGCCAAGCGGATCGAGGCGGGGCTCTACGCGCAGCATCTCCTCGCGACCCGTAAGCGGTTGGGCGAGAACCGCAAACGCGATCTCGCGGCGGTGGTACGCGACGGCGAGGCCGCCCGGCGGCATCTGCTCGAGGCGAACCTGCGACTGGTGGTGTCGCTCGCGAAGCGCTACACCGGCCGCGGGATGCCGCTGCTGGATCTGATCCAGGAGGGCAACCTCGGTCTGATCCGCGCAATGGAGAAGTTCGACTACAGCAAGGGTTTCAAGTTCTCCACCTACGCCACCTGGTGGATTCGGCAGGCGATCACCCGCGGCATGGCCGACCAGAGCCGCACCATCCGCCTGCCCGTGCACCTGGTGGAGCAGGTCAACAAGCTGGCCCGCATCAAGCGCGAGATGCATCAGAACCTCGGCCGCGAGGCCACTGACGAGGAACTGGCCGCCGAATCGGGCATTCCCGTGGAGAAGATCACCGATCTGCTCGAGCACAGCCGCGACCCGGTGAGTCTGGACATGCCTGTCGGCAGCGACGAGGAAGCCCCGCTGGGGGACTTCATCGAAGACGCCGAGGCGATGTCGGCCGAGAACGCGGTGATCTCCGAACTGCTGCACACCGACATCCGGTACGTGCTGGCCACGCTCGACGAGCGCGAGCAACAGGTGATCCGGCTTCGCTTCGGCCTCGACGACGGGCAGCCGCGCACACTCGACCAGATCGGCAAGCTCTTCGGGCTCTCCCGGGAGCGGGTCCGTCAGATCGAACGTGAAGTGATGGCCAAGCTCCGCAATGGTGAGCGCGCCGACCGGCTGCGCTCGTACGCCAGCTGACGCCTTTTCCCAGTAGGCCCGCCGGAGATCCTCCGGCGGGCCTACTGCTTGTCCTGGCCCGGTGTGGCTCGCGTCGCCGCAGGAAGGGCCGCCTGTGCAGCGGGCGGCCGGTAGACTCGGCGCGAACGGAGGGTGTGCGAATGAACGATCTTGTCGATACCACCGAGATGTATCTGCGAACCATCTACGACCTCGAGGAAGAGGGCGTGGTACCGCTGCGCGCGCGCATCGCAGAGCGTCTCGAACAGAGTGGCCCCACCGTCAGCCAGACCGTGTCCCGGATGGAGCGCGACGGGCTGCTCCGCGTGGCCGGCGACAGGCACCTCGAACTCACCGACAAGGGGCGCGCGCTGGCCGTGGCGGTAATGCGCAAGCATCGTCTCGCCGAACGCCTGCTGGTCGACGTCATCGGATTGCCGTGGGAAGAAGTTCACGCCGAGGCGTGCCGGTGGGAGCACGTGATGAGCGTGGATGTCGAGCGTCGGCTGGTGCAGGTGCTCGACAACCCGACCACCTCACCGTTCGGTAACCCCATTCCCGGGCTTTCCGAGCTCGGCGTGGACAGCCTGATCGACGAGACACGCAACCTGGCACGCCTGACGGAGATGCCCGCCGGCATGCCCGTCGCCGTGGTGGTGCGCCAGCTCACCGAGCATGTCCAGGGCGACGTCGACTTGATCGCGCGCCTCAAAGACGCCGGCGTGGTCCCCAACGCACGGGTGACGGTCGAGGTCAACGACCACGGTGGGGTGATGATCGTGATTCCCGGCCACGAGCAGGTCGAACTCCCCCACGAAATGGCGCACGCCGTCAAGGTCGAGAAGGTCTGACCGTCTCACCCGGCGCGCCTGCCGAACGTCCGGCGCGGCGGTAGCCGGACGCCGAGTTGCGCCGCGAGACGGTAGCCGGTGCGCGCCAACTCGCGGATCTGCTCCGGCCGCAGTCCCGAGTGAAGGGCCTGATCGAGCATTCCCGCCATCCGGTGCAGCGGCTGACACCGCAGTGCAGCCTCCAGCGAGATCCCGGCCAATGGCCCGTCTCCGCGGGCATAGGCGGAGAATGCCAGCAGGACAAGAGCTTCCACCCGCCACGGCGCAGGAAGACGACGCGACAAGTCGGCCCACAGCGCTTCGGCCATGCCCGCACGGTCGCCGACGGCGAGCGCGTACAGCGTGTCCCGCACCCGCGGATCGGTCAGCGACAGCGCCAGCCGGCTGGCCTGCTCGTCGCGCACCGCCTCCCCTGCGGCGAGTTGTTCGGCGCACTCCAACGCGTGCTCGATGTCGCTGCGCGCCGAAGAACTCGCGCGGGTGCTCTCCAGTGGCCCGGCCGCTTCGATCAGCTGCGCCAGCATGTCACTGTGTGCCGGATCGCTGACGGACACGACGTCGAGTAGCTCGTCGCGACGGGCGTAGAGCCGCCGGCCGTCCAGCACCGCTGCCGCCGCGACGGGCGACGCGCTCGGGTCGTCGACCGTTCCCGTGGCGCCGCACCCGTCCGCGCAACTCCACCGTCCACCAGCGGCCACCGCATCGACCACGTGCGCGGCCATCAGTTCGATGCCCCACCGCGCGACCTCGGAGGCGAGGTCACGCGCCCAGTCGCGATAGAGGTCCTTGCACATGGGGCAGCTCGCGCCCTCCGCGTCGACGATCACCGCGATCACCGCCTCCGCACCGGAGGCGGCCGCCAGTTCGGCCAGATGCGGCACGCACGTCTCCCGTGGTTCGGACAGATCGGCACGCATGACCGCGCCCATCTCATCGTCGGCGACGGTGACGAGCACAATGGATTTCTCGGGCACGAAGCCCAGTACGGCGGGCAGCGCAGCGATCAGGGCGCCGGGCCGGTCGAGGGGGGCGTCGGAGCGTGGTGTCGAGGACATACCGCCAACCTGGCAACTGACACCGACAGCGAGGCGCTGTCGCCGTCGCGGCCCCGCCGAACTGGGGACGAAATCGGCATTGGGGACAACCCGGGCAGTGTTCACGAGAAGTTGACCTCCGCCGACATGCGTATCGGCGGCAAGCACGCGAGTCTGTGTGCATGGCTTCGATGCTGGAATACGACCTGGTGGTCATCGGTTCGGGTCCGGGCGGACAGAAGGCCGCGATCGCCGCGGCCAAGCTCGGCAAGTCCGTGGCGGTCATCGAGCGGGGGCGCATGCTCGGCGGCGTCTGCGTCAACACCGGAACCATCCCGTCCAAGACGCTGCGCGAGGCGGTCGTCTACCTCACCGGCATGAACCAGCGCGAGCTCTACGGCGCGAGTTATCGAGTCAAGGACAAGATCACCCCGGCCGATCTGCTCGCCCGCACCACCCACGTGATCAGCAAGGAACAGGACGTGGTGCGGTCCCAGTTGATGCGTAACCGCGTCGACCTGATCTCAGGACACGGCCGCTTCGTCGACGCGCACACCGTGACGGTGGAGGATCCCGAGCGCCGGGAGCACACCACGGTGACGGGCCGCTACATCGTGCTGGCCACGGGCACGAAACCCGCGCGGCCGCCGGGCGTGGAGTTCGACGACAACCGGGTGCTCGACTCCGACGGCATCCTCGACCTCAAGTCATTGCCGACGTCGATGGTCGTCGTCGGTGCCGGCGTGATCGGCATCGAGTACGCGTCGATGTTCGCAGCACTGGGCACGAAGGTGACCGTCGTCGAGAAGCGCGACACCATGCTCGACTTCTGCGACCCCGAGATCATCGAGTCCCTGAAGTTCCATCTGCGGGATCTGGCGGTCACGTTCCGCTTCGGTGAAGAGGTAACCGCCGTCGACGTCGGCTCCACCGGCACGGTGACGACGCTGGCCAGCGGCAAGAAGATCCCCGCCGAGACGGTCATGTACTCCGCGGGCCGGCAGGGCCAGACCGAGCATCTCGATCTCGCCAACGCAGGCCTGGAGGCCGACCATCGCGGCCGGATCTTCGTCGACGACGATTTCTGCACCAAAGTCGATCACATCTACGCCGTCGGCGACGTCATCGGCTTCCCCGCGCTGGCGGCCACGTCGATGGACCAGGGCAGGCTGGCGGCCTATCACGCGTTCGGAGAGCCGTGCCACGGGATGACGGAGCTGCAGCCCATCGGGATCTACTCCATCCCCGAGGTGTCCTATGTCGGGGCGACCGAGGTGCAGCTGACCAACGACGCCGTGCCGTACGAGGTGGGCATCTCACGCTATCGGGAGCTCGCGCGCGGCCAGATCGCCGGCGATTCGTACGGGATGCTCAAACTGCTGGTGTCCACGGAAGACCTGACCCTGCTCGGGGTGCACATCTTCGGCACCAGCGCCACAGAGCTCGTGCACATCGGACAAGCGGTGATGGGCTGCGGCGGAACCATCGAGTACCTGGTCGACGCGGTGTTCAACTATCCGACGTTCTCCGAGGCGTACAAGGTCGCAGCGTTGGACGTGATGAACAAGCTGCGGGCGCTGAAGCAGTTCCGCGCCTGAGACCCTCAGCACGACGGTCAGCCGCCCGGGATCGCGCTGCAGCCGTCGTCGAATCCGCTCGGCGGGTCATCTGATGGCCCGTCCGCTTCCGCGCGGGCCACGAGCGCGCGGATGGCGGGGCCGAAGGCCGGCGAGTAGGACACCTCGTCGCGGCATCCCCCGCCGTCGAGTCCGCCGATGACCCCCACCACCGCCGAACCCGACATCCACGGCGCCCCGGAGAAACCGGCCACGATGCCGTCGCAGTGCACCACCGGGAATCCGTCGCGCGGCGGCGCGGTCGCCGCGGAGCATGCGGTCGGTCCCCCTCCGACGCCGCTGCTGTAGCCGACGACAGTGACGTCGGTCCCGGCTGCGGGTGCGGTGCCCAGACGTAGTCCGCCACCGGCGAGGAATCGCAACGAATCACCGTCGTTGCGGCTGACCCGTGCGATCGCGAAGTCCGCAGCGGGGTCCTGGTCGGCCGTCCAGCGCGGATCGAGGTAGACGGCGTCGATCCGCCACGAGTCATCCGGCGACGCGGCCCCGGAGAACGCGGGCACGAAGGTGGTGTCGTCGCCGTCGGTCACGCAGTGGGCGGCGGTGAGGATCAGATCGGCGACGGCGGACTGGATGACCGAGGCGGTGCAGAAGTGCAGGTCGTCGGCGCCGTGGAACAGCGCACCGACTCGGGGATCCGGCGTCACGGGTTGCGCGGCGGGGATCTGGTCAACGCTGCTCGTCGTCGGTGCGATCGCCGATTGCGGTGCAGAATGGGCCGCCCCGCACGCGGTCAGCATGGCCGTGGTGAGCACCGCCAGGACAGGCCGAACGCAGGCGAGCAAGCGCATACCCTCCGATGATCCTCCTCGTGGCGTTTTCGTGACGGTCAGCGAGGGTAGATCGGGCCCGGGTGCAGCGGAATGCCACGTCGGGGCACGAGCGTTCGATGACTTGGGTGATGACTCCGGTGGGGCGCAGGATCGTCGGTGAGAGACACTGGTGGGACACCCGACATCGAGAGGAGGCGAGGAACATGGCTGACGAGACGGATTCCGGTCAGCACTACCGGCCCGAGCAGACGGGCATGTACGAGCTCGAGTTCCCCGCGCCTTCGCTTTCTTCCCCCGACGGGCGCGGACCGGTGTTGATCCACGCCCTGGAGGGCTTCTCGGACGCGGGCCGGGCCATCAAGCTGGCCGCGGAGCACCTCAAGAGCACCCTCGACACCGAGCTGGTGGCGTCCTTCGCGATCGACGAGCTGCTCGACTACCGGTCGCGGCGCCCGCTGATGACGTTCAAGACCGACCACTTCACCAGCTACGAGGAGCCCGAACTCAACCTGTACGCCATCCGCGACGCCGTCGGGACGCCGTTTCTGTTGCTGGCCGGGCTCGAGCCGGATCTGCGGTGGGAGCGCTTCATCACCGCCGTGCGACTTTTGTCCGAACAGCTGGCGGTGCGACGCGTCATCGGCTTGGGTGCGATCCCGATGGCTGTGCCGCACACGCGCCCGATCACGCTGACCGCGCATGCCAACGACAAAGAGCTCATCGCCGAACACCAGCCCTGGGTCGGTGAGGTCGCGGTGCCCGGCAGCGTGTCGAATCTGCTGGAGTTCCGGATGGCTCAGCACGGTCACGAAGTGGTCGGCTTCAGCGTCCACGTGCCGCACTACCTGGCGCAGACGGAGTACCCGGCCGCGGCGGAGACGCTGCTGGCCGAGGTGGCGCGCAGCGCATCGCTGCAGATCCCGACCGCCGATCTGAGCAGGGCGGCGGCAGAGGTCGCCGAGAAGGTGAACGAGCAGGTGGCCGCGAGCGCGGAGGTCGCTCAGGTGGTGGACGCCCTGGAGAGGCAATACGATGCGTTCGTTGCCGCACAGGAGAACCGGTCCCTCCTTGCGCGCGACGAGGAACTGCCCAGCGGCGACGAACTCGGCGCCGAATTCGAGCGGTTCCTCGCCCAGCAGGCCGGCGAGTACCAGAAGGACAAAGACAAGGACGATCCCCGGGACAGCTCGTAGTCGTCCCGGGTCCGTCAGGGCCTCACAGGGTCCGACCCGTCCCGACGACGAAGTGGGCGACATGAGATGTGATCGCGGGCGATGACCGAACGCACACCGAACCTGCGTCCGGTGCGCGAGCTGACGCCGACGTTGCAGTTCCGCACGATCCACGGTTACCGGCGCGCCTACCGCATCGCCGGTTCCGGGCCGGCGATCCTGTTGATCCACGGAATCGGTGACAACTCCACGACGTGGAGCACGGTGCAGACCGCGTTGGCGCAGCGCTTCACGGTCATCGCGCCCGATCTCCTCGGCCATGGGAAGTCCGATAAGCCGCGCGCGGATTACTCTGTCGCCGCATACGCCAACGGCATGCGGGATCTCCTCAGTGTGCTCGGTATCGACAGCGCGACCGTGATCGGCCATTCGCTCGGCGGTGGCGTCGCGATGCAGTTCGCCTACCAGTTCCCCCAGTTGGTCGAGCGGCTCATCCTCGTCGGCGCCGGCGGGGTGACCAAGGATGTCAACATCGCCCTGCGGCTGGCGTCCCTGCCGCTGGGTACCGAAGCTCTTGCGCTGCTGCGCCTGCCGTTGGTGCTGCCGGCGCTACAGCTCGCGGGCCGGCTCGGCGGTGCGCTGTTCGGGTCGACCGGCGCGGGTCGCGACATCCCGGACATGCTGCGGATCCTCGCCGATCTGCCGGAGCCAACGGCCTCGTCGGCTTTCGCACGGACGTTGCGCGCCGTCGTGGATTGGCGCGGCCAGGTCGTCACGATGCTCGACCGCTGCTATCTGACGCAATCTGTCCCGGTGCAATTGATCTGGGGCAGCGGCGATTCGGTGATTCCGGTCGGACATGCCGAGATGGCCCACACCGCCATGCCCGGCTCACAACTCGAGATCTTCCCCGGTTCCGGGCATTTCCCTTTCCACGACGATCCGGACCGCTTCGTCGAGGTGGTCGAGAAGTTCATCGACGGCACCCAGCCCGCGGTGTACGACCAGGAGTATCTGCGCTCGCTGCTGCGAACCGGGATCGAGGAGAGCGCTCTGTCGGGCTCGGTGGACACCCGCGTCGCGGTGCTCGATGCGATGGGCGCCGACGAGCGCAGCGCCACCTGAGCAGGACTGTCGTCTCAGCGTCGCCGCCACGGCGCGTCCTCGTCGTAGCATCGGTTCATGGCCATCGACGTGACTGTGCTGCGGGTCTTCACCGACGAGCAGGGCGACTTCGGTAACCCGCTGGGCGTCATCGACTCCGCTACCGTGTCCCCTGCGGACCGCCAGCGCATTGCAGCCGAATTGGGCTACAGCGAAACGATTTTCGTCACCATGCCCGAGTCCGGCAGCCGCACGGCGCATGCTCATATCCACACTCCGACCACCGAGTTGCCGTTCGCCGGGCATCCGACCGTCGGTGCGGCATGGTGGCTCAAGCAGCGGGGCACACCGATCCGGACGTTGCAGGTGCCTGCCGGGCTCGTCCAGGTCGAGTACAGCGATGCCCTGACCACGGTGAGCGCACGCGCCGAATGGGCCCCGGAGTTCGCGATCTACGACATCGACGACCTCGAGTCATTGGCCGCCGCCGATCCCGACGACTATGGCGACGGTGATGCCGACGAGTACTACCTGTGGACCTGGCGCGACCGGGATGCCGGCGCCATTCAGTCGCGGATGTTCGCCCCGGGCCTCGGCATTCGCGAGGACGAGGCGACGGGCGCAGCGGCCGTGCGTATCACTGAATACCTGAGCCGCGACTTGACCATCGTGCAGGGCCGCGGCTCGGTGATCCACACGGTGTGGAGCCCCGAAGGATGGGTGCGGGTGGCCGGGCGGGTGGTCGAGGACGGCCACCGCGAGCTCGACTGAGCGGCCTCAGCCGTTCGCCGACACCTCGCGGTGCGCACGCAGAGCCTCAATCTCGCGCTCGAAATCCTCGGCCGAGGAAAAGGACCGATACACCGAGGCGAATCGCAGGTAGGCCACTTCGTCGAGATCGCGCAGGGGACCCAGGATCGCCAGTCCCACTTCGTGACTCGGCACCTCGGGAGATCCGGTGGCGCGCACGGCGTCCTCCACCTTCTGCGCCAGCAGATTCAGTGCGTCGTCATCGACCTGCCGTCCCTGGCAGGCCCGCCGCACACCCTTGATCACCTTCTCGCGACTGAACGGTTCCGTGACGCCGCTGCGCTTCACCACCGCCAGCACAGCGGTTTCGACCGTGGTGAACCGGCGCCCGCATTCAGGACACGAGCGGCGTCGGCGGATTGCCTGGCCCTCGTCGGTTTCTCGGGAATCGACGACCCGAGAATCCGGGTGACGGCAGAACGGACAGTGCACCACCGCTCCTTCACCGCACCGACGGACCACTTCGAACGCCTTCGAGCGTACCTGCGGCGACGGCACGCAGCTCAGCACAGGACCCATCGGCGCGTTCCAGACCGAGATGTCCACGATCGCCACGGCGCTGCCTACCGGCGAGACTGCTCGTCCGCGCTCAGGCGATCGGTGCGATCAACGTCTGACCGGCGGTCAGCGCGACCGTCTCGAGCTGGTTGAGTTCGCGGATCTGGGCGACCACATCGGTCACCGGCGCATGCGGAGCGACGCGCTGAGCGACCTGCTGCAACGACTCTCCGGTGTGCACCTGGACGACTGCCAGCCGGCCAGGAACCTCTGCCTGCGGCCCGACCACGCCACCGGCCTGAGCCACCAGGCCCAGCCACAGCGTGATCGCCCCGGCCACGAGCGCCAGCAGAACCGTGGCCGCGGGCGTGATGGGACGGCGGCGATGCGAGGCCCGCGACACGAGCACGCCGCTGCCGCGGTACTGCAGCGGAGCGCCTCCAGGCCGCTGGCGGCGGCGCTGCCGGCGCGCCCTGACGGTCCGCCCGTTCGGCGCGGCCGCGCTGGCCGGGCCGATCCGCACAGGACGGGCACACCGGCCTGCGGGCTGACGGACATCGGGCGTGTGGAGAACGGTCATCTGACTGCCTTTCGCTCCGGGATTCGCTCTTGTGTTCGAACCTTACTCGATCATGTGTTCGATGAATAGAACACGTGATCGAACTGTTGCGAACGCTAACGGAGGGCACCGACACGTCGATCCGGCCGCATCCTCCCGATCAGGTACGGACAACACGCCTCGAACACATGTTTGATTACGCGTGCGTCGCGCGTTACATTCGTGACCATGAGCGACGACAGCAGCGACACCACGGCCGGTCCGGACTCCGCCAACCGACGTGACCGCGGGTCAGGCCTGACCGAACGTCAACGCACCATCCTCGAGGTCATCCGTTCTTCGGTGACCACCCGCGGTTACCCACCGAGCATTCGGGAGATCGGCGACGCCGTCGGCCTGACGTCGACCTCATCGGTGGCACACCAACTGCGCACGCTGGAACGCAAGGGTTACCTGCGTCGGGATCCCAACCGTCCCAGGGCCGTCGACGTGCGCGGCCTCGACGAGGTCGTGGCGCCTCCGGTCATCACGACGGAGGTCTCCGGCTCGGACACGCTGCCGGAGCCCACGTTCGTGCCGGTGCTCGGGCGCATCGCGGCCGGTGGTCCCATCCTCGCGGAGGAGGCCGTCGAGGACGTGTTCCCGCTACCCCGGGAGCTCGTCGGGGAGGGCTCCCTGTTCCTGCTGAAGGTCGTGGGTGAGTCGATGGTCGACGCAGCGATCTGCGACGGCGACTGGGTCGTCGTGCGGCAGCAGAACGTCGCCGACAACGGTGACATCGTCGCGGCCATGATCGACGGTGAAGCGACCGTCAAGACGTTCAAACGAACCAAGGGTCAAGTCTGGCTCATGCCGCACAACCCGGCGTTCGACCCCATCCCCGGCAACGACGCTGCCGTTCTCGGCAAGGTCGTGACCGTCATCCGCAAGATCTGACGTCACCGACGGGGTTCGTCAGCCTCCGCGGACGAACCCGTTGGTGCGCGCGATCTCCTCTGTGGCGAACCAGATCTCGGCCCGCACCTCGTCGTAATCGGCACTGCCGGGACTCCAGTACAGACCTGATCTGGTGTCGGCCTTGATCGGATACCCGTCGGGAATCGCGTCGGGATCGTCGAGGGGCAGATGCAGCGCCGTGCCCATCGGTGCGATGTCGTCGTCGTCGATGCGGGCGTGCCTGCCGGTGTCGGTGACCTCGTCCCGCTCGAGCATCGGAGCGATCAACGGGGCGGCGGTCAGAGCCGACGTGGCGGCGTCGTGATCGCGGTCAGGATCATGGTCGTCCACCGTCACCGGCGCGTCGTACACCTGCTCGTCAGCTGGGGACTCTTCTGCCGCCGGCTGCACGAAGTCGTGTTCGGGCGCCGACTGAACCCGAGTCGGAGCGGTGTCGATCGCATCGGGGTCGTCCTGCTCGACGAAGGGATCGTCGCCGTGATCGGTCGGGTCGGACCGGTCGGCGGCGGTCGACTCACCGAGCCCCCACAGGCTCAGCCCACTCGGTTCATGTCCGGCGGCTGGGGTCACCGACCCCAGACCCTCCCGCGCGTAGCGGTCGCCGAACAACGCGTCCTCCCCCACCTCGGAATTCGCGGGCTCGTAGTCGTGGTCGTGGCCCTCGTTCAGGCCATCCCGGTCATCCAGATCATCCCGGCCATAGGCAGGCAGTGCGTATGCGTCGTCGTGCTCGCGGCGTCGACGCCGGGCAACCGCCAGCCCGACCACCGCGAGTATCAGCAAAACCGGGATGATCGCCAGCAGCCACCACCACGTCCACCGAACCCCGGAACCGGAACCGGAGTCCCCCTGCGCCGCGGGGGTGGCCTCGGCCGCCTGCTCTCCCGGAACCTCGAGACCGGCCAGTTGCGAGGCGAGGTTCGGCGGTTCGGTGCTGAACCGCTTGGTGGCGGTGTCGTAGGTGATCGCGCCGCCGCTGAACTTCTGGGTGATCTCGTCCCCGCTCTGGGTCTGATCGTCGACCGGGACACCGAGCTCACCCGTGGCGCCGCCGAGCTTCTCCCACGCGGCGTTCATGGCGCCCCGCACGATCACGGCACCGTAGTCGGGAGTCCAGAAGATCACCGGCTTGTCCGCTGCGGCGAAGCTGCTCATGCGACTCGCCGGAGCGACTCCGCCGTCCTTCTCGCCGGTGATCGGGAATCCCAGGTCTCCCTCCGGGCCGCCCACACTTTCGTACTTGGCGAGTACCTGACCGGTGACGACGTTCGCGCCCGTGGCCGGGCTGTAGAAGATCTTGCCGTTGACGAAGTCCTGACCCAGACCGTCGGCACCGATCTTGTAGGGCTCTCCTTCGCTGGCGCCCAACGGACCGAGCGGACCCCCGGCGGCCCGGCGGGCGGCGTTGATCGCCGAGACCGGGTCGTCCGGCACGGAGAGATCGGTGAGCTGCCCGGCCAGGTCGGCCGGGTCGGTGGTGAACTTCTTGGTACGTCCGTCGTAGGAGATCTGGCCACCGGTGAACTTCTGCGTCACCACCGCACCGTCGTACGTTTCGTCCTCGGCGGGGACACCCAGGACTCCCGACGAGCCTCCGAGTTGATCCCAGGCAGCGTTGATCGGGCCGCGGACGACGTGCGCGCCCGTGTTCGGCGTCCAGAAGATGACCGGGTTGTCCGGCGCGCTGAACGTGCTGTTGCGGCTGTCGGGCGCGCGTCCGGGCCCCTCGTCGATGGTCGGAAACCCGAGATCGCTGTCTGCGGCGCCGCCGAGCGACTCGTACTTCTCCAGGATGGCGCCCTGCATGAAGTGCGCACCGGTTGCCGGGGTGAAGAACACCTTGCCCGACGCGAAGTTCTGGGCGAAACCCGGCCCGACCGGGTAGACGTCGCCGTTGGGTGGCCCCAGCGGGCCGGTCTCACCGCCGGTGGCCTGCCATGTGGCGGTGATCGCGTTGCCGGCGTCGACGTCGGGTTGTGCGGTGGCGACAGGCGAGAGGAGCAGCGCCGCGGCGACCCCCAGCAATCCGAGCGCCCAACGACTGGACCCACGTCGACGCAGCATCGGCTGCCGGGTCATTCATCCTCCCCGTGGTCGGCGACTGATGTACTCCATCACGGTTCAGCGAGAAATTACCGCGTGCGTTCACTCTGCGTCAGTGGACTCCGTTTACCAAGTCACCTCGCCGACAGTGCACCGAAAATGCCACTGAGCGGCTACACGCCGAGGCTACGGCCGATGATCTCCTTCATGATCTCGGTGGTTCCGCCATAGATGGTCTGCACCCGGGCGTCGAGATAGGCGCGCGCGACGTCGTATTCGCGCATGTAGCCGTATCCGCCGTGGAGTTGCAGGCAGCGATCGATGAGGTGGACCTGCTTCTCCGTGCTGTACCACTTGGCCATCGCCGCCTGCTCGACGGTGAGTTTGTCCTCCAGGTGCAGGCGGATGAACTCGTCGACCATCAGGCGCACCACGGTGGCTTCGGTGGACAGCTCCGCCAACAGGAAGCGGCTGTTCTGCTGGCTGCCGATCGGCTTGCCGAACGCCTTGCGCTCCTTGGTGTACTGCAGCGTGCCGGCGAGCACGGCTTCCATGGCCGCCGCGGCCATGATCGCGATGCTGATGCGCTCCTGCGGCAGGTTCTGCATCAGGTAGATGAACCCCTGGCCTTCCTCGCCGAGCAGGTTCTCGACGGGCACCTTCACATCGGTGAACGACAGCTCGGCCGTGTCCTGGGCGTCCAGGCCCACCTTGTCCAGCTTGCGACCCCGCTCGAATCCCTCCATACCGCGCTCCACGACCAGCAGCGAGAAGCCGAGCGCGCCCTTGTCCGGGTCCGTCTGGGCGACGACGATCACCAGGTCGGACAGGATGCCGTTGGTGATGAAGGTCTTGGAACCGTTGAGCACGTAGTGGTCGCCGTCGCGCACGGCCCGGGTCTTGATGCCCTGGAGATCACTGCCCGTGCCGGGTTCGGTCATCGCGATCGCGCTGATGTACTCGCCGCTGCAGAACTTGGGCAGCCAGCGCTGCTTCTGCTCCTCGGTGCCGAGCCGGATGAAGTAGGGCGCCACCACATCGTTGTGCAGGCTGAAGCCCAGGCCGCTGTAACGGCCGGCGGTGACCTCTTCGGTGATGACGGTGTTGTAGCGGAAGTCGGTCACTCCGCCGCCGCCGTACTCCTCCGGCACCGCCATGCCGAGGAATCCCTGCTTGCCCGCTTCCACCCAGACGCTGCGGTCGACGAGTTTGTCGGCCTCCCATTGATCGTGGAACGGCGCGACGTGGCGCTCGAGGAACGTGCGGAAGGAGTCGCGGAACATCTCGTGCTCCGGTTCGAACAGCGTGCGCTCGTAGGCGATGACGGATTTTTCGGCTGCAGAGCCCATGGAGGTTCCTCGCGTCGGTGATCGGAATCGTTGCCGCCACGCTACCCCACCCAACCGGATGGTTGGTCGCACGGCGGCGCGGAGAATCCGGCGCGCTTTCCTGCACACGCCCGCCCTACACTCGGGCCCATGGGCACCAGCCTCACCCACTGGGGCGCATTCCGCGCCACCGTCGAGGCCGGCGACGTCGCCGCGGTGGCCCCGATCGCCGGCGACACCGACCCGTCACCCGCGCTGGGCAATCTGCCGGGTTCGGTCCGTCACTCGTCGCGCATCACCGGCCCCGCGGTGCGCCGCGGTTGGCTCGAGGCCGGCCCCGGACCGAGCGACCACCGTGGTGCCGACGACTTCGTCGCCGTCAGCTGGGACGAGCTCACCGAACTCCTGGCCGCCGAACTGCGCCGTGTCATCGACCGGTACGGCAACACCGCCCTCTACGGCGGCTCATACGGCTGGGCCAGCGCCGGCCGCTTCCATCATGCGCAGAGCCAAGTTCATCGCTTCCTGAATTGCCTTGGCGGGTACACGTTCTCCCGGCACTCCTACAGTCTGGGCGCGACCGGGGTGATCATGCCGCGCGTGGTGGGCACCCATGACGATCTGTTCAAGCGGTCCACCGCCTGGGACGTCATCGTCGAGCACACCGAGTTGCTGGTGTGCTTCGGCGGGGTGGCGCTGAAGAACACCGGCGTCAATCACGGTGGGACGACGGCACATCCGGCCCGGGACGCGCTGCACCGCTTCCGCGAGCGCGGGGGCAGGATCGTGTCGTTCTCGCCGTTGCGCGACGACGTCGACGGACCCTGCGACTGGTTCGCGCCGGTGCCCGGCACCGACGTGGCGATCATGCTGGCTCTGGCATACGTCCTGGCAACCGAGTCGCTGGCCGACCGCCGATTCCTCGCCACCTACTGCACGGGGTACGAGCGTTTCGAGAACTACCTGCTCGGCGGCGACGACGGCGTACCCAAATCGCCGCAGTGGGCGGCCGCGCTCTGTGGCCTCGACGCCCAGGACCTGATCGCGCTGGCCCGCCAGATGGCCGCGCACCGCACGATCGTCACGGTCAGCTGGTCGTTGCAGCGCACCAGGTTCGGCGAGCAGGCGCCGTGGATGGGGTTGACGCTGGCCGCGATGCTGGGGCAGATCGGGCTGCCCGGCGGCGGATTCGGCCACGGCTACGGGTCGATGAACGAGCCGGGGCTGCCGCCGCTGCGCTGTGCACTGCCCCGCCTCCCGCAGGGCCTCAACCCCGTCACGTCGTTCATCCCCGTCGCGGCCATCAGCGACATGCTGCTGCGCCCGGGAGAGCCGTTCGACTACAACGGGTTACGGCTCACCTATCCCGACATCCGGCTCGTGTACTGGGCAGGCGGCAATCCGTTCCACCATCACCAGAACATTCCGCGGCTGCGTCGCGCGCTGGGCCGGGTCGACACCATCGTGGTGCACGAGCCGTACTGGACAGCGATGGCCAGGCACGCCGACATCGTCGTGCCATCGACGACGTTCCTCGAGCGCGACGACTTCTCCGGTTCTCGCAACGATCCGGTGCTGATGGCGATGCCGCGGCTGACCGAGCCCTATGCCGACGCACGCGACGATTACGACACCTTCGCCGCGCTGGCGGCCGCCCTCGATGTCGAAGAGGCTTTCACGGAAGGTCGGACGTCGGCGCAGTGGCTGCACCACCTCTACGAGACGTGGTCACAGACACTGGATTTCACCGTGCCGACGTTCGACGAATTCTGGTCGGCGGGGCGGCTGGAGCTCCCGGTCGAGGACGGCCTGACCCTGCTGTCCGATTTTCGCGCCGACCCGGTCGCGCACCGGCTGGGCACGCGCAGCGGGCTGATCGAGATCTTCTCCACTGACATCGACGGCTTCGGGTATCCGGACTGCGCGGGGCATCCGGCGTGGTTCGAACCCGCCGAATGGCTCGGCGGTCCACGCGCGCAGCGCTATCCGCTGCACCTGGTGGCCAACCAGCCCGCAGCCCGGCTGCACAGCCAACTCGACGGAGGAAAGGCGAGCCAGGACTCGAAAGTGGCCGGGCGCGAACCTGTCCGGATGCATCCGTCGGACGCGCAGGCCCGCGGACTGAACACCGGCGACGTGGTGCGGGTGTTCAACGACCGCGGCGCGTGCCTGGCCGGAGTGCTCATCGATGACCGGGTGCGGCCGAGGGTCGTGCAACTGTCGACCGGGGCGTGGTACGACCCGATCGACCCCGCGGATCCCGATGCGATGTGCGTGCACGGCAACCCCAACGTGCTCACCGACGACATCGGCACGTCATCGCTGGCGCATGGCTGTACTGGCGCACACGTCCTCGTCGACATCGAGAAGTACACCGCGACACCGCCTCCGGTGCGCGCACATCAGCCGCCGCGAATAGTCAGAAGGTAGCGAACTCGCTCAGTCCGGCGGCGAGCGCGACCGGCACCCGGGCCTTGATCCGGGTGCCTGCCTCGATGTGTTCGGTGGCGTCGATGCGGCCTTCGGAGTGCACCCGCGCGACCAGGTCCCCGCGGTCGTAGGGAATCGTCACATCGACGGCCATGTCGGTGGGTTCGACGAGTTCGGCCATCCGGGCCCGCAGCCGGTCAAGTCCGTCGCCGGTGTGCGCCGAGACGAACACCGCCTCGGGCAGCGCCCGGCGCAGCGTGGCCAGCATCAGTCCACTGGCAGCGTCGGTCTTGTTGACCACCAACAGTTCTCGCGGCGCCGCGATGCCGTACTCGGCGACCACGTCGTTGATCACTGCGCGCACAGCGTTGATCTGGGCCAGCGGGTTCACATCGGACCCGTCGACCACGTGCACCAGCAGTTCGGCGTCGACGACCTCCTCCAGCGTCGAGCGGAACGCCTCGACCAACTGGGTGGGCAGGTGTCGCACGAATCCGACCGTGTCGGTCAGGACGAACGGCCGTCCGTCGTCGAAGTGTCCACGGCGCGTGGTGGGTTCGAGGGTCGCGAACAATGCGTTCTCGACCAGCACGCCGGCTCCGGTGAGCGCGTTGAGCAGGCTGGATTTGCCGGCGTTGGTGTAGCCGACGATCGCGATCGACGCCACCTCGCTGCGCCTGCGCCCGCTGCGCTGGGTGTCGCGGATCTTCTTCATGTCCTTGATCTCACGACGCAGCTTGGCCATCCGCTCTCGGATGCGCCGGCGGTCGGTCTCGATCTTCGTCTCACCGGGGCCGCGGGTGCCCACGCCGCCTCCGGCGCCGCCGGCCCGGCCGCCCGCCTGCCGGGACATGGACTCACCCCAGCCGCGCAGCCGGGGCAGCATGTACTCCATCTGTGCGAGCGAGACCTGCGCCTTGCCCTCCCGGCTGGTCGCGTGCTGGGCGAAGATGTCGAGGATCAAGGCCGTGCGGTCGATGACCTTGACCTTGACCACCTTCTCCAACGCGTTGAGCTGGGCCGGGCTCAGCTCACCGTCGCAGATGACCGTGTCGGCGCCGGTGGCCACGACGATCTCGCGCAGCTCGGCCGCCTTGCCGGAACCGATGTAGGTGGCGGGGTCGGGCTTGTCGCGGCGTTGGATCAGGCCCTCGAGCACCTCGGAGCCCGCGGTCTCGGCGAGCGCGGCCAGTTCGGCGAGGCTGGCGTCGGCGTCGGCGGCGGAGCCTTCGGTCCAGACGCCGACCAGGACCACTCGTTCGAGGCGCAGCTGGCGGTATTCGACCTCGGAGATGTCGGCCAGTTCGGTGGAGAGCCCGGCCACGCGGCGCAGGGCCGAGCGCTCTTCGAGGGCCAGCTCACCAAGGCTGGGGGTGTCATTGCGGAATTCGGGATACGTCATAGGCGAATCAAGGTTCGCACGGAGAACACTGTTCATGCACCCGCTTTAACGTCCATGCGCGGCCCACCATTCCTCGGCGAGCTCGCCACGGGCGACCAGGACCGATGGTCCGCGCAGGTGACTGCTCGCGTCGGTGACGGTGACGGTGACGGCGCCGCCCGGGACGTGCACACTCACCTCGCCGGTCTGCGCGCCCTGCTGGGCCAGCGCGGCGACCGCGGCGGCGACGGTGCCGGTCCCGCAGGAGCGGGTCTCCCCCACGCCGCGCTCGTGCACACGCATGGTGACGGCGGAATCGGCGTCCAGGGCGGTGAGCACCTCGATGTTGACTCCGTCGGGGAACTGTTCGCGGTCGAAGCTCACCGGCGCCGCCACGTCCAGGGCGGCCAGCGCCTCTGCGGTCAGCCCCGGGTCGACGCAGGCCAGGTGTGGATTGCCGACGTCGACGGCGAGGCCGGCGAACGACCGTCCGCCGACGGTGGCCGTGGACGAGCCGAGCACATTGGCTTTGCCCATCTCGACGGTGACGTCGGCGCGCACCGCGTCGACGGCGTGCAGCACCACCGGGCGCGGCCCCGCGAGCGATCCGACCACGAACTCGTCGCGGGTTTCGAGCCCGCTCGCCCGCAGGTAGTGCGCGAACACCCGCACCCCGTTACCGCACATCTGGGCGATCGACCCGTCGGCGTTGCGGTAGTCCATGTACCAATCGCCGTCGCTCAGCCCCTCCGGCAGCCGATCGAACACACCTGCTGCTCGCGCCGCGCCCGCGGTGGTCACGCGGAGCACGCCGTCGGCGCCGAGACCCTGTCTGCGGTCGCACAGCGCGGCGACGGCGGCGGGTGCCAGCGTCAGCGTGGCCGCCAGGTCGGGCAGCACGACGAAGTCGTTCTGCGTGCCGTGACCTTTGGCGAACTCCACTGGCTCAGGATACGTCCCGCCAGATGCGCACTGCGCTGTCGGCGAGATCGGCGGAGGAGCCGTCGAGCCAGGTGATGCGGTGATCGCGGCGGAACCACGACCGCTGCCTGCGGACGTAGCGGCGGGTACCGACGAAGGTGGGAACTCGCGCGGTCGTGCCGTCGCCGCCGGCGTCGAGATCGGCCAGGACCTGTGCGTAGCCGAGCGCGCGGGCCGCGGTGACGCCTTCCCGCAGGCCACGTTCGGTCAGCGCGCGCACCTCGTCGACCAGGCCCGCGGCGAACATGGCGTCGGTACGCTGCGCCAGGCGGCGATCGAGAACGTCGCGGGGCCAATCCAATCCGACGATCGCGGTGTCCCATCGCGGCGCCCCGATGGTGGGCGCCGACGCCGCGAACGGCCGGCCCGTCAACTCGACGACTTCCAGGGCACGCACGATGCGCCGCCCGTCGCTGGGCAGGATCGACGCCGCCGCGGCGGGGTCCACCGTCGCGAGCTCCCGGTGCAGTCCTGCGACTCCGACCTCGGCCAACCGCGCCTCCCACCGAGCCCGCACATCCGGATCAGTGGCGGGAAACGACCACTCGTCGAGCAGGGACTGGATGTAGAGCATCGAGCCGCCGACGATCAGCGGCACCGCGCCGCGGGCCAGGATCGCCTCGATGTCATCGGATGCGGCTTGCTGGTAGCGGGCCACGGTCGCGGTCTCGGTCACCTCGAGCACGTCGAGCTGGTGGTGCGGGATCCCGTGGCGTTCGTCGGGGCGCAGCTTGGCCGTGCCGATGTCCATTCCGCGGTAGAGCTGCATCGCATCGGCGTTGACCACCTCGACGGAGTGGCCGATCAGGTCGGCGACGGCCAGCGCGAGGGCGGATTTGCCGGTGCCGGTCGGGCCGATGATCGCCAGCGGCCGGGTCACGGGGTCCAGACGCCCACGACGTAGCCGACACCGTAAGGGGCCCCGTGGTAGAGCTGCTCGGCGGCGCTCGGACCGGGTTCGGCAAGGCCGGCGAGCACCTGGTAGGCGACCCGGCCGACGATGCCGTCGGGCAGAGCGGCCAGCGCTGCGCATTCGCCCCCGGCGAGCGCGTCGTCGAGAGCGGCCTGCAACGGCACGGAGTCCGGGTCGTACCCGCCGGGTGCGGCCGCGGTCAGGGTGTTGGCTCCGTCGGCGACCAGGAGCACCCCGACGGCCTCCTGCGTGGCGTCGAGCTCACGCCGTAGCTCCCGGCCGGCGGCCACCGCGACCGCCGACGGCGTGTCCGCGGTCCAGGTGCGCACCTCGACCGAAGCCGAATCAGCGACGAGACCGCGTAGCCACCCCGCGATGAGCGCACACAGCGGCAGGGGTTCGGGTTCGCCGGCCGCCGCGCCGGACAGCCGGATCGCCACGTCCACCCCGTACCCGGCGAAGGTGCCGGTCGTGTCGGGCCCGTATACGGCGTCCTCGGCCGCCACGCCGACGGCGACCCAGCGGGAGGGCAGGCGGCCGGCCGCCGTCACTGCCGCGGTGCACAGATCGGCGACCTCGGCGGCGGCCGCCCCGGCCAGTTCGGGAACCATGACCGGCGGTGACGGCACGATCGCGATGGCGGTCAGCACGGACACCAACCTAACCGGCGCGGCTCAGCCGGGTTCTCGTGTAGCCGCTTCCCCCCGGGCCAGTGCCGCGGTCGCGACGACCATCACCACGACGGCGACGACCAGGACGAAGACCCCGGCCTCGCCGGGGTGCAGCGTCTCACCGAGCACGACGACGCCCAGCACGCCGGCCACCACCGGTTCGGCGACCGTCATCGTGGGCAGCGACGCCGTCAATGCCCCGGACCGGAACGAGGCCTGCTGCATCGCGGTGCCGGCGATGGCGACCGCCGCCCACACATACAGTTCGGGCGTCCGCACGAGCATGCCGATCCCGGCCCAGCTGCCCAGGTCGAGGCGGGTCACCACCGCCTTGGTCAACACCGCGAACAACCCCCACAGCGCGCCCGAGACCACCGCCAGCAGCACCGCGCTGACCGTGGGTGAGGTCACCTGCGCGACCAGCAGACACAACGCCAGCGCCGGCCCCAGCACGGCGACCACCCACACCCATGTGTGCAGCGACGCCCGTGACGCGCCCTCGGTCGGATTGCCCACCGTCACGATCACGGCCACCGCCGCGGCCAGCAGGGCGGCCCACAACCACTGCCAGTTGGTCACCCGCCGGCCCGCCATCCGCGCACTGATCGGCAGCGCGAACAGCAGCGAGGTCACCAACAGCGCCTGCACCAGCAGCACCGATCCCAGGCCCAGCGCGGCGGCCTGCAGCGCGAAGCCGACGGCAGCGACTCCGCTGCCCAGCCACCACTGCCCATCGCGGAGCAGCCGGCTGAACAACGCGACGTGGCCGACCGGTTCGTCGGTGACGTCGTGGGCGCTGCGCTGGTGGATGACGTCGCCGATGGCGATGAACAGGGCCGCGGCCAACGCCAGCACGGCGGCGATCTCCGCCTTCGCCATCGACCACCTCCCCGACCCACCCGATTCGATTTCGCACCGAGCCTAGAGACCGTGGAGGCGAAGCCGTGGGCGCAGCGCCGGGCGACCTGTTTGAATAGCGTTCACACCATCTTCAGGCGCCGCGCTGCGCGGCAGGTGCGCGGGACCCGCGCGGAGACACGAGGTAATGACATGACGACGACCGGCCCGGGCGAATCCGCAGACACCGGTGCACCCGAGACAGGCTCTGCGACGGCCTCGCCGCCGCGCCCCGGCCCGTCGAGCGCGCGGCCCAAACCCGGCCCGCCACGTCCCGTTCCGCGCCCGGCGACACCGGCGGCCGCCCCGGTCGTCGCGACGGTGCCGTCCAGCGATCCCCACCGTTTCGGCCGCGTCGACCCGGACGGGACGGTGTGGCTGATCACCGCTGCCGGGGAGCGGCAGATCGGGTCGTGGCAGGCCGGCGATGCCGAAGCCGCCTACGCGCACTTCGGCCGCCGCTTCGACGATCTGCACACCGAAGTGGTGCTCCTCGAGCGTCGGCTGGCGTCGGGTTCGGGCGATGCCCGCAAGATCCGCACCGCGGCGTTGGCGCTGGCGGAGGGCCTGCCCGAGGCTCACGTGCTCGGAGACGTCGATTCGTTGTCGGAGCGGCTGGCGGCGATCGTCACCCAGGCCGACAGCGCCTCGCAGGAGGAGAAGGCCAGGCGCGAGGAGTTCCGCGCCCAGCAGACCGCGCGCAAGGAGGCGCTCGCCGTCGAGGCCGAGGAGCTGGCCGCCACCGCGACGCAGTGGAAGGCCGCAGGGGACCGGTTGCGCGCCATCCTCGACGAGTGGAAGACGATCAGCGGCGTCGACCGCAAGACCGACGACGCGCTGTGGAAGCGGTACTCGGCCGCGCGCGAGACGTTCAACCGGCGCCGCGGTTCGCATTTCGCCGAACTGGACCGGGAACGCGCCGGCGCGCGGCAGACCAAGGAAGCGCTGTGTGTGCGCGCCGAGGAACTCAGTGACTCCACCGACTGGGGCGCCACCTCGGCGACGTTCCGGGATCTGCTGACGGAGTGGAAAGCGGCGGGCCGCGCCGCCAAAGACGTCGACGACGCGCTGTGGCAGCGTTTCAAGGGCGCGCAGGACAAGTTCTTCTCTGCTCGCAACGCCGCCAACGCCGAGCGCGACGCGGAGTTCGCAGCCAACGCGCAGGCCAAGGAGGCCCTGCTGGCCGAGGCCGAGCGGATCGATCCCTCCGACCGCGACGCCGCCCGTGCCGCTCTGCGGGTCATCGGCGACAAGTGGGATGCCATCGGCAAGGTCCCGCGGGAGCGTGCGCCCGAGCTGGAGCGCCGGATGCGTGCGGTGGAGAAGAAGATCCGCGACGCTCCGACCGGCGGCGTGGATCCGGAGGCGCAGGCACGCGCGGACCAGTTCCGGGAACGAGCCGAGCAGTTCGAACGCCAGGCCGAGAAAGCCGAAGCGGCGGGCCGTGCCAAGGACGCTGAACAGGCCCGCGCCAGCGCACAGCAGTGGCGGCAGTGGGCTGAGGCGGCGGCAGAGGCGCTCGAGAAGAGGCGCTAGCGGTCAGGTCGCCGGCGGGTCGTCGTCGCCGAAGGTGTCGAGCAGGCCCCGGTTCTCCCGTTCGGCGAGCAGCCGGCGACGGTGCTCTTCGGTGGCCAGCTGCAGCGCGGTTCGCGCCGCCACCACACGGGCCCAGTGGTAGGCGAGCAGGATGACCGCGAACCAGGCGATCAGCAGTCCGATGCCCGGACCGGGATAGGGCGCGGCCGCGGTCTGGCGGGACCACACGGCGAGCAGTCCGAGGAACGACGCCACGGTGCAGCCGGCGAGCGCGATCCACGCCAGCGCCCAGCGCCGGGTCAGCAGCGCGAGAATAGAGAAGCCGCCGCCGAACACCAGCGCCAACCAGGCGAACACCTTGTGCGGCAACGCGATGGCGCTGGCGTGCGCCGCGTCGGAGCCGGCCAGCACGTCCAGACCGCGTGCGTCACCGGCGTGCGGCAACGCGAGCGTGGCCAGCAGGGCGAAGACGAAGATCGCGATGGCCAGCGCGCGGGGTCCCGGGTCGATCTCCCGGGCGATCCGGCGCTCGGCTTTCTCGAGGTCTTCGCGGAGGTGGTCGAAGTCGTCGGGGCGGCCGCTCATCGGGCACACCCGGTCGCGACGGCGGGCTGGACGGGCACGCCGATCCCGGGCATACCGAGGCCGGTTCCGGTGCGGGGCCGCTGCCCACTCTCGTGTGCGTCACCGGCGCGGGTGCGCCGGTGGGAGGTGAGGCTCGCGTCGGCGATCAGGTGGTGGGGCGCGGCGCCGGTGACCGTGGTGACGACCACGTCGCCGGGACGGATCGCCGCAGCGTCAGGCCCCGGCGCGAAGTGCACGAGCCGGCCGTCGCGTGCACGGCCGGACATGCGGGCGGTGGCGGTGTCCTTGCGGCCCTCCCCCGCGGCGACGAGCACCTCGACGGTTCGGCCGATCTGCGCCGAGTTCTCCTCCCACGAGATCTTCTCCTGAAGCTCGATCAGTCGCTGATAGCGCTGCGAGACAACATCTTTGGAGATCTGATCGGGCAGCTCGGCGGCCGGGGTGCCCGGTCGCTTGCTGTATTGGAACGTGAACGCGCTGGCGAATCTCGCCGCCGCAACGACGTCGAGGGTGGCCTGGAAATCCTCTTCGGTCTCCCCGGGGAAGCCGACGATGATGTCGGTCGTGATCGCCGCGTGCGGGATCGCCGCGCGGACCCGGTCGATGATCCCGAGGTATCGCTCCGCCCGGTAGGAGCGCCGCATCGCCCGCAGCACCCGGTCCGAACCGGATTGCAGCGGCATGTGCAAGGTGGGGCACACGTTCGGGGTCTCGGCCATCGCCTCGATGACGTCGTCGGTGAACTCCGCCGGGTGCGGCGAGGTGAACCGCACCCGCTCCAACCCGTCGATCTGTCCGCACGCGCGGAGCAGCTCGGCGAATGCGCCGCGATCGCGGGGCTGATCCAGGTCGGCGAACGACACGCCGTAGGCGTTGACGTTCTGGCCGAGCAGCGTGATCTCCAGCACGCCCTGGTCGACGAGTGACCGCACCTCGGCCAGCACATCTGCGGGCCGGCGGTCCACCTCTTTGCCGCGGAGCGAGGGAACGATGCAGAAGGTGCACGTGTTGTTGCAGCCGACCGAGATCGACACCCACGCCGCATAGGCGGATTCGCGGCGTGCGGGTAACGAGGACGGGAACTCGCGCAGCGCTTCGGCTATCTCCACCTGCGCGGTGCGGTTGTGCCGCGCCCGGTCGAGCAGAGCCGGTAATGAGCCGATGTTGTGGGTGCCGAACACGACATCGACATACGGCGCCTTGCGTAGCACCGCGTCGCGGTCCTTCTGGGCCAGGCAGCCGCCGACAGCGATCTGCATGTCGGGATCGGCCTGTTTGCGGGGCGCGAGGTGACTCAGGTTGCCGTAGAGCTTGTTGTCCGCGTTCTCCCGGACCGCGCAGGTGTTGAACACCACGATGTCGGGGTCCGCGTCGTCTGCGGCGCGCTGGTAGCCGGCCTCTTCGAGCAGGCCGGACAGGCGCTCGGAGTCGTGCACGTTCATCTGGCAGCCGTAGGTGCGGACCTGGAAAGTGCGTGCCGGGCGCTCGGCTGCCGAAGCGTCGCCCTGCCTGGTCACCACCGAAGTCACGGCGACCATCCTACGGCGGCGCGCTGGGTGGCCCGCTCGGGCGCAGATTGCTCCGGTTGCGGGGCCATGTGTGCGTTCCCTGGGTAAGGTCACCACCCATGGAGAGCCCCAGGGAGTCCCCTGACGTGCCGATGATCTCGATGAAGGCGGTCAACAAGCACTTCGGCTCCCTGCACGTCCTGCAGGACATCGATCTCGATGTCGGCAAGGGTGAGGTCATCGTCGTGATCGGCCCGTCGGGGTCCGGCAAATCGACGTTGTGCCGCACCATCAATCGGCTCGAGACGATCGATTCGGGCACGATCACGATCGACGGGCAGACGCTGCCCGCGGAGGGCCGCAAACTCGCCCAGCTGCGCAGCGACGTCGGCATGGTGTTCCAGTCGTTCAACCTGTTCGCCCACAAGACGATCGTCGAGAACGTCATGCTCGCCCCGGTGAAGGTGCGCAAGAAGGGCCGCGGCGACGCCCGCACGGCGGCGATGTCGCTGCTGGAACGGGTCGGGGTGGCCAACCAGGCCGACAAGTACCCCGCGCAACTCTCGGGCGGGCAGCAACAGCGGGTCGCGATCGCACGGTCGCTGGCGATGAACCCGAAGGTGATCCTGTTCGACGAACCGACCAGCGCACTGGACCCGGAGATGATCAACGAGGTCCTCTCCGTGATGACCGACCTGGCGGCCGACGGTATGACGATGCTCGTGGTCACCCACGAGATGGGTTTCGCCCGGCGCGCCGCCCACCGTGTGGTGTTCATGGCCGACGGAGCGATCGTCGAGAACGCCGAACCCGCGCAGTTCTTCGACAATCCGACGTCGGAGCGCGCCAAAGATTTCCTCGGCAAGATCCTGCATCACTGATTGCGAAAGGAAACACCTGATCATGGCTTTCTCCCCGCGCGCGATAGCCGCACTCGCGCTGGCCGCCGCCCTGCCGTTCGCCGCGACTGCGTGCGGCGGTGGTGGCACCGGCGGAGGCGGTGGCGGGGGTGGCGACACTATCGTCATCGGCACCAAGTTCGACCAGCCGGGCCTGGGCATGAGGAACCCCGACGGCACGATGAGCGGGTTCGACGTCGACGTCGCGACCTACGTGGCCGGCGAACTCGGCTACGCCCCGGACAAGATCGAGTGGAAGGAATCCCCGTCGTCGCAGCGGGAGAACCTCATCCAGAACGGCCAGGTGAAATTCATCGCTGCGACCTACTCGATCACCGACGCGCGCAAGGAGAAAGTGTCGTTCGCGGGCCCGTACCTGATCACCGGTCAGAGCCTGCTCGTCCGGGCCGACAACAACGACATCACCGGCAAGGCCTCGTTGGAGGGCAAGATCCTGTGCTCGGTCTCGGGGTCGACGCCGGCGCAGAAGATCAAGGACGAATACCCGAAGGTGCAGCTGCAGCAGTTCGACACCTATTCGGCGTGCATCGAGTCGATCAAGAACGGCGCGGTGGACGCGGTCACCACCGACGAGGTGATTCTCGCCGGCTACGCCGCGCAGAGCCCCGGCACGTTCAAGATCGTGGGTGAGCCGTTCTCCGAGGAGCGCTACGGCATCGGGCTGAAGAAGGACGACAACGAGCTGAAGACCAAGATCAACGACGCGCTGAAGAAGATGGAGGACAGCGGGGCCTGGAAGGCGGCGTTCGACAAGAACCTCGGGCCGGCCGGGATCACGGCGCCCGCGCCGCCGCCGCTCGACAAGTAGTCGCCGGTCCGGCACGGAAGTGGACATCTTCACCGAGTACCGATCCGAGATCTTCGCGGCGTTCTGGACGACGATTCAGCTGACGGTGTTCTCGGCGATCGGCGCGCTCGTGTTGGGCACGGCGCTGGCCGCGATGCGGCTGGCGCCGGTGCCCATGCTGAACTGGCTGGGCACCGCGTATGTCAACATCGTCCGCAACACACCGTTGACGCTGATCGTGTTGTTCTGCTCGTTCGGGCTGGCACAGACGCTCGGCATCACGCTGGCCGACCGGACGTCGCCGACGTTCATCGCCGACAGCGGGTTCCGTCTGGCCGTCCTCGGATTCACCGTCTACACCGCGTCGTTCGTGTGTGAGACGGTGCGCTCGGGTGTCAACACGGTCCCCCTCGGGCAGGCCGAGGCGGCCCGCTCACTCGGGCTGACGTTTTCCCAGAACCTGCGAATCATCTTGTTACCGCAGGCGTTTCGTGCCGTGATTGCTCCGCTGGGCTCTGTCCTGATCGCGCTGACCAAGAACACGACGATCGCCTCGGCGTCCGGGGTGGCCGAGGCTGCGTTGCTGATGAAGGAGATGATCGAGAACACCGCGGCGGTGTTGGTGGTGGGTTCGATCTTCGCGTTGGGCTTCGTGATCCTGACCCTGCCGCTGGGTCTGCTGTTCAGCTGGCTGGGTCGGCGACTGGCGGTGGCGAGGTGACTACTTTCTTCCGCGAGCAGACACGAACTCGCGTGCATTGGGCTCGAATTGCTCGAGTTCGCGTCTGCTCGCGGAAGGAGGGTGACCTCACGTGACCGCATCGTCGGTTCTCTTCGACGCGCCGGGCCCGAGGGCGCGCCTGCGCAATCGGTTGGTGTCGGCCCTCACCGTCGTCGTGGTCGTCGCGATCGCGTGGCTGGTCTACACCCGGCTGGACGAGAAGGGACAGCTGACCGCTGCGAAGTGGGAGCCGTTCCTGACCGCCGACCTGTGGCGCACCTACATCCTGCCGGGCGTCAAGGGCACGCTGACCGCCGCCGCAGTCTCGATCGCGTTGGCGCTGGTTTTGGGCTTTTTGCTGGGGGTCGGCCGGTTGTCGACGCACCGCGGAATCCGCTGGGTGTCGTCGGTCATCGTCGAGTTCTTCCGCGCGGTGCCCGTTCTGATCATGATGATCTTCGCCTACTTCCTCTACGCCAACTACGACGTCTTCGCGTCGAAGTACCTGGCGTTGGCAGGCGTCATCACGGGTCTGACGCTGTACAACGGCGCCGTCATCGCCGAGATCGTGCGCGCCGGTGTCCACGCTTTGCCGCGGGGGCAGGCCGAGGCAGCTTCGGCGCTCGGGCTGACCTCAGGGCAGACGATGCGGTCGATCCTGCTCCCCCAGGCGGTCACCTCGATGCTGCCGGTGTTGGTGTCCCAGGTCGTCGTCGTTTTGAAGGACACCGCACTGGGCTACCAGATCACGTTCGTCGAACTGGTGCGCCAAGGCGCCAATGTCGGGTCGTCCTACGGCAACTACATCCCGGCGTTGATCGTGATCGCGCTGTTGATGGTCTGTCTGAACATCACGCTGTCGTGGCTGGCCACCCGGTTGGAGGCGCGGCTGCGGCGGTCCCGCAAGGGCTCGGCGCCGATGGAACCCGAGCCGCTGGAGCTGGCCGGCGACCGCAGCCGCGGCGTATGACCCGCACACTCGCGGCGTGGGACCTCCTTCCCGAATCGGCCCTGCGCACCCTGGTCGACACCATGGTGCGGCTGATCGAGGCCTGCGGCGCGATCGTCATCATGATCGGCGCGCTGGTGGCGATCGTGAAATTCGTTGCCGCACTGGGTCGGCGCGACATCAATCAGTTCTCGTCGGTGCGATTGTCGCTCGCGCGGTTTCTGGTACTCGGGCTGGAATTCCAGCTCGCCGCCGATGTGCTGCGCACCGCGATCTCCCCGTCGTTCGCGGAAATCGGAAAGCTCGCAGCGATCGCGGCGATCCGCACGGTGCTCAACTACTTCCTCAACCGAGAGATCGCCCAGGAGCAGCGGGAGATCGAGGCGCTCACACAGCGACGCCCCGCATCCCCGCCATGAGCGTCGTCGTCTCGAGCGTCGTCGTGAACGCATCGTGGTGTCTGGCCATTGCAGGCATCACCATCGGCGTGGCCGCTCTGCTCGTCTTTCGACAGCCTGTGACCGCGCTGCGCGCGATGATCGAGTTGTTCACCGCCGCCGGCCTTCTCCGGTTGAGCGTCGACCTGTCGTGGGCGGCGATTCTCGGCGTCGTCACGCTGATCGCCGTGCGCCGCGTCGTCACCCGCAGCCTGACCGCCGACCTGAGCGCGGCACGCTAGACCCGGCGCCGCTCCCGCTCGTTCGCCAGTTCCGCGGTGACGACGTCGAGTGCCATCGTCTGGCTGTAGCCGCGCCGTGCCAACATCCCGACCAGTCGTCGTGCCACCTTGTTCTCGGCGTCGCGGTCTCCCGGGTCACCGAGCTTCTCCCGTCGCAATCGGTCGCGGACCAACTGCTCGGCACGAGTCCGTTCGGCGCCCGCGTCGACATCGGACAGTGCCGCGCTGATCACCTCGTTGTCGACGCCCTTGGTGCGCAGCTCGGCAGCCAAGGCGCGCTTGCCTTTCCCCGCATGCAGTCGTCGCGACCGCACCCACTGTTCGGCGAATTCCTCGTCGTCGATCAGGCCGACCGTGGTGAGCCGGTCGAGCACCTGGACGGTCACGTCCTCGGCATAGCCGCGCTTGGTGAGATGCGTCTGGAGCTCGGCACGCGTGCGCGCTCGCGTGGTGAGCAGGCGCAGGCACACCGCCCGCGCCTGCTCGGCGCGATCAGAAGTCGACGGGAGCGGGGAGGACATCGTCATCCGTCACGACGGCGCCGATACCGAGCTTCTCCTTGATCTTCTTCTCGATCTCGTTGGCGACGTCGACGTTCTCGAGCAGGAAATTGCGGGCGTTCTCCTTGCCCTGCCCCAGCTGCTCACCCTCGTAGGTGAACCAGGAGCCGGACTTGCGGATGAAGCCGTGCTCGACACCCATGTCGATGAGCGAACCCTCGCGGCTGATGCCCTTGCCGTAGAGGATGTCGAACTCGGCCTGCTTGAACGGCGGCGACACCTTGTTCTTGACGACCTTGACCCGGGTCCGGTTGCCCACCGCGTCGGTGCCGTCTTTCAGCGTCTCGATCCGGCGCACGTCCAAGCGCACCGAGGCATAGAACTTCAACGCCTTACCGCCGGTGGTGGTCTCGGGCGAACCGAACATGACGCCAATCTTCTCGCGGAGCTGGTTGATGAAGATCGCGGTGGTGCCCGAATTGTTCAGCGCGCCGGTCATCTTGCGCAGCGCCTGGCTCATCAGGCGGGCCTGCAGGCCGACGTGGCTGTCACCCATCTCGCCCTCGATCTCGGCGCGGGGCACCAGGGCCGCCACCGAGTCGATGACCAGGATGTCGAGCGCTCCGGAGCGCACCAGCATGTCGGCGATCTCGAGCGCCTGCTCACCGGTGTCGGGCTGGCTGACCAGCAGCGCGTCGGTATCCACGCCGAGCTTCTTGGCGTACTCGGGGTCCAGTGCGTGCTCGGCGTCGATGAAGGCGGCGATCCCGCCGGCGGCCTGGGCGTTGGCGACGGCGTGCAGGGCCACCGTGGTCTTACCGGAGGACTCCGGGCCGTAGATCTCGATGACGCGCCCGCGCGGCAGACCGCCGATGCCGAGCGCGACGTCCAGGGAGATCGAGCCGGTCGGGATGACCGAGATCGGCTGGCGGACCTCTTCGCCCAGCCGCATCACCGAGCCCTTGCCGAAGTTCTTGTCGATCTGCGCGAGCGCCAGTTCCAGGGCCTTCTCGCGATCGGGGGCTTGCTGCGCCATGATGTACCTCTCCGGGTAGTCGTTGTCGACCGGTTCTCGATCGGTTGGTCGTGACGCTAGGCCAGGGCACCGACAAGTCCCGGGGTCGAACTCCACCCACAGTAGACGAACACGTGTTCGATTCAAGCGGACACGCCGACCGGCTAGCGTTTCCGTTCGTGACCACGCCTGAGGACGTTCGCATCCCGGCCGGTGCCGACCAACTCGCCGCGTACCTGTACCGGCCCGACGGCTCCGGCCCGACCGCTCAAGCCCCGTGCATCGTGATGGCCCATGGCTTCACCGCCACCCGCGACGACGGCCTTCCCGAGTACGCCGAAGCCTTCTGCCAGGCCGGATACGTCGTGGTGGTGTTCGACTACCGCGGGTTCGGCGCATCCACCGGCACGCCCCGGCAGCTGCTCGACATCGGGATGCAGCAGACGGACTACCACACCGTCGTGGCGTGGGCCCGTCAGTTGGACGGCGTGGACCCCGACCGGATCGCGCTGTGGGGCTCGTCGTTCAGCGGCGGGCACGTCCTGGCCGTCGCCGCTGCCGACGCGCGCATCGCTGCGGTGGTCTCCCAGGCGCCGTTCACCGACGGGCTCGCGACGCTGAGGGTTCAACCACCGGCGTTCGTCCCGAAGGCAATGGTCGCGGGGCTGCGGGATCAGCTCGGCGCCTGGCGCGGCCGCCCACCTCACCTGCTGGCAGCCGTCGGCAAACCGGGCGCCTTCGCCGCGATGACATCCCCGGATGCGCAGCCGGGCTTCGAGGCCATCGTCGGTGCGAAGTCGTTGTGGCGCAACGAGTTCAGCGCCCGGGTCGGGCTACGGCTGGGTCTCTACAGGCCAGGGGCGAAGACCGCACAGCTGGCCATGCCGCTGCTGATCTGCGTTTGCGACGACGACAAGGTCACCCCGCCGGGGCCCACGGTCAAGGCGGCCCGGCGCGCCCCGCGCGGCGAACTACTGCACTACCCCTACGGCCACTTCGACATCTATCACGACCCGAAGGTCAAGGCCGACCAACTGGAGTTCCTCGGGCGGGTGCTCGCTCCGCGATAACCAGCTCACCACTGGTCGCGCGGCACGTCGAAGTCCGCGCACAGCGCGCGCCACACGTCTCGGGGTTCGACACCGTCCTCGATGGCCTGCGCGGCGGTCCGCCCGCCCATCGTCGTCAGGACGTGGTCGACGAGCATCGACGACGCGCGCACCGCGCCGAACTGGCGCTCGACGAGTTCGTGGAATTCCGTCAGCCGCACAGGCCCAACCTACGCGGACGCCCGGAGTGCCTCGTGACACACTCCGACGGGGTCGGCGACTGCCCCGGCGGTCGCCCCGGCGCGTACCGCGGCATCTCGATGGCGCGCCGACCCCAGCACCTGGGCGGTGGCCGCGCTCAAGGTGTCCGGGTTCAGCGGCCGCACGAGTTCCGCACTGCCCTGGCGGACAAGCCGATTCGCGATCTCCCACTGGTCGCCGCCACCGGGGACCACCACCATCGGGACACCGGCGAGCAGCGCTTTCGACACGATGCCGTGTCCGGCGCCGCAGACCAGCAGATCCGCGCGAGACAGCAGTTCGTCCTGACGACCCAGCCCGACCACGGCCCACGGGGGCACCTCCTCCTCCGGAGGATGCAGTTGTGACACGGCGACGCGCGCACCGTCGGGCAGCACCTGCCCGGGCACCAGGGTCTGCAGCGCCAGATCGGCGAGCGCGACGGCGCCGGTGCTCGCCGTGGACGGCGCGACCACCACCATGGGTCCGTTCCCGGCCGGCACGTCCAGCAGCGCCGTCGTCGGCTCGTAGTGCAGGGGGCCGACGACGACGGCCTCGGCCGGCCAATCGGGCCGCGGCACCTCCAGCGCCGGCAGGGTGGCGATCAACCGGCGCAGCGGCCCGGGATCGGCGGCGGGCAGGCCTATCTGCACACGCACGGCGGCGCGTTGCCGCAGCCCCGCCTTCCAGGACCGCGCGCTCAGCGAGCGCAGGACGGCATCGCGCGCGCGTCCGCGCACCCCGACTCCCGGGGCCAGGCCGCTGCCCAGCGGCGGCAACCCCTTGGATGGCCGATACAGCGGGTGGGTGTTCAGCTCGATCCACGGCACACCGATCAGATCGGCGACCAGTCCCCCGCACGTGGTGATCGAATCGGACACCACCACATCGGGTTTCAGCGCCTGAATGCGCTCACGGTTGAGGACGGCCATGCGCGCAGCACGTTCGTGGATCTTCGCGCCCGCATCGGCGTCGTCGTCACCGGTCATGACCCGCAGCCCGTCGAGTTCGACGGCGTCGAACCCTTCCCCCCGCGCCGTGTCCAGCCACCGCGTGCCTGTCAGCAGCGTCGGCTCGTCACCAGCGGCCAGGAAGCGCTGACACAGCGCAATGGCCGGGAACGCGTGACCGGGATCCGGTCCGGCGACGACCGCGACACGCATGCGGGCTACCCTGCCACAGCACCTGCCGTTAGGGTCGATCGGTATGACCGATGAGGCCCTGCTGCCGATCACCGACAACGCCGCGCTGGTCCGCAAGTTCCTGCTCGCGCTCGCCGATGAGGACTTCGACACCGTCGAGTCACTGGCCGCCCCGGACTTGGTGTGGCAGAACGTCGGATTGCCGTCGATCCGGGGACGCGCGCGGATCATGGGATTGCTGCGGCGCGGCGAGGGCAAGGTGGGCTTCGCGGTGACGTTTCACCGTGTCGCCGCCGACGGCGACACGGTGCTGACCGAACGCACCGATGCGATCCTCCTGGGGCCCGTGCGGCTGCAGTTCTGGGTGTGCGGAGCGTTCGAGATACGCGACGGCCGGATCACGCTGTGGCGGGACTATTTCGACATGGTCGACGTGATGGTGAAGGCGCCGCTGAAGGCCTTGGTCGGGGTGATCATCCCGGCCCTGCGGCCGCGCTTCTGATCCTCGCGTTCAGGCGCCGCGCAGCCGGCCCAGCTCGTCGAACGCCTGCGCCCATCCGGTCAGCCGGTCGGTGGCGGAGGTGAGCTCGTCGCGGTAGCGCCGCTGCACCATCGGCGAGCTCGACATTGAGCCCGAGTTGGCGGCCGACACCAGCTGGGCGGCCGCCGAGACCATGTCGCTGTACTGACGGGCGCCGCGGTCGAGCTGCGCGGAGAACGCCGCGATGGTGGGCGTCAGGTGGGTGCGGGCCTGCGGGGCGGAGCTGACCGTGCGCTCCATCGACACCACTTCGGCGGCGGTCGCCGACATCGTGGCGGCGGTCCGCTCGGCGGCGGCACGCAGGTCGCGCAGCTCCTCGTCGGGCAGCAGGCGACCGCGTTCCATCACCCCGAGCAGAGACACCAGCCCGCGCTCGGATGACGCCAGCTCCGCCATGGGGGCTCGTGCCGCCGATCCCCACGGCGGCAAGCGTCGCACACCACCGCTGCGGGCCGGCGGCAACGGCTCACCGCGCAGCCAGCGGTACCGCAGGAACGCCAAGGTCGCGAGGAACGCGGCGCCGACCGCGATCGGCGACGGGATGAACAACGCCCACACAGGCGTGCTCCACGATGCGAGCAGCGCGGTCACGCCCACCCAGAACGCCGACGACAGCGCGAAGAACACGCCGAGGCGCAACGCCCAGCGACGTTTGCGCAGCAGTTTGGCGCGGGGATCGGCGGCGGCGTTCAGCTTGTCGGCGAGCGCGCCCGACCACTCCGCGGCAGTGTCGATGCCGCGCTGGGCCAGTGAACGCCAGGCGTCGGGTCGTCGGGTCCGAGTGCTCACCACATGCTCCCGTGAATGTTATTGCGACAGCGGGTTTTCCGGTGTCGGATTGGCGGCCGGGGTAGCCGGCGACTGCGCCGGGGTCGCCGGGGTCTGGGCCGAGCCGGCGGGCAGCTGCTCGCCGCGCATGGAGGCCCGGATCTGTTCCAGCCGCGAATGGCCGGCCATCTGGACGCTGGCCTGCTGGACCTCCATCATGCGGCCCTGCACCGAGTTCTGAGCAAGCTCGGCGGCGCCCATCGCGTTGGCGTACCGGCGTTCGATCTTGTCGCGCACCTCATCGAGGCTGGGCGTGCTGCCCGGCGCGGCGATCTCGCTCATCGACCGCAGGGACGCGCTCACCTGCTCCTGCATCTTGGCCTGCTCGAGCTGGCTGAGCAGCTTGGTGCGTTCGGCGATCTTCTGCTGCAGCACCATCGCGTTCTGCTCGACGGCCTTCTTGGCCTGCCCGGCCGCCTGCAGGGCCTGGTCGTGCAGGCCCTTGAGGTCCTCGACGCTCTGCTCGGCCGTCACCAGCTGCGCGGCGAATGCCTCGGCCGCGTTGTTGTACTCGGTGGCCTTGGCGGCATCCCCGGCGGCGACGGCCTGATCGGCCAGCGTCAGCGCCTGACGGACGTTGACCTGGAGCTTCTCGATGTCGGCCAGCTGGCGGTTGAGCCGCATCTCGAGCTGGCGCTGGTTCCCGATCACCTGGGCCGCCTGCTGGGTCAGCGCCTGGTGCTGACGCTGGGCCTCCTCGATCGCCTGCTGGATCTGCACCTTGGGGTCGGCGTACTCGTCGACCTTGGAGCTGAACAGCGCCATCAGGTACTTCCACGCCTTGCTGAACGGATTGGCCATGAGAACGTTTCCGCCTTCTCGAAGTCTCGGGTCAGTGGAACAGGGTCACCAGCGCGGGTCGCCTGTCATCGCAGGTACCCAATTTATCGGTTCGGGACAGCTCGCCACACCCCTGCCGGGTCAGGCGACCGCCATGACAGCCTGCGGGATGACCACCTTGGTGCTGGCGTCGATCCGGGAGGTGCTGACCTCGGCGCGCGACTCCTCGAGCGCCATGTCGTCGCCGGCTTCGGACAGCACGCGGGACAGCGGGACGTCGAGGGCTCCGCAGATGGCACTGAGCAGCTCGCTGGAGGCTTCTTTACGGCCGCGCTCCACTTCGGAGAGGTAGCCCAGGCTGACCCGCGCGGTATCGGAAACTTCGCGCAGGGTGCGCCCCTGCTCGACGCGCACGCGCCGCAACACGTCGCCGATCACTTCGCGCAGCAGTGTCGTCATCGCGCTCTCCTTCGTCAGCTTCGGGGCCGCAACACTTGCAGCCCCATCGTGGCGTGCTATCCGTGCCAACGCACGACGGACCCCGGATGGTTCCCGGGAATCCGGCGCGCTGGTTCTCTCACTGGTTTTCGATGAGTGTGCGCAGCCGCTGCAGCGCTGCGTGCACCGCGGCGATCCGGATCTGCCAGCGGCTGCCGTCGAGGTGCAGAGCCAGCACCTCGGCACCGACGGGTCCCGCGAACCCGACGAACACCGTGCCGACGGGATGCCCGCCGTGCGGTTCCGGGCCGGCGACACCGGTCAATCCCACTCCCCACGTGGCGCTGCAGCGCTGCTGCGCGCCGACGGCCATGGCCCGTGCGGTCGGCTCGGCCACCGGGCCGACGTCGGCGAGGAGTTCGGGGGCGACGCCGGCGAGCTCGATCTTGGTGTCGACGGTGTAGGTGATGAGGCCGCCGCGCAACACCGCGCTCGCTCCCGGCACGCCCGCGAGCGTCGCCGCGACCAGACCGGCCGTCAGCGACTCCGCCGTGGCCACGGTCTGGCGGCGCACCGTCAGATCGGCGACGAGGGAGCGGGCGTCGTCGCTGACGAGCGGGTCACTGACGAGCGGGTCGGCCACGGGAGTCCCTCACCGCCGAGATGAAGTAGTCGGCGCCGGTGAGGACGGTGAGCACCACGGCGGCGAGCATGACGATCCACGCACCCGTGGACCAGGCCCCGGACAGCGGCAGGATGAACAACCCGATCGCGACGGCTTGCACCGATGTCTTGAGCTTGCCCCCGCGACTGGCCGGGATGACGCCGTGCCGCAGCACCACCAGGCGCAGCAGGGTCACTCCGAGTTCGCGGGCCAGGATCACCGCGGTCACCCACCACGGCAGGTCGCCGAGTATCGAGAGTCCGATCAGCGCCGCGCCGATGAGGGCCTTGTCGGCGAGCGGGTCGATGAGCGTGCCGAACTCGGTCACCATGCCGTAGCTGCGGGCCAGCGCCCCATCGAGCCGGTCGGTGATGACGGCCACCGTGAAAACAGTGAAAGCCATTGCCCGCCAGAAGGATTCGTGACCGTCACCGACGAAAAGGAAAGCCAGGAACACCGGAACCAGGATCAGACGAACCCCGGTCAAGGCGTTGGCCAGATTCGCCACCCGAGCGCGCGGGACCACAGGATCGGTCTGTGGTCGGCCCGGCACCGACACAGAATACTGGTTGCCCGAACCGATACCCTTCCCCGTGTGAGCTCAGATCCGGATGAGGTGGTCGTGCGTCGGGCCAGGACGTCCGACGTGCCGGCCATCAAGGCTCTCGTCGACGTCTATGCCGGCCGCATCCTTCTCGAGAAGAACCTGGTCACGCTCTACGAGTCGGTACAGGAGTTCTGGGTGGCCGAAGCGGCGGGCGAGGTCATCGGGTGCGGCGCGCTGCACGTGCTGTGGTCCGATCTGGGTGAGGTGCGCACCGTGGCCGTCCATCCGAAGGTACGGGGCCGCGGCGTGGGTCACGCGATCGTCGATCAGTTGTTGGCCGTCGCCAAGGAGTTGCGGCTGCAGCGGATCTTCGTGCTGACGTTCGAGACGGAGTTCTTCGGCAGGCACGGTTTCGCCGAGATCGAAGGCACCCCGGTGACCGCGGAGGTCTACGAGGAGATGTGCCGGTCCTATGACACGGGCGTGGCCGAGTTCCTGGACCTGAGCTACGTCAAGCCCAACATTCTGGGCAATACCCGAATGCTCCTCACCCTCTGACGCCCAAACCGACATTCGGGCGCGAAAGTGCGAGTGCGTCGCGCCTTTTTGTCGATCTCGGCGCCATAGGGCGCGCCTAGCTCAGAAGTCCGGCTCGTCGCCTGAATCTCCGTCGCCACCCACCGCGTCGCTGCCGCCGCGGATCAACGCCAGCGTGCCGGCCAGATCGTCGGGCTTGACCAGCACCTCGCGTGCCTTCGAGCCCTCCGACGGCCCGACGATGCCGCGCGTCTCCATCAGGTCCATCAGCCGGCCCGCCTTGGCGAAGCCCACCCGCAGCTTGCGCTGAAGCATCGAGGTGGAGCCGAACTGCGACGACACCACGAGTTCCACCGCCTGCAGGAACACGTCCATGTCGTCGCCGATGTCGGGGTCGACGTCTTTGCGTTCCCCGGCCTTGACCGCGGTGACACCTTCGACGAACTCCGGCTCGGCCTGGTCCTTGGTGGCGTTGACGACGGCGGAGATCTCCTCGTCGGTGATGAATGCGCCCTGCAGTCGGATCGGCTTGTTGGCCCCCATCGGCAGGAAGAGCCCGTCGCCCATGCCGATCAGCTTCTCGGCGCCGGGCTGGTCCAGGATGACGCGGCTGTCGGTCAGCGACGACGTCGCGAACGCGAGCCGCGACGGCACGTTGGTCTTGATCAGACCGGTGACGACGTCGACCGACGGCCGCTGGGTGGCCAGCACGAGATGGATGCCGGCGGCGCGAGCCTTCTGGGTGATCCGCACGATCGCATCCTCGACGTCGCGGGGCGCGGTCATCATCAGGTCGGCGAGCTCGTCGACGATCGCGAGGATGTAGGGGTAGGGCTTGTATTCGCGATTGCTGCCGAGCGGCGCCGTGATCTCCCCGGTGCGCACCTTCTCGTTGAAGACGTCGATGTGGCGCACGCGGGAGGCCTGCATGTCCTGGTAGCGCTGCTCCATCTCCTCGACCAGCCAGGCCAGCGCGGCGGCGGCCTTCTTGGGTTCGGTGATGATCGGCGTGATCAGGTGCGGAATGCCTTCATACGGCGTCAGTTCCACCATCTTGGGGTCGATCAGGATCATCCTGACCTCTTCCGGGGTGGCACGCGCGAGCAACGACACCAGCATCGAGTTGACGAAGCTCGACTTACCGGAACCGGTGGAGCCGGCGACCAGCAGGTGCGGCATCTTGGCCAGGTTGGCCGAGATCATCTCACCTTCGATGTCCTTGCCCAGGCCGATCACCAGCGGATGGTGGTCGGAGCGCACCACCGGGTCGGTCAGCACATCGGCCAGCCGCACCATCTCGCGATCGGTGTTGGGCACCTCGATGCCGACCGCCGATTTGCCGGGGATCGGCGCGAGCATGCGGACGCTCTCGGTGGCCACGGCGTAGGCGATGTTGCGGTGCAGCGCGGTGATCTTCTCGACCTTCACACCCGGGCCGAGTTCGACCTCGTAGCGGGTCACGGTCGGGCCGCGCGTGCAGCCGGTCACGGCGGCGTCGACCT
Source organism: Mycobacterium sp. PSTR-4-N (assembly GCF_022348085.1). Classification (GTDB taxonomy): domain Bacteria; phylum Actinomycetota; class Actinomycetes; order Mycobacteriales; family Mycobacteriaceae; genus Mycobacterium. Next base: position 59,636 of record NZ_JAKRFN010000024.1, on the reverse strand, counting down.
TGAACTGCTCGAGCACCGAGGTGATGGCGTCCGTCATGTGCTGGTTGGCCGCGGTGAGCCGTTTCGGCGGGTCACCGGCGATCAGCAACTCCAGCGACGGCAGCGTGTAGGGACCCTCGACGACACGGTCCAGCGTGAGCGTCGGCTCCTTCCGCGTCTTCTTGCGGGTCTTGACCGACGGGGGCGGGTCGGCCACGTCCTCGTCGAGCGGATAGTTCTCCATCGGGGTGCCCGCGGGCTTCGCCAGCGGCACGGTGGGTTGAGTGGCCGAGGGCCAGGATGCGGACTCCTCCCCAGCGGTCGGATCCTCGTCGTAGTACCCGTCGGAGAAGTCCTCGGCGGCGCCGGCGGGGGCCGGTTCGTCGTCGTCGAACCATTCCTCGTCATCGTCGTCAGTACCGCGCCAACGCGTCGAGAACATGTCGTGCAGCGTCGCGGGCACCTCGCGGATCGTGGTGCCGGTGATCAGGAGGACGCCGAAGAGCGCGCCGATGACGAGCAGCGGCGCGGCGATCCACGCCGTCAAGCCGTCGGCCAGGGGCCCACCGATCGCGAAGCCGACGAAGCCGGCCGCGTGTTGGCGTGCCACGGGGTCCTGCGGCGATCCCGACCACAGGTGCAGCAGTCCGAGAGCCGGCAGCGCGATCATCGCCGCACCCAGGATGAAGCGTGGGCGCGACTCCGGATCCGGCTCGGAGCGCATCAATGCGACACCGATGACCGCCAACGCGAGCGGCACGAGGACGACGGCGCCGCCGACGAGCATGCGCAGGAAGGTGTCGATCCACTCTCCCACCGGGCGTGCCGCGTCGAACCAGGAACTCGCGGCCACCACCACCGCGAGCGCAAGCAGACCCAGGGCGATGCCGTCGCGGCGATGGCCCGGGTCGAGATCGCGGGCGCGACCGACCGAGCGGGCAGTGCTGCCGGCACCCTTGGCCAGCATCAGCCACCCGGCGCGGGCGCCGCGGCCGACGGCGGTTCCGGCGGCGGCCACCGGCGACGGGCCCCGACGCGTGGGTTTGCGACGGGGCGGCGCCGGGCGCGACGACCGCGCAGAGCCCCGAGAACTGGTCTTCGACCTGGTCGAACGGGCGCCAGCGCGGGACGCGGTCTTACTCGCCATGCCGGTAAGCCTAGTCGCACAGGCCCCAGATGCACCATCTGCCACACAGGTCACAGATAGGTCTCGGCAGGCCTCGGGCGACGATCGGGTGTGGCCCGCCGACACCGCCGGCAGCAGACAGTACGGTGAGCCCTGTTCAGTCCCGCTCGAAGAGGAGTCCCCCATGCCTGTCGTCGTCGTCGCGACCATGATCGCCAAACCCGAGTCCGTGGACTCCGTCCGCGATGCCTGCAAGAAGGCGATCGAGGCCGTGCACGACGAGCCCGGTTGCGAGCTCTACGCCCTGCACGAGGCGGACGGCACGTTCGTGTTCGTGGAGCAGTGGGCCGATGCGGACGCCCTCAAGGCCCATGGTTCCGCACCGGCGGTCGGCACGCTGTTCGGCACCATCGGCGAGCTCCTCGACGGCGCCCCCGACATCAAGATGCTCGCCCCCGTGGTCGCCGGCGACCCGGCCAAGGGTCAGCTCCGTCCCTGACGATGGGTGAACTCAGCGGCAAGGTGGCCCTGATCACCGGCGCCGCGCGCGGACAGGGCCGGGCGCACGCGGTCACCCTCGCCTCGGCGGGTGCCGATGTCATCGCGATCGATCTGTGTGCGCAGATCGATTCGGTGCCCTACCCGTTGGCCACGCGCGACGACCTGGCCGAGACGGTGGCACTGGTCGAGAAGGCGGGCGCGCGGATCGTGGCATCCGAAGCCGACGTGCGAGATCGCGACGCGCTCAAGGCGGCCGTCCGAGAGGGCACCGAGCGCCTCGGCGAACGGCTCGACATCGTGATCGCCAACGCGGGTATCGCGCCGATGACGGCGCCGCAGGCGTGGCAGGACGTCATCGACGTCAACCTCACCGGGGCCTACCACACCATCGACGTCGCGATGAAGCCGATGATCAAGTACGGCAACGGCGGCGCGATCGTGCTGACGAGCTCTGTCGCCGGCCTGGTGGGTGTCGGCGCGCCCATCGCGGGCGCGGTCGGGTACACCGCCGCCAAGCACGGCATGGTGGGACTGATGCGGGCCTATGCGAATTTCCTTGCGCCATACAGCATCCGGGTCAACTCCGTGCACCCCGCCGGGGTGAACACCCCGATGATCGACAACGAGTTCACCCGATCCTGGCTCGACGGCATGGCCGCCGAGAGCGGGCCGGACATGAGCAACGCGCTGCCGGTGCGGGCGTTGGAGGCCGAGGACATCGCCAACGCGGTGTACTGGCTGGTCTCCGACGCCGCGCGGTACGTCACCGGCGTGGCACTGCCCGTCGACGCCGGGTTCGTCAACAAGCGATGACGGGCCGCAACCCCGTCGCGCAGACAGCGTTCGGACCGATGGTGCTCGCGGCGATCGAGCACAACGAAGCGCCGCACCGGCGGCTCGTGGACGACGATCTGGCCGAGGCGTTCCTACCGGCCCGGCTGCGCGCGCTGGTGGCGGCCACCCGCGTGGCACCGGTGCGCCGGACCGTCATGGCGGCAGCGCAGCGCAGCGGACCGGGCCTGTGGTCGAGCATCGCCTGTCGCAAACGCCTCATCGACGAGCGCCTCTCCGACCCCCTCAACGAGACCGATGCCGTCGTCGTCGTCGGCGCCGGTTTCGACACCCGCGGGTGTCGCATCGCCCGGCACAGCGACATGCCGGTGTACGAGGTCGATCAGGCGGTCACCATCGAGCGCAAGGCTGCGGTCCTGCACCGGGTGTTCGGCGGCATCCCGGCCTCGGTGCATCTGGTGGCCGCCGACCTCGAACGCGACGATCTGCTGGCGGCACTGCAATCGGCGGGCTACGACGCGTCGCGGCGTACGTTCTTCATCGTCGAAGGGGTCACGCAGTACCTCTCCCCCGACGCCGCGCGCACCACGTTGGCCGCGCTCGGCACAGCCGCCGCAGGCAGCCGGTTGGTGTTCAGCTACATCCGGCAGGACTTCCTGGACGGGACGAACTTGTACGGCGCGGCATCTGTGCACCGGCGATTCCGCGGACGACGCCCGATCTGGCACACCGGATTGATACCCGAGCGGCTCGGCGAGTGGCTGGCCGAGCTGGGCTGGCAGCTGGTCGAGCAGGCCGGCCCCAGCTACTACCGCGACCTCTACATCCGCCCCACCGGTCGCGCTGTGGCGGCCTCCCCGATCGAGTGGACCGCGGTGGCCCAGCGCTGACGACACCGGCGAAGGACTTTTGTCACTTCCGCGGTTCCCTGTGGCCCTAACCGGCGGGCGCCCGGATCGGCGATCGTCGATGACGACGCCGACGAGATGCACCGGCGCCGAGCAGGGGGAATCGACGTGACCAGACTTCTCATCGCCGAGTCCGATCCACGGATCGCGACGGCGATCCGCAGTCAACTGCGCGCTCAGGGATTCTCGGTGACTCTGGTGGCCGATGGACGGTGCGCCTACCACGACGCACGCCACGGCAATTTCGATCTTCTGATCGTGGGCGCACGTATGCCGGGCATGGACGGTCTCGATGTCGTGCGCCGCCTACGCGCCGACGGTCTGCGGCTGCCGGCCATCCTGCTGACGACCCGCAGCCGCGCTGCGCGGGCCTGCGCGACACGCAGCACCTCGCGCGAGGAGTTCGTCTCCGTGGCCCCGTTGCGCGCCGCCGAACTCACCGAGGCGGTGCGAAGCCTGCTGTCGCACCGCCGCATCGCCCGCACCCCGGAGCTCCGCTACGGCGGCCTGCGGGTGGATCTCGCAAGCCGGCGGGCACACGTCGGGGACTACTGCGTCGACCTGTCCGCACGCGAGTGCGATCTGGCTGCGACGTTCCTGCGCCATCCGGGCCAGGTTCTCAGCCGCGAGTACCTGCTGCGACAGGTGTGGGGTCACGACGAACCGGAGTCGAACGTCGTCGACGTCTACGTCCGCTACCTGCGACGCAAGCTCGGCGCGCACTGGTTCGCCACCGCACGCGGTGTGGGGTACCGGCTGCAGGCCTGCTAGACCTCGATGACGGTCGGCACGATCATCGGCTGACGCCGGTACGTCTCCCCCACCCATTTGCCCACGATGCGCCGCACCGCCTGGGCGATGCGCGCCGGGTCGGTGATGTGTTGGGCTGCTAGGTTGTCCAGCTCGGCCTCGACGCGACGCGCGACCGGCTCGAGCGCTTTGGGATCCTCGGAGAAGCCGCGTGAGCTCAGGTGCGCCGGCGCCACCGCCTGACCGGTACCGCGGCGCACCACGATCGTCACCGCGATGAAGCCGGACGAGAGGATGAGCCGCTCACCCAGGGTCGCATCCCCGACGTCGCCGGTGACGAGCCCGTCGACGAACATCTTGCCCACTGCGACCGCCCCGGCGACGGCGACGCGACCGGCCGCCAGGTCGACGCTGACGCCGTTCTCGGCGATCACGATGTTCTCCTCGTCGACGCCGGTGCTGGCCGCCAGGGCGGCGTTGGCGCGAAGCATGCGCCAGGTGCCGTGCACGGGCATCACGTTGCGCGGGCGCACCCCGTTGTAGAGGAACAGCAGTTCACCCGCGTAAGCATGTCCCGAGACATGCACGCGCGCTTGACGATTCGTGACCACGCGGGCGCCGACCTTGGCCAGCGAGTCGATCACCCCGTACACCGCCTCCTCGTTGCCGGGGATCAGCGACGAGGACAGGATCACCAGATCACCCGCGGTCAACGTGATGCTGCGATGCTCGCCGCGCGACATCCTCGACAATGCCGCCATCGGCTCCCCCTGGGTGCCGGTGGTGATCAGCACGACGCGGTCGGCCGGCATCATCTCGGCGGCGCCGATGTCGAGGACATCGGAATCGGCGACGGTGAGGTAACCGAGTTCGCGGGCGATGCCCATGTTGCGCACCATCGACCGGCCGACGAACGAGACCTTCCGGCCGAGCGAGACCGCGGCGTCGATGATCTGCTGGACGCGGTCGACGTTGGAGGCGAAGCACGCGACGATGACGCGCCCGTCCGCGCCGCGGATCAGACGGTGCAGCGCGGGCCCGATCTCACTCTCCGACGGCCCCACCCCGGGAATCTCGGCGTTGGTGGAGTCGCACAGGAACAGGTCGACGCCGGCGTCGCCGAGGCGGGACATCCCGGGCAGGTCCGTCGGCCGCCCGTCGAGCGGGAGCTGGTCGAGCTTGATGTCGCCGGTGTGCAACACCGTGCCCGCGCCGGTGTGGATGGCCACGGCCAGGCATCCGGGAACCGAGTGGTTGACCGCGAAGTACTGACACTCGAACACGCCGTGGGTGGAACGCTGCCCTTCGGCGACCTCGACCAGTGTCGGCGAGAGTCGGTGCTCGCGACATTTCGCGGCGATCAGAGCGAGGGTGAACTTGGAGCCGACGACCGGGATGTCGGCGCGCATCTTCAGGAGGTAGGGAATGCCCCCGATGTGGTCCTCGTGGCCGTGGGTGACGACGATCGCCTCGATGTCGTCGAGCCGGCCCTGGACGTGGCGCAGGTCGGGCAGGATCAGGTCGACGCCCGGTTCGTCGTGGGTGGGGAACAGCACGCCGCAGTCGACGATCAGCAGCCGACCGAGATGCTCGAATGTCGTCATGTTGCGGCCGATTTCGTTGATGCCGCCGAGAGCGGTCACCCGCAGTGCTCCGGCGGCCAACGGGCCGGGTGCGACGAGTTCGGATTCCACCGGCGATCCCGTTACCGAAGCACCGCGGCGGCCCGCAGGTCCGCCGCCAGTGCCTCGAGTTGGTCGTCGGTGGCCGGCACCTGCGGCAGCCTCGGGTCGCCGACCTCGAAGCCCTTCAGCCGGAGCGCCGCCTTGGACAGCGTGACGCCGCCCAGGCGCGCCTGCGCCGCCATCAGGGGCGCCAACGACACGTTGATCTTGCGCGCGGTCGCCACATCACCGGAGGCGAAGGCGGACAGCATGTCTCGAAGTTGCCCGGCCGCGACGTGACCCCACACGCTGATGAAGCCCGTCGCGCCCATCGCCAGCCACGGCAGGTTCAGCGCATCGTCACCGGAGTAATAGGCCAGTCCCGTCTCGGCCATGATCTGGCCGGCTCCGGGCAGATCCGCCTTGGCGTCTTTGATCGCGACGATGTTGGGGTGCTGGGCCAGGGTCCGGATCGTGTCCCATTCGATCGGCACGACCGAGCGCGGCGGGATGTCGTAGAGGATGTTCGGCAGCTCGGTCGCATCGGCGACGGCGCGGAAGTGCGCGAGCAGGCCCTCCTGCGGCGGACGCGAGTAGTACGGGGTCACCACGAGCAGTCCGTGCGCCCCCTCCGCGGCGGCCGCTCGGGCGAGCCCGACGCTGTGCGCGGTGTCGTAGGTGCCCGCGCCGGCGACGACGCGCGCGCGGTCCCCGACCGCTTCGAGCACAGCGCGCAGCAGGGCCAGCTTCTCGGCATCGGTGGTGGTCGGTGATTCGCCGGTGGTGCCGGAGACCACGAGGCCGTCGCAGCCGGCGTCGACGAGGTGACCCGCCAGGCGCGCCGCGGTCTCGGTGTCCAGCGAACCGTCGGGCTTGAACGGGGTGACCATGGCCGTCAACAGGGTGCCCAGCCGGGCGGTGACGTCGAAGGCGCTGGTGCTCACGGGCACCAAGATTACCCGGTGGCCCTCAGCCTTCCGTGGCCAACGGGCTGGTGGCGACCTCACTGCCATCGGCCAGCACGGTGATCTCGAAGTCGGCGAACACGGCGGGCGCCGTGTTCGCGAGCTGGCGCAGGCATTCCACGGCGAGCCGTCTGATCTCGACGTCGGCGTGTTCGCTGGCCCGCATCGCGATGAAATGTCGCCACGCCCGGTAGTTGCCGGTGACGACGATCCGGGTCTCGGTCGCGTTGGGCAGCACCGCGCGGGCGGCCTGTCGGGCCTGCTTACGCCGCAGCGTGGCGTTCGGCACGTCGGCGAACCTCTCTTCTAGCCGTTCCAGCAGCTCGACGTAGGCGGCCCGGCTGGCGTCGGCCGCGTCGGCGACGATGCGGGTCAGCTCGGGGTCGCCGTCGACACCCGGGGGCGCCACCACGGCCACGTCGCCGTCGGGTACGTAGCGCTGCGAGAGCTGTGAGTAGGAGAAGTGCCGGTGTCGGATCAGCTCGTGGGTGCACGAGCGGGAGATCCCGGTGATGTAGAACGACACCGTCGCGTGTTCGAGCACCGAGAAATGTCCGACGTCGATGATGTGCTGCAGGTAGGCGGCGTTGGTCGCCGTCTTCGGGTTGGGTTTGGACCAGCTCTGATAGCACGCCCGGCCGGCGAATTCGACCAGCGCCGCACCGCCGTCGGCATCGGTGCTCCAGTCGACGTCGGGGGGCGCGGTGAATTCCGTCTTGGCGATCAGCTGCACGCGCAGCGGCGCGATCTCGGCCACCGGCGCAGCCTAGCTGCTCTCACTCGGCGGGCACGCCGGCGCGACGCATCGCGGTCATGATGTGTCCGAAGTCGATCGTGCCGTGCGCGCGGGCCAGTGCGTCGGCGTCGTCGGCCCGGCCTTCGGCGATCGCCGCGACGATGAGTTCGTGCTCACGCAGGGCCCGCGCCTCGACGGTCCGCATGGTGTCGGGTTCCCCCCACAGGTGAGCCGGCGCGCCGATACTCACCCGCGCCTTGAGATCGTTGAGCACGCCGGCGAGCACGTCGTTGTGGGCCGCCTCGGAGATGGCCGCATGCAACCGGCTGTCCGCCTGCTGAGCCGCCAGGCCGGTCGCAGCGGTGCGATATTCCTCGAGCCGCTGCCTCAGTACCGCGATGTCGGTGTCGGTGCGGGCTTCAGCGGCTGCCCGGCACACCGCCCCCTGCAGGCGACACACCGCGTCGCACTGGACCCGCAGCTCGTCGAGGCGGCCGGCCAACGTGCGCCCGACGGCTTCGGTCGACGAATCCGGCCACTGCTGGCGCACGAACGATCCCCCACCCCGTCCCCGGCGCGTCTCGAGCAGCCCGCGATCGACCAACCGCGCCAGCGCCGCACGCACGGTCATCCGGCCGGCGCCGAGGTAGGCCGCCAGGTCGCGCTCGCCGGGCAGGCGCGCGCCCGGGAGGTACTCGCCGATCGCGATCGCGGTGATCAACCGGTCGGTCACCTCGTCGACCCGCGACGAGGAATCCAGCTGTCGGTGCAGCACGCCGGACGGTGCTTCACCCATGGGTGATCCGTTGTGCCCCATCAGCACCAGTCCCCTTCGAGTCACCGACATGTTAAATCGTTTGATTGGTCTTGCAGGGAGACCTTTAGAGGTTCATGCTGATGCGATGCAGCGCGAGACCCGTCTGGTCGCCTTCTGCGAATACCAGACCTGGGTACAGATCACCACGCCGGATCGCCCGAAACCCGGGGCGTTGCCGTTGTTCGTCCTGCACGGCGGACCCGGCATGGCACACAACTACGTGGCCAACATCGCCGAGCTGGCCGACCAGACGGGCCGGACGGTGATCCACTACGACCAGCTCGGGTGTGGCAACTCCACCCACCTACCCGACGCACCGACCGACTTCTGGACGCCCGCTCTGTTCGTCGACGAATTCCACACCGTCGCAGGCACTCTCGGTATCGAGACTTATCACCTGCTCGGACAGTCCTGGGGTGGCATGCTGGGCGCCGAGATCGCCGTGCGCCGCCCCGCCGGCCTGGTCTCGCTGGCGATCTGCAATTCACCGGCGTCGATGGAGCTGTGGGTGCAGGGCGCGGCAGAACTGCGCGCGCAGCTGCCGCCGCAGACTCAGGATGCGCTCGAGCGGCACGAGGCGGCCGGCACCGTCACCGATCCGGAGTATCTGGCCGCGACGATGGAGTTCTATCGCCGCCACGTCGCGCGGATGGACCCGTTCCCGCAGGACTTCCTCGACTCCGAGGCGCAGATGGAGGCCGAACCGACGGTCTATCACACCATGAACGGGCCCAACGAGTTTCACGTCGTGGGCACCCTTCGGGACTGGTCGATCATCGATCGTCTGCCCGACATCGAGGCGCCGACTCTGGTCGTCGCAGGTGAATTCGACGAGGCCACACCCGCCACCTGGCGGCCCTACGTCGAGCACATCCCCGACGCGCGCGGTCACGTCTTCGCCGGCTGCAGCCATTGCAGCCATCTGGAGAAGCCCGAGGAGTTCCGCGCCGTGGTCGCGAGCTTCCTCACCGAACACGAGGACACCCCATGACCGACATCGAACCCGCCGCCCAGCGCACGCTGGAATCGTTCGGCTACAAGCAGGAACTGCACCGCTCGGTGTCGACCTTCGACCTGCTGGTCTACGGGCTGGTGTTCATGGTGCCGATCGCCCCGTGGGCGATCTTCGGCACCGTCTACAACAGCTCGTCGGGCATGGTGCCCCTGGTCTACGTGATCGGGCTGGTCGCGATGATCTTCACCGCGCTCGCCTACGCCCAGATGGCGAAATCGTTCCCGCTCGCCGGCTCGGTGTTCTCCTATGTGGGTCGCGGAATACATTCCGGGGCAGGCTTTTTCGCCGGCTGGGCGATGCTCCTGGACTACCTTCTGGTGCCCACGCTGCTGTATGTCTTCGCTGCGGAGTCGATGATCGGATTGTTCCCGGACACACCGCGGTGGATGTGGGCGATCCTGTTCGTCCTCGTCAACACCGCGATCAATCTGTTGGGCGTCGACTCGCTGAAGATGGCCAACCGGGTGTTCCTCGCGATCGAGCTGGTGTTCGTGGTGGTGTTCGTCGTGATCGCGGTGCGTGCGATCAGCGGTGGCAGCCTGCCCGACGTCGGATGGAGCACGACCCCGATCTGGAACTCGGACACCGTCAGCGCACCTCTGCTGGCTGCTGCGCTGTCGATCGCGGTCCTGAGCTTCCTCGGCTTCGACGGGATTTCGACGCTCGCCGAAGAGTCCACGGGCACGCGCAATCCGGCCGGCAAGGCGATGGTCGGTGCGCTGTTCATCGTGGCGTTCCTGTTCATCGTGCAGACGTGGCTGGCCAGTCTGCTCGCCGGTGGTCGCGAGGCGTTCGGAGACGACGAGGTGGGCAACGCCTTCTTCAATCTCGTGCAGGCTGCGTCGTCCACCGGCTGGATGGACGCGTTCTTCGTCGTCAACGTGCTGGCCGTCGGCTTCGCCAACGCGATGGCCGCCCAGGCCGCGACCAGCCGGCTGCTGTTCTCGATGAGCCGCGATCGTCAACTTCCCCACTTCCTGTCGAGGATCAGCGCGCGCCAGGTGCCGATCGCGGCGATCCTGACCGTCAGTGCGCTGTCGATCGTGCTCGTGTTGTTCTTCGTCGGCCAGATCGGCTTGATCTCCTCGCTGGTCAACTTCGGCGCCCTGTTCGCGTTCTGCCTGCTGCACATCTCGGTGGCCTGGTACTACCTGGGCCGCAAGAAGTCGACGAACTACCTGCTGCACCTGGTGGTGCCGGCGCTCGGCTTCGTGATCATCGCCTACGTGCTGATCAACGCCGACTCGTTGGCCAAGATCGGCGGCATCGTGTGGCTCGCGATCGGCGCGATCGTCTACGTCGTCAACCGGATGCGCGGAATCGGCGCGGGTCCGTCGGCGGATCACGCCGTGGAGTCGCCCGCGGCGACGGGCTGAGTTCAGTCCTGCCGGCTCGACGTGGTGAGGCGCCGGTGCTCCACGCGATCGCCGCCCGCCCGTTTGGCCCGGTACATGGCGGCGTCGGCGGTGGCGATCATCCGGTCGAGGAAGTCCGGGGCGGTGGTGTCGTGGTCGGTGAGCAGCGCTGTGCAACTGCCGAGGCTGGCGGTGATGTCGAACGGCAGCGCCGCGATGTTCGCGCGGACGGCGTCGGTGGTCTCTGCGTGACCTGACGGCGCGTCGGTGTCGGCGACGACGAACTCTTCCCCACCGAGGCGGCCGAGGACGGCGGTCTCACCGCAGGTGTGCCTGAGCACGTCGCCCACGTCGGCGAGCGCCCGGTCGCCCGCCGCATGTCCACGGGAATCGTTGAGGCCCTTGAAGTCGTCGAGGTCGATCATCGTGACATTCACCGCACCGCCACTGCCCTGACGCCCGACCAGTTCCCGGAGCGCCTGATAAAAGGAGCGCCGGGTCAGCAGACCGGTGAGCGAGTCGCGGCCGGATTCCACCAGGTCGGCATGCAGGGAGTGCACCAGGGAGTAGATGCCGAAAGGTACGCCGACGTTGAGCGCCACCACGGTGACCGCCGCGCTGATCGTCACCGAGACGTCGCCGGTGTCCACGATGAGTCGGGTCGCGGTGATCACCGCGCACACGGCAGCCACCGCGCCGTTGACCAGGACGTCGGCCAGCCGGTGGAAGTACGCCAGGAATCCGCCGAGCACGGCGAACATCACACAGCCCATCAGACCCGCATAGGCATACGACATCGACAGGGAGCCCGCGGCGATGCACGCACAGCACACCAGGTTGTAGATCAGGGATCGTGTGTGGGTCGGCCAGCCGGGTAGCCACACGGTGGAGACAGCGATCGCGCCGGCGCCGGCGGCGATCGCCACCGCCCGCCCGACGGGAGTCGACGGGCCGACGGGGCTGGTCAGCAGGATCAGCGGCAGCGTGCCGAGGACGCAGGTGAACGCGAATATGGCCATGCGCCATCGCTTCTCGAGGCCGCGTCGGCGCAGGTATGCGCTCAACGCGTCGAATCGACCGGCGTCGCGCCATCCGGACATGCATGGGTCCCGTCGTGTTCTGTTCGTCGTGCTAACGGATTCATTGTGCCCGCTCCCGGCAGGCCTGTGCGCGCCTTGTCGTGGTCAGCGAACCCGCCGCAGCGACGTTAGTGTTGGGCGTGTCTTTCATGCCCGAGGGCGCCTCCACGATCGCCTCGCGCCTCCTGGACGTCATCGACTCCGACATCCTGCCGCTGACCGAACATGGCGTGGCCGGCGGCAACAAGGTCTTCGGGGCCGCGCTGCTGTCGAAATCGGATCTGTCCCTGGTGATCGCGGGGACCAACGCCGAGACGGCGAACCCGCTGTGGCACGGCGAGATCAACACACTCCGACAGTTCTACGAGCGCCCCGATCGTCCCTCGACGACGGACTTGATCTTCCTCACCACGCACGAACCGTGCACGCTGTGCATGTCGGCGATCACGTGGGCAGGCTTCGACAACTACTACTACTTCTACAGCCACGAGGATTCCCGCGACAGCTTCGCGATCCCCCACGATCTGGTGATCCTGCGCGAGGTGTTCGGCCTCGAACCCGGTGGTTACCGGCGCAGCAACGCGTTCTGGACCGCGCACTCCATCGTCGAGCTGATCGAGAGCGAGAACGAGCCGCTGCGCTCGACGCTGCTGAATCAGCGTGAAAGCATCCGCGCCCGGTATGACTCCCTGTCGCGGAAGTATCAGAAGAGCAAGGGCGACAACGACATACCGCTGAACTAGGCCGGTTCAGCCAGGGTTGGCGGCGATGAAGTCGACGACGACCGTCGCCAATTCGGGGCCCTTGTCCTCCTGCAGGAAATGCCCGCCACCGGCGATGGTCACCTCGGGTTGGCCGTGCGCCCCCGGAATCAGTTTCCGCAGCGCGGCGTCTCCACCCCGGGTGATCGGGTCAGAGTCGGAGAAGGCGCACAGGAACGGCTTCTCGAACCGCCGCAACGCCTCCCAGGCCGCCCGGTTCGCGGATGCGGCCGGGTCGTCCGGGCTCGTGGGTACGAGCGTCGGGAACTGCCGCGCCCCGGCCTTGAACGAGTCGTCGGGGAACGGAGCGTCGTAGGCGGCGATGACATCGGCCGGCAGTGTCGACACACAGCCGCCGTCGATGATCCCTCCGACCGGGAAGTCGGGGCTCTCCTGGCTGAACCGCTGCCACGCGAGGAACGCCTCGCCGGGATGCTGATCTCCGGTGGGCAACGCGGTGTTGGCGGCGACGACCCGGGCGAAGCGGTCGGGATGCTCTCCCACCAGACGCAGCCCGATGAGCCCACCCCAGTCCTGGCACACCAGCGTGATGCCGGTCAGGCCGATCGCCTCGATGGCAGCCCAGGTCCAGTCGACGTGCGCCTGATAGGTGTAGTCCTCACGCCGGGCCGGTTTGTCGCTGCGGCCGAAGCCCACCAGATCGATCGCGACCGCGCGCAGGCCGGCGCCGGTGAGCACCGGGATCATCGTGCGATAGAGGTAACTCCAGGACGGCTCCCCGTGCAGGAGCAGCACCACCTCCGCGTCGCGGGGCCCCTCGTCGAGGTAGTGCATGCGTATCCCCGCGACATCGACGTAGTGGGGCGCGAACGGGAAGTCGGGCAGATCGGCGAAACGCTCATCGGGGGTACGCAGGATGTCCATGGAGTCAGCCAAGCAGAGCGGTCCGCAGAGCGGAAGCGAGATCACCCTTCTCCCCGACGACGACCTCGTCGAGCCCCAGCCACCGCGCCATCGTCGTCAGCTCATCGGCCAGCGGGCGCGCCACGCGCGTCGGCGTTTCGCCGTCCTCGGTGAACGCTCCCACCACCTGTAAAGCCCCCGCGGTCCGGTCCGCCTTGAGGTCGACCCGCCCCACCAGCCGACCGTCCAGCAGGAACGGCCACACGTAATAGCCGAACTGCCGCTTGGGGGCCGGGGTGTAGATCTCGATGCGGTAATGGAAGCCGAACAGCCGCTCGACACGAGGCCGGAAGAAGATCAGCGGATCAAACGGGCAGAGCAGCGCGGTGCCGCGGTCACGCCGCGGGATGATCTGGCCGGCGCGCAGGTAGCCGGGCGCGGTCCAGCCGTCGACCTCGACGGGCTCCAGCTCACCGTCCGCCACCAGCGCGGCGAGCGCCGGCTTCACCTGCCGGGCGCTGAGCCGAAAATAATCCCGGATGTCGGCCTCCGTGGCGATCCCCAGCGCGGTGGCCGCCCGCAGCGCGAGCTCGCGAACCGCGTCCGGCTCACTGACCTGCCGGGCCACCACGTCGGCCGGCAGGACCCGCTCGGTCAGGTCGTAGTGCCGGGCGAACCCGATGCGCGTGGCTGTCGTCAGCACACCGGCGGACCAGAGAGCTTCGGCGACCCACTTGGTGTCGCTGCGGTCCCACCACGGGCCTTTGCGGCCCCGCGGCTCGGACTCCAGGTGAGCCTCGATCTGGCCTGCGGTCGCGGGCCCGAGCTCGGCGATCGCGGCGACGATGTCCTTGGCGAGTTTCGCGTTGCGTTTGACGATCTCGACGCCCCATCGGCCATGGGCATACTCGGCCATCCGCCAGCGCATCAACGGCCAGTCGTCGACGGCCATCAGCGCGGCCTCGTGAGCCCAGTACTCGACGAGCAGCCGCGGCGACCGTGCCGAATGACTCCACGCCGCGCGGTCCAGCAGGTCGCGGTCGTACGGACCGAGGCGGCTGAACACCGGGGCGTAATGAGCCCGCACCGCCACCGAGACGGAGTCGAGTTGCAGCACCTGGATCCGGGCGATCAGCCGCTTGAGGTGTCCGCGGGTGACCGCGCCGGATGGTTTCGCCTCGCCGAACCCCTGCGCCGCGACGGCCACCCGCCGGGCCTGCGCGGCGGTGATCATGCCCGCCGGTAGGTGGCGAACCGGTAGCGCAGGCCCGATGAACTGTCCTGCCAGGCACCCACCGTGCCCACCCAGCCCTCGTCGAGGACCGGAGCGAGGGCGTCCTCGTCTTCTCGTCGCAAGTCGATGTCGATCTCGGTGACCTCGCACCGCGTCGCCTGCGGCAGCGTCAGCCCGTAGATCTCCGACCCACCGATCACCCAGGCGTCCTCGAGCGGGATTCCCCCGAGGTCGGTCACCGTCTCTGCCCCGTCAGCCACGTAGTCAGCATGCCGGGTGAGTACGACATTCCTGCGCCCCGGCAACGGCCGGAACCGCGTCGGCAGCGATTCCCAGGTCCGGCGGCCCATGATCACCGTGTGGCCCATGGTCAGCTCCTTGAAGCGGGCCATGTCCTCGGGCAGCTGCCACGGGATGCCGTTGTCGCGGCCGATCACCCCGGAGCTGGACTGTGCCCAGATCAGATTCAGGCCCACTAGACGGCCACCGGCGCTTTGATCGCCGGGTGCGGATCGTAGTTTTTGACGACCACGTCCTCATAGGTGTAGTCGAAGATCGAATCACGTTGCGCCAGAACGAGTTCAGGATACGGCCGCGGGTCCCGGGAGAGCTGTTCGGTGACCTGCTCGACGTGGTTGTCGTAGATGTGGCAGTCCCCGCCCGTCCAGACGAAGTCGCCGACGTCCAGGCCCGCCTGGGCAGCCATCATGTGGGTCAGCAGCGCATAGCTGGCGATGTTGAACGGCACGCCGAGGAACAGATCGGCGCTGCGCTGGTAGAGCTGGCAGCTCAGGCGGCCGTCGGCGACGTAGAACTGGAAGAACGCGTGGCACGGTGGTAGCGCCATCTGCGGGATCTCTCCGACGTTCCATGCCGAGACGATGTTGCGCCGACTGTCGGGGTCGCGCTTGAGCAGTTCCAGGGCCGCGCTGATCTGGTCGATGTGCTCCCCCGACGGCGTCGGCCAGGACCGCCATTGGACACCGTAGACAGGGCCGAGATCGCCTGTGGGCGAGGCCCATTCGTCCCAGATGGTGACACCGCGCTCTTGCAGCCAGCGCACGTTCGAATCGCCGCGCAGGAACCACAGCAATTCGTAGACGATCGACTTGGTGTGCACCTTCTTGGTGGTGATCAGCGGGAACCCCGCGCTCAGGTCGTACCGCAGTTGGTGGCCGAACACGCTGCGGGTGCCGGTGCCGGTGCGGTCCGATTTCGCGGTTCCGTGGTCCAGCACCAGACGCAGGAGGTCCTCGTAGGGCGTCGGGATCGGCACGGCCCATAGCTTACGGGCCGGGACCGGGAGTAGAACGGAACCCATGCCGAGGATCACCGACACTGTCACTACCGCTGACGGCTCCTGCCCCGTCAGCCTGCACACGCCCGACGGCGACGGCCCCTGGCCGGGCGTCGTGATGTACCCCGATGCCGGCGGTGTCCGGGCGACCTTCCGGGCGATGGCGGACAAGCTGGCCGACCACGGCTATGCGGTGCTGGTGCCCGACGTCTACTACCGCGACGGGGACTGGGCGCCGTTCACGATGGCGACCGTGTTCGAGGACGAGGCCGAGCGCACGCGGCTGTTCGCGATGATGGGCAAGGTGACTCCCGAGGTCATGGCGTCTGACGCTGCCGCCTTCTTCGACTATCTGGCCGCCCGTCCGGAGGTGCGCGGCGACGCGTTCGGGACCACGGGCTATTGCATGGGTGGGCGCACGTCGTTGACGGTGGCCGGTCTGGTGCCCGAACGGGTTGCCGCAGCGATGTCCTTTCACGGTGGGGGGTTGGTCACCGACGAACCGAACAGCCCGCACCGGCTGGCCGATCGGATGCGGGCAGCGGTGTACGTCGGCGCGGCCAAGAACGACCGGTCGTTCACGGTCGACGACGGCGAGACCCTGGACAAGGCACTCACCGCGGCCGGAATCGAGCACACCGTCGAGTTCTACGACGCGTTCCACGGCTTCGCCGTGCCCGACAACGGACCCTATGACGAGCCCGCAGCGCGGCGACACTGGGAGGCGATGCAGTCGTTTTTCGGCTCTCACCTAGGGTGAGCGGCGTGTATGACCAGACCTTCAGCGAATCGGAGTCCGGCGAACGCGGCTTCCGCATAGATCCGGTGCTGGCGCGCAGCTGGCTGCTCGTCAACGGTGCGCAGTACGAACGGTTCGCGCCGGCGGAGCAGTCGCGGGCGGACATCGTGGTACTGGACATCGAAGATGCCGTCGCGCCGAAGGACAAGGTCCGCGCGCGCGACAACGTCATCCGCTGGCTCGCCGACGGCCACGACGACTGGGTCCGGGTGAACGGCTTCGGCACCGAGTGGTGGGCCGGTGACCTCGACATGCTGGGCGGCACCTCGGTGGGTGGGGTGATGCTCGCGATGGTGGAGTCGGTCGATCACGTCACCGAGACCGCCAAAAGGCTCCCGAACGTGCCGGTGGTCGCGCTGGTCGAGACGGCGCGCGGGCTGGAGCGCATCACCGAGATCGCCTCGGCCAAGGGCACTTTCCGGTTGGCTTTCGGCATCGGCGACTTTCGCCGCGACACCGGCTTCGGCGACAATCCCACCACTTTGGCCTATGCGCGGTCGCGCTTCACGATCGCAGCCAAGGCCGCGCATCTGCCGGGGGCGATCGACGGACCGACCGTCGGCTCTTCGGCTCTGCGGTTGAGCGAGGCGACGGCGGTGTCGGCCGAGTTCGGAATGACCGGCAAGATCTGCCTGACCCCGGATCAGTGCCCGACGGTCAACGAGGGGTTGTCTCCGTCGGTCGAGGAAATCAGCTGGGCCAAGGAGTTTCTCGTCGAATTCGAACGCGACGGCGGTGAGATCCGCAACGGCTCGGACCTTCCGAGGATGGCGCGCGCGAACAAGATCCTCGACCTGGCGCGCGCCTACGGCATCGAGCCCTCGGATTTCGACGACGTCGACGACCCGGTGCACATCCCGGCGCCGTCAGATACCTACCACTACTGAGTTCGACGGCGGCCCTTGAGGAATGTCGCCAGGCCGCGGAAGATGCCGCGGGCGGCGTAGACGCCCGCCAGGATCGACAGCAGGATCATCACGACGAACATCAGCACCCAGTTCGTCCGGCCGTGGTCGACGTTCCACCACACGATCGTGAAGAGCACTGCACAGACGAATACGACGATGTCGCGCCAGTTCCCCTCGTAGGACGCGGCGAGCTGGCGCAGTTCCCTGTTCTTGTCGACAGCGCCGATCAGATCATCGATCCGCTGGTCGATGACGCGCTGCAGTTCTGCTCGCCGCTCCACCTGCTCGGCTGGTATCCGATCCAGCAGGTCCATGTCCTTCGCGATCAGCGCGCGGACGTCGGGCGGCCGCAGGTTGCCGGCGGCGACACCGAGCAGGGCACCACCGGCGATCGGCGCGCCGGCGAGCGCGATTTCGGCAAGACCTGGCACGACGCTCCTTCATCAGTCCATCAATGTCGCAGCCAGTGTGCCGCCCAGTTCCACGGCCCGCTCGCGAACGGCGCGATCGATCGGCCCGGTGACCGTCAGCGGCGCGGCGACAGCCCGCAGCTCGAGCCCCGCGGCGATCTTCTCCACGGACGCGACCGCGCCCACGGTGTCGTCGTTGCCGTGCACCCACAGGCCATAGGGGCGGCCGGCCACGTGATCGAGGCTCGGGTAATAGACGCTGTCGAAGAAGTGTTTGAGCGCGCCCGCCATGTAGCCGAAGTTGGCGGTGGTGCCGAACAGATACCCATCGGCGTCGAGCATGTCGGGCAGCGTCGCGGCCAGTGCCGGTTTGACCGTGACCTCGACTCCGTCGATGTCGGGGTCGCGGGCTCCGGCCAGCACCGCGTCCACGAGCTCGCGGGTGGCCGGCGAGGGCGTGTGGTGCACGACGAGCAGCGTCCTGCTCATCGCCCAGCCTCCTCCATCTGCATCGCCTTCTTCATGGTCTCGCGGGCACGGCTGCGGTCGCCGGCGTAGTCGTAGGCGCGTGCCAACCGGTACCAGAGGCGCCAGTCGTCCGGCTGCGCCTCGACTTCCTCTCGCACAGAAGCGAACAGCGCGTCGGCGGCGTCCCGCTGGATGCGGCCCGAGGGTCTGCGGGGCAGGTCGCTGATGTCGAGCTCCATGCCCTGTTCGCGGGCGAGCCGGGCCAGGCGCTGATGCGCGAGACCCGCACGCAGAGTGGCGATCAACGCCCAGGCGCCGACGACGGGCAGGATCAGGATTGCCACACCGAGGCCGATGGGAGCTGCCTCGCCGGAGGTGATCAGGATGACCGCGGCTCGGCCGAGCAGCACGAAGTACACCACGAGCGCGACGCTCATGAAGCCGATCAGAAGCTGGGTGCGCAGCGCGCGGCGACCCTCGTTCATGCCAGGTCGAGCAGCGGTTCCAGACCGACGGTCAGCCCGGGACGGTCGCGGATCTTGCGGACGGCCAACAGCACGCCGGGGACGAACGAGGTGCGGTCGATGCTGTCGTGCCGGATGGTGAGCGTCTCGCCCTCGGTGCCGAAGAGGACTTCTTGGTGGGCCACCAGCCCCGCGAGGCGGATGGAGTGCACCGGGATTCCGTCGACGTCAGCGCCGCGCGCCCCGTCTAGACCGGTGCTGGTCGCATCAGGGTTGGGCGGCATGCCTTTTCGCGCTTCGGCGATGAGCTTCGCGGTGCGAGCCGCGGTCCCCGATGGCGCATCGGCCTTGTGGGGATGGTGCAGTTCGATGACCTCGACCGACTCGAAGTACTTGGCGGCTTGCTGGGCGAAGTACATCGACAGCACGGCGCCGATCGCGAAGTTCGGGGCGATCAGCACCGACACGTCGGGCTTGCCGTCGAGCCAGGCACGCACCCGGTCGAGGCGTTCGTCGGTGAAGCCTGTGGTGCCGACGACAGCGTGAATTCCGTTGTCGATGAGGAACTTCAGGTTGTCCATGACGACGCTGGGGTGGGTGAAGTCGATGACGACCTCGGTGTCGGTGTCGACGAGCGACGACAGGTCGTCGCCGGCGTCGACGCCCGTGGTGAACGTGAGATCGTCGGCGGCCTCCACGCCTGCCACCATCGCGGCGCCGACCTTGCCCTTGGCGCCCAGCACTCCGACTCGCATGCGCCGAGCCTAACGTGTCGGCCGTCGCGCCCTTCGTCGAAACTCGTTGGCCTCGCTCGCACCGTTGACCCCTGCAGTCACACGGTGATTAATTTCTGTCGGTGGGTCGAACTAGTGTTCGAGTCATGGATGTGGTCGCGGATGCGGTGGCGGGGATGCGGGCTCAGCTCGCGATCCTGTCGCAGGCCTGCGACACCCTGACCCACCGCGAGCTGGTGGCGTTGATGTCGGAGGTCACGTCAGTGATCCGGTCTGTCCCATCGCTGGAACATCAGATCCTGTCCCGTCTGACCACCGAGACGGAGCCCCGTCGGCTCGGGGAAGCGTCATGGAAGAAAGTACTCACCACCGCGCTGCGGGTGACCGATCGTGAGGCGAAACGACGCCTGGCTGACGCCGAGAACCTGGGGCCCCGGCAAGCCCTGACCGGCGAACCGCTGCCACCGGCCTGGGAGGCAACAGCGGCCGCGCAAGCCGCCGGATCGTTGGACGCCAAACACGTCGCGGTGATCGCCAAATTCCACGACGGGCTGCCGGTGTGGGTCGACGTCGACACCCACGCCGCCGCCGACCGCCAGCTCGCCTCGCTGGGATCCGGGCTCACGCCCGAGGATCTGAAGAAATCGGCGGATCGGTTGGCGGCGATGATCGACCAAGACGGCCCCGAACCCACCGACGCCGACCGCGCCCGCAAGCGCGGCATCACCCTCGGCGAGCAGCAGGCCGACGGCATGAGCAGGCTCACCGGCTGGATCACCCCCGAAGCACGCGCCACCTACGAGGCCATCCAAGCCAAACTCGCCGCCCCCGGCATGTGCAACCCCGACGACGAGACACCCTGCGTCGACGCAGAACCCGCGCCCGAACAAGCGCGCTCGGACACCCGGAGTGCGGCACAACGCAACCATGACGCGTGGCTGGCCGTGGGCCGGATGGCGCTGAGTTCCGGAGATCTCGGTTCTCACAATGGGTTACCGGTGACGGTGATCGTCTCCACAACACTGCAGCAACTGGAGAAGTCCGCGGGGGCAGCGCTCACCGGCGGCGGCAGCTTGTTGCCGATGGCCGACCTGATCCGGATGTCCGCCCACGCGCACCACTATCTGGCGGTGTTCGACCAGCACACCAACCAGCCGCTCTACCTCGGCCGCAGCAAGCGGCTCGCCTCCCCGGCACAACGAATCGTGCTGCACTCCTCCGCCCGCGGCTGCACCCGACCCGGCTGCACGGTGCCCGGCTACTGGACCCAGGTCCACCACATTGAGGACTGGAAGCGCGGCGGGGCCACCGACATCACCAACCTCACCCTCGCCTGTGGGACGGACAATCGGATGGTCGAGCAGACCGGCTGGACAACGAAGGTCAACCACCGCGGCCACACCGAATGGCTCCCTCCGCCAGACCTGGATACCGGGCAACGGCGCGTGAACGGCTACCACCACCCCGAACGCCACCTCCTGCCCGAAGACGACCACGGACCGTAGTGGCGGAAGTTACTGTCGACCGTATGAAGGTCGCCCTCGTCGTCGGAACCGCTGCCATCGGCATCGTCGCCGCGGGGTGCGTTCTTGCCGCGACCGCGAGCGCCGCACCGAGCTACGGCAGCAACGGTGTCTTCGGCGTGACGACGCAGCCGCGCGACGGCTGGTCGACGTCGTTCATCCCGCCGGGCCGCTACCGAGTGGATCAGTCGCCCAGCATGCAGCCGTACCAGAGCCCGCCGGGGTACTGGTTCCGGTGCCGCGACTTCCCGTGTGTGGGCGGCAACATCATCGCCACGGGCGATGCGCTGCGCGATGCGCCGACGTTCGTCGACATCCTGCCGACCGACGTCGCGGTCTCCCTGCACAACGTGACGCTCACCCCCGCCTGAGCGCGAGCGCCGGGTCGAACGTCGCCCGGGCTTGCACCGACGCCGCCGCGGCCGCTACCACCACGGCGGCGTCACCGTCGCGACCCTTGGCGAACACGATCTCGGCACTGTCGGGTCCGTCACGGTGGGCCATCAGGTAGTCGTAGAGCAGCCAGTCCAGCGCGCAGGCCGCATCGTAGCAGTCCGAATCCGGCTGTCCCACCGCTGATGTCACCGTCCGCAGCGCCTCGCAGTGCTCATCCCGAGCCGCATCGGCGTTGGTTCCCGAGCTGTCGAACAGGATCATCGACAGTGTCAGCGGCAGCCGCGCACCGGCCTCCATGCGCACCACCCACCGGCCGCCCTTCCACGGGCGATCGGGATCGACCTGCACCATCTCCCCGTATCCGCCGACCACGCCGAGCGCCGGCTCGTCCAGCTCCCCGTCCAGCGGCGCCGGGCCCAGCATGTCGATCGCCTGCCGGGCCAGGATCGACATCAGCACGGCCGTCCCCACGATCCGACCCGCCCGCCCGTCGGGCGTGATGCTGAGACGTTCAGCCGCTCGGGCGTAGTCCACGCAGGCATCATCGAGACAGCGATACAGCTCGGCGAGCTCGTCCCGCTCACGGGCCGTCGGGCGCCGGCCGGCCCCCAACAGCTCACCGAAGCGGCGGGCGGCGTCGATCATCGCGTCGTCGAGAGCGGCGAGATGCGTGGCGGGCAGGCGCTCCGGTTCGTCGTCGTCGGCGACCAGCTCGGCGAGCGTGGTCGCCGACCCGTCGGCTCGCGTCCACGCGAACCCGATCTGATCGTCGCCCTGCACGATGCGCGGCCTCACGACCGCCGCCACAGCATGACCCGGTTGTTGCCGGAATCGGCGATCGCCATCACGTCACCGTGCAGGCTCAGCCCGTACGGCCAGCACAGGGTGTCGCGTCCGACCAGCGCCCAGCGGTTCTCCCCGTTCGACGCGAAGTCGGGTTGGGCCAACACATGGTCGGCGGGCCGGCCACCCAGCGGCTCCGTCGGTACCCCGTCCCACACCAGCACCCGATTGTTGGCCGTGTCGGCCACCACCAGCGTGTCACCAGCGAGATCCACCGCGTAGGGAAAGCGAAACCGGTCCCCGGAGTGCGGCCCGTACGGCCATTCCTCCGCCGAGCAGAAATCATGTTGCCCGAGAACTGAATTCGCTGCGCGATCGGACGCAGGGTGCGGCGACCAGCCGAGCACCCGGTGATCGCCCGCATCGGCCACCAGCATCAGCTCGTCGGTGCCGGCGATGGCGTGCGGCCAGCGGAAGCTCGCCGGGCCGGGCGCCTCGCCCCGGTTCTCTTCCCGCGCATTCGGCGATGGCTGCCCGAGCACGATGTCAGCCGGGCGCCCGGACTCAGGAACGCCGCCCTCGAAACCCAGCACGCGCCGGTTGCCGGTGTCGGCGACCCAGAACCGACCACCGAGCACTGCGAAGCCGAACGGCCAATAGAACGTCGCGGCCGAGCACTCGCCGCCGGCGTTCGGCTCCACCGACACGGCGTCGCGCTGCCCCAGCACGACATCGGGCGCGACATCGTCGCTCTGCGGCACCGCATTCCAGATCAGGATGCGGTGATGCCACGCGTCGGCGACGATCAACCGCCCGTCGACAATCGCGACGCCGGTGGGCAGGTTCATGCCGCGCTCCGGGCCACGGCCCGCCGCCGCACGGCCCTCCGTGCACCCATCGGCCTGCCCCAGCACCACGTCGGCCGGTTGCTCGTCGGTGCTCGGCACACCGTGCCAGACGAGCACCCGATGATTGCCGGAATCCGCGACGACGAGGTGAGAGTCGTCGACGAAAACGCCTCGGGGCGAGTACATCCACGACATACTCGGTGCCGCCTGCGGTAGTGCCAGTCCACCCGGCGCGGGTGCACCCAACCAGGTCGTCGGGCGCCAGCCGCCGGTGTGGTCGTCGGCCAGCACCGCAGTGGGCGAGTGCCCGGCGGGGCGGCCGGAGACGATGTGCCGCACCGTGTAGCGACTCATCGGCCGGTCCGAACCCAGATCACTCCCCCGTCGATCCGCAGAGGTAACTGCTCCAGTTGCACGCCGGGAACCGAGACGCACTCCCCCGACGCGGCGTCGAAGCAGAACCCGTGCCACGGACACATCAGCGTTCCGGCCGTCGCATCGATGATCGCGTCGTCCAACGGCAGCGCCTCATGCGCACACTCGTTGCGGTAGGCGGCGAGCCGCTGCCCGACGTTGACCACGATCACTCCGTCGCAGGGTGCCGCGATCTCGTCGACCGGAATGTCCTCGACGCGCGCGACCTGTGTCCAGCCGTCCTCGACCGGCCGCGCCGGCATGCGCAGCGATTCGACCGGAATCAGCGCAGGGGAAGGCTCGGCCGGCGCCACCTCGACTGCCCGAAGACCCGGAAGACCCTGGCGCAGGGCGTCTTCGACCAGTTCCCTCAGCGTCACCGATGACATCGAGCAGCCGTTGCAGGCACCCTCCAGCCGAACGACGGCCACGTACCCGCCGTCGAGCGCATCGACGCGCACCAACGCCACGTCGCCGCCGTGACTGTGCAGCTGGGGACGCACCGCGGCCAACGCACGCTCGGCCAGCGTCACCGGATCGGGCCGCAGGATGCCGTGCAGCGTCAGCAGCATGCGGAGCACCGGGTCGTCGACGAGGTCGAACAGCAGCGGACGCGCCCCGTCGTCGGCACGCATGCGCGCCACGATGGTCGTCAGCCCGACACGATGGATCTCTTCCAGCGCCGCCTTCAATTCCTCAGCAGCGGCCCGCGCCCCCGGTTCCAACTCGGCCACCGCCGCGACCGCCGCGTCGACGCGCGCGGCCAGCTCCTCGAGACCCACACCGTCGGTGACGGTCATCGCGCACCCTCCCGGGAGATCTCGTCGAGCACGCCGCGGACCGACCGCACCGAATCGGTGTCACCCGCTTCCTCGAACAGGAACCTCGCCTCGTACAGCTTCGCCTTGGCCTGATCGAACACGCCGAGATGGGCGAGTACGTTGCCCTGGTTCGCCAGTACCCGGGCGCGGCCCTGCGGATCGCGGTCGCGATCGCGGGTCGCCAGCACGGCCTCGTAGATCTCGACCGCTTCCACCAGGTTCTCCTGCCGGTGCCGAGAAGGGCTGTACACCAACGAGTTCGCGAGGTTGAGCTGCACGCTGGCCCACCGCTGCGGGTGGTCCTCACGGGTGAACACGGTCAGCGCCTGGCGCAACGACTGCGCGGCGATGCCGAGCCGCAACTGGCTTGACGCCTCCACCATCGGCATCGTCAGGTAGGCGATGGCGAGGTCGGCGTGCGCGGAGGCCCACAGCACGGGGGCGTCGTCCCGCCGGATCAGTT
The DNA here is from genome assembly GCF_022348085.1 of Mycobacterium sp. PSTR-4-N. Classification (GTDB taxonomy): domain Bacteria; phylum Actinomycetota; class Actinomycetes; order Mycobacteriales; family Mycobacteriaceae; genus Mycobacterium. The sequence continues at coordinate 34,762 of NZ_JAKRFN010000024.1, read as the reverse complement.
GCAGCGCAGAGTGATAGTGCGGGATGGCCGCCGGCATCATCTCGGGGTGCTCCCCGGCCTGCTCGTGCAGGATGCCGGCCGCGGTGAGGTGCAGTTCGGCCCGGGTCACCGCGAGCCCGTCGGCCTCGTCGAGCAGGGCGAGCGCGCGCTGCAGGCGGGGCAGCGCCATCGGCTCCCCGAGGTCGCTGCACAGCACCGCGCCCGCGCCCACCAGGACACCGGCAAGCGCACGGCTCACCGACGTCGCAGCCTCGGCGGCGGTGTCGAGCAGCGCGACCGCGTCGCTGTGCCGCCCCTCGTCGATGGCCGCCGACGCGGCCACCGCGAGGACGGCGGCCGACACTTCACCGTCCAGACCGGTCGCGTCGGGCACGGTGTCGCTGCGACCGAGGACGAACTGGACGACGTCGACGAGCACACCGAGAGTCCCGAGACCTTCCCGCACCACCGCCGGGTCAGCAGCGTCGGGGTCGAGTACGAAGCGGTTGTACCGCGTGACCGGATCATCTCCATCGAGCGCGGCGAGCGCGGCCTCTCGATCTCCCTCATGGGCGTGCCGATGGGCGGTCAGGCGCTCCGGCCACACGTCCGGCAGCCGCCCGGAGAGCAGCGCACGGCGAGCCTCCTCGGTGTCTGCACCCGCGGGAACGAGCAGATACGCCAGCGGCAGGCCGAAGACACCGAGCGGTTGCGGCCGCGTCACCACGGCGGCGTCGGTCACGGCGCTTCCCTGCAGCTTCACACCTCACGCTCCGCGGCCCGCTTGATGAGATCGGCCGCCAGTTCGGCCCGCCGGCGGCTGCGGTGAGTGCTGATCCGTTTGCGCACCACCCCGTCGTCGAACACGACCACGATCTCGACCGCCCAATGGCCCCGTTCGGGCACCACCACGGTGTCGACGGTGCGTGCGACCTCGGAGGGCTCAGCCAACCCGATCACCCGTCCCGCTCCCGGCTAGGCGCGACCGGGATCCGCAGCGCGGTGTTCTCATCGTCCCAGCATCCACGGAACACGCCCTGCAGCGGAGCGTGTCGCAGCACTTCGCTCACCAGGACGCAACGGTCACCGGCGGGAGTGCGTTGCTTGAGCAGCAGTCCGCCGCTGCGCGGTCCCCGCAGCGGTATCAACCAGAACTCGTCGTCGCGCAGCACCGCGGCGACCGCGTCGGAGGGGAAGCGGGCGGCCGCGGTGGCGGCGTCCAGCCGCAGATAACCGTCGGCGGTGAACTCGACGGTGACCTCGCGCTCGGAATCCGGCCGCAACGGTGCCAGGAACTCCCGGTCGATCATGTCGATCACCTGCTCCATGGCCGCGGTCACCGGTGCCGACAGCTCGGCGCCCATCTCCACGCCGGCGACCTCGATCAGGAACACGGTGATGTCGGTCGGGCAGTCGGAACCAAGAGCCCAGCGCGCGAACGCGATGGCGTGGTCCCACCGGAACGAATGGGTGTGCAGACCCTGCAGGGGCAGCTCGGCGAGTTCGGAGCCGGGCACCCGGAACAGGGTGCCGGGCGGCGATCCCGTCGCCGCCGCATCGACGATGACGACCCGACCGGCACCCCGCATCTGGAAGGCGACGTCCATTCCCGCCGTGCCGCCGTCGACCAACTTCGCTCCGTCGGGAACGCCGCGCTCCCACAGGTGCCGAACCAGGACCGGGCCGACTCCGTCGTCGCCGCGCAGCAGATTCCCGCACCCCACGACGAGCACGTCGCATCCCGGCGGCTCGAGCAGCGCCTCCGGGGTGTCGACCCCCTCTGCTGAAGACAGGTCACACCATCCCGTTGATGACGAACTTGCTCAACTCGCGGCCGCTCTTGCCGTCGTAGGCGTGCACGGTGCACACCAGACACGAGTCGAAACTGCGGGCCACGTGACCGAGTTCCACCGGGTCCTCGGCGTCGACGATCGGGGAACCGACCAGCGCCCGTTCGATCGGGCCGAGGACATCCGAACCGTCCCGCGGCCCGATGTTCCACGCGGTCGGCGTCACCACCTGATAGTTCTTGATCTTGTTGTCCTCGATGACGATCCAGTCCGACAGCGAACCGCGCGCGGCCTCGGTGGAGCCGAACCCCTTGCCCTCGGCGTACTCGGTCGGCTTCGAGTAGAAGCTCTCCTTCAGCTCCAGGTTGTCCAACCACTGCCGAACCCACTGGTAGTACTTGGGCGCCTCGTGCATACGAGCGAGCTGGCGCACCATCACCGACGGGCCGATCTTGTTCATGATGTCCAGGAACAACGGATCGTCGTCCTGATGGGCAGCCGCGTTGGGACCCGCCGCAGCGAGCCGCCGCGCCAGGGGCCCCGCCTCGAGCGGGATGTTGCCGAGATCGCCCACGGCGTAGCGGGGCGACTTGGCCCAGCTGTACTTGCCCTGCTTGCGACCGAGCTCCGGATCGATCGGGATGGTCTCTCCGTCGAACGGGTGCAGGGGCCGATCCCCTTGGTAGAAGGAGTGCGTCACGTCCTCGCGGACGTTGGCCTGGTCGAACTCGTGCCACTGGCCCCCGGCATAGATGCCGGATCGACCGATCAGCGCGGCGTTTCGTCCGTCGATGGTCGGGTTCTCGTAGAGCGTCGGATCGAAATAGGTTCCGGTGGCGATGTAGTTGCCGACTCCCTGGCCGTACTTGTCGAGGCCGACATCCAGGCAGTAGCGGATGAAGAATCCGCAGTCACTGTTGTACTGCGCCTCGTTCTCGTCGACCCAGGCCAGCACGTCCTCCCAGGTCTTGTTCTCCAGCCAGCGCTCCACAGAACAGCCGAGCCACTGCTTCTCCAGCCAGTTGTCGTTCCAGTGCTCCAGGATCGCGATCGAGCGGGTGACGTCACTCAACGTGGGGGCGCACATCACCCCGCCGGGCACCATGAAACTCGAATGCGGCCACTGGCCACCGAAGATCGCGTACACCTCAACGGGTTTGGCGCTCAGCACGACGCCCGGCTGGTAGCTGGTACCCACGTAGGGCGCGAAGCGGCGGACGGCTTCGGAGTACAGCGACGACTTCGCATAGTTCTTGTTGGTCAGGTCGATCGCGAACAGCGCGTAGAAATAGCGCGGAATCGATTGCAACGTCTCGCATGCCTGACAGATGTTGCGGATCAGCGTCGCGTTGTGGGGCATGTGCGTGCGCCAGGCCGTGTCCAGGGCGTAGGCCGACTTGTACAGATGGCTGCCGCCGCAGATGCCGCAGATGCGCGGACAGACCACCAGTCCGGATTGCGGGTCCTTGCCGCGCAGGATGATCTCGAAGCCGCGGAACATCGCGGCCTCGGTCCACGCCGACGTGACGACTCCGTCGTCGATCGTGACGCGAACGTCGAGGTCACCCTCCACGCGGCCCAGCGGGCTGACGAACAGATCCAATTGTGACGTCATTGCGAGTCCTTTCAGTGGCCCTAGACCACGAACATGTCTTCTTTGGACCACTGCGGCGCAGCGATGCGCGCGGCCGCGGCCAGGCCCATGTACGTCAGGTGATCGGTTCCCTCGGGCACTTCCCTGGGGATCATGCCGCTGACCTTCTGGGTCTTGAACAGCGTCCCCGGCGCGAGATCGAAATGCGGGAACTCCGGCTCGGTGCAGCCCAGGCACGGCATGCCGGCCCGCGTCTTCGAGGACTGCCGGTTCCACAGGATGCGGTTGCACGGCGAATGCGTCATCGGGCCGCGGCAGCCGAATTCGTAGAACAGGCAACCGGTTCGGGTTCCTTCGCCGAATGACATCGTCGATTGCTTGTATTCGAAGAACTGCACGCGTGTGCACCCTGTCTGGGTGAAAGTCTTGAAGAACGTCTCCGGCCGGTGCAGGTCGTCGAGGGTGATGTCGCCGGCGCGCCCGGTGGCGAGTGCGACCAGTATCTGGGTGATCCAGTCCGGGTGAGCAGGACACCCGGGCACGTTGATGACCGGCAGACCCATCTTGGACCGGAAGTCCGGGCCGAGGAAGCCGCCCTTCTCCCGCTTGTGGAATTGCAGTCCGGTGGACCCCGACGGGTTCGGCTCCATCGCCGGAATGCCGCCCCAGCAGGCGCAATCCCCGATGGCGACCACGATCTGGGCGGCGCCGGCGAGGTCGGTGACCCAGTCCTTCATCGGACGGTCGGCGAACATGTCCGCGCGGCCGCCATAGGCCTCCATGACGGTTCCCTCGAACACGAAGATGTCGAGAGGTCGCTCACCGGTTGCGCAGTCGGAGAACAACTTCTGCGCGTTCTGGCCCAGCTCGAGCCCCAGCGATGGATGCCACAGCAGGTCCAGACCGAAGTCGACGATCAGGTCGACGACGTTCGGTTCCTCGGCATTGAGGAAGGACATGGTGTTACCGCTACACGCACCACCCTGGAACCACAGCACCGATGCCATGAGTACTCCTCTCGATCACCGCAGGGCCTGCCCTGCGGAGCGAATTCCGTTGTGCTCTTGTCAGACTCGTCGACCGAAGACGCGGGCCATCTCGAGCAGATAGACCACGCCGCGTGTCACGTCGGGGTCCTTGGCCGCACCGCGCACCGTCTTCCACAGGCCGCGCACTCCGCGGGGCGCCGGCGGGGCGGACCGGCGCGCCGACACCATGGCCTCGCCGAGCGCGGCGATCACCTCCGCTCCGGCCGGGTCGGCCAGTGGTGATCGCAACAGCGTGGTCAGCGCCGGCGCGGCGTGGACGAGCCCGCCGGAGAGTTCACTCAGGCTCGCCGACAACTGGCTCAGCGGTACCGACTGGCCCTTGAACTCGCCTAGAGCCGAGGTGAGGTTCGCCGTGATGTCGTCGCCGCGGCGCACGAAGGCGTCGAGCCCGGAGACGAGCACGGCGAGCAGGTCGGCGTGCTCGAGCAACGTGGTGAGGGCGTCGGCCACGCGGGGATCGTCGAGACGGTCGCGCACCGCGGCCGACGGTCCGGCCGGAACCGGCGGATCCAGGACGGGGATTCCGGCTTCTCCGTTGGCTCCCATGCTGAACCTCCCACAAGGGCTCCCCCGTGCGAGGGAAGCTCACTGCTCCCCAAAGGTACTCAGCCGACCCCGCGCTGCCTATCGCTTTCGCGCAACTCCTATCAGGATTGCGCACAGATGGCTACGCTGAAACGAGGCCGATGTTTAGGAGTATTGCCGTGCGGAACCGAAACCTCTTCGCAGAGTGCGAAGTTAGCCTTGCCTTTGCAGCCCGCGCACCCCACGCCTGATGTCCCGCCTGACCCGTCTCGGTTACATCGACATCCGCCGCACCAGCGACCCGGTACGCCGCAAGGTGCGCTCCCGCGGCGTCCCGCCGGCACTGACCGGACACGAGATCTTCTATACCGAGGACATCGCCAAGGCGGCGCGATTGATGGGCCGCGCCCTGTCCCCGCTGAGCCTGACGGTGGATCCCGCGGAGGCGCACGGATTCGCTGCGACGATGCACGGCGTGCGATTGCGCAACGTGAGCATGCTGTATCTGGACCTGCACGTACCCGCCACCATCGAGATCCCGGAGTCGGGCCGCTACTACGGCGTGCACATGCCCATGAACGGCGTCGCCACCGTGGTCCATCCGTCGGCGACGTTCCAGGCCAACACCATGCGGTCCCTGGTGTCCAGCCCCGGAGTACCGCTGCGGCTGGAGCTCGGCGTCGACACCCCGCAGCTGCTGATCCGGATCGAGTCCCAGGCGATGACAGCTCACGTGACGCGGCTTCTGGGCCGTAACCTGATGCGGCCGTTGGTCTTCGAGCCGGAGTTCGATCTCGCGACAGAAGCGGCCATGCGGTGGCACGCCGCGGTGCAGCTCGTGCACACCGAGGTCTACCACGCCGGCTCGCTGATCCAGAAGGGCCGCGCGATCGGGCCCGTCGAGGAACTGGTCATGAGCAGCCTGCTCTACCTGCAGCCGTCGAACTATCACGCCGACATCACCCAGCCGTCGCCTCCCGACCCGCGGCGCACCGTGATCCAGCAGGCGATGGATTTCATCGAAGACCATCTAGCCGAACGGATCACGATGGATTCGCTGGCGTCGGCGGTCCACATGAGCGTCCGGTCGATCCAGCAGGGCTTCCGCTCCGAGTTGGGTCTGTCGCCGATGGCGTTCGTGAGGGAGCGCCGCCTCGAACGAGTCCACGAGGAGCTGACCGATGCGATCCCCTCCGACGGTGTCACGGTGACGGCCGTCGCCGAGCGCTGGGGCTTCCACCACCTCGGCAGTTTCTCGGTCGAGTACCGGAAACGGTGGGGCGAGGCGCCGTCGGAGACCTTGCGGCGCTGATCGTCAGCAGATTCGCGGAAGCTGTTCTCCGAGTTCACGTTCCACGACCCGCGTGGTGCCGAACGGTGTCCGCGTGATCGCCATACCGGGATGTTGGGCGACCACCCGCCCGATCACCGCCGCTTCGGCTCCCTCGGGTCGGGCGCGCATCGCGGCGAGCACGGCCTCGGCCTCCTCGGCGGCGACGAACGCCACCATCTTGCCCTCATTGGCGACCTGCAGCGGGTCCAGGCCCAGAAACGAGCAGGCCGACGCGACGGCTTCGGGAACGGGAATCGCTGCCTCGTCGAGCTCGACGCCGACGGACGCGGCAAGCGCGATCTCGACCACCGAGGCGACCAGTCCGCCCCGGGTCGGGTCGCGCAGCGCGTGCACCCCGGCACCGCCCGCGGCCACCATCGAGTCCACCAGCCGGTGCAGCGGGGTGCTGTCGGTACGGACCTCGGTGCCGAAGTCGATGCCCTCGCGCACGCTCATGATCGCCACGCCGTGCTCGCCGAGGGCACCGGAGACGATCACCACATCGTCGGGCCTCACGCGTTCCGGTCCGACGTCCACCCCGGGTGGCACGACGCCGACGCCTGCGGTGTTGACGAAAAGCTGGTCGGCGCTGCCCTTTCCGACGACCTTGGTGTCGCCGGTGACGATCGGCACGCCGGCCGCCGCGGCGGCGGCACCCATCGCCGTGGCCACCGCGCCGAGCACGTCGAGCTCCAAACCCTCCTCCAGGATGAAGCCCGCCGTGATGCCGATCGGCCGGGCACCGCTGCACGCCAAGTCGTTGATGGTGCCGTTGACCGCGAGGTCCCCGATGTTGCCACCGGGAAAGAACAGCGGTTGCACCACATAGGAATCGGTGGTCATCGCGATGCGGCCGGCGCCGGTGCACAGCACCGCCGAGTCCCGCGACGGTCCGGACCGTCCCCCGAATGCGGGCAGGAACAGATTCTCGATGAGTTCCTCGGACAGCACCCCGCCCCCACCGTGGCCGAGTACCACCCGCGCCGTTTCCCGCAGCGGCAGCGGGCACACCCAGTCCGAGGGGTCGACGGACGGCGGCGCCTCAGACATTGGCCAGGCGCCGGAACTGGTAGTACGCCGCACACGCGCCTTCGCTGGAGACCATCGTGGCCCCCAGCGGGGTACGCGGCGTGCACGTGCGGCCGAACGCCGGGCACTCGTGCGGTTTGAGCAGGCCCTGCAGCACCTCACCGGCATGGCATTCGGCGGACTCGGCGACCTGCAGATGACCGACGCCGAAACGGCGCTCAGCGTCGAACTCGGCGTACCGCGGCGACAGCGTCCAGCCGGACTGCGGGATCATCCCGATACCGCGCCACTGCCGGTCGGTGACGGCGAAGACCTCGGCGAGTGTCTGGCGGGCCGCCGGATTTCCCTGCGGGCAGACGGCCCTGGGGTAGGCGTTGCGGAGCTCCGGTGTGCCGTCCTCGAGGAGGTCGACCACCTGGCGCACACCCTCGAGCAGATCGAGCGGTTCGAACCCGGTCACCACGATCGGGACACCGAACCGGTCGACGAGCGGCTGGTATTCCGAGGTGCCCATCACCGAGCAGACGTGCCCGGCGGCCAGGAACCCCTGGACGCGGTTGGTGGGCGAGGACAGGATCGCCGTCATCGCGGGTGGCACCAACACATGGGAGATCAGCACCGAGAAGTTCGTCAGGCCCAGACGCTGTGCGTGCAGCACCGCCATCGCGTTGGCCGGCGCGGTGGTCTCGAAGCCGACACCGAAGAACACCACCTGCTTGTCGGGGTTGTCGGCGGCGACGCGCGTGGCGTCCAGCGGCGAGTACACGACGCGGACGTCCCCACCGCGGGCCCGCACCGAGAACAGATCCCGGGTGCTACCCGGCACCCGGAGCATGTCGCCGAACGAGCAGAAGATGACGTCGTCGCGCGAGGCGATCTCCAGCGCACGGTCGATCATCTCCAGCGGTGTGACGCAGACCGGGCAGCCCGGCCCGTGAATGAACTCGACCGCGCCGTCGAGCAACTGGTCCAGCCCGTTGCGGATGATCGAATGAGTCTGTCCACCACAGACTTCCATCACCGTCCAGGTTCTCGTAGCCCGGCGGCGGATCGCGTCGACCAGGGCTCGTGCGGCGGTCGGGTCGCGGAACTCGTCGAGGTACTTCACGCCGTGCCCCTTCGCCCCGCCGGTTGCTCGCCTGCCAGCTCCTCGTCCAGCACACCCAGTTCGGCGAACATGCGCAACGTCTGCTGTGCCGATGCCTCGTCGAGTCGGGTGATCGCGAAACCGGCGTGGACGATGGTGTACTCACCGATCGTCATGTCCGGCAGATACGCGAGGCAGACCGTCTTGGTGGTCCCGCCGAAGTCGACCGTGGACATCCGCGTCCCCGCTTCGTCCCAGATCGCGGTCACCCTGCCGGGGATACCGAGGCACATAACTCACTCCTCTCTCGATGGGTCGAGCGGCGCAGGGCCGCGATCGCGGCCTGCCCCAGTGCCAGACCACCGTCGTTGCACGGCACCACCCGGTGGGTGAGCACCTCCAGTCCGCGGGCGCGCAGGCCCGCCGAGATTCCCTCGAGCAGCAGCCGATTGGCGAACACACCACCGGTCAGACCCACCGTCGGGATTCCGGCGTCGGCTGCGGCAGCGACGGCCGCCCGCACCGTCGCGTCGATCACCGCGTCGTGGAACGACCGCGCCAGGTCCTCGCGCGCCGCGCCGGCGCGCACGCCGTCGACGACCGCCGTGACGACCGGTGCGGGATCGAGCAGACCGCCGGCGACGTCGAAACGCATCACACGGCGGTCGCGCCCGCCGCGTGCGAGATGCTCGAGTTCCACCGCGGCCTGACCCTCGTAGGTCACCTGCTGGCAGACCCCCAGCAGGCTGGCGACCGCGTCGAAGAGCCGTCCCATGCTGGTGGTGGGCACACACGCCACCCCGCGCGCGAACTGCTGGGTGAGTACATGAAGCCCCTGGGGCCCCAGCGCCGCGACCGGAGGAAGGTCGTCGGTCGGGTGGATGCCTGCGCGGCGCAGCAGGTCCAGTGCGATGCGCGCTGGTTGCCTGACGGCCGCCTCGCCGCCCGGCAACCAGAACGGTGCCAGGTGTGCGACCCGGGTGAACCCAGCGGTCCCGGTGAGAGCGAGCAGTTCGCCGCCCCAGATGGTGCCGTCGGTGCCGAAACCCGTTCCGTCGTAGGCGATCGCGATCATCGGATGGTCCAGCCTCCGGTGCTCGGCCAACAGCGAGACCGCATGGGCGTGGTGGTGCTGCACGGCCTCCAGCCGATCGGCGTGCCGCCGTGCCCACCCCGTCGTCGCGTACCGCGGGTGCATGTCGTGTGCCACGACGGTGGGCACCGTGGCAGTCAAGAACATCAGGTGATCGACCGCCGCGGTGAAGCAGTCCTGGGTGCGCGGGTCGGCCATGTCCCCCAGGTGTGAGGACAGGTGCACGCGACCGCGATCATCGGTGAGCGCGAAGGTGGTCTTGAGGTCACCGCCGGTCGCCAGGATCACCCCCGTCGGCACGTCCAGCGCGACGGGCAGCGGCGCGTAGCCACGCGACCGCCGCAACGGAATCTCATGCCCGTCGTCGGCGATCCCCACCACTGAGTCTTCACACGGCACGTGGATGGGGCGGTCGTGGCCGAGCACGGCGTCTGCCAGACCGTCGATCCAGTCGAGGTTCTCGTCGCGATGGACGATCGGGGAACCGCCCTGATTGGCTGACGTCATCACCAGCGCAGGAACGTCCAACCCGGCGAGCAGGAGATGGTGAACCGGCGTGTAGGCCAGCATCACCCCGAGATCGCCCAGGCCGGGCGCCACGTCCGCGCTGACGCGGCCTCGGCGTGCCGGCAGCAGCACGATCGGCGCGGCCGGTGAGGTGAGGGCCCGCTCGGCGGCAGCGTCGACCACACAGATCCGCCGCGCGGCATCCACATCGGCGACCATCACCGCGAACGGCTTGGCGGGCCGGTTCTTTCGCCGGCGCAACAGCGCGACGGCGGCGTCGTCGTCGGCGCGGCAGGCGAGGTGGTAGCCGCCGACGCCCTTGATCGCGACCACCATGCCGGCTCGCAGCGCCGCAGCCGCGGATTCGAGAGCAGATCGCCCGAGAACGGGCCCGTTCCACGTCAACTGCGGCCCACAGTCATGACAGGAGATGGTCTGGGCGTGATAGCGCCGGTCGATCGGATCGGCATACTCCACGGCGCAGCGAGCGCACAGGGGAAAGCCGGCCATCGTGGTGGCCGGCCGGTCATAGGGAAGGTCGGTGATCACCGTGTAGCGGGGCCCGCAATTGGTGCAGGTGATGAACGGATGGCCGTGGCGCCGATCGGCGGGATCGAACAGCTCACGGCGACAGTCCGGACAGGTCGCGATGTCGGGAGGAACCAACGTGCGATGTCCCCCGTTGCCTCGGCGTGCGCTGTCCAGGATGCGGAACGCTCCGTCGTCGCGGAGCGGTCGGGCTGTGACGACGAAGGTCTCGATGCGGGCGAGCGGCGGCGGAGCCGTCCGCAGCGCGTCGACGGCCGCGTCGACCTGCGGGCTCGGACCCTCGAATTCGCACTGCACCGAACCGGCATCGTTGAGCACGAACCCGGTCAACCGATGCGCCGCGGCGATGCGGGCCACCGTCGGGCGGAATCCGACGCCCTGAACCACGCCGGTGATGCTCACCCGGACACGCGTGCATGCGCTCATGGCGCGGACTCCTCGAACCGTCAGACGCCCCAGGCTAACTCCGCACGGCATGACCAACTATCGAAATCCGGCACAGACTTCTGCGCATTTCCGACCCCCGGTCGGGATTACGCTGAGCGGTGTGCACGAGTTGTCGCTGTGCCACGCCATCGCCGGCGTGGTGCGCACCCACGCCGAGGGCCGGCCGGTCGAGGTGGTGCGAGTGCGCGTCGGGGCCCTGCGGCAGGTGGTCGCCGATTCGCTGATGTTCTGCTGGTCGATCGTGGCCGAACACGACGGGTTGGCCGGAGCGGCGCTGGAACTCGAGCAGGTGCCGGCGGCCGTGAGTTGCCGTGCGTGTGGACGGGAGTCGGAGATCAGCTCGCGGTGGTCGGTGTGCTGCCCGGCCTGCCACAGCGCCGAGGTGAGCGTGATCCGCGGCGAGGAGTTCCTGGTGACGTCGATCGATGTCGCCACCGAAACAGCGGCGGGGCAGCGCCGTGGGTAGGTTCCACCGCCACGATGACGGCACCGTGCACAGTCACGATCACGATCACGATCACGGCGATCACAGCGGCTACCAGACCGCGGGTCAGCGTATCGATGTGCTCGAGGCGATATTCTCCGAGAACGATCTTCGCGCTGCGCAGAATCGGGAGATCTTCGCAAGCAACGCAATTCGCGCGCTGAACATGATGAGCTCACCGGGCTCCGGCAAGACCGCGGTGCTGAGCGCGACGCTCGACGAACTGGCCGGTGAGCTGTCGGTGGGCATCGTCGAAGGCGACATCGCCACCGATCTCGACGCTGCGCGCCTGGCCGGGCGCGGCGCGCAGATCTCACTGCTCAACACCGACAACGGTTTCGGCGGCGAATGCCATCTCGACGCCCCGATGGTGAATCGGGCGCTGGCCGGACTGGACCTGGATGCGCTGGACCTGGTGATCATCGAGAACGTCGGAAACCTGGTCTGCCCGGCGGAGTTCGACGTGGGCGAGCACGCCAAGGCGATGGTCTATTCGCTGACCGAGGGCGAGGACAAGCCGCTGAAGTATCCGGTGATGTTCCGGGCCGTGGATGTGGTGCTGCTCAACAAGATCGACCTCGCCCCCTACCTGGATGCCGACGTGGCGACCTACACCGAGCGGATCCGTCAGGTCAACCCGACCGCCGAGGTGCTGCCGGTCAGCGCGAAGACCGGCGAGGGCATGGCGCAGTGGTTCTCGTGGGTACGCCGCTTCGCAGGCGCCTGATCCCGCTACAGCGGCGAGGCGCCGCGCAGGTGCTCGAAGATCAGCGACGTCTGCGTGCCGGCCACATCCGCGTCGGCGTTGAGGTTCTCCACCACGAACTTTCGCAGGTCGTCGGTGTCGCGGGCGGCGACGTGCAGGAGGAAGTCGTCGGCGCCGGCGAGGAAGTAGACATCCATCACCTGAGGCTTGCGCCGGATCTGGCCGATGAAGTTGCGGATCTTGCCGCGAGCGTTGGCTTGCAGGCTGACCGAGATCATCGCCTGCAGCGTGAGCCCGATCGCGGCAGGATCGATATCGGCGTAGAAGCCCCGGATGACACCGAGTTCGGTGAGCCGACGCACCCGTCCGTGACACGTGGACGGCGCGATGCCGACGAGATCGGCCAGCGCGCTGTTGGGCAGCCGTGCGTCGGCGTGCAGGGCGGTGAGGATTCGGCGGTCGACGTCGTCGATCACGGCCCGAACATTCTTCGAGGAGGCCTGTACTGATGCCGACGTCGTCGCCGATTCTTCCGCCATGACCGTAGCGTAGCGAATTTTCGTCATAAATATTGTGTCTGTATCGAGGCTTCTTCACACTTGAGGGAACTTCCCCCCGATTTCAGGAGCGAAAATGCGCGTCGGTGTGCCGACCGAGATCAAGAACAACGAGTACCGGGTCGCGATCACGCCGGCAGGAGTGGCCGAGCTGACCCAGCGTGGCCACGAGGTCATGGTCCAGTCCGGCGCCGGCGACGGCTCGGCGATCACCGACGGCGACTTCAAGGCCGCCGGCGCGCAGATCGTCGCCGATGCGGACACGGTCTGGGGTGAAGCGGAACTGCTCCTGAAGGTCAAAGAACCCATCGAGCCGGAGTACGCCAAGATGCGGGCCGGGCAGACGCTCTTCACCTACCTGCACCTGGCCGCCTCCAAGCCGTGCACCGACGCCCTCCTCGCGTCCAAGACCACCTCCATCGCCTACGAGACCGTGCAGACCGCCGACGGCGCTCTGCCCCTGCTGGCCCCGATGAGCGAGGTTGCCGGCCGGCTCTCGGCGCAGGTCGGCGCGTACCACCTGATGCGCACGCAAGGTGGGCGCGGCGTTCTGATGGGCGGCGTTCCCGGCGTGGCTCCGGCCAAGGTCGTCGTGATCGGCGGCGGCATGGCCGGTGACAACGCCGCAGCCGTGGCCTGGGGCATGGGCGCTCACGTGACGGTGTTCGACCTGAACATCAACATCCTGCGCAAGATCGATGCGGAGTACGGCGGCGCGATCGAGACCCGCTACTCCTCGAGCCTCGACCTCGAGGCCGCGGTCACCGAGGCCGATCTGGTGATCGGCGCCGTGCTGATCCCCGGCGCGAAGGCGCCCAAGCTCGTCACGAATTCGACTGTGGCAGCGATGAAGTCGGGTGCGGTACTGGTGGACATCGCCATCGACCAGGGCGGCTGCTTCGAGGATTCGCGGCCCACCACACATGACGATCCCACGTTCGCGGTGCATGACACCGTGTTCTACTGCGTGGCCAACATGCCCGGTGCGGTGCCGCGCACCTCGACCTACGCGCTCACCAACGCGACCATGCCGTATGTGCTCAAGCTGGCCGGCAAGGGTTGGCGCGAGGCGTGCCGCTCCGATGCCGCTCTGGCCAAGGGACTCTCGACGCACGACGGGGCGCTGCTCTCCGAGCAGGTCGCCACCGATCTGGGTCTGCCGTTCACCGATCCGGCCGGCCTGCTGGCCTGACGCTCCGTCACGACACCTCCCCGTCGATGTAGAACCAGCGACGGGCTCTCACAGCGAACCGGGACCGCTCATGCAGCGTCCCGGTTCGTTGGCCTTCCCGGTAGGTCGCTCGGAACTCGACGGTGTCGGTGTCGGTATCGGTACCGGTGTCCAGGATCTGGAGTCCGGTCCACTGCACGGCCGGATCGATCGTCACCCGCTCCGGCCGCGTCCGCGGATGCCAGGTACGCCAGAGGTACTCGGCATCCCCGACGGCGAACGCCGTGTAGCGCGAGCGCATCAACTCCTCCGCCGTCTGCGCCTGCCGCTCACCCTTGAGCAACGGCAGGCAGCACTGCTGCGCGGCCACGCCGCGCCCGCACGGGCACTCGGACATGCCCACAGTCTGCCCTACTTGACGGGTGTCAAGTAGAATGCCGGCATGTCTGTTCTGTCCGACGTCCTCCCCGGCGCCCCGACGACCACGTCCGACGCGCTCGCGCTGTTCGACTCACTGCCTGCCGTCGAGACCGAATTCATGCTCGGCACCTGGCACGGCGCCGAGGTCCCGACCGGCCACCCCCTCGACGGCATGCTCGAGGCCAGCGGCTGGTGGGGCAAGCAGTACACCGACAGCGAAACGGTGCACCCACTGCTGTTCCCCACCCGCGACGGCGCCGGGTTGTGGCCGCTGAACCCGCTGCCCGCATTCGCCGGGCTCGGCATCGCCACCAAGATCCCGGCGCTCAAGCAGCGCAACCTCTCCGGTGTCATCGCCGCGTTGCGACCGGTGCTCGCCGCGCGGGGACCGAAGGCGCGGCTGCGCACCACGCGCTACCGAGGAGTGGACACCGCGACGATGATCTACGACCAGTTGCCCATCAACGACGTGTTCCGGCGGCTCGGCGAGGAGAGCGTGCTGGGCGCCATGGATCTGCGCGGCATCCGCACGCCGTACTTCTTCGTGCTGCACCGCGACAATTCACGCCGGCTGGGATAGCTCCGGCGCCACCGCCGCGGCGATCTCCCCGACGAGCGGCCGCAGGCTCTCGGCGTCGGGATCGTCGGTGGCGGAACGGGTCATGATCGACAGCAGCCACCGCTGCCCCTGCGTCCCATAGGCGACGCCCACGTCATTGGTGGTGCCGTATCCCCCGCTACCGGTCTTGTCCGCGGTCGCCCACCCGTCCGGCAGGCCCGCCCGCATGCTCGACGTCTGATTGGCCCGCATCCAGTCCCCGAGCATCTGACGGTGCGCCACGTCGAGAACGTCACCGATCAGTACGGCCCGGAAGCCGACGCCCAGTGCGCGAGGCGTGCTGGTGTCGCGTGGATCGCCGGGTATCGCGGTGTTCAGCTCGGTCTCCCAGCGATCCAGCCGCGTGCGCTCGTCGCCGACGCTGCGAGCGAACGCGGTGATCGCCGGCGGCCCGCCCAAGGTGCGCAGCAGCAGATTGCCTGCGGCGTTGTCGCTCTGCTGCAGCGCCGCCTGACACAGTTCCGCCAGCGTCATCGCCGAGCCCACGCGCGGCTCGGTCACCGGCGAGTGCTCGCGAATATCGCCGCGTTGCATCGCGATCGGATCGGTGAGAGCCAGCCTGCCCTGCTGTGCGCGCTGCAGCACCGCCGCTGATGCATACGCCTTGAACGTGGAACACATCGCGAACGTGTCGTCGGCACCGAGCTCCACGGTGCGATCCGAGCCGAGATCGGCGGCATAGACACCGATCCGTGCGTTGTGCCGGCGACCGAGCGCGGCAATCCGATCACCGACCGGCGGCAGGGGCTCGGCGGGGTCAGCCGACACGGTCGGCCGCGAGCAGCCGAGGAGACCAGCCAGCGACAGCCCGCCGATCAGGAGTCCGCGCCGCGAGACGCTCATCTCGGAATCGTCTGCAGTGGCCGCGGTAGCGACCGACGGCCCCGTACCGGACCCAGTACGGCCGCCCCGAAGGAACGGGTGAGTAGTTGTCGGGCAACGGCATTGACGTCGTCCAGGGTGACCTCGTCGATGCGGGCCAACGTCTCGGCGATGGTGCGATGTTGCCCGTAGTTCAGCTCACTGCGTCCCAGCCGGTTCATGCGCGAACCCGAATCCTCCAGTCCCAGCACAAGTCCGCCGCGCAGGGAACCCTTGGCGATGCGACACTCGTCGGCGGTGATGCCGTCGCGTGCGACCTCGTCGAGTACGTCGGTGGTCACCCGCACGACTTCGTCGAATCGCTCGGGCAGGCACCCCGCATAGATCGACAGCGCGCCGGTGTCGGCGAACGTGTCCACCGTCGAGTACACCGAGTACGCGAGCCCGCGGGTCTCCCGAATCTGTTGGAACAGACGGGAACTGAGCCCACCGCCGAGTGCGGTGTTGAGCACCGACACCGCCCAGCGGTGATCCCAGTGCCGGCCCGGCGTGCGCACCCCCAGCGACAGGTGGGTCTGTTCGGCGTCTCGCTTGATCACCTGCAGTGTCGGCCGGCCGCCGACGCGTCCCGCGCCTTTACGGGGTTGCACCGGCGAGCGGCCACGCACCAGCCGGCCGCCGAAATGCTCACGCGCCAGCGCGACCACCTCGCGGTGATCGATGTTTCCGGCCACCGCCACCACCATGCGGTCGGGCGTGTAACGGCGGAGGTGGAAGGAGTGCAGCTGCGCACGAGTCATCGTCGAGATCGACTCGACGCTGCCGATCACAGGCCGGCCCACCGGATGATCGCCGAACATCGCCGACAAGAAGACGTCGCCGAGGGTGTCCTCGGGATCGTCGTCGCGCATCGCGATCTCTTCGAGCACGACGTCGCGTTCGACTTCCACGTCGTCGGCGAAGCACTGCCCCCGCAGCACCACATCCGCGACCAGGTCGACAGCCAGCGCGAGATCGGTGTCGAGCACGTGTGCGTAGTAGCACGTGTGCTCGCGCGAGGTGAACGCGTTCAGCTCCCCACCGACGGCGTCGACGGCCTGCGCGATCTGTACGGCGGTGCGGGTCGGGGTCGCCTTGAACAGCAGGTGCTCGAGGAAGTGCGCGGCACCGGCCACGCTGCGGCCCTCGTCACGCGATCCGACGTTGACCCAGACACCGACCGACGCCGAGTGCACGTGCGGGATGTGCTCGGTGACCACACGCAGGCCACCGGGCAGATCCGTCCGACGGATCGCCGTCGACTTGTCGACCGCGTCGCCGCTGCCGTGCCCCCGGCGCAGTGCCGGCGTGCTAGCTGCTGGCGGTCGCGGCATCGGCGGGTGCGGCCTCCGGCGCTTCCGTACCGGCAGCTTCGGTGGTCTCCTCAGCGACGAGAACCAGCGAGATCTTGCCGCGGTTGTCGATGTCGGCGATCTCCACGCGCAGCTTGTCGCCGACCTTGACGACATCCTCGACCTTGTTGATCCGCTTGCCGCGGCCGAGCTTGCTGATGTGCACCAGCCCGTCACGGCCCGGCAGCAGCGACACGAACGCACCGAAATCGGTTGTCTTGACCACGGTTCCGAGGAACCGCTCGCCGATCTTGGGCAACTGCGGGTTGGCAATGGCATTGATCTTGTCGATCGCCGCCTGCGCCGCCTCGCCGTTGGACGCGCCCACGAACACCGTGCCGTCGTCCTCGATGGAGATCGATGCGCCGGTCTCCTCGGTGATCGAGTTGATCATCTTGCCCTTGGGTCCGATGACCTCACCGATCTTGTCGACCGGCACCTTGATCGTGGTGATCCGCGGGGCGTACGGGCTCATCTCGTCGGGGGCGTCGATGGCCTCGGCCATCACCTCGAGAATCGTGATCCGGGCGTCCTTGGCCTGGGCCAGGGCACCGGCCAGCACCTGCGACGGGATGCCGTCGAGCTTGGTGTCGAGCTGCAGAGCGGTGACGAAGTCCTTGGTGCCTGCGCACTTGAAGTCCATGTCGCCGAACGCGTCTTCGGCGCCGAGGATGTCGGTCAGCGTGACGAAGCGGCGTTCGGTCTTGCCGTCCACTTCGACGTCGTCGGAGACGAGGCCCATCGCGATACCCGCGACCGGCGCCTTCAGCGGCACACCGGCGTTGAGCAGCGACAGGGTCGAGGCACACACCGAGCCCATCGAGGTGGACCCGTTGGAGCCCAACGCTTCCGACACCTGGCGGATCGCGTAGGGGAACTCCTCGACGCTCGGCAGCACCGGCACCAGGGCACGCTCGGCGAGCGCACCGTGGCCGATCTCGCGGCGCTTGGGCGAGCCGACGCGGCCGGTCTCACCGGTCGAGAACGGCGGGAAGTTGTAGTGGTGCATGTAGCGCTTGGAGGTCTCGGGCCCCAGCGAGTCGATCTGCTGGGCCATCTTGACCATGTCCAGCGTGGTGACACCCATGATCTGGGTTTCGCCGCGCTCGAACAGCGCGCTGCCGTGGGCGCGCGGGATGACCGCGACCTCGGCCGAGAGCGCACGGATGTCGGTGACACCGCGGCCGTCGATGCGGAAGTGATCGGTCAGGATGCGCTGGCGCACAAGCTTTTTGGTGAGCGAGCGGAACGCGGCGCCGATCTCCTTCTCGCGGCCGGCGTACTGCTCGGCCAGCCGCTGCAGCACCTCGACCTTGATCTCGTCGGTGCGGTCGTTGCGCTCGTTCTTCCCGGCGATGGTCAGCGCCTCGGAGAGGGCGTCGGTGGCAACCGAGGCGACCGAGTAGTACACGTCGTCGCCGTAGTCGGGGAACAGCGGGTACTCGGCGGTCTCCTTGCCGGCCGAGCCGGCCAGCTCGGCCTGCGCGTCGCACAGCACCGCGATGAACGGCTTGGCCGCCTCGAGGCCCTCGGCCACGACGGTCTCGGTCGGTGCACCTGCACCGCCGGCGACCAGCTCGATGACGTTCTCGGTCGCTTCGGCCTCGACCATCATGATCGCGACGTCATCCTCGACCTTGCGCCCCGCGACCACCATGTCGAACACGGCGCGCTCGAGTTGCTCGACGGTCGGGAACGCCACCCACTGGCCGTCGATCAGCGCGACGCGCACGCCGCCGACCGGGCCGGAGAACGGCAGACCGGAGATCTGCGTCGATGCCGACGCGGCGTTGATCGCCAACACGTCGTACAGGTCCTTGGGATCCAGGCTCAGCACCGTGACCACGACCTGGATCTCGTTGCGCAGTCCGCTGACGAACGACGGGCGCAGCGGCCGGTCGATCAGACGGCAGGTCAGGATCGCGTCGGTCGACGGACGACCCTCACGGCGGAAGAACGAGCCGGGGATGCGACCCGCGGCATACATCCGCTCCTCGACGTCGATGGTGAGCGGGAAGAAGTCGAAGTGCTCCTTGGGCGCCTTGCTGGCGGTGGTGGCACTGAGCAGCATGGTCTCGTCGTCGAGGTAGGCGACGACGGCGCCGGCGGCCTGCTGGGCCAGCCGACCGGTCTCGAACCGGATGGTGCGGGTGCCGAAGCTCCCGTTGTCGATGGTGGCGGTGGATTCGAACACACCGTCTTCGATTTCAACTACAGACATGGACGTCCGTACGGCCTCTCTGGGTCAATTCGCTGTTTTGCGTCGTCACAGCGCGTCAACCACCGCTTTCGATGCGGCTACGGCCATCGATCGAAGCTGCCGGCTTTCGTATCCGGCAGCCACTACCGAAGACCGCGCGATCGAGCGGGTCGGCGATGCGACGTGCGGGAACGGCACTCGCGGGTCTGCGATGACCGCACCCAGGTGTCCGACTCGATGAAACCAGGGCCGAACCAGGCCATCGTACTCTGCGGCCGCTGTCGGAAGAAAAACGACGCGATCAGGCGCGCCTGCCCCAGCCACCCACGATGGTCGGCATGGTCCAGACCGCGCCCCGGTCCTCGATCGCTGCGGCCAGGCGTTCCTCCAGCGTCGTGACGTCCAATTCGTCCGCGGTCACGACGCCGGAGGCGATGATCGCGTCTTCGAGGGCTCGCACGACGCCGACGACATGACCGGCCGCCTGACGGGCCTGCGGCGGGAAGTACACCTGCAGGCCCAGCGTGCCGACATCGGCGTAACCGGCCTGGTCGAACAGGATCGGGAACCGCATGCCGACGCTCGGATCGGCCTGGGCGTGGCCGAAACCTGCGTGTATCCAGCCTCCGACGCGGGTGAACAGGTCGACCTCGGGCAGCGCGCGGGCGCCGGTCATGTCGTAGTCGACGGCGACGAACACCCCGCCGGGACGCAGATTGCGCCGGTGGTGGGCCAGCACGTCGGCGGCATCGGGCAGGTGCATCAGCAGCAGCCGGCAGACCACCGCGTCGAACGGTTCGTCGCCGGCGAAGGTGCGGGCGTCGCCCTGAGCGAAGGTGACGTTGTGCAGGCCGAGCTGGTCGCGACGCCGCTCGGCGACCGCGAGCTGGGCCGGATCCTGTTCGAGGCCCACGACGGAACCCTCGCTGCCGACGATGCCGGCGACGAGGAACGACACGTCACCGGGACCGCTGCCGAGATCGAGAACGCGCATGCCTGCGCGCAGGCCGCCGCGCCGGAACAGCACCTCGGTCGGCTCGGCGATGATCGCGGCCTGCCCCTGCAGGCGTTCGATCTCGGCGTCGTCGCTTCCCAGGACGTAATCGGGTGTCGCCACCCGTGTGACGTTAGCGCGTCAGCGACGCAGGCCGAGGCGCTCGATCAACGAGCGGTAGCGCGCGACGTCGACCTGGGCCACGTACTTGAGCAGCCGGCGACGACGGCCGACGAGCAGCAGCAGGCCGCGGCGCGAGTGGTGGTCGTGCTTGTGCTGCTTGAGATGCTCGGTGAGATCGGAGATCCGCTTGGTCAGCAGAGCGACCTGGGCTTCCGGCGACCCCGTGTCGGTGTCGTGCAGGCCGTACTGGCCCAGGATTTCCTTCTTCTGTTCGGCAGTGAGCGCCACGAAACAACTCCATCGATTCGGTCCGCGAGTGAGAATCTAGGGCGCGGCCACCGCGAACTGCAGCGCGCGCCAGGTCGGCGAGGAGTCTAACAGCGGCGGCGATGCGGTCGCCAATCCGCTCAGCGCGCGGACAGGATCGTGCGGGCGCGGTCGGTGTCGGCGTTCATCGCGGTGATCAGCTCGTCGACTGAATCGAACCTCTCCTGACCCCGCAGCCGCGCGACGAAGTCGACGGCGACGTGCTGCCCGTACAGATCGGCACTGGTGTCGAGCACGAACGCCTCGACCGTGCGGGTGCGCCCGGAGAACGTCGGGTTGGTGCCCACCGACACCGCGGCCTGGTAGCGCTCACCTGGCGTCACGGTGCCGACGACCGGTCCGTGCCCCAGCACGGTGAACCAGGCGGCGTAGACGCCGTCGGCGGGGATGGCCGAATACATGGGTGGGGCGACGTTGGCGGTCGGGAAGCCCAGTCCCCGGCCCCGGCCGTCGCCGCGTACCACCACGCCTTCCACGCGATGCGGGCGGCCCAGTGCCTCTGCTGCGGCCACCATGTCGCCGGCGTCCACGCAGGACCGGATGTAGGTCGAGGAGAAGGTGACCGTCTCGTCGCGGTGATGTTCGGCGACCAGGCTCAGCGAATCCACCGCGAACCCGAACCGCTCACCGGCCTTGCGGAGCAGCTCCACGTTGCCGGCGGCCTTCTTGCCGAACGTGAAGTTCTCCCCCACCACGACCTCGACCACGTGAAGACGCTCGACGAGCAATTCGTGGATGTAGCGCTCAGGCGTGAGCTTCATGAAGTCGGCGGTGAACGGCACGACGAGGAACACGTCGATGCCCATCTCCTCGACGAGCTCGGCACGTCGGGTCAGCGTCGTCAACTGAGCGGGATGGCTGCCCGGGAACACGACCTCCATCGGATGCGGATCGAATGTCATCAGCACCGTGGGCACCCCACGGGCACGGCCGGCCTTGACCGCGCCGTTGATCAACTCCTGGTGACCCCGGTGGACACCGTCGAACACCCCGATGGTGACGACGCACCGGCCCCAATCGGTGGGGATGTCGTCTTGACCCCGCCAGCGTTGCACGCCGCAAGCCTACGGTGTGCCGGCGACGCAGGCTCGAACAGTGGCGAAGCGACGTCACCGGATCAGGTGATGTTTGCCTAAACTCTTGGACTTATGAGTCCTGACGCCAAGCCGCCGGAGTTGACGACGGTGGCCCAGGACTATCTGAAGGTCATCTGGACGGCCCAGGAGTGGTCCCACGAGAAGGTCAGCACCAAGCTGCTCGCGGAGCGGATCGGTGTGTCGGCGAGTACTGCGTCGGAGTCGATCCGCAAACTCGCCGACCAGGGTCTGGTCGACCACGAGAAGTACGGCGCGGTGACGCTCACGGACGCGGGACGCCTGGCCGCGCTGGCCATGGTCCGCCGGCACCGGCTGATGGAGACGTTCCTGGTGCGCGAGCTCGGCTACGGCTGGGATGAAGTGCACGACGAGGCCGAGGTACTCGAGCACGCCGTCTCCGACCGGATGCTGGACCGCATCGACGCCAAGCTCGGATACCCCACGCGAGACCCGCACGGGGACCCGATTCCCGCCGCCGACGGCCGCGTACCGACGCCACCGGCCCGCCAGCTGTCGGCGTGCCAGAACGGTGAGGCGGGCACGATCGCCCGGATCTCCGACGCCGATCCGGAGATGCTGCGTTACTTCGACTCCGTCGGCATCAACCTGGATTCGCAGATCCGCGTGGTGGCACGCCGCGATTTCGCCGGGATGATCTCGGTCGCCGTGCACAATCCGCACGACAGCGGCGGACCGGAGGAGATGACCGTCGATCTGGGGAGCCCGGCCGCGGACGCGATCTGGGTCACCGCACACACTGCATAGGAGCGCACACCAGATGGCCAAACTCGAACTGTCCCGGTCGTTGCCGATGTCGGCCGACACGGCGTGGCAGCACGTGTCCGACCTGTCGTCGCTCGGCGACTGGATGGTGATGCATCAGGGCTGGCGCTCGGATCTGCCGGACGAGCTCGCGGTCGGCACGACGATCGTGGGGGTCGCCGGCGCCAAGGGGATGCGCAACCGGGTGACGTGGACGATCCGCGAGTTCGATCCGCCGAAGAAGCTGGCGATCAGCGGCGAGGGCGTCGGCGGCACGCGCTACAAGCTGGCGATGAGTGTCGCCGACACCACGGACGGCTGCACGTTCACGATGCGGATGGATCTCGGCGGCGCTCCGCTGTTCGGCCCGATCGGCGCCGCGGCCGCGCGGGCGGTCAAGGGCGACATCGACGCCTCGGTGAAGAAGTTCGAGAAGCTCTACGCCTGAAAACTCAAGGCCCTGAGGCGATTTCGTATCATCGGCTCGACAGCTCCTCCACCAGCGCAACCAGTTCGGAGAACTCGTACGACCGGCGGTCGTGGTCGCGCCAGATCTCGTAGGCCCGGTCGAGTGCTGCACGCGGTTCGGCGCCGTGCACGCACTGCAGCGCCGTCATCGCCAGCAGCAGCGCGCTCGTCTCCGGCGAGTACAGGATGTCGTCCTTCACGAGAAGCAGTTCTACAGCGTGGCCGGCCGGATCACGACGACCGATGCGGTTTTCTGCCCGGCGTCGCGCAGCAGAGCCATGACCCGGCCGTCCGGCGCCGTCGCCGCATAGATGCCGTCGATCCCGGCGGCTGCCAGCGGGCGGCCGTGGCCGGTGTCGATCGCCTCCTCCTCGGTGAGATCGCGGCGCGGGAACGCCTGTAGGCATGCCTCGTCGAGGGTGTAGCTGAGCCGGGCGTCGTCTGCGAGCTGCTCCAGCGTGCGTGCCTGATCGAGTCCGAATCCCCCGACGCGCGTGCGCCGCAACGCGGTCAGGTGGCCGCCCACACGCAGTGCCGCCCCGACGTCACGCGCCAGCGCCCGGATGTACGTGCCGCTGGAGCAGTCCACGACCACGTCGACGTCGACGAAGTCGCCCTGCCGCCGGACGTCGCGCACATCGAAGCGGTCGATGCGGACCGGGCGGGCCGCCAACTCCACCGTGTCGCCCTCGCGCACCATCTGATACGCCCGCTTGCCGGCCACCTTGATCGCGCTGACCGCCGACGGGATCTGCTCGATGGCGCCCCGCAGCGGCGCGATCGCCGCCTCGATCTGCTCGTCGGTCACCTCGGCCGCCGAAATCGATTGCAGCAGTTCGCCTTCGGCGTCTTCGGTGGTGGTCGCCTGGCCCAGTCGGATCGTCGCGTCGTAGGACTTGTCGGTCGCAGTCAGCAGGCCGAGGATCTTGGTGGCCCGGTCGACACCGACGACGAGCACGCCGGTCGCCATCGGATCGAGCGTCCCCGCATGGCCCACCTTGCGGGTGCCGAACAACCGGCGACACCGGCCGACCACGTCATGGCTCGTCATCCCGGCCGGCTTGTCGACGATGACCAGGCCCGGCGCACTCACAGCACGATCGCGGTCAGCGTGATGCCGCTCTGCACCGCCCAGCGACCGGTGAGCGAGGTCAGCGGCGGACCGTTCAGCGCCTCGGGATCGATCAGGATCTCCGATGTGAACGTGCCGGCCTCGCCCGATCCGTCGACGTCGAAGGTGATGTGGGCGTCCTCGAAACCCAGCCAGCGCCGGGTCAGCGGGAACCAGGCCTTGTACGTTGCCTCTTTGGCGCAGAACAAGACTCGATCCCAATGCACACCAGAGGGCAGAGTGCTCAGTTCCGAACGCTCGGCCGGGATGCTGATCGCGTCGAAGACACCGTCGGGTAGCACGCCGTTGGGTTCGGCGTCGATACCCACCGAACGGACCTGCTCGCTGCGGCCGACGGCGGCGCCGCGAAATCCCTCACAGTGGGCGAGGCTGCCGACGAAGCCGTCGGGCCAGCGCGGTTCGCCCTTCTCCCCCTTCAGGATCGGGGCGGGGTCCGCGCCGAGCTCGACGAGCGCCTGCCGAGCGCAGTAGCGCGCGCTGATGAACTCCCGGCGGCGCTTCGGCACCGACTTGGCGATCAGCGGCTCCTCCTCGGGCAGCGGAGCCAATTCCTGCGGGTCCGAATACAATTCGGCCGCCGCGAGGCCGTCGACGTCGCCGGGCAGCACCCCGGCGAGCAGCTGTGCGGCGATCATGCCCGGTCCCGGATGCGCTGCTGCATCTTCTCGGCGTGATCTCGCATCTCCTGGGTGATCTGGAAATGCCCACCGAACTCGTTGAGATAACCGGGGCTGTACTGCGGATCGGGCAGGATCTGACGCAGCCAGCGGTACGGCCTGCGGCGCCGCCATTCGCGGGGGTAACCGACCGACACCTCCTCGAAGCGCACTCCGTCGTACCAGGTGGTGCGCGGGATGTGCAGGTGCCCGTACACCGAGCACACCGCGTTGTAGCGGGTGTGCCAGTCGGCGGTCGCGGTGGTGCCACACCACATCGCGAATTCGGGATAGAACAGTGCGTCGCAGGGTTCACGCACCATCGGGAAGTGGTTGACCTGGACGGTCTGGTCCATCCAGTCCAGGTCCTCGAGCCGCTTACGCGTGTAGGCGACCCGCTCTCGGCACCACGCGTCGCGCGTGGAGTACGGCTCGGCCGACAACAGGTACTCGTCGGTGGCCACGACGTTGCGGTCCTTGGCGATCGCCAGACCTTCGGCCTTCGTGCCTGCCCCCTGCGGTAGGTAGGAGTAGTCGTAGAGCAGGAACATCGGCACGATCGTCGCCGGCCCGCCCTCGTCGGTCCACACCGGGAACGGGTGCTCGGGGGTGATCACACCCATCTCGTCGCACATGCTGACGAGGTAGTCGTAGCGGGACTTGCCGAAGATCTGCATCGGATCACGCGTCGTGGTCCACAATTCGTGATTCCCCGGCACCCAGATCACCTTCGCGAACCGCTTGCGCAGCAGGTCGAGCGCCCACCGGATCTCGTCGGTGCGCTCAGCCACGTCACCTGCGACGATCAGCCAGTCATCCGGCGAGGCGGGGTGCAGGGACTCGGTGACCGGCTTGTTCCCGGTGTGCCCCGTGTGAAGATCGCTGACCGCCCACAGCGTCGGGCGGCGATCCTCGGAGTTCACAACCCGTCAGCCTACTGGTGGCCCGCGCACCCCCGCCGCCCGGCAACTAGAACAGGTTCTAAGGTCTTGCCGTGCGGCCGGTCGCCGGCCGTTACACTCCGGGCAGGGACGGGGCCGGATCAGGACATGAGGGGTGCGATGCTCGCGAAGGCGCGACTGCTGTCGGCACTGTGTGCTCTCGTCGCCGCCGTGGTGGTGGTGTGGCAGGCGCAGCCGGATCCGACGGCCGGTCCGGGCGCGGTTCAGCTGCGCTCCACCGACATCCCGATGACGACGATCAAATCGCCGGTGATCGAGACGGTGAACCCCGATCCGTTCGATCCGTGCCGGGACATCCCACTCGACGTCGTCCAGCGCATCGGGCTCGCCTACACCCCGCCCGACCCGGAGGACGCTCTGCGCTGCCATTACGACGCCGGCAACTATCAGATGGCCGTCGAGGCGTTCGTCTGGCGCACCTATGAGCAGACGCTGCCGCCCGACGCGGTCGAGCTCGACATCGACGGCCACCGCGCTGCGCAGTACTGGATCATGAAGCCCACCGACTGGAACAACCGGTGGTGGATCACCTGCATGATCGCGTTCAAGACCAGCTATGGCGTGATCCAGCAGTCGCTGTTCTACTCGCCCATCTACTCCGAGCCCGATCCGGACTGCATGCAGACCAACCTGCAGCGGGCGCACGAGCTGGCTCCGTTCTACAAGTTCTGAGCACTCCGTAACCTGGCGCAGGTGAGCGTCAAGCATGCCGTGACGAGCCGGCTGTCCAGCCTGCTCCACCTTCCCCCGCCGAGCACCGAAGTCGACGTCGAGCACGGACTGCGGGTGCCGATGCGCGACGGGGTCGAACTCGTCGCCGACCACTATGTCCCGCGCACCGGCGCGCCCGCGGGCACGCTGCTGGTGCGCGGCCCGTATGGCCGGGCCTGGCCGTTCGCCGCGCTCTACGGGCGGGTGTACGCCGCGCGCGGCTACCACGTGCTGCTGCAGAGTGTGCGCGGCACCTTCGGTTCCGGCGGCGTCTTCGACCCGTTCGTCCATGAGGTCGACGACGGCGCGGACACCGTGGTCTGGCTGCGCCAACAACCGTGGTTCACCGGCACGTTCGGCACCATCGGGCTGTCCTATCTGGGGTGGACCCAGTGGGCTCTGCTCGCCGACCCGCCACCCGAACTGAAGGCCGCCGTGATCACCGTCGGCCCGCACGACGTCACCGGGCCACGCTGGGGCACCGGATCGTTCGCGCTCAACGACTTCCTGGGCTGGAGCGATCTCGTCGGCCGTCAGGAAGACGGTCATCGGCTGCGGCAGCTGGTGCGGCAGGCCCGCGCGCAGCGGCAGGTCACCGCCGCGTCGCTCGGCGTTCCGCTCGGCGAGTCCAGCAGGGCGCTGCTCGGTGACGGGGCGAGGTGGTTCGAATCCTGGCTCGACCACCCCGAGAGCACGGACCCGTTCTGGACGGGTCTGCACCTCGGCGGCGCGCTGAAGCGCAGCGACGTGCCGGTGCTGCTGTTCAGCGGCTGGCAGGACCTGTTCCTCGAGCAGACGCTCGAGCAGTACCGACAGCTGAGCTCGCGCGGCGTGACGACCGGCCTGACGGTGGGCCCGTGGACCCATTCGCACATGATGACCAGCGCGGCGCCGACCGCTCTGCGGGAATCGTTGGACTGGCTCGCCGCGCACCTCGGTGCCGATTCAGATGGCGCCCCACTGCGCCGCGAATCACCGGTGCGCATCCATGTCGGCGGCGCCGGCGACGGGGTGGGCTGGCACGACCTGCCGGACTGGCCGCCCGCGTCGACCGAGCAGGTGTTCTATCTGCATCCGGTCCACCGCCTCGCCGACCAGCCACCTGCGCCGGGCGAGGAGGCCACCTTCGTCTTCAACCCCTCCGACCCCACCCCGACGATCGGCGGGAGGCTGCTCTCCCCCGCCGCCGGCTACCGCGACGACAGCGCGCTGGCCCGTCGTGCCGACGTGCTCACGTTCACCAGCACTCCCCTGGCCGCGGACCTTCGCGTCATCGGCGAGCCGTTCATGGAGCTCGGTCACCGATGCACGAACCCCTACAACGACGTGTTCGTGCGCATCAGCGAGGTGGACGCGCAGGGTCGTTCGCGCAATGTCAGCGACGGATACCTCGCATCGGTGCCCGACGTGGACTGCGTCCGAATCGCTCTCGACGCGATGGCTCATGTGTTCCCGGCAGGTTCACGCATCCGGGTCCTCATCGCCGGCGGATCGCATCCACGCTTCGTCCGCAACCTGGGAACCGGCGAAAGCCTCTCCACGGCAACGTCATTGGCGACGGCCAAGCACACGGTGACGCTGGACGGCCGGTCGCGGCTGGTGCTGCCGTCAGCCGACTGAGCGGCGCACGCGTGCGGCGATGTCGTTCAAGGTTGCGTCGTCGTGAACCGGTGGGCCCCACTGCGGCGTGATCGGCAGATTCACCCAGCTGGTGCAGCCGCGGTAGTCGGGGGTGCGCTGCAACGTCACGGGTTCGGCCAGCGCCGCGGCGGACACGACGAGCACGGTCAGCCGATGTCTCGGCCGGAAGTCGAGACGGTCCTCGCGCACGGAGTCTGCCGTCCAGATGTGTTCGGCGGCAATGGCATTCAGGTGTTCCGGGTGGACGACCTCGATCGCGGCGACCACGTGGGCACCGGCGCGCACCACGATCTCGTCCTCGGTGCTGTCCGCGGCAGCCGGCTCGAGCAGATCGCGGTGTTCGGGACGCACCCGTTCGAGGTGGCTGTGTGCGACCGTTGGAAAGAGCAGGAAGCGCTCCGCGGCGACGTCGAAGCGCTTCTCGTGAATGCCGCCTTTGCGCAGCAAGACCGTCTGCCTGCCGTCGAGCAGAGCATGCACCGCCGCGCTCCACTCCTTGAGCGCAGGACTGGTCAGGGTGGCTGTCACGTCTGCGCGAGCCGGGCCCGCACCTCGGGACGGCGAAGCGGTGGAACGGTTTTCGGCGGTTGCCGGCGCGGCTGCAACCCGGCGAGCAGACGCCGCGTGGTCGCCGTTACCTCGGCCACGGCGGACTCGAATGCCTCGGCGTTCGCGCCGGACGGCCGGGTGATGCCGCTGACCTTGCGGACGTACTGGCGCGCAGCGGCTTCGACCTCCTCGTCGGTCGCCGCCGGTTCCAGACCGCGTAGTTCGGTGATGTTTCGGCACATGCCCTCCACCATAGGCGCGCGTCGACGTGCCGATACGGTGAGCGAATGACCAACGCCTCCGACGTTCTGCTCATCGATACGCGCGACCGAATCCGCACGCTGACGCTCAACCGGCCGGAGGCACGCAACGCGCTGTCCGCGGAGCTGCGCAGCCGGTTCTACGCGGCGCTGCGCGAGGCGGAGAACGACGACAGCGTCGACGTCGTGATCGTCACCGGCGCCGACCCGGTGTTCTGCGCGGGGCTCGACCTCAAGGAGCTCGGCGACACCACCGAGCTGCCCGACATCTCTCCCAAATGGCCGCCGATGTCCAAGCCGGTGATCGGGGCGATCAACGGCGCGGCTGTCACCGGGGGTCTGGAGATCGCGCTGTACTGCGACATCTTGATTGCGTCGGAGCACGCACGCTTCGCCGACACCCATGCCCGTGTCGGGCTGCTGCCGACGTGGGGGCTGTCGGTGCGGCTGCCGCAGAAGGTGGGTGTCGGGATGGCGCGGCGGATGAGCATGACCGGGGATTACCTGTCGGCCGACGAGGCGCTGCGCACCGGCCTGGTCACGCAGGTCGTGCCGCACGATCAGCTTCTCGAGACCGCACGTCAAGTCGCGACGTCGATCGTCGGCAACAACCAGAAAGCCGTGCGTGCGTTGATGCGGTCCTACCACCTGATCGACGACACGCAGACCAGCGGGCCGCTGTGGTTGGAGGCCGCGTCGGCGCGGGAGTGGATGAAGAGCGCGTCCGGCGACGACATCGCGGCGAGCCGCGCGACGGTGATCGAGCGCGGCCGCAGCCAGGTGCGCTGACGGTCCTTCGGCGAGAGCGCGGGTCTGTACGCCGACACGCGGGTGCAGCCGAAAGTACGCGTGCGCTCGCGGCTCGACGAGCGCACGCAGATGTACGGAGCAGGCGGCGCGCCGCTGTGCAGACGCGCGCGCTCGCGGGACAACGGGAGGTCAGCCGGGGACCAGCCAGCGGCCCGACAGCGTGCGCCAACCGACGAACACCAGCCGCAACACCATGAACGTGCTCAGCCCCGACCAGATCCCGAGCAACCCCCACCCGAACACCAGCGACAGCCAGATCAGCGGCAAGAACCCCAGCAGCGCGCTGGCCACCGTCGCCGTGCGCATGAACCGGGCATCGCCCGCGCCGAGCAGTACACCGTCGAGCGCGAACACCAGCCCAGCCACCGGCAGCTGTGCAACCAAGAGCCACCACGGCACGCTGATCTCGTCGAGCACCGCGCGATCGTCGGTGAACACAGCAGGCAGCGCCGAGGCGCCGAACGCGAAGAGCGCGGCGAGCACCCCGGCCGCCAGAGCGGAGAACGCCGTCACCCGCCAGGCCACCGATTGCGCGTGCCGCAGTTTGCCCGCGCCCAGCGCGGCACCCACCAGCGCCTGCGCCGCGATCGCCAACGAATCGAGCACCAGCGCAAGGAAACTCCACAGCTGCAGCACCACCTGGTGGGCCGCCACGGCCGCAGCGCCGAAGCGCGCCGCCACCGCGCCCGCCGAGATGAAGCACGCCTGGAACGCCATCGTCCTGATCACCAGGTCGCGGCCCATCACCAGTTGGGCGCGGAGCACCGCCGGGCGCGGACGGATCGGCACGCGCTCGACACGCAGCGCGCGCAGGAACAGCGCCGCCGCGAGCCATTGACCGACGACGTTGGCCACCGCGGAGCCGGCCAGACCGAGAGCCGGTGCGCCGAACCACCCGTAGACGAGCGTCGGGCACAGCACCGCCGCGATCGCGAACCCGATCACGACGTAGCGCAGCGGGCGGGCAGTGTCCTGCACGCCGCGCATCCAGCCGTTGCCTGCGGCCGCCACCAGGATGGCCGGGACCGCCAGAGACGCGATGCGTAACCACGGCAGCGCCGCGGCCGCGATGTCGCCGCCGGCGGCGAGCGCCGTGACCAGCGGAACCGCGAAGATCTGCACGGCGACCACGATGACCGCCCCGATCGCAGCGGCCAGCCACGTCGCCTGCACACCCTCGGCGACCGCGGCCGCACGGTCACCGCGGCCGTAGGAGCGCGCCGCACGCGCAGTGGTGCCGTAGGACAGGAACGTCAGCTGCGAGCTCAGCACACCCATGATCAGTGCACCGATCGCCAACCCGGCCAGGCTCAGAGCGCCGAGACGCCCGACCACGGCCAGGTCGAACAGAAGATAGAGAGGTTCAGCGGCGAGCACGCCGAGTGCCGGGAAAGCCAGAGCGGCGATCCGCCGGCTGGTGGCGGGCGCCACGGCCCCGTCGGTGTCAGACAAGAAAAGTCAGCCAAGAACCCTGCGCAGCGCCGCCACGACATCCTCGGCGCTGCCCGTCGCCGAGAAACCCGCGGCCAACCGGTGACCGCCGCCGCCGAATGTGGCGGCGACGGTCGCGACATCGCGTGCCTTCGACCGCATCGACACCGACCACTGCGCCGGCCGGATCTCCTTGAACACCGCTGCCACCTCGGCCTCCTGCGTCGTGCGCACGATGTCGACGATGCTCTCCACCTCTTCGGGCCGGGCGTCGTTCCATTCCTGATGCGACACCACGGCGTAGACGAAGCCGAGCCCGTCGCAGGCCTCGGGAACCAGCTGCGCAGTGCCCAGCACGCGCGACAGCATCGGCAGCCACGCGAACGGGTGCGTGTCCATCAACGCGCGACTCACCGAAACGTTGTCGACACCGAGCTCGACCAGCCGCGCGGCCAGCCGCAACGCCCGGGCACTGGCCCAGCGGAACGATCCGGTGTCGGTGGTCAGGCCCGCGTAGACGCAGTGCGCGATCGCCTCGTCGATCGGTCGACCCCAGGCGTCGAGCAGATCCGCGACCAGCATGGTGGTCGAATCCGCGGTCTCGTCGACGAAGTTGGCGGTACCGAACAGCTGGTTGCTGGCGTGATGATCGATGACCAGCACCGGTCGGTCGCCGGCCACCAGATCCGACAGTGCCCCGAGCCGGTTGACACTGGGCACGTCGACGGTGACGACCAGGTCGACGTCGCGGCGCAGTTCGTCGGGCGCCACGAGGAGCCCGCAGCCGGGCAGCGACCGCAGTGAGTCGGGAAGATCCTCCGGCTCGGCGAAGGTCACCTGCACGCTGGTACCGGCCCGGTCGAGCACCAGGGCCAGCGCCAGACCCGCACCCACCGTGTCGGCATCCGGATGGACGTGGCAGAGCACGCTGACCGAGCCGGCCGCCGAGAGCAATTCCGCGGCGCCTCGGGCGTCGACCCGGGCACCGGTCATCAACGCGTCAGTGGTCGTGTCTGTCATCGAGCGTGTCGAAGTCACCGGTGTCCTCAGCGTCCGCCTCGTCTGGCCCCCGGCCCTCGTCCTCCGCCCCGGTTACACGGTACGGGTCGACATCGCCTGCGTGCTTGGCACCTTCGCGAACTCTCGCCAAATCCTCATCCGCGGCGCGCGCCCGAGCCAGCAGCTCCTCCATCCGGTGGGCTGCGTCGGGAACGGTGTCCCGTTCGAACGCCAGCGTCGGGGTGAAGCGCACCCCGAGCGAGGCCCCGACCTTGGTGCGGAGCACGCCCCTGGCGCTGTCCAGCGCCGCGGCCGCACCGCCGTAGTCGGGTTCCTCGTCCAGCGAACGCCCGATGACCGTGTAGTACAGCGTGGCGTCGTGCAGGTCGTTGGTGACCTTGGCATCGGTGATGGTCACCCCGGCGAGCCGGGGATCCTTGATCTCGTATTCGATCGCCGAGGCGACCACCGTGGAGATGCGTTTGGCCAGCCGCTTCGCCCGTGCGGGATCAGCCATTACGTGCGTGCCTTCTCGACCAGTTCGTAGGTCTCGATGACGTCGCCTTCCTTGATGTCGGAGTAGGTCAGCGTCAGACCGCACTCGTAGCCTTCGCGGACCTCGGTGGCGTCGTCCTTCTCCCGCTTGAGCGACGAGATCGTGAGGTTCTCGGCGACCACGACGTTGTCGCGCAGCAGCCGCGCCTTGGCGTTGCGGCGCATGATGCCCGACTGCACGAGGCAGCCCGCGATGTTGCCCACCTTCGACGACCGGAAGATCGCCCGGATCTCGGCGCGGCCGAGTTCCTTCTCCTCGTAGATCGGCTTGAGCATGCCCTTGAGCGCGCTCTCGATCTCGTCGATGGCCTGGTAGATCACCGAGTAGTACCGGATCTCCACACCTTCGCGGTTGGCCAGCTCCGTCGCTTTGCCCTCGGCCCGGACGTTGAACCCGATGATGATCGCGTCCGACGCCGACGCCAGGTTGACGTTGGTCTCGGTGACACCACCGACGCCGCGGTCGATGACGCGCAGCTCCACCTCGTCGTCGACCTGGATGCCGAGCAGGGCCTCCTCGAGCGCCTCCACGGTGCCGGAGTTGTCGCCCTTGAGGATCAGGTTCAGCTGGCTGGTTTCCTTCAGCGCCGAATCCAGATCTTCCAGGCTGATCCGCTTGCGAGAGCGGGCCGCCAACGCGTTGCGCTTGCGCGCGCTGCGCCGGTCGGCGATCTGTCGGGCGATGCGGTCTTCGTCGACGACGAGGAAGTTGTCGCCGGCACCGGGCACCGACGTGAAGCCGATGACCTGGACCGGTCGCGACGGCAGCGCCGCCTCGACGTCCTCGCCGTGCTCGTCGACCATCCGGCGCACACGACCGTAGGCGTCGCCGGCCACCACCGAGTCACCGACGTGCAAGGTGCCGCGCTGGATGAGCACGGTCGCCACGGGTCCGCGACCGCGGTCCAGGTGAGCCTCGATCGCCACACCCTGGGCTTCCATGTCCGGATTGGCCCGCAGGTCCAGCGACGCGTCGGCGGTCAGGATGACCGCTTCCAGCAGCGCCTCGATGTTCGTGCCCGCCTTGGCGGAGATGTCGACGAACATCGTGTCGCCGCCGTACTCCTCCGGCACCAGGCCGTACTCGGTCAGCTGACCGCGGATCTTGGCCGGGTCGGCGCCTTCCTTGTCGATCTTGTTGACCGCCACGACGATCGGCACGTCGGCCGCCTGCGCGTGGTTGACCGCCTCCACCGTCTGCGGCATGACGCCGTCGTCGGCCGCGACCACGAGGATCGCGATGTCGGTGGCCTTGGCACCGCGGGCACGCATGGCGGTGAACGCCTCGTGACCCGGGGTGTCGATGAACGTGATCGGCCGCTCGGAGCCGTCGAGATCGACGGTCACCTGGTAGGCACCGATGTGCTGGGTGATGCCGCCGGCCTCGCCCTCGCGCACCGTCGCGTCTCGGATCGTGTCGAGCAGTCGCGTCTTGCCGTGGTCGACGTGACCCATGACGGTGACCACCGGCGGCCGGACCTCGAGGTCCTCCTCGCCGCCCTCGTCCTCGCCGTAGGTGAGATCGAACGACTCGAGCAGCTCGCGGTCCTCGTCCTCCGGGGAGACGACCTGCACGACGTAGTTCATCTCGCCGCCCAGCAGTTCGAGCGTCGAGTCGTCCACCGACTGCGTGGCCGTGACCATCTCGCCGAGGTTGAACAGCGCCTGCACCAGCGACGCCGGGTTGGCGTTGATCTTGTCGGCGAAGTCGCTTAGCGATGCGCCGCGCGCCAGCCGGATGGTCTCGCCGTTGCCGTGCGGCAACCGCACGCCGCCGACGACGGGGGCCTGCATGTTCTCGTATTCGGCCCTCTTCGCGCGCTTGCTCTTGCGACCGCGCTTGGGGGCACCGCCGGGACGACCGAACGCACCTGCCGCGCCTCCGCGCTGGCCGGGGCGTCCGCCACCGCCGCCGGGGCGTCCGCGGAAGCCG
>NZ_JAKRFN010000023.1 GCF_022348085.1 Mycobacterium sp. PSTR-4-N | reverse complement strand
CGTGCCCGCGCCGGCACCCGATCCGGCGGCCCCGCCGGCACCCGCGCCGGCACCCCCGCCGGGTCCTGCCGCCACACCCGTCGCGGCAACCACCCCGGGCGGCGGGGCCTTCGGCCCGAACACCCCCGTGACGCAGGACTTCCTGTATCCGTCGATCAGCAACGGCTGCCTCGCCGATGGCGGCAACGTGTTGGCGACCGCCATCTCGGTGGCGGGCCCGGCGGCGATCCCGCTGCCCGGACCCGGGCCCGGCCAGACCGCCTATGTGTTCACCGCCGTCGGTACGCCCGGGCCTGCAGCCGAGCAGAAGCTGCCGCTGAACGCCACGTGGGTGAACCTCACCACGGGCAAGTCGGGC
This sequence comes from Mycobacterium sp. PSTR-4-N, assembly GCF_022348085.1. Classification (GTDB taxonomy): domain Bacteria; phylum Actinomycetota; class Actinomycetes; order Mycobacteriales; family Mycobacteriaceae; genus Mycobacterium. The sequence goes on along the minus strand of NZ_JAKRFN010000023.1, from coordinate 107,280 downwards.
AGCGTCACGCTGAAACCCCGGCCCGACATGAACCCCCAGGGGCCGACGACGCTGACGGCCATCGCCGACACCGGTTCCGGCAGCATCATGTCGACGATCTTCGGCCAGGTCACCACGACCGAGAAGCAGTGCCAGTTCATGCCGACGATCGGCTCGACCGTCGTCCCCTGACCTGGCTCCTCCAACCGCGAAGGTGCATCCTCGGTAGCGGCAACGACGCCGCGACTACCGTGGGTGCACCTTCGCGGCTTTGTCAGTAGGCCATGAACAGGATGGCGTCGCGGTCGTAGTCGCGGCCGGGGTGCACCTCGGACAGATGGGCCTTGGCCTTCTCGACCAGATCGTCCTCGTCCTTGCCCTGGATCGCCTCGCCGCACGGGCAGCTCAAGTGAGTCTTCATGACATCACAATGGCACACGCGGACACCTACCAGGAGATGCGTTCAGCACGCTCCGACGGCGTGCCCTTCACCGGGGACGGCGCGCCCGTGAGACCGTGGCGAGGTGACGGTGACGCTGGGGTACGCGACGGCGAGCGCGCCGTCGGGGGACCTCACGACCCAACTCGCCGACCTGGCCGCCTCGGGCGTCGACTCACGACGCATCTTCACCGATCGGGCAGTGGGCTCCGCGGACAAGATGCGGCCCGGGCTGCTCGCGCTGCTCAGCTATGCCCGCCCAGGAGACGTCGTCGTGGTCGCGGGCCTAGACCGGCTGGGCCGTTCGGCGGCCGAGGTGGCGCACATCGTGGCGGATCTGACCCGCCGCGCCATCACGCTCCGCTGCCTGTCCAACGGCTTGGACACCGCGAGCGCGACGGGGCGCGCGGTGGCCGAGGCGCTCACCGAGCTGGCGGCGTTGGACACCGTCCTCGACGCCGAGACCGCCCACAGATCGTGATTCGGGGCTTTGCCTCGATCTCCCCGCAGTCTCGGCGCGCGCAGGGTCAGGCCTTGGCCGCCTTGGCCTCCTTGCTCCTGGCCTTCATCTCCTTCTTGTACGAGCGCACCTTCGCCAGCGTGCCGGCGTCTCTCACGTCGGCCACCGACATGTGCGCGCCGGCCTTGCCGTAGTCACCCGCCGCGGCGCGCCATCCCGAGGGCGTCACACCGTACTGCTTGCCGAGCAGCGCGAGGAAGATCTTCGCCTTCTGCTCGCCGAAGCCGGGCAACGCCTTGAGCCGGCGCAGCACCGTCGCGCCGTCGGCGCCGTCGGACCACAGCGCCGTGACATCACCGCCGTACTCGTCGACGATCGTCTGCGCCAGCGCCTGCACCCGTGTGGCCATGGAGCCCGGAAAGCGGTGTACCGCAGGGGTTTGCGCGCACAGCGCGGCGAACTGCTCGGGGTCGTAGTCGGCGATCGTCGCGGCGTCGAAACCCCCGACGCGGTCGGCGATCTTCTTCGGACCGGCGAACGCGACCTCCATCGGTATCTGCTGATCGAGGAGCATGCCAGCGAGCAGGGCAAACGGACTTGATTCCAACAGCGCGTCAGCGTCGCGATCCAGAGCTAGACAGAGCTTCGTACCCATGCGGTCAGCCTAAGGTGCCACCGCACGCAAGATATGTGGGTGTCAAGTTTCGGCGCGCCGGGGCAATTGCCCTTTGCGGACGCCGTCGCATCGGTTTGGCCCGCGTCTCATCGACCGCCTTGAGCAGTTCGGGCGTCTCGACTTCGATTGTCCGCCGATCTGAAGCGCCCGGGGGGCACACCGGATATTGGTGTGCGGCCGGCGAGTCGGCGGCTTTTGTAGCGTAGCGGATGGTCTCGCACGCGGTGTAAACCGGAAGCCGGGCCCCACCGACTATTTGGAGAACCATCCGTGGCGGAAGTGCTGCAATCCCTAGGTTTCTACACTCGACGCGAGCTGAGCGACATCGGGCGGCGCCGCGCGCTCAGCGCACCACCGGCGGCGGTGCTGCGCCATTACGCGACGCGGGTGACGGCCACCGACCGGTTCGATGTGTTCCTCAGCCACTGCTCTAACGACTCCGAGACGATCCTGGGTGTCGTGCACCTCCTGGAACAAGAGGGACTCGACGTCTACGTCGACTGGCTCGTTGACCCTCACCACGACCGAACGAAAGTCGACCGCACCACCGCCGAGAATCTCCAGAAGCGCATGCGACAGTGCGACTCGCTGATCTACGCCACCTCCACGTCGTCACGAGCGTCGATCTGGATGCCCTGGGAACTCGGATTCTTCGATGGACTGGGCAACCACGACCGGATCTCGATCATGCCCATCGAGAACGACGCACCAGGTCACGTCGGCCAGGAGTACCTCGACCTCTATCCGGCCATTGAGAAGGTACGCGACGGAGGGCACATACTGATGGCCGCCGTCGACCCCGGCGGCCGGACCGGCGTGCGGGTCCGCGACTTCGCCCAGAACCGCTAAGACAACCGTGAACGCGGGAACGCGCGAACCGCCCGGAGTCCCCCGATGACGCTGCGACGCTCCGACACGCACCGTCGGAAATCATCAGTAGACGCCCGGAACGCACCGAACACGTTCTACCCAAGGGAATCGCGTCGGCAGGAGGGCGCACCGATCCGGGATCGGCGCACCCGGCCGACCATTCTGGTCCGACGGCGCTCAGACTTGGCGCGCCCTGCTCGACTCGCCGAACGGGACGAACGGGGTGACTGCTGTGGCGTTGAGAAAACGCTCCGAGACGACCGCGTAGTTGGCGACCTTCTGCGCTTCCGCGCGGCCGGCGGCGATGAGCTTCTCTACGCTCTTCGTGTTGTCCATCGCCATCCAGTCGTCGGGCACAGCGGCGTTAATGCGGTGTAGCCGATCCCGGCAGAGCACTTGCGCCATCGCGACCGCCCCCTGGGCTTGAGCGGTCATGAAGAGGTTGGATAGATGCGGTCCCCAGCCGAGCAGACCGGAGCGAAGTTCGTTCGAGAACGACGGGACCGACGAAGTCGTCCCCACGCTGAGAAGGTCGATGCGATCGAGCGGCACTTCGAGGAAGCCGACGGCTTCGACGAGTCCGACCATCACCGGCGCGTTCGCCCATATCCCTCCGTCGACATACGCCGCGTTGCCGCGCTGCGGCAGGAGATTCGCGGGAAAGTACGTGGGTGCCGCCGACGTGCACATGGCGATCTCAACTGCCTCGATGTCGACGTCGAACCGGAAACGCTCGAGATGGCGCGTCTTGAACGCGAACACCCGACCCGTGGTGATGTCGTAGGCGGGAATGACGAGTCGGGTCCGCGCCCCACCGAGCTTCTCGTTGCCGAGCACCTTCGTGAGTTGTTCACGGAGGGCCTTCTGCCCGAATTTCGATCCGAACACTTGGCGAAGAGTTCCGCGCAGGCGGCTGAGTCGGCCGTCTAGCGGGAAGATCGCACGGCCGTTGTTTCGGTAGAGGTCGCACAGTTCCCGGGCGGGATGACCCATCGCCAGGGCGAGCGCGAGAAGTCCTCCCGTCGACGTGCCGGTGATCAGGTCGAAACGTTCCGCGCACGTCGTGTTCGTCCGCTCCTCGAACTCGGCTAGGACGGCTGCGGTGAACGCCCCTCGGACACCACCGCCGTCCAGCGCGAGAATCCTGAATCGATCGTCAGCCGCGCGCGCCCGATCTGTCTCCATTGCCGCTCCCCCATGCTCGACGGTCACCGGGATTATTCCGGACACCACTCCCGATCTCGTAGAACACTCGAATAACGGGTATCCGACTCCGTAGCTCCGCCATTCAGCGGCGCGACTTGTGACGCGGCGTTTCAACTATCCACGAACGGGTTCGCGGGTGGTGCGCCATCCGGGGGTGGGGGGCCCGAAATCAGGCGCAGGGGCAATATCCGGCGGCAGGTTTCGTGCCGAAGGCGGACGATTCGTCGGCGACGGCAACGACGCCAGACCCTCCGAGGGGCGATCCGTTCGTCTTCGACGCGTTCCTAAGTTACTCAGATGGAGCGGAGGGGATGACCCCGTCGACGACATCGCCGATCGAATGGAGCGTTCCCTCGACACCTTCCTCGTCTCCCGATCCTTGTGACGGAAGTATCTGAACGGTGGCCGTGGTCGCCGTAATCTCCGTCCCCGCGACGACGCTCTACGTGCAGAGAAACGCGGCCAGAACCGAACTGCACCGCGCCGCGGCGCCGACCCTGACGATCCGCGGCTAGCCGATGCTGGACGGTCAGCACGCGAACAGTGACGTCCTGGCACTGCAGGTGATCCTCTTGGCCCGCGAGATGTCCCCGGACGCGGACCTCGGAGCACTGTTGACCGGGACCATCGCCAAACGTAGCACCGTCAAGATCGTTCCGGCGCCGGCCGCGGTCAAGGCGGTCGGGGTGAGTGCCGACGGTCGTTAAACCGCCCACGGTGATGCGGACGGTGTGATCACCGTGTGGTACACCGCGGTCGAACCCCGGATCGAGACGGTGCTAAGGGGACACTCGGCTGCGATCACCGGTCTGATGCTCAGCCCCGCCGGCCGCCGCATCGTCGGCGGCAGTGACCACGAACGCTCCGCCTGTGGGAATTGGAGCACGGAACACCGATCGGCGCACCGCTGATGGCTACACCGAGAAGGTCACCGGCGTGGCGTTCAGCCCCGACGGCGAGCGCATCGTCTCATCGAGAGACGACGGAACCGTTCGATTGTCGGATTCCGCCACCTAGTGGAGGTTCGCAAGTCCGATCGGCAATCACTCCGGCCCGGCGACGTACGTCGCTTCAGTCCCGACGGGCGACGCGTCATCTTCGGGCGGCACCGACCACGATCTGCGACTGTGGGATACCACCGGAGGCGGCCCTATTCCTGATCCGACACCGGGGAACACCGACATGATGCACAGCGTCGCATTTCCCCCGACGGGCGGGTCGTCGCCTCCGGCGGATACGACTTCGTCGCGCATCTTTGGGACGCCGCGACGATGACACCGCAAGGCCCGCCGCTGACCGGCCACACCAATTAAAGGGATGGCGTGGCGTCAACCGCGCCGGCAGCCGGACCGCCTCTAGCAGCGACACCCCGTGAGACTTTGGGACGTCGCCGCGGGGCCGCCAGATCCGCCAGCCACTGGCGGAACAGACCGGCGCAGCGTTCAGTCCGACGGCCGGATCCTCTCGGGCCGAAACGATTCCAGGGTGCGCATTTGGGACCTGCGGGCGAGCGAGCCGCTCGGTGATCCCGCCAGCGGACACACCGGGAAAGTCGCTGTCGGACCCGATGGTCGCCGAACCGCCGCCGCCAGTATCGACGGCACCATGCGACTGTGGGACGCCGAAACGGGTTCCGTAACCGGCGTTCTAGCTACCACGCCCCGCGACGAGGTGACCTCGGTGACGTTCAGCCTCGACAGGCGAGGACTGGCCGCCGGCAGCTACGACGGCAAGGTACGCATCTGGGCCTTCCCCATCGCAACCCCCGGAGCGCCACTACCGCTACTGGCGAACACGTGTCGCACAGGTTCGCCGCGTCGGCGGCGGTCTTCGGTGATGCCCGTCTCGTGTCGTGCGCCGGACTGGTTCCGGTGATGACGCTGGCCCCCCAGATCCGTGGTCAAACGCGTCAGCCTGATCCTGACGGCGCTCGATCCACGGGCGTTCGAGAGCACCCGCACGTCCGTCCCGCCGGCGTCTCTTCGGCCCGAGGTCCGCCGCGCACCGTTCGCTTTTGAGAGCACAATTCTGTCTGCACGACGACTATTCGGACGACGTTTCACCCGCGACATCCACGCGGCCGGTCCGGTGGGCGCCGACGTTGCGGCGACTCGCCTGATCGGCCAGCTCAGCCGTTACGACCGCACCATCTTGTCTCGGCGGGTATGGGCGCTACAACCTGAACCGCTGCGTGATGTGGCCGACATTGACAGGTGCGCCTGACACACCCGCAGCGGTGAGCGCCCTGGTTGAATCTGGTTGGACGGCCAGGAACAGTCGTCGTGGTGGATCGTGAATTTGGCCTCAGCTACTGATTCGTCACTCACGCGACGGCGCGCCCACACCAATGAGCCGCCATACAGCCCGTCACTGACAAGATTGTCCATGTCCATGTCCAATCCAAGCAGAGGGGCCCGCATTCGATGAAAGTCGGTGACGATCGCCCGCCGGTACTCGGCATGGCACGGCGAAGCCCATTTCAAATGAACCCCCGCCAGGTTTCGGGTACCTCGCGGAACAAAAGTGGAGAGTGGTCAAGTTCGCTCTTGGGGAGACCGGCCGATGCGTAAGCAGGGTGGATGAAGGCATCAGTGGTACGCCCAGAAACGATCAAGATCGCGGAGCGCGTGATACGCCCAACTCCCGTGTTCGACACGTATTGGCGATTCGCCTACGAGCGTCAGGCGATCTACGAGGCCCGTATAGGCGGCAAGTCCGCCCCGTGGACCACGGATCCGATCCTCGCGAACTTTCGATTCACAAACTGCTATCGGGCATCGGACCGTGTCAGCCAATTCGTGATCCAACGTATCGCCTACCGCGGCGAACAATCAGCCGACGAGACGACTTTTCGAGTTCTGCTCTTCAAGTTCTTCAACCGAATAAGCACCTGGGAGCTCCTGGAAAGCCAATTAGGCGAGCTGCGCTGGAATGACTTTGACCTAGATCAATTCGACCAAGTCCTGAATGAGGCTTTCAGGAGTGGTCGACGCCTGTATTCGGCTGCCTACGTCATCCCGCCACCACGTTTAGGCGCTAACAGGAAGCACACCAATCACCTGCGCCTCATCCAATCGATGATGAATGACGATCTTCCTGCTCGGCTTCAAAACTCGCCCTCGATGGAGCATGCATTCGCGCTGCTCCGCTCGTATCCCACCATGGGTGACTTCCTCGCCTTCCAGATGCTTATCGACTTGAATTATTCGACGTTGCTGGACTTCGATGAAATGGACTTCGTCGTGGCAGGTCCAGGAGCGCGTGACGGCATTCGCAAATGCTTCGGTGCTGAGGCGCGGGGAATCGAACGCGACATCATCCGCTATATGGCCAACTCGCAGGACGAACATTTCGCTCGGCTTGGGCTCAACTTTTCTGGCCTGAATGGGCGTCCACTCCAACTCATCGACTGCCAGAACCTCTTTTGCGAGATCGACAAATACGCGCGAGTCGCTCATCCAGATGTACAGGGTCTGAGCGGCCGATCGCGCATTAAGCAGAAGTTCGCACCAGTGATGGATCGAGTAACAGCGTGGTTCCCCCCCAAATGGGGCATCAATAACACCCAAAAGATCGAGCCCGTCTCACACCTAGAGCCGGCGTGGATCTGAACGACTACCAGACGTCAGCATTGCAAACCGACGTCCGACCGCAGCGACAACTCGAAGACACGGTCGTTCACCTGCTTGGCCTCGCCGGTGAAGCGGGCTCAGTCGCCGCAGAGTACAAGAAGCATCTCCGAGACGGCGACGCGCACAGCACTTGGCGCGAGCGGATAGCAGAAGAGCTCGGTGACGTTCTGTGGTATGTAGCGGCCATCGCCGACCGGCTGGATCTGAGGTTAGGTGACATCGCGGCAGCCAACCTGGCCAAGACGAACGCACGCTGGATTCCTGGCGTCCCGGTTCCCTTCGACCAATCGTTCCCCGGCAACGAGCGGCTTCCACGGTCGGGTGTCTACGAATTTCGGTCCGTCCACGAGACCATTGCGTCTCGCCCGTCCGTTGACCTATTTTTCAATGGTCTCGCGGTTGGCGATCGACTCACTGACGCGTCAGATTCACCCGACGGCTACAGGTTCCACGACGTATTCCACCTCGCATTCGCCACATTCCTCGGCTGGTCGCCGTTGACACGCGCACTACTCGGCCGCAAACGTCGCAGTGATCAACTCGTAGATGAGAACCAGGACGGTGGGCGCGCGATTGTGCTGGAGGAAGGTATTTCCGCACTCGCCTTCGCTTACGGCGCAGAACATGGACTGCTCGACGGCGTCGAACACGTAGACCAGTCGCTCATCCGAGCCATCGACAGCGTCTCAGCCAACTTCGAGGTCGCGGAAAGAACTGGCGCGGACTGGGAGCGAGCAATCCTGGCCGGCTTCAAGGTCTTTCGCGAACTGCTAGCCCATGATGGCGGCTTCGTGGTATTCAACGCGGATGTCGGCCAACTGGAGTTTGTGCCCGAGAAGCCGGTGAGCTCGGACTAGTGACTCAGTTTCGACAAACCCAAGATCGACAGGGTTGCCACGTCGGCCGGACGGTTGGTCTGGGCAAGCAGCGCGCGCTCGTTGCTCGTTAATCCGTCATCAGCCAACTGATTCGGCAAGAGATCTGAGACAGAGGCTTCAACCTCGGTCGTGACGTCGGCCGGAAGTTCACTTGGCAACCACGCGTATAGGTCAGGGTAGGCAATCCGTCCGACCAGTGTGGCCGCTCCCCCGAAGCCGCCAGCGATATAAAGCGGCTTCCCCAGGGTTGCCGTCAGGGCAGCCTCTTCCGCTACACCGGGGACGGCGCCACCGAATCCAGCGACTTTTCCACCCAAAACCACACGCGCGTCACTGACGTCAGACGTGACTTTGCGCATTGACGTCAAGGCGTCGCTAGTATTGACATCGCCCCGGGCGAAACCAGCCGCAGATGCGTCGGCGACTTCGCGCGCAGCGCCATTCGCATCGATGAGTAGGACGCGCGACTTGACGCTGAGCCCACGCGCATACGCATCCAATTTGGAATGAGCAACGCCAGAGTGCTCCGAATAGGGCACGTAGTGCTCGAACGTGGTCGAAGATCCGTAGCGCTCAGCCTCGTCGAGCACGATGTTGGTGAAGCCCCAGTCGATTCGGCCACCGTAGACGACAGCGCCTCCAGCGAACACAATCGCCCTCGTCAACTCCGCGACTGCGAGTTCGAGGTGCGCACTGTAAAGGCCGAGTCGAGCGAGGTCGCTGCTTTCAGACACCGAGAGTGCAATGCGTTTGCCCTTCAGCGCATTTCGGGGCACAAGTTCTGGATCACTAACCATCCGTTAGCTCACCCCCGCGAAGCGCGAACGTCCTCGGTGTCAGGATGTCAACGCGCCCCTCAAATCCAGCGACTTCACACATCTCGTCAAGCACGCTGCGCTCGTCCGGACCCAACGGCGGGTCGGGGTGAATTACTAGCAGGTGGTCGTCTTGAGCGTCCTTCGCCTTATGCCGCGCGAGCCACTCGACGGCAGTCACAGGCTCTGGGGCATGCACCGGCAACCAGTCGAATCCCTGGGCGCTGATGTACGACGACTGCGCCGTCCATAGGGCCCGTTTCAAGACTTCGTCAACGAGCCTGTCAAGAGCCTTCTCAATTGACGCACTCGAATCACCACGCGCAAGGGGCACTGTCGGAACGTGATCCATGAGGAAGGAGCCACGGGCCTCACCGTCGACAAGTGCGATGAGGCCGACAAGCGGCACATCGTGACGCTTGGCCTCAAGCACCTCTCGCTGGGTCCATTCACGACTCGCATACTTGTCCGTTCGCACCATGAGCAACGCGGAGGACCCCGCTTCCTGCTTCAAGTGGGCCGCCCAGTCACTTCCGGGCTGGAGGTCGTGCGCATCGAAGAACTCCGCCAGCTTACTCCTCGCGATGGCCCTGCGGACCTGTTCGAAGACGGGATCGTCGAAGCCCGCTTCGCCCGCCGAGTGGTGCTTTGTATGGCTGACAAAGACCTTGATTCTGCTCGCCGGCCCTGCAGCCAGTTGAGCGATGGCTTGGGCAACGCTCCGTTCAAGCAGCCCTGGTACGGCGACCGACTCGGCCGGTAGCCACATGGTGGACGACAGTGCACCTCCGAGCACCGAGCCATCCAAGTTGATGCCGCCGGGTGCGAGTACTGGAAGCACCACGACTGACGATTTCTTGGCTTCTACGCATGCCCTGAAGTAGTTGGCCCAAGTCGTGTCGGTTTCAGTTGCATTCCTGAGAGCAGGGCCCAACACCGGAATGACCGCCGCGAACTGCGCTGGTTGGAGAACCTCATGTGGGCCTCCAGGCAGGGGCAACGGTCGTGGAGCCGCGCCGCCGTTCGTATCCCATGCCAAACTTCGCCCGTACACCTCCACAGCACCACCCGCGAGACCCGAGTAGGCCTGGGAGTGGAAGTGATCATGCAGGCGTCGCAGGATGCCCTCACCCACTGCATCCCCTGGGTGCCAGACAACGTAGATGTCGAGGATCGCAGGCGCCGGCATGTTCAAGAGCTTATGGGACCCGACCGGCACGCGTAGAAAACCAAGAATGTCGGGGGTCGGCCGTACCCTTGAAATGAAGGAGGCCCACGTTATGGCCGATCAGCACAACGCATTCATCAGCCACCGCCACGAGGACGACGCTCTGGTCGGTCAGGTAAAAGACCTGCTCGCCAGGAACGGGGCGAACGTCCGGGATTCGTCTGTCACGAGCGACATTCCTAACAACGCCAATGCTGAGTCATACATCAAACAGATCCTCGCCGAGCGCATCCAGTGGGCCGGCAAGATCATCGTGATCATTTCCCCGGAGACCAGGAACCACGAATGGGTTAGCTGGGAGATCGAATACGCGAACCGGTTCCCCGACAAACGGATCATCGGTGTGTGGGCCCCTGGAGCAGTCGGAGCTGACATGCCCCCCGAGCTCGACGAGTATGCGGATGCTGTCGTCGGGTGGAACAGTGCGGCGATCATCGACGCGCTCAACGGCAAGGACAATTGGCAGGGACCCGACGGCACGAAAGTGCCCCCTCGGTCGATCAAGCGACTCGCCTGCTAGTGACGACCTTGCGTCTCTTTAGTTACGTCGTGCGTTACGACTTCGGATTCGCCCCGAACCCATTTGAGGGGTGGTGCACCGTCGCGACTTGCAAACCTGACATCCGACGTGCTGCCAAGGTCGGCGACTGGGTTGTCGGGACGGGCTCGGCACAGAAGAAGTTGGCCGGCAAGCTCGTGTACGCGATGCGCGTCGATGAGGTGTTGACTTTCGACGACTACTGGAAGGACAAGCGGTTCTCCCGCAAAATCCCGACTGATCAAGGCGCGTTGAAGCGCGCCTATGGTGACAACATCTACCGCCACGCCGACGACGGTTCGTGGCTGCAGGCGGACTCACGGCACAGCTTGGACGGCGGCGTTCCAAATCCGGGACATATCGCGACGGACACTTCCGTCAACGCCGTATTGATCGGATCGCACTTCACCTACTTCGGTGGCGAGGGGATCGACGTCCCAACCCAACTGCGCGATGGCTTCGGTGTTGATCTGGTCCATAGCGGACGCGGACATCGATGCAGATTCCCCGCTGAACTCGTCACAGCCGCCGTCACGTGGCTCGACGGCCTTGACCGCGGCGCTCTCGGCCGTCCAGCGGACTGGAAGCGCTCAACCACCGAGCAGAGAACTACAGCGGTTAACAGCATCAGTAGTTGACAACATTGGCTCATCGTGTGTCCATGATGGGCGCGTTGCCTTAAACGCATCGTTGACCGCACCGCAACCTCTGGCGCCATCGCTATCTGCTCTTCCTCTGACATCCAAGGGTCGCACGAGCTTCTTCCGCCGCACGGGGCTCACCACTGGTTTGCGTGGATCTATGCACCAGCGCGAAGACTCATGCCTGATGTTCTTGTGGACACCAGTCAGTCGCTCCACCTTGACCTCAAGGTCTGTCTCCTCAGAACCTCGCGCTGAAGGCCAGGCTCGAATGACTTATCGAGTTCGCGCACACCGCGTGGAGCCTCGACAGTGACCGGTGCCGTCGCGCCTAATGATTTGGACACGGCCGTCGCCGAGAACAAAGATGCCGGAGACGAGGAGCCGCGATCACCTTTCTCGAGTGCACAGCGGACCCGTGTATCTCGAACACCGTTCAGGGCGACGTCCTAAGGTTGGACGCCCAACCCCGCCGCCGAAGTTTCGGGCTTAAGTGCGGCCGCTCCTCCCACTACTCCGCTGATCGTGCGTCTAGGGATGCGCGACACCGGCTCGGGCTCGCGGATCTCGCTGCGTGATGGACGGGAGGCCTTCTCACAGCCATACGGAGATGGATGGGCGCCGCCACCCAGCCGTTGAAGTTGTCGCTGAACTCAGCGAAACGGCGAGGACCGCAGTCGCTGTTGGCTGCGATTGTGGTTTTAAGGCGGCATTTACGGACACGTGCAGCGTCTGCACTGTCCATTGAACTCATCGTTGCTAGCCTTTCCCATTGATGTATGGCAATGGGGTAAAAGAATGCTGCTAGCAGACACGAGACTTAGGCGCGCCCTGCATTCGCGGGGGTGGCCCCATGCAAGTTCTGGCCGAGGCTACCGCAACGCGTGACCGGAATCCAAAGTGCGGCGATTGTTCCCAGCGGTCTGGGGCTCGGCGAGAACGGCCACGTGTTTCTCAGCCACAGTTCCCGCCTCAGGCAGAAACCCGCGACGAATGAAGAGTTCGACGAACTCGACGAACATGACACGTGGCAGCAGCACCGCCACAGGAAGGCCTTCCTCACCAGCCTCATCCCCAAGCTAGAAACGAAGCTATTCGACAGGGGTTTCGATGCGTGGGTCGACAAAACATTTCTGAGCGGCGGCTCGTCGACCGACACGGTAATCGCCGAGGCCATAGCGAAATCAACCGTCGTGGTGTTGCTCATCGACCGTGATGCATTACGCGCCGACTACGTGACCCGCGAAGCCACCATCGCAATGTTCCGCCAGACGATCGAGGACGACGTGCGGGTTATCCCGGTGCTTCTGGGCGGCGTTTCAGATGATGATCTGAAGGCTAGCCCGCTCGCAAAGAGGTCGGGCGTGGACATATTACTACCCTTTCGGCCGTCGTCGAAGAAGTGGAACGCCAAGACAGCAGACGTCGTTGCGGAGCAAATCGCCCAGGAAGTAGCGGACACGACGTTCAGCCGCACCGCCGGCGGCGATTCGCTGACCCGTCGTTGGGTCGAGGACGTCACCTACCTTCTGTCGGAAGTGCCAGAGTTGTTTTTGGGGCGGGCAGCAGACGAATTGGGCATCGAAAGACTTGTGTGGTTGAAGCACCCGAACAAGCCTCGTATGCTCGCGTCACAACTGTTCGCCACCACCGATTTGGATGCTCTGCACAAGGCCTTCCGCGAGGTTTTCGCTTATCTGAGACCCGACCTTTCGAATTTGGCGCTCGACCGCACCTTGCCGCTGTGGGTGCCCTATCGCGCAGCGACAACGATGGCGTCCGTAAATTCTATGCCCGCAGACGCCCGAGTCGTGGGAGTCTCGACGAGCGCGTATCGACTCGGGCGGCACATCGTGAAGAGGGCCACTCTCTGCTCGCCGGAGTACAAGTGTTTTCAACTGCCCGACGTGGTCGGTGAAGCCCCGGCAGAGGAGGCGCTGCGTCGTTACGAAGAGACCATCCGCGAGGAATTGGGACTTTCACAAGGCGATGGCCCCGACACGGTAATTGAGTACTTCGGGAACCGTTACCGAGGCGCTTACGCGATAGTGAGGACAGATGCATTCGACGTGGCCACCGCCGACTACATCACGGATACACTGCACGGCCTATTTCCCGGATTGACAATTGTCATGTTGAACAGGAGGCGAATGTTGGGAGCAACGATCTCAGGTCTCATCCATTCACTAGTGGAACTTAGCGATTTCGAAGACCTCGAAGCCAGGCGATTCGTCAGTCAAACGATGGCCCTCTGCTCTCACAGTCAACGCGTCGATGCTGATGACTGAGGCGTCTGATGACCTCGTTGAGGCGCTCGCCCGCATTGCAAACATGCAAAACGCGGAACTGCCGGATGATCACCGATATGCCGCCGATCGGCGCGATGGGCGTTTGTACTCCTATACGGACGAAATAGTCTTAGGCCTGCAGGTCTCCGTAATCACGTCCCGGCCACTGCTACTTTCGGGCCCGCCGGGATGCGGAAAGTCAAGTCTCGCCGGCTTCGTCGCGAGAAACCTCGGATACTCGTACCACGAGTACGTGGTGACAGAAGACTCCGACCCGGTCGACCTGCTCTGGAGACTCGATGTCATCCGCAGACTCAACGACGCGTCTGGCGGTTCGTTGCGGAAGAACGAAGCTGGCCAGGCGCCGCTGCTCGACTATCTCGAACCAGGCCCGCTCTGGTGGGCACTCAACCCCGATTCCGCAGCAACGAGAAACCTCGAAGCTGACGACTTCGCGAAGTTGGGGCAGGCGCCGCTTACCCCGCCTCAACATCTCGCTGGATACAAACCTTCTCGCCGCGGCGCCGTTTTGCTCATCGACGAGATCGATAAGGCAGACAGCGCATTCTGCAATGGACTCTTGGTTCCCTTGGGTAGTCGTCAGTTTCCAGTGGCAGAGGTCGATACGAAGGTGTACGTGTCGCCCGATCAGCCGACGTTCAGCCCGATAGTGATCGTGACGACGAACGATGAACGCGATCTACCGGAGGCGTTCATCCGCAGGTGCGTGTCTATGCCGATTCCGAGGCCGGGCAAAGATCAGCTCTTGGCGGCGGCCCGCTTGCACTACCCCACGCTGTCATCGGAGAACGGCTTCCGTGATCGAGTCGACGCACTCGCGGAGCGGTTCGCCGCGGGGTCAGGCGGCGCGGTGCACGCGAGCACAGCCGAGTTCCTCGACTTGATCGGCACTCTGCTCGCGTTGGACATGAGTATCGACTCGCCTGATTGGTCGATCATCGAGCGGCTGGTGGTCGAGAAACCGGCTGCGCGCAGGGAGTGGTGAGACACCTGCGTGACGTATAGAGACGCCGTCAAGCTGCTGGCGTATCGGGACCATCTCGTGGACCTGGACCGAGCACTGGCGCTGATCGGCTTTCGGGTCGAGGCGCTAGCAAGTTCAAGGGCCACCGACACAGATGCCACGGACAACGCTGAATTCGAGGTGAACGTAGCCGAAAGGTCGGTATATGGGATTGATTCGCCGCGGCACAGGCATGAATCCCGCGGAGTCGCGAACGCGTCGCGCACCAGTCCTCTCTTCGACAGCGTCGATTCGATCGACGACCCCATGTCGTTCAACTCTGTGCAGCTCGCCAGCCAAAGGATGAAGCGGAGCGGAGCGTCGGCGGCAAGCCTCGGACCGGAGGACGCGCCGTCAACCGACTGGCAACGGTTCTTGCAGTCAGTCGAGAGCGACATCATGCCCTCAGTGGGGGAGCTGGCGGCGCTCGTCAGTCTATCGACGCTACGCAGCGAACTTCGGCCGAGATCGTCGGCGAAGTCCATCGACGTCATACGAACGGCCGAGCTGATGGCTCGCAGGAAGGTCATTCGACGAATCCCTCGTCAAATCCGGCGGCGGCGTCCCACGCATGTCCAGCTCGTGCGCGATACCGCGATCGCAGTAGGTCCGTTCAGACAAGACGCCGACGCGTTGTCCCGTCTAATCTCGCGTCTATTCCCGTCGGCGATCTGCTCGGAGATGAATGCGGATGTTTCGTTGTCCTCGGCCCTCCGCGTCGTTGCGCGGGGTGGTCATCGATATCGCTCACCTGCTGGAACTTCTCGCGTGCTCGTCTTCGTATCGGGCGGGTCCGGAGAGACTCCGGCATCGCGTTTCGATGCCCTCGACGCGGCCATCATTAAAGCGCGCAGACGCGGGCATGTTTGCGTCGGTGTGTGGTTCGGCGATCACGCAGCGACCACTAAACGCATCGATAATGCCGGAAGTCGATGGATCGCGGTGACGCGTTGACTGGCCTCGCACTAGATCGGAACGTGCAAGATCTATTGGGCGGGGGTGCTGGGAGTACCTCGAGTCAAGTCGGAGCTGTCGCCGCGTTGCTCAGCACGGAGCCCTTCATACCTTTTCCCTTGCTGCGCCGCGTCCGGAGGGCAGCCTTGCCATTTAGCCCCTTGCAACTAGAGGCGGATCTCTGTTCGTCCGATCTCGTAGAGGCCGTTGCGTTGGACGGCTTCACGATCGAACCCGAGGCGGCAAAAGAGCTTCGTGGTCGCCTTCGCGAAGCAATCGTAATTTTGGGCGTCGACGGATTGGCGCAGTTCCAGCCGCTCATCCATTCGATGACCGGCGAGTTGCCGGCTCTGGTGCAGTTGGAATCGCGGATCAACTGGCTATACGTCACACGCGAATCGTATGAGTCGGCAGTCGACGAGGTGCTGCTGTCACTAGTTGCAGACATCACGCAACATGGCCGCGCCAATCTCCTCACATGGGCCACCGGAGCGCTGAATAGATTGCCGGAACCGATGCTTCGCCTTTCCGGCGCATGGAGTTTGGCGCAGATGTGTGCCGCCTTGGGGTTCCGCGCACCCGAGGTGAGCCAGTTCGAGCCCATCCAGGTTGACCGGAACTTCCTATCCAGTGATGTTCTGCCGAAATGGCGGCTTGGCTTCGCGCGCGACGGCGCGACGATCGAATTCGGTCGAATTGGCCAACGCCGGCGATTTGCGATCGCCGTTCCTGCAACTAATCCCGTTCTCGTCTGGTTGTCGAGCTCCGCCGACGACTTCTCCGAAGAGACCCTCGTTCGGATCGACGTGCACACGGAGTCACCCGTGCAGATCCCCGTGGGCCACCACGCTTTGCGACTGAGGACACTAGGCAATGATGTCACGGAATTGGCTGCCATCGAAGATCCGAAGCCTCCGGAGGCGCGAGAGTTGGACGAGACGCTAGACCGGTTGGAGGGTGCTCGAATTGGTCGCGACGAGCTCTTCGCAACGGTGGTTCGGGGCGCTGCTGACGGTACTGTCGTTGTTCGAATCGATGAGGAGGCGATCCTCGACGCAGTGATGCATCGATCGTTCAACGGGATGCCTCACCTCACGGCAACCGGCCTCGCAGGCTGCCTCGGCGAACGCATTAAGGTCCGGGTGGACCGAGTAGACCGTGCGCGCCAAAGAGTTGCCGTTCGGCGGGTGACGTCGGAATGGAGCGTCGGCTCGTTGAAGGTTGGTGATCGGGTCACCGGGCGGCTGGTGGGGAAGGGAAAGTCGCTATTGATCTTCCGTCTCAATGAGGCGGCAGGTGTCCCTTCTCCGGAGTTCGAACCCCTACTAGCCATAGCCAGAGTTAAACAAGTCTTGTCAAGCACCGATTACCGAGTAGTCGGTAAATCTGCGCTTCGGAGTCTGCGTAGCTATCCGCTTGATCTCGAAGACGAGGTCCATTTAACGATCGATTCGATCGATATGGCATCGAAGCGGATTCGCGTCACCTTGCTCCCTCGTAAAGATGGAGTTGCCGAACTCCCCCTCTGGCTGAGTCCGGGGCAGCGCGCGTCGGCGGTTGTCACTACCAAGTCGTATGCCGAAATTGGGCTCGATATTATTGCACCGCACGAGGTCTCGCCTCCGGCTCCGTCCCTACGGGGGTCCATAGTGAACAGCGAATTGACGTGGCTATCGGACCGGACGCGTTGGGGGGATGCGTCCGCTTTTCCGCTTAAGGTCGGAGAACACGTCAGTGCGGTCGTGCTAGGTCTCGATCCCCTGCGAGATTGCGTCCGCATGTCCTTGAAAAGAGTGCGTCCCGACCCCGCCGAACGGATCAGGTCGACGCTCCGCGTCGGAAGCGAGGTTGCCGCAACGCTTTGTTTACGACCGCAAAAACAAGGGCACTGGCTGGTCAACATCGATCCGTGGATGATTGATGCGAAGGTGTCGTTCGACGACTTCGCCGCGGAGGACGGACATGCCCGGATGAGAGTGTACGCAACGATCAAGTCGATCGACGACAATGACATCTACCTGCATAAGCTTCACCGGAGGTAGTTTGAGTCTGTGATCGCCCATCGCTGAAGCGGGCGTGAAGCTTTATTAGCCGCTGCTGAGTGCCACGGCGCTGATCAGCGCACGAAACGCCGTGCCGCGATCGCGGCAGCTGAATAGAAGACGTTGTCCGAAACGACCGAGCTAGGGCGTGTCTGATAAATCGGTTAGCCAGATGGTGATGGCTCTGAGCACGGCCGCGCCGCGGTAGCCGACGGCGAATTTCTCGTCGTGGGATGCCAGGCCTCGCCATTGCTTGGCGGCGTTGTGAAGCGCCCCGGGTTTGATGCACATCGGTTATTGGTGTGCGGCCGGTGAGTCGGCGGCTTCTGTAGCGTAGTAAATGGTCTCGTACTTAATGGGTGGGATGCGGCCCAGGCGGTGCATGAGCCGGTCGGTGTTATACCAGACCACCCACTCGGCGGTGAGCAGTTCGACGTCGGTTAGACTGTCAATGGTCAAGTTGATGTGCCCGCTGGTGGCCAGATGAAAGTTCCCACCCTGTGCGGTAGTTCCTAGGTTGGTGTGGGGTGCTCCTTCCGGTGTTTGGCGTCCTTCATGCGGTAGGAGTCGCCGTCGGTGATGACGACGGTGGCGTGGTGCAGGAGTCGGTCGAGGATGCTCACGGCGGTGGTCTGCTCGGGCAGTAACCGGCCCCACTGCTCGAAGGGCCAGTGCGATCCGATGGCCAAAGACCGGCGTTCGTAGGCACCGGCGACGAGGCGGAACAGCAGCTGGGTGCCGGTGTCGTCGAGTGGGGCGAAGCCGAGTTCGTCGAGGATGATCAGATCGACCCGCAGCAAGGATTCGATGATTCTGCCGACGATATTGTCGGCCAGGCCGCGGTAGACCGTCTCGACGAGATCGACGGCGGTGAAGTAACGCACCTTGTGTCCGGCGTGGATCGCCGCGGTCCCCAACCCGATCAGGGTGTGGGACTTGCCCGTCCCGGCCGGTCCGATGATCGTCAGGTTCTGTTGGGCCCGAATCCATTCCAGGCTCGACAGGTAGTCGAAGGTCTCCGGCGGGATCGCTGATGCGGCCACGTCGAAGCCGTCCAAGGTCTTGCTCGTTAGGTGTTGCGCTACACCTCTCGGGCCGGCTCGAAGGTGTGTCGAGGAAAATAGGCGCCATTTCTATGGCGCGGGTTGAAATGTCTGAAGCCTGAGAGCCTCCACGTGGGCATCGTCATCCCATACGGCATTACGGGCTCAGTAGTGGGGTACTGCAAAGCCATCGAGCCACACGAAGGACTACTGCAATGTGGCCTCGCGCTGCCGGATTTGCCAAGTCCACCGGGTTCTAACTGCTACCGCCACACCGAGCATCAGAACACGACTCCGGAGCGTCCCTCGAAAGTCGTAATGATAGCCTCACTTGCTGATCGAGCAGCATGCCGACCAGCAGCGCGGAGGGGTTGGCCTCCAGCAGCGCGTCGGCTCCTGGCTCCTTGACCAACTGCAGTTTCGCCACGGCGACAGTCTAAGACCGGGGGCCGAACACGCCGTGGTGACGGTCGGTGCGATCCGCGCAGGTACACCACTGCGACGCCGGGACGGCCCGTCGCACGTCGGCGACGTGTTGACCGCACCCGTCCCACGTTGTCTTGCCGCACCGGCGGCACGCGACGGGGTAGCACATGATGAATTCCTTCCAGATTCGAATGTTCAGGCTGTGGCGGCTTTCCGCGCGGCGATCGTGGCCCGCACGGAATCCATGTCCAGATCCTTCACCCGCGTGATCAGGTCGTCGAGCGCCGCGGGCACCATTGCCCCGGGCCGGCTGTACACCAAGACCCCGTCACGGAACGCCATCACGGTGGGGATGGACCGGATCTGCAGCGCCGCTGCGAGATCGAATTCCCCCTCGGTGTCGACCTTGGCGTGCACGACGTCCGGATGCGCGTCTGCGGAGCGCTCGTAGACCGGAGCGAAGGCCCGGCACGGACCGCACCATGACGCCCAGAAGTCGACGAGGACGATCGGATTGTCGACGATCGTCGATTCGAAGTCGTCGAAGGTCAGGTTGACGGTGTTCATCCCATGTTCCTTTAGGTGCATTGACGTGTGAGCGGGGCAGTCGCCGAGACGATCCCCGACGGCACAAGGTTCAACCCATATACCCCCTAGGGTATTTCCGGTGACTGAGAAAATCGCTTCCGGCCCGCAAGCGCGATCGGGCGAGCTTTCCCGGAACCCGGTTTACAGTGGGCCCATCAGCACGCGAGGAGCGTGAACCATGTCCGGCCAGCTCGCCATCGCCCTCACCGCCGCGCTGATCGTCATCGCGGTGGCGGCGGTGGTGCTGGCGCTACGCACCCGGCAGGTGGTCGCGACCCCGACCGAGCGGGCCGTGCACGCCGCCTTGCACACCGCGTCGCTCGCGGCCCGCGCGCTGCGTCAGGGCCTGTCGGCGGACTCCGCCCGGGAGGCCGCGCCCTTCCTCCGGGAGCTCACCGGCACCGACCGGCTCGCCCTGTTCGACGGCACCGGCGAGCTGCTGGCCTGTGATCCCGACGATGCGTGGGACGCCGACGTGCGCGACGCGTGCGCGAGCGCGGCCGGCGATTCACTGTCCGGGCAGCGCCGGGTGATGGGCCACACCCCGACGTCGGCGGTCATCGCCCAACCGCTGCTGGCCGACGCCGGCGACGTGCTCGGCGTCCTGGTGGTCGTGACGACGCGCTCCCCCGGACCGGGCCTGCTGGGCGCCGTCGGCGAAGTGGCCCGCTACGCCGCCAGCCAGATCGAACTCGCCGAGCTCGACGCCTCGCGGGCCAGGCTGGACCGCGCCGAGGTGCTGGCGTTGCGCGCTCAGATCAGCCCGCACTTCCTCTACAACTCGCTGAACACCATCGCCTCGTTCGTGCGCACCGACCCCGACCGCGCCCGTGAACTCGTGCTCGAGTTCGCCGACTTCACCCGCTACTCCTTCCGCGCCGCGGGCCAATTCACCACGCTCGCAGAAGAACTGCGCAACATCGACCGCTACCTCACCCTCGAGCGTGCCCGGTTCGGCAACGCGCTGCGGGTCACGCTGCAGGTGGCCCCCGAAGTACTCACCGTCACGGTGCCCTTTCTCGCGCTACAACCGTTGGTGGAGAACGCCGTTCGACACGGTTTCGCCGGCCGCGGCAGCGGTTCCATCGAGCTGATCGCCCGCGATGAAGGCTCCGACTGCGTCATCTCGGTCGAGGACGACGGGGTCGGCATGGATCCCGAGGCGCTGCGCGCCGGCCCGGGTGACGCACTCTCGGCCGGCGAGGCCGACGGTTCCTCGGCGCACGTCGGACTCACCAATGTGGACCATCGACTGCGCGCGGCGTTCGGCAACGATTACGGTCTGGTGGTCGAGACAGGGATCGGTGCAGGCACCAAGGTCATCATGCGGGTGCCCAAGTTCCGGTCCGGCGTGCGGGCCGACGGAGGGACGTTCGGGGTGGGCCGAAGTGGGTAGGGCGTGAGCAGAACCCTCACCGTGCTCGCGGTCGACGACGAGGCACCGGCGCTGGACGAGGTGGCGTTCCTGCTGAACCGTCATCCCGACATCGGCGAGGTGGTCCGCGCCGGGGACGCGACATCGGCGTTGCGCGAGCTCAATCAGCGTCGCATCGACGCGGTCTTCCTGGACATCAACATGCCCGGCCTGTCGGGCATTGAATTGGCCGGGGTGCTGGCGCACTACGCGCAGCGGCCGGCCATCGTGTTCGTGACCGCCCACGACGACAAGGCCGTCGCCGCGTTCGATCTCGGCGCGGTCGACTATCTGCTCAAGCCGATTCGTGAGGACCGCCTCGACGAAGCGATCCGGCGCGTGGTGACCTCCCGGCCCGCCGAGGCGCCGCCGGAGCGCGACGACACCGACTCCGACGTCGTTCCCGCCGAACTGGCCGGCGTCACCCACCTCATCCCCCGGGACAGCATCAGCTGGGTGGAGGCCGAAGGCGACTACGCCCGTCTGCATTCGGCGTCCGGCGCGCACCTGGTGCGCATCCCGCTCAGCACCCTGGAAAACCGTTGGCGCGAGCACGGTTTCCAGCGGGTGCACCGGTCCTACCTCGTCGCGCTGCCGTTCGTGACGGGCCTGCGCAGCGCCGACGGGGCGGTCCTGGTGCGGCTGCGCGACAACGGTGCATCGCCGGCGGTGGAGTTGCCCGTCAGCCGGCGTCAGGCGCGCGAGCTGCGGGACAGGGTGGTGCGCACCCCGATGCGGAGTCTGCGGCCGGGCGGCGCCGATGAGTGAACGCCCGCAACGGCAACGGGTGGTGCTGGCCCACCGCCGCGGTGCGCGCATGGTGCGCACCCGGGTAGAGGTGCAGGAGCAGACGCCGGTGGGCGATGCGTTGGTGCGCGGGCTGGTGCGTGCACAGTTGGGCCTGGCCCTGCGGCTCGGTGCGGTGGTGGTGTGTCTGGTGGGCGCGATCCCGCTGTTGAACGCTCTGTTCCCCGGCCTGGGCGCGGTCACCGTGTTCGGTATCAGGCTGAACTGGCTGGTGCTGGCGGGTCTGGTCTATCCGCTGCTGTACGGCATCGGCTGGGCCTACGTGCGGCTCGCCGAACAGGGTGAGCGGGATTTCGTCGGCGTGGTGGACGCCGAACCGTGACCGGTTCGCCGCTGACCGCCGCCGCGCTGCTGGCCGCGGCCGGTGCCACGATCGCGATCGGCGCCTACGGGGTTCGCTTCTCCCGCACCACCTCCGACTTCCTCGTCGCGTCGCGCACCGTCGGGTCGCAGTGGAACGCCGCCGCGATCTCCGGCGAATACCTCTCCGCGGCATCGTTTCTCGGCGTGGCCGGGCTGATCGCCAAGTACGGCGCCGACGCACTGTGGTACCCGGTCGGTTTCACCGCGGGCTATCTCGGGCTGCTGCTGTTCGTCGCCGCCCCGCTGCGCCGCTCGGGGGCCTACACCGTGCCCGACTTCGCCGAGTTCCGGCTCGGCTCGCAGCGGCTGCGCAAGATCGCGATGCTCGTGGTCGTCGTGATCTGTATCTTCTACCTGGTACCGCAGTACCAGGGCGCGGGCCTGACGCTGAGCACGTTGCTCGGCACGCCGGTGTGGTTGGGGCCGTTGGCCGTCGGCGCGATCGTGCTGACCAACGTCGTGGCCGGCGGTATGCGTTCGATCACGTTCGTGCAGGCGTTCCAGTACTGGCTCAAGCTGACCGCGGTGGCGATCCCCGCGCTCGCCCTGGCGGGACTTTTTCTCGGCGACCGCGGCGGAGAGCTCGGCGGTCCGCTGCCTCCGACCGTCGCGCAGGACACCACCGTGACCATCGACACCGACGTGGTGGTTCAGGTCGTCGCGCCCGCGGGCGTCACCGTCACCGGCACGCTCGACGGACGTCCGGTGGCCGACGCGCCCGTCGGCGCCGTCGGCCGGCACACTCTCGACGCCGGCAGCACGCTGCGGCTGGCCGCCGGCGCGGCGACCCCGGTCGTCGCGGGCACCCCTGCAGCCGGAGCCGATTGGATCGCCTCGGGCGGCGGCTTGGGGGGTGCCCACCCGATGTACCAGGTGGTGTCGATCATGGTGGCGACGTTCCTGGGCACGATGGGGCTGCCGCACGTGCTGGTGCGCTTCTACACCAATCCCGACGGCCGGGCGGCGCGGCGCACAGCCCTTGCGGTCATCGCATTGCTGGCCCTGTTCTATCTGTTCCCAACTCTGCTGGGCGTGTTCTCCCGGCTCTACGTGCCGCAACTGTTGATCACCGGGACCGCCGACGCGGCCGTGCTCCTCGCGCCGGGATCGGCGGTCGGCGGCGCGGCCGGGCAATTGCTGGCGGCGCTGGTCGCCGCGGGCGCGATCGCGGCGTTCCTGGCCACCTCGTCGGGTCTGCTGGTCAGCTTCGCCGGCGCACTGGCCACCGATGTGCTGGGCGGCCGCGTTCGGGACTTCCGGGTGGCGGCGGTGATCGGCGGGCTCGTCCCGATTCCGTTGGCGCTGGCCGCGTCCGGCGGACTCGAGTTGTCCCGCAGCGTGGGGCTGGCGTTCGCCGTGGCGGCCTCGACACTGTGCCCGCTGCTGGTGCTGGGCATCTGGTGGCGGGGGCTGACCGGCGCGGGCGCGGCGTGGGGGCTGGTCGTGGGCGGGTTGCTGTCCGGGGTGGCGGTGACGGTGGCGGTCGCCGGGGGTGTCGACGACGACGTCGCCGGAGGGTGGCCGGCGGTGCTGATCGGATATCCCGCCGCGATCAGCGTGCCCCTGGCGTTCGCGACGATGATCCTGGTCAGCCGGTTCACGCGCGCATCGGTGCCTGTCGATGTGGCGCAGACGTTCGCGCGGATGCATCTGCCGGAGAACCTGGGGATGGTGGTCGACCGCGTGCCGGACACGTAAGCCGTTCGTCGTCGTCGACCGACCGCTCACCGCAGCGCTGACCGACCTCGTCGTGTCAGGGCAATTGTGCCTGTTTCTGTGACCCACATCTCAACTACCGTCGCGTGCACAGCCGGTTCACAGCAGTCAGGAGCGTCATCACCGTGTCCGACACCGATCTACCCATTCGTCCCGACGCGATAAGCGGGGAGCGTTACCTCGAGGTGCAGGCGAGCCCGGAATTCCAGGAGCTGCGAAATCGACTGCGCCGGTTCGTGTTCCCGATGACGGCCATCTTCCTCGTCTGGTATGCCGTCTACGTGCTGCTGGGCGCCTTCGCCCATGACTTCATGGCCACCCGGGTGTGGGGCGACATCAACGTCGGGCTGATCATCGGCCTGGGCCAGTTCCTGTCGACCTTCCTGATCACCGGCCTCTACGTCCGCTTCGCCAACCGCGAGCTCGACCCGCGCGCCCAGGCGATCCGCACCGAACTGGAAGGCGACCTGCGATGACCACCCTCCTGGCGCAGTCCGCGACCGTCGGCAACCCGGTCGCCAACATCGGCATCTTCAGCCTGTTCGTCGTCGTCACGATGATCGTGGTGATCCGGGCGAGCAAGCGCAATGCCACCGCCGACGAGTTCTTCACCGGTGGGCGCGGCTTCTCCGGACCGCAGAACGGCATCGCGATCGCCGGTGACTATCTGTCGGCGGCCAGCTTCCTCGGCATCGCCGGCGCGATCGCGGTCTACGGCTACGACGGCTTCCTCTATTCGATCGGCTTCCTCGTGGCGTGGCTGGTGGCGCTGCTGCTCGTCGCCGAATTGCTGCGCAACACCGGCAAGTTCACGATGGCCGACGTGCTGAGCTTCCGGCTCAAACAGCGGCCGGTGCGGTTGGCTGCGGCCACCAACACATTGACGGTCTCGCTGTTCTACCTGCTGGCCCAGATGGCCGGCGCGGGCGGGCTGGTGGCGCTGCTCCTGGACGTCAAGAGTCGCACCGGCCAGTCGGTCGTCATCGCCGTCGTCGGCGTGCTGATGATCGTCTACGTACTGGTCGGCGGCATGAAGGGCACCACCTGGGTGCAGATCATCAAGGCCGTGCTGCTGATCGCGGGCGCGGGCTTCATGACCGTGATGGTGCTCGCCAAGTTCGGGCTGAACTTCTCCGAGATCCTCGGCTCGGCGCAGTCCGCGATCAGCGGGTCGACCACCACCGGCGTCGCCAGCCGCGACGTGCTCGCCCCCGGCGCGCAGTACGGCGGGTCGCTGACCTCGCAGATCAACTTCATCTCGCTGGCGATCGCGCTGGTGCTCGGCACCGCAGGTCTGCCGCACGTGCTGATGCGCTTCTACACGGTGCCGACGGCCAAGGAAGCGCGGCGCAGCGTGGTGTGGGCGATCGCACTGATCGGCGCGTTCTATCTGTTCACGCTGGTGCTCGGGTACGGCGCGGCCGCCCTGGTCGGCCCCGACCGCATCCTGTCCGCCGCGGGCGGGGTGAACTCGGCGGCCCCGTTGCTGGCGTTCGAGTTGGGTGGCGTGATCCTGCTCGGTGTCATCTCGGCGGTGGCGTTCGCGACCATCCTCGCCGTCGTCGCCGGCCTGACCATCACCGCGTCGGCGTCGTTCGCCCACGACATCTATGCCAGTGTCTTGAAGTCCCACAAGGTGACCGAGGCCGAGCAGGTGCGGGTCTCCCGGATCACCGCGGTGGTGCTGGGCGTGTTCGCGATCGGCCTGGGCATCCTCGCCAACGGCCAGAACGTGGCGTTCCTCGTCGCTCTCGCGTTCGCCGTCGCGGCGGCGGCCAACCTTCCGACGATCGTGTACTCGCTGTACTGGAAGCGGTTCAACACCCGCGGCGCGCTGTGGAGCATGTACGGCGGCCTGATCTCGACGATCGTGCTGATCGTGTTCTCCCCCGCGGTGTCGGGCGCCAAGACCTCGATGATCTCGAGCGCGGATTTCGCCTGGTTCCCGCTGGCCAACCCGGGCATCGTGTCGATTCCGCTGGCGTTCGTGCTGGGCATCGTCGGCACCTTGACGTCCTCGGACCGGGGCAACCCCGAGATCAACGCCGAGATGGAGGTGCGATCGATGACCGGTATCGGCGCCGAGAAGGCGGTCGCGCACTGACCTGGTCTGCGGAATAGCCTCGGCGGGTATGCCGCTGAGAATGACCGTGCACCGTTACTCGATGGCGCTGCTGGCCTACGCGTTCACCGCGATCATGGTCGGCACGACGCTGCCCACGCCGATGTACGCGTTGTTCGCCGAGGAACTCCACTTCCACGTCCTGACGACCACGATCATCTTCGCCGCGTACGCCGGTGGGGTGCTGGCCGCGCTGCTGCTGTTCGGCCGCTGGTCCGATGTGGTGGGCCGGCGGCCCGTGCTGCTGGCCGGGATCGCGATGGCGGCGGCCAGCGCGGTGGTGTTCGTGCTGGCCGATTCGGTGCCCGAGCTCCTCGTGGGTCGCGTGCTGTCCGGGTTGTCGGCCGGCCTGTTCACCGGAACGGCCACGGCGGCGGTGATCGAGGCGGCGCCGGAGGCGTGGCGAGGGCGCGCTGCCGCGGTCGCCTCGGTGGTCAACATCGGCGGGCTGGGCCTGGGTCCGGTGCTGGCCGGGGTGCTCGTGCAGTACGCGCCTCGGCCGCTGGACCTCAGCTTCGTCGTACATCTGGCGTTGACGGTCGCCGCCGCGGTGGCGGTGCTGTGCTCACGGGAGACCTCGCCACGGCAGGGCCGACTCGGACTCCAGCGCCTCGCCGTGCCTGCCGAGGCGCGGTCGGTGTTCGTGGTGGCCGCGCTGGCAGCGTTCGCCGGGTTCGCCGTCACCGGCCTGTTCGCCGCCGTTGCACCGTCGTTCCTGGCCGAGGTGATCGGCATCGGCAATCACGCGCTCGCGGGACTCATCGCCGGCACCATCTTCCTCACCTCCGCGGTCGCTCAGGTGGTGGCGCGGTCGATGAATCCCGAACGTGCGGTGGCGCTGGGCTGTGCGATCCTCATCGCGGGGATGGCGACGCTCGCGGTGGCGCTGCACGTCGGCTCGCTGCCGGGGCTGATCGCGGCGGCCGTGGTCTCCGGTGTCGGCCAGGGCATCAGCTTCAGCCGCGGGCTGGCCGCGGTGTCCGAGCGCACGCCGCCCGACCGTCGTGCCGAGGTCAGCTCCACCTATTTCGTCGTCGCCTACGTCGCGATCGCAGTCCCCGTGATCGGCGAGGGACTGGCCGCCCAGGCGTGGGGACTGCGCACCTCGGGGGTGGCGTTCGCGATCGCGGTCGCCGTCCTGGCCGCCGGCTGCCTGATCGCGATCCTGAGTGCTTCTACTCATTCGAAGGATGCCGCGCCGCAGCTAGTTTCGGAGCATGAGTCTCCGGACGCCGTTTCCCCGCCCCGATGAGGTAGAGGCAGCCACCCCGCCCGAACGGGACCGCGCGATCGACGTCATCCGCATCACCGCGCTGGTGGGCGTCGTGGTGGGCCACACCGTGATGGCGACCAGCACGATTCGCGACGACGTGTTCGTCTGGACCAACCTGCTGTCGGTGTCGCCGGTGTTCCAGGCGTGCACGTGGCTCTTCCAGATCATGCCGCTGTTCTTCTTCGCCGGGGTGGCCGCGTCGGTGCAGACGTGGACACCCGGTACGAGCTGGGGCGACTGGCTGATGCGTCGCTGCACCCGGCTGTACCGGCCGGTGTTCTCCTACCTGGCGTTCTGGGGCGTGACGCTGGTGGTGGCGAAGCAGGCGCTGCCCGTGCACGTGTACGAACCCGTCGCCGGGATCTCCATCCAGCTGCTGTGGTTCCTGGGCGACTACGTCCTGGTGCTCGCCACGGTGCCGCTGCTCGCGCGCATCACCACCACCGCCCGCTTCGTCGCGACGGCGGCTGTGCTCTACGGCGTGGTCACCGTGGTCGACCTGGTGCGTGTCGGCCGCGAGGGCTGGACTGGGCTGGGGTATGTGAACTTCGCGATGTGGTTGATCCCCGGCGCGTTCGGGGTCGCCTATCGGCGCGGCCTCCTGAGCGCGCGCGCCGCGCTGACGACGGCGGTCGTCACACTCGGCGTCAACGTGGCGTTGGTGGGCTTCGGCCCGTACGAGCTCAGCCTGGTGGGACTGGAGAGCCAGCAGCTGAAGAACATGACGCCGCCGTCACTGCTGTTGGCCGGACACGCAATCATGATGTGCGCGTTGGCGATTGCGGCCGCGCCCGCGATCGGCCGGTGGGCGCGCCGGCCCCGGGTGTGGTGGGCGACGGCGATCGGCAATTCCGGTGCGATGACGCTGTACCTGTGGCACATCCCGCCGCTGCTCGCCATGCACCTCGCGTTCGACTACCTCGGTGTCCCGCGCTTCGACCCTGCTGAGCCCAACTTCCTCGTCGTGTCCGTGTTCCAGGTGGCGATCATGGCGGCGGCGGTGGCCGCGGCGTTCGTCGCGCTGCGACCGCTGGAGAACGGGCCGCTCCCCTTCTGGGACGGCGGCCGCGTCGCGCGACCCGGGATGCGCAGCGCCGCGGTCGGATCGCTGCTGTGTGCCGCGGGGGCGGCGACGCTGGCCTCGGTCGGGTGGGGTCTGAAAGATCTGGGCCTGCCGCTGGTGGCGGTGATGCTGGCCGCTCTGGTGGCCGCGCGGGCGCTGGCCGACGACGGACGTGCGGTCATCGTGCCGCCGCGTGAAGCCGCCGCCGCGGGCGGGTGAGCTAGCCGCTCTTGCGGCGGAACTCTCGCCGGTTCTCGACCGGGCCGTGCGCCCGGGGTTGCTTCGTCCCGCCGTCGCGGTGGGCGGAGCCGCCGCCCGCCTGGGCCTTCTTGCGCTCCAGCGCCTCACGGAACTTGCGCTTGTTCTCGTCCTCGGGAGTATCCGACGACCCGGCCGACCCTTGGGATGCCATGGCGGAAGCTTAACCGCTCGAGGAGCCGCTCAGCGCTTGCCGGGCGGCATGCCGTAGAGGTGGCTGATGGGCAGGCGCATCAGTACCCGCCGATCGTCGACCATGGCGCGGCGGTAGTCGTCCCAGTCCGGATGCTCACCGGCGATCTCGCGGTACAGCTCCACCAACCCGGCCACGGTGTCGTCGTTCGGATCGGCTGCGGGCGGGGTGAGCACGGCGTCGCCTTCGGCCACCGCGTAGGCCCATCCGTCATCGGAGCTGACGTGGATGGCCGCGCGCGGATCACGGCGCAGATTGCGGGTTTTGGCCCGCGGCTCGGTGATCGACACCGAGATCGTCAGTGCGCGCGGGTCGAAGTGGTAGGACACGTTCGACAGCTGCGGTCTGCCGTCGCGTTTGAGGGTGGCCAGCACGCCGAGTGAGTTCCCGGCGATGAGCGCCAGCAGCTTGTCGTCGAACACATCGCGTGTCATCACCTGAGGGTACGTCGGTGTGGGGAGTGGAATGATCGAACAGGTGGACCTCCTGGCAGAGTGCGGCGACTCCGCGATGATCCCCCGATGACTCGATACGTCGCGCTGCTGCGCGGGGTGAACGTGGGCGGTGTGACACTGAAGATGCCCGACGTTGCGCACACCCTCGAGCAGGCCGGCTTCACCGACGTGAGAACGGTGCTCGCGACGGGCAACGTCCTGCTGACCAGCAGAGCTGGAGCCGCCGGCGTGCGCACGAAAGCCGAGAAGGCGCTGCGCGACGAATTCGGTTACGACGCCTGGGTTCTGGTCTACGACATCGACACGCTGGCCGAGATCTCCGCCGCCTACCCGTTCGAGCGCGAGCGCACCGGTCACCAGTCCTACGTGACGTTCGTCAGTGACCCGAAGGTCTTCGACGAATTGGCGGGCCTCTCGGCCGGAGCGACGGAGAAGATCGATGCCGGCGACGGCGTCATCTACTGGCAGGTGCCCAAAGGGTCGACTCTGGACAGCACCGTCGGCAAGACCATGGGCGAGAGGCGGTACAAGCCCTCGACCACCACCCGGAACCTGCGCACGATCGACAAGCTGCTGGCCGGCTGACCAAGGAGCACGAAGATGACACGATCACCCAAACACGCCGCCGATCTGACCGGCGTCTCGGAGACCGCGCTGATGACTCTCGCGGTGCGCGCGGCCGAGGCGCGCCGGCCCGACGGGATCATCGACGACCCGATGGCCATCCATCTGATGGACTCGATCCACTTCGACTTCGCGAAGTTCGGCTTCACCCGCCGCCAGGACATGGCGTTGCGCGCCAACCTGTTCGACAGATACACCCGACGCTACCTGCGCGACCACCCGAAGGCGACGGTGGTGGCACTGGCCGAGGGCCTGCAGACGAGCTTCTACCGGCTCGACACCGCAGGCGACGTCGGCCACGACTTCGCGTGGCTCAGCGTCGACCTGCCCCCGATGATCGAGCTGAGGCGCGCCCTCCTGCCGCCGTCGGACCGCATCACCGAATGCGCGCAGTCCGCGCTCGACTTCAGCTGGATGGACCGGGTCGACACCGACGACGGGGTGTTCATCACGGCCGAAGGGCTGCTGATGTACCTGCAGCCCGACGAGGCCATGTCGATCATCACCGAGTGCGCAGCTCGCTTCCCGGGCGGCCAGATGATCTTCGATCTCCCGCCCTCGGGATTCGCCGCGCTGGCCCGCCGCGGGATGCGCACCTCGTTGCGCTACCGCGTTCCGCCGATGCCGTTCTCGCTGACCGTCGCCGAAGCCGCGGATCTGGTCAACACGGTGCCCGGAGTGCGGGCCGTGCACGACCTGCCGGCCGAGTCCGCCCGCGGCCGTCTGCTCAACGCGCTGCTGTGGACGTGGCAGCGGTTGCCGCTGCTCGACCCGTTGCGGCCGCTGACCACACTGCTCGAGTTCGGCTGATCAGTCGAACGCCGCCTCCACATAGCGCAGCGCCTGGCCCTTGCCGACCCCCAGCGCCCGGGCCGCCGAGACATAGGTGTGCGCGGCATCGGCCAGCGCGGAGTCTGCGGGATCGGAGCTGGCGACAAAGGTGCCGAACCGGCCGCGGGTCTCCAAGATGCCCGCAGCCTCCAGCTCCCGATACGCGCGAGCGACGGTGTTGACCGCCAAACCGAGCTGTCCGGCCAGTTCGCGCACGGTGGGAAGCCGGGTACCGGGAGTGAGCCTGCCGTCCCGGATGCCTTCGATGATCTGCGTTCTGAGCTGGTCGAACAGCGGCCGGGCCGCCCCCGTGTCGACGTGCACCCAATCCCCCAACTCGGCCACGTGCTCAGTATTGCTCACAGCGACTAGTTTGGTGGAGTGCAGGTGACGGTCTTCAGCGGCGCCGGGATCTCGGCCGAAAGCGGTGTGCCGACGTTCCGGGACGTCGAGACCGGGTTGTGGGCCCAGGTCGATCCCTACGAGATCTCGAGTTCCGAGGGGTGGCAGGCACACCCGGACCGGGTGTGGGCCTGGTACCTGTGGCGCCATCACATGATGGCCGCCGTCGCACCCAACAACGCCCACCGCGCCGTCGCGGCGTGGCAGGACTACGCCGACGTGCACGTCGTCACGCAGAACGTCGACGATCTGCACGAGCGCGCCGGCAGCACGCAGGTGTACCACGTCCACGGCAGTCTCTTCGAATTCCATTGCGACCGTTGCGGAACCGCCTACCCCGACGTGGTGCCGGACATGCCCGAGCCGGTGGAGTCCGTAGAGCCGCCGCGGTGCGGGGTCTGCGGCGGACTGATCCGGCCGAACGTGGTGTGGTTCGGCGAGGCGCTGCCCGACCGGGCATGGCAGCAGTCGGTCGACGCGGTCGTCGGCGCCGACGTCGTCGTGGTGGTGGGGACGTCGTCGGTGGTCTACCCGGCCGCCGGGCTGCCCGAGTTGGCGGTGGCCAGCGGCATCCCGGTGATCGAGGTGAACCCGGAGCCCACGCCGCTGACGCGAAGCGCCACGGTGTCGCTGCGCGAGAAGGCGGGGACGGTACTGCCCGGTCTGCTGCAGCGCCTACCCGCCCTGATCGGCTAGCTTTCCCTGGCTCCGATCAACGCCTCGGAGATCACTCCCGCCGCCTTCTCCAGGGCAGGAACGGCCCGCGCGATCAGGTCCTTGCCCATCCGTGCGACGGGACCCGAGATGCCGATCGCCATCGGAGTCGGGGCGCCGGGCACGGCCACCGCGACGGAGCGGACGCCGATCTCGAACTCCTCGTCGTCGACGGCGTAGCCGTCGGCGCGCACGCGCTCGACATTGGCGAAGACCGCGGACAGCGTGGCCGCGCTCTTCTCCGTCGGGGCGGGAAGTCCGGACTGCGTCACCAGTTTGAGGATGCGCGCATCGTCCAATTCGGCCAGGACGGCCTTGCCGACGCCGGTGGTGTGCAGCCCCACCCGTTTACCGACCTCGTCGGTGGTCCGCATCATCTGTGTCGACGGAACCTGCCCGGTGTAGATCACCATGTCGCCGTCGAGCACCGCCAGACTCGCCGTCTCGGCCAGCTGATCGACCAAAGACTGCAGCACCGGACCTGCCACCGCGCCCAGTTGCCGATTCGCGACCACACCGAGCCGAATCAGCCTGGGGCCCAGCGCATAACGACGATTCGGCAGCTGGCGCACATAGCCGAGGCCGACCAGGGTGCGCAGCAACCGGTGGATCGTCGGCGGCGGCAACGGAGACTCGGCGGACAGTTCCGTCAGCGAGCACTCCCCTCCCGCCCGGCCGATCAACTCCATCAGCTCGAACGCGCGCTCGACCGACTGCACGCCACCTGATCTGTCCGCCAATGTGTCCGCTCCTGGCCCGCCGGTCTGCGTCCATTCAACAGTCCGCAATTCCATTCCACAATACGGAAGTTCTCGGCTCCGCTCTTCTGGTGCCGTGTACATTTGCCGGCTGCCGAACTAAACTCCACGATGTGGAATTAGATCTCCGCGTCGCTGCGGGCGTGCACACGTGACACGATCCCTGTCCGATGCGGTGCTGGCCGATGTCGATCGCCGTCTCGCGGTCGCCGACGCCCGATCGGCGGATCGTTATCCCGGCGACGACGGCCGCCGCCAGCCCGTCCACACCGTGTACGTCCCGGGCGATGAGTATTCGGCCACGATTCCCGCCGACTGGGGTTCCGCAGCCCTTGCCGCCGCCGGCGATGCGGGCGGACTCGACGCCGTAGCGGTGCTGGTCGGGGCGAATCGTGAATCCCATTGCGAGCCGGACACTCTCGCGGCTCTGGTCGAGAACAAGCTCGCCGCCGAGCCGATCGAGGACCTCCGCATCGACTTCGAGGACGGCTACGGCACGGTCGACGACGCCGTCGAGGACGCCGATGTCGCGCGCGCGGTCACCGCACTGCGCAGCGCACTCGATGCCGGCACCTCGACGCCGTTCGTCGGAACCCGCTTCAAGTGCCTGGAAGCAGCCACCCGGGCACGCGGACTCCGCACGCTCGACATGTTCGTCAGCGGACTCGTCGGCACCGGAGGTCTTCCCGACGGCCTGACACTGACCCTGCCCAAGGTGACCTGCGTCGAGCAGATCGAGGCCATGGTGGCGGTGACCAGTGCCCTCGAAACCGCGAATGGCCTGCCGGACGGGCGGATCCGCTTCGAGATCCAGGTCGAGACGCCGCAGGCGATCCTCGGTGCCGACGGCCGCGCACCCGTCGCGCCATTCATCCACGCCGGTCAGGGCCGGGTCAGCTCGCTGCACTACGGAACCTACGACTATTCGGCCTCCCTCGGTATCGCCGCCGCCTATCAGTCGATGGAGCATCCGGTGGCCGATCACGCCAAGAACGTCATGCAGACCGCCGTCGCCGGAACCGGCGTCCATCTGTCCGACGGTTCGACCAACGTCCTGCCCGTCGGCGACCCCGACAACGTGGCCACGGCATGGAAGCTGCACGCGCGCCTCGTCCGGCGTCACCTCGAGCGCGGCATCTACCAGGGCTGGGATCTGCATCCGGCGCAGCTCGTCACGCGGTACCTGGCCACCTATGCCTTCTATCGCGGCGCCTTCGCGGCGGCGGCGACCCGCCTGCGCACCTACGTCCACCGACTCGACTCGACCGTCATGGACGAGCCGGCGACCGCGCGCGCACTGGCCAACGTGATCCATCGCGGCAGCGTGTGCGGCGCACTGACCGCCGATGAGATCGAGACGGCCGTCGATCTCCCCCTGCCCACCGTGCGCGACATCGCGCTCGGCCGCCGACCGAGGAGCACCCAGTGACCACCAGGCCGACACCAGCCTCGTACTACACGCCCCGAGGCGGTCTGCCCCCGCAGACCGATCTGCTGACCGACCGCGCGATCGTGACCGAGGCCTACACGGTGATCCCCCGCGGCGTCCTCTCCGACATCGTCACCTCGGTGTTCCCGGAATGGACCGATACCCGCGCCTGGATCATCAACCGCCCCGTCGCCGGTGGCGCGACGACGTACTACCAGGCGATCGTCGAGGTCGCGCCGGGTGGCGGTGCGCACCGCCCCGAGCCGCAGTCCGAGGTGCAGAGCTTCCTGTTCGTCACCTCCGGAGCGCTCACCGTGGACGCGGACGGTCAGTCGCAAACCCTCACCGAGGGCGGCTTCGCGTACCTCCCGGCAGGCACCGACTGGTCGGCCGCCAACAACGGCGACGCCGCCGCGACGTTCGTGTGGATCCGGAAGCGTTACGAGGCCATCGAGGGCCACGCCCCGTCGGTGCTGTTCGGCAACGAGCAGGACATCGAGCCGTCAGCCATGCCCGGGACCGACGGCAAGTGGCGTACCACGCGCATGCTGGACCCCGAGGATCTGGCCTACGACATGCACGTCAACATCGTCACGTTCGAGCCCGGCGCCACGATCCCGTTCGCCGAGACCCACGTGATGGAACACGGCCTGCTGATGCTCGAAGGCAAGGCCGTCTACCACCTCAACGGAGACTGGGTGGAGGTCCAGGCCGGCGATTTCCTCTCGCTGCGCGCCTTCTGCCCGCAGGCGTGTTACGCGGGCGGGCCGTCGAACTTCCGGTACCTGTTGTACAAGGACGTCAACCGTCAGGTCATGCTCTGAACCGGTTGCGCTACAACCGGAACGGCCAGCCGGTGATCCTCTTCTCCCGAGGGGTCGCGTAGGTGCGCACCTTGGATGTGCGCAGGCCCATCCGGACCAGACCCTCGGCGATGGTCACCGCCGCGCGGACCCCGTCGACGATCGGGACGCCGGTGGCGGCCGAGACCTTCGCCTCGAGTTCGGCCATGCCCCCGCAGCCGAGGCAGATCACCTCGGCGTGATCGCTTTCGACCGCCTCGCGCGCCTGCGACACGATCGCCTCGACCGCCCGGTCCGGATCCGATTCGAGTTCGAGGACGCCGAGCCCGGACGCCCGCACCGACGCGCACCGCGCGTCGAGTCCCGCGAGCTTGAGACGGTCCTCGATGAGCGGGACGGTGCGGTCGAGCGTGGTGACGACCGAGTACTTGTGCCCGAGATACATCGCTGTCGACGCGGCGGCCTCGGTGATGTCGACGACCGGGACCTCGAGCAATTCCTGCAGGCCCTCGCGGCCGTGCTCGCCGTAGCCGGCCTGGATCACCGCGTCGAACGGTTCCGGATACGACGTGATCGCGTCCATCACCGCGATGGCCGCGAGATAGCTCTCGAAATTGCCCTCACACGAGTCCGCCCCGAAACGTGGTGTGACGCCGATGATCTCGGTACCCGGCGAGGCGACTGCGCGCGCCGAGTCGGCGATCGCGTCGGTCATGGACGTCGTGGTGTTGACGTTGGCCACCAGAATTCTCATGACGGTCCTAGTGCGTGCTCGCCACGGCGATGGGTTCGCCGGAGACGTCGGTGAACGGTCCCCGGCGATCGGCCACCAGCAGGTAGACGATCGCGCCGAGCCCCGCGCCGATGAACCAGGAGAACTCGGAGACGACCTTGAACGCCGGGACGAACGCCATCAACAGCGCCGCGACCGCGGTGATGACGAGTGCGACGACGGCACGCGTGTTGACGCCGTTCGTGTAGTGGTACTCACCGTTGGCGTCGGTGGTGAACAGGTCGAGCACGTTGATCTGCGAACGACGCACCAGCCAGTAGTCGGCCATGATGATGCCGAACAGCGGCCCCAGGATGGCGCCGAGCCCACCGAGGAAGTAATTGATCACAGCGGGCGAGTTGTACAGGTTCCACGGCAGGATCACCAGGCCGATGACGGCCGAGATGAGCGCTGCGCGACGGAAATTCAGGTGCTTCGGGAACAGGTTGTTCAGGGCGTAGATCGGGGCGACGAAGTTCGCCATCAGGTTGACGGCCACGGTCAGGATCAGCAGGGCAAGAGCCGCGAGTACCAGCAGCAGCGTGTTGGGCACTTCCTTGACGATGTCCGCGGGCGCTTCGATGATGCGCCCGTCGATGCGGAACTGGGCGCCGGCCAGCGTCACCACGATGCCGCCGAACACCAGCATGTTGAGCGGGATGCCCCAGAAGTTGCCCGCGATGATGGCGCGCTTCGAGGTGGCATTGCGGGTGAAGTCGCAGAAGTTGAGCACGAACGTGCCGTAGATCGCGACCCACAGGCTGGCGCCGCCGACGATCTGCAACCACATGTCGACACCGGTGAGTGAGTCGGGCGTCGTCCACGCGATGGACCAGTCGGCGCTGCTGAGCATCCAGATCGCCAGCGCGACCATCGTGATGAGGATGACGGGGCCGGCGAACGCCTCGTAGCGGCGGATCATCTCCATGCCGTAGCTGACGATGATCACCTGGACGACCCACAGTGCGACGAACGAGATCCAGCCGAGCGTCGACAGGCCC
This sequence comes from Mycobacterium sp. PSTR-4-N, assembly GCF_022348085.1. Classification (GTDB taxonomy): domain Bacteria; phylum Actinomycetota; class Actinomycetes; order Mycobacteriales; family Mycobacteriaceae; genus Mycobacterium. Next base: position 70,555 of record NZ_JAKRFN010000023.1, on the reverse strand, counting down.
AGCACGCTGTTGGTGTCGAGCGTCGCGGCCGAGGGCGCGAGCGCGACGATCAGGATGCGCAGCACCACGGAGGCGAGGTAGGTCTGGATGCCGAACCAGGCGATAGCGACCGCACCGCGGATGACGGCGGGGATCTGCGCGCCGCGGATGCCGAACGAGATGCGGCTCATCACCGGGAACGGCACACCGGTCTTCTCGCCCATGAACCCGGACAGGCTCAGCAGCAGGAACAGGAACGCGCCACCGAGGCCCAGGACGAGCAAGATCTGCCAGCCGCCGAGCCCCAGGGCGAAGAGGCCGATGGCGAACGAGTAGTTGCCGAGGCTGTGCACGTCGTTGGCCCACAGGGTGAAGATGTTGTAGGCGCCCCACCGCCGCCCGTCGCGCTTGATGGGTGCGAGATCGGGGTTGTACAGCGTGGGGCTCACCTGGGCGGCCGCGGTGGTGTCGGCAGCAACGCCGCGACCTGAATCGTTGACGAGCCGGGGGGACTCTGTGCTCATGGACATGCCTGTCACGGTCGGAGCGCCGAGGACCGGCGCCGTCGCTGGAATTCCATCTGGTGGAACTTCTGTTCCACTGTGTCTCAAGTAACCCGCACGCAGGCGCCCCCTGTCAAGCGTCTGACGTGATTGACTGTGCCTCCGCTCACATCTACAGTCGCCCGAAGAGTGGAATACCAGTTCCACGATGAGGAAGTACTGTCCGTCGGAACGGAGGCCACCCATGACCGCCGACGCCACCACGAACCGAGAAGACTTCGACCTGGTCGTCCGCGGTACGCACACGCTGACGACCGCGGGGATCGTCGCCCGGGAGATCGGCATCCGCGACGGCCGCATCGTTGCGATCGAACCGCTGGGCAGCGGCCTCGCCGGTACAGAGACCGTGGAACTCACCGACGAGCAGGTGATGATCCCCGGCTTGGTCGACACGCACGTTCACGTCAACGAGCCGGGACGCACCGAGTGGGAGGGCTTCGACTCCGCCACCCGAGCCGCAGCGGCCGGTGGTGTCACCACGTTGATCGACATGCCGCTGAACTCGATCCCGCCGACGGTCAACGTCGACGCGCTGAACGCCAAACGCGCAGCGGCGTCGGGCAAGCTGCACATCGACGTCGGCTTCTGGGGCGGCGCGATCCCCGGCAACACCGGCGATCTGCGGGGCCTGCACGACGACGGGGTGTTCGGGTTCAAATGCTTCCTCCTGCACTCCGGCGTCGACGAATTCCCGCACCTCGACGCCGACGAGATGGAGAAGGACATGGCCGTGCTGGCCGGCTTCGACTCCATGATGATCGTGCACGCCGAGGACTCGCGCGCCATCGATCGCGCCCCGACGGCCGAGGGCGACCGCTACAGCCGGTTCCTGGCCTCCCGCCCGCGCGGCGCCGAGAACGTCGCGATCGCCGAGGTGATCGAGCGCGCGCGATGGACCGGCGCCCGCGCGCACATCCTGCACCTGTCGTCGTCGGACGCGTTGCCCATGCTCGCGACCGCCAAGCGCGACGGCGTCCGGATCACCGTCGAGACGTGCCCGCACTACCTGACCCTTCTCGCCGAGGAGATCCCCAACGGCGCAACGGCTTTCAAGTGCTGCCCGCCCATCCGTGAGGCGTCGAACCGGGAACTGCTGTGGCAGGGCCTCCTCGACGGCACCATCGACTGCATCGTCTCCGACCACTCACCGTCGACAGTCGACCTCAAGGACGTCGACAACGGCGACTTCGGCGTGGCGTGGGGCGGCGTCGCATCGCTGCAGCTGGGCCTGTCGTTGATCTGGACCGAAGCCAAACGCCGCGGGATTCCTCTCACCCAGGTCGTCGATTGGATGGCGGCCAAACCCGCCGCGCTCGCCGGGTTGACCACCAAGGGCAAGATCGCACTGGGGCACGACGCCGACTTCGCGATCTTCGAGCCCGAGTCCGCTCAGGTGGTCGACGTCCACAAATTGCACCACAAGAACCCCATCAGCCCGTACGACGGGCGCGCGCTGGCCGGCGTCGTGACCAGTACCTGGCTTCGCGGCAGGAAGGTCGACTTCACGACCCCGCTGGGGCGGATGCTGCGCCGCGGGGGCATCTAGCAGCGGCCGCGCTGATCTGTCAGGCCGGTTTCACCGCCCGGCCGATCGCGACCTCGGAGACGGGCAGCGGCACCCAGCGGGGCATCGTGTACTCCCGGCGCCCTTCGAGCCGGAACCCCGCCGCCGCGATGGTCTCCTCGGTGCGGCGATGCGTGTGGCAGTTGCCCGCCAGCCGCGGCCAGATCGTCGCGTCGGCGACCTTCTGCAGGCCACCCCTGGCCCCGGATTCGGCGACGTGCTCCAGGTAGCGCATCTCACCCCCGGGCTTCAGCAGGGAAAACAGTTGCCCGACAACGTCATCGGGATTCTCCACCGAGCACAGAACCAGGGAGCACACCACCGCGTCGAACTGCTCACCGGTGCCGAACCCCTCGACGGTGTCGGTGGTGAGAGTGACCGGCACCGCGGCCAGCGCTGCCGCGTGCTCGGCGACGACGGCCAGCCTGCGCTCGGGTTCCACGGCGACGACCTCGGTGACGGTGGCGGGATAGAACGCGAAGTTGGTCCCGGTGCCAGCGCCGACCTCGAGCACGCGGCCCGTCAGCCCGGCCAGATTCTCCCGGCGCAACCGCCGCACCGATTCCGGCTCCCGGGCCGACATCACGGTCCACATGCGCGCGAAGAACGGGTGATCGACAGTGGTCGCCATCAGTAGAGCTCCTCACACGCCCGTCAGTTCTCCCGCAATCCTATGCGTCGGTGCAGTCGGGCCAACGGCGCCGGGGCCCACCAGTTCCACCGACCCAGCACGTGCATGAACGCGGGCACCAGCAGCATCCGCACCAGCGTTGCGTCCGCGAGAACCGCCAACGTCAGGCCGACACCGAACATCCGCATGAAGGACACCTGCGCGGCGATCAGTGCCGCGAACGAGATCGCCATCAGAAGCGCCGCCGCGGTGACCACCCGGCCGGTGCGGGCCAACCCCAGCGCCACGCTCTCGTCGTTGGCCGCCGCGCTGCGATCCGAGGCCAACCAGTACTCCCGGATGCGCGAGACCAGGAACACCTCGTAGTCCATCGACAGCCCGAACGCGATGCAGAACAGCAGGACCGGCATGTTGGCCACCAGCGTGCCGGTCGGCGTCGTGCCCAGAGCCCCGAGATGGCCGTCCTGGAAGATCCACACCAGGGCACCGAATGCCGCCGTCAGAGACAACACGTTGAGCACCAACGCCTTCAACGGCAGCACCACCGACCCGGTGAGCAGGAAGAGCAGCACGAAGGTGATCGCGGCGATGACGCCGAGCACCGCGGGCAGCCGCGACGTGATCGATGCGGAGCTGTCGCGATTGATCTGGGCCAGCCCGGTCAGCATCGCCTCCCGGCCGGCGGGCGGTTCGATGGCGTGCAGCTGGTCGAGTTGGGTCTCCGATGCGTCGGAGAACAGCGGCGCGGTGCTGCCGACGGTGAGAAACGCTCTCCCGTCGGCCATTCCGGCGGCGGCACCCGGCGGCCCCACCTTCGTGCCGTCGCCGAACGTGCCGCCGGGTGCCGACACCGTCGTCACGTCACCGACCCGGGACAGCGCCGCCGCGTACCCGTCGAGATCCCCGGGTGTGACGCCACGAGTGTCGGGCAGCACGACGACCACGTTGTTCGACGAGTCGACCGCGAAGTTCTCCCGCATCTCGTCGCCGACCTGCCGCGCCGAGGCGGACTGCGGCAGCACCCGATCGTCGGGGAAGCCCCATTTCGCCCCGAGGAACGGCAGGCCCAACAGAAGCAGAAGTGCCACCACAGCCAGGCCGATCGGAATCGGGCGACGCATCACGAATGTCGTCGACCGATACCAGAACATCTGCTCGATCGGAACGGGTGCGGGATCGGGTCGCCGCAGAACCCGGCGCACCAGGCGCCGGACGTCGAGCGCATCGAGCCGGTCACCGGCGAGCACGATCGCCGCGGGGGCCACCACGATCGCGGCGAGCGCCGCGAACGCGACCACGGCGATACCTGCGTAGGCGAACGACTTCAGGAAGTACATCGGGAAGATCACCATCGCGACCATCGACAGCGCGACGGTCATCGCCGAGAACAGCACGGTGCGGCCCGCGGTCGTCATCGTGCGGATCAGCGCGCGCTCGCGATCGGCGCCGTCGGCGAGTTCGTCGCGGTAGCGGCTGATGATCAGGAGGGTGTAGTCGATGGACAGCGCCAGCCCCATGGCGATCGACAGGTTCAGCGCGAAGATCGACACATCGGTCACCAGCGTGACGGCCCGCAGCACCGCCATCGACCCGAGGATCGCGAACCCGCCGACGGCCAGCGGCAGACCCGCCGCCAGCAGTCCGCCGAACACCCACACCAGCACCACGAAGCTCAGCGGGATCGCGATCGACTCCATCAGCAGCAGATCCCGTTCGGTCTGCGCGTTGATCTGCACGTAGGTCATCGCGACACCGCCCGCGCGCACGGTCACGCCGTCACGGTCGTACAGCAGCGCCTCGTCGAGCTCCTCGGCGTGCCGCTGCGCGCCGGTCTCCCCGCCGGTGATGCCCGCGACGATCAACCCGGTCTTGCCGTCGCGACTGACCAACGCCGCCGCTGCCTGCGGCGGCGCCGTCCACGCCGAGCTGACCTGACTGACGTGAGGTGAGGCGGTCAGCCCCGCCACGATCTCGGTGGCGACCGGGCGGGCCGCCTCGATGCCATCGTCGGCGGTGACGCTGACCAGGAGGTCCATGTCGCCCTGATCGAAGTGATCGATGAGGATCTGCGACGCGCGGGCGGACTCGGAGGTGGGATCGCCGAACCCGCCGGCGGACAACTCGCCGGCCACCGGGATACCGAAGACGCCACAGGCCACCATGACCAGGGCCGCGACGGCGAGGATGCGGCGCGGGGCGGCGATGGCCGACGACGCGATCCGCTGCAGCACCTGGGCCTCCTGCGTTGACGCCGCCATCGTAGCGGCGCCTGCGACTGCCGAACCGAACCATGACGACCCCGTAATCACCGCCCGCGAGAGCACCGGGACCGGCAGAACCTACCCGCGGGTAAGAATTGCCACAGTTTTCCGAAACGAGGCTCAAAGATTCCTTAGAGCCCGTGGTTACTGTTCAGTACATGTGGATCGACGACACCAGTGCTGATGTCATCAAGGTTGATTTCGACGCCCTCTACCACGGCGATGTTCTCGTCGAGGGGCTGACGTCGGAGCAGCTCGACGACGAGCAGACCCTGCCTACCGCAGTCTGACAAAGAGCGCGCGCCCTCGACAGACGCGCGCTCTTCACCGCTGTACTGCGACTACGTCACGACCCTGCTAGACCGCTGTGGTCTGCGCGACCATCCCGGCCAGCCGGCCGCGGATCAGGTCCTCCGCCTCTGTGACAATGCGCGACACCAGCTCGCCCACCGTCGGAATGTCGTTGATCAGGCCCATGGCCGTGCCGACAGTCCAGATTCCCGCGTCGACGTCGCCGTCGTCGAACACCTTCCGGCCCCGCGAACCGGCCACCAGATCCTTGACGTCGTCGAACTGGCCGCCGCCGGCGAGGATCTGCACGACCTCCCGAGACACCACATTCGATGCCACGCGCGCCGTGTTGTGCAGGCTGCGGAAGATGAGCTCCGTACCCCGCTCGTCACCGGCGACGATCGCCTCTTTGACGTTGTCGTGAATGCACGACTCGACGGTGCACATGAACCGCGATCCCATGTTGATGCCGCCGGCCCCCAGGGCCAGCGCGGCCACCAGGCCCCGCGCATCGGCGAACCCGCCGGAGGCGATCATCGGGATCTCGATCTTGTCCGCGGCCGCCGGGATCAGCACCAAACCGGGGATGTCGTCTTCGCCGGGATGCCCCGCGCATTCGAAGCCGTCGATGCTGATGCCGTCCACGCCGAGGCTCTGAGCCTTGACCGCATGCCGCACCGAGGTGCATTTGTGCAGCACCTTGATGCCGTTGTCGTGGAACATCGGCAGGTGCGGCGCCGGGTTCGACCCCGCCGTCTCGACGATCGTGATGCCGGCGTCGACGATCACCTGGCGGTACTCGTCATAGGGCGGCGGATTGATCGCCGGCAGGATCGTCAGGTTCACCCCGAACGGCTTGTCGGTCAGATCCCGCGTCTTGGCGATCTCGTTGGCCAGATCCGCCGGCGTCGGCTGCGTCAGCGCCGTCAGGAAGCCCAGCGCACCCGCATTGGCTACGGCCGCAACGAGTTCCGCGCGCCCCACCCACTGCATACCGCCCTGGGCGATCGGGTGCTCGACACCGAAGACCTCGGTGAACTTGGTCTGAATCGTCATCGCTGCCCTCTTCTCTTCGCGCAAGCGCTCATCTGCGGCCTGATGCTCTTCGCGCAAGCGCTCATCGCGGCGCCATCCGGATCGCCCCGTCCAACCGGATCGTTTCGCCGTTCAGCATCGGGTTCTCGACGATGTGCGTGGCGAGTGCGCCGTACTCGTCGGGGTCGCCGAGGCGCGCCGGATGGGGCACCTGCTTGCCCAGCGAGGCCTGCGCCTCCTCGGGCAGCGAGCCCAGCAGCGGGGTCTTGAACAGGCCCGGCGCGATGGTGACGACACGGATCAGATCACGCGACAGGTCGCGGGCGATCGGCAGCGTCATGCCGACCACGCCGCCCTTCGATGCGGAGTACGCGGCCTGCCCGATCTGCCCGTCGAACGCGGCCACCGACGCGGTGTTGATGATCACGCCACGCTCGCCGGCAATGGGCTCGGTCTTGGCAATGCGTTCTGCCGCAAGGCGAATGACGTTGAACGTGCCGATCAGGTTGACCTCGACCACCTTGCGGAAACCGTCGAGCGGGAAGGGCCCCTCCTTGCCGAGGGTCTTGATCGCATTGCCGATGCCGGCACAGTTGACGTCGATGCGGACCGGGCCCATCTCCTCGGCCGCGTCCAGCGCCGCGGCCACCTGCTCGGGATCGGTGACGTTGGCCTCGACGAATTTCGCGCGCGGGCCGAGCTCCGCAACCGCCTCGGCGCCCTTGAGGTCGATCACGACGACGGATGCGCCGCGGTCCAGCAGGCGCTTCGTGGTCGCCAGACCGAGACCGGAGGCACCCCCGGTGACGACCGCGACAGCGTCCTTGATCTCCATTGATCGGTTCCTTTCTGTTGGCTAAACCCAGTCCTGCAGAACAGCTTCGGTGTCGGCGCCCGGCACACCCGGTGCCTTCGGGGCGTCGGGCACGGTGCGGGAGAACCGAGGCGCCGGCGCCGGGTACAGGTTTCCGTTCTCGCGGTAGAAGGTGTCGCGCTCGGTGTTGTGCGACTCGGATTCCACCTCGGCGAACGACAGCACGGGCGTGACGCAGGCATCGGTGCCGGCGAACACCGCGGCCCAGTGGTCGCGGTCGTGCGCGCCGAACGCGTCGGTCAGCCGCGCGCGCAGCTCAGGCCACCGGCTGACGTCGTTCTGGTCGGGCAGCTCGGCGGCGTCGAGGCCCAGCCCCTTGAGCATCTCGGCGTAGAACTGCGGCTCGATCGCCCCGACCGCGACGTAGCGACCGTCGGCGCAGGTGTAGGTGTCGTAGTAGGGCGCACCGGTGTCGAGCATGTTGGTTCCGCGCTCGTCGCTCCACATGCCGGTGCCGCGGAACGCCCACATCATCGCGGTCAGCACGCTGGAGCCGTCGACCATCGCGGCATCGATGACCTGGCCCTTGCCCGAGGTCTGGCGCTCATAGAGCGCGGCGAGCACACCGACCAGCAGGAACATCGATCCGCCACCGAAATCACCGACCAGGTTGAGCGGGGGTACCGGACGCTCACCCACCCGCCCGATCGCGTGCAGCGTGCCGTTGAGCGAGATGTAGTTGATGTCGTGGCCGGCCTGCTGAGCTCGCGGACCGTCCTGCCCCCAGCCCGTCATGCGCGCGTAGATCAGGCGCTCGTTGACCTTCGCGCAGTCCTCGGGACCCAGGCCGAGACGCTCGGTCACCCCGGGCCGGAAGCCCTCGATCAGCACGTCGGCCTTGGCGATCAGGCCCAGCACCTTCTCGACGTCGGCCGGGTCTTTGAGATTGGCGCCGATGGATCGCCGGTTACGCAGCAGGTAGTCACCGCTCGGCGCCCCGCCACCCTTGCCCGGACGTTCCACGCGCACCACGTCGGCGCCCAGGTCGCCGAGGATCATCGCCGCGTGAGGGCCGGGACCGATGCCCGCCAACTCCACCACGCGCAGTCCCTGCAGAGGTCCAGCCATCTCCACCCGTCCTTCGTCTCGGTCGCTCGGTCGAGCCCGACATAGCTTACTTGTATAACCTTCTCGACCCACCTAGGGTGCCTGACTATGGCGACGACGCAGGAATACGTGGGTATCGACGACCTCCGGGTGAGCCGCGAGGGAGGCATTTTGACTGCGACATTGCATCGCCCGGACAGCCTGAACTCGCTGACCGCCCCCATGCTGAACACGCTGGCCGACGCGCTGGATCGCGCCGCCGGCGACCCCGAGGTGCGGGTGGTGCGCATCGAGGGCGCCGGGCGCGGATTCTCCTCAGGGGCAGGCATCAGCGAGAGCGACCACGCCGATCCGGGTGCGTCGGGCACGCCGGCCGAGGTCCTCGACGCGGCCAACCGGTGCATCCGCGCGATCGTGGCCCTGCCGCAGCCGGCGGTCGCGGTGGTGCAGGGCGCCGCAGCGGGCGTCGGAGCATCGCTGGCGCTGGCCTGCGATGTCGTATTGGCTTCGGAGAAGGCGTTTTTCATGCTTGCCTTCACCAAGATCGGGTTGATGCCCGACGGTGGCGCCTCGGCGTTGATCGCCGCGGCGATCGGACGCATCCGCGCGATGCGGATGGCGCTGCTGGCCGAGCGCATTCCCGCCGCTGAGGCCTTCGACTGGGGGCTCGTGAGCGCGGTGTATCCGGCCGACGATTTCGCCACCGAGGTCGACGCGGTGATCGCGCGGCTGGCACGCGGACCGGCCGTCGCACTGCGCAAGACGAAGGACGCCGTCAACGCCGCGACGCTGACCGAACTCGAAGGCGCTCTGGAGCGCGAGAAGCAGGGTCAGCTGATCCTGTTGAACGCCAACGACTCTCGCGAAGGGATGCGCGCCTTCCAGCAGCGCCGAGAGCCGAACTTCACCGACTCCTGACCCCCTTCCCGCCCAAACCGACGTTCGGGCGGGAAAGTGCGAGAAGAACGCACCATTTCGTCGATCTCGGCGCAGGCGCAAGGCTCGACGCCCGGGCGGTTGCGATACCCGCCGGCTCAGACGCCGAACATCGGCGGCAACGCGAGCACCATCACCAGACCCCAGAAGAAGTGCGTCAACATCGGGGCGAGCACTCCCCCGGTGGCGCGCCGCTCCAACGCGCACACGGTGCCGAGGATGATCGCCGCGAAGCCCAGCATCGGGTTGCCGGTCGTGACCGCTGTGGCGATCACGTACAACACTGTCGACACGATCACCGGCTTGTACTTCCACAGCGCGGTGTACAGCGCGCCTCGGAAGAACATCTCCTCGGCCACGCCGTTGATCACCGTGATGAACGCGATCGCCCACAGTGGTGCGGTGTTGACGTACTCCAGCACGCTGGTGATGTAGTCGCGCACCGGGGGAATCTGACGTGCGACCAGCGCGCCGAGGACGAACACCGCGCCGAGACCGAGGCCGACGCCGGTACCGGTGATCACCGGGCGCTGGTTGCGGCCGCGGAAACTCACGTGCCCCCAGTGCAGTGGACCGGAGAGAAACGCCCCGATCGCCCAGACCGCGGCCAGCGCGAGCGTGAGCCACACGAACGAGCTGTCGCCGGGCGGGAGACTGAGCGAATAGCCCAGCAGCGCCGCGCCGATCAGCAAGAACACCCCGACGACGAACTTGCGCCGGGTGACCATCGACGGCGGTTCGTTGAACGCAGGCGCCTTGGTGCGCGCGATCTGCTTGATCTCGCCGGACAGCGGCGTGTGCTCTGAACTGTTCACGCAGTACTCCCCTTGGGCACCAGTCCGATCAGGTGATCGAGACCGGTGCGGACGGCAGCGGCAACGGGTTTGGGCACCAGTCCGATCAGGCCGAGCACCGGCTGGACGACGTGAGGGGTGACGGCGCAGGCGAGTTGGCGCAGCCGCAGCGCGTCCCCGCCCGCCCAGTCCGGATCGGTGTCGGCGAGGTGGTGGGGGTCGGCGAGCTCGTCCACGGGCCGGCGTGCCGGACTGGTCACCGCGGCGCGGATCGCGTCCTCGATGCTCGTGAGGCCGTCCGGCGGATCGGGGACAAGCCCGGAGAGCCCGTCCTGGGTCGCCATCATCGGGAAGTCCAGCGATTCGATGAGGTCGCCCGCCAAGCCGCCGGGTACGGGCAGGATGACGCCGCTGAACATGGACACCAGGCCGGTGTCGATGCCGTACACCGGTACCGGTGTGCGCCAGATCCCGGCGATGCGCGCATAGGTGCGCAGCAGGTCCCCGTACGTGGTGGTCTCGGGGCCGCGGACGTCGTACGAGCCCGCGGGAACCTTGCCGTCCGCGGCGGCGACGAGGTAGTACACGACGTCGCGGACCGAGATCGGGTCGATGGGGTTGGCCGACCATTCCGGCATCGGCAGCAGCAGAAACCGGTCGGCGACGTAGCGCATCATCTCGAAGGACGTCGACCCGGCTCCGAGCACGATCGCCGCACCGAGCCACACCACGTCCGGCCCGCCGTCGACGTGCAGTGCGTGGGCGACCTCGGCGCGGCTGGAGAGGTGCTCCGAGAGCGGCCCACCGTCGGGTGCTTGCGGCACGAAACCGCCGAGATAGACGATGCGGCGCACCCCCGCGGCCTTCGCTGCCTCGGCCACGTTGGCTGCGGCCTGATTGTCCGCCTCCCGGAAGCCGGGCTGCCCGATGCCGTGCACCAGGTAATAGACGACGTCGACCGGTCCGGCCTCATCGAACGCCCGGCGCGCGGAGGCGGCGTCACCTGCGTCCAACTCGACCGTCGAAACCCGGTCGTACCAACCGAATTCGCTCAGCCTCTGCGGGTGACGGCTGACCGCGACGACGTCGTCCCCGTTTTCCAGAAGCGCCGTGACCAGTCGCGAGCCGATGTAGCCACTCGCGCCGGTGACCAGAGTCCGATTACCCACGGTAGGTCTTTACCCCAACGACCCCGATGTCAGACGTTGCCTGTGTCACGGTGCAGTTTGACCAGCTCCTGGTACACAAGAGCGTTCGTCTTGATGCCTTCCTTCTCCGCGTCGGCGAGCTCGCGGCGCACTTTCGCGGGCACCCCGGCCACCATGTGCCCGGGCGGGATCTCCGCGCCCTGGGACACCACCGCCCCGGCCGCGATCAGACACCCCGCACCGATGCTGGCTCCGTTGAGGACCACCGCCCCCATCCCGATCAGCGTGTCGTCGCCGATGGTGCACCCGTGCAGCACCGCGTTGTGCCCTACCGTCACGCCGGCGCCGATGCGCGCCGGGAAACCCGGGTCGACGTGGATCGTCACGTTGTCCTGGATGTTGCTGCCCGCCCCGATCTCGATGTCCTCGGTCTCGGCGCGCAGGGTGGCGCCGTACCAGACGCTGGCCCCCTCGGCCAGGATGATCCGGCCGACGAGGGTGGAGTTCGGCGCGGCCCAGCTCTGCGGATGCAGCTGCGGTGCGTGCCCGGCGATGGGAAGGATCAGTGGCTCCGGCATGGCGCCATCGTAGGGTCGGCTGCGACGTCGTCGGCGGGCGCGTGCGATCCTCTCGTCGTGAGCGCCTCCGATTCGACGACGATGTCGACCCCCACCGCCCTGCAGATCGTCGAGGACGTCGATCTGACCGGTAAGACCGTCGTGATCACCGGCGCGACGTCGGGACTGGGCCGCGAGTCGGCCCGATGCCTGGCACGCACGGGTGCGCGGGTGATCCTGACGGGTCGGGACGCGGCGGCGCTCGCCGAGACCGAGTCATGGGTTCGCGACCAGGAGCCGAAGGCACTGACCGCGACGGTGCGGTTGGACCTCACCTCGCTGGAGTCGGTGAGTGCGGCCGCGGCGGAGATCAGCGACCTCACCCCGGCCGTGCACGTCCTGATGAACAACGCCGGGGTGATGTTCACGCCGTTCGAGCGCACCGTCGACGGATTCGAGCTGCAGTTCGGCACCAATCATCTGGGCCACTTCGAACTGACCCGATCGCTGCTGCCCGCCCTGGTCGCCGCTGACGGCGCGCGGGTGGTGAACCTCTCCTCGGAGGGCCACCGGCTCGGCGACGTCGACCTGGACGATCCCAACTGGGAACGACGCGACTACGACAAATTCACCGCGTACGGCGCCTCGAAGACGGCCAACGTGTTGCACGCCGTCGAACTGGACCGTCGCCTGCGCGACAGCGGTGTGCACGCCTACGCGGTACATCCCGGCATCGTCGCCACCTCGCTGGCCCGGCACATGGACGAGCAGGACTTCGCCGACTTGAACCAGCGGGGCCGCACCAACCGGCAGTTCACCACGCCGGAGTACGGCGCGGCGACACAGGTGTGGGCCGCCGTCAGCGACGAGGTGGCCGCTGCCGGGGGCGTCTATCTGTCCGACTGCGCAGTCACCGAGGCGGCGCCGTATGCCATGGACGAGGCGCGCGCACTGGAGTTGTGGCAGCTCTCGGAGCAGCTCTGCACACCTGCTGTGGGCGCGCGATAAGCCCTGGTCAGGGGCTCTCCTGTAACACGTCGTGGCCCAGCCGCGACACATTCTCGACTTGGTCGTGACCCGAGCGTGCGCATAGCATGCCAAGCGACCTGACGAGCATGAGGAGCAGAACGTGAAGACCCGCCCCAGCAAGGCCATCGGCATCGCTGCGAGTGCCGCCGCGATCGCCCTGTCGGTTCCGCTGGCTGTCACCGCATCCGCCCAGCCGACGACCACGACCGTGACGGCCGAGATCCCCGACCCGCAGGGTCCGCAGTGCGATCCGTTCAAAAAAGCGGTGCCGAACTGGAAGAGCCTGAACAACGTCCCGGTGAGCAAGGCGCTGGCCGCCATCCCGGACATCAGTTCGTTCAACGCCGCGGTGTCGGGTCAGCTGAACCCGGCGGTCAACATCGCCCCGGTGCTCGACAACGGCCCGTTCGTGGTGTTCGCCCCCACCAATGAGGCGTTCGCCGAGCTGCCGCCCGAGCAGCAGGAGGTGCTGCGCACCGATCCGGCCGCGCTGACCAGCCTGCTCTACTACCACGTGTTCCTCGGCCTGCTGGGCCCCGATGACGTGAAGGGCCAGCGGCCCACCCAGGAGGGCACCGAGATCGAGGTGACCGGCTCCGGTGGTGACCTGAAGGTCAACGAGACCACCAAGGTGTTGTGCGGCGGCATCCAGGCGGAGAACGCACGGATCTACCTGGTCGACCACGTGCTGAACCCGGCGGACGCACCGGCCCCCACGACACCGACGTCCACGAGCACCTCGGCCGTACCGACCAGCACGTCGGCGACCCCGACGAGCACGCCGGCTGCGCCGCTGCCCGCCGAGACGTCCACCACTCCAGCCGCAGAAGCCCCGATTGGTTAGTGACTTCGGCGTGGTTGTCGTCGCTCAGCGATGACAACCACGCCGAAATCGCTGTTCACAGGCCGAGATCGCGGCCGATGATCTCTTTCATGATCTCGGTGGTGCCGCCGAAGATCGTCATGATGCGACCGTCGACGTAGTCACGGCAGACGCGGTACTCCATCATCCAGCCGTAGCCGCCGTGCAGCTGCACGCACTGGTCGACGACCTTCTTGGCGACCTCGGTCGCCCACCACTTCGCCTTTGCCGCTTCGACCGCGGTCAGCTCGCCGTCGACGATGGCCTGCAGGCACCGGTCCACGTACTGCTCGGTGACGTCGAGCTCGGTGTCCATCTCCGCGAGCAGGAACCGGTTGTGCTGGAAGCTGCCGATCGGCTGGCCGAACGCCTTGCGATCCTTGGCGTATTGCAGTGTCTGGCGCCAGGTTTCGCGCGCCCCGGCGATCGCGGAGATCGCGATCGAGAGCCGCTCCGAGGGCAGGTTCTGCATCAGGTGGTAGAAGCCGCGGCCCTCCTTGCCCAGCACGTTGTCGTTCGGCACCCGGACGTTCTCGAAGTGCAGCTCGGCGGTGTCCTGGGCGTGCATCCCCATCTTGTCGAGCTTGCGGCCGCGGGTGAACCCGGGCATGTCCCGCTCGACCACCAGCAACGAAAAGCCTTTGTGGCCGGCCTCGGGATCGGTGCGCGCCACGACGACGACGAGGTCGCTGTTGATGCCCGAGGAGATGAACGTCTTGGACCCGTTGAGGATCCAGTCGTCCCCGTCGCGTACGGCCGAGGTGCGGATGCCCGCGAGGTCGCTGCCCGCGCCCGGCTCGGTCATCGCGACGGCGATGATCGTCTCGCCGCTGGCGATCCCCGGGAGCCACCGTGCCTTCTGCTCATCGGTGGTGAGGTCCTTGAAATACGGTGCGACGACGTCGTTGTGCAGGCTCAGTCCGGGTCCCGGCACACCGGCCTTGGCGATCTCCTCGTCGATGACCGCGTTGAACCGGAAGTCGTCCGAACCGCCGCCGCCGTATTCCTCGGGCATGTTGAACCCGATCAGGCCGTGCTTGCCCGCCGCGACATAGGCCGACCGGTCGACGATGCGATCGGCTTCCCACTTCTCGGCGTTGGGCACCAGCTCGCTCTCGATGTATCCGCGTACGGTGTCGCGGAACGCCTCGTGCTCGGCTTCGTAGATGGTGCGCTTCATATCGACTCCCTTACTTGGCTTTCCAGACCGGCTGGCGCTTCTGCGCGAACGCGAGCGGGCCTTCCTGCGCGTCCTCGGAGCTGAACACCACGATGGCTTCGCGCATCGTGCGGGTCCAGCCGGCTTCCTCGTCGACGACGACGCCGTCATCGGCGCCGCGGGCGACCCGCTTGCTGGCCTGCACGGCCAGCGGAGCGTTGACGGTGATGCGTTCGGCCAGGGCGAGTGCGGCGTCGAGCGCCGTCCCGTCCGGCACCACCTCGTTGACCAGTCCCCAGCGCTGCGCGTCGGCCGCGCTGATCGGCTCTCCGGTGAGCATCATCTGCATCGCGACCTTGCGCGGGATCTGCTCGACGATCCGGAACACTCCGCCCGCGCCGGCGATCAGGCCCCGCTTCACCTCGGGCAGACCGAATGTCGCGCTCTCCTGCGCGACGACGAGGTCACTGGCCAGCGCCAGCTCGGTGCCGCCGCCCAGCGCGGTACCGTTGACCGCCGCGATGGTCGGCTTGTCGATGAAGTGCCGGACGTAGCCGGCGAACCCCCACTTGGGACGGTCGGGGTGGCCGATGTTCTCACCGCGCGAGAGCGCCTTGAGATCGGCTCCGGCACAGAAGGATTTGTCCCCCGACCCGGTGAGCACGACGGCCCACACGTCGGGATCGTTCTGCGCTTCGTCGAGGGCGTCACCGAGGGCGATCGAGACCGCAGAGTTGATGGCGTTGCGGGCCTCGGGCCGGTTGATCGTGATGACCATGACGTTGCCGCGCCGCTCGACCAGTGCGCCGGGCTGGGGCTGGGACGCCTCGGTCACAGCAGCTCCAAGATGGTCGCGTTGGCCTGTCCGCCGCCCTCGCACATGGTCTGCAGTCCGTACTGAATCCCGTTGTCGCGCATGTGATGGAGCAACGTGGTCATGATCCGGGCGCCCGAGCCGCCGAGCGGGTGGCCGAGTGCGATCGCCCCGCCATTGGGGTTGAGCTTCTTCTCGTCGGCGCCGATGTCCTTGAGCCACGCCATCGGAACGGGCGCGAAGGCCTCGTTCACCTCGAAGGCGCCGATCTGATCGATCGACAGCCCGGACCGCTTGAGCGCCTTCTGTGTCGCCGGGATCGGCGCGGTCAGCATGATCACCGGGTCGGCGCCTGCCAGCACCGCGGTGTGCACCTTCGCCAGCGGCTTGAGGCCGAGCTCCTTGGCCTTCTCGGCCGACATGAACAGCAGCGCCGCCGAGCCGTCGGAGATCTGAGAGCTGTTGCCGGCGTGGATCACCCCGTCCTCACGGAACGCGGGCTTGAGCTGACCCATCTTCTCCAGCGTCGTGCCGCGCCGGATGCCCTCGTCGGTGAGGACCGGATTACCGTCCTGGTCTTTGATCGCCACGATCTGACCCTCGAACGCGCCGGCATCCTGTGCCGCAGCGGCCTTTTCGTGCGAGTCGAGGGAGTACTGGTCGAGATCGGTGCGGCTGAACCCCCACTGCTCGGCGATCATCTCGGCACCGATGCCCTGGTTCGGCGTCTTGCTGTAGCGGTCCTTGAACCCGGCGGGGTACGGGTTTCCGCCACCGGCCAGCGATGAACCCATCGGGGTCCGCGACATCGACTCGACGCCACCGGCGACGACGACGTCGTAGTGTCCGGCGACCACGCCGGCCGCGGCGAAGTGCACCGACTGCTGGCTCGATCCGCACTGCCGGTCCACGGTCACCCCGGGCACCGACTCCGGCCAGCGGGCCGTCAGCAGCGCGGTGCGGGCGATGTCGAGCGCCTGCTCACCCGCTTGCATGACGCACCCCCAGATGACGTCGTCGACCAGTGCCGGGTCGACCCCGGCTCGCTCGACCAGACCGTTGAGCACCTGTGCGGACAGCTCGGCCGGATGCACTCCGGAGAGGCCTCCGTTGCGCTTGCCGACGGGTGACCGCACTGCCTCGACGATGACGGCTTCAGGCATGGAAGACACTCCTTCATTGGATGGATTCTTCGAAGTTAAACGAACAAGGTTTACTAGGTCAACTTGCTCATTGGCGGCGCGCGGCACGGTCCGCCGCGTCGATCAACTCGTCCCGGAACAGCGGATGCGCGATCGCGGCCAACGCGTGCCCGCGCTCGCGCACGGTGAGCCCTTCGAGCTCCGCGGCGCCGTATTCGGTGACGATGACGTCGACGTGGTGGCGGGGTGTCGTGACGAGCGTGCCGGGAGCGAATTGCGCCACGATGCGCGAGTGCGTGACGCCGTCGCGTTCGAACGTCGACGGCAGGCAGATCAGCGACCGGTCGCTCAACTCCAGGCCGACTCCGGCCACGAAGTCCTCGGCCCCGCCGATCCCACTGAACTGTTCGTCGCCGATGGTGTCGGCCACGACCTGGCCGTGCACGTCGACCGCGAGCGCGCCGTTGATCGAGATCATGTCGGTGTTGGCCGCGATGACCTCGGGGGCGTTGACCACCTCGACGGGAAGGAACGCGACGTCACGGTTGCCGTCGAGCCAGGTGTAGAGATCGGAGGAGCCCAACGCGAACGTCGTCACACTCACGCCGTCGTACTGACCCTTGCGCGCGTTGGTGACCTTGCCCGCCTGATGCAGTCGCATGCAGCCGTCGGTGAACATCTCGCTGTGTACACCGAAGTCACCGACGTCCCCGTCGGCGAGCATCGTCGCGATCTGGCTCGGGATGGCGCCGATCCCGGTCTGCAGCGTGGCCCCGGAGCCGATGAACCCGACCGCGTGCCGGGCGATCGCGACGTCGGTGTCGGTGGGCGCCGCAGCAGGGAGCGCGAGCGGCGGCTCGGCCGACGGGATCAGCACATCGATCTCGTCGACGTGCACCGCGTGGCGGTATTGCTCACCCCAGCCGCCGGTCCGCGGAAACGCTTCGGAGGCTTCGACGATCAGCAGCCGGTCCGGATCGGCGCCGGCCCGGTGCAGTTCGGCGACGGTGGCACCGGCATGCAACGACAGCGAGCACCACCCGTCGGAATCAGGGGGTGTCGCGACAGTGGCCATCACGCGGGGTCGCTGACGTTCCAGCAGCGGCCCGAAGCGACGGAAGTCCGCGGGCATGAAATCGACGTCTGCGCCGGAGTCGCGCAGGGCCCGCTCCAGGGGACCGTAGAACCCCGACACGTAACGGACCCCCGCGCGGGAGAAGAGTTCGGTCCCCACCGCCAGCAGCGCGCCGTACACCCGCAGGTCCGTCCAGTCGGTGCGCTCGCCGAGGGCGCGCAGGAAAGCCGGCGGCTGCCCGGGCCCGAGCGGAATTCCCAGCGTGTCGACGGGCTGCAACCGCTCGGCGGCTCGCTCGACCGTCACTTCCTCCGGCATGCCGATACCCTGCCACGCAGATCACTGCGCCCGACGGACAAACGCGGAAGGATTCCGGCCGGCCGACATGGTTTACTGAGTTGCACAGCTCACCGCACCCGCGGTGGCCCGACCCAGTTGACGTGGAGACATCGTGACGCGGAGTACCCGGTTGGCGCCGATGATCGACGCTGCCGGTTCGCGGTCAGGTGTGCGGTCACCCAAGACCGCCGAACTGGTCGCGGGCACGCTGCGGCGCATGGTGGTCGATGGTCAGCTGACCGACGGTGACTTCCTGCCCAACGAGGCCGAACTGATGGCCCACTTCGGCGTGAGCCGACCGACGCTGCGCGAAGCCGTCCGCGTGCTGGAGTCCGAGCGGCTGGTCGAGGTGCGGCGCGGATCTCGCACCGGAGCGCGGGTGCGGGTACCGGGCCCCGAGGTGGTTGCGCGGCCCGCGGGATTGCTACTGGAACTGTCCGGCGCCACGATCGCCGATCTGCTGACCGCCAAGGCAGGCATCGAACCCTTGGCGGCGCGGCTGCTCGCCGAGTCCGGTTCGGAAGAGTCGTTCGCCGAACTCGACACGCTGCTCGAGGATCTGGTGGCCCAGGGCTGCGAGTCCGACCGGCTGGCCGAGAACACCGGCGCGTTCCATCTGCGCGTGGTGCAGCTGTCGGGAAACGCGACGCTGTCCATCGTCGCCGGCATGCTGCACGAGATCACGGTGCGGCACACCGCCTTCGTGTTCAACGAACGCAGGCCCGTCTCGAAAGCCGACTATGACAAGCTGATCCGGTCCTACCGCAAGTTGATGACCTACCTGCGGGCCGGTGACGCCGCCGGTGCCGAGCAGCATTGGCGCAAGCACCTCGACGTGTCGCGAGAGCTCCTGCTCACCGGCCTGGAGAGCGTGCCGATCCGCGACGTGATGGGCTGAGTCACGGAGCGTCCGCCCCGTCGCGCTGCCACGTCACGTGCACCGGCACCGTGTCGTCCCATGGTTGGCGGGTCACCATGTCCGCGACCAGGATGTAGCCGCGCTCGAACTCCCCCGTCGCCGCGTCGACGAGACGGTACTGCTGACGCTGCCGGTGGATGGGTTGCGCGTCGAGCAGCAACACCCGCACCTCCCCCGGTTCGAAATGACAGCGCTTCTGCAGCGCGGCGATCAGCTGCTCGTTGTGCATGTGGCCGTCGCCGAAATTCCATCCGATCGCGGTGCTGCAGATGCGTTCTCCGTCGGTCAGCACATAGTCGGCTTCGTCGTGACCCGCCATCAGCCGGTGCGCGAGCGTGAACATCGCGCGGCCGTGAGTGTTGAACGAGCGGAAGGCATATCCCATGTACTGGTACATCTCGGCGGTCTCGCGGCTGCCGTAGAACTTCTCCATCTGCGCCGCGGGCATGCTCGCGATCGCGACGATGCCGGCCGCGATCTTGGCGTCGGCCGAGGGCTTGATGCACCACAGCGACGTGTCCCAGTTACCCGCGTAGTACCGCATGCCGGGCAGGAAAGACACCTTGCGCGGGAACAGGTTTCCGATCGCGACGGTGCCCGCGGAGACCGCGAAGAGCACCAGCGGCCACGGGCTCTGCAGATCGCTCAGCCCGATGCCGGCGTTGCCGACGAACAGCGCCAGCACGGAGAACATCATGAAGACGTTCCACTCCAGCGGCACCCCCATCGGGATGGCCGAGAGGATGCCGAAGTGGAAGCACAGCATCACGAACGCCGCGATCGCGGTCACCCAGCCGCCGTGGGAGAAAAACAGTGCCAGCGGCACGAGCATCTCGATCGCCGTCGAGATGTGGGCGAGCCAGCGCGACGCCCGGCCGGGCCGCAGATCATCGGGGAAGTGCTCGAAGAACTTGCGTTTGATCCAGCGCGGGCGGATCACGGGGTTGTTGCTCATCATCGTCGAGATGACGAACGGGAAGTGCTTGTTCAGCTTCGAGGTCGCCGCACCCATCCAGATCACCAGACACACCAGCTTCGCCGCGATCACGATGTCGGCGCCGCTGAACAGGAAGCACACCGCCAGCGCGCCGTACACCTCGCCGCGCGCAGCCAGGAACAGCACCTTGTCGCGCAGCCCGGCGAGCCCGAGCAGCACGAGGATCGTCGCGGTCTGCCACACCGGCAGCACACCGATCTCGGACCCGAGCTCCGGGATGGGTCCGGTGCCGTCGGAGAACAAGGCGACCAGCAGCATCACCAGCAGAGCGGCGTAGAGCACCACATCGACGGGCGTGCGGGAGTCACCCGTGGTCAGTGGGATCCGGTTGGGCCACGGGGGCAGCCGAATGGTGCTGGGCCGCAACCAGTACAGGATCGAGCCCATCGGCGGGAAGAAGCGGTTGTTCAGCGGGCCGAAGCCGCAGCCCAGCCCGACGATCTCGAACAGCATCGTGTAGAAGACGACCTTCTGGTACACGATCGGCTCGTGATACCAGGCCGCGACGTTCGTGAAACCGTCAACACCCGTGGTCGTCAGCACCACCAGCCACGCGAACAGTACGTAGAGCAAGATCTTGACGACGTAGAACAGGTGCATCACCACCGGCGTGCCGAAGCCCACCTCGGCCCAGTGTCTGGCCATCGGGACGATCCGCTCCGCGCGGGTTCCCTTGCTCCATTCGGCGTAGTCGACGACGGGTGCGTCTTGCTTGAGAAACCCCATGGCTCCCCAGACTAGAACGTGTTCCAGTTCCGGTGAACGCGAATGTGCGGTTTCATCCCCGACACGCCGCTGCGGGCGTATCAGGATTCACACTCGCGCACTCGGCTACGCGGGCACCCAGTTGCCGTGGAACCCGGCGGGCACGCGGTGCGGCAGCTTGACCGCGGCGACGTCGTCGAGGGTCTGCGCGTCGAGGATCATCAGCTCGCTGCTGTCGGTGGCCCGGTCGTACACGTATCCCATCAGCACGCCGTCGTCCTCGTCGGCGTCGGCGGCAGTGGGTTCGAACACGAACTCGCCGACGGCCTTCCCCGGCCCGAACGAGCGGGCGGCCGAATTGTGTCCCACGAGATCGTGTTTGAACAGCGTCTCGTCACCGCCGGCAGTGAACCCGGCCGCGTAGCCGTAGCGGTGCCGCTTGCCGACGAGCCGCTCGTCGACGCGGGGGAACTCCTGCGGGCGGTCGTCGATGCGGGACTCGCGCACCTTGCCGTCGGCCAGATCCACGGTCCAGCGCTCCAGCGTGGGCGGGCCTTCTGCGGGGCCGAGGTGGTCGGTGTCGAACATTTTCGGGTGGCGGATCACGTCGAGCACGATGGTGTCACCGGAGTCGTAGGCGTTCATCGGGTGGAACACGTAGCAGGGCTCGACGTCGAACCAGCGGACGTCGGCGTTGCCGCCGTCGCGTGGCATGACCCCGATGCGTGCGGGATAGCGCGGATTCCACGAATACGGGAAGCGACGGTCGGCCGACGGCGCGGCCGGCATGCGCGCCGCGATCGGGTCGGGGATGCGCACGCGGCCGATCAACGCCGAGAGCATCAGGCGGGCGGGCAGCCGCAGCGCCCGGGGCACCGTCATCTCGACGGCCTGCTCGACGTCGAAGGTGACGGGCAGGTCGTAGAACACCACATACCGCTCGGTCAGCGAGAAGTCGTGCATCATCGGGCTCCCCGTGACGTCGATGTCGACGGTGCGACGCGCACGCCCGTCGGCTCCGATCACCGAGTACTGCACGGTGTTCTTCTGCGCCAGGCGGTAGGACACCGCGTGGAGCTCGCCGGTGTCGGGGTCGCGTTTGGGGTGGGCGGTGTAGCCGCCGGGCAGGGTGCCGTCGAAGTCGCACAGCCCCACGGTGTCCAGCTCATCGGTGAGCTCGTAGGCGGGCACACCCGCCTCGATGAGCGCCAGCGTCTTGCCGGCGTGGCCGATGACGTTGGTGTTCGCGCCGATCGGCGACACCGTGGCTCGCTGGTCGGGCACCGCCTCCCCCAGCGCGCGCGCCGTGCCGGGGCCGCGAACCCAGCGATTGCGGTACCACTCGGCGCGGCCGTCGCGCAGCCGGATGCCGTGAACCATGCCATCGCCGACGAACCAGTGGTAGAGCTGCGGGTCGATCTCGCCGATCGGATTCGGGCCGTTGCGCAGGTACCGGCCGTCGAGATGCTCGGGAATCGATCCGGTCACCTCCAGATCGGTGAGCGTGACTTCCTCCGACAGCGGCGCGTAGACGCCCTCGAGATAGCGATTGGCCATGTCCGTCTCCTATAACAGCGTTATCGTGGGTCTTGTATAACACCGTTATGGCACGATGGCAACCGTGAATTCCATGCCGGAAGCCGTGATCGACGCAGGAGTCCGCCTCCTCGAGCGCGATGGTGTCGCCGCATTGCGGGCGCGTGCCGTCGCTGCCGAGGCGGGCACGTCGACGATGGCGGTGTACACCCACTTCGGCGGGATGACGGGACTCCTCGACGCGATCGCCCGCGAGGTCTTCGACCGGTTCACCGCCGCCCTCACCGAGATGCCGCCGACCGAGGACCCGGTGGCCGACTTCCTCGCGATGGGTCTGGCCTACCACCGGTTCGCGATGGCCAATCCGCAGCGCTACCAGCTGATGTTCGGCACCTCGGCGCCCGCGTCGATCGCCGCGCACCGGGTCGACCTGACGTCGACAGGCAGCGGCACCGACCGCAGGGAATGGGCCGCATCCTTCGGCGCCCTGCGCCAGGCCGTGCACCGCATGATGGCCGCCGGGCGCATCCGCCCGGACGACGAGCTCGCGGCGGCGGCCCGGTTGTGGAGTGTCGTTCACGGCGTCGTGATGCTCGAGACCGCCGGGTTCTTCGGCCACGACGGGCACGGATTGTCGCTCATCCTGGGCCCGCTCATCATCGACGCCCTCGTCGGCATGGGCGACGACCGCGAGGCCGCACAGCGGTCGCTGCAGGCGGTCGTCGCGCGCACCGGGACGGTTGCTCAGCCGAGCTCGCCGGCCAGCCGCTCCACGTAGGCGTCGACGTCGTCGATCGCCGATTCGGCGGCGTGCACGCTGATCGCGACGGTGTCGCCGATGCCGTGCACCCCGTGTGTGACGCCCATCATCGGCGACAGCGCAGGGAAGCCGGCCGTGAGCTCGACGGGGGCGCCACCGAAGGACAGATCCGCCCGGCCCCTGTTCACGCTGGAGACGACGGTGTTGCCGGCGACCGTCGACGAGCGCTGATCCGGATCGAATCGCCCCATCCCCCACCGCAACAGCGCAGCCGGGACCGCGGCGAACGCCGCGTCCTGCGCGGCCACCGCCGGATGCGCTACGCGACGGCGGCGCCGGTGCAGATCCTGGGCGATCGCCTGCGCACGCCGCTCGGACGGCAGGTCCGGGTAGAGCCCGACCCCGACATTGCCGAAGTGGTTGTTGGCCTGACGCACACCGGGTTTGGCCATCGGGATCTCTGCACCGAGCCGCGCCGGATCATCGCCGCGCTCCCGCAGATGCGTGGACAGCGCCGCCGAGATCGCCGTCAGCGCAGCGACGGTGACGGTCGGGCCGGAGAGCTGATCGCGGTGCCGGACGACGGTACGGAGGTGCACCGGGCCGGCCGGCCGAGTGTTGCTGCGCAGCACCGGACACGACACTGCCGGTGGCGGAACGAGACCCGCGTCGGTGTCGCGGACCAGACGGCGGTGCGCGCGGGCCGCTGCCGCCGACCGACGCACGAAGCCACGGGTCGGCCGGGGTCGCACCCGCTCCAGGGAGCCGGCGCGCCCGAACAACCGGGCCGCCAGCGCCGAGGCCCGCTGCCCGTCCGCCAGCGCGTGCGAGATCTGCAGCACCGCAACCGATCCGACGTCGAATCGGGGAATTCCATCGACGCCGGGGAACACGTGCAGGCGCCACGGATGGACATGAGCGTCGACCTGATCGTGCCCCAGCGCGGCCACCGCCGCCAACACCTGCGGCCACGTCGTCGCGTCGTGCACCGCGAACTGGTCGGTAGCCACGTCGCATGGCTCCCACACCGGATAGCGCCAGGGGCCTCGGTCACGGACCCGGACCGTCAGCGCAGCACAGCGGGCAGCGTTGTCACGCACGGCAGCCACCGCGGCTCCGGAGTCGACCGGCGCGCCGAAAGCGTAGAGCAGGAACTGGTCGTTCGGGGTCGCCGCCGACAGCCACAACATCTGTGCGTCGACCGCGGTGAGTCGACGCGCCGTCATGTTGCCAAGGCTAGGCTTGCGCCATGTCGCTGCTGCCACCCGTCTCGGAAACCGGAGCGGTCTTGGTGACAGGCGCATCGTCGGGAATCGGCGAGCAGATCGCCCGCGAGTTCGCCGGGCGCGGCTACCCGGTGGTGCTGGTGGCCCGGCGCGCCGACAAACTGACCGCGCTGGCGCAGTCCCTCGACACCCGCGCCTACGTGCTTCCCGTCGACCTGGCCGATCCGGCTCAACGTGCCACGCTGCCCGATCAGGTGGCCGCGCTCGGGGTGACGGTCGAGATCCTCGTCAACAACGCAGGCATGTCGAACCTGGGGCCGGTGGCACGGGTGAGCGTGTCCGACGAATTGCGACTGATCGAGCTCGACGTCGCGGCGGTGGTGGATCTGAGCGCACGGTTCGTGCCCGCGATGGTGGCGCGCGGCCGTGGCGCGGTGCTGAACGTGGCCTCGGTCGGCGCGTTCGGACCGGTGCCGTTCCAGGCCTCCTACGGGGCGGCCAAGGCCTTCGTGCTGTCCTACACCGAAGCTCTGCGTGAGGAGTTGCGCGACAGCGGCGTGACCGCGGCCGTGGTGTGCCCCGGCCCCGTGCGCACCGAATTCGGTGCCACCGCAGGCATTCCGGATGAGGAAGCAGAGAAGATGTTGCCGCCGTTTCTGTGGGAGCAGGCCGATGCGGTGGCGCGCACCGCGATCGACGGCCTCGACCGGGGCCGCGGGGTGATCGTTCCCGGTGCGCCCAACCGGGCGGCCGCGCTGCTGTATCGCCATGCACCGCACCGGCTGCTGCTGCCGCTGCTGGGCCGCAGCCACCCCGGCCGCAGGACGTGATCAGACCGGGTCGAACTCCGAGATCAGCCAGCGGGTCCCGACCTTCTCCAGGGTGACGCGCACGCTCGAGTTCGTGTCGGTCGGCGCGTCGTTGCCGACGGTCACCGTCTGATTGACGAAGACCAGCACGACGGCCTTCTCGGGCGTGGCCGACACCGACGCCGCGGCGGGGACGGTCGCGACGGCGGCGATCTGCTTCTGCTTGGCGCCCGGGATCACGACGTCGTTGGTCAGCGAGGTGTAGGAGTCGCGGAACTGGCCGGTGAGCAGATCGCGGGCGGCGCCGAGCTGCTGTTCGACCTTGTCCGGCGTGTAGGACAGCAGCGCGACCGTGCCGTCCCGAGCCGCCTGCATCGACGTCGCCGCGGCGATCTCACCGTTGCGGACGCCGTTGTCCTGCCACTTCAGGTAGCCCGCGCCCAGGGCGAGGATCAGCGCCAGTGCCGGCAGTAGCGCGAAGGCGACGATCCGCGACCAGGTCGGCTGCCGCCGCGTCGTCGGGGCCGCAGCGCCGCCCTCGTCCTCGAGCGGCGGGGCCTCCTGCGCCGTCGACGTCTCGTCGACGGTCGCCCCGACGGTCTCGGTGGTCTCGGCGGTCTCCTCGGTCGCTTCGGTGGTCACCTCGGCGTTGCGCTCCTCTGTCACGGCACGAACTCCACGTTGGACACCTTGGCCTCGTCGCCGATCTTCTCCACCGAGATCCGCATCCGCCAGGCGCGCGGCTGCTGTTCCGGCGCACCGGCATTCGACGTCTTGACGTTCACCGCGACCAGGACCCGTGCCTCGTCGTCGGTCGAGGACTCCAGACCCGCTTCGGCGATGGTGCCCTCGGATGTCGACTTGGCCTGCTTCACGACATCGGCGAACGCCTGCGCCCGCTGCTGGAAGTCGTCGTAGAAGGTCCCCGTCGCGGAGTCCAGGATGCGCTGCACGTCGGCGTCGGCCTCCTGCCAGTCGATCGTGGTCAGGTTCAACGCACCCTGACGGCCCACCTGCAAGAACACCTCGCGCGCCTGCTCGGCGCGCTGCGACTCCCAGGTGCGGTAACCCAGCCAGCCGGTCAGAACCGCCAGCGCCACGACGACGGCCGACCCCGCCACGACGGCGATCTTGACCGAAGACCATGGTTCACGCGCCGGCTGCGCGTCGAATGACTCCTCGTCGGTGCCATCGGGCCCATCGAGGTCGTCGGTGTCGGTCGGTTCGACGCTGGTGTCCGGCGCTGTCTCCGTCACTTCCCCTTCGGGGGGAGGAGCATCGTCTGCCATGTCTTCTCCTCTGCGGCACCGTTGGCCAGATTGGACTGTGTGTAGACACGTCCGTCCGGTCCGACGTACGTGCCGCTTGCCGGATCGTATTCGGCGGCCGCGATCGGCGGCGGCGCGGGTTGCGCCGGAGAAGCACCGGTGGGTGGGATGTCCGGCGGGATGTCGGGAACGGCCTGCCCGGACGCCGTCGCGTTGGGATCGCCCTTCCAGTTGTACCCGTCGTTGAGCGGCACGTAGACCTCGTCGCTCTCGCATTCCTGCCACGTCGGCGCGCGCTTGCCCGGCCTCTCGATGCAGGGCAGGTTGCGGGCGCCGCGCACGTTGAACGGCGCGTCCTGCGGCACCCGGCAGTAGACGTTGCCCGGCGGCCGGTCGGGATAATCCTCGAAGGTCGGCACGCGCCGCTGCTGCGCCGGCAGGAAGCCCGTCGTACACGGCGGCGGCAGCGCCTGCGGGGGCAGCGGGATCGGCGCCGGGAAGGCGGGGATCGCCAGGTTCAGGTTGAAGTTCAGCGCATCACCCATGTAGTCCTGCTTGGTGTTGCGTTTGTGCACGCCGACGGCCTGGGTGACCGCAGTGCCCTGCGGCAGCAGCACCAGCAGCTGTTCGAGACTGGGCTGATAGGTGACCAGCACCTCGCCCACGCTGGCGAGGTTGGCCAGCACGATCGGCAGCGTCGGCCGCAGCCGGTCGAACAGCGCCCGCACGTCTTCGGCGGCACCCGGGCCCTTGTCGAGGATGCCGTTGACCGCTTGGTCCTGCCGTTGCAGTTGACCGGTGACGGTCGCGAGGTTCGACGCCCAGGCCCGGATCGAGTCTGCGCTGTCGATCTGGCTGTCCAGCACCGGTTTCGACTGATCCACCACGGTGATCAGCGAGTCGAGGTTCTTGCGGGCGTCGATGGCCAGCGTCGAACTGCCGCTGACCAGACGCCGCAACTCCGGACCGAGACCGCCGACGGCGGTGTACGCCTCGTCGACCACGGTCTGCAGGTTCTCCTGCGGAATAGCCGCCAACCCTCGGTTGGTGGCGTCGAGGACGGTGTTGATGTCGGTCGGCACCGTGGTGCGGTCCTCGGGAATGACGTCGCCGTTGCGCAGCATCGGGCCGCCCGCGCTGCGCGGCAGCAGCTGGACGAACTGCTCGCCCACCGCGGACACGCTGTGCACCTCGGCCTCGACGTCGGCGGGGATCGGGACGTCGGAGTTCAGCGACAACACCGCGGACACGCCGGTGTCGGTCAGCGCGATGCTCTTGACCTCGCCGACTTCGACGCCGCGGTAGGTGACGTTGCCGCGCGGGTACAGACCGCCGCTTTCGGCCAGCTTCATCGTGACCTGGTACTGCCCGATCCCGAAGAACGCAGGCAGCCGCATGTATCCGAAGACCATGATCGTCAAGGCGACCGTCGCGATGAGCGCGAAGATCGCCATCTGGATGAGAATCCGACGAGTCAGCCGCATGTCAACGCCCCTGGTCGAATCGGTACGGGGCGACGAGCGGATTGCCGGCGGTGCCGGGGCCCCCCGCGTTGCACGGGCTGGGGAACTGACCGATGGTGCGGCCCCATTGCAGCTCCAGCCATGTCAGGTCGCACTCCCACCGCGAACCGGTGAAGATGCCCTGATCGATGCGGCTCAGCGTCAGGTCGAGGACCAGGGTCAGGTTGGCGTAGTCACCGCGAATCCAGTTGGTCAGCGTCTCTTTCGGGAACGGGAACGTGGGCAGGAAGCTGAGCGCGCGGGTCAGCGCCGGCCCGGCGTTGGCCAGCTGTTCCACCGTCGGCCCGAGGTCGCGCAGCTCGGCGACGAGCGCCTCCTTGGTCTGATTGACCGAATCGGCGGCCAGCGCGCTGAACCTGCCCAGCTGCGTCAGCGCCTCGGCGAGGTTCTTGCGCTGGTCCTTGAGCACCGCGAGAGCGTCCGGGATGGTCCTGAGTGCCTTGTCCACGACCGGCTTCTGGTCGGCGAACTGCCCGACCAGGTTGTTCAGGCTGTCGGAGGCGTCGATGATGTCCTGCTTCTGGTCGTCCAGGTAACCGATCGCGAGGTCCAGTTGCTCGATCAGGCTGCGCAGGTCACCTTCACGCCCGGCGAACGCGACGCTCAACGCCTCGGTGATGTCCTGGATGTCGCCGATGCCGCCGCCGTTGAGCAGCATCGCCACCGCGGCCAGCGCCTGCTCGGTGGTCGGGAACGCCTTCGACGACGACAGGGGGATCAGCGAGCCCTGATGGAGCCGGCCGGCGGGCGCGACATCGGTGGGCGGGGCGAGCTCGATGTGCTGGGAGCCCAGAAGGCTGGTCTGGCCGAGCGTGGCGGTGGCGTTGGCTGGGAGCACGACATTGCCGTTGAGTTCCATCGTGACCAGGGCATGCCAGCCCTGGCGCTCGATCTTGCGGACGTGACCGACGTTGACATCGGCGACGCGGACGCGGGAGTTCGGCTCGATGGCGTTGACGTCGGGCATCTGCGCCTCGATGGTGAACGCCCCCGGCCCGGTGCCTTCTACGCCGGGCAGCGGAAGTGAGTTCAGGCCACGCCAATCCGAGCAGCCCGACAGCAGTCCGACCCCGACGGCCGCCACCGCGGCGGCACGCACGGCGGGCCTCACGGCGTCGCTCCCGGGGGCACCATCATGCCCTGCAGGCCGGCGGCCGGGTCGGGTGTGGTGGGGATCGCTTCTGCGGGCAGCAGCGGACCCATCGACGGCGGCAGCGGCGCGCCCTCGGCGGGTCCGGGTCCCGGGCCCGGCGACGGCGCCGAAGCAGGTGCCGAAGCAGGTGCCGGTGCCGAGGGACCTTGCGGCGGAATGTAATCGGGCCGCAGCCAGTCCTCGCTGTAGGTCAGTTCGTTGGGCCGGGTGCTGGCGCCGACGAAGACGTTCTGCGCGACCGGCAGGAAGTTGTACTGGCGGTTCTTGACGATGGGCGCCAGGTACTGGACGCAAAGCTTGGCCGATTCCTCGGCGCCGAGGCGGGAGGCCGCCTGGATGGCGCCGCACAGGAACGAGATCGGGTCGGAGAAGTTGTTGATCATCGGGACGCTGCTGACCGCGCCCTGGGCCGGCTGCCAGATGTTCACGTAGTTCTGCAGAGTGTTGGGGCCTACGTGCAGGAACTGTTTGAGATCACCGAGGCTGTCGGTGAGCGCCTGGGTGACCCCGGCGAGCTTGTCCGAGGTGGTGCCCAGCGATTCGCGGTTCTCGGCCACGAACGTCTGGACCTCACCGACGACGGTGTCGAGGTCGCGGACCGCGTTGGCCACCTCGTCGGGGTCGTCGGCCAGCAGTCCGGTCACGCTCGCGAGGTTCTGGTTGAGCTGGCGCATGACATCGGTGCTGTCCTGCAGCGCCGACACCAGGATGGCGAGGTTCTTGACAGTGGAGAACACGTTGGTGCTCTTGTCTCCCAGCGCCGAGATGGCTTGCGACAGTTTGATGACGGCGTCGCGGATGTCGGCGCCCTGGCCCCGCAGGTTGTCCGCGGTGGTGTTGATCGCCGAGCCCAGCGGGCTCACCCCGCCGGGCTCGGTCGGCTGCAGGCTCTCGGCCAGCTTCGCCAGTTGTTCGCGGACCTGGTCCCACTCCACCGGCACCGCGGTGCGTTCCCGCGGGATCACCGCGTCATCCCGCAGGACAGGCCCGTCGGTGTAGGGCGGTGTGAGTTGGATGCTGCGGGCCGTCACCAGCGTCGGCGACAGGATCGCCGCCTTGACGTCGGCCGGCACCTTGTACTTGCTGTCGTACCAGAAGCTGACCTTGACCGACTCGGGCTGCGGCTCGATCGATTCGATCCTGCCGACGGGCACCCCGACGATGCTGACGTAGTCGCCGGCGTAGATGCCGTTGGTGTTCTCGAAATAGGCCACCGCGTGGGTGCGGTCGACCCGGTCGGTGGTGCGCAGCAGCACGACGACACCGCCGGCGAGGATCACCACCAGTGCGGCGATGAGGAAGGACCTCGGCATGCGCGTCACTGACCTCCTCCGTCCGTGGGTGCGGCGGGCGGGATCTCGCCCGGCGCGGGCACGTACTGCGGCAGCGGCGTGGGTCCGGGGACCGACTGCAGGTTCGGCGGCGCCTCGGCCGGCGGGCCGGGCGGCGGACCGCCGGGCGGCGGCGCCGGCAGCGGCTCACGGTAGGGGTAGCAGCCGGTGGGTCCGGGCAGGGGCAGGCCGGGCGGTCCGCAGCCCTGGTCGCCGGGGTTGCCGGTGATGGCGTCCGGGATGGTCAGGCGCGGTTCACCACCCTGGCCGGTCCGCGGGTAGGGCACCGGGAGCGCCGGCGTGCCCGGCTGACCGACCTGCGGATCGGTGCGCTCCGACGGCAGCAGCACGTTCGGGTCCAAGCCCAGGTCGGAGAACGCGGCGTCGACGAACGGTTGCACGAACTGACCCGGCAACAGGTTGGCCACATAGGTTTTGAAGAACGGGCCCGACGACACCGACTCGCCCAGCGACATCGAGTACTGCTGGAGCAGGTGTAGCGACTTCTGCAGTCGCTCCTTGCGGTTGTCGATCATCGTCAGCACGCCGTTGAGTTTGTCCAGCGACGGTTTGAGGATCGCGCGGTTGTCGTTGATGAAGCCGAGCAGCTGCTCGCTCAGCGTAGAGATGCTGCCGGAGATCTGATCCAGCGCCGCGCTCTGGGTGCGTAGTTCGGTCAGCAGCGCGTTGCTGTTGTTGACCAGACCGACGATCTGATCGCTGCGCTGCGCCAGCACCGTCGTCGCCTTGTCCGCGTTCCCGAGAAGGTTGCGCAACTGGGCGTCCCGCTCGTCGAGGGTCTGGGAGAACCGGGCGACGCCGTCGATGGCCACACGCAGCTGCGGCGGGGTGTCGGCGAACGTGGCGGACAGCACCCGCAGGGACTCGGACAGTTGGTCGGTGTTCAGGCCGCTGATCGTCGACGCCAGGTCGCCGAGCGCGTCGGGCAGCTGGTACGGGGAGGTGGTGCGCTCCAAGGGAATCGGGCTGTCGAGCCGGCCGTCGCCGCGGGAGGTGACCTCGAGCAGTTTGGTGCCGAGGAGTCCCTTGGTCTTGATCGCCGCCTCGGTGCGGTCCCCGAGCCGGATGTTCTTGTCGACGGTGAACGCGATGCGTGCGCGCGACTGGTCCAGATCGATCGCGGTGACGGTGCCGACCTTGAAGCCCGACACCAACACGTCCTGGCCGGTGGTCAGCCCGCCGGCGTCGGCGAAGAAGGCCGAGTACTCGTTGCCGTGGAAGAACGGCAATTTGGTGTAGTTCAGCGAGCCCAGGACCACGCCGATGGTCACCAGCAGCCCGACCGAGCCGATGATCAACTGATTGCGTTCACTGAACGATTTCACCTCGGCGCGCACCTCCCCGTGGACTGGCCGGCCACCTTGACGTACACGGGTTGGCCGCCGTTGCCGTTGAGCTTGAGCACGATGTCGCAGAGGTAGAAGCTGAAGAAGTCACCGTAGATGCCCTGCCGTGCCAGCGCCTGATAGGCGTCGGGCAGCGTGTTGAGCAGATTGTCGAAGTACTCGTTGTCGGCCACGACGATGCCTGCGGCACGGTCGGTTTCGCGCACGGTCTTGCTGAACGGCTCCCGGGACTGCGCCAGCAGGTCGGCGATGCTCGACGCCGCCGCGTTCGTGTAGGCCAACCCGGTGGTGATGTCCTGTCGACGATCTTTGAGTGTTTCCACCAGTCCGGACAACCCGTCGACCGCCTTGGCGAACTGGTCGCTCTGATCCCCCAGCGACCCGAGCACCACGTCGAGGTTCGTGATCACCTGCCCGATCAGCTGATCCCGGTCGGCCAGGGTGGACGTCAGTGCGGCGGTCTGACCCAGGAACGAGTTGATGGTGCCGCCCTGGCCCTGCAGCGCCGAGATCAGTTGCCCGGACAGCGCATTCACCTGTTCGGGATCGAGCGCCCGGAACAGCGGCCGGAAACCGCCGATCAAGGCGTCGAGGTCGAGCGCCGGAGCCGTGCGGGCCATCGGGATCGTGTCACCCGGCTTCAGCGTGGCGGTGCTCCCGGCGCCTTCCTGCAGGGACAGGAAGCGTCCGCCGATCAGGTCGTCGTACCGGATCACCGCGCGGCTGCCCTCGGTGAGCACGACCGAATCGTCGGCCGTGAATTCCACCATCGCGGTCGTGTCCGGTTCGATGGCGACCTTGTCGACGCGTCCGACCTCCACTCCGGCGATGCGGACGAAGTCACCCTCCTCGAGCCCGCTGACGTTGATGAACTCCGCACGGTAGGTGTGCGTCTTCTCACCGAAGCGCATCTGGCCGAAGACCGCGAACAACCCGAACACACCCAGCAGGCATACGGCCAGGAACACGGCAAGACGCCATGCGTCATGCCGGATCCTCGTCGTCAGGCCTGCCATGGCGGTACACCTCTTCGTGTCGGTTCGTTGGTGGTCGGCGTCTCGATGGTGATCATGGTGACGGGGCGGCCTCACGCGGCAGCGGCACCGGCGGCAGCGGGGTGGGTTGCATCTGCGCAGGATTGGCGACGATGAACGGTTCGGACCCGGGCGTGGGTCCCGGTTCCCGCGGCGCACCCGGCGGTGGGGCCGGCGGCAGTCCCGGCCACAGCGGGCTGCCGTCAGGGGCGTACAGATCCGCACCGTAGGCGGGGGCGCCGGGATACGGGACGGGTCCGATGGCCGGTCCACCGAACAGGTTGCGGATGCTCGGCGGTTCGGGCACGGCGCGGGTGGTCGGCAGATAGTTGGCATAGCCCGGGAACCCGATCCCGGGGTTGGGCCGCCAGTCGATCCCGGTACCGAAGCCGGTGTTGGTCACCAGGTTTCGCACCGGCCAGTTCTTGGCGACGTCGGGCAGCGAGCCGCAGGAGGGTTTGCCGCCCGGGCCGCCCTTGGCGCCGATGATCGGAAGGTTGTCCGGGTAGTGGTACGGATCGTCGCCCAGGGACAGGCCGACGTCGAGAATAAGGCTGCGGCCGTTACCGCCCGGTGCCTCGTACCCGCCGGTGTCGAGCAGCGTCTTGGCGCCCGTGAGCAGGCAGGTGTATTCCGGGCTGTATTTGAAGAGCAGGTCGGTGGTGGGCCGCAGCACGTTGATGGCCTTGACCAGGTTGGCCTGGTTGGGCGCCAGGAGACTGATGCCGCTGTTGGACAGCCCGATCGTGGACATCAGCAGCGTGTCGAGCTGCGTGGCACGGTTGGCGATCGTCGTGCTGGTGGTGCTGAGCGCGTCGAGCGTGGTCACGATGTCACCCGCCGCTGCGCCGTAGGTGTCGTTGAACCGGCGCAACGTGCGCCAGTCCTCGGCGATCGTCTCGTTGCGCGGATTCAGTTGCAGCAGAACCTCGTTGGCGGCGGTGGTGGCTTCGCCGATCTGCGGGCCCAGCCCGCGCACCCCGTCGGCGAGCGCGGACAACGTGCTGTTGAGCTTCGCCACGTCGACCCGGTCGATGATCGCGACGACGTTCTGGAAGACGGTGTTGGCCTCGACGGTGACGTTGCGTGACCGGATCACCTGGCCGGCCTCCAGCTTTCCCTGCGGGTCACTGGGATAGATCAGGTCGACGTACTTGGCGCCGAACACCGTGGTGGCCCGGATCTGCGCCTCGACGTTGCCGGGGATGAACCCGATCTTGTCCTTGTCGATCTCGAGCTGCAGCGCCACCGGCTCACTGCCGCCTTCGATCGCCGAGACGCGGCCGACCTGCACCCCGCGCAGCTTGACCTTCGAGTTGGTCTCCATCACCAGCCCGGCGCGGTCCGATGTGACCGTGACCGTCTCGTGGGAGGTGAAGGTGCCGAAGAACAACGAATACGTCAGCCAGAGAACGACGGCCACCACCACGAGCAGGATCAGCGTGTACCACGCCGGATGCAGGCCCTCGTCGTGTGAATCCATGTCAGCCCGCCAGATTGAAGTTGCCGGACTGGCCGTAGACGGCGAGCGAGAGGAGGACCAACACCGATGCCGACACGATCAGCGACGTCCGCACCGCTCGCCCGACGGCCTCCCCCACCCCGGCCGGTCCGCCGCGCGCGGTGTAGCCGTAGTAGGTGTGCACGAGCATGATGATCACCGACAGCACGATGCACTGGCCGAATGACCACATCAGGTCGGTGGGGTTGAGGAAAGTCTTGAAGTAGTGGTCGTAGACGCCGGTGGACTGGCCGTAGATCACGGTGGTGCCGAATCGCGCCGCCCAGAACGCCATCAGCACGCCCACGCAGTACAGCGGGATCACGACGAGCAATCCTGCGATCACCCTGCTCGAGGCGAGGAAGGCGATGCTGCGGATGCCCATCACCTCCAGCGCGTCGATCTCCTCGTTGATCCGCATCGCGCCCAGCTGGGCGGTGGCGCCGGCGCCGATGGTGGCCGACAGCGCGATCGCGGTGGTGGCGGGCGCGATGAGGCGGACGTTGAAGTAGGCCGAGACGAAACCTGTCAGCGCCTCGACACCGATGGTGGAGAAGTCGCTGTAGCCCTGCACCGCCACCAGCGCGCCGGTGGTCACCGTCAGGAACCCGACGATCGCCACGGTGCCGCCGATGACGATGAGCGCTCCTGCGCCCAGGCCCATCGCGGCGATGATGCGGATCAGTTCGACGCTGTAGTGAGTGAAGACGTACCCGACCGAGCGCAGGGTGCGACCGTAGAACTTGGTCTGCGTACCGATGTCGTTCCACGGTCCGGCCACGCTGCGGAACCGGGCCTTGAGCCACGGGAACTGGGAATGGGGCCGCGAGACGGTCATGCGGTGATCTTGATCGCTACAGCCGTCGCGACGATGTTGATCGCGAACAGCGCCATGAAGGTGAACACGACGGTCTCGTTGACGGCGTTGCCGACCCCGGCGGGGCCGCCACGCACGGAAATGCCTTTGTAGCAAGCGATCAGACCGGCGGAGAGCCCGAACAGCGCCGCCTTGGTCAACGCGATGATCACGTCGGTGGTGCCGATGAGCAGTGTCAGGCCCGCCGCGAATGCGCCGGGCGAGACGTGCTGGATGTAGACGACGAAGAAGTATGCGCCCGAGAGGCCGACGAGGATCACCGTCGCCGACAGCGCCAGCGAGACGACCATCGCGGCCAGCACGCGGGGAACCACAAGGGCCTGAATGGGATTGATACCCATCACCCGTAGCGCGTCGAGTTCCTCACGAATGGTGCGGGCCCCCAGGTCGGCGCACATCGCGGTGGCGCCTGCGCCGGCGACCACCAGAACCGTGACGATCGGCCCGATCTGGCGCACCGTGCCCAGTGCGGCACCGGTTCCGGAGAAGTCCGCGGCACCGATCTCGGTCAGCAGGATCGTCGTGATGAACGTCAGCAGCACGGTGTAGGGGATGGTGAGCAGCAGCGTCGGCAGGATCGACACCCGCGCGACAAACCATGACTGGGCGATGAACTCGCGCCAGGCGAACGGTGGCTGGAACAGCGCGACGAACGTGTCGAGGGCCATCGAGAAGAACCCGCCGAACGCGCGTACGGGCTTGCCGATGACGTCGGAAGCGACCATTCAACCGGTCCTTCCTCGCGAACAGTTCACCGCCACAGCCTCCGACTGACCAACCCCCGGTGTGTGGGTGACGGTACATCTGTGAGGACGCTGGGAGACCGTATATCACCAAAATGTGGTGCGCCAACACGAGTCCGCCACCGGCGGCCGTGCTCACTCACGGGGCACCGCGCCGACGGCGCGCAGGGCGAAGTCGAGGAGCCGGGACTCGGCCAGCTTGACCGCCTGCACGTCCTGCGGCGCGACGTTTGACAGGACCCGGCTCACCAACGCGCTGATCGCGACCGCGTCGTGGTCGGGGTCGGTCAGCGGGAAGGCTCCGGTGGCACGCCCGCGACGCAGGATCTGGGCCAGAGAGCCCTCTCTGATGGCGTGCGACCGCTCCCGCAGCTCCCGGTACCCGACCGCGGACCGGACCTCCTCGGAGTCGATGACCGCCATCTGCCTTCGCCGGCGTGGGTCCACCAGGAGATCGAAGATCTCTCCGATCCACGCTGCCAACTGGTCGGCGGGGCTGCCGGTTCCTGCGGCGGCCACCCGGTCCACCCGGGCTGCGATCTCGTCGGCGCCCTGCTGCAACAGGGCGAGGAAGAGATCGTCTTTCGACCGGAAATGGCGGTAGAAGGCCCGGCTCGAGAGGCCGGCGGAATGCAGGATCGCCGACATCGTGACCGGCTCTCGGTGCGGATCGGACAGGCAGTGGTGGGCGGCCTCGATGATGCACCGCCGTTCGTCGTCGGAGCCCGCCTCAATTTGCACAAGCGAAAATATTAGGGAACGTGGTCTGTCGGGACCCGAGATCGGCGCAATCGGTGTGCTGGGTAACCTCAGCTGGCGGGGACCGGCGAGAGGACGCGGTGGACGATGACCAGCAGCGATGCGACGATCGCGACCTTCATCGGCGCTGACGGCCTGAGGTTGGTCGCCGACGAGTGGAACCGGCCGCCGGTCACCGGCGACGCCGACAGCGAGCGTCCGTCGGTGCTGATGCTGCACGGCGGTGGGCAGAACCGCTGGTCCTGGAAGAACACCGGACAGATCCTGGCCTCCCGCGGGTTGCACGTGGTGGCGCTGGACAGCCGCGGCCACGGCGACAGCGACCGCTCCCCGGATGCCCGCTACAGCGTCGACGCGCTGTCCGCCGACACCGTGGCCGTGCTGGACCAGATCGGGCGGCCGACGGTGCTCATCGGCGCGAGCATGGGCGGCCTGACCGGAATCCAGGCCGCACGGGACGCCGGACCGCAGCGGGTCACCGGTCTGGTGCTCGTCGACGTGGTGCCGCGCTACGAGAAGGACGGTAGCGCCCGCATCCGCGACTTCATGTTCAGCCATGTCCACGGGTTCGACTCCCTCTCCGACGCGGCCGACGCGGTCGCCGCCTATCTGCCGCACCGGACCCGTCCGCAGAACCCCGAGGGGCTGAAGAAGAACCTCCGGCACCGCAACGGGCGCTGGTACTGGCACTGGGATCCGGCGTTTCTCACTGCGCCGCATGACGATCCGTTCCTGCGGGTCGAGCAGCTCGAGCAGGCCGCCGTCGAGCTGACGATCCCCATCCTGTTGATCCGCGGCAAGCTGTCCGACGTGGTCAGCGAGGAGGCGGTCGCCGATTTCCTGCAGAAGGTGCCCGGCGCCGAGTTCGTCGAACTCTCCGGCGCGGGGCATACGGCTGCCGGCGACGACAACGACGCCTTCACCGACGC
Organism: Mycobacterium sp. PSTR-4-N; assembly: GCF_022348085.1. Taxonomy (GTDB): domain Bacteria; phylum Actinomycetota; class Actinomycetes; order Mycobacteriales; family Mycobacteriaceae; genus Mycobacterium. The sequence goes on along the minus strand of NZ_JAKRFN010000023.1, from coordinate 33,018 downwards.
CGTGGTCTCGTTCGTGCTGCGCTGACTCTCACACCAGCAGCGGCACACCCGCCACCCGGTCGGCGCCGAGGATCTCGAACATCGCTGCAGAACTGGTCAATTCGGTCCGCGGAACCGAGATGCCGGCCACCTGGAGTCGACACGTGGCCAGCGCGGAGTTGTAGCAGTACTTCTCGGCGCCACCGGTGTCGGTGTAGGTCAGGCCGATCACGTCATGGGTGGCGGCGGCGATCTCCCCTTCGATCGTCTGCTCGCCCACTCGCGCCCCGAAGCTCCACGTGAACGGCTCATAGCGGCCGTGAGTCTGCAGGCTGCCCACGACCGTGCGCACAGCGAACTCCATGCCGGCGTGGCGCAGCACGAAGAGGGTGACGGCGGGCAGGAGCACCGGACCCACCGCGGCCCGCGCCGTGACGATCTCGAGGGTGGTGCCGGGCGAGTCGTCGAACGCGCACACCTGCCCGTATGCGTAGGCAGCGGTGTGCCGGCTGCCCCAATTGTGGTTGACGCTGCCCACCCACCCGTCGACCTCGACGGTCAGACCGTCGATCTCGAGTCGCCCGTCCACCTGCGCCCGGGGATGCCGCACGAGAGTCTTGGCCGGCGGGAACCGCGCCTGATAGGCCCGGTCGGAGAGCACCCGCACCGCGGGTTCCCCGCCGGGCCGGACCGTCAGATCCCAGCGCGCGCGCCCCGGAACACCACCGACGGCGGCCGTGTCGGTGAGACTGTTCGGCCCGATCCGCGCGGTCCACGGGTCATCCGCGAAGACAGCGCTGTCGATCGGAAACGACTCTCGATGAGCCCGATGTCCGGCGGGGTCGAACACCATCACCCACACATCGGCGCTCGCTGCACCTGTCGACGCCCGCAGCAGCGTCTCCCGCAGCCAGATCGCGCGGGCGCCGTCCCCGCTGGTGGCGCGCAGCCAGCGACTCTCGTAACAGGGGGCCTGCGAGCAGTTCACGCTCCCAGCATCCAATACTGGACCGGTGACCGGGATGCAGATCCTCGCGCTGGCCCTCGCCGTCGTCGCCGTGGGCGAGGCGGTCGGCATCGCGGTGCTGTGGCGGCGGGTGCGGGCCGCTGAAGCCGAAGCAGACGAATTGCGGGGCCGTCTCGACACCCGGCAATTGCTGGTCTCGGGCGGCACCCGGGCCGTCAAAACGGTGTGGCAGACGGCGAACATCCTGCGCCGCGACGGGCTCGGCGCGGCGGTGCGCTCCTCCATCGAGGACCTCGCGGACTGGGCCGAAGTGGAACGACCCGACCTCGCCCGCCTGTCCCGCAACGGACGACTCGCGATCATGTTCTCCGACATCGAGGAGTCGACCGCGCTCAACGAACGCATCGGCGACCGGGCCTTCGTGCGGTTGATCGGCAGACACGACCGTGCCGTGCGCCGCCACGTCGAGCACCATGACGGCCACGTGGTGAAGAGCCAGGGCGACGGGTTCATGGTCGCGTTCGCCCGTGCCGAACAGGCGGTTCGCTGCGCTGTGGACATTCAAGACGCACTGTCCAAGCGGCGCAACGGTATTCGGGTACGCATCGGTATCCACACGGGGAAGTCCGTGCTACGCGGCGACGACGTGTTCGGCCGTAACGTGGCGATGGCGGCGCGGGTCGCCGCGCAGGCCGACGGTGGTCAGATACTGGTCAGTTCGGCGGTGCGCGACGCGCTCGACGACTGCGACGACCTGGTCATCGACGCGAGCCACGAGACCGAGTTGAAAGGCTTCTCCGGCACCCACACGCTGTACGAGGTCACGGCGTGACGTCGGGTTGTCCCGCCTGCGCCAGGCGCTGATGCAGCCGCGCGCGAATATCGTCGGGGGTGTAGGAGTTTCGCCGTCGCTGGTCGCGAGCGACCAGCACACCACCGGCGACCACACCGGCCGCCCCGGCCAGCCCGACCCACTTCCAGAGTCCCCGCATACCCGTCAGTCTGCCTAAGCTGCGGGGATGTTTCCAAGCACGGTGTCCCTGGAGCGCGCACTCGAGGAGACGCGCACCGGCGACATCTGGTTGTTCCGCGGCCAGTCCGGCCCCGACCGGGCGATCCAGTCGATGACCAACAGTCCCGTCAATCACGTCGGGATGACCGTGGCGCTCGACGATCTGCCGCCGCTGATCTGGCATGCAGAGCTCGGTGACAAGCTCCTCGACCTGTGGACGGGCACGCACCATCGCGGGGTGCAACTCAACGATCTGCGGGCAGCGGTGCATCGCTGGACGACCGCCTACGGTCAGCGCTGCTGGCTGCGTCAGCTCACGCCGCACGCCGACCGGGCGCAAGAGGACCGCATGCTCACCGTGATCGCCCGCATGGACGGCACCCCGTTTCCCTCGACGGCGCGCCTCACGGGGCGCTGGCTCCGCGGGCGGGTTCCCACCGTCAGCGATTTCACCCGTGGAATCCCGTTGTTGCACAGCGCTGTTCGCCGAGCGGCCGAGAAGCGCAAGGCGCAGCGCACGCAGACGGGTTTGGAGACCGCCTACTGCGCGGAGACCGTGGCGATCACCTATGAGGAGATGGGCCTACTCGTCACCGAGAAACATGCGAACTGGTTCGATCCGGGATCGTTCTGGAGCGGCGACGTTCTACCGCTCGCCCACGGGTACCGACTCGGTGACGAGATCGCGGTTCTGCCCTGAACACGTCGGTGAAACGCCGGAGCGGCTACGGGCGTGCGCGCGCCTGCGGTGCTTTGCTGTTCGCAGGCACCGCGAGACAAGGGAGTGTCAGGCATGACCGTCACCACCCAGCCGTCCCACGACGCTGACGACGCGCCGCGCGCACGCTCGCGCGGTCGGGCAGTGTCCATCGTCGTCGCCTCACTCGGCACGCTCGCGATCGTCGTCGCGCTTCTGCTGACCTCCCGCGCCCCGTCCACGCTGGAGGTGCACTCCATACCGGCGCAGTCGGATACGAGCTCGGCGCGGCTGGCCGCACCCGTCGCGCCTGCACCGGCGCCCCAGTCTTCGCCGGTGGCACCGGTGGCACCGGCGGCGCCGGCCGCGCCGGCGGACGCGCCCGCGACGATGCCGATGGACAGTCAGGGTTTCGTCGACTCGGCGGCCCGGTGCGACTCCGACCAACGCGCTGTCGCCGTCGCCCGCACCGAACGCGCAGCCGTCGCGGTCTGCCGCGAGGGGAACAGATATCTCTACCGCGGCGTGCGGCTGCGTGACGGGGCGTCACTGCGCCTCGACGACGTCCGGCTGATTCCGGCCGGGTTCGAAGCACGCAACGACACCACCACCTACCGGCTCACCGACACCGAACTCGTCGTCATCGAGGGTGAGGCACTGCAGAGCCGGGACCGCGTCGTCGAATACCGGGCCGGCTGACCCGATCGGCATGTCCCCGATCACCGCCGTGCACCACCCGGGGCTCAACGCACCTTCGGGCATCATCGCCGCCCACGGCGAGGTCTGGTTCACCAACATCGGCGACGACCGGATCGGTCGCGTGCGCGACGGGCAGGTCGAGCTGTTCGGCGCCGAGCCGGGCGTCATCCGCTTCCCCGCCAACATCTTCCCGGCCGCCGACGGCCGTGTGTGGTTCACCAGCCTCGGCTCCGACGCGCTGGTGGCCATCGACCCCCGCAGCTCCGATCCGGCACAAACGATCACGCCCTATCCCCTGCCGGCGGGCAGTCGCCCGGTGGCGCTGAAGTCAGCCCCCGACGGTCGGCTGTGGTTCTCACTGCGCGGCATCGACGCCATCGGTTCGGTCGATCCCTGCGCGGACGACCCCGCGGCGACGGTGCGCCTCGTCACCGGCAACGGCATCGCGGCCCCGGCTGCGCTGTTCGTGACGACCGCGGGACAGCCGTGGTGGGTCAATGCGAGATCGCTGGGCACCTGCGACCCGCGCACCGAAAAGGTGACGACGGTCGCACCGCTTCCGGCGACACCGCGGGCGTGGACGCAGGGTGACGACGGCACACTGTGGTTGACCACCCGCGGGCCGGCCGGACTGATCTCGTTCGAACCGACGAACCCCATCGGCACCATGCGCCTCTTGACCCACGGTGAGCTCGTCGAGCCGGACGGAATCTGCACCGGGACAGATGGCCGGCTGTGGCTCGTGGACACCGCCGCGGACCGCATCGCGAGCGTCGCACCGGACCGGGCCTCGGATCCCCGCGCCTGGTCGTTCCTCGGTTCGCCGGACATCCGCGGACCGTTCGACATCAAGCCGGGACCCGACCCACATGTGTTGTGGTTCACAAACAAGGCGGGAAACAGCCTTGGCCTGCTCGACGCTGAACCCTGACGGAACGTCGGAACTCGTTGCGGCCGCGCCCCGGTTTATCGAAAGAATTCTGTGGCTACGCTGAGAAATCGATCGGGGGGTCGTTGCGTTCCTGACAGCGACTCTGAGGAGGGTTCATGCAGTTCAAGAAGATCGCCGCCGGTGCTGTGGCGGCTGCAGCGCTCAGTTCGGCCGCATTCGGCATCGGAGCTGGAGTTGCCCAGGCCAAGCCGGGCCACGGTCACGACGACATCTGGCTCCCGGGCGACCCGCCGGGCCACAACCCGTTCGGCCCGCCGGGGCTGGTGGCCAAGGGCCCGGGTCCGCTCGCCGGCCCGCCCGGACACTGGGGCGATCCCGTGCGTGTCGGCCTTCCGCCGGTGTGGCGGCCCGCGAACTGGATCGACCTCGGCATCCGCGACCCCCAGCCACTGGTGTGGAATCCCGGCAGCAACTCGTGGGGCATCTGGTGGAACGGACTGTTCATCGGCTACGCGGGCTGATTTCTCAGCCGTAGCCCCGCTGTGACCTGACTGCGATCGCGGTCGGGAAAGCTGAACACCGTGGCCGCCGTTGTCGTGTTGTCGATGATGGCGGCCACGGGTCTGTTGGGCTTCTACCTGGGCCGCCGCGCGGCATCGCCGCGGCCGAGCTGGCGCCAGCGCACACGGCGTCCTGCGCTCGCCCGTCAGGCCGTCTCCCTTGTCACGCTGGTGGCCGTCAGCCAGTTGCAGCGCAGCGTACGGGGGCGAGTCACGCCCCGGCGCGGTCGAGTGCCGTCACGGCGCTGAGGTAGCTTTCCCGGTATGCCGCTTCGCTATGTCGACCCGCACCGCAAGCGGGGGCGCTCCTACCAGCGCGGGGTGCGGTTCGGACGCTCTCCGGTCGGCCAGTTCTTCGCCCGCCATGTCGCGCGGCGCACCGATCCCTACCTGTTCCGTCTGACCGGCGGGCGGGTGAACATGGGGCCCATCATCAATGCTCCGCTGGTCTCCACCGGGGCGAAATCCGGTCAGCGGCGGCAGACGCAGCTCACGTACTTCCACGACGGTTCCGACGTCATCCTGGTCGCCTCCAACTACGGGAAGCGGCGCCATCCGTCCTGGTATTTCAACCTGACGGCGCATCCGGACTGCGAGTTCGGCGACGAGCCGTTCACCGCGACCGAGGTCACCGACCCGGACGAATACGCCCGGCTGTTCGCGTTGGCCGAGAAGGTGTACGCGGGCTACGACGACTACCGGGAGCGGACTGCCGACAGCGGACGTCAGATCCCGATCATGAGGCTCACCCCGCGCTGAATCACGCGTTCCCTTCTCAGACTGTCGCACGGCAGGGGGCTTGCCGCAAGACCCCTGTGATGCCGCAGACTGCTCCGAACCGGATCACCCCGCGAACGGAGACTGCGATGCCTGAATCACCCAAACCCTTTGTGCCACACGACTCTGGCGCGCTTCTCCACGGCACGAAGGCCGACCTCGCGGTGGGCGATCTGCTGGTGCCGGGTCGATCGATGAATCATGACCCCAACCGACGGGCGAACCACATCTACGTGACCCGCACGCTGGACGCGGCGACGTGGGGGGCGGAGTTGGCTGCCGGTGACGGCAGGGGCCGCATCTACGTCGTCGAGCCGACAGGCCCCCTCGAGGACGACCCCAACGTGACCGACAAGCGCATGCCGGGCAATCCGACGCTGTCCTACCGCACCCGCGCACCGGTGCGCGTCATCGGCGAGATCATCGACTGGGTCGGGCATTCGGCCGATCAAGTCCAGAGCATGCTCGATGGGCTGGCCGACTTGAAGGCCCGCGGGCTGGACGTGGTGTACGACTGACTCACACCCCGAACTTGGCGCGTGCGTCGTCCGTCACCGGCGTGAACAGGTTCACCAGGTTGTCGTCCGGGTCGCGGAACAGCAGCGCCCGGTTGCCCCACGGCATCGTCGTCGGTTCGGTCACCACATCGTCCAGTTGTTCTCGGAGACGGGCATATTCGGCATCGACGTCGGCCACGAGGAACTCGATGATCGCGCTGCGGTTGGCCGCAGGCTCGGCAGAGCCTTCACCGAACAACGGCACGGTCTTGTCACTGCCGATCGCCAGCGTGCCGACCGGTGTGGGGATCTCGGCGAACAGTTCGTTGCCCCAGATCGCCGATGCGGTGGTGACCAGCTCATAGAACGAGACGAGGCGCGGCACGTCAGCGGTGATGAGACGAATGGACAGGAGCTTCACAGAGGGTGACGGTAGACCGGGCCACCGACACCGTCGCTGCCACGTGCGCGCGTTTCTCGCGATCGAGGAGGCAACTCACGACCCGGCCTGCGGATCCGCTCGGTTCGCCGAGTGGTGAGCCAGCCCCGCGAGCGCGCGCTGCGCGACCGACATGATGCCCATCAACCAGTTGGATCGGGCGGTGTCGCCCGTCACGTCGCCGGCGAATCACACGTAGTCGTCGCGCCGTGGCGATGCCGGGTCATACCCCGATCCGGATGCGGTCTCGAAGCCATCCTTCGATTCCGGCCCCAGCCGCACGTGCCATCGAGGTCGCGTGCGCTGTGAACGCATGCGGCGATGCGGGATACACCCGCAGATCGACTTCGACGCCCGCCGCCAGGAGTCGCGCCGCCATGGCGAAATTGTCCTCCAGCAGCACGTCCTCCGCGCCGATGACGATCAGGAACGGCGGAAGCCTCTCGAGATTCGCGAAGACAGGCGAGATGTCGGGCACCGTTCGATCCGGCGCATCACCTGCGAATGCCCTGATGAAGTACTCATCAGCGATGAGACGACCTGCCGGTGTGTGCGCGGAGAGATCGTAGGTGCCGCATTGCACCACAGCGGCGCCGAATGCGTGAACCCCGCGATCGCGGAGGCGCACGAGTACCGCCGCCACGAGTGTGGCCCCCGCGGAGAGTCCCGTCATGGCGAGCCGCGTCGTCCCGAACCGCGCTTCGGCGTTCTCCGCCAGCCACATCGCAGCGGTCTCGCAATCGTCTGGCGCTGCAGGCCAGGGATGTTCAGGTGCCAGCCGATAGTCGACGCTGATCACCGCAACTCCCAAAGCGTCGACGAGACGGCGATTCCGAATGTCACTGGCCGCGGCCGAGCCGAGATAGAAGCCGCCGGCGTGGATCTCCAGCAGCACGCCCGCGACAGCCCGATTCACCGGAGTGTGAATTCGGACGGGCACGCGTCGCCCACCGGCGCTCACGCTCTCGACGGCGGGGGTGGGTTCACTTTCGACCGACATCGGCACGGCGGCGCGGACGGCATGAAGCTCGTCGAACGTCGCCGGACCGCGCCCGGGCGGCCGGCGAGCGTAGAACGCACGAGACTCGTCGACCAATGCGAGCAGGCTCGGATCGATGAAGGACGACAACTGCAAGCGCATACGGTCAGCCTAGGAACTGCTTTCGCTGCCCAGGATGAAGCACGTCACCAACTCGCCGTGAGCGCTACTGCTCTCGAGCGATCTGCCCGCGGACGGCTTCCTTGTCGATCACCGACCACACCTCGGCTATCCGACCGTTGTCGAACCTGTAGAAGGCGTGCTCGGCGAACGACACTCGCCCACCCGACGGTTCGAAACCCAAGAAGACGTCGCGTGGGGTGCACTGGAAGAACAGCCGGCAGGATACGACCTGACCGTCGGCAATCAAGATCTCCGGCACGAACTGCAGGTCCGGCGCCGCTCGGGTGTCACTGTCCAACATCGCGCGATAGCCGCTGAGCCCTAGCCGAATCCCGTTGTGCACGACGGCCTCCGAGACGAATCGTCCGAGTTCGTCCCACCGTCGGGCGTTCAAGCACCCCAGGTAGGCACGGTATGTCGTGAGCAAGTCGCCCTCAGCCATCACATCACTTCTCACACGTTGAAGCGGAACTCCACCACGTCGCCATCGGCCATCACGTAATCCTTGCCCTCCATGCGGACCTTGCCCGCGGCCTTCGCCGCGGCCATCGAACCAGCGGCCACCAGATCGTCGAAGGACACGATCTCGGCCTTGATGAAGCCCTTCTCGAAGTCGGAGTGGATCACCCCGGCCGCCTTCGGCGCGGTGTCGCCTTGATGAATCGTCCACGCGCGCGCCTCTTTCGGCCCCGCGGTCAGGTAGGTCTGCAATTTCAGGGTGTGAAACCCGGCGCGCGCCAACGCATCCAGGCCGCGCTCGGTCTGGCCGATCGACTCGAGCAGCTCGGCGGCCGACTCCTCGTCGAGCTCCTGCAGTTCCGCCTCGATCTTGGCGTCGAGGAACACCGCGTCCGCCGGAGCCACCAGCTCACGCAGCTCCGCCACGCGTGCGGCGTCGGTCAGCACCGACTCGTCGGCGTTGAACACGTACAAGAAGGGCTTCGACGTCATCAGGTTCAGCTCGCGCAGCAGCGACACGTCGGCACCGGCGGCGAACAGCGTCGTGCCGCCGTTGAGCACTTCTTGGGCAGCCAGCGCCGCCTCGTGCACCGGCCGCCGATCCTTGTTCGTGCGCGCTTCCTTCTCCAGCCGCGGCAGTGCGCGCTCCAACGTCTGCATGTCGGCCAGGATCAACTCGGTCTCGATGATCTCGATGTCGGACTTCGGGTCGACGCGACCGTCGACGTGTACGACGTCGTCGTCGGCGAACACGCGGACCACCTGGCAGATTGCGTCGCTCTCCCGGATGTTGGCCAAGAATTTGTTGCCCAGTCCCGCGCCCTCGGAGGCGCCCTTGACGATGCCGGCGATGTCGACGAACGTCACCGGCGCCGGCACGGTCTTCTCCGAACCGAACATCTCGGCGAGCTTGTCCAGACGGGGGTCCGGAAGCGCCACCACACCCTCGTTCGGTTCGATCGTCGCGAACGGATAGTTGGCGGCAAGCACGTCGTTGCGCGTCAGCGCGTTGAACAAGGTCGATTTGCCCACGTTCGGCAGTCCGACGATTCCCAGATTCAAGCCCACGGAGTCCACAGTCTGCCAGATGTCACCGCCACGCAGGCGTCCGCTGGCGGCGTGCGGTCACCCCAGCCGGTACGGTCGACGTGTGTCAGGACAAAGTGCGCGCGCGGCGATACCAGCCGACCTCCGCTCCGCGCACCCCGGTATCGCGGGAGTGCCCTGGTGGGGCGCCATTCTGATCGCCGTGGCCGCCTGCACGGCCGGCTTCGCCATCGACGCTGGCTCCGGCGGTGGCGCGTTGACGACCGTGTTCTCGGTGCTCTACGTCATGGGCTGTCTCACAGCGGTGCTGGCCGTCCGCCGTCAGGGCCTGTTCACCGCCGTCATCCAGCCGCCGCTGCTGCTGTTCGTCACGGTGCCGGGCGCCTACTTCCTGATGCACTCCAGTGAGATCAAGGGCATCAAGGACCTCCTGATCAACTGCGGTTACCCGCTCATCGAACGTTTCCCGCTGATGTTCTTCACCTCTGCGGCCGTTCTCGTCGTCGGGATCGCGCGCCGCTACCTCGGCGCCGCACCGAACGGCCACAGCAGCTCGGTGTCGGCCAAGCTGTCCGGCTTCGTCACCCGAGGCACCGGGACCGACGACGCCGAGCCCGCGGACAAGAAGCCGAAGGAGCCCCGCCGGCGCCACACCGCGGCCAAGCGCACCGAGCGGCCGAGAGACGCCGCGAAGGCTCGTGCGCGCGCCGAACGGCCCACCAGGCGTGCCGCCCCGTCGCGTTCACGGCACGCCCGGCCCCCGGCGCCCACCGAGATCATCGAACCGGTCGTCGATCTCGACCGGCCGCGCCGCCGCCGCCCCCGCCCGGACGAGGTGCCCCCGGCCGAACCGAGGCGTCGGCCCCGCCCGTCGTCGACGCGCGAATCGCGCATGCCGCCCGGCGAGCGCCTCGGCGGCTACGACCGCCCGACCCGACGGCCGCGCTATGACGACTACGAGCCACGTGAGAGCAGCACCCACCACCCGGTGTCCCGGGTGCGGTACCGCGGCAGCGACTCCGATACTCATGCCGACGACCAGGAGTACCGGCCGCGGCGGCGGCCGTCCCGCGACGTCGGGGCCGATCGCTGGGAGTACGACATCTAGGACATCGTGGTCCGGAGGAACCGGCCCGCGGCGTCGACCGCAGGTGTCGAGGATTCTGCGTCGCTGACGAACACCGCGAGCGCGAGGTCGTCGTGGATGCCGACGAACCACCCGTGCGCACGTTGCACCCCGTCGGCACCGACGTACTCGGCGGTGCCCGTCTTGCCGAGCATGCCGGGGATGTCCTGCAGCTGGGTGGCGGTGCCCCCGCTGATGGTCTCGGCCATCATGGCCTTGACCTGCTCGTCGACGCCGGCGGGCAGTGGTTGCGGGATGCGGTCGGCGGTGGCCGGTTGACCGGCGACGATGCTCGGCATCGGCACCGAGCCCCGCGCCAGCGTCGCGGCGACCAGGGCCATCCCGAACGGCGACGCGGTGACCTCGCCCTGGCCGATGCCCTCCTCGACACGCAGCGCCGAGGTGTCGGCGACCGGTACCGAACCCGTCACGGTGGTCATCCCGGGCGCGGTGAAGTCGATACCCAGGCCCAGTTGTGCGGCCGCGTCGGTGAGCGCATCGGGCGGCAGGTTCACCGCGAGGCGACCCATCGTGGTGTTGCACGACTTGGCGAACGCGGTGTGCAGAGGCACCTCGCCGAGATCGAATTCGTCGTCGTTGGGGATCTGCCTGCCCTCGATGTTCTCGGTGCCCGGGCAGCCGACGACGCTGTCAGGAGTGACCTGGCCGGCCTGCAACGCGGCCGACACGGTGACGGTCTTGAACGTGGACCCGGGCGGATACAAACCGGTGAGCGCGATCGGGCCCCGGGCGTCGGCGGGAGCGTTCTGTGCGACGGCGAGCAGACTGCCGGTCGACGGTTGGATCGCGACCAGTGCAGCGGGTGTCGGCAGCGGTGCCAGCGCGTCTTCTGCCGCGCGCTGCATCCCGATGTCCACGGTGGCGGAAATGTCGCCGACGGGTTTGGCGTCCTGCCCGCCGACGCGCTGCGCGCCCGCCGCGGTCTGGGCCGTCACCGCCCAGCCGTCCGCGGCATCCATGCGCTGCTGCCAGAGGTCCGAGAGCCCCGACAGCGTGGGTGAGGTCAGCGTGCGATCGGTCGCGAGCAGCCGGGTCTGCGGCCGCAGCGTGACGTTCGGCAGCGCGGTCAGCTGCGCCTCGATGGGCGCCAGATCCTCCTCGCGCAACGTGATCGCGGTGACGGGCTTGCCGCCGGCGAGCTCACCGGCCAGCGATTCTGGGGTGATCGTCGGCGCGATCGGATTGAGCAGTGCGGCAACGGCATTGACGTCCGCTCCGGGCGCGAGATCGATCAGCGTGACGACGTGCTGGGTGAGCAGTTCGGCGCCGGTGCGGTCGAGGACGCGAGCGGCGGGTTGCGGGACGAGCGTGCTGAACGACAGCGGCCCCTTGTCCAGACCGGGCGCGACCGTGGTGGCATCCCACTGGATCTTCCAGTCGTCGCCCGCGCTCGCGGCCCGGCCGTCGGCGCTGTATTTCCACTCGATCTTCTTGTCCGGGCCGAACTTCCACGTCGTGTCGAGCGTGAAGGTGCCTGCACCGTCGTCCTCGGCCGTCTGGGCGACACCGACGTGGACGTCCTTGCCCAGGCTCGCGAACAGGGCGTCCAGCGTCGTGGTGGCCGCAGCCTGGTCGGTGGTCAGCGCGGCTGCTGCGGCGGCGTCACCCCGGCTGAGGGCATCGGCGAACGCCGTGACGGTGGACCGGAGCCGGTCTTCAGCGCTGCTGCAACCCGCCAGCAGGAGCAGGACGACGAACAGGACAGCCGATGATCTCCCGCGCACACCCACGGGTGCCGAACGTACCCGCTACGCGCGCGCCGGCCGGATCTCTCGGGGCAGAGCGAACACGAGTGTCTCGTTCGCGGTGGTCACCGGCTGCACGGTCCCGAAGCCGTGTTCGGCCAGCCTGTCGAGCACGCCGCGCACGAGGATCTCGGGCACCGACGCACCGGACGTCACGCCCACCGTCGTCACCCCGTCCAGCCACGCCGGGTCGATGTCCTCGGCGTAGTCGACCAGGTGCGCGGCCGCTGCACCGGCGCCCAGGGCGACCTCGACCAGGCGCACCGAGTTCGACGAGTTCTTCGACCCGACGACGATGACGAGGTCGCACTCAGGGGCCATCGCCTTGACGGCGACCTGGCGGTTCTGGGTGGCGTAGCAGATGTCGTCGCTGGGCGGGTCCTGCAGCGTCGGGAACTTCTCGCGCAGCCGACGCACGGTCTCCATGGTCTCGTCGACCGACAGGGTCGTCTGGGAGAGCCAGACCACCTTGTCGGGGTCGCGGACGGTGACGCCCTCGACCGCATCGGGGTTGTCGACGACCTGGACGTGGTCGGGGGCCTCTCCGGCGGTGCCGACGACCTCCTCGTGGCCGACATGGCCGACGAGCAGGATGTCGTAGTCATCGCGGGCGAACCGCTTGGCCTCGTTGTGCACCTTGGTGACCAGCGGGCACGTGGCGTCGATGGTCTGCAGTTTCCGGGCCTTCGCCTCCTCGTGCACCGTGGGCGCGACGCCGTGGGCGGAGAACACCACGATGGCGCCTTCGGGCACCTCGTCGGTCTGCTCGACGAACACCGCGCCGGCTTTTGCCAGCGTGTCGACGACATAGCGGTTGTGCACGATCTCGTGCCGGACGTAGACCGGTGCGCCGTGCTTCTCGAGGGCGCGCTCGACGGTCTCGACCGCGCGGTCCACGCCGGCGCAGTAGCCGCGCGGCTCGGCCAGCAGGACCCGCTTGCCCGCGTCGTCGCCCGCAGCGGTGCCCAGCGCGGATCGGCTGGCGCCAGGAATCCCCATGTTGACAGTCGACGGCATGAGTCCAGGGTACTGATCGGCTCCCCGCGCTGCCCAGCCGTAGGCTGTCGCCATGGCAACTGCACCGTACGGGGTCCGTCTGCTGGTGGGTGCAGCGGTGACCGCGATCGAGGAAACCCGCAAGCTCCCGCAGACCATCCTGATGTACCCGATGACGATCGCGAGTCAGATCGCCCAGATCGTGATGAAGGTGCAGCAGGACGTCGCAGTTCTGGTGATCAAGGGCGACGAGACGCTCGACACGATGTTCCCGCCCAAGGACGAGCAGCCCGAGTGGGCGACCTTCGACGAGGACATTCCGGCCGCCGAGGAGTCGGACGCCGATGTGGTCACGTTGCCGGTGCGCGACGGCGAACGACTCACCGAGGGTCGCTTCGCGCTGTTCAGCGAGGAACCGGAGACCCCGAACACCACGGCACCTGCCTCGTCAGCGTCGTCGACCGACGCACCGGAGATCGTCACCGAGATCGACTATCAGAATCTGACGCTGGCTCAGCTGCGCGCGCGCCTGACCTCGCTGCGGATCACGGACCTGGAAGCGCTGCTCGCCTATGAGGAGACGACGAAGGCGCGCGCCCCGTTCCAGACCCTGCTGGCCAACAGGATCACGCGCGCGTCGGCGAAGTGACCAGTCCCGGGCAGTCACCGGAGAACCCCTTTCCCGTCCGCGGTGTCGCGATCCGCGTCGCGGGCTGGATCGACAAGCTCGGCGCGGTCTGGGTCGAGGGACAGATCGCCCAGCTGACGCTGCGACCGAACTCGAACACCGCGTTCATCACGCTGCGGGACCCCGCCGCCGACATGTCGCTGTCGCTGACCTGCCCGCGAGACCTGGTCACCAACGCGCCGGTGAAGATGACCGACGGCACTCAGGTGATCGTCTACGGCAAGCCGAATTTCTACACCGGCCGCGGGACGTTCTCGCTGCGGGTCAGTGAGATCCGTGCCGTCGGGATCGGCGAGCTGCTGGCCCGCATCGATCGGCTGCGGCGCTTGCTCGACGCCGAGGGCCTGTTCGACGCCCGGCTGAAGCGGCCGATCCCGTTCCTGCCGGGCACGATCGGCTTGATCACCGGCCGGGCGTCGGCGGCCGAGCACGACATCATGGCCGTTGCCTCGGCTCGGTGGCCGGCGGTGTGCTTCGAGGTGCGCAACACCGTGGTGCAAGGCCCCAACGCGGTGCCCCAGATCGTGGAAGCGCTGCGCGCGCTCGACGCACACCCCGAGGTCGACGTGATCGTGCTCGCGCGCGGGGGTGGCAGCGTGGAGGACCTGCTGCCCTTCTCCGACGAGACGCTGTGCCGCGAGATCGCCAAGTGCACGACGCCGGTGGTGAGCGCCATCGGTCACGAGCCCGACAATCCGCTGTGCGATCTCGTGGCCGATCTGCGGGCCGCGACGCCGACCGATGCGGCCAAGCGCATCGTGCCCGACACGACGGCCGAGCTGGCGTTGGTGGCCGATCTGCGCCGGCGCAGCGCGCGGGCACTGCGGAACTGGGTCAATCGCGAACAGCACACGGTGAGCCAACTGCGTAGCCGTCCCGTGCTGGCCCGGCCGCTGGATGCCATCGCCGCCCGCGCCGACGAGATCCACCGGGCGCGCCGAGCGGGCCGGCGCGACATCGCCCGGCTGCTCGACATCGAATCCGACCGGATCGGTCACCTGTCGGCACGGCTGAGCACACTGGGTCCGGCAGCCACGCTGGCGCGAGGCTACGCCGTGGTCCAGGCTGTCCCGGCGAGCGGCGCACCGCACGTGCTGCAGTCGGCGGCCGACGCTCCGGCGGGCACACGGTTGCGCGTGCGGGTGGCCGACGGCGCGGTGACGGCGATCAGCGAGGGCGAGGGTGGGGCGGAGGACCTGTTATGAAGCCTATTAGCAAACTCGGCTACGAGGAGGCGCGCGACGAGCTGATCGAGGTCGTGCAGCAGCTCGAGCATGGGGGTCTCGATCTCGATGCATCGCTGAAACTATGGGAACGGGGCGAAGCGCTGGCGAAATGCTGCGAGGAGCACTTAGCTGGCGCACGCAAGAGAGTGGCCGACGCGTTGGCCGCGAGCGAGGATTCCGGCGAGTGACCGCGGGACCGCACTGCGGTCCATGCTAGAAAATTGGAACACGTTTCAGTTACCCTGCCCCCATGGGTGATGCATCGTTGACGACCGAGCTGGGCCGGGTCCTGGTCACCGGCGGCTCCGGCTTCGTGGGGGCCAACCTGGTGAGCGAACTGCTCGACCGCGGACTTCGGGTGCGCAGCTTCGACCGGGTGCCCTCTTCCCTGCCTAAGCACCCACAGCTCGAGGTCCTCGAGGGCGACATCACCGACACCG
Source organism: Mycobacterium sp. PSTR-4-N (assembly GCF_022348085.1). Lineage (GTDB taxonomy): Bacteria > Actinomycetota > Actinomycetes > Mycobacteriales > Mycobacteriaceae > Mycobacterium. Next base: position 17,589 of record NZ_JAKRFN010000023.1, on the reverse strand, counting down.
CCGACGTCGCCCGCGCGGTCGAGGGCATCGACACGGTGTTCCACACCGCGGCGATCATCGATCTGACGGGCGGCGGGGCGGTGAGCGAGCAGTTTCGGCAGCGCAGCTTCGCGGTCAACGTCACCGGCACGCAGAACCTGGTGCGCGCGGCTCAACAAGCCGGCACCCAGCGCTTCGTCTACACCGCGTCCAACAGCGTGGTGATGGGCGGCCAGCGCATCTCCGGCGGCGACGAGACGCTGCCCTACACCGCGCGGTTCAACGACCTCTACACCGAGACCAAGGTGACGGCCGAGAAGTTCGTGCTGGCCGCCAACGGGGACCACGGCATGCTCACGTGCTCGATCCGGCCCAGCGGCATCTGGGGCCGCGGCGATCAGACGATGTTCCGGCGCGTCTTCGAGAGCGTGCTGGCCGGCCACGTGAAGGTCCTGGTCGGGAGCAAGAACGTCAAGCTCGATAACTCCTACATCGCCAACCTGGTGCACGGGTTCATCCTCGCCGCCGAGCACCTGGTCCCCGGCGGCACCGCACCCGGACAGGCGTACTTCATCAATGACGGCGAACCGATCAACATGTTCGAGTTCTCCCGACCGGTCGTCGAGGCGTGCGGTCAGCCGTACCCCCGGCTGCGCGTGCCGGGCCGTCTCGTGTGGTTCGCGATGACGGTGTGGCAGTTCCTGCATTTCCGCTTCGGCGCACCCAAGCCGCTGCTGGAACCGCTTGCGGTGGAACGGCTTTACCTCGACAACTACTTCTCGATCGACAAGGCGCAGCGCGATCTGGGCTATCAGCCGCTGTTCACCACCGAGGAGGCGCTGCAGCAATGCCTCCCCTACTACGTCGAGTTGTTCGAACGGATGAAGGCCGCCGCCGGCGAGCCGCTGGTGCACGTCGCGGCGCCGGTGACACCCAAGGGCTGAGACGCCAGGGCCCGCGTTCGAATCACGATGGGGCGCTGGTGGTTTGCGTGATATGTAGCGATTGATATCCAACCATTCGAGCGCCCGACGCACACCTGGTCGGCCAACGGAGAGTGCGGCTGTTGTGCCGCCCGCAGCAGTTAATTATCGTTCGCTACATAACAGTGGTTTGCCCCGCCACGGCCAATTGAGCTGACCAACCGTGACGCGCGACATCCGCAACGGCCCTCAGCTGGCGACGGTTGGCGCCGTCACGCGCTAAAGCGGACAGGCCGGTCAACACCGCAACGATGTAGTTTGCCAACGCGCGCGGGTCCGACCCCTGCGGCAGGTCGCCCTCCCTCAACGCTTTTCGGAGCCGAACCGCAATGGTGTCACGGCACTGCGCACGCTGCGGCGCGCACGCCACGTCAGAGAGAACCATGCATCCCCTGGGGTTGCCGGGTCGGCAATACTCGGTGACCGCGAGATCCATCATCGCATCGATGACCTCGTTCACCGTTGCCGCCGTCACCGCTCGCCGGGCAACGGCGTTGGGACCAGACTCGTAACACTCGACCGCATCGCTGAACAGGCGCCTCTTGTCGCCGAATGCGGCGTAAAGGCTTGGCGGCGAGATGCCCATGGCTTCGGTGAGTTGACTGATCGTCGTCTGATGGAAACCTTGCTCCCAGAACAACCGCATGGCCTTGTTCAACGCGTCATCGCGATCGAACTCTCTGGGTCGGGCCATACCACCGATCGTATTCCCCGAAACTGCGACGGCTGTTTCCACGGCGGTATCGCGTCGGATCGACCGCGACGATGACCCGACGTCACACATCGTCGAACCGGTCGGCCGATCCGATCAGCTGCTACGGAGTTGACGCAAGAGCTCCATGGTGTCCGAGAGATCCCACACGGCAACGAATTTTGACTCCATCACCTGGTAGACGGTGAACTCGGTGATGCTGACCCGGCGGCCGGTGGCCGGCACATCCATGAACGTGCCGCGATGGGTGCCGGTGACGGTGAAGTGCAGCGCGATGGTGTCTGCACCCGTCCACACGTGGCGTATCGCCCAGCGCCAGTCCGGAAACGCGGCAAACAGGGGCGGAAACTGGGCGGCTACCGCGTCGGGGGGCATCGGTGCGTCGTTGACGGTGATGTCGGGGTGGTAGAACTCGGCCATCGCGGGCACGTCGTGTTCATTGCATGCCCGCAGGTACCGACCATAGAGCGACTCGAGGTCTTCACGTGCGGTCATGGTCGCCCTTTCCCAGGGTCCTGCCAGCGCGCTGGCGTCGGCCGGCATCGATCGAAGTTGCGTGCTCACCATAGATCTGTCCGACCGACCCGCTGCGTCTCCACCACGATCCGCTGGGGGCTGCGTCGTCCGCCGAACGAGGTCGCGCGCTCCACGGTCGTCACCAGTAGCCCGGCTAGCCTCCGTCCGGGCCAGGCCATGCCCGCCGTGCGGTATCGGCGACGGCCTGGAGCTGTTGGCGGCTCACCCCGTCGCGCGCGCTGTTCGACAATCCCCGCAGGACGGTGTCGATGAAGTCGGCCAGAGCCTCGACGTCGACGCTCGGACCGAGGTCACCGCTGCGTTGCCCGCGGCGGAGCCGCTCGACGATAGCGGCCCGGCCGGCGGCGCGGCGCTCGATCAGTATGGGATCGGAGATGACGAAACACCCACTCGGCCGGTCGGGTCGGGTGTAGAGGTCCACCGCCCGATCAAGGATCGCGTCGAACACCTCGCGTGCCGTGGGGGCCTCGAGCGCTGGAGGTACCACCGCGGTCTGCTCGTAGAGTTCCACGCACGCCTCGTGCAGGGTGCGTTTGTCGCCGAAGGAGTTGTACAGGCTCGGTGGGGAGATCCCCATGACGCGCGTCAGGTCGCTGATCGACGTCGCGGCGTATCCCCGCTCCCAGAACAACAGCATCGCGGCGTGCAGGGCCTGCGCGCGGTCGAACTTGGCGGGCCGTCCCATGTGCGCAGCATAAAGTCGCGCGCACCACGGTCGCCAACGTCGAGCGGCCGCGGCTCGCTGTGGCAGACCTGCCTTCGGTGCTGGGTAGGCCAACGACCATCGCGCAGCCGCGCTTCACGCCCCGGTTCGACCCCGAACTCCGCGAAGCGATCCGTTGATGCCTGGTGCAGCACCGCCATGTATCGCAGCGGGATGTTGAGCCGGCTTGCCGTGGGTCGTGTAGCCGAATATCGTTGCAGGACAGACCACATCGGTTTCGCCGCGTCCGGCGCCGGTGTGGATGTCAGCGATGACGTCATGGACGACTGAACGACGGGCATCGTCGTTGACAACCTCACGGTCAAAGAAGACAAAACAGCGCACCCCGATCACCTGCCGGGACCGTGGTCCGGTGTCTACGCTCGAACGCACGACATGTCAGACGATGAGGCCGGAAGCGGGGCACGCCATGCCGAACGGGAAGCCGAATATTCTCGTGATCTGGGGCGACGACATCGGGATCACGAATCTGAGTTGTTACAGCGATGGCCTCATGGGCTATCGCACCCCCAACATCGACCGGATCGCCGCTGAAGGCATGCGCTTCACCGATTCCTATGGCGAGCAGAGCTGCACCGCGGGCCGCTCGTCGTTCATCACCGGTCAGAGCGTGTACCGGACGGGTCTGTCCAAGGTGGGCATGCCCGGTGTCGACGTCGGCATGTCACCCGAGGACCCGACCATCGCGACCGTGCTCAAGCCGCTGGGCTACGCCACCGGTCAGTTCGGCAAGAACCATCTCGGCGACCTGAACAAATACCTGCCGACCGCGCACGGTTTCGACGAATTCTTCGGCAACCTCTACCACCTCAACGCCGAGGAGGAGCCCGAGCACCCGGACTACCCCACCGAGAAGGAAGCGCCCCGGCTACGCAAAGCCATGCTGCCGCGCGGAGTCATCCGAGCGTGGGCCACCGATGAGGCGTCCGACGAGGTGGACGAGCGGTTCGGCCCGCTGGGCAAGCAGCGCGTCGAGGACACCGGCCCGCTGACCAAGAAGCGGATGGAGACCATCGACGACGAAACCACCGCGGCGGCAATCGACTTCATCACGCGTCAGCACGAAGCCGACACCCCGTTCTTCGTCTGGATGAACACCACCCACATGCACTTCCGGACCCACACCAAGCCCGAGAGCCTCGGGCAGGCCGGCCGGTGGCAGTCTCCGTACCACGACACGATGGTCGACCACGACAAGCACGTCGGGCTGCTGCTGGACTGCCTCGACGAGTTGGGCATCGCCGAGGACACCATCGTCGTCTACTCCACCGACAACGGGCCGCATGCCAACACCTGGCCAGACGGGGCGACCACTCCGTTCCGCAGCGAGAAGAACACCGGGTGGGAGGGCGCATTCCGGGTTCCCGAGATGGTGCGCTGGCCCGGCAAGATCCCCGCGGGCGTGGTGTCGAACGAGATCATTCAGCACCACGACTGGTTGCCGACCCTCGCAGCGGCCGCCGGAACCCCCGACATCGTGGACAAGCTCAAGGCGGGCCACACGATCGACGACAAGACCTACCGCGTCCACATCGACGGTTACAACGTGCTGCCCTACCTGACCGGCGAGGTCGAGGAGAGTCCTCGCCGCGGCCTGATCTACTTCTCCGACGACTGCGACGTTCTGGGAATTCGCATCGACAACTGGAAAATCGTGTTCATGGAGCAGCGCTGCCAAGGCACGCTGCAGATCTGGTTCGAACCCTTCACCGAGTTGCGGGCGCCCAAGATCTTCAACCTGCGCACGGATCCGTTCGAGCACGCCGATGTCACCTCGAACACCTACTGGGACTGGTTCCTCGACCACGACTACATCGCGTTCATGGCCAACGCGGTGGTCATGGATTTCCTGGAGACCTTCAAGGATTTCCCGCCCCGGCGCGAACCGGCCTCGTTCACGGTGACCAACGCCGTGCAGAAGCTCGCCCACTTTCTCGAATCCGTGGGCGGCTGAGTTGGCGGTTCTGGACTCCTGGCACGACGGTCCCACGAAGACGTCGATCATCGAGTTCGTCGACCGCGCGGTGCGCGATGTCGCACCCGAGGAGCGGATCGCGGTGTTCGACAACGACGGAACGCTGTGGTGTGAGAAGCCGGCGTACGTCCAGCTCGACTTCCTGGTCCGGCGGCTGGCCGAGCAGGCCGCGGCCGACCCGGCGCTGGCCGACGATCCGCCGTATCGGGCTGCTGCGTCTGGCGACCTCTCCTGGTTCGGCGACGCCGTCACCCGTCATTACACCGGTGACGACTCCGCGATGAAAGTCCTTGCGAGAGCCATTCTCTCGGCCTACGCCGGGCTGACCGTCGAAGAGCACGCCGAGCGCGTTGCGGCCTTCTTCGCTGAAGCGGTCCATCCCACCCTCGGCCGCCCGTACACCTCCTGCGGCTATGCACCGATGGTGGACTTGCTGCGCTACCTGAAGCACAACGGATTCACCAACTACATCGCCTCCGGGGGTGGCCGGGACTTCATGCGGCCGGTGACCACACAGATGTACGGCATCCCGCCCGAGCGGGTCATCGGCAGCTCGGTGGGCCTCGACTTCGCCGACGGTCATCTGAAGACGACGTCGACGCCCGAGTTCCTCGACGACGGGCCGGTGAAGCCGGTGCGCATCTGGGGCCGGGTGGGTCGACGCCCGATCATGGCTGCAGGCAACTCGAACGGCGACATCGCGATGCTCCAATACGCCACCGCCGGATCCGGGCCCTCCTTGGCGTTGCTGCTGCGCCACGACGATGGGGAACGAGAGTTCGACTACCTCGTCGGCGCCGAGAAGTCGCTGGAATCGGCGGCGACCCACGGTTGGCTGGTGGCAAGCATGCGCAATGACTGGGCGACCGTGTTCGGTGACTGACTGCCTGGTGTGGATCCCGCATCAGACCACGATCGTGGGGTCAGACGAGCATTATCCCGAGGAGGCTCCGGCGCGGGAGGTCCTCGTCGAGGGCTTCTGGATGCAGCGGCATGCCGTCACCAACGCGCAGTTCGCGGAATTCGTTGCAGCAACGGGCTATGTCACGGTGGCCGAGCGTCCGCTGAACCCCGCCGATTACCCCGGCGCGCCGCGCGAGAATCTGCAGCCGGGGTCGATGGTGTTCCAGCGCACCGTCGGACCCGTCGATCTTCGTCACCTGAGCCAGTGGTGGACATGGACACCGGGCGCCTGCTGGAACCACCCGCGCGGGCCCCGCTCGTCCCTACGTACCAAAGACGAGCACCCCGTCGTGCACGTCGCCTTCGAGGATGCGCAGGCCTACGCCGACTGGGCCGGCCTGGCGCTGCCGACCGAGTCCGAGTGGGAGACGGCGGCGCGCGGCGGGCTGGCGCGTGCCACCTACACGTGGGGCGACGAGCCGGAGCGCCGAGGTCAGCGGCTGGCCAACTACTGGCACGGTGAGTTCCCGTACCTACCCGACACGGGGTACGGACAGACCACCCGGGTGGGATCGTTCCCGCCGAACGGCTACGGGCTCTACGACATGGCCGGCAACGTCTGGGAGTGGACCGTCGACTGGTACGGCGCCACCCGCGACGCTCAACCCTGTTGCGCTGCCGACACCTACGACCCGCGCCAGCCCGGCGTCGCGGTGCCCCGCCGGGTGATCAAAGGCGGCTCTTTTCTGTGCGCCGACAGCTACTGCATGCGCTACCGGCCCGCCGCGCGGCGTCCACAGGCCGTGGACACGGGCATGAGCCACATCGGTTTTCGCTGTGTCCGACGTGAAGGAGAAACATGACTGGTAGACCTCAGCCGCGCTCGGCCGTCTCCTTAATCGCCGCCAGGGTGGCCGGGATACCCGTGCGGGCCGCCTCGCTGCGCTTGGCGATCTCTTCGTCGGCGGCGTCACCGAAGCGTTCCTTGAAGCCCTCGAGCCCGGCCGGCAGGAACTGCCAGTGCTCGGTGAGCCGGGTGCCGTCACCGTCGGGCTCGAACGAGTACCCCCACCGCACCCAGCCGTTGTTGACCTCCCAGGCGAATTCGCGGCCGGGGTCGGCCGCCACCACCTGGCTGCGCGTCTCCCATGTCCGTTCAGACAGAACGTTGCGGCCCGTGAACCACGCCCCGACGCGGGGGCCGTCGCCGTCGTCCCACCAGCAGGCCTTGCAGATCGGGCTCCACGACCCCATGTTCGTCACGTCGGACACCAGGGCGTAGAGCTGATCGGGTGGCACCGCCACCGAGATGGACTCAGATCTCTGCAGTTCGGTCACGATCGTGAGTCTGCCAGCCGGCAATCCGACGGCGCTATCGCGTTTCCGGCGCCCCGGTGACTGGTAGAACGGTCACCGTGAACGTCACCGGCCCCGCTGGCTTCACCCTCACCCAGAAGCGCGCGCTGGCCGTCGCGACGGTGACCGCCCTCGGGTTCGGCGCATACTTCCTGCGCACCTACCTGCTGCTGATCGCGGTGGCGGCCGTGTTGGCTTTCCTGTTCGGCCCGCTGTACCGGCGGCTGCGGGCCAGGATGAACACCGGGTTGTCGGCGACGGTGACGCTGCTGGCTGCGATCGCCACGGTGCTGATCCCGTTGTCCGGGGTGATCGCGCTGGCCGTCCTGCAGATCAACGAGTTGGTGACCAGCATCGGCCGGTGGGCCGAACAGACCGACTTCACCGCGCTGGCGCAGCGCCTGCTCGATTCCGCGAACGAGGTGCTGGCTCGCCTACCTTTCGTGAACGTCACGCTGACGCAGGACTCGGTGCGGGAGGCCGCCACCCGTGTCGGGCAGGGCGCGGGCCAGCTCGCGCTCGACTTCGCGCGCGACTCGGTGGGCGGCATCGCGGCGACGGTCACCGCCGTCGTGATCTTCCTGTACGTGTTCCTCGCGCTGCTCACCAACGGCGGCAAGGTGGTCGATCTGTTCCGCGACCTCAACCCGCTCGGCCGGGAAGTGTCCGACATCTACCTGGCCAAGATCGGTGCGATGGTGTCCGCGACGGTCAAGGGCCAGTTCATCATCGCGGTGTGCCAGGGGGTGGCGGGGGCGGTCTCGATCTACGTGGCCGGGCTGCACGACGGGTTCTTCATGTTCCTGATCTTCTTGACCGCCCTGTCGTTCATCCCCTTGGGCAGCGGCATCGTCACGATCCCGCTGGGCATCGGACTGGCGATCTTCGGCAACGTGGCCGGCGGCGTGTTCATCGTGGTGTTCCACATCGTGGTGACCACGAGCATCGACAACCTGCTGCGCCCGTTCCTGGTGCCCAGAAGTGCTCACCTGCATCCTGCGCTGATGCTGCTCGCGGTGTTCGCCGGGCTGAAGATGTTCGGGTTCTGGGGCATCGTGCTCGGACCGGTGCTGATGATCGTCATCGTCACGACGATCAGCGTCTACCTCGCGGTGGACAAAGGCGCGCCGCTGGATTCGGTCGCGGGCACCCGTGGCGATCCGGCCGACGACGACAGGCAACCGCCCTGGTGGCGGCGCCTGCTGCCGACACGTGCGCTCAGGTCAGGCGGGCCTTGAGGAATTCGACGACCCGTTTGCGCGCTTCGTAGGCCGGCTGCCCGTCGACCTCGCGCACCTGATCGGTGAGCACCGAGTGCGCCATGCGGCCGAACCCGTCGGGGTTGCCCTTCTTCGAGTTGATCTCGATGCACTCGAAGGCGTCACCGAGGCGGCTCTTCAACGTGGCGAAGCGCTCCCCCGGCGACATCGCGTCCTCGCTGAACCGCAGACCCATCACGCACAGCCCCTCGGTCCGGGCCCGCTGCTCGATCGTCGCCATCTCCGACTCGGACACGCCGGGATCGCGTTTGTGCTTGAGCGTCAACGGAAGCGGCACCGACGGCTGGCTCATCACCGGGGCCAGCACGCTGTCGTCGACAGCTGCCGCCAGCGCGAAGCCGCCGGTGAAGCACTGTCCGATCACGCCCACGCCCTTGCCGGGCGTCTTCTCGTTCAGGTCGCGGGCCAGCGCCCGCAGATAGTGTGCGACCGGCCGGTCGGCGTTCGTCGCCAGTGCCGCGAACTCCTTGGCGACACAGCCTTTCAGCAGCACCGGCACGGCGCTGGGGCGCAGCGCCGGCGCACCGGGAGTACCGAACAGCGACGGGGCGGCCACCGTGAAACCGTTGTCCACCAGATGGTTACCGAGGGCGAGCACGCCGGGGTGCAGGCCGGGCATCTCCGGGATCAGTACGACGCCAGGTCCCTCGCCCTTGCGGTACACGTCGTGGGTGTAGCCGGCTGCGGTGAATGGCTCGGCGACCCACCCGGACAGGTCTGCGACAGGAAAGGTCATAACGTCTCCGTGGGTCAGGTCGTCGGTCAGGTCACGGTCAGCGGCTGTTGCGACTGCGTCGCAGCGGCCAGCGTACGGTACTCGTCGGTACCTGCGGCCCCGCGCAGCGCGAGTTGAGCAGGTCCGGACGGACCGCGGAGCTGGGCGGTCCACACCGGCTCGGCGGCCCGGCCGTCCTGCTCGCCACCCCGGTAGACCACCCAACGCACGCCGTCGACGTCCTCGATACCCGTGGGCACCAGGTCAGGGCCGAACGAGGCGATCAGCTTGTCCTCGTCGGCGTTGCTCTGCGTGAGGCTCAGGTACATGCCGCTCGGGGTCAGATAACCGATGGTCGACGCCACCGCGCGCAGCTGCTGACCGGTCTGCGGGTCGGTGCGGCCGCCCTCGATGCCCTTGCGGCTGCCCGAGTTGGCCTGCCAGTCGCGCGGCAGCTGGGGCATCCGGATCGGGATCTTCAACGCCTCCGCATCAGCCTGCAGCGCGGCGCGCGCGTCGTAATCGGGGGGCGGGCCCTGGCCGGGGCCCGTCGGCGCGAACGAACACCTGCCGAGCACGCCCGCCAGCACGACGCAGGCGATGATCAACGGACCGATCGACCAGAACATGTCGCGGCCGTCCTGCAGGAGACGGGACTTGGCAGGCTTGGCGACGGGCACCGCGTACCCGGCCGCGGGGGGCTCGGCGCCCTCACTGACTGCGGGCTGACCGGGGTCGGGCGGCGTGGTCATGTCAGCCAGTATCCCAGCTCCCGATCGGTGGCCCGCTAATGGGACAATCTCGCCCATGACGGAATCGAGGCGGGAAGCCCCCGACCGCAACCTGGCCCTGGAACTCGTGCGAGTCACCGAGGCCGGCGCGATGGCGGCGGGTCGCTGGGTCGGTCGCGGTGACAAAGAGGGTGGCGACGGTGCCGCCGTCGACGCGATGCGCGAGTTGGTGAACTCGGTGTCGATGCGTGGCGTGGTCGTCATCGGCGAGGGCGAGAAGGACAACGCCCCGATGCTCTACAACGGTGAAGAGGTCGGCAACGGCGACGGGCCGGAGTGCGACTTCGCCGTAGATCCCGTCGACGGCACCACGCTGATGAGCAAGGGCATGCCCAATGCGATCTCGGTGCTGGCCGTGGCCGAACGCGGCGCGATGTTCGATCCGTCGGCGGTGTTCTACATGCACAAGATCGCCGTCGGGCCGGACGCCGCCGACGTCATCGACATCACCGCGCCGATCGCGGAGAACATCAAGCGCGTCGCGCAGGTCAAGAAGTCCAGCGTGCGCGACCTGACGGTGTGCATCCTGGATCGTCCCCGCCACCAGCAGCTGATGGACGACGTGCGCGAGGCGGGCGCGCGTATCCGGCTGATCTCCGACGGCGACGTCGCCGGCGCGATCGCTGCGTGCCGGCCCGGGTCGGGCACCGACATGCTCGTCGGTATCGGCGGCACCCCCGAGGGCATCATCGCCGCGGCCGCCATCCGCTGCATGGGCGGCGCGATCCAGGCGAAGTTGGCACCCAAGGACGACGAGGAACGGCAGAAGGCCGTCGACCGCGGCTATGACCTGGACCGGGTGCTCACGACCGAGGACCTGGTGTCCGGCGAGAACGTCTTCTTCTGCGCGACCGGCGTCACCGACGGCGATCTCCTCAAGGGGGTGCAGTACTACAGCGGCGGCTGCACCACGCAGTCGATCGTGATGCGGTCGAAGTCCGGCACGGTCCGGATGATCGAGGCCTACCACCGGCTGTCCAAATTGAACGAATACTCGGCGGTCGATTTCACCGGAGACACCTCGGCCGCCCATCCTCTGCCCTGACCCACCCATCACCGACCCATCCAGACATCAGACGAACAGGAAGCGAATGAGCGACAACGAGGTCGAATACCGCATCGAGCACGACACGATGGGCGAGGTCAAGGTGCCCAAGAACGCGCTGTGGCGGGCCCAGACCCAGCGTGCGGTGGAGAATTTCCCGATTTCGTTCCGGCCGTTGGAGCGCACCCAGATTCGCGCTCTCGGACTGCTCAAGGGCGCCTGCGCGCAGGTCAACAAGGACCTCGGCCTGCTCGACGGGGAAAAGGCCGACGCGATCATCGCCGCCGCGGCCGAGATCGCCGACGGACAGCACGACGACCAGTTCCCGATCGACGTGTTCCAGACCGGCTCCGGCACGAGCTCGAACATGAACACCAACGAGGTCATCGCGTCGATCGCAGCCGCGGCCGGTGTCACCGTGCATCCCAACGACGACGTCAACATGTCGCAGAGCTCCAACGACACCTTCCCCACCGCGACCCACATCGCGGCCACCGAAGCCGCTGTGCGGCATCTCATTCCGGCGCTCGAGGTGCTACACGAGTCGCTCCAGGGCAAGGCCCGGCAGTGGCGGACCACGGTCAAGTCGGGTCGCACCCACCTGATGGACGCGGTCCCGGTCACGCTGGGCCAGGAGTTCGGTGGCTACGCCCGCCAGATCGAGGCCGGCATCGAGCGGGTGAAGGCGACGCTGCCCCGCCTGGGTGAGCTGGCGATCGGCGGCACCGCCGTCGGCACCGGTCTCAACGCCCCCGACGGGTTCGGGGAGAAGGTTGTTCAGGTGCTGGTCGACCAGACGGGCATCGCCGAATTGCGGCCTGCCGTCGACCATTTCGAGGCGCAGGCGGCCCGCGACGGGCTGGTCGAGGCGTCGGGCGCGTTGAAGACCATCGCCGTGTCACTGACCAAGATCGCCAATGACATCCGGTGGATGGGTTCGGGCCCGCTGACCGGCCTCGGCGAGATCCAGCTGCCCGATCTGCAGCCCGGCAGCTCCATCATGCCCGGGAAGGTCAATCCCGTTCTGCCCGAAGCGGTCACGCAGGTGGCCGCGCAGGTCATCGGCAACGACGCCGCCGTCACCGTCGGTGGCCTCTCCGGCGCCTTCGAGCTGAACGTCTACATCCCGATGATGGCGCGCAACGTCCTCGAGTCGTTCACGCTGCTGTCGAACGTGTCGAAGCTGTTCGCCGAGAAGTGCATCGACGGCCTGATCGCCCACGAAGAACACCTGCGTGAGCAGGCGGAGTCGTCCCCGTCGATCGTGACGCCGCTGAACTCGGCGATCGGCTACGAGGAGGCGGCCAAGGTGGCCAAGCAGGCGCTGGCGGAGAAGAAGACGATCCGCCAGACCGTCATCGACCGCGGGCTGATCGGGGACAAGCTCTCCGAAGAGGAACTCGACCGGCGTCTCGACGTTCTGAAGATGGCCAAGGTTCGCGACGGCGAGTAGGGCTTTCTTCTCCCGCGTGGGGCCCCCACGAAGTAGGGGACAGACGCGAACTCGAGCTTTTTCGCGGAGTGTCCGCTCGAGTTCATGTCTTCTCGCCGGGCCTACCCGGGCCTAGGCGCCGTTGGTGGGGCCGCCCGAGTTCTGGCCCGGGATGTCGGTGATCGGAAAATTCGGCATCGGGGCGGGCGACGGCGTCGCCGGCAACGCCGGGATCTGGTCGGGCGGTAGGTCGACGAGCCCGTTGACCGGTGGGCCGTTCTCGCGGCTGCCGTAGACGGTGCCGGGCTGACGCGGCCCGAGCATCCGGCTGACCGTCACCATGTGATAGCCGTTGGCTTTGAGCACCGGGAGGAACTGCTCGACGAGGTCCACGGTCGAGGAGTAGGTGTCGTGCAGCAGCACAACCGAATTCGGCTGGATCTGACTCATCAGCAGCGCCCGGGTCGCGGCCGTGTTGCTGTCATTGGCCCAGTCGAACGGGATGACGTCCCAGTTGATGTCAGCCAGACCCTGCCGGCCGGCTTCGGCGAGCACCGCGTCGTCGACCAGGCCGCCCGCGGTACGCGACAACGTCGGCCGCTGCCCCGTCGCGGCCACGATCGCGTCAATGCCCTTGCTCAACTGTGCGGCGATGTCCTGGGGCGGAATCGTCGTCATGTTCGGGTGTTCCCAGGTGTGCGTGCCGATCTCCATGCCGGCGTCCGCGATGCGTTTGGCGCCGGCGGGGTTGGCCGCGACCTTGTTGCCGATCAAGAAGAAGGTGGCCTCGGCGTTGTTGGCGCGCAGGATCGACAGCAACCGGTCGGTGAACGGCGTCGGCCCGTCGTCGAATGTCAGGGCCACGCATTTGACCTGGGCGCAGTCCACGTCGTCGGCGTTGGCGGGGCGCACGTGCCCGGTCAGGTGGCCGATCACCAGGACGGCCACCGCGGCGGCGGTGCCGAACACGGTCCGGCCATAACGCCAGGTCACGCTGTCGGGACGCCTTCGCACGTCGGGCAGCCTACCGCGTGAGTCTGGCACGCCGCCCAACGCGGCGTGCCAGACTCACCGCGTCACGGCAGGGCGCCGGGGCTGATCTCCTCGAGCATCTCGGTGACGAGCGCCGCGATCGGCGAGCGCTCGCTGCGCAGCAGCGTGATGTGGGCGAACAGCGGGTGTCCCTTGAGCTTCTCGATCACCGCGGCGACACCGTCGTGCCGGCCGACCCGCAGGTTGTCGCGCTGGGCGACGTCGTGGGTGAGTACCACCCGCGACCCGCTGCCCAGCCGTGACAGCACCGTGAGCAGCACATTGCGCTCGAGCGACTGTGCCTCGTCGACGATCACGAACGAGTCGTGCAGCGACCGCCCACGGATGTGGGTCAGGGGCAACACCTCGAGCATGCCTCGGGAGAGCACCTCGTCGAGCACCGCCGGGGACGCCAACCCCTCGAGGGTGTCGAAGACGGCCTGCGCCCAGGGCCCCATCTTGTCGCTCTCGCTGCCGGGCAGGTAGCCCAGATCCTGGCCACCGACGGCGTACAGCGGACGGAACACCACGACCTTGCGCTGGGTGCGCCGTTCGAGCACCGCTTCCAGACCGGCGCACAACGCCAGCGCGGACTTGCCGGTGCCTGCCTTGCCGCCGAGCGACACGATGCCGACGGACTCGTCGAGCAGCAGATCAAGGGCCACGCGTTGTTCGGCCGACCTTCCCCGGAGGCCGAACACTTCGCGATCCCCGCGAACCAGCTGAACCCGCTTGTCCGCGTTCACCCGGCCCAGCGCGTGAGAGTTGCTGCCCAGCAGGCGAACTCCGGTGTGACACGGCAGATCTCGGGCCGCCTCGAGGTCGATCTCCCCGTCGGCGAACAACGCGTCGACATCCTCGGAGGCAACGTCGAGCTCGGTCATCCCGGTCCAGCCGGATGTCACGACGTCCTGGGCGTGGTACTCGTCGGCCAGCAGGCCCACCGCGCCGGCCTTGACCCGCAGCGGGATGTCCTTGCTGACCAGGGTGACCTGCTTGCCCTCGGCGGCCAGATTGGCGGCGACGGTCAGGATCCTGGTGTCGTTGCTCTCGGTGCGAAAGCCCGACGGCAGCACGGTGGGATCGCTGTGGTTGAGCTCGACGTGCAGCGTACCGCCTTGTGTACCAACGGGAATCGGCTGATCGAGCCGTCCGTGTTCCAGGCGCAGATCGTCGAACATCCGCAGCGCCTGGCGGGCGAACCAACCCAGTTCGTGGTGATGGCGTTTGGCCTCGAGTTCGCTGATCACCACCAGCGGAACCACGACCTCGTGCTCGGCGAACCTCGTGATGGCCCAGGGGTCGGACAGCAGGACGGAGGTGTCGAGAACGTAGGTCCGGACGGGAGAATCGATCACGTAGCGCTCCTCGAGGCTGCGCGAGTTCGCGGAGCCCCGACGCGAACATCTCGGTGGACGCGGGCGCGGCCGAAAGGACCGGGGCCGGTCCTCTCGTCGAAACGATTCGGACCGCCCGGATAGCAGAGCATGTCGCTAGCCATCGGAAACGACGCTACTCCCGCCCGGGCATCCGCGCCGCGCAGGCGCGCCGTGCCGAAACGGCTGCCCCGTTACGAGCTGATGAACTCCGCGAGACGCGGCTCGTCGGCCAGACCCCACGCCGTGATCAAGTCGGCGACGACCTGCCGCAGCGCGGCCCGGTCGAAGATGCCGGCGTCGGCGACCGTGGCCACCTTGTCGGCGTAGGCGTCGATGTCACCGCCGACCACGTCGAGAGCCGCGGCCCGCGTCGCGATCGCGTCGACGGTCTCGTCACGCATGGAGGTCAGGCAGTGGGCCGCCAGGTTGGAGAAGAACTCGGCATGCCGTTCCTCGTCGCGGGCGATCTTCTCGGTCAGGCCCCGCAGCACCGGCTCCTCGGTCTGAGCGGCCAGGTTGCGGCAGAACACCGCGTGGGCGCGCTCCCACATCGCCATGAAGGCCAGCGTCTCGATCTGGCTGTAGCTGTCGGCGCGATAGCCCTTCATCACGTGCTCGACACGCACGTCCTCGTTGGCCGACGGGTCGACCTCGCGGGTGACGACGAGGTAGTTGCGCAGCGCGACGGCGTGCAGGTGCTCCTCGGCGGTCCAGCGGCCGAGCCAGCGGCCCCACTTGTCCTCGAGGATGAAGTGCTCGACCAGCTCGCGGTGGTAGCCGGCGAGGTTGTCCTTGGTGATGAGCAGGATCTCGACGGCGTCGGTGACCTTTTTGGGCAGCGTGACGTCCGAAGGCTCCCAATCGCGGCCGCCGAGGAACGCGAAGTTCTCGCCCTGGTCGAAGGGCACATAGTCATGAGCGAACCAGGCGTCCTCGGTGTCGAGATGACGCCTCAGCTGCTCCTCGACGACGGGCTCGAGCTCGAGGGTCAGCGCGTTAGCGACAGGTTTCTGTGCCATGCGGTTACAGTAACCCAATTCTGTGGGAATCGTAAAATTCCCCGGCCGTGTCGCGGGCCTGTGTCTAGAGGGTCAGACCCGGGTAGAGCGGATTGGCCTCGAGCAGCTCCGCGGCGGCCGCGCGCACCCGGTCCGCGGTGCCGTCGGCCAGCGTGTACTTGGCCTTGGAGGGGCCATTCGGCCCCGCGGCGGGCGTGGTGTTGGACAGCACCTCGACGACCAGCTCGGCCACCCGGTCGAAGTCGTCGGCGCCGAACCCGCGCGTCGTCAATGCGGGCGTGCCGAACCGGATGCCGCTGGTGTACCAGGCGCCGTTGGGGTCGGCCGGGATCGCGTTGCGGTTGGTGACGATGCCGGAGTCCAGCAGCGCCGACTCGGCCTGCCGGCCGGTCAGCCCGAACGACGTCACGTCGAGCAGCACCAGGTGGTTGTCGGTGCCGCCGGTGACCAGCGAGGCGTCGCGCTTGACGAAGCCGTCGGCGAGTGACTGCGCGTTGTCCGCGACGGCCTGGGCGTAGGTGCGGAACTCGGGCTGGCGGGCCTCGGCGAGCGCCACGGCCTTGGCGGCCATCACGTGCGAGAGCGGGCCGCCGAGGACCATCGGGCAGCCCTTGTCGACCGCCGGCGCGTACTCCTCGGTGGCCAGCACCAGGCCGCCACGCGGCCCGCGCAGCGACTTGTGCGTCGTCGTCGTCACCACGTGCGCGTGCGGCACGGGATCCTCGTCACCGGTGAACACCTTGCCCGCCACCAGACCGGCGAAGTGGGCCATGTCCACCATGAACGTCGCGCCCACCTCGTCGGCGATCTCGCGCATCTTTGCGAAGTTCACCCGGCGGGGGTAGGCCGAGTAGCCGGCGACCAGGATCAGCGGCTTGAACTCGCGCACCGCGGCGGCGACGGCGTCGTAGTCGATGAACCCCGTCTCGGGGTTGGTGCCGTACTGGCGCTGGTGGAACATCTTGCCCGAGATGTTGGGCCGGAATCCGTGGGTGAGGTGCCCGCCGGTGTCCAGCGACATCCCCATCAGCTTCTGGTTGCCCAGCTTGGCGCGCAGCGCCTCCCAGTCGGCCTCGGACAGGTCGTTGATGTGCTTGGCGCCGAACTCCGCCAGGCCCGGCGTCTCGACGCGGGTGGCCAGGATCGCCCAGTAGGCCACCAGGTTCGCGTCGATGCCCGAGTGCGGCTGGGCGTAGGCGTAGGACGCCCCGAACAACTCCCGGGCGTGCTCGGCGGCCAGCGCCTCGACGGTGTCGACGTTCTGGCATGCCGCGTAGAACCGGTGCCCGACGGTGCCCTCGGCGTACTTGTCGGAGAACCACGTCCCCATCGTCAGCAGCACCGCCGGCGAGGCGTAGTTCTCGCTGGCGATCAGCTTCAGCGAATGCCGTTGATCGTCGAGCTCTTTGCGGGTGGCCTCGGCGATGCGCGGCTCCACACTCTCGATCACCCGCAGCGCGGCGCGGTAGGCCTCGCTGGCGGTGTCGGCGTATTCGATGCCCTGACCCGTGGCGGAGGTGGCAGTCATGCCGTCGAGCCTAGTCCGCGACGGGTCCTGCCGAGAAACTCGTCGAGTGTGCGACCCGATACGCCTGACCCGGCTTGAGTTCAAGGGGTCGATGCAACAGTTGGCGGTTTGGACAGTAGTTGGTTAAGGGCTTCGGCTGGGGTTTTCCAGTCGAGGGTTTTGCGGGGTCGGCCGTTGAGTTCGGCGGCGACGTTGTCGA
>NZ_JAKRFN010000022.1 GCF_022348085.1 Mycobacterium sp. PSTR-4-N | reverse complement strand
ATCAACGCCACCACCAGGCTCGTCAACGCCCGCGGCTACGGCCACCACTCCGCCCAAACACTGGCCGCAATGATCTACCTCTGCCGCGGCGGACTACACCCCCAGCTACCCACAAAAACATGAGGAGACGCACACTAGTGCGAAGGTCTGACAAAAATGGCGCCGCTGACTACTCCCCGTCCGGCTCCGCCCGGCGGGCGCGGAACAACTTCACGTCGGCCTTGAAACCCTTCAGATGCCGCGCGCCCGCGAACGACCACGTGAACCGCTCGTCGTCGCCGATCGCCTCGCGGGCACTCTCGGATACCAACACCGATCCCGGTCGAGCCGCGCTGGTGACGCGGGCCGCGAGATTCACCGGACTGCCGAACCAGTCCCCCTCGCGACTCACCGCCATCCCGGTCGCCAGTCCGACGCGCAGGCGCGGGAAATCCCCGTCGTCGTCAGTTGCGTCGACCAGTCGGAGCACCGCCTCCAGCAGCGCTACCGGCTCCGGACTGACCAGCATCACCTCGTCACCGATTGTCTTGATGAAGCGGACCGGCGCGACCGCGACCTCACGCGTCATATCGGCCAGCCGCTGCGCCAACCTTTCGAGATCCTCCGGCGGTAGTGCCTCACCGAGCTTGGTGAATCCGACAAGATCGGCGAACGCGATCGTGACCTCCCGCGCCCCCGGAAGATGGTGCCCCTCCGCGCGTTCGGTGGCGTTGACGGCCTCGGTCTCGATCGCGTGCCGCAACTGCAGCAGCAGCACGTCCTGGATCAGCGGTCCGAGCAGCGGCGCCAACTCCGAGACGAGCTTCTCCGATGCCTGCGCGATCTCCAGTTCCGTTGCGGCCGGCCGCAACACGGCCGCCAACGCCGCATAGCGCATCGCCTCGGCCGCCCGCGCCACTCCGTCTCCGAGCAGCCGGGTGATCTGCACCAGTTCGTCGGGATCGATACCCGCGGCCAGGAAGTCCCGAGTGGATTTGGCCGCCTCGGCGTCGGCGCGCAACAGTACCGCCGCGTCCGCGTCCTCGATGCGCGGCAGGCCCATCGCCCGCTGAATCCGCTCGAACAGCGCGAGGTCGACGTCGTACTTCTCAGCCGCTTCCCGCGCCGACACGTACACGCCGTCGTCGCCGATCACCCGCCGCGAGGCGAGCAGCATGGGCGACGAGCTGGCCCGGATCTGCTCCACGCTGACCCCACGCTTCAACAGCCACGGGATCAGCTCGGCCCGCTCGGCGCGCGCATCGCCCTCCAGCCCGTCGAGCAGCCCGCTCGCCTCCACATCGACGTCATCGGCCACGCGCTCAACCTACCGTGCGCTACACAGGAACCATGGCGTCTCCGATCGTGCACAGCTTTCCACCGCTCGTCGGGGACCGTCCCGAGGTCGTCATCCTCGGAAACATGCCCGGTGTCGTATCGCTGGAACAGCACCGGTACTACGCCCATCCGCGCAACGCGTTCTGGCGAATCACCGCCGCCCTCTTCGGATTCGACGCACACGCACCCTACGACGAGCGCGTCCGTCGACTCACCGACGCCGGTGTGGCCGTGTGGGATGTGCTCGCGTCGTGTCGCCGGCCCGGCAGCCTCGACTTCGCCGTCGAGCCGGCCAGCATGGTGGCCAACGATTTCGACGCGTTCTTCGCCGCACACCCCCGCATCGATCGCGTGTACTTCAACGGGGCTGCCGCGGCGAAGAACTACCAGCGCCTCGTCCATACGACGAAGTCTTTGCCCACTACGCGACTCCCGTCCACCAGCCCCGCGCACACCGCACCGTTCGAGACCAAGCTGGCTGCCTGGCGCCAGATCATCGAGCCAATGGCACAGTCGCTACCGTGAGCGGATGTCCTGCGTCTTCTGCGCCATCGTCGCCGGTGAGGCCCCGGCCATCACGATCCACGAGGACGACGACCTCCTGGCGATCCTCGACATCCGCCCGTTCACCCGTGGCCACACCCTGGTGATCCCGAAACGGCACACCGTCGACCTGACCGACACCCCGCCCGCGACGGTGGCCGCGATGGCGACGCTGGGTCAGCGCATCGCCAGGGCGGCGCGGGCGTCCGGCCTGCACGCCGACGGCAACAACATCGCGATCAACGACGGCAAGGCCGCCTTTCAGACGGTGTTCCACATCCATCTGCACGTGGTCCCGCGCCGCGACGGCGACAAGCTGTCGTTCGCGAAGGGCATGCTGGTGCGCCGCGACGGCGACCGGGAAGAGACCGGACGACTCCTGCGCGAGGCACTGGCGCAGATCGACGCCGCCGAGTTGGATTGACCAGATGAACATCTCCCAGTGGGTCGAGCAGAACGTCGGCATCCGGCTGCTGATGCTGCACGACTCCCTTTACAAGCGCACCAATGGTCGTATCGGCCATCGCATTCCGCTGCCCGGCGTCCCGCCGAGCCTGCTGCTGCACACCGTGGGCGCCAAGACCGGTAAGCACCGCACCAACACGCTGTCGTACTTCCCCGACGGAAGGCATTACTACGTCGTGGCTTCCAAGGGTGGCGATCCCCGCGCGCCCGGCTGGTATCACAACCTCAAAGCGAACCCCGACATCGAGATCAACTTCGGGCCGAAGAAGCTGGCCGTGACGGCGACACCGGTGCTCGCCGACGATCCGGACTATCCGCGACTGTGGGAATTGGTCAACCGCGACAACAGCAACCGCTACAACGGCTACCAGCGCCGCACCAGCCGCAAGATCCCCCTGGTCCGACTAACGCCGAAGAGCTAGAACAGCTCTTTGGCGAGCAGTTCAAGCGTGGCCTCCCGCGCCGGCGAGGTGGCTGGGTCCACGCCGCGGTGTGCGGAAGCGACGGGGTGAACCATCACCTCGTCGACGTCGAACGCGGACGCGAGCTCGCGGACCTGCGCGGCGGCCTCCGAAGGGCTTCCTACAACCGCTTGCCGTAGACCGTGGTCGATGACGGACTGGGCGCGCGGACCCAGATCGACCGCCTCGGCGTCCTCCACCAGATCGACGGCCGCCAGCGGTGCTCCGGTGCGCAACCGCGCCATCATCTGCAGGTTGGGCAACACCAATCGCAGTGCCTCATCGCGGGTTTCGGCCACCACCGCGTTGACGGTCAGGAACGTGACCGGCTCGGGCGTCAACTCGCTGGGCCGGAACTCGTCGCGATAGGTCTGCAGCGCCTCCGCGGTGCCCTGGCCGGAGAAGTGGTGCGCGAACACATAGGGCAGACCCTTCGCCGCGGCGAGGTGCGCCGAGTACATCGATGAGCCCAGCAGCCACAACCTGGGCTCCGATGCGGCCGCCGGCGTGGCTTTGAGGATGTAGTTGTCCCTCATCAGGTCGCGCGGCAGAGCGACGCGCACTCCCTTACGGCCCATCAGCGCGACGACATCGTCGAGGTACTCGGGGAATGCCTCGATGTCGCGATCGTCGCGACCCGCGGCACCACGCAGCGCCATCGACGTGACGGGATCGGAGCCCGGGGCACGGCCGATGCCCAGGTCGATGCGGCCGGGGTGAGCGGCCTCGAGCAGCGCGAACTGCTCGGCCACCGCCAGCGGCGCATGGTTGGGCAGCATCACCCCGCCCGAGCCCAGCCGCAGCGCCGACGTGTGCGCAGCCAGGTGTGCCAGCAGGACCGGGGGGCTGGTCGCCGCGACCGACGGCATGTTGTGGTGCTCGGCCACCCAGTACCGGGTGTAGCCGAGGCGATCGGCGGCCTGGGCCAGGCGCGTCGTCGCGGCCAGCGCATCCGAGGTGGTCTGGTCGGAGCGGACGGGGACGAGGTCGAGGACAGAGAGACGCATTGAACGTGTAACGCCTCAGGGCCCCGCGACGTTCCCTTCTGTGCGGGCGCGGATGAAGATCTCGTCCATCATCGCCGGGGTCAACCGGCCGGTGAAGGTGTTCTGCTGGCTGGGGTGATAGCAGCCCAGCAGCACGATCTCGCCCTGCGGGGGGTGCAGGGCCGCCGTCAAGCCGTGCCCGAACTTGGGGGCGGGAGTTCCGACGGTGGCGCCCGCGCGACGGATCATCGCCAGCGCCGCCTGCCACGCGATGCCACCGAGTGCGACGATCACCCGGACGTAGGGGCCGACCAGGCGCCACTCCGCGTCCAGCCACGGCGCGCACGTGTTGCGCTCGACCGGGGTGGGCGCGTTGCCCGGGGGCGCGCACCGGACCGCAGCGGCGACGCGAATATCGTTGAGCGACAGCCCGTCTCCGCTGTCGACGGCCACCGGCTGATTCGCCAGCCCGGTGCGGTGCATGGACGCGAACAGGAAGTCGCCGGATCGGTCACCGGTGAAGACGCGGCCGGTGCGGTTGGCGCCGTTGGCCGCGGGGGCGAGCCCCACGACCAGGATGGCCGGCCGCGTCGAACCGAACCCGGGCGCGGGCCTGCCCCAGTACGGCTCCTCGGCGAACGACTTCCGCTTGACCACCGCCACCTCTTCGCGCCACGCCACCAGGCGGGGGCACGCCCGGCACACCGACACACCGGCATCCACCTGCTTCACCGTCGTGGCTGCGGACGCGAGTGCGGCCACCTCCGCCGGCGACCCGGCCACCGGCGTGCGCGTTGTCGCGGGATCTCCCGGCCATCCCGAGCCAGGGCGCACCGGCGACTCGAACGGTCGGCCCGTGCGGGGGTGAGGCAACCTCACCGGTCGACCAGTTCGTTACCAGAAAGCACAGTTCATCGTTACCACGAAACACCGTTTACCTCACCTGTCCGGCGGGCAGTACGGCTCACCATGGATCGCCTGGGAACCCGAGCGAGGTGGGGAGAATCATGCGACGAGCGAAAGCGGCCGTCATCGGCATCTGCATCCTGGTGACGGGGTGCGGTGCGACCGTCAGCAACGCCGAGTCGCCCGCGCCCAGAACGATGATCCCGCGCCCGTTGACCGAGCGGGAGCTCCCCAAACTGCTGCTGACCCCCGAACAGGTGGCGCACACGATGGCGTCGCCCCCGATGACGGTGACCGAGTCGCAGTCGGCGATGTCGGACAACAGCGCGATCATGGCACCGCCGGAGTGCCTCGCGCTCGACGGTGCCGCCGAGGCGGCCGTCTATTCGGCCAGCGGCTTCACCGCCGAGCGGGATCAGAGCCTCAACGACGGCGACGCGTTCAAGCACTACACCAAGCAGGCCGTGGTGCTGTTCCCCTACCTCGAGAAGGCCGCCGAGTTCTTCGACGCGTCGGTCCAGCAGTGGCCGGCCTGCCATCAGTACACGCACACCCAGAGCGGAACGACGTGGACGGTGGGCGAGATCCGCAACGCCGACCACGTCCTGAGCACGGTGTCGACCCTCCAGGAGGCCGCCGCGCCGGGCTGGGGATGCGGACGGGCGCTCGCCCAGGCCAACAACGTGATCGTCGACGTCAACACCTGCAGCGCGAATCCGGCCGATACCGCGGTCGCGATCGCCCAGCAGATCGCGGCCAACGTCGCCGCGACGTGGTAGCCGACGAGGAGCTTGCTACCGTGCGGCGATGAGCCGGCGCGGCCCCCTGCTGCTGATCTTGTTCGCCGCATTGATGGCGGGCGCAGGCAACGGCATCTCGCTGGTCGCGTTCCCGTGGCTGGTGCTGCAGCGCACCGGCTCCGCGCTGGACGCCTCGGTGGTCGCGATGGCCGGGACGCTGCCGCTGCTGGCCGCGACGCTGATCGCCGGCGCCGCCGTCGACTTCCTGGGCCGCCGCCGCGTGTCGATGATCTCCGACGCCCTGTCCGCGCTGTCGGTGGCCGCGGTCCCGGTGCTCGCTCTGCTCTTCGGGGTGCAGACCATCAACGTCGCGGTGTTGGCCGGATTGGCTGCTCTCGGTGCGCTTTTCGATCCAGCGGGGATGACGGCGCGCGAGACGATGCTCCCCGAGGCCGCCCAGCGGGCGGGGTGGACGCTCGATCACGCCAATTCGTTCTACGAGGCGGTGTTCAACCTGGCCTACATCGTCGGGCCCGGAATCGGCGGTCTGCTCATCGCCACGCTGGGCGGGATCAACACGATGTGGGTGACCGCGGGCGCCTTCGTGCTGTCGATCGCCGCCGTCGCGGTGTTACGGCTCGAAGGGGCGGGGACACCCGATGCGTCGGCACGCGAAGGCGGAGTGTGGGCCGGCATCGTCGAGGGACTGCGCTTCGTGTGGCGTCACCGGGTACTGCGCACGCTGGCGTTCGTCGATCTCGCGGCGACGGGGCTCTACATGCCGATGGAGAGCGTGCTGTTCCCGAAGTACTTCACCGACCGCAACGAGCCCGCCCAGCTGGGCTGGGTGCTGATGGCCCTCAGTGTCGGTGGACTGGTCGGCGCGCTGAGTTACGCAGTGCTGTCGCGGTTCACCCGGCGCCGCACCGTGATGATGGTCGCGGTGCTGACCCTAGGGGTCGCGATGACGATCATCGCGTTCCTGCCGCCGTTGCCGCTGATCCTGGTGCTGTGCGCGGTCGTGGGCTTCGTCTACGGCCCGATCGCCCCGATCTACAACTACGTCATGCAGACCCAGGCGCCGCCGCATCTGCGCGGGCGCGTCGTGGGCGTGATGGGATCGCTGGCCTTCGCGGCCGGGCCTGTCGGACTGATCGTGGCCGGACCGTTGGCCGACTCCGCCGGACTGCAGGCGACGTTCCTGGCACTGTCGCTGCCGATGCTCGCGCTCGGCGTGGCCACGCTGTTCCTGCGGCCATTACGAGAGCTCGATCGCGGGTCGCAGCCCGGACAAAGCTCGTAGCATCGATCGAGTGGCTTCCGATGTGCTCGACGACCTGACCGCCTCGCTGCCCGAGGGCACCGTTGTCACCGACCCCGACATCGTGGCGTCGTATCGGCAGGACCGTGCCGCGGACCCGAGCGCCGGCACACCGATGGCCGTGGTGCGACCCCAACGCACCGAGGAAGTGCAGACCGTCCTGCGCTGGGCCAGCGCCCACCGTATTGCGGTCGTCCCCCGCGGGATGGGCACCGGATTGTCCGGCGGCGCAACGGCTCTCGACGGAGGGATAGTGCTCTCGACCGAGAAGATGCGCGACATCTCGGTCGACCCGGTCACCCGCACCGCCGTCGTCCAGCCCGGGTTGCTCAACGCCGAGGTCAAAAAGGCCGTGGCCGAGTACGGGTTGTGGTACCCACCCGACCCGTCGTCGTACGAGATCTGCAGCATCGGCGGGAACATCGCCACCAACGCCGGCGGCCTGTGCTGCGTCAAATACGGCGTCACCACCGACTACGTCCTGGGTATGCAGGTGGTGCTCGCCGACGGCACCGCGGTGCGACTCGGCGGTCCCCGCTTGAAAGACGTTGCGGGACTGTCGTTGACGAAGCTCTTCGTGGGCAGCGAAGGCACCCTGGGAGTGGTCACCGAGGTGACACTAAAGCTGCTGCCCGCACAGCACGGCGCCTGCACGGTGGTGGCGTCCTTCGATTCGGTCGAGGCGGCGGCGCGCGCCGTCGTCACGATTACCGGCACGATCCGGCCGTCCATGCTCGAGTTCATGGATGCCGTGGCGATCAACGCGGTGGAAGACAAACTGCGCATGGGACTGGACCGCAACGCCGCCGCGATGATGGTCGCCGCGAGCGATGATCGCGGACCCGCCGGCGCCCGTGATGCCGAGTACATGGCCGAGGTGTTCACCGAACACGGTGCCACAGAGGTCTTTTCCACTTCCGACCCCGAGGAGGGTGAAGCCTTCGTCGCCGCCCGGCGGTTCGCGATCCCCGCGGTGGAAGCCCGGGGGTCACTGCTGCTCGAAGACGTCGGCGTACCGCTGCCCGCGCTGGCCGATCTGGTCGGCGGCGTGGAGAAGATCGCCGCCAATCACGACCTGATGATCTCGGTGATCGCGCATGCCGGCGACGGCAACACCCACCCGCTGATCGTCTTCGATCCCTCGGATGCGGCGATGGAGCAGCGCGCTCAGCAGGCGTTCGGCGAGATCATGGACCTCGCGGTCTCGCTGGGCGGCACGATCACCGGCGAGCACGGGGTGGGCCGGCTCAAGAGACCGTGGCTGGCGGGCCAGCTCGGGCCCGAGGTGATGGAACTCAATCGGCGGATCAAGATCGCCCTCGATCCGCACGGCATCCTCAATCCCGGCGCTGCGTTCTGACGAGCCGGACATAACTCGAGTTACGCCGACATCGGTCGGAGGCTCAGCCCTCCCGCGTGGCACCACCGATATCAGGAGTCACACGGTTAACATCACGCCGTGTCTGATCTGCCCGACGCCCGGCGCACCCGAGCGGTGTCGCGGCGTGATGCACTGCGCTTCGCCGCCGCCGCGTCCGCCGGCCTGGGCGCCGCCGCCCTCGGTACGGGCGCCCCCACGGCGTCGGCAGCAGCCCCCACGCTGATCGACTTCGCCGCCGCACAGATTCCCGCCGAGGCCATCCGCGCCGCCGGCCACGCCGGAGTCGTCAACTACGTGTCGCTGTCGCGGCCCGGATCGAACTTCGGCGCCAAACCGATCACGCTGCCCTACGCGCGCTCGCTGAATGCGCAGGGCCTCGTGATCGTCAGCAATTACCAGTACGGAAAGCCCGGCGGTACAGCGCCGTCCGACTTCACGCGCGGGTTCGCCGGTGGCGTCGCGGACGCGAAAACCGGCTGGGGCCTACACACCGCGGCAGGAGGCGGACGCAGCGCGCCGATCTTCTTCACTATCGACGAGGACATCAGCCGCGACACCTGGACCACCGTGGCCCTGCCCTGGTTTCGGGGCATCAACTCGGTGATCGGAGTGCAGCGCACGGGCGTGTACGGCGGCATCGACGTGTGCCAATGGGCGATCGCCGACGGTGTCGTCGGCGCGTCCAGCGTGCCCGGGTACCGGTGGGCCTGGCAGACGAAGGCGTGGTCGGGCAACCGCATCCACCCGCAAGCCGTGCTCTACCAGCGCATCGTGGACACGGCGTCGAACCCGGGCCCGTTGGTCGGCGGCATGCGCGTGGACGTCAACGACGTGATGGCCCGCGATGTCGGGCAGTGGAACCTGCATCAGTGATGCCAGCTGCGTATCCCATCGATGAGGATGCGCAACAACCCTTCTCGGTGCACCGGATCGCGATCGCGTTGCTCGCGTATCCAGGCGATCGCTCCCGCCACGTCGATCACATTGCCGGGCTCGACATCCTCGCGCAGACGATCGAGCGCACGCAGGCTCCGACCGACACCTCCGGGGTGCGTCAGCGGATCCGAAGGCGGCGGCTCGCGGTATGGCGGCCGGAACGTGGCCATTGTGCTCAGGACGGCTGGTTGCAGCATCGTGGACCGGTAGATTCGAGACATGGCCCAGGGTGATGCCGCATCGAAGCAGCAGCCGCTGCTGGTTCTCGGGAAGATCACCGAGATCCTGGACGCCTTCACGCTGGAGCGGCCGGCGATGACGCTCGGTGAGATCCAGCAGGCCACCGGACTGCCCGCCTCCACGGTGCAACGACTGGTCAGCAATATGGCCACTCAGGGTCTGCTGGACCGCGCTGGTGACCAGATCCGCATCGGCGTCCGCGTCGCCTACTGGGCCGCAACGGCGACGAAGGATCTCGACGTGCTGTCGGTGGTCAATTCGGTGCTCAAGGAGATTCGCGACAAGACCGGCGAGACGGCATGTTTCTTCAAACCCGAACGGGACTTTCGGGTCTGCGTCGCGATCGCCGAGACGCACCATGCGCTGCGCCGCGAGATGTACGTCGGGCATATCATTCCCCTGCATGCTGGTTCGGCGTCACGGGTACTGCTCGCGTGGAATCCCGAACTCGCCGAACGGATTCTGGCGGGCCCGCTCGAGCAACTCGCGGACGGTACCGTCACCAGCCCGGACGAACTCCGTCAGCTCGTCGCACAGGCGAGAGCCGACGGGTACGCGATCACGGCTGGTGAGCGCGAGGACTCCGCGTCGGGGTTGTCGGCGCCCGTGTTCGACGCCGCCGGCGATATTCTGGGCGCGGTGACCATCAGCGGGCCGACGCTGCGGATGTCGCGAGCGCAGTGTGAGGAGTGGGTGGATCTCCTCGTCGGATACGCCGAACAGATCACCCGCACCATCGGCGGCCGCGTACCACGCTGACGGCGCTCAGCTGATCACCCATTCGAAGGCGTCGGCCTTCGATCGGGCACCCTGCACAGTCCGCGACCGGTTCGGCTCGTCCACGTCCTCGAGCAATCGCTCGGTCTCACCCACGAGAGCGGCCAGTACGTCCGGTGTGAACCACGACTGCCTCAGGGCGTACAGGATGTCCTCGGTGGAGGTGTTTCCGCTGGCCCCCGGTGCGAACGGGCATCCGCCGAGACCGCCGAGGGACCCGTCGACCATGGTGGCGCCGGCCTCGACGGCCGCCAACGTGTTGGCGACGCCGAGGCCCCACGTGTCGTGACCGTGGAACACGATGCGCCGCGGTGGAGTTGACGTGCGAACTGCGGCCACGAGAGAGGCGACCTGCGCGGGAACCGCTTGCCCGAGGGTGTCGCAGAGCACGATGTCGGCGGCTCCCTCGGTGCGCAGATCAGCGGCGATGTCGAGGACCCGTTGCGGATCGACCGGACCGTCGAAGGGGCATGTGAACGCCGTGGCGATACACAATTGGACCGCACCGCCGACTCGCTCGGCCCGCTCGATCGCCTCGGGCATAGCGGCGATGCTCGCCTCGGTGTCTCGGCCGATGTTCGCACGGTTGTGCGCGTCCGAAGCCGAGAAGCAGTACTGGAAGTTACGCGCCCCGGCTGCGGCGGCCTTTTCGACGTGCCGCGGTGTCGCGACCCACACCCAGCATCTCGACAGCTCGTCGGGAGTGAGTGCGGCGAGCACGTCGAGAGTGTCCGCCAGGGGCGGGACCAGTTCCGGGCGGGCCATGGACCCGATCTCGAGAGCGGGCACGCCCAGTGCGAGCAGGGTGCGGACCATCTCCACCTTGCGCTGGGTCGGCAGGCGCTTGCCCGTGAGTTGCAGACCGTCGCGCAGGGTCACGTCGCGCAGTTCGACGCCGGGCGCGTACTCGTAGCCGGTCACGCCACGCCTCGCGGGCGGCCGAGCAGGTCAGCGAGCACTTCGTCGGTGTGCGCACCGAGGTCGGGTCCCACGCTGCGGATGGCCAGCGATCTACCGCCGACGACGGGCACGACCCCCGGGAACCCGACCGATGTCGTCCCGTTCCCGGCGTCGACGTCGAACTCTTGAATCATGTTGCGCGCCCTGTATTGTTCGTCGGTACAGATGTCGGCGGCGGTGTAGATGGGACCGCTGGGCACACCCGCGGCATCCAGAGCGGCGAGCGCCTCGTCGCGCGGCAGTGTCCGGGTCCAAGCGGCGATGGCGTCGTCGAGTTCGTCGCGCCGGTCCCATCGCCTCGCGTTGGTCTGCAGCCCGGGGTCGTCGGCGAGGTCGGGACGTCCGATCAGACGCATGAAGCGACCGAAAATCGAGTCGCCGTTTCCGGCGATGATCACGCTGGAGCCGTCGGCGCACGGGTACGCGTTGCTCGGCGCAATGCCCTCCATACGACCGCCGACACGCCTCCTGGTGACGCCGTAGGCGAGGTGGTCGGGCACCAGCGACTCCATCACAGACAACACCGCCTCGTTGAGCGCCACATCGATGACCCGTTGGTGCAGTGGCACATTCGCGCGTTGCCTGTGTAGCAGTGCGGTGACCGTGCCGAACGCCGCATAGATACCCGCGATAGAGTCGCCGATCGACACACCGACCCGTACGGGCGGGCGATCGGGGTCGCCGACCAGTTCGCGCAGACCGCCGACTGCCTCGGCCACCGCCGCGAAGCCCGGCCGCTCCGACATCGGACCGGTCTGACCGAACGCCGAGATGCGCGTGATCACCAGATCGGGGTTCACCCGGTCGAGTTGCTCCGGTCCCAACCCCCACTTCTCCAGGGTGCCGGGCCGGAAATTCTCGAGCAGAACGTCGACGTGTCCGATCAGCTCCAGCACGGTGCGCCTGCCCTCGTCGGTCTTGAGGTCCAGCACGATCGACTTCTTGTTGCGGTTGATGGTGCGGAACAGCATCGACGTGTCGCCGGCGTAGAGCCGCCAGTTGCGCAGTTCGTCACCGGTCCCGGGACGTTCGACCTTGATGACCTCGGCGCCGAAGTCGGCGAGCATGCGCCCGGCCGTCGGCGCGGCGATGTAATTCCCGAGTTCGAGCACGCGGATGCCGGCAAGGGGTTGATAATCGTTGTCAGACATGACTTTCCGTTACTAGAAGACGAGGGACAGCGGCAGGATCAGCAGCAGGGCGACCACCGACGCGACGGACACTCCGACCGAGCAGGTCTTCAGCGTGCCGCGGGTGGTCTGCCCCATCAGCGACTGCAGAAGCCAGAACGTGTTGCTGGTGACGTGCACCAGGAACAGCGATCCGGCACCCGCGGCGAGTGCGATCAGGACAGGGTCGAGCCCGATGATCGGAGCGACCGGCGCGAGAATGCCCGCGGACGTGATGGCAGAGATCGTGACGGAGCCCACCGCGACGTGCAGGATGGCCGCGATGGCCCAGACCATCAGCAGCGGTGCGGCATGGGTGGCCTGGAAGTACTCACCGAGGATGTCTCCGAGGCCGGTGGCCTTGATCGTCGCGGCGAGCGAGCCCCCGACGCCGGTGAGGATCAGGATCTGTCCGCTCTCCTTGAATCCGGTGGCGATGGACTTCTCGACCGCCGCGGCGCCCAGCGCGTAGCGGGACACGAAGCTGGTGCCGACCAAACCGATGAGCAAAGCAATCACCGGCGACGACACGAACGTGACGAACGCATTGTGGATGTCGGCCGCCTGGAGTACGGCGCCGGTCGCAATCAGTGCGAGCGAGCAGAGCAGTGGCGCGAACAGGACGAGCAGTGGGGTCTGAGCGCGCACCCTGGTCTCGGCGGTGGTGGCCACTCCGCCCCCACCGACACTTCCCTCGACGGGCTCGTGGTCAGCGACGAGATCGGTTGCATCGTCTTCGGCTCCGAGGAACTCCCCTTCGTCACGCTCCTCGTTCCACCAACCGTGGTTGAACAGGAACGACATGATCGCCACCGAGATTGCGACGGTCGGGATCACGATGAGGACGCCGAACAGCAGCATCTTGCCCAGCGGTACGCCGAGCAGACCCGCGAGCGCGAGGGCGCCGACGCCCGGCACGGTCAGCACGATGCCACACTCGAGTCCAATTGCCATCGCCGCCGCCATGCGCGCCGTACCGTTGCGGCCGATCTTGCGAGCCAGGTTGCGGGCCAGTGGAGCGGAGATCACCAGCAGGACGTCGAGGAAGATCGACTGCAGAAATGTGGCGATCGTCAGCGACAGTGCATACGGCATGCGCTTGGCGCCGAACACCCGAAGCAGCGTCTCCACCAGACGCTGGATGGCTCCGGTGCGTTGCAGCATCGCGCCCATCAGCACGCCGAACGCGATCAGCAGGCCGACCTCGGCCATGATGTCGCCGAAGCCCGTCATGATCGACTCGATCGTCTTGTCCACGCCCAGCCCCGCCGCCAGGCCCAGATAGGCCGAACCGACAACGAGCGATACCACCGGGTTGAACTTGAACCTCACGATGAGCACCACAACGGCGACGATGGCGATCGCCGTGTGGGTGATGACAGCCGCTTGCGACATGGCTTCCTTTCCGTGGCGTCGACCTGAAACACATTTGCATTCCAGTGTGATGCCGGACACTTGCTTACTCACATTATGAACATGAACCCACTATGTAGGTCAACGCCGAATTGGAGGTTTCAGCCGGAAGGCTGCGCACCTACTGCTTTCTGGGATGGCTACGCACGTGTTGCCACCACGATTTCGCATCCCACACCCTTGACACAGGTCCGCGCGACGTCGTATTCATGAGACATGTCGACGGCGATGTCTCACGACGCTTTGGCCCAGTTCACCCTCGCCACCGCTGACACCTGGGCCGACCCCTGGCCGATGTACCGCGCGCTGCGCGACCACGACCCCGTCCACCACGTCGTTTCCGTCGACCGGCCGGACCACGACTACTACGTGCTCTCCCGGCACGCCGACATCTGGTCTGCCGCGCGCGACCACCAGACGTTCTCCTCGGCCCAGGGGCTGACCGTGAACTACGGCGAGCTCGAGATGATCGGCCTGGCCGACAATCCGCCGATGGTCATGCAGGACCCGCCGACGCATACCGAGTTCCGGAAGCTGGTGTCTCGCGGCTTCACCCCGCGCCAGGTCGAGGCGATCGAGCCGACGGTGCGCCAATTCGTCGTCGAACGCATCGAGGGGTTGCGTTCGCGCGGCGGCGGCGACATCGTCGCCGAACTGTTCAAGCCCCTGCCGTCGATCGTCGTCGCCCACTACCTCGGCGTGCCCGAAGCCGACCGCGGCAAGTTCGACGGCTGGACCGAGGCGATCGTCGCGGCCAACACCGCTGACGGCGGCATCGGCGGTGCACTCGACACCCTCGGCGACGCACTCGGCGAGATGATGGCCTACTTCACCGCCCTCATCGAGCGTCGCCGCGACGACCCCGCCGACGACACCGTCTCCCACCTGGTGGCCGCGGGAGTCGGCGCCGACGGAGACATCGCCGGCGTGCTGTCGGTTCTCGCATTCACGTTCACGATGGTCACCGGCGGCAACGACACCACCACGGGCATGCTCGGGGGCTCGGTGCAGCTGCTGCACCAGCGCCCCGATCAACGCCGACTCTTGGTCGACGATCCCGCCCTGATCCCCGGCGCCGTCGACGAATTCCTGCGACTCACCTCCCCGGTGCAGGGCCTGGCCCGCACCACCACCCGCGACGTCACGATCGGCGATCGCACCATCCCCGCGGGCCGCAAAGTCCTGTTCCTCTACGGCTCGGCCAATCGCGACGAACGCGAATACGGCTCCGACGCACAGGAACTCGACGTCACCCGCAATCCGCGCAACATCCTCACGTTCAGCCACGGAGCGCACTTCTGCCTGGGCTCGGCCGCGGCGCGTATGCAGTCCCGAGTCGCGCTGTCCGAGCTGCTGGCCCGTATCCCCGACTTCGAGGTCGACGAAGACGGCATCGTCTGGGCCGGTGGCAGTTACGTGCGCAGGCCGCTGTCGGTGCCGATCACGGTGACCCGGTGAGCGGCAGTGACTGGCTGGCCGCCCAGCGCATCGAGATCGCTGCCGACCGCATCCTCGACGCCGCAGGCGAGCTGTTCGCCGACAAGCCCGCCGCGACCATCGGAATGAACGAGATCGCCGCGGCCGCAGGCTGTTCCAGAGCCACGCTGTACCGCTACTTCGAGAACCGCGATGCGCTGCACACCGCGTACGTCCACCGGGAGACCCACCGGATCTACCGCGAGCTGACCGATCAGATCGCCGCGATCACCGATCCGGAGGAGCGGCTCGTGCGGGGCATGCTCGGCTGCCTGCGCATGGTCCGGGAGAATCCCGCGTTGGCATCCTGGTTCACGGCCTCTGCCCGACCACTCGGTGGGGAGATGGCCGAGCAGTCACCGCTGATCGCCGCGGTGACCCAGACATTCGTCGGCTCGCTGGGAGACGACGGTCGCGTCGAAGCGCGAGCCCGATGGCTGGTGCGGATCCTGACCTCACTGCTGCTGTTTCCCGGCCGCGATGACGCCGACGAAGCCGAGATGCTCGCCGAATTCGTCGTGCCGCGCGTCATCGCACGCGGGTGAACCGGTGCAGCAGCCACGCCAGCGGCACCGTGACCACCATCGTGCCCAGGAACAGCAGCCACACCGAACCGTTGTAGATCGGATACCGCAGGATCTCGACCATCACGACTTCCATCGTCACCAGATGGATCAAGAAGATCTCGTAGGAGATCTCACCGAGGAACACCATCGGCCGGCTCGCGAGGAGCTTCGCGTACAGACCGGTGTTGCCCAGCGCCAACGGGGCGACGACCAGCGTGGCGATCACCGCGTAGAACGCGCTCTTGGCCAACGCTTCCCACAGCAGCGCCGGCGACGTCGTCGGCTCCCCGCCGATGGGTGTGGACACGATGAGATAGCTGATCACCGCCACCGGCAGGCAGGCCATCGCATACGCGCGCACCCGCATCGCCGCCAGCACCGCGAGCACCATGCCGCCGACGAACCACGACAGATACCCGGGCAGCCACAGGCGCGCCCCATCGGGCAGGAACGACGTGGTGTGCACCAGCGTGAGCCACGCCGGTGACAGCGCCGCGAACGCGGCCAGCCCGGCCAGCAGCAGCCACGGCCGCCAGCGCCGACGGCTCAGCACGACCAGCAGCAGATAGGCCATCGGCGGCAGCGCCACATAGAACGCCGCCTCGACGGCCAGGCTCCACATCTGCGTAAGACCCTGGTGCAGAAACGAATACAGATAGTTGTCGGTGTAGATCTGGGTGAGGGTCAGATTACGTATCAGACCCTCCCAGGTGTGCCCGGGGTTCGGTCCGGCCGTGCGGAAGTGGTAGACCAGGTAGGCCGCCAGGACGGTGACCACGTACGCGGGCATGATGCGGCGCACCCGATGCCACGCATAGCGCCGGACCGACGGCGCGGATTCGCCCGCGGCGCAGGCGTTCACCCACGGCGCGAACAGCAGGAAGCCCGACAGCACGAAGAAGATCGGCACCCCGATCTCCATGCGGGAGAACACCAGCCCGACGTAACCCTGCCCGTAGTGGCCGGTGGTGTAGGCCGCATGGGTGAGCACCACCAGAAGTGCCGCCACGGCGCGGATGCCGGTCAGCGAATCCACCCGGCCGGTCGGGGTCACCGACTCCAGGCCGCCCTGGGCGTCGGCGTCTCGTGACAGCGTCATAGGGCGCTAGTGCGACTTGCGGCGTGCCTTCGGCCCGCGATCGGGTTCCAGATTGATCAGCTGACCTTGAATCCTGGTGTTCTCCAGCTTCTTCAGCGTCTCGCGCGAGAGGTTGGCCGGCAGCTCGACCAGCGAGTAGTCCAGCTTGATCGCGATGTGACCGAAATCGCTGCGATGCAGACCGCCCTCGTTGGCGATCGCGCCGACGATCGCACCGGGCATCGCCTTGTGCCGCTTGCCCACCGCGATTCTGTAGGTCGCCAGATCGCTGCGCCGCTCCCGCTGCTTGCGCGGGCCGCGATCGTCGCGGTCGGAACGGTCCGGTCGGTCCTTCTTGTCGCGGCGCTTCTCCGGCGGCGGCTCGGTCATCAGGAACGCTTCACCGTCGCGGCTCTGCAGCGCCAGCGCGGCGGCGATGTCGGCCATCGGCACGTCGTGGTCGCGCTCGTAGTTCTCGATCAACGTCCGGAACAATTCGATGCCCGGCGCGGCAAGCGCCTCGGTGATCGAATCGCGGAACTTCTGCACCCGCCGCTCGTTGACGTCCTCGACCGACGGCAGCTCGATCTCGACCAGCTTCTGCCGCGTCACCCGCTCGATGGCACCGAGCAGGTGTCGTTCGCGGGGTGTCACGAACAGCAGCGCGGTGCCCGACCGGCCCGCACGGCCGGTGCGCCCGATCCGGTGCACATAGGACTCGGGGTCGTGCGGAATGTCGAAGTTCACGACGTGCGAGATGCGCTCGACGTCCAAGCCGCGGGCGGCGACGTCGGTGGCGACCAGGATGTCGATCGAGCCGTCCTTGAGCGCGTTGATCGTGCGCTCCCGGACCGCCTGCGGGATGTCGCCGTTGATCGCGGCCGCCGCGAAGCCGCGGGCCTTCAGTTTCTCGGCCACCTCCTCGGTGGCCTGCTTGGTCCGGACGAAGACGATCATCGCGTCGCCCTGCTCGGTCTCGAGCAGCCGGGTCAGCGCGTCCATCTTCCGGGGATACGACACCTGCAGGTAGCGCTGGGTGATGTTCTCGGCCGTCTGGGTCTTCGACTTGACCGTGACCTCGACCGGGTCGTGCAGGTACTTGGCGGTGATCTTCTTGATCGCCGGCGGCATGGTCGCCGAGAACAGAGCGACCTGCTTGTACTCCGGGGTGTCGGCCAGGATCCGCTCGACGTCCTCCGCGAAGCCCATCTGCAGCATCTCGTCGGCCTCGTCGAGCACCATGTAGTCGAGGTGGCTGACGTCGAGCGTGCCCTTCTCCAGATGGTCGATCACCCGGCCCGGGGTGCCGACGACGATCTGGGCGCCCCGCTTGAGGCCGGCCAGCTGCGGGCCGTAGGAGCTGCCGCCGTACACGGGCAGCACGTTGACGTTCAGATGGGCGCCGTACCGGCTGAACGCCTCGGCCACCTGCAGCGCGAGCTCCCGCGTCGGGGCGAGCACCAGCGCCTGCGTGGCGCGGCTCGAGGTGTCGATCTTGCTCAGGATCGGGATGGCGAACGCCGCGGTCTTGCCGGTTCCGGTCTGGGCCAGTCCGACGACGTCGGAGCCGGCCAGCATCGCGGGGATGGTGGCCGCCTGGATCGGCGACGGCGATTCGTAGCCGACGTCGTTGACCGCCTGGAGCACAGAGGGGTGGATGTGCAGGTCGGCGAAGGTCGTGTCGCCTGACACATCCGTGCTGGCGGGGGTCACATCCGAGGAGGTCATCGTGATGGCAGTCTAGTGCCCTTTTCGGCTTCCTCCCGCCGCGCGCCTGATGGCCGGTGTCGAGGCGGGCCCGGTACGGTCGCCTGTTGTGAAGTGGGCAGCAGTGATGGGTGCCGCAGCCCTCGTCCTCACGGGCTGCGGTTCAGGTGATTCGACAGCATCGAAGACGCCGGGTCCGACGGTCTCGGAAACCTCGCCGGCTGCGCCGGCGCCCACCGTGGCCCCGGTCGGGCCGCCGCCAGGTCCGGCCCCCGCCGCGGATCCGTGCGCAGTCGACCTGGCCGCCCCGGAGATCGCGCGGGCGGTTTCCGAGCTCCCCCGCGATCCGCGCAGCAAGCAGGGGTGGCGCCCCGCGCCGGTGGCCGGCAACTACAACGAGTGCGCGCAGCTCTCGGCGGTGATCGTCACGGCCAACACCAATTCGGAGAACCCGAACACCCGCGCCGTGCTGTTCCACCGCGGCAAGTTCATCCCCACCGGTGTGCCCGACACCTACGGCTTCAACGGTCTGGACAGCACCGGCACCACCGGCGACACCGTCGCGCTGAAGTACTCCGGCGGCATGCCCGGGCTGGACAGCATCGTGAAGTTTCGCTGGAACGGCAGCGGGGTGGAGCTGATCGGCAACACGCCGCGGTGACGTCTGCCGGCGCGCTCGGTCGAACGGGTGGGGCGTCGGTGGGCTGTCCTACAGTGGCGGCGTGTTCGTCATCGACGGCCGAGTGGTCTACAGCGCCTCCGATCTCGCCGCGGCCGCCCGCTGCGAGTACGCGCTGCTGCGCTCGTTCGACGTCAAGCTCGGCCGCCCCACGGCGGCCACCGGGGACGACGAGATGCTCGCCCGCACATCGCAATTGGGTGACGAGCACGAGCAGCGACACCTCGATGAACTGCGCGCCGATGCAGAGATCACCGTCATCGGCCGGCCGGACCACACCCTCGCCGGCCTGACCGCGGCGGCGCAGCAGACGCTGCGGGCGATCGAGCGGCGGGCGCCGGTCATCTACCAGGCCGCGATGTTCGACGGCAGATTCGTGGGGTTCGCCGACTTCCTGTTGCTGGAAGAGTCTGAGCACGGCCCGCGCTATCGCCTGCGCGACACCAAGCTGGCGCGCTCGGTGAAGGTCGAGGCCCTGCTGCAGCTGGCCGCCTACGTCGACACGCTGGCCGCAGCGGGCGTGCCCGTCGCGCCGGAGGTCGACCTCCTCCTCGGCGACGGCGCCACCGTCAGCTACCCCGTCGACGAGCTGTTGCCGGTGTATCGGCCCCGCCGCGCCGCGCTCCAGCACCTGCTCGACCGGCACGAGGCCGGCGGCCTCCCGGCGGCGTGGGAAGACGAGTCCGTGCGCGCCTGTTTCCGCTGCGCGGACTGCGAGGAGCAGGTGCGCGCGCACGACGATCTGCTGCTGGTCGCGGGCATGCGGGTCAGCCAGCGTGCCCGGTTGCTCGACGCCGGCGTCGTCACGGTGCACGAACTGGCCGCACATAAAGGCCCCGTCGCCGACCTGTCCCCCCGCACCGTCGACGCGCTGACTGCGCAGGCCCGGCTGCAGCTCGCCGACCGGATCGACGGCAAGCCGCCGTACCGCGTCGTCGATGCGCAACCGCTGATGGTGCTACCCGACGCCGACAAGGGCGATCTGTTCTTCGACTTCGAGGGTGACCCGCTGTGGACCGCCGACGGCCACGAGTGGGGCCTGGAATACCTCTGGGGTGTGCTGACCGTCGCCGACGAGTTCTCCCCGCTGTGGGCGCATACCCGTGCCGATGAACGCGCGGCGCTGATCGCGTTCCTCGACATGGTGCGCAAGAGGCGGCGACGCTACCCGCGCATGCACATCTACCACTACGCGGCGTACGAGAAGAGCACGCTGCTGCGGTTGGCGGGCCGCTACGGAGTCGGCGAACGGGATGTCGACGAGCTGCTCCGCGAGGGCGTGCTGGTGGACCTCTATCCGTTGGTGCGCAAGAGCATTCGGGTCGGTACCGAGAACTACAGCATCAAGAGCCTGGAACCGCTGTACATGGGCAACGAGTTGCGCGACGGTGAGGTGACCACGGCCACCGCATCCATCACCGAATACGCCCGCTACTGCGAGCTACGGGATGCCGGCGACGCCGACGACGCCGCGACGGTGCTCAAGGAGATCGAGGAGTACAACCGCTACGACTGCCGCTCGACGCGCCGGCTGCGCGACTGGCTGGTGGCACGCGCCATCGAGGCCGGCGTGCCGCCGCGCGGTCCCGTGCCGGTCGACGGCGCGAGCGCCCAGACGGCCGAACCCGACGCGGTCGAACGCCGACTGCGCAAATTCGCCGGCGACGGTGTGGAACCGCGCACTCCGGAGCAGACGGCCGTCGCGATGATCGCTGCCGCCAAAGGTTTTCACCAGCGCGAGGACAAACCGTTCTGGTGGGGCCACTTCGACCGGGTGAACAATCCCGTGGAGGAGTGGGCCGACGCCAGCGGAGTGTTCCTGGTCGACGACCACACCATCGCCGAGGACTGGCACACACCGCCGAGGGCTCGGAAACCTCAGCGCCGCTTGACCCTTCGGGGCGAGATCGCCAACGGTGACCTGGACCGAGAGATGTACGCGCTCTACGACCCGCCCGCACCGGCGGGCCTGGCCGACGACCCCGACCGGCGGGGTTTCGCCACGGTTTCGGTGGTCGAGTGCGACAACGTCGACGCCCCCACCGAGGTGACCGTGATCGAGCGGCAACCCAAGGACGGCGACGTCTTCACACAGGTGCCGTTCGCGTTGACCCCCGGGCCACCGATCAGCACCAAACCGTTGGCGGAATCGATCGCCGCCACCGCGCGCGACGTCGCCGATGCGCTACCGCGGCTGCGCCCCAGCGCGATGACCGACCTGCTGCTGCGCCGCGCCCCGCGCACCCGCAGCGGCGCCGCGCTGCCGGGCTCCGGTGTCGTCGTCGACGACATCACCGCCGCGCTGCTCGACCTCGACGCGTCCTACCTGGCCGTGCACGGCCCGCCCGGGACCGGCAAGACGTTCACCGCCGCCCGGGTCATCGCCAGGCTCGTCAACGACCACGGCTGGCGGATCGGAGTGGTCGCGCAGGCCCACGCCGTTGTGGAGAACCTCTTCGCCGGCATCCTGCGGGCGGGGGTCGACGGTGCCCGGGTGGCCAAGAAGAAGTCCGCGGGCGCACCATGGCGGGACATCGACGAGAAGGACTACCCGGCGTTCATCGACGACCATGAGGGCTGCGTGATCGGCGGTACCGCGTGGGATTTCGCCAATGACCGGCGCGTGCCGGCGGCGTCGCTGGACCTGCTTGTCGTGGAGGAGGCCGGCCAGTTCAGCCTCGCCAACACGATCGCGGTGGCCCGGGCGGCACGCAATCTGCTCCTGCTCGGCGATCCGCAGCAACTACCGCAGGTCAGCCAGGGCACCCACCCGGAGCCCGTGGACGGCTCGGCGCTGGCGTGGCTGGTCGACGGCCACCACACGCTCCCACCCGAGCGCGGCTACTTCCTGCACTGCTCCTACCGGATGCATCCGCAGGTGTGCCGCGGAGTGTCCCGGCTGTCGTACGACAACCGGCTGCAGTCCCACGAACCGGTGACTGCTGCGCGCCGGCTCGCCGGCGTCGCCCCTGGCATCCGCACCCTGGCCGTCGAGCACCACGGCAACGTCACCGACAGCCCCGAGGAAGCCGCGGCGATCGTCGCCGCGATCGGCGGCCTGCTCGGCACGACCTGGACCGACGAGGACGGCACCCGCCCGCTCACCCAGGACGACGTCCTCGTCGTCACCCCGTACAACGCTCAGGTCGTGCAGGTGCGCAGCCATCTCGACGCAGCCGGGTTCGCCGACGTTCGCGTCGGTACCGTCGACAAGTTCCAGGGTCAGCAGGCACCGGTGGTGTTCGTGTCGATGACAGCGTCCTCGATCGACGAAGCCCCCCGCGGAATCGCGTTCCTGCTCAACAGGAACCGGCTCAACGTCGCGGTCAGCCGGGCGAAGTACCTGGCGGTGGTCGTGCGCTCGCCGCAGCTCACCGAGTACCTGCCCGGCACCCCGGATCGGCTCCTGGAGCTCGGCGCGTTTCTGTCCCTGTCCTCGTGTGATACACCGGGCCCATGACCGAAGCGCTGACCGAACGGCTCACTGCGATCGTCGGCGCCTCGCAGGTGAGCACCGACGCCGACGTGCTCGACGGCCGCAGCACCGATTACACCGGTCGCTACCGAGGCCGGGCCACGGTCTTGGTGCGCCCCGGGTCCGCCGACGAGGTCGCCGCGGTGCTGACGGCGTGCCGCGGCGCAGGGGTGAGCGTGACCGTGCAGGGCGGGCGGACATCCCTGGTGGCGGGCACGGTCCCCGAGCACGACGACGTCCTGCTGTCCACAGAGCGGCTGCGCGAGATCGGCGAGGTCGACACCGTGGAGCGCCGGATGCACGTCGGCGCCGGTGTGACGCTGGCAGAGGTGCAGCGGGCCGCGACAGCGGCCGGCCTGGTCTTCGGTGTCGATCTGGCCGCGCGTGATTCGGCGACCGTCGGTGGGATGGCATCCACCAATGCGGGCGGGCTGCGCACCGTCAGCTACGGCAACATGGGCGAACAGGTGCTGGGCATGGACGTGGTGCTGCCCGACGGGTCGATCGTGCACCGGCACAGCCAGGTACGAAGCGACAACACCGGATACGACCTGGCGTCGCTGTTCGTCGGCGCCGAGGGCACGCTGGGAGTGATCACCGGGCTGGACCTGCGGCTGCACCCGTCGCCGCGCCACCGCGTGACCGCGATCTGCGGGTTCGTCGAGCTGGACACGCTGCTCGCGACCGCGCGGGTGTTCCGCGACGTCGACGGGATCGCAGCACTCGAGCTCATCGACGCCAGGGCGACCGCACTCACCGCCGAGCATGCGGGTGTCGCGGCCCCGGTCGAGGGCGACTGGTTGTTGCTGATCGAACTGGCCGGTGATACCGACCTCACCGACCGGCTGGCCGACGCCCTGGCCGACGCGGAGCTGCGCGGGGAGCCCGCCGTGGGCGTCGACGCAGCAGCCCAGCAGCGGCTCTGGCAGGTCCGCGAGGCAGTCGCCGACGTGCTCGGCGTCTACGGTCCGCCGCTGAAATTCGATGTGTCGCTGCCACTCTCGTCGATCGCGGCGTTCGCCGCCGACGCGGTGGCGCTGGTCGCCGAGCATGCGCCCGACGCGATCCCGGTGCTGTTCGGGCATGTCGGCGAAGGCAACCTGCACCTCAACATCGTGCGGTGCGCACTGACCGGCGAGCCCGAGCACGCGCTCTACACGGCGATGATGGCGCTGATCGCGCGCCACGACGGCAACGTCAGCTCCGAGCACGGCGTGGGCACCCGCAAGCGCGACTACGTCGCCATGTCACGCACCGAGGCCGACATCGCGGCGATGCGGGCCGTCAAGGCAGCGTTCGATCCCACCGGGTACCTGAACCCCGCGGTGCTGTTCGGCCGAGAGTCCGGTGTCCCGTAGCGTGGCGGCGATGACGAGCATCGAGGCCGACTACCTGGTGATCGGCGCAGGCGCGATGGGGATGGCGTTCGTCGACACGATGCTCACCGAGACCGATGCGACGGTCGTGCTCGTCGACGAGAACCATCAGCCGGGTGGGCACTGGAACTGGGTGTATCCGTTCGTCCGACTGCACCAGCCCTCGTCCTACTACGGCGTGAATTCGCGGGCCCTGGGCAACGAGGACTGGATCGACCAATCGGGCCCCAACGAAGGGTTCTTCGAGCTGGCGACCGGCCACGAGGTGTGCGCCTACTACGACCAGGTGATGCGCCACCAGATGCAGCCGACCGGCCGGCTGTCGTACTACCCGTCCTCGCATTACCTGGGCGACAACAGGTTTCGTACGCTCGACGGAACCGAACACCAGGTGACGGTGCGACGCCGCGTGGTCGACGCCACCTACCTGCTGACCGTGGTGCAATCGATGCGCTCGGCGCCGTTCTCGGTGGCCGACGGCCTCGACGTCGTCACCCCCAACGATCTGCCCCGCCGGGCCGCCGGCCGTGAGCACTACACGATCGTCGGCGGCGGCAAGACCGGCATGGATTGCTGCCTGTGGCTGCTGCGCTCCGGTGTCTCCCCGCAGCACATTCGCTGGATCATGCCGCGGGACTCCTGGCTGATGAACCGGGCCCACATCCAGCCCGGTGGGCAGTTCGTGAAGTCCTTCCGGGAATCGATCGCCTCGCGGATGAGCGCCATCGCCGAGGCGACCTCGCTGGACGACCTGTTCGAACGCCTCGAAGCCGACGGCAACCTGTTCCGGCTGGACCCCGCCGTCACGCCCACGATGTACCACTGCGCGATCGTGTCTTCACGCGAGCTCGAGCAGTTGCGCCTCATCGACGACGTGGTGCGGCTGGGCCACCTCGAACGCGCCGAGCACGACCGGATCGTGTTGCGTGACGGCGAGATCGAGGTCTCCACCCCGTCGTTGTACGTGGACTGCACGACACAGGGCTTGCCGCGTCCGCCGTCGGTACCGGTGTTCGACGGCGAGAAGATCACGCTGCAGAGCGTGCGGGGATGCCAGCAGGTGTTCAGCTCGGCGTTCATCGCCCACGTCGAGGCCGCGTACCCCGACGACGGCGTCCGCAACGATCTGTGCGCACCCATCACACATCCCGACGCTCCGGTGGATTGGCTGCGAATCCTGCTGGCCGACAACACGGCTCAGGTGCGATGGCTGAAAGACCCGGAGCTGATGGACTGGCTGAAGGCCGCCCGGCTGAACGTGCTGCGCGACCTCTTCCCCGATTTCGGCGACAAGGTCCGGGTGCGGGATCGCGCGTTCAGCGCTCTGACCACGGCGCTGACCAAGACCAACGAACAGCTCAGCGCGCTGATGGAGCGCGGCTAACCGCGCGCGTGCCGGCCCCCACCGCCGTCGGTCATCCGCTCCAGCACATCGGTGTCGTCGGCGTCGGGATCGTGGCTCCAGTCGACGACGTACTCGACGTAGTCATCGTCATCGACCCAGTCATCGGACCATTCCCGGCCGTCGTCGGCGGCGGCACGGGCATCAGTGCCGGTGTCGGCTGCAGCAGGCGCCCAGCGGCGGCCCACCGCACCGGTCAGGAACAGCGCCGCCACCACCCCGAAGAGCGCGATGAACGCCGGCAACAGCATCGCCTGCGACATGGCCGCGGAGAACGGGGCGTGCAGGAACCCGGGCAGCTGCCCGACGCCGGCCTCCGGCGAGCCCGTACCGGCGGCCGCACCCGGCATCTCCGCCGACAGCCGCGACGACAGGAACGCGGCCATGCCTGCACTGCCCAGCACGGAGCCGACCTGCCG
The DNA here is from genome assembly GCF_022348085.1 of Mycobacterium sp. PSTR-4-N. Classification (GTDB taxonomy): domain Bacteria; phylum Actinomycetota; class Actinomycetes; order Mycobacteriales; family Mycobacteriaceae; genus Mycobacterium. The sequence goes on along the minus strand of NZ_JAKRFN010000022.1, from coordinate 86,250 downwards.
GGTGGTGTTGTACACCCCGGAGCCGGCACCGGCCACATGCGGCGGCAGGTTCCGGGTGGCCGTCGCGGCCAGCGGCGACCAGATGAACGCCATCCCCACGCCCATCAGGGTCAGCGGCACGACCAGCCGCCAGATCGGAGTCGTCGGCGTCATGTCGATCGACAACCAGGTCAGCGCGATGGCCAACACCGAGAAACCGAAACCGATCACCGGGCGGGGATGCGCGCGATCGACGATCTTGCCGACCATCGGGGCGAGCACGCCCGTGGCGACCGCCATCGGTGCGGTCAGCAGCGCCGCACGCGTCGGCGTGAGACCGCAGACGGCCTGGGCGTAGAACATCAGCGGCAGGATCATCGACGTCGCGACGAACCCGATCGTCGCGACCCCGAGGTTGGACATCGAGAAGTCGCGGTCGCCGAAGATCGCCAGCGGGATGAGCGGCTCACCACGGGTGACCGACTGCCACACCACGAAACAGGCCATCACCGCGATCCCCACCCCGATCGCCGCCCAGATCCACGGCGCCCAGCGATGGGCCTGGCCCTCCTGCAGAGCGAACACGATCAGGAACAGACCGACCGCCGACAGCACCACACCCAGCACGTCGATCTGTTTGCTCTGTGTGGGCAGCGCGGGCACCAGCCGCAGCGCCAGCACGAGGCCGAGCACACCCACGGGCACGTTCACGAAGAAGATCCACTGCCAGCCCAGGTGGTCGACCAGCACGCCGCCGGCCAGCGGGCCCACCAGCGTGGCCACCCCCGCCGTCGCGCCCCACACGCTCATCGCTACACCCCGCCGATCAGCGGGGAACGTCCTGGTGATCACCGACAGCGTCTGCGGGGTGAGCAGTGCGGCACCGAGGCCCTGCAGCACCCGGGCGGCCACCAGCATGCCGATGCTGTCGGCCAGCCCGCACCACAGGGAGGCCAGCGTGAAGACCGACAGACCGACCAGGTAGACGTTGCGCGGGCCATAGCGATCCCCGAGTCGACCCGACACGAGCAGCGGCACGGCGTAGGCCAGCAGGTAGGCACTGGTCACCCAGATGACGGCGTCATATCCGACGTCGAGGGCCGTCATGATCGCCGGGTTCGCCACCGCGACGATCGTCGCGTCGACGAGGATCATGAAGAAGCCGACGAGAAGCGCCCACAGCGCGTGCCAGGGGTTGGCGCCGCCGGTACGCGGCGTCACGACATCGAGCATGGTGGAAGACAATCAGCCATCAGTGGGGGTGGGGACTCGAGGTGGGACATGACCGCGCCGACGCTACGCGATGATCACGACACGTCGGGTGCCGGCGAACGGTGCGCGCCCGTCAGCAGCAGGGCCACCAGCGCGATCACCACACCAGCGGCCATCACCGCGGCCATCGCGAGCTCGTCGTTGCCCAGCACGCCGACCACCGGCGCAACCGCTGCCCCCAGGCCGAACTGGACCGCGCCGAGCAGCGCCGCGGCGGTGCCCGAGGCGTCGGGGTGCCGCGTCAGGGCCACCGCCGGTGCGTTCGGGATCACCAGGCCCATCGCCGCCAGGATCGCCCACACCGGCACGACGAAGCCGACCAGCCCGCCCACATGCGCGGCCGCCAGCGCGATGAACACGACACCGAACAGCGAGGCCGCGGCCAGCGCCCACACCATGATCTGCTGGGGGGAGAACCGGCGCAGCAGCACGACGTTGAACTGCGTCGACCCGATCAACGCGATCGCGCCGGCGCCGAAGACCAGAGCGAACGCCGTCTGATCGATGCCGTAGCGGCCCTGCAGCACGAACGAGGCGCCAGCGATGTAGGCGAACAGGCCCGACATGCCCAGAGCGGCCACCAGGACCAGAATCACGAACCGGGTGTCGCGCAGCAGTTCCACATAGGTGCGTGCGATGCCGCCGACCCTCAGGGGGCGGCGGTGCGCGATCGGCAGGGTCTCGGGCAGAGCCAGCACGGCCATCACCAGAATCGCGCCCGCCAGCACCACCAGCGCGGCGAACACCCAGTGCCAGGACGCGTTGAGCAGAACCGCCGCGCCCAACGACGGGGCGAGGACCGGCGCCACGCCCAGGACCAGCATCAACCGGGACATCACCGTGGCGGCCACGTTGTCCTTGTACAGATCACCGACCACCGCGATCGCGACCACCATGGCCGCCGCGGCACCGACACCCTGCAGACCCCGCGCGATGCCGAGCAGCGCGATGTTCGGCGCGAACAGGCACAGCAGCGACGCCACCATGTGCAGCACGATGCCGCCGATCAACGGCCTGCGGCGGCCCAGCGAGTCCGACAGCGGTCCGATGATCAGCTGCCCCAGCGCCAGACCGGCCAGCGTGCCGGTCAGCGTCAACTGCGCCACCGACGACGACACCGACAGCTCGTCGGCGATCCTCGGCAGCGCGGGCAGGTACATGTCGATGGTCAGCGGGCCGAGCGCGACCAGCAGGCCCAGCACCACAATCATCCGCAGGCGGCTCGGGGCGGTCACCGTTCCCACCGCCGGCTGACGAGCCGGCCCACGGCCCATCTCGGTCTCCAGCGGTGTCACGTCCACGTCTGGGGATACTGCCATGGAATTGATTAGCGCCGCTTTCCAGTTGTTTCTTCCCCGCACAGCGAACAGTGACCGCCGTCACCTCCGGACACCCCGCTCGGGCGGTGATTCGTTTTCCGGGTGTTTCCAGGGCTTAACCTGGGAACAGGTCCACTCGACGAAAGGCCGTTCGATGAGTGCATGGTCCCGGGCCAAGAGCAAAGAGCCCGCAGTACGCGAGGACGATCCCAGCGCAGCCGCCAAGGCGCTGAGCAACATCATCGAACGCGGCGCCCGGGTCCAGGCACCGGCCGTGCGTGCCTATGTCGCGCGCCTGCGTGAGGGCAACCCCGGCGCCGGCCCCGCCGAGATCATCACGAAGCTGGAGAAGCACTACACGGCCGCGGTGATGGCCAGCGGGGCTGCCGTCGGCTCCGCGGCCGCCTTCCCCGGCATCGGCACGCTGGTCGCGATGTCCGCGGTCGCCGGGGAGACCGTGGTGTTCCTGGAAGCCACCGCGGTGTTCGTACTGTCCGTCGCGGAAGTGCACGGCATCCCCGCCGAGGAACGCGAGCGTCGGCGCGCGCTGGTGCTCGCCGTGCTCGTCGGCGACGACAGCAAGGGCGCGATCGCCGACCTGCTCGGCCGCGGCCGCACCAGCGGTGGCTGGTTGTCCGACGGCGCCGCCTCCCTGCCGCTGCCCGCGGTGTCGCAGCTGAACAACCGCCTGCTCAAGTACTTCGTCAAGCGCTACACCCTCAAACGGGGTGCGATGATGTTCGGCAAGATGCTGCCGGTCGGCATCGGTGCCGTCGTCGGGGGCGTCGGCAATCGGATGATGAGCCGCAAGATCGTGGCGAACGCCCGCGACGCGTTCGGAGCGCCGCCGCCGCGCTGGCCGTCACCGCTGCATCTGCTTCCCGCGCCGCCCAACTGACGGTCGGCGTTCACCCCGTGGTCATGTCCGAAATGACCACAACGACCCATACAGACGTTGCCTGGTCGCCCCGGTCGCCGAAGCGCTAGCCTTGATGCGGCGGAATTGCGGGTGACCGCACACCGGGTTCATTAAGGGGTGGCCGGCTGCCGCGGAGCACTGGCCGGAAACGAAGAATTGAGGCGAACAGCAGCCGTGAATTCACCTTCACCATTCGGTCAGAACGAGTGGTTGGTCGAAGAGATGTACCGCAAGTTCCGCGAGGATCCCTCGTCGGTGGACCCGAGTTGGCACGAGTTCCTCGTCGACTACTCCCCCGAACCCACCACCGACGCCGCCGCCAGTACCCCTGCGCGCGCGAACGGTTCGCCGGCTCGGTCCTCCGGTCCGATGAGCCCACCCGAACCCGCCAAGGCGCCGCCGCCGAAGAGCAGCAACGGCACCGCGCAGGCCGCGCCGAAGCAGAAGGCTCCCGAGCAGAAGGCCCCCGAGAAGCCCGCCGACCCGGCGCCCCCGAAGACTCCGGAGAAGAAAAAAGAGTCCGCGCCGTCCGACAAAGCCCCGGAGAAGGCTGCGCAGAGCAAAGAACCGGCAGCCAAGACGGCCGATACGGCTGCCGGCAGCGACGAGACGCAGGTGCTGCGCGGCGCCGCAGCGGCCGTCGTCAAGAACATGTCCGCATCGCTCGATGTGCCGACCGCCACCAGCGTGCGTGCCATTCCGGCGAAGGCGATGATCGACAACCGCATCGTCATCAACAACCACCTCAAGCGCACCCGCGGCGGCAAGATCTCGTTCACCCACCTGCTGGGCTACGCGATCGTGCAGGCGGTCAAGAAGTTCCCGAACATGAACCGGCACTTCGCCGAGGTCGACGGCAAGCCCAACGCGGTGACACCCGCGCACACCAACCTGGGGCTCGCGATCGACCTGCAGGGCAAGGACGGTAAGCGCGCGCTGGTCGTCGCATCCATCAAGAACTGCGAGAGCATGCGATTCGGTCAGTTCATCGCGGCCTACGAGGACATCGTGCGCCGGGCCCGCGAGGGCAAGCTGACCGCCGAAGACTTTGCCGGCGTGACGATTTCGCTGACCAACCCGGGCACCATCGGCACCGTGCACTCGGTGCCACGCCTCATGCAGGGCCAGGGCGCGATCATCGGCGCCGGCGCGATGGAGTACCCGGCGGAGTTCCAGGGCGCCAGCGAGGAACGCATCAACGAGGTCGGCATCGGCAAGTTGATGACGCTCACGTCGACCTACGACCACCGCATCATCCAGGGTGCTGAGTCGGGTGACTTCCTGCGCACCATCCACCAGTTGCTGCTCGACGACGAGTTCTACGACGAGATCTTCCGGGAACTCGGTATCCCCTACGAGCCGGTGCGGTGGCGCATCGACAACCCGGACTCGATCGAGGACAAGAACGCCCGCGTCATCGAGCTGATCGCCGCCTACCGCAACCGCGGCCATCTGATGGCCGACATCGACCCGCTGCGGCTGGACAACACCCGCTTCCGGAGCCACCCGGATCTCGACGTCAACACTCACGGCCTGACGCTGTGGGACCTCGACCGCGAGTTCAAGGTCAACGGCTTCGCCGGCCAGACGCACAAGAAGCTGCGCGACATCCTCGGGCTGCTGCGCGACGCGTACTGCCGCCACGTCGGTGTGGAGTACACCCACATCCTCGAGCCCGAGCAGCAGCAGTGGCTGCAGGACCGCATCGAGATCAAGCACGAGAAGCCGACGGTCGCCGAGCAGAAGTACATCTTGAGCAAGCTCAACGCCGCAGAAGCATTCGAGACGTTCCTGCAGACCAAATACGTTGGCCAGAAACGCTTCTCGTTGGAAGGCGCGGAGACCGTCATCCCGATGATGGACGCCGCGATCGACCAGGCCGCCGAGCACGGGCTGCACGAGGTCGTCATCGGCATGCCGCACCGCGGCCGGCTCAATGTGCTGGCCAACATCGTCGGCAAGCCCTACAGCCAGATCTTCACCGAGTTCGAGGGCAACCTGAACCCGTCGCAGGCGCACGGCTCCGGCGACGTGAAGTACCACCTCGGCGCCACCGGCACCTACATCCAGATGTTCGGCGACAACGACATCGCGGTGTCTCTGGTCGCCAACCCCAGCCACCTCGAGGCCGTCGACCCGGTGCTCGAAGGCATCGTCCGCGCCAAGCAGGACATGCTCGAGAGCGGCGAGGTCGCCGACGGCGGCGCCGGTGATTTCACCGTCGTGCCGATGATGCTGCACGGGGACGCGGCGTTCGCCGGGCAAGGTGTGGTCGCCGAGACGCTGAACCTCGCGCTGCTGCGCGGGTACCGCACCGGCGGCACGATCCACATCATCGTCAACAACCAGATCGGCTTCACCACGTCGCCGTACGACTCGCGCTCGTCGGAGTACTGCACCGACGTGGCGAAGATGATCGGTGCGCCGATCTTCCACGTCAACGGCGACGACCCCGAGGCCGCGGTCTGGGTCGCGAAGCTCGCCATGGACTTCCGCCAGAAGTTCAAGAAGGACGTCGTCATCGACATGCTGTGCTACCGCCGCCGCGGGCACAACGAGGGCGACGACCCGTCGATGACGCAGCCCAACATGTACGACGTCATCGACACCAAGCGCGGGGTCCGCAAGACCTACACCGAAGCGCTGATCGGCCGCGGCGACATCTCGATGAAAGAAGCCGAGGACGCGCTGCGCGACTACCAGGGCCAGCTCGAGCGGGTGTTCAACGAGGTCCGTGAGCTCGAGAAGCACGCGGTGGAGCCCAGCCACTCGGTGGAATCCGACCAGATGGTGCCTGCGGGCATGAAAACCGCGGTCGACAAGTCGCTGCTGCAGCGCATCGGCGACGCGCACCTGGCCTTCGACGAGGACTTCAACGTGCACCCCCGCGTCAAGCCGGTGCTCGAGAAGCGCCGCGAGATGGCCTACGAGGGCAAGGTCGACTGGGCGTTCGGTGAGCTGCTGGCCCTGGGCACGTTCCTGGCCGAGGGCAAGACGATCCGGATGACCGGACAGGACACCCGCCGCGGCACGTTCACCCAGCGGCACTCGGTGATCATCGACCGCAAGACCGGCAAGGAGTTCACCCCGCTGGACCTGCTGACCGTGGACTCCGACGGCAACCCGACCGGCGGCCGGTTCATGGTCTACGACTCGGCGCTCTCCGAGTACGCCGCGGTCGGCTTCGAATACGGCTACTCGGTGGGCAACCCCGACGCGCTGGTGCTGTGGGAAGCCCAGTTCGGCGACTTCGTCAACGGCGCGCAGTCGATCATCGACGAGTTCATCAGCTCCGGTGAGGCCAAATGGGGTCAGCTCTCCGACGTGGTGCTGCTACTGCCGCACGGTCACGAGGGTCAGGGCCCCGACCACACCTCGGGCCGAATCGAGCGGTTCCTGCTGCTGTGGGCCGAGGGATCGATGACGATCGCGATGCCGTCGACGCCGGCGAACTACTTCCACCTGCTGCGCCGTCACGGCCTCGACGGCATCCACCGGCCGCTGATCGTGTTCACGCCGAAGTCGATGCTGCGCAACAAGGCGGCGGTGAGCGATCTCAAGGAGTTCACCGAGCAGAAGTTCCGGTCGGTGCTCGAGGAGCCCACCTACGACGAGGGTGACGGCGACCGGTCCAAAGTCACCCGCATCCTGTTGACCAGCGGCAAGCTGTACTACGAGCTGGCGGCGCGCAAGACGAAGGACAAGCGCGAGGACGTCGCGATCGTGCGTGTGGAGCAGCTGGCGCCGCTGCCTCGGCGTCGGCTGGCCGAGACGCTGGACCGCTACCCGAACGCCAAGGAGAAGTTCTGGGTGCAGGAGGAGCCGGCCAACCAGGGTGCGTGGCCCACGATGGGCCTGACGCTGCCCGAGCTGCTGCCCGACCACCTCGCCGGGATCAAGCGCATCTCGCGGCGGGCGATGTCCGCGCCGTCCTCGGGCTCGTCGAAGGTGCACGCCGTCGAGCAGCAGGAGATCATCGACGAGGCGTTCAGTTAGGTCCGGTTCGGCGAGCGAGCTGGGGGCACCTCCCGCGAGCGAGCGCGTTTGTACACCGACGCGCCGCGGACCGCGTGCATCTGCGCGCGTTCGCGGCGCGCCGAGCGATCACCGGATGAACGAGAACGGCACCCCGTCGGTGAGCGCGCTGACGGCACGCGGGCACATGATCTGGATGGCCAGGCCGGTGAACATCGTCGCCGGGCCGAGCGGGCGACCGAGCTCGTCGGCGACCTTCGCCGCCACGTTCGCGGCGTTCTGACCCGGCTCGGCGAGCATGGGGCACACCTGCTCGCCCACGCGGACCGCGGTGGCCGGATCGATGTCGCCCAGCCGGTAATGGTCCAGCGCGGAGAGGAAGACATCGACGCCGGTATCGGCCTGGGCTGGGGCGGCGGCGATGGTGGCGGTGGCCGGTGCTGCGACGGCGAGGGCGGCGACCAATGCGGCGAACACGGTATTGCGAGACTTCACGTTCTGATTGTCGCAGCCGACGCCTCGAGCATTACGCCGTGCGGTACGCAGCCGCTGACAAGCCCCCATCTACCCGGAACCGGCGGTACCGCTAGGGTGATCTGCAATTGCACCTCGGCATGTGATGGGAGTGGGCTATGCAAGGCTTTGCCGGAAAGGTGGCCGTCGTGACCGGCGCCGGCTCGGGCATCGGTCAGGCGCTGGCCATCGAACTGGGCCGCTCCGGCGCCAGCGTGGCGATCAGCGACGTCGACACCGAAGGTCTGGCCGCCACCGAGGAGCGGCTCAAGGCCATCGGTGCGCCCGTCAAGACCGACCGCCTCAACGTCACCGAGCGCGAGAGCTTCCTCCTATACGCCGACAGCGTCGCCGAGCACTTCGGCAAGGTCAACCAGATCTACAACAACGCGGGCATCGCGTACACCGGCGACATCGAGATCAGCCAGTTCAAGGACATGGAACGGGTGATGGACGTCGACTACTGGGGCGTCGTCAACGGCACCAAGGCCTTCCTGCCTCACCTCATCGCCTCCGGCGACGGGCACGTCGTCAACGTCTCGAGCGTGTTCGGGCTCTTCTCCGTACCCGGCCAGGCCGCCTACAACGCGGCGAAGTTCGCGGTGCGCGGGTTCACCGAAGCTCTGCGCCAGGAGATGGCGCTGGCGGGTCATCCCGTCAAGGTCAGCTGCGTGCACCCCGGGGGCATCAAGACCGCGATCGCCCGCAACGCCACTGCCGCCGAGGGTCTCGACGCCGGGGAGCTGGCCAAGAAGTTCGACAAGAACCTGGCCAAGACCAGCCCCGAACGGGCAGCGCAGATCATTCTCGATGGGGTGCGAAAGAACAAGGCGCGCATCCTCGTCGGCAACGACGCGCGGATGTTCGAGTACGTCATCCGATTCGTCGGCGCGGGCTACCAGGGGATGTTCCCGCGCGTGGTGGCGCGCCTGACGAAATAGCTCACGTCCGGCCGCCCAGGTGCTCGGCCAGGAAGTCCGACACCTTCTCGTACATCTCGATCGTGCTCTCCGGGTTGACGGCGCCGTGGCCTTCGGTGGACTGGACCAGGTAGTCGACGTCGGCGCCGCGGGCGCGCAGCGCGTCGACCAGGTTGTCGGACTCCGCCTGGACGACGCGAACGTCGTTGGCGCCCTGGATCACCAACAGCGGGGTGCGGACCTGATCGACCCGGGTGATCGGCGAGCGTGCCTTCATATCGGCCAGTTGCTCGGGATCGTCGGGATCTCCCACGTAGGCGTGCCAGTTGTTGGCCAGGTGCGGACGCGCGATGGGTGGCAGGGTGCGCATGAAGTTCGCGAGATCCGAGATGCCGACGTAATCGATGGCTGCCGTGAAAACGTCGGGGGTGAAGGTGATTCCGACGAGCGCGGCATAGCCGCCATAGGAGCCGCCGAAGATCGCGACGCGGTCGGGGTCTGCGTAATCCTCGTCGACAGCCCAGGTGACGCCGTCGATCAGATCGTCGTGCATCTTGTGAGCGAACTCTCCGATCGCAGCCTTCAGGAAGGCCTTGCCGTACCCGGTGGAGCCGCGAAAGTTGACCTGCAGCACGGCATATCCGCGATTGGCCAGCAGTTGGACGCCGGCGTCGAAACCCCAGGAGTCCCGGTACCAGGGTCCGCCGTGGACGACCAGAACCAGAGGCAGGCCCCGCGGCTCGACGCCGACGGGCAGCGTCAGGTAGCCGTGCAGTGTCAGGCCGTCGCGGGCGGTGAGGGTGATCGGCCGCATCGGGGCCAGGGTGGCCGGGTCCAGGTGCGGTAACGGCCGGAACAGCAGCCTGCTGCCCCCTGTCTCGTGGTCGTACAGGTAGGTGGCGCCCGGGTCGCGATCGTGATTGAAGCTGACCACCCAACGCCGGCCGCCCTCATCCGAGGACAGACGTCCGAGATCGCCATCGGAAAGCTTTTCCAGATTGGCGAGCACCTCGCCGAAAGACGGATCGAGCGCGCGAATCAGTTGCCGCTCAGCGTAATACCGCACGGCCAGCAGCTCGCCGGTACGCCGATCGCAGATGAGGGGTCCCGGCAGGACAGGGCTGACCGCCGAGCGCGGATCGAGGTCGTACTCCGGGTGGCTGTCGACCTCGGTCTCGACGCCGGTCTCGAGATCGACGCGAACGAGACGGGTGCGGTCGCTGCCGCGGTTGGACCCCATCCACACCCCCGTGCCGTCAGGTGTGATGGCCAAGGGGTGGATACCGACGGGGTGATCGCTGCCGTCGAACGTCGCGATGCACTGCAGGGCCTGCCCGTCCCAGCGCGACAACTCGAGATCGCCGTCGGGGGTCAGGGACGTGGCGAACAGCTCGGCGCTGTCATTGCTCAGCCAGCTGTTCACGTGGCCGGGGTTTTCGGCGAGCAGCGTGAGCTCTCCGGTCGCGACGTCGAGTTCGTGCACGTCGAGCAGTGTCGCTTCCCGGTTGTTCATCATCACCGTCGTCGCGCCGCCTTTGACTTCACGGACCGGGAGTGCCATGACGCCGGGGAACGGTGTCAGGTCGACGGGAGGTGACCCGGGATGGTCGAGATCGACGCGGAATATGTGCCAGTTCTCGTCGCCGTCGTCGTCCTGCAGATAGATCAGCCATCGGGGGTCGTCGGTCCACTCGTAGTGCAGGACGCTGCGGTTGTCGTCGGCGGTCACGCAGCGCGGCGCGTAGTCCCCGTCGAGATCTTCGACCCAGACGTTCAGGCGATTTCGCCACGGCGCGAGGAACGCGATCCTGGTGCCGTCGGGTGAGATCGTCGCGGCGGCTCGGGTGGGCGGGCTGAGGAGGTCGGCGACGGGGATCAGGTCTGGTGCAGACATGGCTTCTCTTCCTGGTTGCGGGCGCACGAGGTCGGCCCGTCGAAATGATGCATGTTCGACGGTCAATGATGTTGTGACAGAACTGTTTTCGAATGATCCAGGGTCAGTGCGGCACAGGTCCACCCAACTGACCGTTGGTGGCGTCTTTGATCGCACGGTCGATCATCGCCAGGGCTTGCTGCTGGGTGATCTTCTCCTTCTCGACGATGGCCCGGTGGCCGACGTCCTCGTCGATGACCCGAAAGGCCGCGGTGACCGCTGCTGAGAAGAGCCGGGCTTTCAGGTCGTTCTCGTCGAGACCGAGCCGGCCGGCGATGATCGGGACGAAGGCGTGCTCCATCTCGTCATGCACCATCAGGTACGCCGTGCGTAATGCCGGTTCGGTGAGCGACAGGGTCGTGATCCGCAGAGCACTGATCTCGTCGGCGACATCCTGCGGACTCAGCGGGTGCTCGGTGTAGGTGAGCGCCATGTGCTCGGCGAGCGACAGTTCGGGCGGCCACCGGCGGGCCAGATCGATGAAGCGTTGCGCCGACAACGCCAGCACGGGCTCCACGCAACTCTCCTTGGACCGGAAGTACCGCCAGATCGTCCGCGTCGACAGCCCTGCGGCAGCAGCGATGTCGTCACCGCTGGTGGCCGACACCCCGCGCTCCCAGAACAGAGCGCACGCATGCCGGGACACCTCGAGTCGGGCGCGAGCCTGCTTGTCGTTGGCCGCGCCCGCCGGGATAGTGGCGGTCACCATCGAGCTCCTGTCACTTAGTGTCACAGCCGAGTGTGTCACTTAGTGACAGAGCGGTCAAGGCGCGTGATCTCGATCGGCGCGAGCGCGCGCTGCAGGCCAGGGATTACGGCGTGTCGGTGTGCAGACCCGCGCGCTCGCCGAACGGACCGTCAGTTGCTGGTGCCGAGGGGGTGCGCCTCGAGCCACTGCGCGGCCACCCGGCCCGGCTCGGCGCCCTCGGCGATCTCGCGCCGCATGTCGGCCAGCGATCCCGTGTCCAGCACACCGGCGATCTCGTTGAGCGCCAACACCTGCGACTCGCTCAACACGTTGCGCCGGTACAGCGGCACCAGGTTCTCGGCCCGGATCAGCGAGGTCTTGTCCGACAGCACCACCACGTCAGACGGCACGCCCGGCGCAGCCGTCGACGTCCAGGCCAGGCTCACCTCGCCGGCCACAAGCGCCGCGAACATCGTTGCCGCGTCGTCGAATTGACGTGCCCGCGGCAGCGTGCACGTACCGATCGACGTCGGCCACGACGAGCCCTTCACTGCGCCGACCGCGAGATCGGGACACCGCCGGGCCAGTGCCGAGACATCCTCACCGGCTGTTCGCGCACCCGAGGAGGTCATCGCCACGGCGGGCTTGTCCTCCGCTGCCACGGTGTAGTCACCGGCAGCCACCCCCTCCGGCAGCGCGGCCAGCAACGATCGGTACACCTGAACGTCCGAGCGCGCCGGCGCATCCGGGTCGAACCGTGCGAGGAGCCGACCGGTCCAGCCCGGCACCACGGTGGCCTCGCCGGAATCCAGGCCCGCGAGCGGATCGTCGACGACACGCACCTGGGCTGCACTGCCGTAGAAACCCAGCGCCGAGGCGTACAGGTGCGCGACGAGCTCGGCCTCGGGTCCCGCGGTGGTCGCCACCGGGATCGGCGGCGGCGCAGGTCGCCCAGCGCAGGCGGCGACGCACCACACCAGGGTCAGTGCGGCGATCAACCGCCTCGTCCTGCGCAGCAGTCTCAGTCCTCGGATGCCGCGGCGACGGCTGCTGCGACCGCCGGACCCACTCGCGGATCCAGCGCGCTCGGCACGATGTGGTCGACGGCCAGATCGTCACCGACGACGGAGAAGATCGCCTCCGCAGCGGCCATCTTCATCTTCTCGGTGATCCGGCGAGCGCCCGCGTCCAGCGCGCCGCGGAACACGCCGGGGAAGGCCAACACGTTGTTGATCTGGTTGGGGAAGTCACTGCGACCGGTGGCCACGACGGCGGCGTACCTGCGCGCCACGTCGGGGTGGATCTCCGGATCGGGGTTGGACATCGCGAACACGATGCCGCCCGGCGCCATCGTCGCGATCAGCTCTTCGGGCACCAGACCGGCCGAGACGCCCATGAACACGTCGGCACCCGCGAGCGCTTCGGCCATTCCGCCGCGTAGCTCCCGCGGGTTGGTTCGCGTCGCGAGATCGGCCTTGAACGGGTTGAGATCGTCGCGTCCGGAGGACACGATGCCTTTGCTGTCGAGCACGGTGATGTCCCGAATACCGCTGGCGAGCAGGATGTTCGCGCACGCGATGCCCGCGGCGCCCGCCCCGGAGATCACCACCTTCATGGTGTGCATGTCGCGGTCGAGCACCTTGGTCGCGCCGAACAGTGCCGCCAGCACGACGATCGCCGTGCCGTGCTGGTCGTCGTGCATCACCGGGCAGTCCAGTGCCTCGATCACCCGCTGCTCGATCTCGAAACACCGGGGCGCCGAGATGTCCTCCAGGTTCACCGCACCGAAGGTGGGCCGCAGCCGGATCAACGTCTCGACGATCTCGTCGGGGTCGTTCGTGTCGAGCACGATCGGGATCGAATCCAGCCCGCCGAAGGCTTTGAACAGCGCGCTCTTGCCCTCCATCACCGGCAGCGAGGCCGCAGGTCCGATGTCGCCGAGCCCGAGCACCGCGCTGCCGTCGCTGACGACGGCGACCAGGCGGTGCGCCCAGGTGTACCGCGCCGCCAGCGTCGCGTCGGTGGCGATGGCGCGACTGACCTGGGCCACTCCCGGGGTGTAGGCGATCGACAGGGCACGCTGGGTGTCCAGCGGCGAGCTCAGCGCCACCGAGAGTTTGCCGCCCTCGTGCGCATCGAAGATGTCGGCGTCGTCGACCACCACCTGCGGGGTGCGCGCCGGGGCGTCACGTTCTGGGGAAACCGCACTGTCCACCACGGGCGTCAGGGTAACCGACCACCGGGGCTTCACAGGACCGAGTTGCGCGCCGGTGCGCAGAATCGATCAGCTTCTGCGCGTAGCATCCGTTGAGCCGAGCCAGGCTGATGTGCGGAGGGAGGTCGGCCGATGCCATCGTTTCGCGCGCTACCGCCGTCACTGATGCGACAGGGCGGCCGCCCGCGTCCCGATCACCCCGATGCGCGCAGCATCCATGTCCCGGTCGCGCGGGCGATGGTCGACTGTGGCGTGTACTGCGAGGGAAATCGCTTGCCCGGCAAGTACACTCACGCGGCAGCCTTGAACAAGGTGCACGAGATCGAAGCCGAGGGCCGACCGGCGTTCGTGTGGATCGGGTTGCACGAACCCGACGAGCATCAGATGCAGGCGGTGGCCGACGTGTTCGGGCTGCACGAGCTCGCGGTCGAAGACGCCGTGCACGCCCACCAGCGCCCGAAGCTCGAACGCTACGACGCCACGCTGTTCCTGGTGCTCAAGACGGTGACGTACGTCGACCACGAGTCCATCGCCAACGCGCGCGAGATCGTCGAGACCGGCGAGGTGATGATCTTCGTCGGTTCGGACTTCGTGGTGACGGTGCGCCACGGCGAGCACGGCGGCCTGGCCGGGGTGCGCAAGCGCCTGGAGGCCTCACCTGCCGCGCTGAAGCTGGGGCCGTATGCGGTGATGCACGCGATCGCCGACAGCGTGGTCGACACCTATCTCGACGTCACCGACTTGATCGAGACCGACATCGACGCGATGGAAGAGGACATCTTCTCGCCGCGCCCGCTGACCGACATCGAGTCCATCTATCTGCTCAAACGCGAAGTCGTCGAGCTGCGTCGCGCCGTCAGCCCGTTGGTCACCGACCTGGAACGCATCGGCACCAACCACGACGATCTGGTCAACGTCGAGATCCGCCGCTACATGCGCGACGTTCTCGACCACACCATCAAGGCCGCCGACCGGATCGCCAGCTTCGACGAACTGCTCAGCTCGCTGGTGCAGGCCGCGCTGGGCAAGGTGGCGATGCAGCAGAACGTCGACATGCGAAAGATCTCGGCTTGGGTGGCCATCGCGGCAGTACCCACCGCGCTGGCGGGGATCTACGGGATGAACTTCGACCACATGCCCGAATTGCATTGGACCTGGGGCTATCCCGCTGTCCTGCTGCTGATGGCCGTGGTGTGCCTGGGGCTGCATCGCACCTTCCGGCGCAACAACTGGCTCTAGATCTCAGGCCGGGCTCGCCGCGCGGCGGCGAGGATCGGTCACATCCACCCCGTCCTGCTGCCACGCCTCCCGCATCGCGCCGGCCCCCTTCAACCGCACCCAGGCGGCCTCCGTCGGCGTGATCGGCACCGCGGACAGCATTGCCACCGGCGACGCCGGCTCGGCCAGC
Source organism: Mycobacterium sp. PSTR-4-N (assembly GCF_022348085.1). GTDB lineage: Bacteria > Actinomycetota > Actinomycetes > Mycobacteriales > Mycobacteriaceae > Mycobacterium. Next base: position 71,109 of record NZ_JAKRFN010000022.1, on the reverse strand, counting down.
TCCACGTCGTCGACATCGCTGCGCCCCAGCAGAAATGCGGTGAACGGCGCCCCTTCCCACAGCGGCGTCTCCAAGTCGACCAGCGCGCCGGGCTCGAGCACCAGCCCCTCGACGGCGGGCGCCGCGGCGACCACCGCGACGGACCGGGCCAGCCCCGTGGGTGCCGGCCCCCGCAGGGCCACCACCACCTCGGCGCGGGGCCCGCGCACCGGATCGACCATCGCCGCGGCCGGATCCACCATCGGATGCGACGAACACCCCAGCGACACGTAGTGAGCAGCGCCGTCACCGCCGGCATCGAAGCGCAGCACGGCGATGCGATCGGCACCGAGAAAGGTCACCGAGGCCTCCGCCGGCTCGCCGGAGCTCGCGAAGTGTTCCAGCACCCGCGCCCGAACCGCGGCGGTGACGTCGATCATCGTCAGATCTTCAGGCGGGCGAGCAGATCTCGGCCCTGCTCGGCGTTCTGCGGGTCACACAGCACGTCGTAACGGCCCGCCACCAACTGCATCGTCGAGCTGAAGTCGCGGGTGCCGCGCGCCATCGCGTAGGGCACCGCGGAGGTGATCAGACCGAAGAACACACCGGCGATCAGACCGGTGATGAGGGAGCCCCACGGGCTCGGGCTGAAGAACCCGAGTATCAGACCGATGAACAGGCCCAGCCACGCGCCGCTGAGCACGCCGCCGCCGAGCACCTTGGGCCAGGACAACCGGCCGGTGACGCGCTCGACCTGCATCAGATCCACCCCGACGATCGTGACCTGCTCGACCGGGAACTGCTGATCCGACAGGTAGTCCACGGCACGCTGCGCCTCGGCGTAGGTGGGATAGGAACCGATCGGCCACCCCTTCGGCGGGGTGGGCAGCCCGACCGGGCGGCCACGTCCGGCAGGCGACGCGCCCGGGGTCTGGCCTGGCTGAAAAGGGCTGGTCATGTCCTTGCACTCCTGAGTCTGGCAATTCGGTCAGGGTATAACCTCATCGCTCGATCAACGTGCCGGAGCGGGCAAAGGTGCCCGGTTCCGATGGTCCGGTCCGCCGGCGTCCCCTTAGGCTAGGTTGATTCCCATGACAAGTCAGGACGACGACGAACGCCGGTCCGACCGTTCCGACTCAGCCGGATCCGAGCCCGCGTCGGGGAGCTACGAGGCGCCGCCGATCGAGCAGTCGGGGACGCCGACGGACTACCCGCCCGCGTACAACCCGCCGCCGTCGTACCCCGCCCCGACGGACTATCCGCCGCCCCCGCCCGGTTACGGCGCGCCCTATCCGGACCCGAATGCGGGTGGCACCTATCCGGGCCAGGGCTACGGTGCGGCGGGTCCTGCGTATCCACCGCCGCCTCAGTACGGCACCGCACCCGGTGGATATCCCCCGCCTCCGATGGGCTACCCCGGCGCCGACTACGGCTACGGGCCGCCCGCCCCGCAGGGCACCAACACGATGGCGATCGCCTCGCTGGTCGCCTCGATCCTCGGGGTGTGCTGCGGTATCGGGTCGATCGTCGGCATCGTCCTCGGCATCCTGGCGATCAACCAGATCAAGGAGACCCGCCAGGCCGGGCACGGGCTGGCCGTCGCCGGTATCGCCGTCGGCGCCGTCACGTTGGTGATCAACGTGGTCGTGGGCATCACCGCGCTCAACGTCTGAGCCGGGGGCCGAGCGGTTTAGCTGGCAGTGCCGGCGGGCGGGACGAACCGCTCGCCGGTGCGCCGCATTCCCGCCGCCCGACCCTTCCCGGCGATCACCAAGGCCATCTTGCGGCTGGCCTCGTCGATCATCTCCTCCCCGAGCATCACCGCGCCGCGGGCACCGCCCGCCCGAGAGGTGTGCCACTCGTAGGCCTCGAGGATCAGCTCGGCACGGTCGTAGGCCTCCTGGCGCGGGCTGAAGATCTCGTTGCCCGCGGCGATCTGGTCGGGATGCAACACCCACTTGCCGTCGAAACCCAGCGCGGCGGCGCGTCCGGCGACCCGGCGGAACGCCTCGACGTCGCGGACCTTCAGATAGGGGCCGTCGATCGCGTTGATCCCGTTGGCCCTCGCGGCAATCAGAATGCGCATCAGGACGTGGTGGTAGGCGTCGCCGACGTCGTAGCCCTCGGGCTGCTCGCCCACCTCGAGCGTGCGCATGTTCAGGCTCGCCATCAGATCGGCAGGCCCGAGGACCAGTGCGTGCATCCGCGGTCCGGCGGCGATCGCATCGACGTTGGTCAGCCCGCGCGCGTCCTCGATCTGCGCCTCGATACCGATGCGCCCCACCGGCAACCCGTGTGAGGCTTCCACTTGGGACAGCAGCAGATCCAGCGCGTGCACGTGGGCGACGTCGGTCACTTTCGGCAGCACCACGACGTCCACGGCCGCGCCGGCCCTGCCGATGACCTCGATCACATCCGTGTGCGTCCACGGGGTGGTCCAGTCGTTGACCCGAACTCCGCGCAGTTGATCGCCCCACCCCGGCTCGGCCAGAGCGGCCGCGACAGCCTCGCGCGCTTGCGCTTTCGCGTCCGCGGCCACCGCGTCCTCGAGGTCGAGGAACACCTCGTCGGCGGGCAGCGTCTTGGCCTTGGCGATCATCTTCGCGCTGCTGCCCGGCACGGACAGGCATGTTCGGCGGGGTCGATACCGGTTTTGCACAACCACACTCTCTACTCTGACACTCATGGTGTCGGTCAACAGGGTCTACGCGGCCCGGCTCGCGGGAATGGTGGTGCTGGGTCCCGACGGCGAATCGATCGGCCGCGTGCGTGACGTGGTGATCAGCATCAGCCTGGTCCGTCAACAGCCCCGCGTGCTCGGGCTCGTCGTCGAATTGCTCTCGCGCCGAAGAATTTTCGTGCCGATTCTGCGGGTCACCGCGATCGAGCCCGGTGCGGTGACCCTGGCGACGGGCAGCGTGTCGCTACGCCGCTTCTCCCAGCGACCGGGAGAAGTGCTGGTGCTCGGGCAGGTCATCGAGACCCGGGTCCGCGTCGATGACCCCGACCTGACCGAACTCGCCGGGATCGATGTCGTCGTCGTCGATCTCGGCATCGAACAGACCCGGTCGCGGGATTGGATGGTCACCAAGGTCGCGGTTCGTCCACAGCGGCGGCTCGGCCGGCGCAGCAACGTGCACACCGTGGACTGGATGCACGTGCAGGGCCTGACGCCGTCGGGGTTGGCCATGCCGGATCAGGGCGTCGCGCAGCTACTCGAGCAGTTCGTCGGGCAGCGTCCCATCGAGGTGGCCGACGCGATCCGTGAGCTGCCGGCCAAGCGCCGCTACGAGGTGGTCAACGCGCTCGACGACGAGCGACTCGCCGACGTCCTGCAGGAGCTGCCCGAAGACGAGCAGGTTTCCGTGTTGCGGCAGCTGAAGACCGATCGCGCCGCCGACGTGTTGGAGGCGATGGATCCCGACGACGCGGCCGACCTGCTGGGCACCATGACCCCGGCTGACGCCGAGCAGTTCCTGCGGCGGATGGACCCCGAGGATTCCGAGGACGTGCGCCGTCTGCTCAGCCACTCCCCCAACACCGCGGGTGGCCTGATGACCTCCGAACCGGTGGTGCTCGCACCCGATACCACCGTCGCCGAAGCCCTTGCGCGCGTGCGCGATCCGGACCTCACGCCGGCGCTGGCGTCCCTGGTGTTCGTCGCTCGCCCGCCGACCGCGACGCCGACGGGCCGCTACCTGGGGTGTGTGCATCTGCAGCGGCTGCTGCGCGAGCCGCCCGCGGCGTTGGTCAGCGGCATCGTCGACACCGACCTGCCCAGCCTGGGCGCGGAGGACTCCCTCGGTGCGCTCACCCGGTATTTCGCCGCCTACAACCTGGTGTGCGGACCCGTCGTCGACGACGAGAATCACCTCCTGGGCGCGGTGTCGGTCGACGACGTGCTCGACCACCTCCTGCCCGATGACTGGCGCGAGCGTGAGGCCGAACCCGTGATCATGACCGCGGAGAAGGCGACATGAGCGACTCGTCGGCACGTCAGCGGCTGGACACGCCGCGCGTCTCCCGGTCCCTGACGCCCCGGCTCGACGTCGAGGCCGTCGGTCGCGTCAGCGAGAGCATCGCGCGGTTCCTCGGCACCGGGCGGTACCTGGCGATCCAGACGATCGTCGTGATCGTCTGGATCCTGCTCAACGCCGGCATGTTCGCCTGGCAGTGGGATCCGTACCCTTTCATCTTGCTGAACCTCGCGTTCTCCACCCAGGCGGCCTACGCCGCGCCCCTGATCCTGCTGGCACAGAACCGGCAGGAGAACCGCGATCGGGTGGCGCTCGAGGAGGACCGGCGACGCGCCGAGCAGACCAAGGCCGACACCGAATACCTGGCCCGCGAACTGGCCGCGCTGCGCCTGGCCGTCGGCGAAGTCGCCACCCGTGACTACCTGCGCCGCGAACTCGAGGAGATCCGCGACCTGATCGCCGAGTTGCGGCCCGCGGACGGCGTTGCCGAGCCCGAATCGAGCAAAGCCGAAGCCGGCGAGAGGCGCTCCCGCAGATCCTGACGACACGGCTGTGGCCAATGCTGTAACACAGTCGTGGCCCAACCGATATGGTGACTGGGTTCACAGGCCCCCACACAGCAAGGACGGTTGCGTGCACATAGGCGGACGAGCGGCTCTCGGAGCGGCGAGATGCCGGGCGGGGCGCCTGGTCCGCATGCCGGCGTTCGGCGTTGCGGCAGTGCTGACGCCACTCGTGCTGGCCGGCGCCGTCGGCGCCTCGGCGCCCTCTCCGACCCGCGACACCGCGGTGCTGCCGATGGCGGCGGTCGCCTCCTCGTCGAGCTCCTCGGGCGTTTCCGTCGTGGCGGTCGCGAAGACCCCCACCCCGATGAAGATCGCCGCGGCCACCGTGTCGGCCCCGCCGCCGGCAGTCGTCGTGAGCGCCCCCGGCACGCTTCGGATTCCGTCGATGGCCCTGGCGGCCTACCGCAACGCCGAAGCCAAGATGGCCGCGACCGCGCCCGGCTGCGGGGTGAGCTGGAACCTGCTGGCCGGCATCGGCCGCATCGAATCGATGCACGCCAACGGTGGCGCGACCGACGCCCGCGGCACCGCGGTGCGACCGATCTACGGCCCCAGTCTGGACGGCACACTGCCCGGCAACGAGGTGATCGTGCAGAGCCGCAGCTCCGAGCGTGTGGTCTATGCCCGCGCGCTGGGCCCGATGCAGTTCCTGCCCGGCACCTGGTCGCGCTACGCCGCCGACGGTGACGGCGACGGCAAGGCCGATGTCCAGAACGTCTTCGACGCCTCGCTGGCTGCGGCGCGCTATCTGTGCAGCGGCGGCCTCAACCTGCGCAACCAGCCCGACGTGCTGGCAGCGATCCTGCGCTACAACAACTCGATGGCCTATGCGCGCAACGTGCTGGGTTGGGCCGCGGCGTACGCGACCGGCGTGGTGCCGGTCGACCTTCCGCCGATCACGGGCGAGGTGCCTGCCCTCGGTGACAGCCATCTGGACCGTCCCGAGGGACTGGGGCCCGGGTTGCCGCTCAACGCCGCGGGTCTGCCGGCCAACGACCCGCTGGCGCTGCTGCAGCTGGGGCAACGGACCGATGTCGCCGCACTGATCAACACCAACGTCCCCGGGTTCGCCCCCGGACAATCGCTGGGACCGCTGCCCGGTCCGGCGCCCGTGGCCGCACCGCAGCCGGTACCCGCACCGCCGCCGGCCTGGGTACCGCCGTGGGTGACCCCGCCGCCGGCCCAGCAGCCGCAGTGCGCGGTGTTCTGCATCAATGACACTCCCGCGCCGCCGCTGATGCCGGCAGCCCAGCCCGCGCCGCCGCTGATGCCGGCCCAGCCTGCTCCCCCGCCCGCTCCCGGTCTGCCGCCGGGCCTGGGGCCGGCCCCGGGACCCGCGCCCGGGCCGGTCGGCTGACAGCTGGCATGGGCCCGCGGCCTACACTCGCGGGTGATGTCTGCCCACACCCCTGACGCGACCGGCCCCGATCTCACGAAGGCCGTACGCGCCGCCCTGACCAAGGTCATCGACCCCGAACTCCGGCGCCCGATCACCGACGTCGGCATGGTCAAGGACGTCACCGTCGACGCCGACGCGTCCGTGCACGTCGAGATCTACCTGACCACGTCGGCGTGTCCGAAGAAGACGGAGATCTCCGAGCAGGTCACCCGAGCGGTCAGCGATGTGCCCGGCACCGGATCGGTCCGGGTGAGCCTCGACGTGATGAACGACGAGCAGCGCGCCGAGCTGCGCAAGCAGCTGCGCGGTGACTCCCGCGAACCGGTGATCCCGTTCGCCCAGCCCGGCTCGCTGACCCGGGTCTACGCGGTGGCCTCCGGCAAAGGTGGCGTCGGCAAGTCCAGCGTCACCGTGAACCTGGCAGCCGCCATGGCGGCGAAAGGGTTGTCCGTCGGGTTGCTCGACGCCGACATCTACGGCCACTCCGTGCCCCGGATGATGGGCACCACCGATCGCCCCACCCAGGTCGACTCGATGATCCTGCCGCCGGTGGCCCACGACGTGCGGGTCATCTCGATCGCGATGTTCACCCAGGGCAACACGCCCGTGGTCTGGCGCGGGCCGATGCTGCATCGGGCGCTGCAGCAGTTCCTCGCCGACGTCTACTGGGGTGATCTGGACGTGCTGCTGCTGGACCTGCCGCCCGGCACCGGCGACATCGCGATCTCGGTCTCCCAGCTGATCCCGGGTGCGGAGATCCTGGTGGTGACCACCCCGCAGCTCGCCGCGGCCGAGGTCGCCGAGCGCGCCGGCGCGATCGCCCTGCAGACCCGTCAGCGCATCGCGGGCGTCGTCGAGAACATGTCGGGACTGCTGATGCCGGATGGGTCGACGATGCAGTTGTTCGGGGAGGGCGGCGGTCGTCAGGTCGCCGAGAGCCTGACCCGATCGGTGGGGGCCGACGTGCCGCTGCTGGGTCAGGTGCCGCTGGATCCGGCCCTGGTGTCCGCAGGTGACACCGGCACGCCGCTGGTGTTGAGTGCACCGGAATCGCCGGCAGGCATCGCGTTGCGCACGATCGCCGACGCGCTGTCGATCCGCAAACGCGGACTGGCGGGGATGTCGTTGGGCCTCGACCCGGCGGGCCGCTGACCGTCTAGGTCGCGTCCGGGTCGAACCGGGTGGCGCCGGGCTGCTGCCCGAAGGCGCCCGGGCCCGGCCCGGACTGCGGCTTCTCCGGCGGGGTCTGCGGTGTGTCAGGCGTGGTGGGCGAGTCGAATCGCCCGGTGAAGATCGAGTCGTCGCCGTCGAGCAGGTGTTTGGTGAGCGCGGCGCGCGGCGTCATCCCGCGCAGCTTCTGCAGTTCCGACAGGGGCTCGCGCAGGTCGTCGAACTCGGGTCCGAGATCCTCACGCAGCTGGCTGGTCGCGCCGGAGATGTAGTCCCGCGCCTGCCGCACCGCGCCGGAGGTCCAGCGGATGGCGCCGGGCAGCCGCTCGGGCCCCAGGATCACCAGGCCGGCGATCACCAGGACCAGCATCTCGCCCCAACCCACGTTGGCGAACATCGCTGCCTAGGTGCTGTTGTCGGGGCCGGGGGTGACGGTCAGCGTGACCCGCCGTCCGTCGCGCATGACCTCGATCGGCGCGGGTTGCCCGATCGTGAGTTGCCGGACGGCGACGACGAACTCGTCGGCGTCGGCGACGTCGCGGTCACCGACCTTGACGACGACGTCGTTCTCCAGGATGCCGGCCCGCTCGGCGGGACCACCGGCGGCCACGTTGGCGATCTGGGCGCCCTTGGCGGCGTCGTTGCTGACCGAACGTGCGGTCAGGCCGAGCGTCGGATGGGCGATCTTGCCGTTCTGGATCAGGGTCTCGACGACCTGCTTGACCTCGTTCACCGGGATGGCGAAGCCGAGCCCGCTGGCACTGTCCGACAAGGACTTTCCGGCGGTGTTGATGCCGATGACCTCGGCGTTCATGTTGATCAGCGGTCCGCCGGAGTTGCCGTGGTTGATCGACGCGTCGGTCTGTACACCGTCGATCACGGTGTCGGTGTCCGAACCGTCGCCGGAGAGCGGCACGGGCCGGTGTAGTGCGCTGATGATGCCGTGGGTGACCGTGCTCCGCAGGCCCAGAGGAGCGCCCGCGGCGATCACCTCATCGCCGACGCGCAGCTTCTCCGAGTCGCCGAGGCGGGCCACCACGAGGTTGTCGACGTTGTCGACCTTGAGGACCGCGAGGTCGGTCTTGGGGTCGCGGCCGACGAGGTTGGCCGGCACCTCCTTGCCGTCGTTGAAGACGACGGACATCTTGAACTTGCTCGGATTGGTCGCCGCCTCGGAGATCACGTGATTGTTGGTGACGATGTAGCCGCGACCGTCGACGATGACGCCGGAGCCTTGCGCGCCCTCGGTGTCGCTCTTCGCCTCGATCGTCACCACCGAGTCCGCGACCGCTGCGGCCACCCTCGCGAACTCGCCCTGCGGCGGCTCACCGTTGTTGCTGGTCTCCAACGTCACCTTGGACGTGGTGAACGCCTCGACGACCTCGGCGGTCTTACGACCGACAACCCCGCCGGCGATACCGATCACCAGGGCCACGATCCCGAGCACCACGAGTGCGATCCAGGACACCTTGCCGCCGAAGAGAACGTCGCGCACGCCCAGCTTGCCCGCGGGAGGGCTCGCCACGGCCGGGGCGGTCTGCGTGACGGCCGGGGTGCCCAATGCGACCGGGGCGCCGGGATTGCGCCACGGATCATCGGCGTCGTCGCCCGCGCCGTCCCGCTCGGCGTCCAGTGCGCCCGCGTCGGTCGGGTGGCGCTGCAGCGAGTCACCGCCCGGGTAGGGGCGGCCGAAGGCTTCGGCCAGCACGGGGTCCGGCGGCTGATCCTTCGGGGCGTATTCGCCCTGGTCGCGGCTCTGCCCGCGACCGAGGAACGATCCGTTCACTCCGTCGGGCCGGCCGAAGGCGCGCTTGGCGGCCGGATCGACCGGAGGCCGCGACACCGGGCGCGGCTCGAGGCGCCCCCGACCGCTCTGGTCCAGATTGGTCACGCGTAGATAGCCCTTCTCGTCACCGTGTTCAGCACCTGCACATCTGCGACGCCAGCAATCACCGACGCCCGTGCCGGGACGGCGTCGTCCTCACCCTACCGACGCTTCCGGCGGGTACGCGGTACGCCGTCGGCCAGCTGCGGGGTGTCGACGGGCGCGGAATCCGGCTCGGAGTGTTGCACCGGTGCGTGCTGGGGAATCTGGGAGAGCAGGCTCAGCAAAGAGCTCGGCATCGCCACCGGGCAGGCGTCGCGCAGAACTTCCCTGGCCTGGCGTTGACTGTCGACCTCCATGGCGCATTCCGGGCACATCGACATGTGGTGCGCGGCGCGCAGGTGCGCGCTCATCCTCAGTTCGCCGTCGACGAAGGCAGCGACGGCCTCGGTGGACAGGTGCTCGGTGCTGCCGAACTGACGGGGCCCCACGGGTGCGTCACTCTGCGACGCCAGTTGCGTGGGAAGCCAGGAGAAGGCGCGACGGAACGCATGTCCGGGATCGAACACCACCCGACTCCTCTCCGGTCATGGACGCAGGTCTGCTTCGAATGTAGCGCGGGTTCCTGTGCATCCGCGCGCAGCGCCGGCCGACATCAGGCCGATCTGGCCGAACCCCGCATGCTCGTGGTGTCGGCCGTGACGTCGCTGTGCCGGGCCAGGTACTCGCGCAGCGCCTGGCGGCCACGGTGGATGCGGCTACGGACGGTGCCGAGCTTGACGCCCAACGTCGCACCGATCTCCTCGTAGGACAGACCCTCGATGTCGCACAGCACCACCGCGGCGCGGAATTCCGGGGCCAGCGAGTCGAGCGCAGCCTGCAGGTCGGGGCCGAGCCGCGAGTCGTGGTAGATCTGTTCCGGGTTCGGCTCGTCGGCCGGCACCCGCTCGTAGTCCTCGGGCAGCGCCTCCATGCGGATGCGGCCGCGCCGGCGAACCATGTCGAGGAACAGGTTCGTGGTGATGCGGTGCAGCCACCCCTCGAACGTGCCGGGCTGATAGTTCTGCACTGATCGGAAGACCCGGATGAACGTCTCCTGGGTCAGGTCCTCGGCGTCGTGCTGATTGCCCGACAGACGGTAGGCCAGCCGATACACCCGATCGGCGTGCTGACGGACGAGCTCGTCCCAACTCGGCATCGCGGAGTGGTCGCCGGTGGCGTCGAACACGGCGGTGCCGGTGAGCTCGTCGCTCGGCTCCACCCACTCGGCCTCGGTGAACTGTTCCAGATGGGCCATGGACACCGGCGCGGAGACGGGTGCGGGGTGAGTGGTCGTCGGATCCTCCAGGTCGTGCTGATCGATGCGCGGAACGGGCCGGGGCTCGTAGCGCTCGGACGAGACAACGCGGCGCGCAGAGACATTCTTCCCGCGGTCGGCGATCCCGTCGCGGTGCGCGGCGTCTGTCATGCGAACACGTTCTCCCGTCGTGGTGAGCCAGGCATATGAGCAAACTGAACATTTCCTGAGAAACCTCGCTACCCGTTTTCGACCAGCAGAAACGCCGACGCGGCCCATGGCCGGCGGCCGTCGCGCGCGGCGGGCGTGTCGGGGTTCCCGCGCCGCAGCCGACGCTCTACGCTGCGGGCATGTCGAGCACCGACGAGCCCACCGCCGGCGCCGGCGATTCCCCGGCCGCACCGAGTGCCGCCGAGGCGATCGTCAATCACGCCGAGCACTCCATCTCCGAGGACGCGATCGTCGCTGCCGCGCGGGAACGGGCAGTCGACATCGGAGCGGGTGCGGTCACCCCTGCCGTCGGTGCGTTGTTGTGCGTTCTCGCGAAGCTGACCAGCGCCAAGGCCGTCGTCGAGGTCGGCACCGGTGCCGGGGTCAGCGGGCTGTGGCTGCTCTCCGGCATGCGCGATGACGGCGTGCTGACCACGATCGACGTCGAACCGGAGCATCAGCGGATCGCCAAGCAGGCGTTCACCGAGGCCGGCGTCGGCCCGGGTCGCACCCGGTTGATCAGCGGGCGTGCCCAGGAGGTGCTGACCCGCCTGGCCGATGAGTCCTATGACCTGGTGTTCATCGACGCTGCTCCGAGCGACCAACCTCAGTTCGTGGCCGAGGGGGTCCGCCTGCTGCGGCCCGGCGGTGCGATCGTGCTCCACCGCGCCGCCCTCGGCGGACGGGCCGGCGACGCCACCGCCAAGGACGCCGAGGTCAGCGCCGTGCGGGAGGCGGCCCGGCTGATCGCCGAGGACGAACGGCTGACGCCGGTGCTGATCCCCCTCGGCGACGGCTTGCTCGCGGCCGCCCGCGACTGAGACTCCCCTTTTTCAGGGCGAGCAGACGCGAACTCGAGTGATTCCTCGGCGTGTCCGCTCGAGTTCACGTCTGCTCGCGGGAAAAGCCTTGACCCTCGACTAAACGTGCGTTTAGCATGTTGAACATGCGTTCAGCCGATGATCTGACCGCGGTGGCCCGCATCCGTGATGCCGCCATCGACCTGTTCGGCCGCGACGGATTCCGCGTCAGCGTGCGAGCGATCGCAGCGGCCGCCGGCGTGAGCCCCGGCTTGGTCATCCACCATTTCGGGAGCAAGGACAACCTGCACCGCGCCTGCGACGACCACGTCGCCGAGACCATCCGAACCGCCAAGTCCGAGACCATCCAGGCCTCCGACCCGGCGACGTGGCTCGCCCAGATGGCCGAGATCGAGCACTACGCGCCGATGATGGCCTACCTGGTACGCAGTCTGCAGTCCGGCGGAGATCTGGCGAAGTCGTTGTGGCGCACGATGATCGACAACACCGAGCTGTACATCGAAGAGGGCGTGCGTGCGGGCACGATCAAGCCGAGCGTCGACCCCCACGCGCGCGCCCGGTTCCTGGGGATGGCGGGCGGCGGCGCGTTCCTGCTCTACCTGCAGCTCCACCCCGACCCCTCCGATCTGCGTGCGGTGCTACGCGACTACAGCGAGGAGATGGTGCTGCCGGCGCTGGAGCTCTACACCCACGGCCTGATGACCGAGTCCACGATGTACGACGCCTTCCTCGCCAGGCGCCGACAAGGCCTACCGTTCACGCAAGGAGACGCTGATGAGTGAGCATGCTGCGATCGAGGTGCGGTCCCTGACCAAGACGTTCGGTACGGTTCGAGCCCTCGACGGTCTCGACCTCTCCGTCGCCGAGGGCGAGGTGCACGGCTTCCTCGGCCCCAACGGGGCCGGCAAGTCCACCACCCTTCGCGTCCTGCTCGGCCTCGCCCGCGCCGACGCAGGAACGGTGCGCGTTCTGGGCGCTGACCCCTGGACCGACGCGGTCGACCTCCACCGCCAATTGGCCTATGTGCCGGGCGATGTCACCCTGTGGCCGACGCTCACCGGCGGCGAGACGATCGACCTGCTGGCCCGCATGCGGGGCGGCCTCGACACGAAACGCCGCGATGAGCTCATCGAGCGGTTCAGCCTCGACCCCACGAAGAAGGCGCGGACCTATTCCAAGGGCAATCGCCAGAAGGTCTCGCTGGTCTCGGCGTTCTCCTCGCATGCGCGACTGCTGCTGCTCGACGAACCGAGCACCGGGCTGGACCCGTTGATGGAGAACGTCTTCCAGCAGTGTGTCGGCGAGGCCCGCGATCGCGGCGCCACCGTGCTGCTGTCCAGTCACATCCTCGCCGAGACCGAAGCACTGTGCGACCGCGTGACCATCATCCGAGCCGGCCGCACCGTCGAGAGCGGCACCCTGAACTCGATGCGACACCTGTCGCGCACCTCGATCACGGCTGAACTATTGCGTGCCCCAGTCGGTCTGGACTCGATCCAGGGTGTCGACGACGTCTCCGTCGACGGCACGACCGTTCGGGCGCACGTCGACGGCGAGAGCCTGGCGCAGGTGATGAAAGTACTCGGCGAGGCAGGGGTGCGCAGCCTGGTGAGCCAGCCACCCACGCTCGAAGAGCTGTTCCTGCGCCACTACGACACGGACGACACCGCAGATCGGGTGCACGCATGACCACGCTGCTCGAGCGTCCCCATCCGGCGCACCAGGCACCCAGCAGGGGCACGGGCCTGACCGGCACCCTGGCCCTTCTGCGGCTCTATGCCCGCCGCGACCGAATCGTGTTGCCGCTGTGGGTGTTACTGCTCTCGCTCCCACTGTCGACGGTGTACATCGGCGCGACCGAGGCCGTGTATCCCACCGCCGCGGACCGCGCGACGCTGGCAGCGTCGATCATGGCCAGCCCCGCACAGCGCGCGCTCTACGGGCAGGTGTTCAACGACAGCCTCGGCGCAGTCGGCATCTGGAAGGCCGGCATGTTCCACACGTTGATCGCGGTCGCGGTGATCCTCACCGTGATCCGGCACACCCGCGCCGACGAGGAAGCAGGCCGCGCCGAATTGCTCGATTCCACGGCCGTCGGCCGCTACGCCGGGCTGACGGCGGCGGTGCTGCTCGCCGCGGGCGCGTCGATCGCGACCGGGGTCATCGGCGCCGCCGGCCTGCTCACCCAGAACGTACCGGCGACCGGGTCGCTGGCCTTCGGCGCGGCTCTGGCCTGCTCGGGTCTGGTGTTCACCGCGGTGGCCGCCGTGACGGCCCAGCTCTCGCCGAACGCCCGCGTCGCGCGCGGCGCCGCACTCGCCGTCCTCGGTGCAGCGTTCACGCTGCGAGCGGTGGGGGATGCCGGCAGCAGAGCGTCGCTGCTGACGTGGCTCTCGCCGGTGGGCTGGTCGCTGGAGGTCCGACCGTATGCCGGTGACAGATTCGCGGTCCTGGCACTGCACCTCACCCTGACCGTCGCGCTGCTCGCACTGGCCTACCTGCTCCTGTCCCGGCGCGACGTCGGCGCGGGCTTGCTCGCCGAACGCGCGGGGCCGCCCCGGGCATCCCGAGCGCTGGGTGGCGTGTACGGGCTGGCGTGGCGTCTCGACCGCGGAGCGCTGCTGGTGTGGACCGTGGGCTTGAGTCTCTACGGCCTGCTGATCGGCAGCATCGTGCACGGTATCGGCGAGGAGATGGGCGGCAGCCAGACCGCCCGCGACATCGTGGCACGCCTCGGCGGATCCAGCGCGATCGAACAGGCATTCCTCTCCGTGGCGTTCAGCATGCTCGGCATGATCGCCGCGGCCTTCGCGGTCTCTCTGGCCCTGCGGGCACACCAGGAGGAGGGCAGTCAGCGCGCAGAAGCGGTGCTCGCTGGTGCCGTGAGCCGAACGCGTTGGCTGACAAGCCATGTGGTGTTCGCCATCGGCGGCCCGGCCGTCGCGCTGCTGGTGGCCGGGCTCGTCACCGGGGTGACCTACGGAGCCGCCGTCGGCGACATCGGCGCCACGCTTCCCACCGTGCTCGGCACCGCGGCCGCCCAGCTACCCGCCGCGTGGCTACCCGCTACGATCGCCGTCGCGCTGTTCGGACTCGCGCCCCGCTGGGCGCCGGTCGCCTGGGGGCTGCTCGTGGCGTTCGTCGCGGTGTTCATGATGGGCTCGCTGGCCAACGCCCCGCACTGGCTGCTCGACCTCGAACCGTTCAGCCACGTCCCCCACGTCGGCACCGGGGAGTTCACCATCGTGCCGCTGGTGTGGCTTCTGTGCCTCGACGCCGCAGCGCTTGCATTCGGAGTCATCGGGTTTCGCCGACGCGACCTCCGCTGACCGTGAAGCTCGTCCTGCAGGCCCTCGCATCGGCGGTCGTCGGGATCCTGTGTCTGGGGCTGGCCCTGTTCCTGCCGGCCGGCACCGTGCACTACTGGCCCGGTTGGGGGTTCATCGCGGTGTTCACCGCGTGCTCGGTGCTCTCCGGTGCGTACCTCGCGGTGCGACAGCCCGACGCGTTGGCCCGTCGCGTCAAGGCCGGACCGACCGCCGAAACCCGCCCCGCACAGCGGATCATCATCAGCCTGATGCTGGTGGCGGTCATCGCGACACTCGTCGTCGGTGCGCTGGACTGGCGGTTCGGCTGGTCCACGGTTCCCGTCGGGCTCGTCGTCCTCGGCGACATCATGGTCGCGGCCGGGCTGCTCGGCGCGCAACTGGTTGTCGTACAGAACAATTGGGCCGGAGCCAGTATCACCGTCGAGCAAGGCCAACCGCTGGTGTCGACCGGGCTCTACGGTCTGGTCCGCCATCCGATGTACAGCGCGACGCTGGTGATGATGGCCGGTACTCCGCTCGCGCTCGGGTCACTCTGGGGGTTGGCGGTCGTGGCGCTGACCGTGCCGCTGCTGGCGGCGCGAATCCTCGACGAGGAGAAGGCGTTGCGCGCGGGCTTGGCCGGCTACGCCGAGTACACGCAGCAGGTGCGCTTTCGGCTGATCCCCCACCTCTGGTGAGCCCATACTGAGCTCATGGAGCTGCTGACCGGGTTCGGGCTGGCGAGCGCAGCGGGGCTCAACGCCTACATCCCGCTGCTGGCATTAGGACTGCTGGCCCGGTTCACCGATCTGGTCACGCTGCCGCCGGCCTGGGCATGGCTCGAGAACGGTTGGGTGATGGCCATCGTGGCGATGCTCCTGGCCGTGGAGATCGTCGCCGACAAGGTGCCTGCGCTCGACAGCGTCAACGACACCATCCAGACCCTGGTCCGGCCGACCGCGGGGGGCATCGTGTTCGGCTCCGGCACGGCCGCACAGACCGCCGCCGTCACCGACCCTGGCGCCTTCGCGTCGTCCGGTCAGTGGATTCCCGTGGCCGCCGGGGTCGTCGTCGCGCTGGTGGTGTCGCTGACGAAGTCGACGGTGAGGCCCGCGGCCAACGTCGCGACGGCGGGCATGGCAGCACCGGTGCTCAGCACGATCGAAGACATCGTCAGCGTACTGCTCGTGGTGCTGGCGATCCTGGTCCCGGTGCTGGTGCTGCTCGCCCTCGTCGGCATGGCCTGGGCAGCGGTCCGGCTGATCCGGCGCCGGCGGCGTGCGACAGAAGTCGGTACTCGCTGAGGGGCCTGGGTACCCGGCCCGTCATGCAGACCTTCCTGCCGTACCCGGACTTCGCGGCGTCGGCGCGGGCTCTCGACGCCCGCCGCCTCGGTAAGCAGCGCGCAGAGACCATCCAGGTGCTGCGCGCGCTGACGGTTCCGGGCTACGGCTGGCGCAACCACCCGGCCGCGACGATGTGGGCGGGCTACGAGGAAGCCGTCGTGCGCTACGGCATGGAGGTCTGCGCGGCCTGGTGCGCGCTCGGCCGGGCCGACACGTGCGCGGCCACGCTGCTCACCGATCTGACCGCGGCCACCGGCGTGACGGCGATCCGCAGTCAGGACGAGCTGGCCACCGCCGGCGAGGTACCACCGTGGCTCGGCGACGCTGCGGTGCACCGCAGCCACCAGTCGGCACTGGTACGCAAGGACCCCGACCACTACCGTCCGCTGTTCCCGGACGTGCCCGACGACCTGCCGTACGTGTGGCCGGCCTCGGACCGACCCCGTCGCCGATCGGACGGTTAGACCCAGACACCCTTGCCGACGGCCACGACGCCGCCCGCGCTGACCGAGAACCGCTCCCGGTCCTTGTCGAGGTCGACGCCCACCATCTCCCCCGGACCGACCACGACGTTCTTGTCCAGGATGGCGTGCCGCACCACCGCGCCGCGACCGATCCGCGCGCCCGGCATGATCACGCTGCCCTCGACGATCGCACCGTCGTCGACGGCGACGTTCGACGACAGCACCGAGTTACGCACCGACGCCGCAGAGATGATGCTGCCGGCGCCGACGACGGACTCCTGCGCCGAACCGCCGTTGACGAACTTGGCCGGCGCCAGGTTCTCCGAGCTGCCGCGAATGGGCCACCGCTTGTTGTAGAGGTTGAAGATCGGGTGCACCGAGACGAGGTCCATATGGGCGTCGTAGAACGCGTCCAGCGTCCCGACGTCGCGCCAGTAGCCGTGATCACGCTCCGTCGCCCCGGGCACCTCGTTGTTGTTGAAGTCGTACACCGAGGCCATACCGTCGGAGACCAGACGCGGGATGATGTCGCCACCCATGTCGTGGTCGGAGTCGTCGTCCTCGGCGTCAGCGCGGATCGCATCGATCAGCACCTTCGTGGTGAAGATGTAGTTACCCATCGAGACGAACGTCTGCTCCGGATCGTCGGGCGTGCCCGGTGGATCAGCCGGCTTCTCGATGAACCCGCGGATACGCCCCGAATCGTCGGAGTCGATACAACCGAACGCGCTGGCTTCCGCGCGCGGCACGCGGATCCCGGCGACGGTCGCACCTGCGCCACTCTCGATGTGCTGCTGCACCATCTGCTCCGGATCCATCCGGTACACGTGATCGGCGCCGAAGATCACGATGTAGTCGGGATCCTCGTCGTAGATCAAATTCATCGACTGGTAGATCGCATCGGCCGAGCCGGTGTACCACCGCGGACCGAGACGCTGCTGCGCCGGCACCGGGGTGATGTACTCGCCGGCAAGCCCCGAGAGCCGCCAGTTCTGCGAGATGTGGCGATCCAGCGAATGCGACTTGTATTGGGTGAGAACACAGATCCGCAGGTATCGAGCGTTGACCAGATTCGAGAGCACGAAGTCGATCAGCCGGTAGGCGCCTCCGAACGGAACCGCGGGCTTGGCCCGGTCGGCTGTCAACGGATACAGCCGTTTACCTTCTCCGCCGGCGAGGACGATGCCCAGCACGTGTGGCGCTTCCCTCATGAAACCAACCTATCGGCAGGTGGTGACGGGGGCCAGCTATTGGCAGGCATTGGCGAGTTCTCGTTTCTCGACCGAGTCTGGTGGATCAGAACAAGTGCATCAAGACAATTGAGGATGCGGCGCGAGCCGTCGGCCGATCTGGGTACGGTCAGTCCATGCGAGTGGCGATGATGACGCGGGAGTACCCACCGGAGGTCTACGGCGGCGCCGGAGTCCACGTCACCGAACTGGTCGCGCAACTGCGACATCTCTGTGAGGTCGACGTGCACTGCATGGGAGCACCGCGCCCGGGGGTGACCGTCGCCGCCCCCGATCCGGCGCTGGCAGGCGCCAATCCCGCCCTGGCCACGCTGTCGGCCGATCTCACCATGGTCGACAGCAGCTCCGAGGCCACCGTGGTCCACTCGCACACGTGGTACACCGGCATGGCCGGGCATCTGGCCGCGCTGCTCTACGGCGTGCCGCACGTGTTGACCGCGCACTCGCTGGAGCCGATGCGGCCGTGGAAGGCCGAGCAGCTCGGCGGCGGATACCGAATCTCGTCGTGGGTGGAGAAGACGGCAGTGGAGGCCGCGGATGCGGTGATCGCCGTCAGCTCCGGGATGCGCGAAGACGTGCTGCGCACCTACCCGGCGTTGGACCCCGACCGGGTGCATGTGGTGCGCAACGGCATCGACACCGACGTCTGGTATCCCGCTCAACCCGACCCGGCGGAGTCGGTGCTCGCCGACCTGGGGGTGGACCCGACCCGCCCGATCGTCGCATTCGTCGGCAGGATCACCCGGCAGAAGGGCGTCGCGCACCTGGTGGCCGCCGCGCATCACTTCGCGCCGGAGGTGCAGCTCATCCTGTGCGCCGGGGCGCCCGACACCCCGGAGATCGCCGAGGAGGTGGCGTCGGCAGTTCAGCAGCTGTCCAGCGCCCGCACCGGCGTGTTCTGGGTGCGCGAGATGCTGCCGACCGCGAAGATCCGCGAAATTCTTTCCGCGGCAACGGCATTCGTGTGTCCGTCAGTCTACGAGCCACTGGGCATCGTCAATCTCGAGGCGATGGCGTGCGGGACCGCGGTGGTCGCGTCCGACGTCGGCGGCATCCCCGAGGTGGTCGATGACGGACGTACGGGACTGTTGGTGCATTACGACCCCGCCGATGCGGCGGCCTTCGAGCGCGACCTCGCCGAGGGCGTCAACTCCTTGGTGGCCGACCCGCAGCGCGCCGCGATGTACGGCGCCGCGGGCCGGGCCCGGTGCATCGAGGAGTTCTCGTGGGCACAGATCGCCGAGCAGACCCTGGAGATCTACCGCAAGGTCTGCGCAGCGTCCGGCGGCTAGCTGGTGACGCCCTTGAGTTCGTCTCCGAGGGCGGCTGCCTCATCGGGAGTCAGCTCGACGACCAATCGTCCGCCGCCTTCCAGTGGTACCCGCATCACGATGCCGCGCCCCTCCTTGGTTGCTTCCAGTGGACCGTCTCCGGTCCGGGGCTTCATCGCCGCCATCGAGTGCCTCCTCCACATGGGCGTGCCCGTCAGGGCCCGATTGGTCGTGCAAACTCCGATGACGTCGAACACTGACAGCATCGGCTCTGAACTGCTTCAGACGTCCATTGTTCCCTATCCACGCCATCTCGTGTGCAAAGACCCGCTATAGCTGCGCCTGCGGCTCGGTTCGCGGCACCCAGCAGTCGGCGACGTGGTCGTCCACCATGCCGGTCGCCTGCATCAGTGCATAGGCCGTCGTCGGGCCGACGAACCGGAACCCACGCCGTTTGAGTTCCTTGGCCATCGCGGTGGATTCCGGCGACGTGGCCGCGACCCCCGACAGGTCGACCGGCCGGGGTCGGGTGGCGCGGTCTGCCGGGGCGAAAGACCACAGCAGCTGGGCCAGGTCGCCGCCCGCATCGGTGAGATCGGCAACGGCTCGCGCGTTGGCGATGGTGGCCTCGATCTTGGACCGGTTGCGCACGATGCCGACATCGGACAGCAACCGCTCGACGTCGCGCTCGGTGTAGCGGGCCACCCGCTCCACGTCGAAGCCGTCGAACGCGGCGCGGAAATTCTCCCGCTTGCGCAGGATGATCAACCACGACAGACCGCTCTGGAACGCCTCGAGGCTGACCCGCTCGAACAGCGCACCCGAATCGTGCACCGGTTGGCCCCACTCGGTGTCGTGGTAGTCGCGGTAGAGCACGAAGTCGTCGTCGGAGAGGCGCGCCTGGTCGATCCAGCCGCACCGGACCCGACCGTCGGAGGCGACCGTCATGTGCCGTGCTGCGGAACGTCGCGCACCGCAGCGAGTTCGCCGCGCAGCTGATCGATCTCGCGGGCCAGGCGCTCGAGCGCCCAGTCGACCTCACTGGCCTTGTAGCCGCGCAACGTCTGGGTGAACTTCAGCGCCTCGACATCGGCCCCGGTGATCTCGGTGGCCGGCAACGAGGTGGCCGTGGTGGCTTTCGGCAGCGGCGGCAGCACCTCACCCCGGCCGAACAACACACTGCCGATCGCGAACAACACGATGCCGACGAGCACCAGCACGACGAGGTAGAGCAGAACGAGCGTCACACGTCGATAGTGCCTGAGTGCTCCGACAGAATCAGCGGGGACGCAGCGTGATCATCGGGGGCCGGTCGTCCAACGACACCGAGGACGTGCGAGGCGTGTAGTCCTCGCCGTCGGCGAAGAACTGAGTCAGCCCGACGCCGGAGTCCGGGATACCGCAGCGCTGCAGCAGCGTCGCGATGACCTGGCGGCTCATCGAGGCCAGCTCGGTCAGCGGGCGGTTGCGGTGCGTGCGGACGCCGAGATTGACCTGTGCGATCCCGTCGAGGCCCAGCCGGTCGTAGGCGTCGACAAGCAGCCCGATCTCCACGCCGTAGCCCGGGGCGAACGGCACAGCGGTCAGGAGTTCCCGGGTGCCGGCGTACTCGCCGCCCAGCGGCTGGTACAGGCACGACAGCTCCGGGCGCAGCGCTGCGAGCAGAGGCCGGGCCACCAGCTCGGTCACGCGACCGCCGCCGTTGGCGTCCTCGCGTCCGCTGACCTTCAGCGGGCGCCGGTAGAAGCCCTTGACCAGGTGCACGCCGTCAGCGGTGAGCAGCGGGCCGAGCAGCTTGGGCACGAACATCGGGTCCGGGTCGAGCAGATCCGAGTCGACGAATGCGATCAGGTCACCGGTCGTCGCGGCCAGCGAACGCCACAGCACCTCACCCTTGCCGGGCGCGGGCGCCACCTCAGGCAACGCGGCCTCGCGGCTGATCACCCGAGCGCCCGCGGCCAGCGCGCGGATCTCGGTGTCGTCGGTGGATCCGGAGTCGAGCACCACGAGCTCGTCGACCAGTCCGCCCAGCAGCGGCGTGATCGTCTCGACCACACCGGCGACGGTCTCTTCCTCGTTCAGCGCAGGCAGGACCACCGAGACGGTGCGCCCCTTCTTCGCGGCTTCCAGCTCGGCAACCGTCCAGGTCGGACGGCTCCAGCTGTGGTCGGTCAGCCAGCGGTGCTCGGCCATTCCCGCAGGGCCCGTTCCCGTGATGCGCTCACTCAAGACCGTCATGCCAGTCCCCTCACCGTGCGTTGTGGCGGACGGACGCCGTTGATCGACGCCACCATGTCCAGTACCCGACGTGTGGGGCCCACCTCGTGCACACGGAACATGGCGGCTCCCTCGGCGGCCGCGAGTGCGGTCGCGGCCAGGGTGCCTTCCAGGCGCTCGGTGAGTCCCACACCGAGAGTCTCCCCGACGAAATCTTTGTTGCTCAGGGCCATCAGGACGGGCCATCCAGTGTTAACAAGCTCTTTTACGTGCCGCAACAAAGTAAGACCGTGGTAAGTGTTCTTGCCGAAATCATGGGTCGGATCGATCACGATGCCGTCCCGTCGGACGCCGTGGGACAGGGCCCGCTCGGCGGCGGCGGTCACCTCGGCGAGCACGTCGTCGACCACGCCGCGTTCGGTGATCCCGTAGTTGACCCGGAACGGCCGGGTCCGCGGGACCGCCCCGCCGGTGTGTGAGCACACCAGGCCCGCGTTGAACTCCGCGGCGACGGCCGGCAGCTCGGGGTCCGCACCGCCCCAGGTGTCGTTGATCAGGTCCGCGCCGGCCGCGCAGGCCTGCTTGGCGACCTCGGCGCGCCACGTGTCGACACTGATCAACTGGTCGGGAAAGGTGCCGCGCAGCCATTCGATGAACGGCACGACGCGGGCGATCTCCTCGTCGACGTCCACGGTCTGGCCCGGCCCGGCCTTGACCCCGCCCACGTCGACGACGTCGGCGCCGTCGGCGACGACGCGGTGCGCAGCCTCCTTGGCGGCGTCGTCGGTGAACGTGGCGCCCCGGTCGTAGAAAGAATCCGGCGTCCGGTTGACGATCGCCATGATCAGCGCACGATCACCGGCCACCGGCCGCCCGAGAAACGTCGACTGCACGCCCTTCAGGCTACGGACCACGGCGTATCGGGCGCGCTTACCGACATCTGACGTCGGTCAGCACGCCCGACTCAGCGATTACTTCGGCTTCTTGCCCGCGGCGACCTCGTCGGGGTACTCGTCGTAGAACTCCACGTACCCCTCCTCCTTGCCCGAGAGCACGTAGATCGGGTCCTCGATCTCCACGTCCTCGGTGTCGTCGTCGTCGCCGGAGGCCTTGCCGTAGCCCTCCTTACGCAAATCACCCTTCTGCGACTTGAACGTTGAGGTGTGCGCGAGTTCCTCGACCACGCGGACGAACAGCGGCACCGCGTAGCCGGGCAGTTTGTCGTAGGCGGCCTTGGCCAGCGACTTGCCGTCGAACTCCTGGCCTTCTTTGAGTTGCACGGCGGCCATCCCCGCGCGGCCGCTCGCGCCCGGCACCTCGACCCCGAACACCGTGGCCTCCTCGACCTGCGGATCCGTCGAGATCGCGGCCTCGACCTCGGTGGTCGCGACGTTCTCGCCCTTCCACCGGAACGTGTCGCCGAGGCGGTCGGTGAACGCGGCGTGCCCGAAGCCCTGCGCGCGCATCAGGTCGCCGGTGTTGAACCAGACGTCGCCCTCCTTGAAGGCGTCGCGCACCAGCTTCTTCTCGGTGGCCTCTTTGTCGGTGTAGCCGTCGAAGGGCTGGAAGTTGCTGACCTTGGACAGCAGCAGACCCGGCTGGCCGTTCTTGACCTTGCGCAGCCGGCCGTTCTCGTCGCGCTTGGGGTCGCCGGTCTCCTCGTCGTATTCGACGAACGCCACGGGGGTGGGGCAGATGCCGGTCGTCTTGTCGATGTTGAGCACGTTGACGAACGCGGTGTTGCCTTCGCTGGCCGCGTAGAACTCGCAGACCCGCTTGATGCCGAACCGTTCGGTGAACTCGTCCCAGATCGCCGGCCGCAGTCCGTTGCCGGCGATGACGCGGACCTTGTGCTGGCGATCGGTCGGCTTCTCCTCCTTGCCGAGCAGATAAGTGCAGATCTCGCCGATGTAGACGAACGCGGTGGCCTCGTAGCGGATGACGTCGTCCCAGAACTTCGACGCCGAGAACGACTTGCCCAGCGCCAGCGTCGCACCCGAGTTCAGCACCGAGGACAGCGCGACCGTCAGCGCGTTGTTGTGGTAGAGCGGCAGGCAGCAGTACAGGGTGTCGCTGCTGTTGAGCCGCATGCCCAGGCCGCCGAAGCCGGCCAGCGCCCGCAGCCAGCGGTAGTGCGTCATCACGCTGGCCTTCGGCATGCCCGTGGTGCCGGAGGTGAAGATGTAAAAGGCCTTGTCCTTGGCGAGCACCGCCGATGTGGTCGCGGGGTTGGTGGTCGGCGCGCCCTGCGCCTTCTCCTTCATTTCGTCGACGGTGACCAGCCCGGAGGTGTCGGCGCCGCTCTCGGTGATCGGATCGACCAGGTCGACCTCGGCGACCACGACCTTGGCTTCGAGCAGCCCCAGGCTGTGGGCGAGCACGTCGCCGCGCTGGTGGTAGTTGATCATCCCGGCGATGGCGCCGCACTTGACCGCGGCGAGCATCAGCAACACCGAGTCCGGGGAGTTGCGCAGCATGACGCCGACGACGTCGCCGTGGCCGACGCCGCGCGCGGCGAGAACCGCGGCGTAGCGGTTGACCGTCTCGTTGGCCTCGCCGTAGGTGAGCTCGGTGTCCTCGAACTTGATGAACACCTTGTCGGCGTAGCGGCCGGCGCGGTCCTGGAACACCTTGCCGATCGAGGTCTTCGCCGTCGGACGGGCCAGGAACCCGGTGACGACGCCCTGCACGATCGTCGGCGTGTCCATCAGCAATCCCGGTACCTGGCTCGCGATGTCGAGGACCCCGACACTGCTCCGCTTCCCGGATTTACCGCTCATTCCCGCTCCCCTTGTTCCTCGGTGGTCGTGTCTCGGTCACCCTGGCCCGGTGCGCATGCGGCCAGAGCAGCCTCGATGTCGTCGACGACTTCCAGTCGCGCCAGCGCGCCGTCGGCGACATAGCCGCTCTGGACCAGCCCGCGTAGCCAGTCCAGAAGCCCCTCGTAGTGCCCCCAAGTGTCGAGCATCACGATCGGCTTGGTGTGCATACCCAAATAGCCCGCTGTCCAGGCTTCGAAGAATTCTTCGAGGGTGCCGATGCCCCCGGGCAGCGCGATGAACGCATCGGCGCGGTCCTCCATGACCTGTTTGCGCTCCCGCATCGTGTCGGTCACGACGAGCTCGTCGGCCTCGGTGTCGGCCACCTCCCGGTGCACGAGCGCCTTGGGGATCACGCCCACCGTGCTGCCGCCGTGCGAGCGGGCCGCCGCGGCCACTTCTCCCATCGCCGAGACGTTCCCGCCGCCGGAGACCAGCGTCCAGCCGCGGTCGGCGATGGCGGCGCCGAGACGCCGGGCGAGGTCCAGCAGGCGGGGTTCCGTGGGGCCCGAGGCGCAGTACACGCAGACGGCCCATCGGCGATCGGGTTCTGGGGACACGACCTAAAACTTAGCCGCAGACGAATAGGCTGGGCCGGTGCCCGTGCCTGTGCCGCTCACCTGGGTGACCGCACCCGACGAGCCCGCGCTGACACAGTTGGAGACCGGCGTTCGCGATCGCTCGGGGGCGGCGTTGATCGGGCCGGCCGGCGTCGGCAAGACGTGGCTGTTGCGCCGGGCGGCGGAGCGCCTCGGACCTAACGTCCCACGGGTCGATTGGATACGGGCGACGGCGACGCGCACGGCGATCCCGTTCGCCGCCGTGGAGCATCTCGTCGACATCTCGGACACCGGGAAGACGGCAGCGGTCCTGCGGGCGGCGCGCGACCGTCTCGGTGACGGCCGGTTGCTCGTGGTCGATGACGCGCACCTGCTCGAGCCGTTGTCGGCCGCGCTGATCTACCAGCTGGCGGTCGGCGCCACGGTGCGCCTGCTGCTCTCGGCCAGCGTCTCGGCGAACCCGGTACCCGCCGAGGTCAGTGCACTGTGGCGCGACGGCCTGGTGTCCCGCATCGACCTCGACCCGCCCGGACACGACGACGACCGGTTGATGGCCCATGTGGCCGACTTCGTCGACGCGGCGACGCCGCAGGTGCGCCGGGTGCTGGAGTACCTCGCGGTCTGCGATCCCCTGGGGCTCGAGGACCTGGCGGTGCTGACCAGCGCCGGCGCCGTCGACGAGGCCGTGTCGGCGGGCGCGATCTCGGTGGACGACGACGGGGTTCACCCGGCTCACCCGCTGTTCTGTGACGCCGTGCGTGCGGCGCTGGGCGGTCCGGAGATCCGGCGGCTGCGCACCGCGGTGGTGGGACGCCTGTCGACGGCGGGCCCGCGGGGTGTGGTCGCCCGGCTGCGCCTGGCGGCGCTGGCCGTGGGCAGCGACGAGCCGCCGCCGGTCGCGCAGGTGTGCGCCGCGGCCAGCGATGCCCTGCGGCTCGGTGATCTGGAACTGTCCGAGCGGCTGGGGCAGGCGGCGCTGGCCCAGACGCCCGATCTGGGCGCGCGTCTGACCGTCGGCTACGCGTTGGCCTGGCAGGGCCGCGGTCGCGACGCCGACGCGGTGCTCGCCGAGGTGGATCCCGCCGACTTGACCGAGGACGAGTTGCTGGCGTGGGCGCTGCCGACGGCGGCGAATCAGTTCTGGATGTTGTCCGAGCCCGAGCGGGCGACGGCGTTCCTGCAGACCACCCGGGGCAAGGCCAGCTCACCCGCAGCCCGCACCACGCTGGATGCGCTGTCGGCGACGTTCGCGATGAACGCCGGCAATCTCGGCAAGGCTGTCGAGCTGGCGGGTCAGGTGCTCGCCTCCCCCGACGCCGACGAGACCGCGGTCGGTTGGGCGGGTTCGGCGGCGGCGTTGTGCGCGGCCCGGATGGGCAAATTCGCCGAGGTCGACGCGGTGGCGGAGCGCGCGATGTCGGCCGGCCAGCCTGGCCTGCTGCGGTTCACCAGCGGCTTCGGCCAGACCACCGCGCTACTGATGGCCCGGGAGCCCGAACGCGCGTTGGCGCTGGCGCGGCGGCTCACCGATTTCGCCCAGCGCCGCCAGCCCGGCCGTGCGATCGGCGAGGTGCTGGTCGCCGACGTGCTGATCGCGACCGGCGAGACGGCGCAAGCGGTGGCGCTGTTGCGACAGTCCGCCGCCACGCTGGCCCCGACCGGCTACTCGTGGGGCCCGCTGGCCTGGATGCTGTTGGCGCAGGCACTCGGCCGGCTCGGCGACACCGTGGAGGCAGGAAAGGCGTTGTCGCGGGCCGAATCCCGGCACGGGCTCAAGTCGATGCTGTTCGCGCCCGAGCTGGCGCTGGCACGGGCGTGGACGATGTCGGCGCGCCGGGACACCCACGGCGCGGTCGCGGCGGCCCGGGATGCGGTCAAGGCCGCCGAGCGCGGAGGGCAGAAGGCGGTGGCGTTGCGCGCCGCGGCCGATGCGGTGGCGCTGGGCGATCCCCGAGGAGTCGACACGCTGACCCGGCTCGCGCGGGAGGTGCCGTGCGCCTTCGGGCGTGACGCGGTGGCCTCATCCGCCTGAACCGGCGTCAGCGCAGACCGCCTGCCCGCAGGTGCAGCACCCGGTCGACGCCGATCGCATCCAAAAACATCTCGTCGTGGCTCACGACGACGAAGGCGCCGCGGTAGGCCTGCAGGGCCTGTTCGAGTTGGGCGACGCTGACGAGATCGAGATTGTTGGTCGGCTCGTCGAGCAGCAGGAGCTCCGGCGCGGGTTCGGCGAACAGCACGCACGCCAGCGTGGCCCGCAACCGCTCACCGCCCGAGAGTGTCGACACCGTCCGGTCGACCGCCTCGTCGCCGAACAGGAGCTGCGCCAGCAGATGCCGTCGTCGCGTGACCGACAGGCCGGGCGCGTGGGCGGCGAGATTGTCGGCCAGCGTGGCATCGTCGTCGAGCAGATCGAGCCGCTGCGACAGGTACGCGACGCGGCCACCCGAGCGTTCCACGGTGCCGCGATCGGGTGCGAGATCGCCGAGCAGGACCCGAAGCAGCGTGGTCTTGCCGCTGCCATTGGGACCGGTGAGTGCGATCCGCTCGGGGCCACGGATCGAGAACTCGACACCCGAGAGCACCTCACGATCTGCGCGGGTCACCGCGATAGCGTTGCAACGCAACACCATACGTCCCGCTGGCACCGCCGTGTCCGGCAGATCGAGGGTGAGCGCGTCGTCGTCGCGCAGCAGCGTTTCGGCCTCGTTCAGCCGCGTCCGCGCGTCGTCGATGCGTCGCGCATGCACGTCGTCGGTACGTCCGGCGGTCTCCTGTGCGCGGCGCTTCATGGCTCCCGCAATGATTTTCGGTATGCCCGCGTCAGGCAGGGAGCGCTTGGCGGCACCGCTGCGCCGGTCGGCACGTTCGCGGGCCTGCTGACGATCACGCTTCTGCCGCTTGAGGTGCTGTTCAGCCTGGCGTACCGCGCTGCGCGCAGCGCTGTCTGCGGCGTCGACCGCGGCCCGATAGGCCGTGAAGTTCCCGCCGTAGGACGTGATCTCGCCGCCGCGCAGCTCGTCGATGCGGTCCATCCGGTCGAGCAGCATCCGGTCGTGGCTGACCAGCAGCAGGCAGCCGGGGACGTCGTCCAAGGCCTCGTAGAGCCGGCCGCGGGCATCGACGTCGAGGTTGTTGGTCGGCTCGTCGAGCAACAAAATATCGCTGCGCTGCAACAGTTCTCGTGCCAACCCCAACGTCACGACCTCACCGCCGGACAGGGTGCCCAACGACCTGTGCAAGCCGATGTGATCGAGCCCGAGACGGTCGAGCTGAGCGCGGGCACGCTCCTCGACGTCCCAGTCGTCGCCGATGGCGGTGAACACCTCGTCGCGAGAATCTCCGGCCGTCAATGCGTCGAGCGCGGCCAGCACGTCGGCGATGCCGAGCAGCTCGGCCACGGTCCCGTCGGTTCGGTCGTGGAGCAGCGGCAGGGTCTGGGGCAGGTAGCCGACTGTGCCGACGGTGCTCACCGACCCGGCGGCGGGGTGGAGTTCACCGGCGGCAAGGCGCAGCACCGTGCTCTTGCCGGCGCCGTTGGGTGCGACGAGCCCGGTGCGGCCGGGGCCGACGGTGAAGGACAGGTCTGTGAACAGCGGGGTCTCGTCGGGCCAGGCGAACGAGACGTGGGAGAAGACGATTGATGGCATGAGCGAACTCTCGAGACAGTGCGGACGAAGGGCACGTGAGTCGTCAGCGCGAGAGCATGGGTCCAGGGTAACCAGACCCGTCAACCGATTAAGTACCGCCGCAACGTCTCGGTGACCGCGCTGATCTGCGCGACGTCGACGTGTTCGTCGACGCGGTGCGCGGTGTTCGGGTCTCCCGGACCGTAATTCACCGCGGGCACTCCCAGCGCGGCGAATCGGGACACGTCGGTCCAGCCGTATTTCGCACGTACCGCTCCCCCGGCGGCCTGCACCAGCGCCGCGGCGGCCGGGCGCGTCAACCCGGGCAGCGCGCCGGCCGCCGAATCGGTCATCTCGATCGCCACGTCCAGTCCGTCGAACACGTCGAGCACGTGGGCGTAGGCGGCATCCACGGTGCGGTCGGGGGCGAACCGGAAGTTCACCGTGACCGAGGCGGCGTCGGGGATCACGTTGCCGGCGACACCGCCGTCGATGCGTACCGCCGACATCCCCTCGCGGTACACGCAGCCGTCGATGTCGACGCTGCGGGCCTGATAGTGCTGCAGCCGGGTCAGGACGGGCGCCAGTTTGTGAATCGCGTTGTCGCCCAACCAGGAACGCGCAGAATGTGCGCGGGTTCCGGCCGTCTGGATCACCACCCGCAACGTACCCTGGCAGCCGGCTTCGATGAGCCCGCCCGACGGCTCACCCAGGATCGCCACGTCGGCGGTCAGCCAGTCCGGCAGTTCGCGTTCGATGCGGCCGAGCCCGTTGGCCGACGCCTCGATCTCCTCGCAGTCGTAGAACACCAGCGTGATGTCGTGTGCGGGTTCGGTGACCGTGGCGGCGAGATGCAGGAACACCGCATCGCCGGACTTCATGTCGGAGGTCCCGCAACCGTAGAGGAGGTCGCCGTCGCGGCGGCTCGGCACGTTGTCCGCGGCGGGCACGGTGTCGGTGTGCCCGGCCAACAGCACCCGCGACGGCTTCCCGTACTGCGTGCGCGCCAGTACCGCGTCGCCGTGGCGGACGATCTCGAACCCGGTGGTCTGCGCGCGCAGCGCGGCCTCGATCTCGTCGGCGATGCGCGTCTCGTGGCGGGACTCACTGGGGATGTCCACCAGCGCCGCGGTCAACGCGATCGGGTCACCGTGAAGGTCGAGCACGAGACACCAGGTTAGTCGGTTCGCTAGCGTGAGACCGCGCTGGGAAGGAGCTCGATGCCACCATCGGAGCAGGAACCCGACTATCGGTTCACGCTGGCCAACGAACGTACTTTCCTGGCGTGGATCCGAACCGCGTTGGCGCTGATCGCCGGCGGGGTGGCCGTCGTGCAGTTCGCGCCGGCGTTCGGGATCGCCGGGGTGCGACATCTGCTCAGCGTGGTGCTGACCGCGGGCGGCGGCGTGCTGGCCGTGCTCGCCGTGCGCCGGTGGCGGGTGGTGCAGGACGCGATGCGCCGCGGCGTGGACCTGCCGCCCACACGCGTTCCCGCGGCGCTGGCCGCCGGCATCGTCGCTGTCACGTTCGGCGTGCTGGTGGTGTTGGTGATCTGGCCCCCGACCGGGCACTGAGGGGCGCTGACGTGGCGGAGAAGCCGGGCTTGCAGACCGAGCGGACCCTGCTGTCCTGGGAGCGCAGTTCCCTGGGCCTGATGGTCGGCGGCGCACTGATGCTGATTCGCCACCACGGCCCGCCGATCGCGGGCGGGCCGTGGCTGGCGACACTGGCCGGACTGTTGGCCATCGCCGTGCTGGTGCTGGGTTACCGGCGGTCGCGCCGCATCCGGACTCCCCACGCCGTCGAGGTGGCGGAGCTGGAAATCCGGGTGCTCGGCTACGGGACCGCGGTGTTCGCGGTGACCGCTGCGGTGGCGCTGGCCTTCTCGATGTGAGCGGTCAGTACTGGATGGCCTCGATCAGTGGCGACGGCTCGTCCATCAGCGCCCAGAAGCGGTCCCGGATGGCGACGGTCATCGGGCCCGGCTCGCCCGAGCCGATCGGCTCACCGTCGAGGGTGTTGATCGGGGTGACGCCACCTGCGGTGGTGACCGCCATGATCTCGTCGGCCTCGTAGAGCTCGTGGCTGGTGACGTCGCGCAGGCTCGCCTCGATGCCCATCGCGTCGGCGATCTCGAACACGGTCTTGCGGGTGATGCCCGGCAGCGCATTACGTGACGGGGACGCGAGGACGCCGTCTTTGACGATGCACACGTTGAACCCGGGCCCTTCGGCTACGCAGTTGTCGGAGTCCAGCAGGATCGCCGTCCGCGCGCCACGGTCCTTGGCCTCGAAGCTGGCCGCGGTGAGATCGCCCCACTGGTAGTTCTTGATCGTCGGGTCGACGGTGTTGCGGCCTGCGCGGCGCACGTGGCGCGGGACGACGGCGGTGGTGCCGAAGATTTGCTCGTACGGGGGGAACGCCCACAGGTAGGGAATCGCGTAGATGTACACCTGGTGGGTGAGCTTGGTCAGGTCCTTCTCGCCCTTGCGGCGTCCGTAGCCACGGGTGACCGTGAGGTTCACGAACGACTCGCGCAGCTGAGACATGCTCACGCACTTCTTGGTGATCTCGGCGAGTTCGTCTTTGCTCATTCCGGCGTCCAGGCGCAGCTTGCGGGCGCCGTCGAGCAGCCGGTCCAGGTGGTCGCCGAGCCGGAAGATGTTGCCGTGCCAGACATGGGCGACGGTGTAGGTCAGATCGGAGTGCCCGAACCCGGTGTCGAAGATCGAGATTCGCGCGTCCTCGGCGGGAATGAACTCGCCTTCGATCCAGGCCACGCCGCCGGCGTAGGGGCTCGAGGTGTCCAGTTCGTAATCGCTGTACTGGATCACCGAGCCGGGCGGGGTGTCCTCGCGGATGGCACCGGGCTCGACGGCGACCAGGTTGGACGTTCCTGTATCGGTAACAGTCATGGGAGACAATGCCTTTCGGTTCTAGGGATGGCGCTCAGAGGTTGTGGGTCTTGGCGTACGTCGCGCCGGCGTCACCGCGCGCCAGGCGCGACTTCAGCCCGGTGGCCCACCACAGCGCCGCGACGGCGACGATGCCGAGGAACACCCACTTGTTGGTGGTGAACTGCGGGAGGAAGAGCAGGGCGACCGCGACGCCGAGGAACACGACCAACGCCGTGACGTAGAGCGGGAGCCGGAACCGGCCCAGGTCGAAGGTGCCGGGTTCGCCGCGCGGAATGGTGCCGCGCCGGTAGCCGACGATCAGCCCGATGGTCTGCAGGATGTAGACGAAGAAGAACAGCAGCGACGCGATACCGATGATGTAGTTGAACGCCTTCTCGTTGACCAGCGCGGAGAGGAGCAGCAGCGCCGACAGGCAACCCAGCCCGAGCACCGCGTACGTCGGCGCCTTGGACTTGGGCGACACGTGGCGCCACACGTGCGAGAACGGCAGCATGTTGTCGCGGGCCATCGAGTACGTCAGCCGGGTGGCCACCAGGATGTTGGCCAGCAGGCAGGCCAGGATGTTCGTCAATGCCACGGCCACAACGATTTTCGTGACCACCGGGCCGGCCTGCTGGGTGATGATCTCCTCGATCGGTGCGGCCGAATTGGCCTCGACCGCGGCGGCATCCTTGATGGCCAGCACGTACACCACGTACATCAGGAACTCGATGACGATCGAGGTGACGAGCGCATAGAACATGGTCTTGGGCACCACGCGGCGGGCGTTCTTGGTCTCCTCGGCGACGTCGGCCCCGGACTCGACGCCGATCAGGCCGAAGAACGGTCCCAGCGCGGCAGCGAGCCAGGCCAGCATGTAGGAGTCCTTGTCGCCGGACTGCCCACCGGTGAACAGCGTCGAGATCGGCTGGTGGTTCTCCGGTGACGAGAACGCGATGATCGCGATCAGCGCGGTGGCGCCGACGGTGATGACCAGTTCGAGGCTGACGCCGATGTTGTTGACCATCGTCGCGAACCGCACGCCGTAGATGTTGATGAGCACGCAGACGAACACCACGCCGATCGCGAGCAGGATCTGCGCACTCTGGCTCATGCTCCAGCCGAACAGTCCGCCGAGGTAGCCGGACAGGATGAAGCCGACTCCTGTCATGCCGCAGACCCAGCCCAGCAGCGCGATGACGCCGGTGAACCAGGCCAGATTGGGTCCGTTGATCCGGCTGATCCACTGGTAGGAGTAGCCGGCCAGCGGCAGCTTGGCGGTCAGGTCGGCGGCGATGAACGTCCACAGCGCGAACACGGCGCCGGCCAGCAGCAGCGTCCACACGAACGGCGCACCGGCGGTGAAGTAGCCGGCGCCGAAACCGGTGAACACCGCGGTGGTCGCACTGATCGTCGCGAACCCGATGGCGAACGAGGCCAGGGTGCCGACCGAACGGTCCAGCTTCTGGGAGTAGCCGAGCTCGGCGAGCACGGCGTCTTCGTCGTTCGCGGGTGATGCGGATGAATGAGTCGGGCGGATGTCTGCGTCGGTCATGGTCACTCCAGGTCACGCTGGGGGGATGGACACTCCTGGACAGAATTCCGCCATCTCGGCGTCACCGGAAGTTCGATGTTTTGATCTACTCATAAACTCCGGTTATCACTCGGGCTCGGGCTCACCGGTGCTCCACTGCTCGGCCACCAACCGGACGAGGGCGTCGGCTTGAGGCGTCAGGCTGCCCGGGTTCCACGCGAGCGCGGTGTGGCTGGGCGGCCGGTCGCTGATCGGGACGTACGCGATGCCGGGCCGGTCGTAGAACCGGGCGACAGATGAGGTGGTGAAGCTGATCCCGAGCCCGCGCGCGATCGCCGTGGTCTCGGCCTCGTAGGTGGCGGCCACGGCCGCGATGGTCGGCGGCCGGTTACCGCGCACGTCCATCGCCAGCCAGTAATCGCGCCACGTGCCTGCCGTCAACGGAGCGCACACGATCGGATCGTCGAGCAGCTCGATGATCGAGATCTCGGCGCGCCCCGAGAGACGGTGATCCCGAGGCAGACAGGCCACCCACGACTCGGAGTCCAAGATCAGCATGCGGTGCTCGGGCAGGTCGACCGGCGGCCGGATGATCGCCACCTCGGTGGTCCCGTCGGCGAGACCTGCGGTCGGATCGGCGAAGTCGAACTCGATCGGCTCGACCGTGACGTCGGGGTAGGCGGCCTCGAAGTGGCGCACCAGCCGGAAGAGCAGGTCGGCTCCGGTGCCGATGAGGTAGCCGACCCGGAGAACGCCGCGGCGGGTACCGGAGAGCATGACGAGGTTGTCGACGACGGCGTCGACGCCGGCCAGCGCCTGCTGCACCTGGGGCAACCAGGCCGCGCCGAGGTCGGTGAGCGCGACCTCGCGGGTGTTGCGCCGGAACAGCACGACGCCGAAGTGCTGCTCGAGTTGCTTGATCGCGGTGGACAGTGCCGGCTGGGTGATGAACAGCTTCTCGGCGGCGCGGCGATAGTTCAGCTCCTCGCCGAGCACGGCGAAGTAACGCAGTTGGCGCAACGTCACGTCGGTACTCGTGGCACGCCTCCCGTCCGATCGGGGCCCGGGTCGGGACCTGTCACGCGATGCTAGGCCCACCGGTAGCCTGAGGCACCGTGACAACAGGTGCATCAGGTATCGGAGTGGCGACGATCGCGGCCGACGGATCCGTTCTCGACGTGTGGTTCCCGGCACCGGAGCTGTCAGAGGAGGGCGAGACCGGCGGGCAGGAGCGCAGCGACTCGGGGAATGTCTCCGGCACGGTGCGGTTGTCGGTGGCCGAGGTGCCCGCGGAGCTCGCCGAGCTCGCCGTCCCCGACGAGGACCGTGGGGTCGACGTCGTGGTGGTCCGCACCGCGATCGCGTCGCTGGACGACAAGGCCGTCGACGCCTACGACGCCTACCTGCGTCTGCATCTGCTCTCCCACCGGCTGGTGGCGCCGCACGGGCTCAACGCGGACGGGTTCTTCGGCGTGCTGACCAATGTGGCGTGGACCAACTACGGGCCCTGTGCTATCGACGGTTTTGAGACGGTGCGCGCCCGGTTGCGCCGCCGCGGCCCCGTCACCGTCTACGGCGTCGACAAGTTCCCGCGCATGGTCGACTACGTGATGCCGGCCGGGGTGCGCATCGCCGACGCGGACCGGGTGCGCCTGGGTGCACACCTGGCGCCGGGTACGACCGTCATGCACGAGGGCTTCGTGAACTACAACGCCGGCACCCTGGGCAGTTCGATGGTCGAGGGCCGCATCTCAGCCGGTGTCGTCGTCGGCGACGGATCCGATGTCGGGGGTGGCGCGTCGATCATGGGCACGCTCTCCGGCGGTGGCACGCAGGTGATCTCGATCGGTAAGCGGTGCCTGCTGGGCGCCAACGCAGGGCTCGGAATCTCGCTGGGCGACGACTGCGTGATCGAGGCCGGGCTGTACGTCACCGCGGGCACCAAGGTGACGACCTCTGACGGGCAGACGGTCAAGGCGCGTGAGCTCTCCGGGACGAACAATCTGTTGTTCCGCCGCAACTCGGTGACCGGCGCGGTCGAGGTGGTCAAGCGCGACGGTACCGGCATCACGCTGAACGAGGCCCTGCACGCCAACTAGCCCGGCGCGTTTCGGCGAGCGCGCGCGTTTGTACGTCGACACGCCGCGCGAGCCGGTAGTTTGCGCGCGTTCGGCGGTCCCGAACGCGCGCCGGGCGCCCGGGGCAGCCGTGACCGAACTCTGACGAACACCCCTGACGCGGCGGAATCCGTTTGCCGGACCACAGCACGCGGGGATTGACAGGGAAACCTGTCGACAGGAGTACAGCCATGGCGGCGAGTGCCGAGCACCCCACAGCGCTTCCCCCCGACCCGGACCCCAGCGATACCACGGGTCTCTCGCAGGGCGGAAGTGTGCAACCGGGTGACACCCCACCCGATTCGGGCTCACTGTCGGCGTCGGCAAACCAGAACCCGCCGCCGAAACACCGCTTCACACCGGTGGCGATCGCCGGCATGATCGGCGCCGGGATCGTCGTGGTTCTGTTCCTGACCGTCGCCATCGTCTACGGCTTGCAGGTGTTCGGCCTGATGGACCGGTGGTGATCTCCGGCGCGTACCAGGTCAGGCACCCTGCCGTGCCACCCACGCAGCCAGTGCGTCCGGCGACGTCGCACGGTCGAGCCCCGCGATCACGGCACCCTGCAGCGGCCCGTCCGCACCATGCTGCGCATCGCGCACCGGCGGCGGTGACGCCTTCCGGAACGCCATCAGCGCGTCACGGAAGGCGGCGGCGAAATCGTCGCTCGCCTGCGCCCGCAGCAGCGCGGCCACCCCGCCGAGCGTCACGACCTGCGGGTCGTGCAGGTTGACCAACGCACCGATGCCGCGGCCCAGGGAGACCGCCACCTGTCGAAAAGCTCTGCGAGAGAAGTCATCCCGCCGCGCCATCACGTCATGGACGTAGCGGGTCGGGTCGGACGGTTCCGGTTCGCCGAGATGACGCGCGAGTGCCCGACCGTCCACGGTCATATCCCAGCAAGCCATTGCGCCACATGGGCATTCGCGCCCCGGCTCACCGAAGGGGACGTGCCCGTACTCCCCCGCGGCGCCGTGCGCGCCCGCGACCGGTTCACCGCCCACGACCAATGCTCCGCCGATGCCCTGGGCGACCATCAGATGCAGCGCCGTCGTCACACCGCGAGCGGCGCCGGTGCGGGCCTCGGCCAGGCCGGCGAGGGTGGCGTCGTTGCCGAGGAGCACGGGCACCCGCCGCGGGATCTTCGCGGCCAGCACGGCCAAATCGACATCTCGTGAGCCACGGGCGGTGAACTGGACCAACTTGTTCTCGCTCACGGTTCCCGCGACCGAAATCGACAGCGCTGCACAGCGATCGGCGTGACGCCGGTACATCGCGCCGATCGCGCGCGACATCGTCGTCAGCGCGCCGGCGAGGTCATCGCCCGCATAGCCCTCGTGCGCCACGACGGCGAGCCGGCCGTCCACGCCGGCGACGGCCAGCCGCCAGTCGGCGGCTCCCAGTTCAGCCGCCAGGATCAGTGGACCCCCGTCGTGCGCGGCCAGCACCGCGGTAGGTCGGCCCCGGCCCTGCGCTGCCGCGGGGGCCTCGTCGAGCAGGCGGGCCTTGCGCAGCCGCGCCGCCAGCTCGCTGGCACTGCCGCTACCGATGCCGAGTCGGGACGCCGCCGCGGCGCGTGTGATGCCGGGTTCGTCCCGCATCACCGCGAGCAGCTGCGCGGCGGTGTGCCAACGCAACCGTTCGGCATGTGCAGAGACCATGCGCGATACTCCTTTTGAATAAACTCGCCGACTGAGTATATTAGGGACACGTGACTCTGACAGCCGACCAGGCGACGACGCGCGGTGTGCGTGACGCCCTGCCCGCCCTGCTCTCGCTGGCGCTGGCATCGGCGCTGGCGGTCACCACGGAAATGCTGCCCGTGGGGCTGCTGCCCGATCTGGGCGCGGCGTTCGGTGTCTCCGACTCGACCACAGGGCTGCTCGTCGGACTCTATGCCGTGATGGTGGCCATATGCGCCGTACCGCTGACGATCGCCACCTCGCGCTTCGCCCGTAAACCGCTGCTGATGGCCACAGTGGCCGGCTACGTGCTGAGCAACACCGTGGTCGCGCTCGCGCCCACCTTCGCCGTCGTCGCCGCCGGACGCGCGATCGGCGGACTCACCCACGCACTGTTCTTCGCGTTGCTCATCGGCTACTCGCCGCGGTTGGTGTCTCGCGCGCACGTGGGCCGGGCATTGGCGATCGCCGGCAGCGGGGTGTCCGCGGGCCTGGTGCTGGGTGTGCCGCTGCTGACCTCGCTCGGGGCCGCGGCCGGATGGCGCGCCGCGTTCATCACGCTGGCGGTGGCGTCGGTCGCGACGTTCGTGCTCGTCGGCGCCGTCCTCCCCCCGGTGGCCAACAGCCGACCGACCAGCAGGCCCGAGCGCGGACGGCGGGGCATGCTCGTCGCGGTCTCCGCGTCCAACCTCGTCGTCTTCATCGGTCACTTCAGCGCCTACACCTTCATCAGCCTGCTGCTGCTGTCCAGCGGCGTCGGTCCGGCGTTCATCGGCCCGATCCTGCTCGGCTGCGGTGCGTGCGGCCTGCTCGGCCTCTGGTACGCCGGCAAGGGCCTCGATCGCAATCCTCGCCGCACCACGCTGATCCTGCTGCTGGCCACCGTGGCGGCCGTGGCACTGCTGGGCCTGGGTTGGCCCGCGCAGGTCGCGGTGCTGTGCGCGACGGCGCTGTGGTGCGCCGCGTTCGGCGGGGTGCCGTCGGTGTATCAGGCCTGCGCGGTGCGCACGCACGCGGTGTCCCCGGAACGCGCCGGGGCGTGGGTCAACGCCACGGCCAACGTCGGGATCGCGGGCGGATCAGCGCTCGGGGCGATGCTGCTCGACAGGCAGGGGCTGGGTGTGCTGCCCTGGGTCGCGGGCGCACTGATCTTCGGCGGGACGGCCATTGCTGCGTTGTCGCGCAGGGCCTTTCCGGCCCAGCCCTAGGCTCAGCCCGCGGCGTGGGGTCGTAGTGGCGGACAGTTGCCCGCAGCGTCGACCGCCAGTTCGTAGTGCCAGATCTCGTTCGCGTAGATCTGACAGAGCCCGAACTGCTTGCCGTTGGCCATCATCCACTCGTCGGCGGCCGTCGGACCGATGTCGACGGCTTCGCCCAGGACGTGTTTGGACACCTCCGGCGTGGCCACGAATTGCGCGGCGGCCGCCACGCTGCCGTAGTTGCGCACGGCGTCGTCGAACAACCGCTGTTGGAAGCCTTTCGAGCGCCACCCCGAGGTGATCCGGACATCGACACCCGCCGGTTGGGCAGCCCGGGCGGCGTTCTGCACAGCCTGCAGCAACGCCGGATTCATCTGCGAAAGGATCGGATTGGCGGAGTCGAACGGGGACAGCGTGGTGCCGTCGGGCAGCCAGCCGCCGGTGGTGTCGACGGCCGCGGATCCGATCGAGAGCGGTTCGACGGGCGGTGCCGGCGCGGCGGGCTCGGGCGGCGGGGGCAGCACGATGCTGGTCTGGACGAGCATCACCTGCGGCGGGGCTGGCATCGCCTGGGTGGCGTGACCGCAGGCTGCGACAGTGAGCGCGCTGCCGATCGCCGCGAGCGCGCGCGTTCTGCCAGAGGGGCGCGGCGTGTTGCGTACAGACCCGCGCGCTCGCGGGAGCATCAGAACTCCTGGAGCAGGAGCTTTTTCTGCACCTTGCCCATGCCGTTGCGGGGCAGCGCCTCGACGATGCGCACCTCCCGCGGTCGCTTGTGTACCGAGAGTTCCTGTGCGACATACTCGATCAGCTCGTCAGGCGCCGCGTCACCGACAACGAACGCGACGATCCGCTGTCCTAGGTCGGCGTCCGGAGCCCCGACGACCGCGACCTCGTTCACCCCGGCGTGCGCCAGCAACACCGTCTCGATCTCGCCGGCACCGATGCGGAAGCCACCGCTCTTGATCAGGTCGACCGATTCGCGCCCGACGATGCGGTGCATACCGCCCGCATCGATCACCGCGACGTCACCGGTGTGATACCAGCCGTCAGCGCTGAGCACGGCGGCGGTGGCGTCGGGCCGGTTCAGATAACCGTCGAACAGCGTGGGACTCTGCAGGTGCAGGGCGCCGATCGTCTCGCCGTCGTGCGGCGCGACCGTGCCGTCCTCGGCGAGCAGCCTCGTCGCCACCCCCTCGAGCGGCAAGCCCACCCAGCCGGGCCTGCGTTCACCGGATGCCAACGTGCTCAACGTGATCAGTGACTCGGTACTGCCGTAACGCTCGACCGGCTGGTGGCCGCTGAGCCCGGCCAACCCGTCGAACACCGGCACCGGCAGCGGCGCGCTTCCCGACACCAGCAGCCGCGCCGGCGCCATGGCCCGAGCGGCATCGCCGTCGTCGACGATGCGCGACCATACCGTGGGCACCCCGAACACCAGCGAGCCACCCTCGGATACGGCCTGCGCATAGTTCTGCGGCGACGGCTTGCCGGTGTGGACGAAGCGATTGCCGATGCGCAACGAACCCAGCAGTCCCAACACCAGACCGTGGACGTGGTACAGCGGCAGGCCGTGCACCAGCGTGTCCTCGGCGGTCCACTGCCAGGCGGCGGCGAGCATGTCGATGTCGGCCGCGATCGCGCGGCGGCTCAGCACCACGCCTTTGGGCGGGCCGGTGGTGCCGGAGGTGTAGATGATCAGCGCCGTCGCGTCCTGGGCGGGCTCGGCGTAGCGGTGCCAGGACCGCGCGTGCAGCCGCACCGGAATGTGCGGCAGCCCCCCGGTGTCCTCAGGGAGCTCGCCCAACCAGGCCAGCGCCCCTGAGTCGGTGAGGATGTGGCGGCGCTCGGCGGCACCCACGTCGGCGGGTACGGGAACGACGGGCACTCCGGCGATCAGCGCGCCGACGACGGCCAGCACGGTGGCGGCGGTCGGCCGGGCCAGCACGGCGACCGTGGCGGCGCCGGCGACCCGCTCGGCCACCGACGTGGCCGCGCCGACCAGGTCGCTGCGGCTCAGCGTCACGCCGTCGATCCGGACCGCGTCGTCGATGTCGGCGCCGGCGGCCACCGCCGCGGGGTTGAGAGAGGCCAGCAGCACGCACTGAGGCTACCCGGCCGGCCTGGGCGCGCTCCGGCGATACTGGGGCGATGGATTCGATCCGGGCGCTCGCGTCCCGCCAGATCTATCAGAACAACTGGCTGACCATCCGCGAGGACGACATCCAGCGCCCCGACGGCAGCCACGGCATCTACGCCGTCGTCGACAAGCCCACCTACGCGCTGGTGATCCCGCGAGACGGGCACCGGTTCCACCTCGTCGAACAGTTCCGCTATCCACTGGGGTTGCGGCGCTGGGAGTTTCCCCAAGGCACCGCCCCGGACCGCGCGCACCTCGAACCGGCCGCCCTTGCCGCGCGCGAGCTGCGAGAGGAGACCGGACTGACCGCCGCGACACTGACCGAGCTGGGCCTGCTCGACGTCGCGCCGGGAATGAGCAGCCAGCGCGGCCGGGTGTTCCTCGCCACCGACATCACCGAGGGTGCGCACGACCGTGAGCACGAGGA
The DNA here is from genome assembly GCF_022348085.1 of Mycobacterium sp. PSTR-4-N. Taxonomy (GTDB): domain Bacteria; phylum Actinomycetota; class Actinomycetes; order Mycobacteriales; family Mycobacteriaceae; genus Mycobacterium. Next base: position 31,005 of record NZ_JAKRFN010000022.1, on the reverse strand, counting down.
ACAGGACATGCGCAGCGCGTGGTTCGAGCGCGCGGAGATCGAGCAGATGATGCGCGACGGCGTCATCACCGACGCGCAGTCGATGGCCGCGTGGACGTTGATGCTGCTGGCCGGCCATTGACGTCTCAGTGAGGTGCGGGCGCGTGCGAGATCAACCCGTGACGCAACCGTGCCCGTGTCGGCGGGGATGGGTGTCGGTCAGCGGAGATACCGTGCACAGATAACTGGAAGAACACTGTGTGTTCGCAACCCACTGTGTGATCGGAACTACGGCGAGGACCATGTCTGCCAGACGGAGCGCGTGCGCGTCAGCAATGCTCGTCGCGGCCGCGTGCGTCCATCCGACCGCCACGGCGACGGCAGTCCTGCCCGACTGGTCGGGGCGCTACACCGTGATCACGTTCGCGTCGAACAAGCTGGGCACCAGTATCGCCGCCCGCCAGCCCGAGCCCGACTTCCGGGCCCAGTACACGTTCACCACGTCGTGCGCGGGGACGTGCGTGGCGACGGCGACCGACGGTCCGGCCCCCAGCAATCCGACGGTCCCCCAGCCGAGCCGCTACACCTGGGACGGCAAACAGTGGGTGTTCAACTACAACTGGCAGTGGGAGTGCTACCGCGGCGACGACGTCCCCCGCGAATCCGTGCCCGCCCGCTCGCTGGTGTTCTACGCACCGACGTTGGACGGCTCGATGTACGGCAGCTGGCGCACCGAGATCCTCGAAGGTGTCTGCAGGGGCACCGTCATCATGCCGGTTGCCGCCTATCCCGCCTGAGCGCTAGTCGAAGAGACCCTCGACGAGTGCCGTGGGCGAGCCGAACCGGTGCGCGGTGACCGACACCGCTTGTTCGCGCAGGAAGGTGAGCATCTCGATCCGCCCCGCCTCGACCACCGGTTGTGCATACAGCGCTATGTCGGCCCTGCCGTCACTGGCCTCAGCGAACGCCTCACGCGAACCCCCGAGGAGACGGACACGTTCAGGAGTGTTGTCACGCAGGGTCTTTCGCCACGCGTTGGTGTCCTCGACACGACAGGCCACGCCATGGGCGTGCAGCAGCGCGGCGGTCGCCGACTCCAGGGGCACGGGAGTCGAGACGGTGACGTGGCTGCGCGCCAGCACCCCCGCGGCGACGACCCGCAGCAGCGCGACGGTCGAATCACCTTCGGCGCGCACCGTGACGGGCACGGGCCGATAGCGCAGGACGTTCTTCTCCGCCGCGAGACCCGTCACGTCGCGGGTCACCCCGAATTCCTGCTCCCACGCGAGTGCGTCGGAGGTCAGGGACCTCTGCAGGAACTCCGCGTTAACTTCGAGTTCAGCTGCCGCACTGAGGAAGTCGGCTATCACGGGCGTCAGGGAGGCACCGCGGGTCGCCGGTGTGCTGCGCCAGTCGGTGAGACCGACGAGGTAGTTCGGGCCGCCGGCCTTCGTACCGGCACCCACCGCCGACTTCTTCCACCCGCCGAAGGGTTGGCGCCGCACGATCGCGCCGACCGTCGATCGGTTCACGTAGGCGTTCCCGGCCTCCACGGCGTCGATCCAGCGTTCGATCTCGGCTCGGTCCAGGGAGTGCAACCCGGCGGTCAGGCCGTAATCCACCTCGTTCTGGATCGCGATCGCCTCGTCCAGGTCGGCGGCTTCCATGAGACCCAGTACGGGTCCGAAGTATTCGGTCAGGTGATACTCGGAGCCCCGGCGGACACCCGTCTTCACGCCGGGCGACCACAGCCGACCGGTGTCGTCCAGCCGGCGCGGTTCGACCAGCCACTGCTCCCCCGGCCCCAGCGTGGTCAAGGCCCGCAACAGCTTTCCGTCAGCGGGCTCGATCACCGGCCCCATCTGTGCGGTCGGGTCCGACGGATAGCCGACCGTCAGCGAGGTCACCGCGTCCATGAGCTGATTGCGCAGGCGTGCGGAGTGCGCGGCCGAACCGACCAGGATCGCCAGCGAGGCCGCCGAACACTTCTGGCCGGCATGCCCGAACGCCGAAGCGACCAGATCCTTGACAGCCAGGTCGATGTCGGCGTGCGGGGTGATCACCATGGCGTTCTTGCCGCTGGTCTCGGCGAGCAACGGCAGGTCCGGCCGCAGCCTGCGGAACAGCGCCGCCGTGTCGAACGCCCCGGTGAGGATCAGGCGCCCGACCCTCGGATCGGAGATCAGCTGCGAGCCGAGGTCACCTTCGTCGACGTGGACGAGCTGGAGCACGTCGCGCGGTACGCCGGCATCCCACAGCGCCTGGACCATCACCGAGCCGCACCGGCGGGCCTGCGTGGCCGGCTTGATGATGACCGCACTCCCCGCCGCCAGTGCCGCCAATGTCGAACCCGCCGGGATCGCGACCGGGAAGTTCCATGGCGGCGTCACGACGGTCAGCCCCACCGGGACAGCGACGGCACCGTCGACGTCGTCGAGGTTCTCGGCGAGGTGGGCATAGTAGTTCGCGAAGTCGATGGCCTCGGAGACCTCCGGATCGCCCTGGTCGAGGGTCTTGCCGGTCTCGGCCGCCATCACCTCGAGCAGTTCCGCGCGGGCGGCTTCCAGGGCGCCGGCGGCGCGGCGCAGGATCGCCGCACGCTGCGCGCCCGACTGGGCCGACCACGAGTCCCCCGCGGCGACGCCGGCGGCGATGATGCTCTCCAGGCGATCCGCACGCGTGACGGTGTGCTCCTCCACCAACGCGAGCCCCACCTGCGACCGGGCGATGCGCTCGGTGATGGCCCGGCCCCACGCCCGGTTGCCTGGCAGCGACGGATCGGAGTCGGCGACGTTGGCGAACACCGGCCGCATCGAATCGGCGGGTTCGTCGGTGCGCCGGTCCTGGCGGCGATTCGGCTGCGGCACATGGGTGTCCAGCGCGGCCAGCGATGCGACGAAGCGGTCTCTCTCCCGCTCGTAGAGGGACTGTTCGTCGTGCAGGTCGAACACCGCGGACATGAAGTTGTCCTGGCTCGCACCCTCTTCGAGCCGTCGCACCAGATAGGCGATCGCCGCGTCGAAGTCTTTCGGGTGCACCACGGGCACATACAGCAGCAGGCCTCCGACGGTGCGGCGCACGGCTTCGGCCTGGGCCTCGGCCATACCCAGCAGCATTTCGAAGTCGACGCGGTCGCGCACACCGCGGCGACCGGCCAGCACCCACGCGTACGCGATGTCGAACAGGTTGTGTCCGGCCACCCCGATGCGCACATTCGCCGTGCGGTCGGGGTGCAACGCGTAGTCGAGCACGCGCTTGTAGTTGGTGTCGGTGTCCTGCTTCGTCGGCCACGTCGCCACCGGCCACCCGTGCAGATCGGCTTCCACGTGCTCCATCGGCAGGTTGGCGCCCTTGACCAAGCGCACCTTGATGCCGGCGCCGCCGCGCCCTCTGCGAGCAGACGCCCACTCCTGCAGGCGCATCATGGCGGAGAGCGCATCCGGCAGGTACGCCTGCAGCACGATGCCGGCCTCCAGATGGACCAATTCGGGGCGATCCAACAGCCGGGTGAACACCGCGATCGTCATCTCCAGGTCGCGGTACTCCTCCATGTCGAGGTTGATGAACTTCTTGGTCGGCGAGGTGGCCGCGAGCGTGAACAGCGGCAGGAGGCTGCGCTCGACATGGTCGACCGCCTCGTCGAACGCCCATGGCGAATGCGGAGGCACGGTCGCCGAGACCTTGATCGAGACGTAATCGACGTCCGGGCGCGCGAGCAGGCGTTCAGTTCCGTCGAGGCGCCGTTGCGCTTCCCCGCGCCCCAGCACGGCCTCGCCCAGCAGGTTGATGTTGAGCCCCACCCCGCGCTTGCGGATGCGGGCGATGGACGGGCCGAGGCGCCGGTCGGTGGCGTCGACCAAAAGATGTCCGACCATGCTGCGCAGGGCCTTTCGCGCGATCGGAATGACCAGACCGGGAATCACCAGCGACAGGGTCGCGCCCAGCGAGATCAGGCGGCGCAGGTGCCACGGCAGGAACCCGGGCGCGGTGCGGGCGAGCTCGCGCAGGTTGGCGGCAGCGACGCGGTGGTCGTCGGGACGGATCACGCGGTCGACGAATCCGACGGTGAAGTCGAGTCCGGCCGGATCGCGAAGAACGTCGGCCAGCCGGCGAGCGGCTGCGGTGTCCCGTCGGCCCGCGGCGTCGTCGAGCCACTCGCGGACCAGGGTCTCGACGTCGGTGAGCACGTCAACATCGCGGTCGATCAGTGTCATGTCTTCCATGATCCGCGGCCAAGAACCCTAAAATAAAGCGATGTTTTGTGAAGGAAATGCGTAAGTAGACGTGATGGTTCGTCGCCCCGACCTGCTGGACACCCGCCGGTTGCGCCTACTGCGCGAACTCAGCGTGCGCGGCACCATCGCCGGCGTGGCGGAGGCGCTGCACCAGAGTCCGTCGTCGGTGTCGCAGGCTCTGGCCCGACTCGAGCACGACGTCGGGGTGCCGCTGCTCGAGAAGGTCGGACGCCGCGTGCGACTCACTCCGGCCGCCGAAGTCCTCGTCGAGCACACCGCGGTCATCCTGGACCGGCTCGAACTGGCCGCCAGCGACGTCGCGGCCCGCAGCACCGAGGCATCGGGAACGGTGCGAATCGCGGTGTTCCAGTCCGCCGCATCGGCGTTCATGCCGCAGATGCTCACCGCACTGGCGACGCATCACCCCAGGCTGCGCGTGACGATGTCGCAGCGAGAACCGGAACAGGCGCTCTACGAGACGTGGATGCGGGAGTTCGACCTGGTGATCGCCGAGGAGTACCCGGGCCACGCCGCCCGCGTGTACCCCGACCTCGACCGCGAACCGCTGACCTCTGATCTGCTGCGCCTCGCCGTGCCCGCGAGCGGCGAGCCGTGGGATCAGGTGCGAACCGTGACCGACGCCGCGCTGCTGCCCTGGACCATGGAGCCCGTCGGCACCGCCTCTCGGCACTGGGCCGAACAGCTGTGCCGCCGAGCAGGTTTCGAGCCCGACGTCCGTTTCGAGACCGACGACCTGGAAGCGCAGATCGCCCTCATCGAAAGCGGCAACGCGGTGGCGATCCTGCCGGACTTGATGCGGGTGCGGCGCCGCCCCGACGTCCGGGTCGTCGACGTCGACGCACGCCGCCGCACCGTGTTCACCGCGACCAGGACCGCGCTGAGCCGCACACCCGCGATCCGCGCCTGTCGCGCGGCGCTCGCATCCGTCGCGCCGGCGGAACTCACGTTGCTCTGACCGCACCTTCTCTCCCGCGAGCAGACACGAACTCGAGCTCTTCGGGGCGTGTCGAGCTCGAGGTCGCGTCTGCTCGCGGAGTTTCGCGACCCTCATGTCGGGGCAATGGGGAGGCGGTCCGCACTCTGGCGAGGAGAGCTCATGACGACGATCGACGACACGACCCCGGTGCAGGATCTGACCGGGATCGTCGGACACCGCTTCATCTACACCTACGCCAACGGCTGGCGCTACGAGATGTACGTGAAGAACGACCACACGATCGACTACCGCATCCATTCCGGGATGGTCGGCGGCCGCTGGGTGAAAGACCAGCAGGTCGATCTCGTGGCGCTCGACGACGACCACTACAAGATCTCGTGGACCGAGCCGACGGGCACATCGGTGGCCGTCAACGTGATCCCCGGCAAGCGCCGACTGCACGGCGTCATTTTCTTCCCGCAATGGGTCGAACAGCACGGCGAACGTACGGTGTGTTTCCAGAACGACCATCTCGACCAGATGGCGGCCTACCGCGATCAGGGCCCGACGTATCCGATCTACGTGGTTCCGGAGTTCGCGACGATCACGCTGTTCGAGTACGTGGGGGCCGACGACGAGACGGTCATCGCGGTCGCGCCCGGGGACCTTCCGCCGGGCTGGGCAGACCGCACCAACTGAGCGCGACCAGACACAGTCTCGAGCTGTTTGCGGCGTGTCGCGCTCGAGTTCGCGTCTGCTCGCGCAAGAGAACTCAGGCCAGCCGGGCCACCGCGGCGGCGATCCGCTCGTCGGTCGCGGTCAGCGCCACGCGCACGTGCCGGGCACCGCGCGGTCCGTAGAACTCGCCGGGAGCCACAAGGATGCCCCGCTCGGCGAGCCAGGCGAGTGTCTCGCGGCCCGGCTCGTCGCGGGTGGCCCACAGGTAGAGGCCGGCCTCCGAGTGGTCGACCGTGAATCCGGCCGCACGCAACGCCGGCAGCAGCAGGTCCCGCCGGCGCTGATACCGCGCCCGCTGCTCTTGCTCGTGTGCGTCGTCGTCCAGCGCGGCCACCATCGCGGATTGCACCGGCGTCGGGACCATCATGCCGGCGTGTTTACGCACCGCGAGCAGTTCGGCGACCACTGCGGCGTCGCCGGCGACGAAGCCGGCGCGGTAGCTCGCCAGCGACGACGTCTTCGACAAGGAGTGCATGGCCAGGAGCCCGGTGTGGTCACCGTCGCAGACATCGGGATGCAGCACCGACAGCGGTTCGGCGTCCCAGGCCAACCCCAGATAGCACTCGTCGGAGGCGATCAGCACTCCGCGCTCGCGTGCCCAGCCGACGACCTTGCGCAGATGCTCGACTCCCAGCACCTTGCCCGTCGGGTTGCTCGGTGAGTTGAGGAACACCAGTGCAGGTACCGCGGGTCCCAGCTGGGTCAGCGAGTCGGCGCGCACGACGGCCGAACCGGCGAGTAGCGCGCCCACCTCGTAGGTGGGATAGGCCAACTCGGGGACGACGACGGTGTCGGCGGCGCCGAGGCCGAGCAGGGTCGGCAACCAGGCGATCACCTCTTTCGTACCGATCACCGGGAGTACCGCCGACGGCGTGAGCCCGGTGACGCCGTACCGCCTGCCGAGCGCGGCGACCGCCGCGTTCCGCAGCGCGGGGGTGCCGGCGGTGGTCGGATAGCCGGGCGCCGCGCCGGCTGCCGCGAGTGCGTCTCGGATCAGCGGCGCGACCGGGTCGACGGGGGTGCCCACCGACAGGTCGACGATGCCGTCCGGATGGGCCCGTGCGGCGGCGGTGACGTCGGCCAGGGTGTCCCACGGGAAGACGGGGAGCGACGCCGACCGGCGACGGGCGGCGAAGTCAGGCACGGGACCGTGTCCCGTCGATGCGGTCAGTCCTCACCCTGCGGGGGCAGGTCCTTGACCGCCTGCGGATCGTTGTCGGTCTGGCCGACCTTCGATGCGCCGCCGGGCGAGCCCAGCTCGCTGAAGAAGTCGGCGTTGATCTGCGTGTAGCTGGCCCACTGGTCCGGCACATCGTCTTCGTAGTAGATGGCCTCGACCGGGCACACCGGCTCGCAGGCGCCGCAGTCGACGCACTCATCGGGGTGGATGTACAGCATCCGGGCGCCCTCGTAGATGCAGTCGACCGGGCATTCCTCGATGCATGCCTTGTCTTTGACGTCGACGCAGGGCTCGGCAATCGTGTACGTCACGAACTTCTCCTAAGTCCTCTCGAACTACCTGTCCGGTGGGCTGTTCCCGGTAGGCGCGCTGGTCGGCGCGACCGGCTCAGCAAGTATCCCTGCCGCTGGATGGCCGCGCGTGTCAGTGTGCCCTAACTCCGCGAATCCCCGGTAGGGGTTCCGCGTGGTTACTGATACTAAACGTCGCAGATACCACGCGCGTCGCACCTCGGGGGAAGACGATCGGGAGTGTCGGGAATGGATTCGGACCGCGGTCCGTTTCAGCCGGTGCCAGCGTCGGATCGTCCGACACACGTCCGGAAGGAATCCTCATGACCAGTTCTGTTGCCACTGCCCTGCCGACCGGCACCTGGGCGATCGACCCCGTCCACTCCTCGGTCAACTTCTCCGTACGCCACCTCGTGGTGAGCAAGGTCCGCGGCGGATTCGACACGTTCAGCGGGACCATCACCGTCGCCGAGGACGGCACGCCGTCCGTGCAGGCCGAGATCGCGGTCGACTCGATCGACACCCGCAACGAGCAACGGGACGCGCACCTGAAGGCCGCCGACTTCTTCGACGTCGAGAACCACCCCGTCGCCACCTTCGCCTCCACCTCGGTGCGTGAAGCCGGCGATCATTACGTGCTCGAGGGAGACTTCACCCTCAAGGGCGTCACCAAGGCGATCTCACTGGAGCTCGAGTTCAACGGGGTGAACCCCGGCATGGGACACGGCGAGGTGGCCGGCTTCGAGGCGTCAGTCGTACTGAACCGCAAGGACTTCGGCATCGACATCGACATGCCGCTGGAGACGGGCGGCGCCGTGGTGGGCGACAAGGTCACGATCACGCTGGAGATCGAAGCACTGAAGCAGGCCTGACGTTCACGGGCCGCATCGCCCTGCGGCGATGCGGCCCGCTTCATCATCGGGTGATGGCTTCCTTGAGCCCGGCCGAAACCGCCTTCGTGGCGACCTTCCGGCCCTTGTGACGCTTACCCGATGCGGTGCTCCGGCGGCGCAGCAGCAGCACCGCGACGACGACGGCACCGACGGCTGCCGCGAGCACGACGCCCGACGTCTGCGGCGCGTTCTCGGCAACGGCGTTCTTCACCTCACCGGCCTTGTCCTGGACGGAATCGACGACCTGCGAGGCCTTTTCGTTGGCCGCCTGCGTGACGTCCTCGGCCTTGTGCTTGACCTCGTCGACCTTCTGCTTCGCTTCGGCCTCGACCCGGTCGGCCGCGCCGTCTGCGCGCAGATCGTCGTTGCCGGTGGCGTCACCGATCGCTTCCTGTGCGCGGCCGGCCATCTCCTGAGCCTTGTCGGACAGCTCTCCCATGATCACTCCTTCGATTTTCCGTTGCTGTCCTTGAGACGGCGGCGAACGCGAGAACCGAACGGCGGGGGCCCGTGATGTCGGACACAACGGGTCATTCGCCGACGAGGCCCCACGTGGCTTCGGTGCCGACATGACCGATGCGGGCCACCTAGGAAGCGAACGCCATGCGCGGAAAATCCGAAAACCGTGGTCATCGAGAGTCGTCAGGTGGTCACGATCGGATGGCTTATCTCACCGATCTGGTCGATGCTCAACGTCAGCTGGTCACCGGGTCGCAACCAGTGGCCCATCTCCATGCCGGAACCACCTGGCAAGGTTCCCATGGCGAACAGCTCTCCGGGAAACAGTCTTTCGTCCCGAGATGCGTGGGCGAGCATCTCGCCGAGCGTCCATTGCATCCCCCTGCTGAACACTGTCCCCACGGTCGCGCCGTTGATGGTCACCGATCCGGTCAGATCGCCGATGTGAGGCAGGATCTCATCGGCACTCACCGCGAGCACCGACATCGACGAGGTGAAGTGCTTGGCCTTCTGCGGGCCCAGTCCGGTCGCCATCTCCCCCCGCTGTACGTCGCGGGCGCTGAAATCGTTGACGACCACGAACGCGCCGATGGCCTCGACCGCTTCGGCAGGGTCGGCATTGAACAGCGGTGCGCGCAGGACGAACCCGACTTCCAACTCGAAATCCAATGCACGCGAATAGGACGGAACATCGATCGGTGTGCCGCTGGGCACGAACGTCAGATGATTGGACATGTAGTAGATCGGCTGACGGTAGAACAGCGGCTTGGGCTTGAACGCGGGGAACGGGCGGCGCGTCAGTCTCTCCACCATCCCGGCGGCGCGCGATTGGCCCGGATGGAAACGCCGCACCAGACCGCGCGCTGCATCGATGGCGTGCCGCTCGTAGAGCATGAAGTCGCGAAACGACGCGGGCTGGACGGGCAGCAGGTGGCCCGAGAGCCGGTGGTGGTGACGGGCCATCGAGAGTTCCCACTCGCGGTCGAAAACCCGGCCACCGAGCGCATCGCTGTCAGGCGCGGCCTGCCAGCTGCCGTCGGCAGCGAGCGTTTGCACCGCGATGTGTCCGTCGACCAGAGCCCGTCGCAGCTTCACAGTGAAGGTGATACCAGCTCGGGCTGTGACGCGCGGGAGGACGTGCGCGGTCCCCACGATCGAGCGCGCGCACAGTGCCCGCCTGTCGCGGCGTGTCGACGTGCAGACGCTCCCCCGCAAGCGGGAGGTGCCCCCAGCGCTCGCGGAGAAGAGCTAGGCCGCCAGCGGGGTGTAGTCCGTCGAGCGTTGCCGGGCGGGACGCCCGATGCCGGCGGCGATCGCGACGAGTTCGGCGACGGTCTTGGCGCTGCCGTTCTCCGAGCCCGCCATCCGCGAGATCGTTTCCTCCATCAGCGTGCCGCCGAGGTCGTTGGCCCCGCCGCTGAGCATCACCTGGGTGCGCTCGACCCCGAGCTTCACCCACGAGGTCTGGATGTTGGAGATCCTGCCGTGCAACATGATCCGCGCCAACGCGTGCACCGCCCGATTGTCCCGGTGCGTGGGACCCGGCCGCGAGCCGCCCGCCAGATACAGCGGCGAGGACTGGTGCACGAACGGCAGCGGCACGAACTCGGTGAAACCGCCGGTGCTGTCCTGGATCTCGCGCAGCACGTTGAGATGCCCCACCCAGTGCCGTGGCTGCTCGACGTGGCCGTACATCATCGTCGAGGACGACCGCAGCCCGACCTCGTGGGCGGTGGTGATGACCTCGATCCACATCGGGGTCGGCAGCTTGCCCTTGGTCAGCACCCAGCGCACCTCGTCGTCGAGGATCTCGGCCGCCGTGCCCGGGATCGTGTCGAGGCCGGCCTCGCGCAGCGCGGTCAGCCAGTCCCGAATCGAGGTGCCCGCCCGCGTCACGCCGTTGGCGATCTCCATCGGTGAGAACGCGTGCACATGCATCGACGGCACCCGCGCCTTGACCGCCCGGACCAGGTCGGCATATCCGGTGACCGGCAGCTCGGGGTCGATGCCACCCTGCATGCACACCTCGGTCGCGCCCGCCACATGCGCTTCCCACGCCCGGTCGGCCACCTCGGCCGTCGACAGCGAGAACGCATCGGCATCGCCCTTGCGCTGGGCGAACGCGCAGAACCGGCAGCCGGTGTAGCAGATGTTGGTGAAGTTGATGTTCCGGTTCACGACGAACGTGACGTCGTCACCGACGACGTCACGGCGCAGCGCGTCGGCGAATGCGGTGACCGCCTCCAGAGCCGGGCCGTCGGCCGTGGCCAGCGCCAGGTACTCGTCGTCCGAGCAGCCCGCCGGGTCCGCCTCGGCCGAGCGCAGCGCGGCCAGCACATCGGTGTCGATGCGTTCGGGCGCGCGGGCGGCCAACTCCGACACCTTGGCGCGGATCGCGTCCCAGTCGCCGAACGCCGACCCCAGATCGCTGCGGGTCTCGGTGCGACGGCCCTCGCTGTCGATGGCAGCGTGCAGGTCGACCCGGCCCAGTGATTCGGCGGCTTCGTCGGGCTCCTGCCAGGGCCGCCCGACCGGGTTCACGTCGCGTGCGTAGCCCGTGTCGGGGTCGGCCAGCGCGGCGACATGCCCGCCCACGCGTGGATCGATCCACGCCGCACCGGCGGTGACGTACTGCGGCTGCGCGGTCAACCGCTGCACCAGGTCGTAGCCGGCGTCGGCGGTGACCGCGGCCAACTCGTCGAGTGCAGGCCAGGGCCGTTCGGGGTTCACGTGATCGGGGGTCAGCGGGGAGACACCACCCCAGTCGTCGACCCCGGCCCCGATCAACGACAGGCACTCGGCCCGCGACACCAGATTCGGTGGCGCCTGGATGCGCATCTTCGGACCCATCACCAGACGCGTCACCGCGATCGTGGCCAGGAAGTCGTCGATCCCCGCATCCGGCGTCGCCGCCATCGCGGTGTGGTCCTTGGCGCGGAAGTTCTGCACGATCACTTCCTGCACGTGCCCGAACTCCCGGTGTGAGCGGCGGATCGCGTGGATCGTCTCCGCCCGCTCGGTCAGCGTCTCCCCGATGCCGACCAGCAGCCCGGTGGTGAACGGGATCGACAACCGGCCCGCATCGTCGAGCGTGCGCAACCGCACCGCCGGGTCCTTGTCGGGGCTGCCGTAGTGGGCCAGCCCCTTCGTCTCGAACAACCGTCGCGACGTCGTCTCGAGCATCATCCCCATCGACGGCGCCACCGGCTTGAGCCGGGAGAGCTCCGACCAGCTCATCACCCCGGGATTGAGGTGGGGCAGCAGGCCGGTCTCCTCCAGCACCCGGATGGCCATGGCCCGCACGTAGTCCAGGGTCGAGTCGTAACCGCGTTCGTCGAGCCACTGCCGCGCCTCGTCCCAGCGCGCCTCCGGCCGATCCCCCAGCGTGAAAAGGGCTTCCTTGCATCCCATCTCGGCACCCTGGCGGGCCACCTCGAGGATCTCGTCGGGCTCCATGAACATGCCCTTGCCCTGCGCGCGCAGCCGGCCCGGCACCGTGACGAACGTGCAGTAATGGCAGGTGTCACGGCACAGGTGCGTCACGGGGATGAACACCTTGCGCGAGTACGACACCGGCAGCCGGCCCTGCGCGCCCCGCCTGCCCGCGGCCTCCAGGCCGGCGTCGCGCACCCGCGCCGCGCTGGCACACAGGTCGGCGAGATCGTCGCCACGGGCCGTCATCGCGACCGCGGCTTCCTCCACGTTCAGCGCCACTCCGTCGCGCGCGCGTCGCAACACTCGTCGCATCGCCGCCGCCGAGGGCGGTACGGACGCAGGGGGCAGGCTGGGAGTGGGCAGATCGGTGCCGCGCTGGGAATTCAGAGCCACTTCCCCATAACCCCGGCGTCGACGCGGATCATCCGCGCGTCTCACATTCTGAAACAACAGCGCCTGGCATACCGGCCACAGTAGTCAACGGCGGTTCGGGACGGGGCGCGCCCCGCTGCGTTCCGCCGCCGCCCGTCGCCGGGTCAGCAGCCAGCCCGCGGGCAGCGCGCCGACGGCGATGAGCAGGATCGACGCGTACTCCATCAGCCCGACTCCGCCGAAGACGATGTCGTCGCCCGGACCACCGAAAGTGCACAGCAGCACGGTCGCGAGCCACGCCCACAGCGGCGCGGCCGCCAGCCGTGTCGACGTTGTCCACTGCAGGGCGACCCACACCAGCGCCACGTTGATCGCCCCACTGACGACGGCACTGATCGGGACGGGCACACCGCCTAGCCGCAGCGGAAGGAAGAAGACGGCCATCAACGCCGAGAGCACGCCGTCGAACGACAGGACGGCGAGCACGAAAAAGCGCAGCCGGTCGGAGGCCGGCGGTGCGGGAGAACTCAGGTCGGGATGCTGTCGAGCACGGAAACCAGGGAGCCCACGACCCACTGGAAGTTGTCGAGGCGATCCTGCCAGTGCTGCAGGTTGGGATCGAGATCCGGATCCATGGGCTTCCCTTCCGCGCGTCGGGCAGACCAGGGCAGCGTACCCCGTCCGGCCCCACCTCACCCTCGGCTCACCCGAGGCTCAACCCGGCGAGCAGATCCGTCTCCCATCCCCGCTCATCGCGCTCCCCCGCCTCACCGGAGACCAGCACGTAGTGTTCCACCGCCGGCACCGGCAGGGCGATGTCGTTGGACAGCGCCATCGCCGCCCCGTCCGGGGCCACCTGCACCTGGGTCGCGTGCGCGCGCAACGCGGCAACCTTGGCGGGCAGGTGGGCACTGATGTCGAGGGCGGCGTCGATCGTGTCGTCGGCGAATCCGATGAGCGGCAGCTCCTCGGGCTCGAGGGTGATCCAGTGCGCCGGGAGCCCCGAGAGCCCGGCGAGGCCGTCGCGAAGTGCGTTCTGCGACATGACGTTCCAGTAGAACTTCGGCACCTGCCACTGTGCTGCGGCGACGCCGGCCGTCGCGATGCGATGGGCATGGATGTGGTCGGGGTGGCCGTAACCGCCCTGCGGGTCGTAGGTGACGACGACGTGCGGGCGAAGGTCGTCGATCACCGCCGCGAGTGCGGCGGTCTGCTCGTCGAGGTCACCGTCGACGAACCGTTGCCGGTGCCGGGCGGGCGTGCCCGCCATCCCGGAATCCCGCCACCGGCCGGCGCCGCCGAGATAGCGGGGCCGGTCGACCCCGAGCGCGGCGAGCGCGGCGGTCAGTTCGCCGATCCGGTAACCACCCAGCTGATCGGCCGCGTCGACGGCCAGCTGCGCCCACTGCTCCCCGATCACCTCACCCTCCTCGCCCAGCGTGCACGTCAGCACCTGCACCTGCGCGCCGCGGGCGCAGTAGTGCGCGATCGTGCCGCCGGTGGTGAGGGTCTCGTCGTCGGGGTGGGCGTGGACGAACAGCAGGCGCGGCGTCTCCATGCGCCCAGCTTGCCCGCTTGCCTGCCGCTCATCGACTCCAGGTGTGGCTTACATTCGCCTGGTGTCCCGCCGCAGGTTGGAGTTCGGCTGCGCGATCGTCGTGATCGGTCTTCTCGCCGGCGTCGCCGGGGCCGCGACGACGCTGCTGCTGCACGCCGTCGAGCACCTCACCTACCGCTACAGCTTCGGCACGCTGCTCACCGGTGTCGAGGACAGCGGCCCCTGGCGCCGCGCGCTCGGTCCGATGGTCGGCGGTGCGCTGGCCGGGGCCGGATGGTGGCTGCTGCGGCGCCGCGGTTCCGTGCCCACGCTGTCCGCGGTTCTGGCCGGCGAGCAACCAGTGCGGCGGCTCGCGCTCACCGGTGACGCCGCCCTGCAGGTGCTGCTCGTCGGATCGGGTGCCTCGCTGGGTCGCGAAGGCGCACCCCGCCAACTCGCCGTGGCATGGGGCGATCTCGGCACGTCGCGGTGGGCACTCACCGCCGCCGACCGTCGCATCCTGCTCGCCTGCGCGGCCGGCGCCGGCCTGGGCGCGGTGTACAGCGTGCCGCTGGGCGGTGCGCTGTTCGCGACGCGAATCCTGTTGGGCACCTGGCACCCTCGCGCGCTGGGCACGGCGCTGATCACCTCCAGCCTGGCGGTCGCCGTCGCAGCCCCGGTGACGCACCTGGAGCATCCGCTGACCTGGCCTGCCGCCGACCTCTCGCCGCTGTTCGCCGTGCTCGCCGTGGCATTGGCACCGCTCGCGCTCGTCGTCGGAGTGGCGTTCACCCGCATCACCGCCTCCCGACCGGTGGCGGCGTCCCCGGCCCTCATCCCGGCGATCGCCGCTGCGGGGCTGCTCACGGGGGTGTGCTCGATCTGGCTGCCGGAGCTGCCCGGCAACGGTCGCAGCGTGCTCGAGGTCAGCGTCGGCAGCGGTCTCACCCTCGGCGCCGCGGCGGCGATCTTGGTGCTCAAACCTCTTCTGTCGGCCGCGTTTCTGCGCGCCGGGGCCGTCGGCGGTCTGCTGACCCCCGCTTTGGCGACGGGTGCGGCGGCCGGTTCGGTGGTGGCGCTGGGCCTCGACGCGGTGACCGGTGTCGCTCTCGACGTGCCCGCGGTGTCGCTGACGTGTGCGGCCGGGGTACTGGCGATCACTCAACGCTCGCCGCTGTTCGCCGCACTGTTCGTGTGGGAGCTGGCGCGCCCGCCGGTGTGGCTGCTCGCCGTGTTCGCGTTGGCGGCGTTCACCGCCTACGGCCTGTCGCGGTTGCGCCGCACGACTGCCTCCTAGCGACCTCCCGGCTACTGGGGCAGCTTGACCCACCGGCCGGCGTCGCCGACGATCCCGACCGGCACAGCACCGGTCAGGCTGACGCCGCCGACGCTGGGGCCGGCGGCGACGATCGTCGTGTCCTGCAGGATCGGCAGCACGGTGGCCATGTCCCACAGGCGCGGCTCGACGTCGTCGATCACGTCGCCCACGTCGGCGGTGCCCTGCAGCGCGGCATCGATCCGGGGCTGGATCGCCCGATCGCAGATGCCGGTGATGTTGCTCGGCGCCTGCACGAGCTCGCCGGTCTCCGGCGCGGGTACGGGCGTGGACGTCGCGATGGTCGCCGGCGGCGCGGGCCGGGAGGTGGCCGTCGTCGTGGTCCTGGGCGACGGCGCGGGGGCGGTCGTGGTCGGCGTGGGCGTAGCGGGTGTGGTCGGGGTGCTCGGCGCCGTGGTCGGGATGGCCGTCGCCTCCAGGGCCGGACATCCGAACCGCGACGCCAGTGCGGTCGCGAGATCGCCCCCGGCCTGGTGCCAACCGACGACGGCGTCGACCGTGTTGTCCGTCAGCGCCTCTCCGTAGAGCGTGACCGGGTCGAGTGCCGACACCGACGCCGCGATGCCGACGCTGCGCAGCTGGTCTGCGGCGGTGTTGGCGACCGCGACCGACGTCGGGTCGTTGGCCGCCACGCCCAACACCAAGGTGAGCGGCTCACCGTCCTTGACCAACTGGCCACGGTCGTTCTCCGGTGTCACGGACGGCGACGGGCGGGGGGTGGGCGTCGGAGTGGAGGTGGGGGTCGGGGCCTCGATCTGGTACCCGGCCGCTTCGAGAAGGTCCATCGCCTCGTCCCGCGTCATCGCCGGCGGAGCCGTGGGCGTGTAGCCCGGGTCCGACGGCGAACGGACCTGCGCCTGCGCCAGTGTCACGGTGTTGTCGTCACCGGCTCCGACGGCGGCCAGCAGGTCGACGTCGAGCAGGCCGAGGACGGCCTTGCGCACCTGGGCGTCGCTGAGGGCGGGCCGTTGCGCCCGCAGCGTCAGCTGCATCACCCGCGGCGTGACGATGCGGGCGGTTCGCACGTCGGGGATGGCCGAGAGCTGTGCGAACACCGCGGACCCGCCGTGCACCTGCGCCACCTGGGTGTCGCCGTTGCGGATCGAATCCGCCAGCGCGGCCGGCGCCCCGCCCCGGCGGAACAGGATGAGGTCCGGGACGGCCGGTGTGCCCCAGTAGCGGTCGTTGCGCGCCAGCAGGATCTCGTCGCGCTGCGGGTCGATGCTCTCCACGCGGAACTGCCCGCCCGTCACCGGCAGCGCCTGTGCGAGCCCCGCCGAGAACCCGCCCGGCACGTCCTTGACGATGTGCGCGGGCAGCAGGTTGTGGAACAGCTCGCGCCACGCCGGATAGGGCTGGGAAAACGTGACCACCGCGGTCTTGCCGCCTTCGACCGACTGCACCCCGGTGATGAGGTCGTAGCCCGCCGGATCGACGGTGCCCGGCTCGCTGACCATCTGCCGCCACAGGTACCAGAAGTCGTCGGCGCCGATCGGCGCGTTGTCCGTCCACTGCGCCTCGGGGCGGATCTTGTAGGTGACGGTGAACGGGTCCTGGCTCGTCACCTCGGCGGACTCCAACAGCGTCGGATCCATTTCCCAGCGGGATCCGGTCGGGGTGCGGGAGTCGGGGATCGGCCGGAACGCGCTCGGCAGCACCAGCGAGCTGATCGCGGCGTTGACCGGGGACTGGTCGGAGACCAGGTGGGCGTTGAAGCCGGGACCGATCGAATCGATCGCCATGATGATCTGCGTCGCCTTCGTCGGCGGCGGGGCCGTGGCCTTCGTGGTGTCGGTGCTCTGCGGCGCCGGCGGCGGGCTCACCGTGCACCCCGAGGCGGCCACCATCACCGCGACCGCGCAGCAGAGAACTCGGCGGGCGGTCGGCACGCTGTACAGGGTAGCGACGGGCGTCCCCTAGACCCCGGCCTGCTGGTTGGCCTGCTGCTTGGCCCGCGCCTTGGCACGCGCCCTCAGCGAGCCGGTCAGCTCCACCTTGCGCACCCGCACGATCTCCGGGGTCACCTCCACGCACTCGTCCTCGGCGCAGAACTCCATCGCCTTCTCCAGGTCGAGCTCCAGCGGGCGGGCCAGCGTCTCCATCACGTCGGCCGTCGACGACCGCATGTTGGTGAGCTTCTTCTCCCGGGTGATGTTGATGTCGAGGTCTTCGGCGCGCGGGTTGATGCCGACGACCTGGCCCTCGTAGGTCTCCTGCCCGGGCTCGACGAAGAACTGCCCGCGGTCGGCGAGCTGGATCATCGCGAACGGGGTGATCTGGCCGGACCGGTCGGACACCAGCGAACCGGTGTGGCGGGCGCGGATCTCCCCGGCCCAGGGCCGGTAGCCGTCGAACACGGCATTGGCGATGCCGGTACCGCGGGTCAGCGTCAGGAAGTCGGTGCGGAACCCGATCAGGCCGCGGCTGGGCACGATGAAGTCCATCCGCACCCATCCGGCGGCGTGGTTGGTCATCTCCTCCATGCGGCCCTTGCGGGCGGCCATCAGCTGGGTGATGGCACCGACGAACTCCTCGGGGCAGTCGATCGTCATGGCCTCGAACGGCTCGTGCAGCTTGCCGTCCACCATGCGGGTGACCACCTGCGGCTTGCCGACGGTCAGCTCGAAGCCCTCCCGGCGCATCTGCTCGACCAGCACGGCGAGCGCGAGCTCACCACGGCCCTGGACCTCCCAGGCGTCCGGGCGGCCGATGTCGACGACCTTGATGGAGACGTTGCCGACGAGCTCGGAGTCCAGCCGGTTCTTGACCATGCGCGCGGTCAGCTTGTGCCCCGACACCTTGCCCGCGATCGGCGAGGTGTTGGTGCCGATCGTCACCGAGATGGCGGGCTCGTCGACGCTGATGCGGGGCAGTGCGTGCGCGTGGTCGGGGTCGGCGAGCGTGTCGCCGATCATGATCTCCGGAATGCCGGCGACGGCGACGATGTCGCCGGCGACGGCCTCGTCGGTCGCGGTGCGCTCGACGCCGACGGTGACCAGCAGCTCGGTGATCTTGGCGTTCGTGATCACGGGGTGGCCGTCGACCTCGCGCATCCACGCCACCTGCTGGCCCTTCTTGATCCGGCCCTTGTAGATCCGGATCAGCGCGAGCCGGCCCAGGAACGCCGACGCGTCGAGGTTGGTGACGAGTGCCTGCAGGGGAGCTTCCGGGTCGCCCTGCGGCGGCGGGATGTGCTCGAGCAGGACGTCGAACAGCGGGTCGAGGTTCTCCCCGTCGGGGTTCTCGCCGCTGGCGGGTGCGGTGGTGCTGGCGATGCCGGCGCGCCCCGAGGCGTACAGCGTGGGCAGGTCGAGCGCCTTCTCGGCGGCGGCCTGCGCGTCCTCGTCGAGGTCGGAGGCGACGTCGAGCAGCAGGTCGTGGCTCTCCTCGACGACCTCGGCGATGCGGGCGTCGGGCCGGTCGGTCTTGTTGACCACCAGGATCACGGGCAGATGCGCGGCAAGGGCCTTGCGCAACACGAACCGGGTCTGCGGCAGCGGACCCTCGGATGCGTCGACGAGCAGCACCACGCCGTCGACCATCGACAGGCCGCGTTCCACCTCACCACCGAAGTCGGCGTGGCCGGGGGTGTCGATCACGTTGATGACGGTCATGCCGCCGTCGGCGTGGTGCCGGTGCACCGCGGTGTTCTTGGCCAGGATGGTGATGCCCTTTTCCTTCTCCAGGTCACCGGAGTCCATCAGCCGTTCGATCGCGTCGTCACCGCGGTGGGTCAGCGCCCCGGATTGACGCAGCATCGCGTCGACCAGGGTGGTCTTGCCGTGGTCGACGTGGGCCACAATGGCGACGTTGCGGAAGTCGGGGCGTGCAGTCACGCCCGTGATTGTCGCAGTGT
The DNA here is from genome assembly GCF_022348085.1 of Mycobacterium sp. PSTR-4-N. Classification (GTDB taxonomy): domain Bacteria; phylum Actinomycetota; class Actinomycetes; order Mycobacteriales; family Mycobacteriaceae; genus Mycobacterium. The sequence continues at coordinate 11,758 of NZ_JAKRFN010000022.1, read as the reverse complement.
GGTGCACCGATCGCGAAAACGAGAGATACCCGTCACGTGGCCAGCAAGCTCACCGACCTCACCCCGAAGAAGAAATGTTGCCGCAGCAAGCCGCGCTGCAAGAAATGTCCTTTGGTGCTGCACAAGGTGCACAGAGCCGAGCGCACCGGGCTGCGCGGCAAGGAGCTCGAGAAGGTCTACAAGCGGGCCAGAAAGGCCTGATCGCGGGCGGTCGACGGGCGTACCGTGGAGGTACCCGTCACTCTCGTGGAGGTTGGCCATCATGACGGTTTTCGAGGTGCTCACCGTGGCCCTGATCATCGCGCTGGCGACACTGACCGCGCTGGCGATCTATCTGGGTCTGATGAACTGGATCGGCGCGCTGTACCTGGTGCGGTGCTCGGCCTGTCACCATCTGGCGTTCAGTTCACGGCGAGATCCGCGGGTGTCGTGCCCGCACTGCGAACATCCCACACTGCTGCACCCGATCTACGCGGCACGCCACCGTGACGCCCCGGTGCGCGTGCTCGACGACCGACTGCGGTTCTAGCGCGGCACGTCTGGCGGGGTGATGCCGCGCGGCGTCAGCCCCAGCGATCGCACGTGCGTCGCGATCTCACCCAGGCTGGTGGTCCACACCTCTGCATGCCCGGCGACGTAGCCGATGAGGTGGTCGAGTTCTTCTGCGCGCGAGGGTCTTCCGCTGAGGAAGGGGTGGTTGGTCAGCACCCAGCACCCCCCGACCCGGCGCATGGCGTCGAACTCGAGCTGCCACAATTCCCGTGCCTTGCGGGGTGATTCGATGAGTCCGCTGCCGGACACGTCGGGCAGATAGCAGTACTGCTCCCAGTCGTCGAGCGCCCACTGGATCGGAATCTCGACCAGACGCCCGTCGTCCCCCACCGCGAGTTCGTAGGGCTGGTCGGCGTCCATCAGGCTGGAGTCGTAGAGGAAGCCACGTTCGACGAGCAGGGCCGGGGTGCGCCACGACAGGTCCCACATCGGCGCCCGGTAACCCACCGGCCTGACCCCTGCCACGTCGGCCAGCGCGGCCAATCCGCGGTCCAGCGCATCGATCTCACCCTCGAGCGAGAGCCGGGTGGGCTGCTCGTGCAGATAGCCGTGGTGGGCGATCTCGTGACCGGCGGCGACGATCGCGCGGACCGCGTCCGGATAACGGTCGGCGGTGTGACCGGGCACGAAGAAGGTCGACGCGATCTGGTGGCGCTCCAGCAGCGACAGGATTCGTGGCAGACCCACGAGCGGACCGTAGGCCTGGTGGCTCATCACACTCATCCGCGCACCCACCGACTGCCAGTCACCGGAGGGCTCCCACAGCACCGCGGATTCGGCATCGACGTCGAAGGTGAACGCCGCCGCCGCGAGTTTGCCCTTCGGCCAGGCGAATTCGCTCATGTCACCGGCCTGCCATCAGGGTGATCAGTTCGTAGGCGAGGTTGGCCGCCGCGACAGCGGTCACCTCCGCATGATCGTAGGCCGGCGCGACCTCGACGACGTCGGCCCCCACGATCGGCAGCTCTCGCATCGCTCGCAGAACTGCGACCAGCTCCCTGCTCGTCATTCCGCCGATCTCCGGGGTCCCGGTGCCCGGCGCGAACGCGGGATCGAGGACGTCGATGTCGATCGACACGTACACCGGATGGTCGCCCACCCGCTCCAGGATCCGTTCGATCGTGCCGTCGACGCCGATGCGGTCGATGTCGCGGCAGTGCACGACGGTGAAGCCGAGCTCGGCGTCGTCCAGTAGATCGGCACGATCGTAGAGCGATCCGCGAATACCGACGTGTGCCGATCGGTCTTTGACCAGCAGACCCTGCTCGGCGGCCCGACGGAACGGTGTGCCGTGGGTGCACGGCGCCCCGAAGTAGGTGTCCCATGTGTCGAGGTGGGCGTCGAAGTGCACGAGCGCGAGCGGTCCGTGCACCGCATGCAGGGCCTGCAATGACGGCAGGGCGATCGTGTGGTCCCCGCCCAGGAGCACCACTCTCTGGCCGTCCTCGACGAGCAGATCGGTCACGCCGGCGCGGATCTGGTCGACTGCGGCGGAGATGTCGAACGGGTTGGCGGCGATGTCGCCGGCGTCGACCACCTGGGCGGCGGTGAACGGAGCGACGTCGAGCGCCGGGTGGTAGGGCTTGAGCAACCGCGACGCCTGCCGAATCGCGGCGGGGCCGAACCGCGCCCCGGGGCGGTAGGTGACCCCGCTGTCGAACGGCACGCCTGCCACCGCGATGTCGTAGCGCTCCACCTCGTGGCGCTGCGGCAGCCGTGCGAACGTGCCCAGGCCCGCGTAGCGGGGCACCTGCTGGGCGTCGACCTGTCCGAGCGTGCCGTTGGCAGTGCGCACATGAGATCCCTGTGCCATGAGATGTTCTCCTTTCACACCCGTGACCGTGTCGACCCGCCGTTGCAGGACAACACCTGGCCGACCACGGCGGACACCTCGAAGTCGGCGAGCAGTTCCACCGCCGCCGCGATCTCATCCGGATCCCCGATGCGGCCCAACGGGATTGCGCCGGCATAACGGGCGTGCACGGTAGCCAGGTCCACCCCCGCGGCGGCGGCGTCGACCTGCAGTTGCGGAGTGTCGGTGACACCGGGCGCCACCCCGTTGACGATGATCCCCTCCAGGGCCAGTTCTCGGCCGAGGGTCTTCACCAGCGAGATCAGCCCCGCCTTGGACGCCGCGTACGCCGTCGCCTCGGGCCAGCCCGTGACACCCCACTCGCTGGTGATCACGACGATGCGCCCCTCTCCCCGGCGACGCATGTGCGGCAGCACCGCTTGGATCAGGAAGAAGGTGCCGCCGAGATTGGTGTCGACGACGTTCCACCAGTCGGCGTCATCGTGGTCGAGCAGCGGCGCCATCGTCATGTAGGCGTGGTTGGCGACGAGCACGTCCAGTCGGCCGCACTTGTCAGCGACGGCGTCGGCGATACGCACACATTCGGCCGGATCGGAAACATCGCCGGGTACTGCGAATCCGCCGATGCTGCGGGCCAATTCGATCAGCTCGGCAGTCTCGTGCAGATCGTTGACGGCCACGGTGGCGCCGGCGGCCGCCAGTCGGCGGGCATGCGCGACCCCCATGCCCTGGCCGGCTCCGGTGATGAGCGCGACGCGCCCGGTCAGAGAGGTCGTCATATCACCGCTCCCGAGTTGACGTTGACCACGTCGCCGACGCTGAATCCCGCGTCGCACACCAGATACTCCACACATCGGGCGACCTCGGCCGGTAACGCCAGCCTGCGCAGCGGCAGCGTGGCAAGGTAATCGGCTGCGCGCCAGGGGGAATCGGCGGCCAGCAGAGGTGTGTCGGTGGGTCCGGGTGCGACGGCGTTGACCCGCACCCCGGTGGGCGCGACCTCGGCGGCGAGGCTGCGCATCGCGCCCAGCAGGGCGCCCTTGGCCGCGGCGTAATGCGCGTCGTGCTCACCTCCCCCGACCGCGAGTTCACTCGCGATGGCCACCAGCGAGCCCTGATTCGCGTCCAGGTCGGGCAGGCACGCCCGCGCGAGGTTGACGAAGCCGCCCAGGTGCACCCGCAGCATGCGGCGCCATGCCGTCGCGGTGATCTCCTCGACCGGCGCCATCGCGTAGTGCCCCGCGACGCTGACGGCTGCGGCCACCGGTCCCAGCCGTGCGCGTACCCCGTCGATGGCCGACGCGAGTGCCGCGCCGTCGGACACATCGGCACGCACCGCGAGGTCGACACCTGCGGCATCGACGAGGTCGACGCCGGCGACGGCGAACCCGCGTGCCCGCAGGGCGGAGACGACCGCTGCGCCGATGCCGCTGGCAGCCCCGGTGACGACCGCCGTTCGACGGTCACTCACTGCGGGCGCCCCGCCTCGTCGGCGCGCTCGTCGAGGGATTCCGCCTCCTCGATGACGCTGACGGCGACGATGCGGGATCGCACCGCGGCGAAGATCGCGGCACCCATGAGCGCCAGCGCCAGCACGCCGATCCACACCGACCAGTCGAGGTAACGCTGTTCGTAGACCGCGCGGGGCCAGGAGATGTTGAGCATCTGCAGCACCGCCCACACCACGGCGACGGCCGCCACGGGGAGCGCCAGCCGGCCGAGGGAAAAGGACGGCGCAGTCCAGGTGCGGCGGACGAGGACGACCAGGAACCCGATGAGCGGGAACAGGAACGCGAGATAGAAGCCGCCGGTGGTGAAGTTGACCATCAGGGAGTAGATGTCTCCGGCAACGATCGACAACCCGAACAGTGCGCCGCCGACGACGGTGGTCACGGCGATGGCGGCCACGGGCATCCGGTTGACCCCGCCGAGACGGGCCAGTGTCCTCGCTGCCGGCAGCGCACCGTCGCGGGCATACGCCCAGATGACGCGCGACGCTGCGGTCTGCAACGCCAGGAAGCTGGCCAGGAAGCCCACCACGAACAGCACCTCCACCGGTTTCGCGATACCGGCGCCCAGCGCAGTGGTCAGGGTGTCGTACACCGGGTCGGCGACCGAGCCGGCCGTGACGGCAGCCATGTCGGGGATCGCCAGGATGATCGCCAGACTCGAGTACGCGACGACGAGCGCGATGAACGTCAGTGAGAAGAGCACCGCCTTGGGCAGGTCGCGGCGTGGCTCGTGCACCTCTTCGGCGATCGCGCCCGCGCTCTCGAATCCGACGAACGAGAAGCCGATGAACGCGACCGCGATCAGGAACGGCCCGGACAGGTAGGACCCGATGTCGACGCCGCTGCCGCCACCGTCGAACAGCACCGACAGCGAATTGTTGCGATGGAAGACCAGCAGCCACGTACCCAGCCCGATCGAGCCGAGCACCTCGGCGACGATGCTCGCGGTCATGAACACCTTGAGCGCACCACGGCCGATCAGGTTGATCACCGTGCCGCACAACAGGATCACCACCGCGATGCCCGCCCGCAGGCCGCCCGACGGCGCCTCGACACCGGCGATGTTGGCGATGAACCCGGCCGCCCCCAACGCGACCGTCGCCATCGCGATCACCAGCGTCCACATGTAGAACCAGCCGGCGAACCAGCCGTAGCCGGTCCCCATCAGCCGTCGCGACCACTGGTAGATCGAGCCTTCCAGCGGCCAGCGGGACACCAGCGTCGCGAACACGAACGCCACGAGCAGCTGTCCGCCGAACACCAGCAGGAAGCCCCACCAGAAGCTGGGGCCCGCAGCGCTCAGCGCCAGCCCGAAGATGCCGTAGAGGGCCACGATCGGAGAGATGAACGCGAACGCGAAGGCGAACGCCGACCAGAGCGAGAACTCGCGCCGCAGCGCGTACGGCGAGTCGACGCTGTCAACCGAAGACGTCATGATTGCTCCCATCCGGTTCCGGGTTGGATGAACTATGGGTCCGCGTTGTCGTGATCACCACCCATCGGACCGAAAACGCAGCGATCGCACCCACCGCGGGGTGTCGCGTTGGACGATCGCACAACGAACGGCGGGCCACGATGTGTCGCCGGCGTTACGCTCAGGGCCATGACCGACCCGCGGGCCCCGGGCGCGGTGGCGCCGACGGTGCGCGACCTGCTGGCCGGTTCCCCGCTGGGCCTGATCGAGCCGCCGGGCGCCCCGCAGGATCTGGACCGCGAGATCAGCTGGGTGCACACGACCGAGATCCCGGATCCGGCCCGCTATCTCCAGGGCGGGGAACTCGTGTGCACCGTCGGTCTGTCGCTGCACACCCGGCAGGATTGCGATGTTTTCGCCGACGCGCTGGCCCGCTCCCGCGCAGCGGGGGTGTGCTTCGGCACCGGTGACGGGCACGACGTCGTGCCGGCCGAGCTCCTGGCCAGGTGCCGAGCGCACGGTCTGCCCGTGCTCATCGCTCCGCGGGACGTCCCTTTCGAGAGCATCAGCCGCTTCGTCGCCGACTATCGACTCGGCACCGAACTCGTCACCGCCCGTGCAACCGCTGCCCTGGTGCCCGAGATGATGGCGGCGCTGCGCAGGCGCGATCCGGTCCGCCTGCTGCTCGACAGGGCGGGCGAATTGCTGGGCTGCTACTTCATCCTCGACGAGGCACAGTGCCGCCCGCCGATCGACGACGATCACACCGAGGCCACCGTCACCATCCCCGGCCTGGGTGCGCTCGTGTGGATCGGTCGCGGCACGCCGCCCGACCCGTCATTGCTCGAGACGATCGGCCGCTTCGTCGCGGCCGCGCAGAACGAGCGCGACATCGAGGCCGCGCTCGCCCGGGAGCGCGTCGGCCAGCTGCTCTCCCTCGTCGAACGCCGGATGCTGCTACCCGATGCGTTGAGTCAACTCCTGCGCTGGCCCCACGCGCCGTCGGCGACGGTGCGGGTGTCCGCATGGCCCGGCGGGGCCGGCGCCCTGCTGTCCCTGGCGTTCCCCGACGCCCTGGTCGGCGATGCCTCGGACGTGTGCCTGGTGCTGCACGACGCGGGGCGCGCCGACACGACCGCCGACACGCTCTCCTTGCCCTCCGGCCATTCCGCGGACGTGCCGATCACCGAACTGGGGCCGGCGATCACCCAGTCGCGGATCGCGTTGAGCCTGGCCCATCAGCACGGCGGCAGCATCGGACCCGATCAGCTCAGCACGCTGACCAGCCTGATCGAGCAGCTACCGGTGGCGCAACTGACGCCGTTCGTGACCCAGCTGATCGAGCCGCTGGATCGGCTCGACCGTGAGCGCGGCACCCAGCACGTGCGGACCTTGCGTACCTTCTTGGCGGCCAACGGTTCCCCGTCCGACACCGCGCGCGAGCTGTTCCTGCACACCAACACCGTGCGCCACCGGTTGACGCGGATTCGCGAGATCACCGGCCGCGACCCGCTGCACTTCGACGATCAGACCGCGTTCGCGATCGGGCTGCGCGCCTTCGACCGCGCCACGGGCGGGGTCATCCGCGCGCCGGGATAGGACAGCGCGTCAACGGGCCATCGGGAACAGCGGGGGGTTGATGCGGGCGAAGCCCTCCTGGCGGTGGTACGGAAAGTGGGGATAGGGCTGCTCGCGGTTGCTGACCGCGTCGAGCCGCGCAATGTGGTCGTGGTCCAGCGCCCATCCGACGGCACCGAGGTTCTCCTCGAGCTGTCGCGCATCCCGCGCGCCCACGATGACCGATGCGACGGTCGGACGGCGCAGCAACCAGTTCAGCGCGACCTGGGGAATGGTCTTGCCGATCTCGCCGGCGATGGTGTCGAGTTCGTCGATGACGGCGTGGAGCAGGTCGTCGTCGACCGGCGGTCCGGCATCCGCTGTCGCGTGCAGACGGCTGCGCGTCGGTATCGGCGCGTTGCGACGAATGCGGCCGGTCAGGCGCCCCCAGCCCAGAGGACTCCACACGATCGCGCCGACTCCCTGATCGACGCCCAGCGGCATCAGCTCCCATTCGTAGTCACGCCCGATCAGCGAGTAGTAGACCTGGTGGGCGACATACCGTGGCTTGTGCGCGACATCCGCCGCCGACAGCCCCTTCATCAGTTGCCAGCCCGCGAAATTCGAGACCCCGCTGTAGCGGATCTTTCCCTGCCGGGTCAGCACATCGAGGGTGTCGACGACCTCCTCGACGGGGGTTCGCAAGTCGTACCCGTGCAATTGGAACAGGTCGATGCGGTCGGTGCCCAACCGACGCAACGCCTGCTCGACGGCGGTGATCAGACGTGTCCTGGACGTCCCGGCATCACTCGGTCCGTCCCCTGTCGGGAGCGCGGCCTTGGTCGATATCAGTACGTCGTCGCGTCGGCCCGCCAACGCCTGACCCAACACCTCCTCGGACCGGCCGGCCGAGTACACGTCGGCGGTGTCGAACAACGTGATACCGGCCTCGCGACAGAGGTCGACCAGTCGGCGGGCCTCGTCCACACCCGTGTCGCCCCACGCGCTGAAAAACTCGCCGCCTCCGAAAGTTGCTGCACCGAAGGCCAATTCGGAGACGACGAGGCCCGAGTTTCCCACTCGACGATACTCCATGCTTCTCCTTAACGGGAATTTTGTCTCGATAAGGAACCGTACCAGTTCACGACCCTTAACGCGACATTCGTCGCGTTAAGATGGCTGGATGGCATCCTCGCGACCCGGCGGCAGAACGGCGCAGGTGCGCGCAGCCGTCCTAGAGGCGACAGCCGACCTCCTCGTGGCCGGCGGCCTGGAGGGTGTGGACCTGACCGAAGTGGCCCGACGGTCGGGCGTCAGCAAATCGACGGTGTACCGGCGCTGGGGCACGGTCTCAGCGCTGGTGACCGACGTGCTCGCGGACATGGCCGACACATCCTCGCCGCGCCCGGCCACCGGCAGCGTGTCCGGCGATCTGTCCGCCATCGCACAGTTGATCCAACGCACCCTGGCCGATCCCCGGCAGGGGCGCCTGTTCGCAGCGATCATCGCCGCGGCGACGTGCAACCGCGACACCGCAGCCGCTCTGGCGCGGTTCTACCGGACCCGCACCGACGTGTTCGCCCCCGTGATCACCGAAGCGATCGCCAGAGGGGAGACACCCGAGGGCACCGACCCCGGCGACGTGATCAGGCACCTGTCGGCGCCCCTCTACTACCGCATGCTGACGGGCAACGGAGCACCCGACGTCGACGACGCCGACCGCACGACCCGAGCCACGCTCGCAGCCCTCGCCGAAGGCGTGTTCATCCGCGATGCCCATCGCCATGATTAGTGACGCCCGGCCGCAGTAGGGCCGCCAAGTCCGGCAGCCACGCGCGATCGGCAGGCACCCAGTCCAGGGTGTCGAGCTCCCCGGCGCCGACCCAGCGCAGCGCCCGGTGGTCGTGCGGATGCAGCACCCCGCCGGTGCGGGTCACCAGGTACGCCCGTAGCGTCGCCGCCTCACCCAGCGCGACGTCGCTTCCGAGGCGGGCACCAACGGTCACCTCGATACCCAACTCCTCCAACAACTCTCGCCGCAAGGCCCCGGCATCGTTCTCGTCTGTGCCCACCTTCCCGCCGGGCAGCTCCCAGCGTCCGGCAAGTTCGGGTGGGCGAGCCCGCTGCGCGACGAGCAGCGTCCCCTGCTCGATCAGCGCTCCGGCGACGACAACCAGGGTGGGCACGGGCGGACACGGTATACCGTCGAGGGCATGGCCGTGTTATCAGACGACGATGTCGATGCTGCCCTGCCCGAACTCGACGGCTGGGAGCGCGCCGACGGCGCCCTACGCCGCAGCGTGACGTTCCCGGCGTTCCTCGACGGCATCGAGGCCGTCCGCCGGGTGGCCGAGCGCGCGGAGGCCGCCGACCATCATCCGGATATCGACATCCGTTGGCGCACGGTCACTTTCGCGCTCGTGACGCACTCCGAGGGCGGTATCACGGACAAGGACGTGGCGATGGCGCGCGAGATCGACGGCCTCCTCGGCTAGCGATCCAGCCGAGCGTCGCCAACGTGGCGACGATGTAGATCAGACCGGCCCATGCCAGATACCAGGGCCGGGAGATCTCCCAGATGGTCGGCTGGGCGAAGCTGAGCAGCCACGGCACGCCGATCAGCGTCAGCGCGAGCCACCCCCACCCGAGGATCCGGGCGCCCGGGTGCGCGCGCAGGGGGCCGTGCAGCAGCCAGATCATCAGCGGGATCAGCCACACCCAATGGTGGGTCCACGAGATCGGCGACAGCAGTAGTCCGAACAACGACACGATGACGATGGCGCCGAGCCGGTCGTTCGCACCGCCGATGGCGCGCCAGGCCAGCACCGCCAGCACAGCCGTCACTGCGATGCCGGCGAGCACGGCGGGGCCGTAGCCGGCGTCGTGTCCCAGGATGCGCGAGACGCCGCCGCGCCAGGACTGGTTGAACGACGTGCCGACCGGGCCGACGCGCCTCGCGTCGCCGAGCAGGTCGGTGAAGTAGAACCGGGCCTGCTCGCCGATCACGAGCATGGACAGCCCGATCGTCGCGAAGAACACCGCAGCGGAAAAGGCCACCGTCGCCCAGCGGCGGGCACCGGCGAAGTACAGGCCCGAAACTGCCGGGGTCAGCTTGATCCCCGCCGCCAGCCCCACCAGCAGCCCGGACAACCACCACCGGCCGCTTCTCACCGCGAGCAGGATGGCCAGCACGAGCACGACGTTGACCTGGCCGTAGTCGAACGTGCTGCGCAGGGGTTCGGTCCAGATGCCGACCGCGGTCCACAGCATGGCGACACGCCGGTCTCCGGCGGTCTCGGTGTCGATCTCGCTGTCGGTCAGCAGACCCTGGCTGATCCGCACGACGCCGTAGAGCGCCGCCATGATCCCGATCGTCCACAGAAACGCCACGATGCCGAACGGCAGCAGGTGCAGCGGATAGAACACCACCGCCGCGAACGGTGGATAGGTGAACGGCAGCGGGAAGTCCGGGGTCTGGTCGGCGTAGACGTAGTCGTAGAGGGTGCCGGGCCGGTCCAGTGCGGCTGCGCCACCCACGTAGACGTGCAGATCGACGAAGTTCGCGCCGTTGGGCAGCAGGTAGGTCCACGCCAGCCGGGCGCCGATGCTCAGGATCAGGAGCGCAGGGGCCGCAGCGGACAGCCGGGCTGCCCACCGTGAGCCCGCGGCCGTCTCGATGGTGTCGATGGCTGCGACTTTAGCGACGAGGGTGCTCGGTCACCGTCTGCCTTCACGTCCGTAACGGTTGAATAAATGCCACTCATGTCACTTGAGTAACTCTAGTAACAGGCTAGCTTCGGGTCCAGGCGTGCCACTACACCGATTGGGAGACCTCATGCACCGCACCCGGAAACTGTTCGCCACCACGATGATTGCTGCGGCAGGAGCGGTGACGGCTGCTGTCGCCCTCAGCGCGGGAGCCGCCGCTCAACCCGCGCCGGCCCCGGCGCCTGCCCCGGCACCCGCCGTGCCCGGACTGCCGTTCCTGCAGCAACTCGCCGCCAACCCGGCGGCCGCGACGCAGCTCATGCAGGGCTTCGCCAACCTGATGGGCGGCGCCCCCGCCGCGGCCAGCGCGACGACGAGTGCCGCCACCGCCCCGCTGGCCCCCGCCCCGGGAGCCACCGCGTCGCTGACACTGCCTCCGAGCGTGAACGCGCTGCCCGGCGCCGTCGCCGCGCTGCCGGAGACGCTGCCCGCGGCCATGCCGACGGTGACCGCCACCCCGGGCACCATCCCGGCCGGCAACACCACCACCGTTCCGCCGGTCAACACGCCGGCCGCCGCATCCCCGCTGTCGGGGCTGACCGATGTGCTCGGCGCACCCGGCAGCCTGGCGTCGCTGCTGCCCGGCGGGTCCCCGCTGGCGGGCCTGCTGCCCACCGGCGGCGCTGCCACCACACCGGCTGCCCCCGCGGCACCGGCCGCTCCTGTCGCGGCACCGCTGCTCTCGGCCCTGCCCTGACGCCGCTCGCCCGTTAACCGCCCATCCGACACGAGGGGAACCATGTCAACGATCAGGACGATGCTCACCACCGCCTTGGCGGTGAGTTCATCGACCGCGTTGCTGGCGGTCGGCGTGACCGGCGTCGCTCACGCCGACCCGGCGGCGCCGCTGCCGATCGACGGGCTCACGGCGCCGGGCCTGCCCGCGGTGCAGAGCCTCGGGCCGGTGATCCAGCAGGCCGCCGCGGACCCGTCGAACGCGGCGTCGATGTTGATGGCCGCCGCGGCGGTCTTCGCGGGCGACGCCGCGGCGCCGGCGCCGTCGCGTGACGTGGCATCGGCGGTCAACCAGTTCGTGCAACCCGTCGCGCACGTCCCGGCGGCGGGAGCCGTGCCCGGCGCCGAGGCCCATCTGCCGGCGGGCGTCAACCCCGAGTTCGTCGTGGGCCCGGCTCCGGACACCGC